>NZ_BPLK01000001.1 GCF_019656215.1 Apilactobacillus zhangqiuensis
TTTAATTCTTACAACCAAGTTGTAAGTTCCTTACACATCATCGATTATCAATCTTGTTCAGTTTTCAAAGATCTACCAATTTGTTGATGCCGATTAAATTAATCAGCTTCTTAATTATATCAGATTGTTAACTCAATGTCAACAACTTTTTATAATTAATTTTTATCAACCTTGTTATCAAAAGTCGCTCAATCGCGATGACAACAATAACTATTATGCCATCTTAGCAATTGAAAGTCAACAACTTTTTTTGCTTATTTTCAATCGATTTTAACGATCAACTTTTTCAACAGCAGAAACAATAATATCAAATTAAAACCGTCAGGTCAACAACTTTTTATTATTTGTTTCAATTAAATTTTATTGTTATCCGAAAAATGACAACGGATATAATAATACCAATTATAAACACTGTGGTCAATATCTTTTTTAAACTTTATTAAACTTTTTAGTTTTATTCTATATAATAGAATTAAATAGAATAATCGTTATACTATTTCTTATAGATAATTTAAAAGGAGTTTTACTATTATATGGAAAAAGTCGTGATTGCTGCTGCCAAGAGAACACCTATCGGTAAGATAAACGGGGCTTTAAAGAACTTCACTTCTGTGGATCTTGGAACCATCGTTACCAAGGCTGTTATAAAACAAGCAAACATTAAACCATCTGATGTAGATCAAGTGGTGTTTGGAAACGTTATTCAAGCCGGCGCAGGCCAAAACATTTCAAGACAAATCGAAATTAACTCAAACATCCCCTACTGTAGTACTGCCAACACAGTTAACCAAGTGTGTGGTTCCGGCCTAAAGGCTGTCCGTAATGCACAAGCTGCCATTGTCATGGGTGACGCAGACGTTATCGTTGCCGGTGGAGTGGAAAGCATGTCGAATGCACCATTTCTAAACATGGACGTTCGTTCAGGTCACAAGTTTGGAAACGTTACTCTAGTTGATTCATTAAACATCGATGCTTTAATGGATGCTTTCAACAAACGACCAATGGGAGTGACCGCTGAAAACGTTGCTGAAAAATTCAACGTTACAAGAGAAGAACAAGACAAGTTCGCCTACCAATCTCATATGAAGGCAGCTAAAGCATTTGATAATGGATACTTTGATTCCGAACTAGTGCCAATCGAAATCAAAAACAGAAAATCTTCTTATATTATGAAGGAAGATGAAAACATCCGTCGTGATACTTCTATTGAAGTGCTAAACAAACTTCGTCCTGCCTTTAAGGAAGATGGAACTGTGACTGCCGGCAATGCCGCTAGTCTAAATGACGGTGCATCTGCATTAGTCCTAATGAGCGAATCAGCTGCTAAACGTTTGAATGTTAAACCACTAGCAGTTATCGATGGATATGCAGAAGCCGGATGCGATCCTGACTACATGGGTTACGCACCATATGACGCTACCAAGTCATTGTTTGATAAACTAAAAATCACTATGGAAGATATTGACCTAGTCGAACTAAACGAAGCATTCGCTGCTCAAGTCCTTGCTGTCGCACACGACTACAATATTGATATGAACAAACTAAACATTTCAGGTGGTGCCATCTCAATGGGACATCCCCTAGGTGATTCCGGTGCTCGTATTGTTGGTTCATTAATCTACAACCTACAACGCACCAACCAAAAAAGTGGTCTAGCTACCATCTGCATCGGTGGCGGTATGGGAATGGCCATGAAGATTACACTACTATAGATAATTCTAATTAGTTTACTAAAAGTGTCATTGTAGTATGCTATGAATAGGCTTAATTTACAAACGTTGCAAATTGCAACGTTTTTCTATATACTTTTATCTTATAATTTTCATAAAGGAAGTGTAAAAATGCCCGCAACATATTTAAAGAAATCAACTGAAGAAGATTTACCAGCAATCCTGGACATCATTCACTCAGCAATTAAATACCTACATGAACAAGGAATTGACCAATGGCAACATGGTTACCCAGCTGACGAAGATTTAGTTAAAGACGTTAAAGATGGAATCAACTACGTGTTAATCACTGACGGCAAAGTCGCCGGAACTGCAACCATTCATCAAGGAATTGATCCAAATTACCTAAAGATTGAAGAAGGCGATTGGGTTAATGGTTCCGAAGCTCACTACGCAGCAATCCATAGAGTTGCCATCTCAAACGAGTTCCGTGGACAACACCTATCTGAAAAACTGGTTAGTAGCTTAATCACCGTTTCACGTGTTTTAGGTTACAAGGATATCAGAATCGACACTCATCCTGAAAACAAAGGTATGCAACACGTTATCACTTCTAACGGTTTTGAAAAACGTGGAATTATCCATATGCGCGAAAATGGTCATCCATGGACTGCTAGATTTGCATACCAACTATTAACTAAGTAATAGAAGGTGCTCACATGCTAGCAGATGACCTATCAGTTCAAATCAAACTGATTATTATGTATGCAATTGGTGTTCTTGCTCTATTGACATTGTTATTTTTCTTATACCGCAAGCACCAATCATTCAAAAATAAATATGTAGCAACCATCCTGGGAATTACCATTGTTATGGTGTTAATTCTTATCGATGTAAGCACATTGCATTAAAAAAAGACGTTCATTATGAACGTCTTTTTTATTTGTATTAGTGAATGACAACCTTGGTTCCGGTTGGCACTGAGCTGTTAATCCAATTAGCATCTGGAATTGATAAACGAACGCAACCATGTGAGTTGGCGACCTTACCTAATTCATGAGCATCCTTCATTAAATACTTACCATCCTTATTTACAGGAACTGAATGGAATAAGTAGATTCCGTGATCCTTAAATGAAGTCCAGTAGTTGGCACCTTCCTTTGATGAAGCATTGTAGAAGTGACTACCGCGTTCTTTTTGAATATGGAATGTTCCACGTGGGGTTCCATTGTCGTTTCCAGTTGAGCATAGCATGGTGTATAACACCTTACCTGCCTTGTTTTTAACGTAAACACGTTGTTTCTTGATTGAAACATCAAGCCAGTTCTTCTTTGATAGCTTCATATTTGGGTAAGCCTTCTTTTCTGATGAGTGCTTCCAAGCATTCTTTGAAGGTCTCACTGAAGCCTGTGCCGAAACGTTGGTATTATTACTTTTATTCGCAGTCGCATTTGAGGTAGATTGACCGCAAGCTGTTAATCCTAATGCCACAATGACGGCAGTAATAATCATTGCAAATGCACGTTTAAATTTAGTCATTAATTATCTCCCCTTGTCTTTGATTTAATTAAAACACAAAGTTAAAATCAATTCCATTATTAAAAACATTTGGTATATTTATATTAATAAAAAATCGTACATACTAAGGAGAATCGACATGCGTAAAATAAAAGCATTTTCACTTCTATTATTTGTCGCGACTGTAATGTTGTTTGCCGGAAGCATTAGCGAAAACCACCTATCCGTAAATGCTCAAACTACCAAGCAAACTCATCACAAGAAAAAACATGTGAAAAAAGCTAAGAAACAGACTAAGGTTAAGCATAAAAAGACTACTAAGAAGAAAAAGGCCGTAAAGAAACACCCCAAAAAAACTACCAAGGCCAAAAGCAAACATCAAAAAAAGAGCAAAAAAGCTACCAAGGCTAAAAAAAAGGTAGCTACTCATAAGAAGACAAAGAAAAAGGCCACTAAAAAGATAGTAAAGAAGACTACCAAGAAGAAAAAGGTAATCAAAAAGAAAACTAAGCCATATTCTAGTAGGCCAGAACTAGTCGATGATAACCCCACTACTAAGGAAAACGAATACGATTCTATAGATGGTTTTAATTTTGATAGTGACGATTACGCCACAAAAAATCCTATCGATACACTAAAC
Source organism: Apilactobacillus zhangqiuensis (assembly GCF_019656215.1). GTDB lineage: Bacteria > Bacillota > Bacilli > Lactobacillales > Lactobacillaceae > Apilactobacillus > Apilactobacillus zhangqiuensis. The sequence continues at coordinate 3,829 of NZ_BPLK01000001.1, forward strand.
ATCCCTTCAAACTACATGTATGGTTTTAACAATGACAAAAAAATAGTCGAACGTACTCGAGATATCAACGATGCTGATCCAAATTCGATTTCTGAAAGTAGAAAGATTAACGTCTTCCATCCAAAGATTGCCGACACCAAGAGATTGGTTGATATCAATCGTATCGATACCAATCTTCAACGAGAACTATCTCAATATGCCGCTGATTTAATAAATCAATTCAGACTAAAACTTAGCAACAATTATCTATTCACTCAACCACTTACTGTGACTGATACCGCACTAAAAGCATCCCGTGAAGTTGCGGATGGATACAATAACGATAATTGGAGTATGACCAAAAAAGGACATGACAATAGAGTCTTAAGTAATGTCGCAAACAAATACAGCTTAAATTATTATGCAGAAAACATGACGGAATCACTGCTAACTGATTCTTACGTTCAAAATCCAATCAACCTTGCCAACGTTAAAGAAAGTATCTATGGAGGCATCTGTGCGATGATGTTCGATGACGCATCTTCATCTTGGGGCCATAGTGATATCTTCCTTTCTGTAAATCTAAGCAAGACATTACCAGAACAATTTGGTGTTTCAATCGATAAAATGGGGCAAATTCATTTTGAAATTTACTATGGATAAAATAAAAAGGCGCTATGACGGCGTCTTTTTTGTTTGGCAAAATCATCATGTTTACAAATATTTCAAAACAGATATACTTAAACATGAATTAAATATAAAAATGCTGTCCACTGGGGTGCCGTTTTTCGGCTGAGATTACACCCATTGAACCTGATCTAGTTAGCACTAGCGAAGGAAGTCAGGCGCACTCCAAGTAAAGAATTAGACCTAGTCTATCCAAGTGTACCCTTCCACCGTCGTGTGGGAGGGTATTTTTTATTTGCGGCAGCAAACTGGAGGTATTGTTTCATGTTTTCGCATCAACTAGTCAAGGAAGCTAATCCAATTCTAGAAGCTATCTTTGACCACCCGTTTGTTAAAGGTATCGGTGACGGTCACGTCGACGATGCTGCACTAAAATTTTATGTTCAACAAGATTTTCAATACTTATCTGAGTTCATCAAAATTTACGCTAGTATCATCCCCATCCTAAAGGACAGAGACGATATGCGATTCTTCGCTGAAAACATCAATTTTATTCTAAACAGTGAAATCCATCCTCACCACGTCTTTTGCGATATTGCTAACGTTACATACGAAAGCTTGCAACATGCAACACCAAGTCCTAAGGCCTACCTATACCAATCACATATGTATCGTGCTGTGAGAACCGGTGGTCTGGCAAACATCATCTGTGCGTTACTACCCTGCCCATGGACATACAATGAAATTTCTAAACAGCTAACTGCCACAGGTAAAAACGCAGAAGACAACCCATTTAAGAGCTGGATTGATTTCTACCTATCTGACGATGAAGATGCAGATGGTGGTCTAACCCAAAAACTCTTCAAGATGTTAGACGTACTTTCAAAAGATATGTCAGAAGAACAACTTAACGAAGCCAAAGGTTTCTTCCTAAAGAGTACCGAACTCGAATGGGAATTCTGGGAACAAGCCTTCTACCAACAAGACTGGCGTTTTTCAGACATTATTCATGGAGGTAGTCACCATGAATAGTAAAAAAGTTCCTGAAACACTAACCATCGCCGGTTCTGATTCCGGTGGTGGTGCCGGTATGCAAGCCGACATCAAGACGATGCAAGAACACCACGTCTTTGCTACTAATGTTGTGGTTGGTCTAACCGCACAAAACACATTAGGTGTTCAATCGGTACTACCTACTCCCGTAGAAATGATCAACGCACAATTTGATTCACTATACGATGATTTTGACATCAAGGCAACCAAGACCGGTGCTTTGTTTGACCAAGAACGTGTCGAAGCAGTTGTATCAAACATTAAAAAGTACAACATTCACCCCATTGTCGTCGACCCAGTGATGGTCGCCAAAGGCGGTGCTAGATTGTTAGATGATTCCGGTATCAACGCCATCATTAATAAACTAATGCCAATTGCCGACATCGTGACCCCCAACCTCCCAGAAGCTGAGGTTATATATGGTAAAAAAATTGAAACCAACGATGATGTAATAGAAGCTGCTGCGCACATTCAACAACTGGGTGCCAAGAACGTCATCATCAAGGGTGGCCACCAACAAGGTGATACCCTATCCGATTACGTCCTACTAAAAAGCGGAATCAGTTTTACCATCGAAAGTAAAAAGTACAACACCGTCAGAAAGCACGGTACTGGCGACACCCTATCGTCTGCAATTGTTGCTAACCTTGCTAAGGGAAAATCCACTAAGGAAGCCATCATCGAAGGAAAACACTACATTGATACCATCCTTCAATCAGAAATCATTGTCGGACATGGTCATGGACCACTAAATCACTGGGGGGGCTGAAGATGAAATTCGCTAAAGAACAACTGGCCGTCTACTTCATTGCGGGTAGTCAAAACGTTGGCGACGACGTCGACAAACTAATCCAAATCGTAGAGGATGCATGTAAGAACGGCATTACCATGTTTCAATACCGTGAAAAGGACCAATCTACCCTAACCGATGTGGAAAAACTACAGGTGGCAATTCAACTAAAGGAAATCACTGCCAAGTACAACGTGCCTTACATCATCGACGACGATATCGATTTAATGAAGGAAATTAATGCCGATGGAATCCACGTCGGCCAAGACGACACCAAGATTGAACGCGTGATTGCAGAATGTCCGAACAAGATTATCGGATTATCCACTCACACCTTGGATGAAGTCAGAGTTGCCAACGATGTCGATTCACTCGATTATATCGGCATCGGTCCCATCTTCGCCACTCAATCCAAGCTAAAGGTCAAACCAGCAATCGGAATTGATGAACTAAACCGTTTATACCGAGAATCAATTCATCCAGCCGTTGCCATCGGTGGTATCAAGGAAGATAACGCCAAAGCAATCTTAACTACCAACGTCGACGGTGTCTCTGTCATCTCAGATATTATCGACAGTACAGACATCAAAGAAACTATCAACCGTTTAAAGGGGAATGCATAATGACTAACATCAAACAAATCAGAGAAAATTCACCAATCATTTTAAACATTTCAAACATGGTAACACCACAACACGTGGCCGACGCCATCAACTTCATCGGCGCATCACCAATCATGTTCGACGACATCAAGGAAGCAAGCGACCTAGTCAACATCTCAAACGCCCTAGTCATTAATATGGGTTCATCAAACGATGGCGACGTTGAAAAATCAATCGTAGCCGGAAAGTACGCCAACCAAAAAGGCATCCCCGTCGTAATCGATCCCGTGGCGATTGGCGCATCCAAGTTACGCCAAGACAACTTCGCTAAGGTTACCAAGGAAGTCAAATTCGACGGCATTCGTGGAAACGCTGGTGAATTAGCATTCCTAGCTGATATTGATTGGAACGCCCAAGGAATCGACGCCGGAGAAGGTGACGGTGACCTTCATCAAATCGCAGAAACTGTCGCTGTGAAGTTTGACTGTATCTCATTATTATCAGGTGTAACTGACGTCATCTCAGACGGTAGTAAGACTGTCGAAGTCAAAAATGGCCACCATTACTTTGCTGTAAATGTTGGTTGTGGTGACATGCTAGACGGTATCCTAGGTGCCTGTCTAGCTGTCGACAACAGTTGTGATTCCGCTGTCCTTGCTTCTAGCATCCTAAGCATTGCCGGAGAAATCGCCGGTGGAATTACCGACAACCTACCATATTCATTCCTATCAACAGTATTTAATACCTTGTACCAACTAACCGATGAAGAAATCAATGAATTTCAAAAACTAGGCTAATCAAAAAGGACTGACAGATGTCAGTCCTTTTTATTTTGACAGTTTTTTAAAGATTTTTGAATACACGTTACGTAGTAAAAATCTCAAAGAAATCATTAAAAAAATAAGTATTACTATTTCAATAACAAAATGAATAGCCGTGGAGTCAATAACTATGTCATTTTGTTTAATAACGGAACGTTTGGATAAATAAATTAAATGATTTTTAATATCAAAAAAATTAAATAAACAAATAGATAATATATAAGATAATTCCAGTAATAGTATTAAAATTTTTATTCTGGTCAATCTACCATCCATTTTTTCTATTAATTTAGCTATTTCAACATCACTAAATAAATTACTTGAAAAAATCTGAACCATATAAAAAAATTCTTTCGTTCCAACCAAAGAAATTATGATTGTAAGAATAGCTGTTATCATTGATCCGTTAGCATCAACCTGAATAACAAATACTATGAGAGAAAAAACAGCAACCATTAATAATTTTAAAAAAAATCTACCAATCTTTTTATTGTAGACATTCTTATAATCAGTTGGCAAAATAGCTGGATTAAACATATAAGATAACCACCAGAAACAAAAGGTCGTAGTCATAATTTCAAAACTGTAAGAAAGATAAGCAGCTATTTCATTATCAAAAACAAAGTAAAATGCAGTAATAAGACATAAAAAATGTAGTAATATCGTCAGATCAAGCATCCATAGTTTTTTATTTTTAATTTTCCAAATGCAACATCCAACTGCAAAGCTTATAGCAATAAAAAAACTCGAAGCAACTAACATCCATAAATTTTTATTCTGTCTAAGAGATGCTATAAAAAAAGCGACTATCATGAAAGCAGCATACAATCCGCCAAAAACAAATATTATTTTATGCTCTGCCTCTATATCTCCATCTTTATTCAATAAAGCTACTTGATAATCAATCCATTTAATCGATTTAATAATCCATTTAATAATAAACAACCTCCAAATACTATGTATTACAAATATACCATAAAGTATTATCGGTCTGGATTTGTTTAAAAGATGGATAACTTTATTTCATATATCTAGACATTCATACAAAAAAGGACTGACCAACGTCAATCCTTTTTATTTTTTAATAACATACAAAATATACTACAGCTAAAATAATAACGGCGATTACCATTAATGTGTAACAAATCTTTTCAAACATATGAATTCCTTCTTTGCTTCCGCATTTAATTTATTTAAAGTTTAGGCTAACTATCCGCACTTGTCAATTTTGTTATATGTAATAAAAAAACGCTGGAATAAATCCAACGTTTTCTTAGTTATTAGATGTATTGAACGATTGTCATTAAGATAGGGATAACAACGATGAACAATACAGTTGAAGTAGTTACAATGTTTGTAGCGTACTTAACATCACCGTGTGATTCAGCAGCTAGGATTGGTAATACGGCTAGCATTGGGGTAGCTGATTGAACAATCATAGTTTGGTTGAATATTGTTGGTAGTGATACACCGCCATGAGCAGCAGCAGTTAAGATAACAATCATAACAACTGGAGACAATACAAAACGACCTAATAGTGCAACAACAGTGTCGCGGTCGAATGAGATACTCTTTAGACCAGCATCAGCTAATACAATACCAATGTAGATTAGTGATAGTGGAGTAACAAGACTACCAACGTATGATAGTGTTTGTGATAAGAAAGGTACCTTTAGTACTGGAATGTTTAGTAGTAAGAATACTAAAGCAACTAAGAAACCAACAAGTGGCATTGGAATAACTTGTTTCCAGTTAATCTTGTGGTGTTCCTTTGGTTGACCTGACTTAGTAGGGTCATCGTTACTGATCAAGAAGACACCAAATGCCCAAGTAGAAACAGTGTTGATGATGTAGTATACCAAGAAGTAAGTCATTGACTTGTCACCGAATAAGGCGATGTTCAATGGTAGACCAATGAAGATAGTATTGGCGTTAACGATAGCGTTAATGAATACACCACGACGACCTGGTCTAACCTTCATGATTTTAACTAGTGCAAACGCAATTAGGTAACCAATGATAACTGAGATAATACCCCAGATTAAGTAGCTACCGAAACTTACAAGCTTACCTCTAGTTAGACGACTTAACACCGCAACAAAAATTGAAGCTGGTAGAGCGATGTTTTTGATTAATTTAGAAATGTTCTTGCTGAATGTATCTGCAAACCAACCGGTTTTTCTTAATACATATCCTAATAGCATAATTAGAACAACAACAAGGACACTTTGGATTGAGTTAATAAATACTCCCATTATGAATCCTCCTATTTGATATTAAAAATAATTATTGCTTAATTTAAAACACGTTAAGTACTATAAAACACACTTAAAGATATAGTCAAAGGATAAGCTTGTTATAAATATTTTTTATATCTATAGATAACCCCCCGTTATATTAGTCTTTATCATCGTTTTTATGCTTATTTTTCAAAGAAATTACTAACACTGTTGATAATGTGGAAATAATAAATAGCACAATTACCATGATTAACATACCGATCACTTGCATCTAATCCCTCCCAAATGATTACTTCGATAATAAAATTATAGCGAATTTTCAATTTTTTCTCAAAATATTGTTGCATAAAATCTATAGATGTGGTTTAATATTATATGTCGCTTGAGGTTACATCTCACGGGCAAACTTAATATTTTGAGCTGTTAGCTTAAGGTAAAAGCACTCAGTCCTTTGCTGAGAAGATGGTGTTCAAAGCATCACAGCTCACTAACTAAAGTACTTTGAAGATTTTATCTTTGGGGTACTTTTTTGTTAAAGAATAAAAGTTTGTTTTTGTATATCTCACAGAACAAGAGCCGCTTCTTAATAGAAGCGGCTCTTTTTTTGATCTTTTTCTACATAACATATAATAAAAAGCCATAGGATAACCTATGGCTTTTTTTCATATCCAGGATATGATTTTAGTGGAATTGCATACCACCATCTAGAATTAATGTTTGACCAGTCATGTAGTCTGAGTCCTTACCTGCTAGGAATGAAACACCAGCAGCGATGTCTTCTGATTCAGCTAAACGACCTAATGCGATATCCTTAGAGAATTGTTGCATACCCCATTCGTCATCCTTGCCTGCGTTTTGACCAACTTTGTGGGCAATGTCCATCATCATTGGAGTCTTAACGATACCAGGTGCGAATGCATTAACAGTGATGTTATCAGCTGCTAAATCACGAGCAGTGGTTTGAGTGATACCACGGATAGCAAACTTAGTACTACCGTAAAGAGTTAAGTTAGGGTTACCAACAACACCTGCTTGAGAAGTAGCATTGATGATCTTACCACCATGACCTAGTTCGTTGAACTTAGCCTTGGCTGCTTGAGTTCCCCAGATAACTGATGCAACATTGATGTTGTATACAGTGTTGAACTGTTCTGGAGTGATTGTTTCAACTGGAGTAGTAGGACCTACACCGGCGTTGTTAACAATAACGTTTAAGTCACCCAATTGTTTTACAGTTTCTTCAACTGCGGCAAATACTTGGTCTCTGTCAGCAACGTCTGCTTGAACAGCAATTGCCTTACCACCGTTTGCGTTAATTTCCTTGGCTACTGCTTCACCCTTTTCAGCAGTACGGTTAACAACAGCAACTGCAAAACCGTCTTGGGCTAATCTTTCAGCGATTGCTTTACCGATACCTTGGCCGGCACCTGTAACAAATGCAACTTTTTGAGTCATAGTAACGTCCTCTTTTCTTCTTTTGTTTATTCATTCACAAAAAGATTATATACTATTTTCATTAATTTTAAAGTACTTATATTATTAAATTTTTATTAAATCCATAAAATTTGTTATGTCTTACACTATATAATTTGAAACTAATTATTTGAATTAAGGATATAAGGAGTTTATCTTATAGTATATGAAAACAACAATAACAATATATATGTAAAGAGGGAATTGATAATCATGGCTGAAAATTTTGATTACGATGTTTTATACATCGGTGCCGGTCACGGTACTTTTGATGGTGCAATGCCATTAGCTGCAAAAGGATATAAAGTAGCCGTAGTAGAAGCTGATAAAATCGGTGGAACTTGCCCAAATTGGGGTTGTAACGCTAAAATTGCTTTGGATTTACCTGCACAATTACTAGAAACCCAAAAGCGCTTAAGAAACATTGTTAAGGGTGACTTAAGTATTGATTGGACCCAAAACATGTTAAATAAACATAAAGTAATTGATAGTATTCCAAATGCCATTGAAGGTGGCTTGAACGCCTTCGGTATCGATGTTATCAAAGGATACGGAAAGCTAACAGATGGACATACTGTTGATGTTGATGGTAAATCATACACCGCAGATAAAATTGTTATCGCTACTGGTTTACGTCCACATAGACTAGATGTTCCTGGTAAAGAAATGGCTCACGATTCAAAGGACTTCCTAAACATCGATGAACTACCAGTTCATATTGCAATTATCGGTGCTGGTTACATTGCCATGGAATTTGCATCAATCGCAAATGCTGCTGGATCAGAAGTAACTGTTATTATGCATGGTGACCGTGCTCTTCGTGGATTTAACGGCGAATATGTTGATGCTGTGGTTAACGATTTGAAGGAAAAAGGTGTTACTTTCGTCGAAAACGCCGAAGTGCAAGAATTTCACGAAGAAAAGTGTAAGACAACTATTGAATTATCAAACAACCGTCAAGTCTTCACTGACTACATCTTAGATGCTACTGGTCGTATTCCAAATGTTGAAAACATTGGTTTAGACGAAGTTGGCGTTAAGTATGATAAAAAGAATGGTATTGAAGTAAACGACCATCTACAAACATCAGTTGATAGTATTTATGCTTCAGGTGACGTTGCGGCAACTGGTCAACCAAGATTAACTCCAACTGCAATGTTTGAATCACAATATCTAACTAGCCTATTTTCTGGTGAAACTAATGATGCAATTGATTTCCCTGCCATTCCTTCAGTTGTATTCACTTCACCTCGTATCGCTCAAGTCGGTGTATCAGTTGAAGAAGCTAAGAACAGTGACGACTACACTGTTGAAGAACACGATATGACTGCCGATTGGTACCGTTCAATCACTAACGAAGAAATTGCTAAACGTGCATACATCTTCGATAAGGAACACCACTTGGTTGGTGCCACAGAAGTATCAAACGAAGCGGATAGCGTAATTGACTCAATCCTACCTGCCGTTGCTCTAAAATTAGACAAAGCTCAAATTAATAAGATTGTTCATTTGTTCCCTACCATCGGTAGTGACGCTTGGCAACATCTATAAAATATTAAGTAAAGCCACCTATTTGGGTGGCTTTTTTATTGTTTAAAATTCCGTTAAAAACGAGTCAATATATTTGTTTGAAGAACTACAATATTGTACATTAATTAATATAAGAAAATATAAAAAACGTAATAAATACGGAGGCTATAACATGAAAAATCCTAACTTCGATTACGATGTTATCTACATCGGATCAGGACACGCCGCATTCGACGGTGCTAAGACACTTTGCAAACAAGGTTTTAAGATTGCGTTTGTTGAAGCAATCGCCGTTGGTGGTACTTGCCCTAACTGGGGTTGTAACGCCAAAATCTCACTTGATGGACCAGTTACTCTAGCTAAGACCCAAAGACGTATGAAAGACATCGTTGAAGGTGACACTAAGCTAAACTGGAAGGAAAACATCAAACACAAACGTGAAGGAATCCTACCAATCAAGGTAGACCGTGAAGCTACTATGAAGAGCCTAGGCATGGATGTTATCCATGGTTTCGCTAAGTTCACTGATGCTCACACACTAGAAATCAATGGTGAACACGTTACTTCTGATAAAATCGTTATCGCCACTGGTTTAACACCACACAAAGTTGAAATTGAAGGTACTGAATTATCACATGATTCAAGAGACTTCATGGAATTAGAAGACATGCCAAAACGTATGGCAGTTGTTGGTACTGGTTACATCGCGATGGAATTTGCTACTATGGCAAACGAAGCCGGTGCTGATGTTACTATGTTCATGCACGGTGACAAGGCATTACGTCCTTTCTACCAACCATACGTAAAAATCTTAATGGACGAAATGAAAGCATCTGGTATCAAGTTTGTTGAAAACTCTGGTCTACGTTCATTCAGCCAAGACGGTGACGAATACACCGTAACTTACGCTGACAATCAACAACTAACTGTTGATTACATCTTAGATGCTTCTGGCCGTGTACCAATGGTTCACGACATGGGCTTAGAAGAAGTTGGTGTGAAATACGATGATAAGAAAGGTGTCCTTGTTAACGAATACCTACAAACATCAGTAGAAAACATCTACGCTTCAGGTGACGTTGCTGCTACCGGACAACCAAACCTAACCCCAACCGCAACATTCGAATCACAATACCTAAAGCACTTATTTGCCGGCGAAACTGATCAACCAATCGACTTCCCAGCAATTCCATCAGTAGTATTTACTTCACCTCGTATCAGTCAAATGGGTGTTACTGTTGATGAAGCAAAGGCTAGTGATGAATACACTGTAGAAGAACATGATGCAACCAACACATGGTTTAGACAAATCACTAAGGAACCTGTTGTTAAGAATGCATACATTTTCGACAAGGAACACCGCTTAGTTGGTTTCACTGAAATTTCAGACCAAGCTGATAACGCAGTGGACATGATTGTTCCAGCCGTTAACATGAAGATGACACCACTAGAAATTGAAAGAAATGTTCACCTATTCCCTTCAATCGGTCATGACACTTGGAAGAACATCTAAATCATTCTTAATAAAAATTTAAGCCCCGGCCATCTCTATGTGACCGGGGTTTTTGTTATAATATTTTCAAGATATTAATCAGGAGGCATAAAATGTACAATCGTAAAGAACAAAAACAAGAAGCTAAGAGCCTTATTCGTGGACACCAACGTTTCTTCTTTATCTTATTCATTCCATTCTTACTAACTAGCATTGTTTATTCAATATTAATGAATAGAGCCGGATTTAGTTCAACTGCATACACTGGAAGCATTAAGCTTAACGACCCCAATGTCATCACTAACTACGTTGGATCATTTATTTTTATATTATTATCATCAATCTTTTTACTAAGTGCTATCTACACCGTCTTTAATGTGTTAAGAGGAGAAGATGATTTCCAAAATCCACTTAGAAAATCAATATCATTCATTGACAATCAACGTCTTTTTTGGGGAACTATCTGGACATGGATTTTAAGATCAATCCTATTATCACTATGGTCATTTGTAATATCCATTCCTATGTTTGTGATAATTTTTGTACTACCAAATTCACTAGGTTTTTACATTGCATCACTAATAATAATCTTCTTGTCAGTATTTATAACCATTAAGAGTTTCGCGTACTCACAAGCACTTTGGGTATATCGAGACGGATTTGTGAACAACGAACGCGTTGGTGCTTTGGAAGCAATCATGACCAGTCAAGACTACATGAAGGGCTACAAAGCTGATTACTTTGTGTTACAACTATCATTCATTGGTTGGTTCCTATTGGTTGTCCTAACTTCAGGAATCCTTGGAATTTACGTATATCCTTACTACTACACCACACAAGTTAAGTTCTACGAATTTATCAAATACCAATACAAGCAAAAGAAAGTAATGTAAACGCTGAATAATAAAAAAAGCCATAGGTTATCCTATGGCTTTTTTGTTTGATCTTATTTCTTAGGCAATCTAAATGATAGTAAGAAACCAATAATGGCAACGCCTAACATTAACCAGAAACCAAATTGGTAACCGGTAATTTGAGCACCTGCGGTTGTAGCGTGGGTGCTTGCTAGATTCACACCTAATGTGACAACGGTCATTGAAATTGCAGTTCCAAGCGATCCTCCAACCTGTCTGATTGTAGATGAAGCGGCATTTCCGTCTGTTTCGTATTGGGAAGGTAATGAGTTAATTCCATCTGTAAATGTATTCATCATTACTAATGCCACCCCGACCATTCTAAGTGCATAACTTACGATGATGATGGCTAGACTAGATGTGGCATTAAAGGCAACCATTGGAATCGATCCGATTAAAATGAATGCAAAACCAATAATAGAAACTTTTCTTACTCCTAGTTTATCGTACAAACCACCTGAGATTGGATTGAAAACACCCATTAAGATGGCACCAGGCATCATTACTAATCCAGCAACCAATGCTGATACCATACGTGAGTTTTGAAGGTATAAAGGCATTACCAATTCAATTCCAACCATTGCGATGTTACTTAAAGTACTTAATAAAGTAGTTAGGTTGAAGTTGTGGTTTTTAAAAATCGACATGTTAATCATTGGTTCGTCCAAGTGATTTTGTCTGTATACAAAACCGACAATTGCAGCAATCCCAATCAATCCGATGATTGAAATAATAAGGCTTAAATTACCAGTGTTACCAATTTCAGAGAATGCGTATAGCAAACCACCGAAACCAACTACTGATAGTAATAGTGATACAAAGTCTAGCTTAGTCTTCTTGATTTCGTTGACGTTTTCAGTGAAGAAAATACCGACTACTAGAATAATCACTGAAATGATACTTAGTAGTGCAAATAGGTCACGCCACCCAAAGTATTCAAGAATAATTCCTGACAATGTAGGTCCAACGGTTGGTCCTAATGCAATCACCAATCCGGTGACACCAAGTGCTAGTCCACGTTTTTCAGGCGGGAATAGCAATAAAATGACGTTTTGAATGAATGGCATCAATAGTCCAGCTGCAATCGCTTGAACAAAACGACCAACTAATAAGACACTAAAGCTTGGTGCCACCCAACCAATTACCGATCCAATCAAGAATAGCGTAATCATGAACAAGTAGTTGTACTTGGTCTTAAAGTTATTGAACACCCATGACGAGATTGGAATCATCAAACCAACTACCAATAGGTATCCGGTTGATAACCATTGAACAGTGGCTTGATTGATACTAAATGAGTGCATGATACTAGTTAACGCGTTATTAAATAATGTTTCCGCTAATAGTGCCATGAATGCCCCGAATAAAATCACGGCCATCATTAAATTACGTTTTTTGATGTTTTCCATTAGTAGTCACTCCCCTTTAAATTACTAATGACCTTGTCTAACATTCTGTTTAAATCCTGAACTTCTTTGTCAGATAGTCCATCAGTCAAATAGTTTTGATTATCTTCCAGCATTTTTGCGATGGCCGGACTTTTATCGTCCATAATTGATAATCCATTATCTGATAATCTAACCTCGATTTTACGTTTGTCGTCCTTGGATTGTTCTGTTTTAATCAAGTCCTTATCCAGCATACGCTTAATAACGTTTCTCATTGTTGGATGACTTGAATGCATCACCGCTGCCAATTGGTTTTGGGTAACGACTTCATCTTTATGATCAAATAGATAAGTCATGACAGCGAATTGTGTATTAGTTAAATTACTTATTACTGATTTAACTTCTTTGTCGAAGTGTGCTCCTGCCAAATTACTAATGACATTGATTTTAATGCCAAAGTTATCTTTACTAAAAAGCACTAACATCCCCCCTCAATTTTGAATAAGTGTAGCTTACTACACTTTTTTATTTTATGCAAACAAAAAAGACTCAAGATATTCTCTTGAGCCTTTTTTCGGAGTGAGTAATTAATCAATAGTTTTTTATCTAATCACCATAACTGATACTGGTGAATATTTTGCCATGTAGGCAGCTTGACTACCAAAGTGACGAGCTAAGCCCTTCTTTGATTCTGATCCAACGATCAATAAATCAGGGTTAACCTTAGGAAGCACATCCTTGATGATGGTTTCCCCAGCTTCACCGGTCGATGCAATAATATCAACATCAGCTACACCGGCAGCTTCAGCAGTTTCTTTGTATTTTTCTAGGTGTTTTTCTAAGTCTTCGTACTTACCATGAACAAATTGTCCTGATAATGATTGAAAAACATTGATTTCTTCGTCTTCTAGTACTGAAACGATGGTTAGCTTAGCGCCTTCTGATTTAGCACGTGAAATTGCGTACTTGAAAGCTAATAAAGCGTCATCTGAATCATCGACAGCAACTAAAATATTCTTGAAATTAATTTCGACGTCCATGTTTTGCATAATTTTCGCCTTCTATTCTTGAATTTTTTATTTTAGTCTTCTCTGTTCTTTAAACGTTTGTTACCTAGGTATAGTTCAACTAATGTCCAAACTAATAATGCTAGGATTACAACGTTGATAATGTTGGCAATTAAACCAGCTTCTGCGTTTTGAGCAGCAGTTGGGTTATCACTAATGAATCCAGCAACAGCGCCTGGCATGTTAATAGCGTTTAGGTAAATAAGAACAATTACTGAGATCCAACCAAGAAGTTTTACCCATAGCGTATTCTTAAAACGATCACCCATTTCTTGAGCACTATTAGTCATCATTAACAATGGAAGCATTGAGAATGGAAGCGCGAAAGCTAGGAAAATTTGTGAGTTTTCAATCAAATCGTTAATTGCAACGTGTTGCTTAACGGTTGATTCACCTGCAGTTAAACCAACACAGATAAGTACTGGAATAACTGAGATTAGACGAGTAATTAAACGACGAGCCCATAGAGGAACTTTTAAGTTAACGAAACCTTCCATGATAACTTGTCCTGATAAAGTACCAGTAATAGTTGAGTTTTGACCTGAAGCAAGTAATGCAACAGCGAATAATGTTGATAGAATACCAGACTTAGCAACACCAATTAGGATTGGGTTTGATAACATCTTAGTATTGTTTAAAGCATCGAATAGACCAAAGAATGATGTATCTTGAACGGTACCAGTCTTGAATACGGCCACACCCATGATTAATAATAAAGCGTTAACGAAGAATGCGAATGTTAACTGGATGTTTGAGTCCCAAGTAGCAAAACGAACAGTTCTTGCAACGTCTTCTTCATCGTGGTGATCGATTGCTCTAGTTTGAGAAATAGCTGAATGTAGGTATAGGTTATGTGGCATAACAGTGGCACCAATAATACCTAAAGCACCTTGTAGTGGAGTCATTCCAGCAACTGGGTTACTGCTTGAGAATGTACGTTGAGTTGGTACTAATCCCTTAACCGCACCGAACCAATCTGGGTTAGATAGTACAACTTCATAAATGAAGACTACTAAGATAACAAGGATTAAACAAACAACGATTGCTTCAATCTTTCTGAATCCCACTTTAGTTAATAATAGCAATAGTAAAACATCAAATACGGTAAGGAATACCGCTAATACAAGTGGAATGTGGAATAAAAGATAAAGCGCGATGGCCCCACCGATAACTTCGGCGATATCAGTAGCCATAATTGCTAATTCAGTCATTAACCATAGAACAACACCAAGTGTCTTTGAAGTTCTTGAACGAATGGCTTGTGCTAAATCCATCTGACTCACGATTCCAAGTTTAGCCGCCATGTATTGAAGTAACATCGCAATCAAACTTGAAATTAAGATGACAGACATCAATAGGTAACCAAAGTTTTGACCCCCTGTAATTGATGTAGCCCAGTTACCTGGATCCATGTAACCAACCGCAACTAATGCACCTGGTCCGGAGTAAGCGAATAAAGTCTTCCAGAATCCCCAGTCCTTCGGAACTTTAATTCCACCGTTAATTTCTTCTAGTGAAGGACCGTTGGCATATTCAACGAAGCCCTTTTTTTCATGTGAAACGTTTTCACTCAAAGTTCTTCACCCTTTCTATTTTTAAGAACAATACAATTGTACACTACATTTCCCCCTTTTTAAACATTTTTTTAGGTACTACTGAAAAATTACTCTATCTAAATTAAAAAATATATCTATCAAAGTCTGAACAGCTCGCAGTTTTCCCGAACATTAAAATAGATTTGACTTTCATTCATTAATGTTTCATAATACTTGATAATTTTAATCTAAATTAAATAAACGTTGGGGTGGAAAAATGCAAACAATCGATTTACTTGTGCAAAATGGAAAAGTTTTAAACGTATTCACAAACAGTTTCGAAATTAATGATATTTTCATCAATGATGGCAAGATTATTGCCGTTGGATCTCATCATGACTTCAAACCTAAGCAAATTATTGACGCTAAGAATCAATTTGTTGTTCCTGGTTTTATTGATTCTCACGTCCACATCGAAAGTTCACTAGTCACCCCGTCAGAGTTGGGTAAGGTATTAGTTCCCATGGGTGTTACTTCTATCATTGTCGACCCGCACGAAATCGCTAACGTTTCAGGTGCAGACGGAATTAAATACATGATTGAAGATGCCAAGCAAACTCCATTGGATGTATTAGTCATGTTACCTTCATCTGTTCCCGCAACCAATTTCGAACATAATGGTGCTACCTTAACCGCTAAGGATTTACATCCCTTATATAATGAAGAATCCGTTATCGGTTTAGCCGAAGTAATGGACTATCCAGCCGTACATAATAAAGACAAGGATATGATGGCAAAAATTCAGGACGCACTAGACCATGGATACCAGATTGATGGCCATGGTGCTGGATTATCCTTAGATCAATTAAAGGAATATCGTGAAAACGGAATTACTACCGACCATGAATCGGTCAGCCTGGAACAAATGAACGACAGACTTGCCGCTGACATGAATGTCTTCTTACGAGAAGGAACCGTTGAAAGAGACTTACAAAACACCATTCAAGCTGTCAACGAAGACAATTCAGACCGTTTTTCATTCTGTACTGACGACAAATTCATCACTACTATCATTAGAGAAGGCAGCATTAACTTCAATATTAAGTTAGCCATTCAACACGGTCTCAAACCAGAAACCGCATATAAGATGGCCAGCTACAATGCCGCTGTTGCCCATAAATTAGATAAATTGGGGGCAATCAAAGAGGATTACAATGCCGACCTAGTTATCGTCGATCACCTCGACCAAGTCGACGTTAAGACCGTCATCAAAGATGGTAAAGTCATGACCGAGGATAAATTTAACACTACTCCAGTCGAATTCGACGAAAACTGTGTCCATCAAAACCTATCGGTTGATGATTTAAAACTACCTTTAACATCAAATAAATGCCATGTAATGGGAGTAATTGCCAATCACATCGAAACTACCCACTCAATTCAAGAAGTCCCTGTAGAGGATGGCTATTTCAAAACCGATTTAGAAAACGACGTCTTATTAATGGTCGATGCAGAACGTCACCATCAACTTGGCACCTATGGACTAGCATTGGTTCATGGTTTCAAAATCAAAAACGGCGCCATCGCAACCACTGTTGCTCATGATTCCCACAACATCGTGGCAGTCGGTACTACCAAGGAAGCAATCTATCGTGCCATCCAAGAAGTTACCGCTACTAAGGGTGGCATTGCCGTTGTCGATGAAGAAAAGACTTTGGCTACCATGCCACTACCGGTTGCCGGTCTAATGTCCAACAAATCATGGCAAGCTGCCAGTCATGAACTAGAGGAAATCGAAGCAGCGTTTAAAGAAATTAGTGATGGTGTCGATTTTGATCCATTCATCACCCTATCATTTCTAACACTACCAGTAATTCCAACATTAAAATTAACCGACCAAGGTCTATACGACTTCGATCAACAAAAAATCATCAGCGTAGAAGCTGAATAATTGGAGGGTTTATCCAATAAATGGATAAACTTTTCTTTTTTTACATAAGTTTATATAAAACAATCATCACTCTCATGGACATGAAATATAGTATACAAATCAAAGAAAGCTTAATCACGGTATAGATAGATTGTCACCGTATACTACCTGTTCGTTTAGACCAGACAAGACATTTATAAACTTCTGGATATAATGAAGCTATCTTGTCCTGTAAATGGGGGTAGATAAAGTGAAAATTCTATTTGTAATATCAATGATTTTTTATATTTTATATATATTACAAGTACTATTTCTATTGGTTAATCATTCAAAACATTATAGACGCAAGAAAAGAAAAATTAATATTGTCTCAAAATACTGTTTGTGGATTGTAATTCCGGCATTGAACGAAGAAAACGTCATCGGTGATACCGTTGTTTCACTAAGAAACGAGATTAATAAACTCGATTCAAACATCACCGGTCATATTTTAGTCGTCGATGATCAATCAAGTGACGATACTTTTGCGATTGTTAAATCGAAAAAAGAACTAGTGGTGCAAACCACTTCTGACATTGCCCATACGGGTAAAGGATCAGTTCTAAATTTCGCCACAGAATACATTGACCAAAACAAAAGCGAAACGGCTGAGAATATTATCTTAATTGTCGACGCGGATGGTCGAATTAGTTCCGTAGACATCGAAACCGCTATTTTTGATTTCCAAGAAAATCCTGGTCTCGGAATGGTTCAATCTGCCGTGAAAATGATTAACATTAATAATGCTCTAGAAATTGCTCAAGATGTTGAGTTTTGTGGAATGAACCGCAAAGCACAAATCACTCGTGACAATCTAGGTGATGGGATTGCATCTGGTAACGGACAATTTGTGAGTCTCGACATGGCCAAAAAAGTTGGTTGGGGTAACGCCCTACTAGAAGATATGGAGTTTACCCTTAGAGGGTGGATCAAGGGATATACGAGTATCTTCAATGACCATGTTATCGTCAGACAACAAGCAGTCAGTAGTATGTACAAATATGTAAGACAACGTATTCGCTGGTGTACTGGGGGGTTACAATGTTTTAAATACTTGGGAGATGTCTATAAGAGCAAGTATATTAACACTGGATTAAAAATCGACTTAACCATCGATATGGTGATTCCATTCCTATATATATTCGTTAATATCGTTAATATTTATGTGCTGTATCGACAAATATATATCCTTTTTACTTGCCATTCAGTCGACTATACGCTTGTGTCTCTTCTATTCATCTGGATAATACTAACTTTTCTAGCTACTATTTCATATCAACGATACATCAATTGGTATTTTAAACATCGTGACAATCCAAAAATGCATCTATCAATATGGAAGGCTTTCATCAACACTTTATACTATTTTGTGGTTAACGTTATCACCTTCTTCATTCCAATCGTGAGTCTTTATAAAATCACGGTCGGTGAACTCAAATGGGACAAGACAGAACATTGAACGGAGTGATGAGGATTATGGTAAAGAAAGTAATTAGCCTGCTTGTCTTTGCTTGTTTGGGATTGTTCTTTTTTAACGTTTCAGCGCATGCTGATGACCTTACAAATCAAATCAATTCCTCATATCAAGTTTCAGACAGCCAAGGTAAAGATGTAACTAATCAAAGTAATTTGGATTACTACACACAATATAAGTTGAAATATCATTGGAACTTGGGAGATAACGTCGATGTTAAGGAAAACGACAGCATTCAATTAAGCATCCCTCAAAACGTCAGAATTGACGGAGCTAACAGTTTTCCAGCTTACAACACCGATAACGTTGCAGTCGGAACTGTTAACGTTAACAACTCCACTGCTACCCTTACTTTCAACAGTAGCTTGCTAGATAAGAAGATTAACCGTCAAGGTGACATCAACCTAAACGTATCTGGTAAAAGCATCGATCATACAAGCAAGAACTGGTTCGTTAACAAAACTGGCTGGTTTAAAAAAGATGATCATAAACAAGTAACATGGAACGTTGCATTTAACCCTAACCACAAGGATCTTAAAGATGTTAAATTGACTGACTCACTAAGCAACAACCAAAAATACGTTGCTGGAAGTGTCAAAGCTGCTTCTGGTTACTGGGACGCAAACAACAACTTCATAGCTGATAACAAGACTGTTCCTGCTGTCACCGTAAATCAAGTAAACAACAACTTAGAATTTAGCTTTGCTGGCACATTCAACAATGGTATCAACCTAAGTTACGATACCGATGCCAACGGTAATCCTAATGGTGATGTTTACAAGAACACAGTTGCTATTTCTGGTCAAGGTACTGATAATGTTGCTAACACTTCAGTATCAGCATCCGTTTCATTTGGTGGTAACGCTAACGTTAAATACGACCAAGCAAAACCTACTAATCCAAACGACAACAACAATGACAATGGTAATCAACAACCAAACAACAACTGCCAACCTCAACCTATCAACCCATGCAGACCTCATAGAGTGGTATATCAATGGGGATGGTGCCATCCAGTTCATCATTACAACTGGGGATATGGCTTCTCTAACTGCATAGATAAATGGGTTACTGGCATCTATAATTGTTTCGTGCCCAGCACATGCTACTCCTTTTGTGGCAACGAATTCTTCTTACAATGGTAGAAGATAAAACAAAAAAGCTTATCCCGCTAAGGATAAGCTTTTTTTAGTGCAATATAATAATAGTCTAAATAATAATTACAATCGAGAATGCTTTTATTATAAGGAATGAAAAGTATTACGATTTTGGGATAAATCTGCGTGACGGAGATGCATCACCGATTGCTTAAATTCTCGATATAACTACCAATTGCTTTTTCGACCATTACGTCTTAATAAAAGAATTGCCACTTAAATACATCTTTAAATACAGCATCTAAATACTAGAGAAGGTTCAACAACTTTTAAAACGATTCATACGAAACTGTCATTATCAAAGCTTACGTGTACGTTATGAAACATAACTTAATAAATGATTGGGGGAATTGATTAATCTGTGTGTCTACCATCACACAGACCAATACATACTCGTATGAATAAGAAATAATAAATAATAGCTAAACACTATGTGTCTTAATGGATCAACCTCAACCAATAAAAGGAGCAATGCTAATGGATAAAAGCATCACAATGATCCTACCAAATCATTGCTGCTATACATCCACCACAAAGTTATTGATGAGAAATAGTCTCTCAAGTTAGACTATTTATTCCGATTAAGAAGTAATCAACGAAAAGTGCATTATTTAGATTGCTTAAATTGCCTTAGGTTTGCGTATTTGACATACAAACCATAACAATATGCATTTTTGATATAAACAATATAGATAACATATTAATTCATCATCTAACTACCATTCGTCCACCGAATTTTTTCAACGCGCGTTGTTATAGAAAAAATAAGAATGGTAATTGAATCAAAACATTAAATATAGAGCTTATAAAGATGTAAACCCCACAAAAGTGATCATTTGAATGTATCACCTGAGGAACAATTTTGTATTGTAGCACTGCTTTTACATAATTTGTAGTTATAATTCAGTTAAGTTTTAATTAATGATTATATGGTTAAAACATTGCAATAACGCGTTTTATCATTTAACTCTAAGTTTTATTTTTCAGTCTTGTACGGCATAATCACAGAAAACATAATGGATAAACTTAGTGTTATCTAATAGTCAGCTGATTGCATCGTGCATGACGCAATTACCCTTTTTCAGTTATAAATATCAATAGTTTTTAATCATCAGTTTTTCATTTTCTCAAATTACTCACATTTTAAACACAAAAAAAGAGCGAATTTTTTCGCTCTTTTTATAGAAAGTGGACATGATAAGCAGATACGAATTGAGTATAAGCTAAAATCAACGCTAAGATTCCTGTTGCTATCTTGATAAATTTAACTGGTAGGACACGAACAATCTTTGGTCCGATATATCCACCGATGAAAAAACCAACTCCTAGTGGTAAAACTAAGATCCACACAACGTGTGAGAAGAATGAATAGTAGACGGTTGCGACAATGTTCGCAGCTCCCATGGCTACATTTCTAATTGCGTTACTTACGGTGTATTCATTATATGTAGTTCTAGTTAGTAGGACTAATAATAAAATTCCTGATGCAGCGCCAAAATAACCGCTGTAAGCACCAATTAAATATGTAAGGACAATGATAGTAATGTTTTTCAACCAAGTCCATGGCGTATCTTTTTTGGCTGCAGGGTTAAAGTTCAATGCACCCTGAGTATTTTCGTTAACTTCTTTCTTGTCTGGAAGTAAAATCATTAAACCACCAAAGGCAATAAAGAATGGAACGATATGGGTAAAACTAGATGATGGTAAAGCAGTTAACAAAATTGCTCCTGTAATTCCACCAAAGAAGATGATAACCATAACCTTGAACAATTCCTTCCAGTGGCCCCTAAGCTCACGGGTGGAAGAAATACATGATCCAACAGCGTTAAACATTAGTGATGCTTTGTTAACAACGTTGGCAGAAACAGCAGGTAATCCAGCAAAGTATAACAATGCGGGATAGGATACTAGTGACGATAAACCGGTAACTGTTCCCAATATTCCAGCCACGATTCCGACAGGAATAAACAATAAAATAATCCAAATACTTACACCTAAAATAGTAATGACTTCTCATCTCTTTTTCTACTAAAATAAAATCATAATTTCATATTAACATTTTTCGAATAAAAGAAAAGGATAAAAAAAGCACCTACCGTTATAAATAACAATAGGTGCGAAATTTTCATCTTTAGAAGAAGTAGAATAGGTGAATACCATAAGCTGACACGAATTGAGTGTATGCTAGGTATAGAGCTAAAATACCAGTAACAATCTTGATTAACTTAACTGGTAATACACGAACCATCTTAGGTCCAACATAACCACCAATTAGGAAACCAATACCTAGAGGAATAGCTAATGCCCAATAGATGTGGGTGCTACCGTGTTGACCATACTTGAATGAGTATAGGATAGTACCGATAACGTTAGCTGAACCCATGGCAACGTTTCTAATAGCGTTGTAAACAGGGAATGGATCTTTACTTGTTCTTGATAGAACGGCTAATAGGATAACCCCTGCGGCAGCACCAAAGTAACTACCGTAGATACCAATAATGAAGAATAGAACAATCATACCGAAATCAACAAGCATTTTCTTTGAGCCAATGTTGTCTTCTTCAACTACCTTAGCAGTAGGTGCCTTAGTAGTGTCCTTGCTTGGTAATAAGATACCAATACCAGCAGCTGCAATAAATACAGGTACTGCGTATTCAAAGTCTTTTGATGGTAAGTATGTTAATAGAATAACACCAACGATACCACCGAAGAAGATGATAGTCATAACTTTGAATAGTTCCTTCCAGTGTCCATCTAATTCGCGCTTTGATGAAACAGCTGAACTTACTACGTTAAATAGTAATGCGGAAGTGTTAGTAATATTTGCTGAAATTGGGTTTAAAGCACCCCAATATAATAGCGCTGGGTATGAGGCAAGTGACGCTAATCCAGTTACAGTACTTAAGATACCGGCAACGATACCAACTGGAATGAATAATAGCAATGTCCATACACTAAAACCAAAAATAGTGATAATGAAAAACTCCTTTTATTTATCAATTTAAAATCCGATATATAAATTTATACAACTTATTTGTATGAAATACAACCCCTTAAAAACGCCAAAACGCTGATAATGGCCAGCATGTCAGCGTTTTCATAACTTTAAATTTTTTTCAATTTATTGCATGTTATTGATTGATTTTCAATTGTGAAGTACTTTCTGTCAACTTAATGGTTCCAGTCTTTAGCTTTCCATCACGATAGTACTTGATACTTACGGTGGATCCTAACTTTTGACTGTATAGGATGTTTTTAACCTCGTCTTGGCTAGTAATCTTCTTACCAGCAAGTTCAACAATCACGTCATACTTCTTCAATCCAGCGTTTTCAGCAGGACCGTTCTTGGTAACAGTGTAAACAACCACACCGTTTTCGACTGATGATGGTAATTTTAGGATTGATTTTTGTTGGCTAACCGCAATGTTAGTCAAATCAACGTATTGAATTCCAAGAGCTGGACGTTCAATCTTTCCGTTCTTAACTAGTTGGTTGATAATCTTAACCACTTCGTTACTTGGAATTGCAAAACCAATTCCTTCAACACTGGTACCTTCGCTATCAGAAGCCAACTTCATTGAGTTAATTCCGATTACTTGTCCGGCTAGGTTAATCAATGGACCACCTGAATTACCAGGGTTGATAGCAGTATCTGTTTGGATAACAGTAGCAGTATTACCTGTTGCTTGACCGTTTGATCCAGTCAATGGAACTTCACGTTTCTTAGCGGAAATAATTCCTTGAGTTAGTGAAGAAGCATAAGCAGAACCTAGTGGTGAACCAATTGCTAGAGAGGTTTCACCAACTTTAATGTTATCGGAGTTACCAAATGAAGCGACTGATTTAATCATGCTACCGTTAATTTTCAATACGGCTAAATCGGTGACGCTATCAGTACCAACAACCTTAGCTTCTAGTTGTTTTCCATTGCTTAATAGCACTTGAATTGCAGAAGCTCCAGAAACAACGTGGTTGTTAGTTACGATGTAAGCAGCATTTCCACTCTTCTTGTAAATTACACCAGAACCTTCACTATTTGCTTCTAGCTTACTAGAACTCTTGCCTAGCATTGAATCGAATGAATCTGAACTGGTTGATTTTAAGTTAATGACAGACACAACAGAACTCTTAACGGCTTGATAAGCCTTTTCTGATTGTGATTCAACATTCACTTTTAGATTTGATGTGGATGCTGTTCCACCAGCATTAGAACCAGCAGGAACGGCAATGTCGACACCTGTACTTTGCAATAAGCTGGCACCACCATAAGCGATTCCACCACCTAATAATCCAGCCACTAAGGCAATTAATCCTGTTTTTAAGACAAATCGGTCACTTTTTTTCATAAGGTTTTCCCCCTATCAATTTTATTAATCTTATTATATTAAATAATCTTAAATCAAACTAAAGTGTAAATAATTTAGATGCCTTTTCGACGTCGGTATCCAATAAATCAAAATCGGCGCCTACACCAAAATCGTTTTCTTCTAACATGGATGCAACGGTTAGATGGGCTAATTCCTTCACATTGTTGTGATGGCTTCTGTGCCCGATAAATATGCGTTTAGTGTCATATCCGATACATTCCATTAGTGAGTTGGCACCATCTTCGTTAGATAAATGGCCCTCGTCACTCATGATACGTTGCTTCAATGACCATGGGTATTCCCCACTTCTTAGCATTTCAACGTCATGATTACATTCTAAAACATACGCATTGGCATTATTGATAACCCCAAAGATATGATCTGAAATGTATCCGGTATCGGTTAGGACAACGAAGCTCTTGTTGTGATGATGAAAATCGTAGAATTGTGCCTGTGCAGCATCGTGAGAAACGGCAAAGCTTTCAATATCGATATCACCAAAGTTCATCACCATGTTTGGTGGGAAGATATTTTTTTGTTCGTTTGGAATCTCTCCGATGGTTTCATGCATTGCATCCCACGTTGGTTGATTGGCGTAAACGTTAATTTGTGGGTAACGTCTGGCCAATACGCCGACCGCCTTACTATGGTCGGTGTGTTCATGGGAAACCAACAACATGTCGACATCCTTCATTGAGCGGTTGATTGATTTCATCAATCTTTCGATTCTGACACCGCTCAAACCAGCGTCTAGCAGTATTTTATGCTGATTAGTTTCAATGTAGGTTACATTACCCCCACTTCCACTAGATAAAACACTAATTTTCATATCGTCTGCTTCGTTGTTCATTTTAATCCTCTTTCTAAATTCTAATTCGCTTTGCTAGCTGACTGAGTCGAGCTGCTACTATCCAAGATAGCACCATTAAAGGCGTTGATTCTCTTAGCAACTACTGAAGAGGAATCTGAAGTGGTGTATCCAATTACCCAAGTTGGAATTAAGACGATATTGTTCTTAATTGATAATAGTTGGGTGTAGTACAAACGAACCCACTTAATCTTTGAGTTATCAGGGATTTCGTTGTATTGGTATAACCATACTAAAGCCTTTGCAGGTGAAATGATGTCGGTTTTTTCACGCAAAATGCTGACATCATCCATGTAACTTTGCGTATATCCTTCTAGCAGATGATCACTACTAATGTCGAAGGTGATCTGACCGTGTTTTGTACCATACAATAATCCGTCAGATGTCTTTTGTGAGTACACAATACTGGTCTTGGTAGATAAATCAGAATTGTATTCATATTCCGTACCATGTGAAACGAAAGTAGATTTCTTCATCAACTTATCTAAAATATCACGATAGTCTCCGGAATATAGACCAATTGGTCGTTTGAAAGTACTTCTTAAAATGTGATTTGAGTAAGTTACCTTTTGGTTTGATAACTTATTAATGTCGTTGTTTAAAGTGTCATCGTTGACAGCGGATAGGTAGTATCCGGTTTGACCACTTGTAGATAATTTAGGTGCTACAGTGATTTGATCATTTTGCATTTGCTTAATGATTTCAGTATCACTACCTTGGTTACTGTTTTCGGTTTGAAGATGTGAATTTTCTCTAAAAAGTGAGAATAAGAAGACATCAATCATCACGAAGATAATCAAGAAAATGATTTGTATCTTTCTAAAGTCCATGTAGCTTTCCTCCTATCTTTATTGTGGTCCCTTGGATAACATTTGGGTGTAATTCATGTACTTACCGTTGTATTTAACGAACCATGTTGGTTGTAGCGTAATCAAGATGTTAGATGACTTGGTATTACTCCACTGGTAAGCCAATTCGATATCTGTAATCTTGTTGGAGTCGTATCCGTGGTTGCGCAAACTGTCCAATAGTTCGTCGGTAGTAATTAGTTTAGTGTCCTTACGACCGGTTGGTACCGGGATTTGTAGGGTGTTCAACGAGAAGTTGTACTTCAATGAAGTATTATCAACCAATCTCATTTCAATGGCACCGTAAGGAGTTTGGTCGAAGATTGGGAAACCTTCAACGTAGTTTCTGTAAACAACCCTCGAATTCTTAGCGTCGTAATCGAAGAAACGAATATTGGCCAACGTATCACTGACCAACAATTGAGAAATGTTTTGGTATGAATCAGTCAAGAACTGAGTCATATTGGTAGAGATGTTACCAGGATGACTGTCGTAGTAATTGACCTCACCATCGTTTGAAAAAGACAATTGACGAGAATTTTCATCGTTGTAAACAGTAGAACTGCGGTGACGTTTAACACTGATATCTTGTGAATCAGAAAGTAGTCTTGTCACGTAGTAATTTTGCGAAGTTCGATTAATCAAGTAACCATATTGAGGCATTGTGAATGACTTATAAAAATCAATAAATGGATTATGGTTAATCATTTTCACCTTAACGGGGATTGCTCTAACGTTATCCTCGATTACCTTTTGAATTCCCTTCACGTTAGTATCTGAAACGTGAATCTTATAAACCTTGTAGTTGTGATCTGAGAATAGGTAAATGTCATTACTGTCATCAAATGGAATCACAATTCGGTTGATGGAAACGTTAGGTAATGATTTAAAACTCTTACTAATGTATTGACTAACAATCTTTAGATTCAAGGCGTCCGGATAGTTTAGCATTACTGAATCATGAGTATTTAAGTACTTAAGATAGTTCTTTTCGTTACTCTTTACTTCCGTAAGCTTCGGATCCTTGTAGTCATTCATTTGTTGACCAATTTCAGTGGTTAGGTTAACCGATTGGTTAGTTAAAACGTATTGCTTACCAGAATCCTTGGTTCTAATCACCTGAGTAGGTGAGTAGATTGTCGACATTGGTTTGGCATCAATCTGACTACTTTGCGTAGAAACCTTTTGACTAGAGCGGTCGTAGTGAGCCGGATTAATCAAAATGGAGGCAGAAAGGGCAAAACTAATTACAACTGCAATCGTTAGCAATGATGGTAGTATAAAATATTTAATCTTCATCCCATAAGTCCTCCTCGATTGGTTCGTATGGTAGTGAGATATAGAAAGTAGAACCTCTATTTTCGGTACTTTCTACCCAAATCTTACCGCCAAGTGCTTCAACCACTTCTTTGGAAATTGCTAGTCCAAGCCCAGTTCCACCTTGTGCTCTAGAACGAGCCTTATCAACACGGTAGAAACGATCAAAGATGTGTGGAATTGAGCTTCTAGGAATTCCCAATCCTTGGTCTCGTACACTCAAGATAACATTATGTTTGGTCTTGTATAGTGAACAAGTAATCACTCCCCCATCAGGAGAATACTTGATAGCATTGTTCATTAAATTATCGATTACTTGGGTAAATCTGTCGGTATCAACTTCTACCCATAAATCTTGCTTGGTAAAACGACGTTCAATTCTGTAATGCTTATTAGGCTTTTCATTATTGTTGTCGTCTGACTTAATAATCATATCAAAACGGTTCAAGATATAGTTGAATAATTCGGTAATATTAACAAGTTCCTTATCAATCTTTTGGGTTCCAGAATCCATTCTAGACAATGTCAATAGGTCGTTAATCATTCGAATCATACGGTCTGTTTCTTCTTGAGTAACTTTTAGGAAGTTTGGCGCTATTTCTGGATCCTTCCAGGCACCATCTTGTAAGGCTTCGATGTATGAGTGAACACTGGTTAGTGGTGTTCTTAATTCGTGAGAAACGTTTGAAACGAATTCCTTACGGTCGTTATCAATCTTTTGTTGTTCAGTAACATCATGTAGCACACAGACTAGCCCTGATACGAAGCCAGAATCTCTTTGAATTAGTGAGAAGTGGGCATGCAAGATTAGGTCATGGTCCTTATCTGAACGGTCAATGATGGTTTCATCAGGATTTTCGATTAAGTCACGAAGGCTGTATTCTTTTCTGATATCTAAAATATCTAGAATTGAATTGCCTAGTGCATCTTGTTCGGTAGTTTCTAGGAAACTAGCTGCTTCATCATTCATGATGATGACGTATCCACGACGACCAGTCGCAATAACCCCATCTGTCATGTTGGTTAGAACGGAATCCAATCTTTGACGCTCTGATTCAGTCGACTCTTGAGACTCTTCAACCTTAACTGAAAGGTTATTAACCGCACTAGCAAGTTGCCCCAATTCATCACGTCCATATACGTGAACTTGACCAGAATAGTCCCCACGGGCAATTTGCAGTGTTTGTTTCTTCATTTCATCAATTGGTTTAGTAATCGCCTTTGAAATAACAATGGAGATTAATAAACCAGACAAAATGGCAACCATGGCGGCAACAACATAAATAACCGTAATCTGGTTGATTTCGTTATAAACGGTATTTAAATTAGCGTGCACGTAAACAACACCGACTAATTCATTATTACTACTCTTAATTAGCGGTGTGATGACAGTATAATAACGCGAACTATCACCCGAGTTACTAGTGATTGAACTAAATGAACGACGGTTGATAATCGCGTTTTTAATATCGGGCCTGAAGTTTTTTTGACCAACTGAGCTTTGATCACCGACTTCGTTTGTTCCACGAATGGTGTTCTTCGCATCAACAACCTTGATTTCGGTGTAGTTATTACTATCAATATTGGATAGTAATGACTTAATTTTTACGTTGGCCTTGGTAGTACTAGAGCTTGAAAGCTCATTAGTTAAGGTTGTGTTTACGTAAGTAGGCACCTGAACTTGTTTCTTAAATGAAGCCATATTCTTGTTTTCCAATTGGTTAACAAAAACGGCCCCAACAATTTCTAGGGTCACCAATAAGATTAGCGCAAGCACAAGCGCGATTTTAAAATGAATTGATTGAAAATACTTAATCTTACTATTCACCGCAAACTACTCCTTAGTTCTGTCGATTATTCTTGTTCTGAGTTGCGTAGGTAGTACCCTACCCCACGTCTTGTGATTAGCCAGATTGGGTGACTTGGATTGTCTTCGACCTTTTCTCTTAGACGACGAACAGTAACATCAACTGTACGAACATCACCGAAGTAGTCATAACCCCAAACTGTTTGTAGCAAATGTTCTCTAGTCATTACTTGACCAATATGTTGGGCTAAGTAATGTAGCAATTCGAATTCACGATGAGTTAATTCGATGTTTTCACCACGTTTTGTGACGGTGTATGCTTCTGGATGAATGACAAGATCACCAATCTTGATGTCCTTGTTTTCATTATCTGAAACTTGGCCATTATCGTTGTTAGATTGACGACGTAGGTTAGCCTTAACACGAGCCACTAATTCACGATTTGAGAATGGCTTAGTAACGTAGTCATCAGCACCTAGTTCAAGTCCTAAGACCTTGTCTAGTTCTGAATCCTTTGCAGTTACCATGATAATTGGCATGTCATGTGTCTTTCTAACTTCTCTGGCCACTTCTAGACCATCAACTTTAGGCAACATTAAATCTAGGATAATCAAATCAGGTGATTCTTCTTCAACTTTTTGAAGAGCTTCTTCCCCATCGTATGCGACTACGACGTCATATCCTTCTTTTTCTAAATTAAATTTTTCAATATCTGTGATTGGTTTTTCATCATCTACAACTAAAATTTTTGCCATAATATTCTATCTCCTTAACAGGAATTGATTTGTATTTTATTCATATAAACGTTAACGAAACACCATCATTTCAAGGATGGTTACACTTTTGTCTACTTTTAAACCGTTAACTTACTACATTATAACACGCTTGGACTTTTGTTTTCTAAACGTAATGTTCTTGCAATGAAGATTTAAAGTATGACTTTTTTCTAAAATTAGGGGTTGTCAAAATAATAATTATCATGCTATTATAAATAACGTTGATTTGAGGCAAGGAATTGATAAACAACTTGTTAATTAATTTTAAAAAAAGTGTTGCAATCATTACTCCAACATGGTATTATAGTTTTTGTTGGTTGATAGTCAACAGATAATAATTTGGGCAGTTAGCTCAGCTGGCAGAGCAACGGACTCTTAATCCGTGGGTCCAGGGTTCGATCCCCTGACTGCCCATAACTGATAAAAAGACATCGCTTAGGCGATGTCTTTTTTTGTGTAAATAATCATGGTTACCTAAAAAGACGCTGCTTAAACAAGTAGCGTCTTTTTAGCTTTAAGCAATAGATGTTGTATTGAACATTTTTAATTATTATTTTTTCTAAAATGATGATTTATTTTGTTCATAGAAGTATGAAAGTTAGCATCTTCTAAATCGTCATCTGGAGAATTAAATTCAATGAATCCAACATTCAATACATGATCAAATCTTGCAAAACTATATATTTGTTCGATATTTTTTATTTTTAAGCTCTTATCTATAGTTCCTAGTTTAGCTTTTAATAATAATTCCAAATAACAATCATCAATAATCTGGGTATTATTATCGGGATGTGCTTTAGTAAAGTGCTGTGTCGGAGTTAACGCAATGATGTTTTCGTTATAACCAGATATTTCTGGATATTGATGTGATGGGAACATGTGATGCATTTGCGTGGCTTTACCAGCAGAGTAGTGATCACGTAATTCTGAAACACCACCAAATAATTCATCGTTAATTCTTTTAACATACTTTTTGGCTTTTTTAGAATCCAATGCAAACTTAGCTTCTTGTGATTTTTCTATTGGATGTTGTTTTAACCATGTTTTTCTGGATACATCCTTGGGTTTTTTGGCATAAATATCAAAAAAGTTCTTCTGATTATACATTAAATCAGCAAATGATATAACTTCCTTGCTAATATGTCCCCTCACTGAACCAAGTTTATGTTCTTTTTGAGACAATGGGTTTATAACTTTAGTAAATATTCTTTTCGGCTCAAGTTCTCTTTTTATATTCGTATTTATCTGACAAAAAGACACAAAATTATCTTTCATACTTTTAAAAGCATCATCAGTTTGATCTTTCAAAAAATTTTCAAAAATATGATAAATTCCGCTAGCCTTTAAAACTTTGGTAATATAATACCTTAAAAATTTCAATGAATTTCTATCGGACATTCCAATGTATTGTAGTGCAATTAAACTATTCACTTTGTAATAATTAGTTCTTCCAACCTTATATTTACTTAATATTCCCGAATAACTTAACAAATTCAAAGGTTGCTGAAAGAATTTATTATATTCACTCTTGGCCTTTGGAGATGACGGCTTTGCTTTATCAAAAATAGATGGTATGAATTCAATTGAATAATCAGAATACCAAACGTCTTCAGAATTAAATTTTTGCGAATCTATCAATCCCTGAGATACAAGAGTATCAACAATATCAGCTATTGCGCATATAACATCAGGTGTACATTTCTGATCAATCCATCTTCCATCGTGTGTCTTCCTAACATCTAACTCCTGACTGTTAAGAATTAACTTAATCTGATTCTCACCATCATGAATCATTTGCTATCATCTCCTATATATTTTCCGAACCAGAAAACAGACGTATTATCTATGTTCAAGCTTCTCGTCCCTCTATTCCTGGCAACGTTGTAAAACTCTCTAAATTCATTAGAGTTTATAAAATCTACTTGTTTTTTTTGTAGCAAAATTCCATTTTTGGGAATTAATATAGCTACTGATCCGTTAACCAAAAATTCTCTATCTTTTCTTATAATCCTTGGGTAATATGTCATATTAGGTGACAAATAGACCTTATCATCTTTCAAATATTTATAAACAGATAATTTTTCAACGTTAACATCTTTTAGAAATTTATCATATCCATCAATGTCTAAAATACGGCTTCCATCTCTTGAAATATTCCTACTTCTGATAACCCTAATCGTCCCTTGATCAGATAATATTTTATTTGTTATCTGTCTATCTCTAAAAACTTTAAAATAATCGAATTCCATTTTTTGGGCAATATTATCAAAATCAGAATTTCTATAAATTAACCAATTTGGGAATTTCTCGTCCATGATATATTTTTGATTATGACATTTTTCCTCGCCATTCACTATACTCTTTACTTTTGTAAAATGAGGAGAATCCAAAGAATTAACTAAAATGCCAATGGTTTCTATCAAGACTCCCTTAAAACCTTTTTCACCAAAATCTACAATAGAATTTATCTTTTTTGTTGATAGTAATTTTCTAACTAATTCAAAATCCATTGTAGAAAGCAGATTTTTTGGCATTATCAATGAAACATATTTAGATATTTGAAGTGATTTAATCAAAAATTGGCCTGAAAGATTTGTTACCCCAGGATATCCATTTTCAGTGGCTACCTTATTGGAAACCCTTTGAAAGGGAGGGTTTCCAATAAGGTAATCGTATTTTTTGTTAATAAATGCCATTCCGGATAAAAAATCATAATTATAATAATTTATATAGACGTTGCTAGGGATTGCAGATTTATCTACAAAAAACTTCAAGACCCTCAAACTATCACTATCTATATCATTTATATCAACTCTTACCTTTTTATAATGTCTGGATATTTTTTCAATAAATGGAATTACAAAGTTGCCTATTCCAGAAGACGGTTCTAATACTGATATTTCATCGCTATCAACTATCGGAATATCATTAATCATTTCATCAACTATAAATCTATTCGTGTAAAAAGCGGAATTATTATTCCTATTTTCATTTGATAATTCTGCAATTTCTCTTAAATCATCTAAACTATAATTATTTATTTGTTCTTCTAAAAAAAACAATAATGAATCAACGTCTGTCAAATCATTATCCTTAATAATTTTTTTAATTGTAGATTTATTCATGTTTATTCAATTCTTTCATTACTTTAATACCAATTTGTCTAAAAATAATAGGAGGTACTGCTTCACCCAATGATTGACGAATAGTTATCTCATTATTTTTAAGCCATATTTCCTTATCATTAACACTCATTTTATTAAGATCTTCATATGATTCTTCAGACCATTTAAATTCAGATGGGACATTCATCATCAACATTAGTTCTCTAATGGAAAATACTCTATCATCAACAGGGTGAACTGTGTTTTGACTTGCTAATATATCATTTCTAGTATGAACAGCTGGAGCCACTTTATTCCACTCCTGCCTTTTATACTTATCTCCATTTTTTTGTTTGTTTTTCACCATAACTCCATTTACCATATGGTGAGGAATTAGTTCTGGAGATTTATTATCAAAAGCAGATTCACCAGGTTTTAGATTATGAATCCACTTTCTCATATCACTTCTATACTTCTTAAATCCATGTAAAATGTCGTTGGGATCAATTTCACCCATTTCATTTAGATTAGGTAAATGACCTATAACATCTTTCAGTTTTTTTTCTTCCTGTTTACTTGGCATGAAAGTAGATGCATCAAAATCATCACCGAAAAATTTCTTTAAAGAACATATGACTAAAGTTCTAGGCCTAGATGAATTCGCCCCATAATCTTTAAAATTAATTTCTGCAAAGCTTATATTGTAATCACTTTCTAGATGATTGAATATAACGTCTTTTATACTTTTAACGCTACCGTCAGTATCAGTGCAGGCTGTCTTCATAAATCTTTTAACATTTTCAAAAACAATGACTTTAGGCTTTATTTTGTTAGCTATGATAATAGACTGTAGTACAAGCGAATTTCTTTTTAAATCATCATCATTTTTATGGTGATTTGCAACTGATATTCCTTGGCATGGAGGCGTAGCAACTAATAAATCAACAGACTTCTTCCCGTTTTTATTTATTTTTTTATCTATATTTTTATAAATTTTTTCTTTTACAGTTTCGTCGTTAATATCTCCAGTAATATAAGCATCTAAATCATTTGCAACATTGTTTTCAATCTGTACTTTCATTCTTCTCTCAATCAGTTCATTACTAGCAATCAGATTAAATCCTGCTTCAAAAAAGCCATAATCACCAACACCTGCTGAACTAAACAGCGATACATACGTTCTCATTAAATACTTCTCCTTTAGTTAATCCACGATCTATTTAATATCATAATAGCAATATTAACATAAAAAATAGCTTTCAATAACCTACTTACTCATGTTATTTACTAGCATCATTCAATTACATTCAACTTTATTTCGATACCATGTATAAACTAATAGTATCCTATTATTTCCTAAATCTACACAGTATATTGATTGCCACTAATGTGTTTCCTTATTTTAAGAAAGGTTTGTATATAACTTCAAGAAGAATATTTTTTGCTCTCTCTTTACCTATATCAAACAGCACTAACAACAAAAACAATCTAAGTAATATTGGATATATTGCTTATTTAGACTATTTTTTCAAAAAAATATGTAGTACAGATACATTTATTTTTCAACACACTTAAAAAGATTGAAAAAATAACAAGAAAGCAGGATGTTTTTTCTATAGAATCATCAAGAATATTAATAGGTTCCAAATCATGTGCATGATGATTGGTGTAATGATTCCGTTTGATTTATTTCTAGCCAATCCAATGAAGATTGCCACAATCGCGTGCGTGATAAAAATGAATGGATTAAATAGGGAATGAGCCAATCCAAAGAATAGCGATGAGATGATTAATGCTGTGGTTAGGTTAGTTGTCTTTTTAACGTATGTGAAGATTAGACCTCTAAAGTAGAATTCTTCAACAATTGGCGCCAAAATCACGCTGATGATAATGAAGAAGTATTGTAGTCTAACGTCTGTAAAACTAGTCATGTGCACTAGTTTTGATAAATCGACCCGTTAGGAGTTCCACTCATTAACATCAATAAAATTACGACGACGATCATTTCGATGGTGTATACGATAATCTTCTTGGAAAAGTGATTATCCTTAAATAAACTAATAAATTTATCCTTAACCAGGAATCGATACAAGATAATCGTTAAACCAATCACTATTACAATGGCGAAGATTACTTGAAAGATTAGCGCTAAAAAGTCCCCACCTCGAAAAGAGTTCAGTGGGTATGAAATCAATCCCACAAATGGAGATAGGATTAGTAATCCGATTAAAATTAGTACTCGTTTTAGAATTGTCATAACCGTTTATCCACGCAAAGTGGAACTTTCCCCTCGATTGTTTTTAATTTCATCATAGTTTATAAGGGAAGGTTTTCAATATTAACGGGGAATTATTTACAAAAATTTAAAAATATTTTCTAAACATAGCTCAACATACTGATAAATTAAGACAAACCACCAATTTTTTAATCTAAATAAATTCATCTTTCTTCATATTTATAGAACTAAATTAGCCAATATTTACAGGATTTCGATCTATATTTATAATCTCCGTAAACAAAACGAAAGGAAGATTTAGTGGATTACATCTTATCAATCTCAATTATTTTATTCGCCGCTTTGATTACTGGAAAAATATTTTCCAGGTTGGGCCTACCATCAGTAGTTGGACAATTAGTATCCGGTGTCATTATCGGACCAGCAATCTTAAGTATCATTAAACCTACAAACCTAATTTCGTCATTTGCAGAATTAGGCGTGATTTTATTAATGTTTATCGCTGGTTTAGAAAGTGATTTAAAACTATTAAAAAAATATTTTAAGCCAAGTATTGTCGTGGCCATCATAGGTATTATTTTCCCTGTTATTGGCATTTTTTACACCGGTAAATTATTTGCTTTATCAAACATTGAAAGTATATTTATCGGCGTCATTTTCGCTGCAACATCTGTATCAATTTCAGTCGCTGTGCTAAAGTCAATGAAAGCATTAAATAACAAAGCAGGTGTCACCATCCTAGGTGCTGCGGTCGCAGACGATATTCTTTCAATTCTGCTATTAAGTGTCGTTATTACGTTCACTGGTAGTAGCTCAGCGCAAGGCAGCCCAAATATTTTCATTTTAATATTAATGCAAATTGGATTCTTTATTTTCGTTTGGATTTTATTCATCTTAGTCAAAAAATTCAAAATTAAACTCAATCCTACATTGGCACCAATGATCGGTTTAATAGTTTGTCTATCATTATCCGCTTTGGCAGAACATGTTCAAATCAGTGCAATTACTGGCGCATTCTTCGCTGGAATGTTGGTCGGACAGACTAACTACAAAGAATCCGTTAATAACCAAATGAATCAATTCGGTAACTTATTATTTATTCCAATTTTCTTCGTCAACGTTGGTCTTAACATGAATATAAGCGGAATCGTCGAAAACTTATCATTATTCCTAATTTTATCGATTGTTGCTGTCATAACGAAGTTTTTAGGAGCATATTTAGGATCTCGTTTCTTTAAATTCAATCGTTTATCCGCAACCGAAATTGGTGTCGGCATGATTAGCCGAGGTGAAGTTGGTTTAATTATTGCTGAAATTGGTTTGAAAAATCATTTAATCTCAGATAATTACTACTCAACCATTGTCGCCTCAATCATCTTAACCACAATTTTAGCGCCGATATTATTGAAACCAATTGTGATGAAAATTAAACGAACATAAAAAACACCCAACGGGTGTCTTTTTAAAGATGGCGACCACGTTACCTTTGGACGCGTCTTAACTACCCAACAAGTCCGTGGAACCGGTAAGGGAAAGGACCTTTTGAAATACATTCTAAAGGTCATCAAAGAACACTTCCCTAACATAAAGATAGAAATCGACGCTCAAGCCCATGCCGTTGGTTACTACGAAAAAGGTGGTTTCAAGGTTACCAGTGAACCATTTATTGAATCCGGAATTGATCATATTAAAATGGAATATGAAGCAAAATAAAAAAGCCTACCGAAACGGTAGGTTTTTTAGATGTTAATAATTAATGGTTGTACCAAAATTGATAGCTGATACATCATACACAAAGTTAAGTGTGCTAAAGCTACTTAGTGGTAAATTTTAATAACTATTTTGATACACACAATCCAAAACGTCTTGTGATTTTAATAACTTATTACTCTCTTATAATTTTTTTATTTTTACTTAGTGTTCAATAATTTATTGTTTTGGACACTAAAACGAATATTTATGAACATGTTGTTTATTTTTACATTTTTCACTAAATTTATTTTCGTTAGAACCATTGGTACAATGGTGAAAAATCAATAAGGGGGAGTTAATCATCATTCATTTAAGGTGTCCGATTTGTGGTAATTTATTTTTCAATCAAATTAAATGTAAGTACTGTCGTCTTATCACTGCCCAGCTGAAAATAGATCTAAAAAAATCATATAAAACAATGACCAACTCATTTGATAGAAGCATTCACCA
Organism: Apilactobacillus zhangqiuensis; assembly: GCF_019656215.1. Classification (GTDB taxonomy): domain Bacteria; phylum Bacillota; class Bacilli; order Lactobacillales; family Lactobacillaceae; genus Apilactobacillus; species Apilactobacillus zhangqiuensis. The sequence continues at coordinate 41,465 of NZ_BPLK01000001.1, forward strand.
CATGAGTCGATTTGGTGATGAAAAACTCCTACCATTATTAGCTCTAGCCTGTGCAGTTGTAACCGTCGTGATTATAGATTTGATTTTGGTCTTAGTCTCTTACATCACATAAAAAGAGAGTCAGCTTATACTGACTCTCTTCTGCGTTTCCATAACACAATTGGTTTTAAAATTAATGGCGCTAAGATTGTTGTAACCACAATAACAGCAATCAACGTTGAATAATAGCTAGTGGAGATAAAGTGACTACCTAGGCCAGCTTGTGCGATGACGATACCAACTTCTCCTCGACTAATCATCCCTGCCCCGATTTCAACGGAGTTGGCAAAATCAATTCGACTTATTTTAGCACCTATGAAAGCTCCAAAGAACTTTGTTCCTACAGCTAATAACGTTAGAATTAAAAAAAGCAAAAAGTGCTTATAAATACCATTGAGGTGCATATTAATACCGATACTTACGAAGAATACCGGAATCGGAAGCAAACTACCAAAGTCCTTCAGCCTAGTCATCAATACTTTCTTGAACTTAGTCTGACTTAAGATGAGTCCAGCAAAGAAAGCACCTGTAACCGCACTTAATTTGACCATTTCTGCCGTTCCAGCTAAGAACAGACATAGTAGGAAAGATGATATTACAGCATTTTCAGGACTAATTTCAAAAATCTTGTATAGTAACAATACTATCTTATAGCAAATCCATAAGAATAAGAAAAAGACGACTTGCAAAATAATTAGGAACAATGCGTCAGAATTTCCATGGCCACGACCTACTCCTAAAATCGGAATTGAAACACTTAATAAGACGATTGATATAATATCGTCAGCTACAGCAGCAGCTAAAATTGTGATTCCGGCTGACGAAGACAATTCCTTCATCTCTTCTAGGACGGCCACCGAAATGGAAACGGAGGTTGCCGCGAAAACAATTCCGATAAATGCACTTTCGATGATGGAAAGTTGAAAATATCTGCATACTAAATAAATAGATCCAACGGGTAGAATTACACCAAACAGTGCGACAATGATTCCAGGACCAAAATACTTCTTCAATCGATCAACATCACAGGTTAGTCCGGCACCAAACATTAATAAAACAACTCCCAGTCCTGCAAGAGCAATAACGATATTTTGGCGGTGAATCAACCCCAATGCAGATGGTCCTAGAATGACACCTCCGATAATTTGTCCAACTACCTCAGGAATATGTATCTTAGCAGCAAACATTCCAAAAAATTTCGCAAACGCAATCATTAAAAACAATGCGATTAAATAATCCAAATCAATCATTCTCCCTGAATAAAAACAATTATGTTTATTTTGAAACAATATGGTAGTACTATTTATGAATAACTTATTTATAACTTATTACTTTAGAGAAAGGGAGTCAACATTATCGACGCACCTCACCCCGCCCGATTCGGTGAAAAAATATCAACGGCATTCTTTTTAACCTCCATTGGTGGTTGCCTGGATGCCTATACTTACATTGAACATGGTGGAATATTTGCAAGTACCCAAACGGGGAATTTAATTTTGTCCGCTTTAGCGTTAACACAGTTCGATTATGGTCACTTTTTAGAAAGAATTTTACCGGTGATTGCTTTTTCAATCGGTATTTTACTGGCTAATTGGATCCACCATAACCTTGATAAATATAAACTAAACTACTGGAAGGTCTACATTTTGGCCATTGAAATTGCAGTCTGTACAATTGTTGGATTTCTGAAGTACAACGTTCCACAATTAATGATTACTACTTCAATGTCATTAACGACCGCCCTTCAACTTTCAACATTTAATACAATGTCTGGATTGGGATACTCAAACATGTTTAGTACCGGAAATCTCCAAAAAACAATGAATAATCTATTCTTGTATTTAGAGACCAGAAAAAATGAATTCAAAACAAAGCTACTTTACTACGGTGGCCTGGTTCTAAGTTTCCTATGCGGAGCTTTTGAAGCCAGTATCCTATCACTTTTCTTCCATACTAAGACCATCTGGGTTGTTGGTTTGGAATTAATCGTCATCCTAGTATTTCAAATTAGATGCATCATTATCTATCGACATGAAAACCAACTATAAAAAGAACTTTTTAAATAAAGTTCTTTTTTTGTGCTTTATATTCGGATTTTACTTATTAAACGTTAGTATAACAATACTTTGGGCACGATATGTAAGTATTCAATTTGAACATTTTTGGGAAAAATTACAAAAATGTTCGACGAAAAATTGCGAAATCACTCATCACTACGTATTATGAGAAAATTAAATTATTATAATCATTCAGTACGCACTATTCAAATTTACATTCAAGAATGTTTTTACACTATATATGCGTGTTAACATTAATTTAGACACAAGTTATAGTGTATATTTTAAGGATAGGACTGATATAATGTTTGATAAAACTTTTGCCCATTTAAACGTTATAAAGAATTCTGGTGACAAGACCAAATTCTATAAATACAAGATTGATTTTGTACTAAATCAATTGGGTATTAGTAAGGAAGATAACAAACGTTTCTTTGAACGTTTGAACCTATTTACTAAGGATCAAAAAGAAATTACCTCAAGTCATATTCATGACTTCATCATTCAATTTCTAGAAGAAAATGATTTCTTAGATGCTAAAGAGCAATACTTAAAATATGAACAAAAAGACATTGAAAAATTCAAGAAAGCAACCGATGTAAAGGCTCGAATCGACCAACTATTCAACCGTTACGATCGTGTTGTTCACGAAAATGCCAACAAAGATAGTAACGTCTTTAACACCCAAAGAGACCTAGAAGCAGGGGCTGCCAGCAAGGCCATCGGTCTTCAAATGCTACCTCCACTAGTTGCCAAAGCACACCTTAGAGGTGACATTCACTGGCACGATTTAGACTACTCACCAGCAACTCCTGAAACCAACTGTTGCTTAGTTGATTTTGCAGAAATGTTGAACAACGGTTTTAAGATTGGTAATGCCGAAGTTAAATCACCTCGCTCAATCCAAACTGCGACCGCTCAAGTTTCTCAAATCATCGCCAACGTAGCATCACTACAATATGGTGGTCTATCATTTGACCGTGCCGATGAAGTATTGGCACCATTTGCTGAAATTAACTACGAAAAGCATCTAAAGACCGCTTCAGAATGGGTCGAAGAAGACAAGCGTGAAGACTACGCCAAAGATCGTACTAAGAAGGATATCTTTGATGCTATGCAATCACTAGAATACGAAATTAACACTCTATACTCATCACAAGGTCAAACACCTTTCACTACTGTTAGTTTCGGTCTAGGTACCAGCTGGATTGAAAAAGAAATCCAAAAGGATATCCTAAGAATCAGAATTAAAGGGCTTGGTAAGGAACGTCGTACTGCCATCTTCCCTAAGTTAATCTATGTATTGAAGAAAGGCTTAAATTTAAACCCTAACGACGAAAATTACGACGTTAAAGAATTAGCCATTGAATGTGCTACAAAGCGTATGTACCCTGATATTTTGATGTACGACAAGCTTTGTGAAATCACTGGTGACTTCAAGGCTCCAATGGGTTGTCGATCATTTCTACCTAAGTGGACTGACGAAAACGGTAAGGCCGTTAACGCTGGTCGTATGAACCTAGGTGTTGTGACCGTTAACCTTCCTCGTATCGCACTACTGGCCAAGGGTGACATGGACTTATTCTGGCACATCTTTGAAGAAAAGCTAGGTATCGTTCACCAAGCCATGGCATACCGTATCGAAAGAACTAAGGAAGCCAAACCAGACAATGCCCCACTACTATACAAATACGGTGCATTTGGCAAACGTCTAAAATCAACTGATAGCGTTGATGAACTATTCAGAAACGAACGTGCTACTGTATCACTTGGTTACATTGGTCTATACGAAGTCGGTACTGCCTTCTTCGGTCCTGACTGGGAATCAAACCAAGAAGCCCACGACTTCACTGTAAGCATCGTTGCTGAATTAAACCGCCTATGCCGTGTATGGAGTAAGGAAAGTGGATACCACTACAGTCTATACTCAACTCCAGCCGAATCATTAACCGATACATTTGCCCAAGACGACATCGAAAAATTCGGTAAAGTCAAGGACATCACTGACAAGGAATACTACACTAACAGTTTCCACTACGACGTTAGAAAACGTCCTAACCCATTTGAAAAACTAACGTTTGAAGAAGCTTACCCACACTACGCATCAGCAGGATTCATTCACTACTGTGAATACCCTAACTTAAAACAAAACCCTAAGGCTCTAGAAGCCGTTTGGGACTGGGCATATGACCATGTTGGATACCTAGGTACTAACACTTCAATCGATAAGTGCTTCAAGTGTGGTTTCAAGGGTGAATTTGAAGCTACTGCCCGTGGTTTCAAGTGTCCTCAATGTGGTAACCACGATCCTAAGTACTGTGACGTTGTTAAGAGAACTTGTGGTTACTTAGGTAACCCTCAAGCACGTCCAATGGTTCACGGTCGTCACGTTGAAATTTCATCACGTCAAAAGAATATGTCGAAAGGAATGGTAGAAAGTGTCGCACATGAAGAGACAGCCAAACAATCCAAAGCCTAAGGAATGGCTTGCAAAAGACTTAAGCCAACAATACATTGCTGACTATAAGCCATTTAACTTCGTTGATGGTGAGGGAATCCGTTGCAGTATCTATGTTTCTGGTTGCAAGTTCTTATGCCCCGGCTGTTACAATGTCGCCTCACAAAACTTCCATTACGGACAACCTTACTCACAAGATTTAGAAGATCAAATCATCGAAGATATGAAAAAAGATTATGTTCAAGGTCTTACCCTTTTAGGTGGAGAACCCTTCTTGAATACGCAAGTATGCCTTCGTTTATGCAAACGAGTTAGAGAAGAATTCGGCCACACCAAGGATATCTGGTCATGGTCTGGTTACACATTCGATGAATTACTAAAAGATTCATATGACAAACTAAAACTACTTTCAATGATTGACATCCTAGTCGATGGTCGTTTCATGGAAGACCAAAAAGATTTAACTCTTCAATTCCGCGGTAGTGCTAACCAAAGAATTATCAATGTGCCAAAGTCACTTGAAGAAAACAAGGTCGTACTTTGGGACAAGTTAGTTCACTAGGAGGATTATTGTGTTAAAAATTGAAAACCTACACGTTAAAATCAACGAAACCGATGAAGAAGTCATCAAGGGTCTAAACTTAACCATCCCAGATGGCGAAGTCCACGTCATCATGGGACCAAATGGAACTGGTAAGTCCACTCTTTCTCAAACCATCATGGGTTCTCCCAAGTATTCAATTACTGAAGGAACCATTTCATTTGATGGTAAAAAACTAAACGACATGGCAACCGATGAACGTGCCCGTTTAGGTCTATTCATTGGTATGCAATACCCTACTGAAATCAGTGGGATTAAAAATGTCGACTTCATTCATGCCGCAATGAATGCGGTGGCTGACAAACCAGTATCCGTTTTAGAATTCATGAAGCGCCTAGAATACGTCATGAACTTCTTGGATATCGACGAATCATATACCGATAGATACCTTAACGAAGGTTTCTCCGGTGGTGAAAAGAAGCGAAACGAAATCCTTCAAATGATGATGATTCAACCTAACCTAGCCATATTAGATGAAATCGATTCTGGGCTAGATATCGACGCCTTAAAGGTCGTTTCAAAGGGAATCAATCATATGCGAGACGATCACTTCTCTTCACTAATCATCACCCACTACAACCGTATCTTACGTTACGTAAAACCGGACGTGGTTCACGTTATGATGGGTGGTCGTGTCGTTACCAGCGGTGACTATCACCTAGCTGAACAACTAGAACAAAACGGTTACGCTCAATTGCGTGATCAATTAGGCATCGATGTAAAGCTGGTGGATGAATAATGAGTATGTCCGTTCAAGAATTTGCCCAATCGCATAACGAACCACAATGGTTAACCGTTAAGCGCATTGTCGCAAACGACATGAAGAATACGATGAAAGTTCCCGCCCCACTTAGAAAGTTTCACTTCGATTCGCCTGAACTTGATGCCCGTTCAATAGATACGCAAAACTTAGCACCTAAAAACTTACAAGATTTAGGTATTATCATGATGGATTTGTTCGCCGCTGCAAACGAGTTTCCAGAACTAATCCAAGAAAACTTGATGGAAAAAGCAATTTATTGGCGTGATAACGCATTAAATGCGAACCATCTTGCGTATCTACAAAGTGGTGGGTTTGTTTTCATCCCCAAAGATGCCTGCGTAGACGAATCAATCGACATCTCCGACTTAGTCGATCACAACATGCAGGAAAAACACCTCCTAATCATTGCCGCAGCCGGGAGCGATGTTTCATTTACCTACAAGGATTCAAAGAAGCATCCCGACAACGACCGTCTAATGATCGAAGTATTATTAGGCGATCATGCCAACGTTTCCTTTTATGATGCTGCAATGACCAACAGTGAAAAATCTCACCGCGTTTTAAATGCTTACCTAGCACAAAATGCCAACTTAAAAACATACGTCGGCCTATTCAATCATGGTGACAGTCGTTACTACAGCAACATTGACCTCGATGGTATCGGCAGTTCCGCTAGAATTAACTTAGTGAGTCTATCCGATCAAAACCAAAATCAAGTAGTTCAAACCAAAATTATCAATAAAAGTCCCAATACGAGTGGCTTGATATCACAACGTGGTATCGTCGCCGATAAATCCAAGACTGTCTACGATACTACTGGTCAAATTAAGCTGGAAGCTAGCGATTCCGATTCAGATCAAATCAGTCGACTATTAACTTTAAGTCCAGAAAGTAAGGGTAAAATTGATCCAATTCTTTTAATCGACAATCACGATGTGGTCGCCGGTCACGCTGCAAGTGTTGGTAAAGTTAACCCCGAACAACTATACTATTTAAAGACAAGAGGAATTGATGCCAAGACCGCCCGTTTCCTATTAACCCGTGGTTTCTTGACACCTTTAATTGAAAAATTCCCAGATAAATCAGTTCAAAAACACTTATTAAACAACCTAGAGGAGCGTATTCATGGATAGTCTAAACATTCGTCATCAGTTTCCCATCTTCAAAGAGCATTCAGATATGATTTACTTTGACAACGCTGCAACTACTCAAAAGCCAAAGTACGTCATTGACGCAATCAGTCATTTTTACACTCATCACAATTTCAATGTGCATCGAAGCGTCTACTCTGATGCCGGGGAAACGACAGAAATGTTTGAACAATCCAGAAAAAACATCGCCTCATTCATCAATGCGTCTAGCGCAAAAGAAATCGTCTTTTCAGCTGGTACCACCGATAGCATCAACTTAATCGCTAACGGATATTATGCAAAGCACATCCAAAAAGGAGACGAGATTGTGGTTTCAATCGCAGAACACCACAGTAATCTTCTTCCTTGGCAAAAGATTGCGAAAAATAACGGTGCAAGTCTTAAATTCATACCTCTAAATGAAGATGCCAACCTCGACTTAAATGCCGCCAAAGAAATCATTTCCGACAAAACCAAATTAGTGGCAGTCACCGCCGTTTCCAACGTGTTAGGTAACATCAATCCCATTGATCAACTAACAACATTGGCTCATAAACACGGTGCTGACATCCTAGTCGACGGTGCGCAAGCTGCCCCCGAATTACCAATCGATGTGCAAAAAACACCGATTGATTGGTTAGCATTCTCTGGACACAAGATGATGGCACCAACCGGCATCGGTGTTTTATACGGTAAACAAGATTTACTAGAAAATATGGATAGCCCTCGCGTTGGTGGCGAGATGATTGAATCCGTCTCGACTACTGACTACAAGGTTAAAGATATTCCATATCGCCTAGAAGCTGGTACTCCAAACATAGAGGGTGTCATCGTTCTAAACGCTGCCATTTCATATCTTAAAGAACTTAAAATGACTAACGTGCAGTCACAATGTGAAAAATTAGGTCAATACCTATACGACCAACTTAATGCCCTAGATGGCGTTTCTGTATATGGCCCTACCAAGCGCCAAACTGGAATCGTCTCCTTTAACGTCGATAACATTCACCCACACGACGCCGCAACCTTCCTTGACTCAAAGAATATCGACGTCAGAGCTGGTCAACATTGTGCCGAACCACTCACCCACAAACTGGGTGTTAACGCGACATTACGCGCTAGTCTATACATTTACAACACGACTGAAGAATGCAATCGTCTAGTCGACTGTATTAAAGAAATGAAGGAATTTTTCAATGGATCTAAGTAACATTTATCAACGCATTATCATACAAAAAGCCAGTGAGTGTCCCAACAACAAACAATTCGATTCAGACGTTCACCTAACTAACCCCACCTGTGGTGATGACATTATGATGGCTTCAGATGAAAAGAAACCAAACTTAACCAATTTAAAAGTTGTTTGCGACGGCTGCATTATTTGTAAGGGTGCCACTAAGATGATGCTAGAAGCAATTCAAGATAAATCCACTGATCAAATCAATGAATTAGTCCTAAACATGTCCAAAATGATGACACACGAAGATTTCGATGAAACCTTGTTGGGTGATCTAGTTGCCTTTCAATCCGTCGTCCACCTACCAATCAGGATTAAATGTGCCATGCTTCCCTTCAAAGCAATTTATCAATTAATTAACGGAGATGATATCAATCGATAAATCAATCCAACACTTAAATGATGATTATCAATACGGTTTTAAAGATGACGTCAAACCCGTCTTTTCTACCGGTGATGGCTTAACTGAAGATATCGTCCGCGAAATCTCAGCCCAAAAACATGAACCCAAATGGATGTTAGATATTCGTTTGAATGCTTTTAAAATCTTCAAAAAACTACCCATGCCAGATTTTGGTCCCGACCTTTCTGATCTTGATTTAAATAAAATCAGATATTTCCAAAGAGCTACCGATTCAGTATCACGTAGTTGGGACGATGTTCCAGAAGATATCAAGAATACCTTTGAAAAAATCGGTGTTCCAGAAGCAGAACGTAAATACCTAGCCGGTGCCGAAGCCCAATACGAATCAGAAGCTGTCTATGCCAACATCAAAAAGGAATTCGCCGACATGGGAATTATCTTTTCTGATACAGATACGGCATTAAAAGAACACCCTGACTTAGTTAAGGAATACTTTGGTAAACTAGTTACTCCTCAAATGAACAAATTCGCTGCACTAAACACAGCCGTTTGGTCTGGTGGGGTCTTCTTGTACGTTCCAAAGGGCGTTCATGCCAAGATTCCAATTCAAGCATTCTTTAGAATCAATGCCGGTAGAACTGGCCAATTCGAAAGAACCCTAATCATCGTTGATGAAGATGCCAGCGTTAACTACGTTGAAGGCTGTACTGCACCTAACTATTCAGAAGATAGTTTGCATGCGGCTGACGTCGAAGTCTTCGTGAAGAAGAACGCCTTTTGTCGTTACACTACCATTCAAAATTGGTCCGACAATGTCTACAGTCTAGAAACTAAACGTGCTTCTGCCGATGAAAATGCCACAATGGAATGGGTCGACGGAAATCTTGGATCAAAGGTCACTATGAAGTACCCAAGTATTGATTTAAATGGTCCTTATGCCAATGGAACCATGCTATCAATCGCATTCGCCAGCGGGGACATTTACCAAGATACTGGATGTATCATGAGACACCATGCTCCTCACACATCATCTAACGTGGTATCAAAATCAATCTGTAAAGACGGTGGTACTTGTAACTACCGTGGAACAATTCGCATGATTGATAAAGCTCACTATTCTAAATCACATATCGAATGTGACACGATCATCATGGATGATGATTCCATGAGTGATACAATCCCACACAACGATATTTACAATGGTGATTCGGAAATCGAACACGAAGCAAAGGTTTCAAAGATTTCAGAAACCGACTTATACTACCTAATGAGTCGTGGATTATCAGAAGCTCAAGCTACTAAGATGATTATTATGGGATTCATTGAACCCTTCTCAAACCAACTTCCAATGGAATACGCGATGGAATTAAATAAATTAATTGATTACCAAATGGAAGATTCCGTTGGTTAAAAATAACGCCCCTAGATAGATTTCTAAGGGCGTTTTGTTTCATGTGAAACAAATTTATATATTTTAATTGACTAATTAAAGATTTAGTTTATACTTAATGTAACATTTTATAACATATAACTATTTAGGAGATGTTTTTATGCGTATCGAAAAAGATTGTGTTGGTAAACTAGAAGTTCCTGATGATGCTTTATATGGTATCCACTCCCTTAGAGCAGCAGGCAATTTCCCGATTACAGAAGAGAAAGTGGATCCACTTTTGATTGAAAGTTACATTCAAATCAAAAAGGCATCAATCACCGCAAATTACGGTGCAAAAGCGATTGATGTTACAAAATATAACACTGTCGCAGATGCTTGTGATTACTTGCTTGAGCACCCATCACCAAAGAGTTTTATTACTCCAGCCATCCAAGGTGGTGCCGGAACTTCCACAAATATGAACGTAAATGAAGTAATTGCCAATGTCGCAATGAAATTACACCCTGATGTCTTCATCCATCCAAACGATGATGTTAACCAGGCACAATCTACTAACGATACCTACCCAACCGCCGGTAAACTAGCAATGATTAAACGTTTACCAAAATTAACCGGCGAAATTAATCGATTAATCGAAATCCTAGATGAACTATCAAAGAAGTTCCACTTCACCATCAAATTAGGTCGAACTCAGCTACAGGATGCCGTTCCTACAACCTACGGTAAGACCTTCCATGCTTATGCTTCATTGTTCCGTCGTGATTTGAAAAGAATCAACAGTGCCGAAAATGAACTAAAAACCGTCAGCATGGGTGGAACTGCCATTGGTACTGGAACCAACACCACTAAGTACTACCGTGATCACATTGTTGACGAAATCAACAAGATTACCGGTCTCGACCTAAAGCAGGATGAAGACTTAGTCGATGCCGTTCAAAACACTGACCACTTCGTCGCATTCTCTTCTAGTTTAAAAACATTGGCCGTTGATTTATCCAAGTTCAGTAACGACTTACGTCTACTTGGTAGCGGCCCTCAATCTGGTTTAAATGAATTAATCTTACCAAAACGCCAAGCCGGTTCATCAATCATGCCTAACAAGGTTAACCCTGTTATCCCAGAAGTTGTGAACCAAGTTGCTTTTGAAGTAATTGGTTTTGATGCCACCGTCACCGCCGCTTCAGAAGCAGGTCAATTGGAACTAAACGCCTTTGAACCAATCATGTTCAAGAGCATTCTAACTGCCGAAGTTCACTTGGCACGTGCCATCGAAACATTGGTCGATCACTGTCTAGACGGTATCGACGTCAATGTTAAACAATGTCTAACAGATGTTCGAAAGTCAGCCGTAACCGCCACAGTTCTATCTCCTATCTTGGGTTACAACAAGACTACCGAATTAATCAAGACAGCTACCAAGGAAAACAAAACCGTTCCAAACCTATTAATTCAAAACCATATTCTATCTCCTGAAAAAGTTAAACAACTATTCTCTCCAGAATACCTAGTTAATGGTGAAAACTAAACCGAATAAACAAAAAGCACCTTCGATCATTTAATCGAAGGTGCTTTTTTGTATCTAATATAATGAAAAATAATTGCTAGTTAATTGAATAACTCAATTCGTATGTATAAAAGTCCCTGCCATTTATTACCTTAGCGGAGACTTATTACGCAAAATAAAAGATTACTTTTGTTGTTGCTTTGTTTCTTCCCTAGGTTGTTCAGGTTGTTGTGCCTTTTCAGCCTTTTTCTTTTCGCTGTATTCATTGAACTTAACAAAAGCGAAAGAAACTAAAGCGTAAGCCGCCTTGCAGATACACTTAACAAGGAACCAAATACCCTTAAAGAACCAGATAAAGCAGTTTAGAAGGATACGAAGCATCTTATCAGTCATAAGCTTGTTCTTCACTTCATTTTCGGCTAATTCCTTTTCGAAATCATTGTGCACCTTGTCGCTAATTGTTTCGTAATAATAGTCACCGTTCTTGTGATAGTACATAATAGTCACCTCCCCTCAAATTAACTATTTAAAGCCTCTTTCTTTGGAAATTTTTTCATAGGCATTATTAATTTCTACGGCCTTCTTATCTGCCTCAGGATTGTCACTTATATCAGGTTGATATTTTTTAGCTAACTTCCAATATTTATGCTTTATAGTACTGTTACTGTCATTTCTTGAAACCCCTAAGATTTCATATGGATCAAGAGTTCTGGTGGAACTAGAGCTGTTATTGTTATTGTTACTGTATGAGTTATTATATTGGCTATTGTTATCATTACTTGAGTTATTATCATAGCCGTCGGTAGAATCATCCTCTTTATTCTTTTTGCTATTACCTAACACCATACTAAGTAATTTACTGGTTAAGAATAAAGTGGCAGCAATTCCAATCAAAATTACCATATAAATAGGATCAAAGCCCTCACCTATAGCAGAAACTATCAATAAAAATCCGGCCGCCATGGTACCAAATACTTTCCCATCATGGAGTGTCCCTTTTTTTCTATAGAATCCGATTAAAAAGGCAATTATGAAAACCATTTGAATTCTAATCAATACAGAAAAAATCCCTTCTATAATAAGCATTAATCATACCTCCTTCAACAATCAGTTTTATAATAATCTTCTAATTATATTTATATTGATATATTATCACATGTTAATCCTTTTAAAATAAAAATATAAGAATTTATTATGTTTTTTGGACGTTTTTGGATAAAAAGTGCAATGTTGATTTTTTATTTTTAGTTTTACAAGCATCCCTCCTACCTTTAAAATAAAAGCAGGAGTTGAATACAATGCAAAAAACTACAAAAAGCGTTCTAGCCGTCATTAGCCTTTTAATGACTATCTACATGCTAATTATTACCATTAATGATATTTCAGACTTATACGTAACTGATCTTTCACTAACACTACTATGGTTAATCACCATTTTGACATTCATTCAAGTCGGTTTATTTCTATGGAAAAACAACTGGATGATTTCAGCAGGAATTGGCATTATCGTGTTAATTTTAGGAATTATTTTAGTCGTAAACGGGACGCTAGGTTTTGCCATCTTATTGGCTAACTTAATCATTTCTGTTCTACTTTGCGTATATAGTTTATACAACTAAAAAAAGAGCTCATATTGAGCTCTTTTTTTGTTTCTTTAATTAACAGGGTACACAGCCTCTTCTCCGTTAACAATCTTGATAGCATCTCTCGTTGAGAATAACGCCATATTGTAGACCGCAATGTCGGTAAAGAAGGCGATGTGTGGAGTAACAATAACGTTATCCATCGCAATTAAAGCTTTTAAATTGTCGTTATCGTATCCCTTATCACCAAGGTCGACGCTGGTAATTCCAGTTTCACCATCAAACACGTCAATTCCTGCAGCACCGATTTCACCGGTTTCTAAAGCAGCAACTAACGCGTCAGTATCAACGACTCCTCCACGGGAGGCGTTGATAAAAATGGCATCGTTTTTCATCTTCTTGAATCGATCAAAATTCATAAAACGGTCCATTTCAGGTGTTAAAGGTGTGTGCAGGGTTACGACGTCGGATTCTGATAATAGGTAGTTTACATCGACGTATTCGACCGTATCAGCTAAATCAGTTAGTTGAACTGGATCGTAGGCTAACACTCGAGCACCTAATGCTCTAAAAATACGTGCGGATGCACTTCCGATAGTTCCAGCACCGATTACTCCAACTGTTAAGTTGTGAATTTCACGGGCTTGCGCACCGGTCCAACTAAAGTCATTTCGTTCCTCACGTTTACTGTAGTCTTTTAATCGGCGTAATAACGCCATGGTATCAGCTAAGACTAATTCACTAACTGAACGAGGTGAGTATCCAGAAACATTGGTAACTTTTAAGTTGTATTTGTTGGCTAAATCTAAATCTATGATTTCGTATCCGGTACTACGTAAGGAAATTTGTTTAATCCCGTTTTCGGCTAAACGTTTGTATAATTCTTCACCTTCAAGGTTACCGTGTTGTTGGATAGTAATTGCATCGTAGTCCTTGGTCTTATCGACGTTATCAAGTGATAATCCATCTTCAGTACAATCGATTTGAACATTCAAATCATCAGCAATTTTTTCAAAAGTTTCTATTTCGTATGGTTGAGTATTAAACATTAATAATTTCATTTAATTTTCCTCCACAAACTTAGCAATGCGTTTAACTGCTTCTTTTAAGTTATCTTCACTGGTTGCGTAACTTAAACGAAAATATCCTTTTCCTGATTTACCGAAAGCACTACCAGGCATTGTCCCTACCTTAGCTTCTCTGGCAACTCGACGGCAGAATTCAAAGTCATCGTCACCGAATTTTTCCGGAATCTTACCAAAGATGTAGAACGCTCCACTTGGGTTTGGACTTTCAATTCCTGCATTAGATAATCCATTACGTAGTAGGTCTCGACGCTTTTCGTAAACTTTTCTCATTTCAATTCCGTCATCTTTACCATTAGTTAATGCTTCTACCGCTGCGTATTGAACGGCACCAGGTAATGATGTGGCAGTGTATTCGTGAATTGAACGAGCAGTATGGATGATTTCTTCTGGTCCGTAAACCAGACCAACTCTCCATCCGGTCATTGCGTGTGACTTAGATAGTCCATTGAATACAATTGTGCGTTCTGGAATGAATTTCGCAATCGATGCATGTTCTTGATCGTAAGTTAATTCACTGTAAATTTCGTCGCTAAAACAGATTAAATCATGTTTTTTAATCACTTCAGCCAAGCCCTCTAGTTGCTCTGAAGTGTATGAAACTCCAGTTGGGTTGTTTGGTGTATTGATGACGGCAATTTTAATGTTTGGGTGTTCCTTAATCGCTGCTTCTAATTTTTCGGGAGTTAAGACAAATCCATCGTCAGATGTATCAACCTCTACCGAATGAGCGCCAAAGAATTCAACATTGTTAAAATATGGAGAAAACGCGGGTGAAGGTACCACAACGCCATCCCCAGGGTTTAACAATGCTCCAAAAGTAATAAATAGCGCTTCGGTAACACCTACAGTGGCGATGAATTGAATTTCTGAATCGTAATGTAAGTCGTATTTATCTGCTAAAAATTTAACGGCAGCATCGCGCAATTCCTTAACCCCACGTGAGTCTGTGTAATGACTGTGGTTGTTGTTGATTGCCGCAATTGCTGCCTTCTTAATGTGATCAGGTGTATTGAAGTCTGGTTCACCAATTGTTAACGGAATTAACCCTTCAACATCTGAAATAGAATCGCTGAATCCTAATAAGACATCGGGCTTAACGTTACTCATTCTGTCACTAATTTTGTTAATTAATTTTGACATATTAATCAACCTCCCTTTACAAATATTAGAAAATAATTAGAAGCGTTATCGACATACTATTACTGTTACATAGCCAATGTCAATCTAATTATTAATTTTGTATTAGAAAAGTGAATTTATTTCATCTCACCGAAGGGAGAAAATAAAAAAAGAACCCCGAATAGAGGGTTCTTTTTTTATTCTGAATATTTAGTTACTTTTTTACGTGAATATCTGGCGATTAATTCTGATCCTAGAATAATTACCACACACGTGATTGTACAAATGATGAACAATAATCCATACGATGTGGCATCAATGATGATTCCTCCGACCAATGGTCCAATTGCCTTACCAATTGCGGCCCAGGCATTGGTTAATCCTTGGTACTTACCCTTTACTTCAACCGGCGTTAATTCATTGACCAACGCTGGAATGGAAGGAATTACGGATGCTTCTCCCAATGTTAGAACAATCATTGAGATAACGAATCCAGTGTAGGTATGGGTAAAGATTAGTGTGAAAAATGACAAACCGATAAACAGAATGCCAAAGTAAATTTGGAAGTATAGACTGTCGTGTTTTTGGGCAATCCAGTTAATTAATAGTTGGAATACTACCAACAAGAATGCGTTTAGCGTCCACAATAGACTGTACATCGATAATGGAATTCCTGATCCGGTAATGTATACCGACATGTTGGATACCCATTGTTCATAGACAATCCAAATGATGGCTAGCGTTACAAAGAATGTGGTGACGATAATCCAGTTTGGACGTGGTAACTTCACCTTTATCTTCTTCATTGCATCATGTTTGATTGGGTAAATCGAACCCTCTTTGTGATAAGTCAGGATGGCGCTAATGCCGTAAATAATCAATATGGCAGTAGTTAACATGAAGACGTAGCCAATTCCGATTGGATAGATAAAACCAACGGCAATCGTTCCAAATACCACTCCGACGTTTTGTGCTAGGTACAACATATTAAAAATAAAACGCCCTGACTTCATTTTAACGGTGGTTCCTAAGGAATTAATCATCGTTAGGTTCCAACCGGTCGTAAAGCCAAATAATACCAATCCAATTGGATAGTATGGCCAGCCATTAAAGAAAATTAATCCAAACGATATCAAGACGGAAGTAATAATCCCCATTATCGTCAAAATATAGCGATTATGGCGATCAAATAGTTTCCCCGATATATAATTACCCAAAACGTTAGAACTTGAGTATAGGAACAAAATTATGCCGACTTCAGTCAATGACTTGCCCAATGCATCATGCATATAGACGGTCGTAAGCGGCCAGACCGTACTTACCGCAATGTTATTGATTAAAGATCCTAAGAATAACCAATGCAGTTTAATTTCATTCATTGTCTCACCTCCGAATTTTGACAAAAAAATCCTTAGCAAACCGCTAAGGATTTAGTTTTAATCAACCCTCATCTTCCGGATTGTATGCGATTGATGAGAATTTATTATGTGATTTGATAAATAGTAACTTAACAGTTCCACGAGGACCTGAACGGTTCTTTTCGATAATTACTTCAACTTCACCTACGTCGTTGTTTTCTTCTACTTCTGATTCTTCTTCATCATCATCGCCATCTTCTCTTTCGTAATAATCATCACGGTATAGGAAGGCAACGATATCGGCATCTTGTTCGATTGATCCAGATTCACGAATATCAGATAAAACCGGACGCTTGTCTTGTCGTTGTTCCACACCACGAGACAATTGGGATAGCGCAATTACTGGAACACCCAGTTCCTTGGCAATCTTCTTCAATTGACGTGAAATGTATGAAACTTCTTGTTGACGGTTTTCTTGGCTACCACCATCAACTAGTTGCAAGTAATCGACCACGATCAGACCAAGGTTGTTAGTATCCTTGGCCAAACGTCTTGATTTGGCACGAATTTCGGAAATCTTAGTTCCGGCAGTGTCATCGATGTAGATGCTGGCATTGGATAGACTACCCATTGCCATGTAGACACTTTGCCATTCTTCACCAGTCAATTGACCAGTTCTCAAATGGTTGGCATCGATACTACCTTCGGCACAAATCATACGACTAACTAGTGATTCGGCACTCATTTCCAAACTGAAAATAGCAACGGCTTTTCCAGATTTGGTACCCACGTTTTGCGCTAAGTTTAGAGCAAACGCAGTCTTACCAACGGCTGGACGAGCGGCTAGAATTACTAATTCATCATCATGCAAACCAGTTGTCATCTTATCTAAGGCTGGAAAACCAGTCGACAAACCGGTAACAGTTGATTTTTGTTGAGCTAATTCTTGAATACTGTCTAGGGATTGTCCTAAAACATCCCCAATGAACTTGAAACCATTACTGTTTCTATCTTCTGAAACGTTTAAGATTGAACGTTCAGCGTTATCCAATAGTTCATCAATGTTTCCGTTGTTATTATAACTTTCGGTCACGATGTCAGTCGCGGTCTTGATCAGACGTCTAGCAACTGCCTTTTGATGAACGTTTTTGGCGTAGTAAACCGCATTGGCAGCGGTTGGTGTTGTGGTTGCTAATTCAGCTAAATAAGCCACTCCACCAGCATCTTCTAGATTATGGCCACCTTCAAGTTCAGTTCTTAAAGTCGACGCATCAATTGGTTCATCCTTGTCACCCAAGGTCTCCATAGCGGCAAAAATCAACTGATGAGCATGTCGATAAAAATCATCAGAGGTAATAAATTCTTGAGTTTCTGCTAATTTTTCATTGTCTAATAGGACAGCACCCAAGACGGCTTTTTCACCATCTAAATCTTGTGGTGGTGTTTGACCATTCATATACTCGTTACTCATACTACCCCTCGATTTCCTTTAAGATTATTTTTCGCTTACATGAACTCTGATTGTAGCAGTAACTTGCTTGTGTAGTTTAACTGGAACGTTAGTGTAACCTAAAGTTCTAATTGGTTCACCCAATTCAATCTTACGCTTATCAATCTTTAAGCCATGTTGTTTTTGCATTTCTGCAACAATTTGTTTTGAGGATACTGATCCGAATAAACGGCCGTCAGCACCAACTTTAGCAGATAATTCAACGACTGTCTTATCATCTTCTAGTTTTGCCTTTAAGTCTTTGGCTTCTTGTAATTCAGCTGCGGCTTCTTTTTCTTCGGCGTGTTTTTCACCTTGAAGTTGGCTTAATGCTGAGTTGGTTGCTTCTTTAGCTTTACCTTGTTTAATTAAGAAGTTTTGTGCATATCCGTCGGAAACGTTCTTGATTTCTCCACGTTTACCTTTACCGCGAACATCTTCTAAAAATATAACTTTCATTCAAATCACTCCTCTTAATGTCTTTATATTATTATAAACTCTCTGGGTGTTTTTTTAAATGAATGAATTAATTGTCTTCGGATTCTTCAGGAGCTTCTTCGCTCTTTACTTCATTGATGGAATCCAAAAGCATTTGTTCCACTTCTTCAATTGTCTTGTCGGCAATTTGGGTGGCACCACTTGATAAGTGACCACCACCACCTAGTTCTTCCATGACTCTTTGCACGTTGACCTCACCGTTACTTCTTGCAGAAATACCGATTAAATCGTCTGGACGGTGAGAGATAACGTAAGAAGCTTCTACACCTGACATGTTTAACATTGAATCAGCAGCTTGAGCGGCAGTGACAGGATCGTAGACCTTGTCTTCTTCACCAGCTACATACATCATGTTTTCGTGTCCTTCAACGACCTTGGCCATTGAAATTAAGTGCATTCTTGCCATGTAGGCATCAGGATTTTCACGCATGAATTGTTGCATTTCTTCTGAATCAGCACCAGCTGAACGCAAGTATGATGCAGCATCAAACGTTCTAGTTCCTGTACGTAAAGTGAATTGCTTAGTATCAACAAAGATACCAGTCAACATTGCGGTTGCTTCTAGTTTACTTACTGGTTCGGCATCTTGTGATTGATATTCGAACATTTCAGTAATCAATTCACAGGTTGATGAAGCATATGGTTCGATGTAGACCAAGACTGGGTTTTCAGGGAATTCTTCACCACGTCTATGGTGGTCAATAATCATAACCTTGCTTTCCAATCTGTTGTATAGGTCTTCAGACACACTCATTGATGGTTTAGAATGGTCAACCATGATCAAAAGGCTGTTGTCAGTAGCTAATTGTAATGCTTCATCTGGTGTGATGATATCATTAGCTAGAGTTTCGTCTTCCTTAGTCTTATCGATTAAACGTTGAACGTCAGAGTGGAAAGTTCCATTTGGAATAACAACGTAGCAATGCTTGTTGTTCATCTTAGCTAAACGATGAATACCGAGGCATGCACCAATTGAATCCATATCTGGTTGACTGTGACCTTGCACAAAGATAGTATCTGCTTCTTTGAATAGTTCTTGTAGGGCTTGGGAAATCATACGAGCACGAACTCTGGTACGTTTTTCCATTGGGTTGGTCTTTCCACCATAGAAACGAGCTTCGTGGTCCTTAGCCTTAACAACAACTTGGTCTCCCCCACGACCTAAGGCTAGGTCCAAATCACTTTGGGCTTGTTCGGATAGGTCGTTTAGGTTATCTTCACCATAAGCAATCCCGATACTCAAAGTAACTGGGTAGTTTTGCTTAGATGTAGATTCACGGATTTCATCTAGGATGCTGAACTTGTCATCTTCAATATCCTTTAGAACCTTTGAGTAGGCCATCATGATGTAGTGATCTTCGTCAACTTGTTTGATGAAGAAGCCAAATTTTTGTGCCCAAATAGTTAATTCGTTGGTAACGTAGTTATTTAGGTTTGAAATTTCTTGGTCGGTCATTGATTGAGTAATTTCATCATAGTTATCCAAGAAAACTTGACCAACAGCGATTTTTTCGTCATTGTAGTCTTTTTCAATTTGGTAGTACTTAGTGATATCCATCATGTAAATGGTGCGATATTCCTTTTGAATTAACATTGTAAAGTAATGGTCTTCCCATTTTACGGTTGCATAGTCAGGATTATCCCAATTGTTTTCTAGGATATCGGATAATTCTTCGTTTACTTCATCGACAGTCTTACCAAGTAAATCTTGATCACCAAAATAAGGGGTCAAATATGGGTTTACCCATTCAATTGCTCCTGTTTCACTGATCATTAATACACCGACTGGCATTTCCAAGAGTGTTTCTTGTTCACCACGGTGCATACGGTATGAAAGGTCTGAGATGTAATTATCGGTGCTGACACTTAGATCGTTCATTTTCTTAAAGATGTAAGATAACAATGAACATACGAATACTAAGAAAATAACACCGGATTTCCAATCATATAGGAAAGATACAACCAAACCAAAGATTGATAATACGGTTAAAGCTAACGCAATCCATCTAAGAACCTGGTTCTTTAAAAATGGAGGTAGGTTAGTTAGCGAGAACAATTTTTTCATTGTAACTCCTCTTTTTTTAATTTTTTATACCTTTATTTTATCACATTAGGTGATTATTCAAAAAAAGGAGCTACATAGATTATTTGTATCCCCTTCATATCAATGTTTTAGCATATAAAAAAACTGAGATTGATAAAATCAATCTCAGTTAAAAAGTTATTTTTAGTCTTCTGAAACGAATGGCATTAAGCCCATGATACGAGCACGCTTGATAGCAAGAGTTAACTTACGTTGGTTCTTTGCGCTAGTACCAGTAACACGACGTGGTAAAATCTTACCTCTTTCAGATACGAAACGACTTAATAGGTTAGTATCTTTGTAATCGATGTATTCGATGTGGTTTGCGGCGATGAAGTCAACCTTACGGCGACGACGGCCACCTCTTCTTTGTTGAGCCATTAAATTTCCCTCCTCTTTTATTTACACATTAAAATGGTAAATCATCATCGGAAATATCAATTTGATCACCAGAGTTAGCGAATGGATCCGCTGAGTTGTTACCACCATTAGATGAGGCATTGTTTGATGAATCAAATGGATTGTTATTTCCTGCATTTGCTTGAGGAGCATTGTTGCCGGCGTTGTTGTTACCTTGGTTACTTGAACGAGGTTCTAGTAATGCAAAGTTTTCTACAACTACTTCAGTAACATATACTCTTTGGCCTTGTTGATTTTCGTAATTTCTTGTTTGAATACGTCCATCAATACCAACCAAAGCACCCTTATGGGTGAAGTTAGCAAAGTTTTCAGCGGATTTACGCCAGATAACACAGTTGATAAAATCTGCTTCTCTTTCACCTTGTTGGTTAGTAAAACTACGATCAACAGCTAAAGTGAAGTTACCTACGGCTGAACCGCTTGGAGTGTATCGCAAATCAACATCCCGTGTTAATCTACCAGTTAAAGTTGTACGATTAATCATGCTGAAAATTACTCCTCTCTTTTTAAACGTTTAAATTCTAAATTATCTTCTTACAGTCATTTGACGTAGAACGTCATCACTGAATTTTGATTGACGGTCGAATTCGTCTAGAGCAGTCTTTTCTGCAGTAGTTAGGTTAACGATGTGGTATACACCTTCGTTGTAACCGGCGATTTCGTAAGCGAAACGACGCTTTGACCAGTCTTTTGAATCAATAATCTTAGCACCATTGTCAGTTAGAACCTTGTCGAACTTAGCAACTAAGTCGTTCTTAGCTCCTTCTTCCATATCTGGACGAATGATGTAAGTAATTTCATATTTGTGTTCTTCCATGAATTACACCTCCTTGTGGACTTTAGACCCAACCTTTTTAGCTGAGTAAGGAGTACGAGTTATTTATAACCAATACTCACGTTCAATAAGTTTAACATTAAAAAATAAAATATTCAATATAAAAAAACGGGATTATTTTTCTGCGATACATTTATATATACGCAAAGAAATTTTCCCTTTTTTTAAAAGTTATTAATAGTAAATAATTGTGAGCCACGAATTGTTAGGATGTATCCTAAACCGGCTTGGTTAAAGGCAACTCCTTCAAATTCTAGATTAGTATTGAATTTAGTTGTATGAACATCTTTAGGACGTAATTTGTTTAATCTATTTACTGGGACTGATGAAATAACACCATCAGAAACTAGGTATAAACGATTACTTGCTGGGTTGTAACCCATCCCTTGAGTTTGGAAACCTTGACCGTTTGCTAAACCTTGCTTGATAGCGCGGAAAGTAACGTGGTTTTTCTTAACTTGTCCCTTAAAGATAACGATTCTACCAGCAGATTTTCCTTGCATACGGTATTTAACGTATGTGTAGAAGTTCCCGTTGTTATCAATCGCTAGTTCGTTATTAACTGAATATGATCTACTGAAATTAAACTTAATTTGTTTTACTGGCTTCAAAGTGTTTGGACTAACTTCGACCAATGATGGTGCTCTTGAAACAACATCCATCTTTACATACCATAGCATGTTTGTCTTTGGGTTCAATGCCAATGATTGTCCGTGACCGGCATCAAACTTAGGACCAAACTTAATTGCTGACATAATTTGTGGATCGCGGTTTCTAAGACCTAGTCTTAGTGAAGCCATGTTGTTAGTATCGACACCTAAACTGTGTAGTTTCCATAGGTCGTATCTAACAATGGTAGTCTTTGCTTCTGGGTACATTACGTAAGCATATTGACCTGATCTAGAAATAGCGACACTTTGTGGATTTCCTAAATCTCCACTCCAGTTGTAACTTACTGGTAGATAGAAGCTAGTTTTGGCGTTACGACGGTAGTTTCCGCCCTTAGCATACATTGTGTATGGACTATTTTGGTAGGTGCCATTTTCGTAGTAACCAGGACTTGATCCGTATCTGTACTTAGGAATATATGCATAATTTCCATTTTTTACGAAGTGTGTTGCATAGCCACCCTTCATAGCATATCCCTTTTGATGGTATGTCTTAACGTTGGCGTTAGCGCTAACCCCCATCGCCATCAATAGGAATAATGAAAAGACAAATAACAATGTCTTCAAATCTCTTTTAAAGCTCATAAGAATATCCCTTCAATTTTGTATAGACTAATTCTATCACTATTTTAATGGAGATTTAATTAAAATTTTATTACATTATTAGATTTTTGGTTCAGTTAATCTGGTCAGCATGTTTCTCAACATACAAGTCGTCCTTTTTGATATTTCTAACGAATTGAGAAATGCTCAATACCGTATAAACGATTAAAATGACTCCGCTAATCATCATGATATAGCTACCACGTGGGAACATGTCGTATAGCCATGTGTATACCAGTGTTCCAAATGGCATGATTGCATATCCAACGGTATATAGTGTCGAACTAACTCGACCCAAGATATTATGTTCGACGGTACTTTGAAGACGAATTTCAATCGCCAAATCAAAGATAGCAAACGATAATTCCATCAATAATGATAGTAGCATCCCGATTACCGACACAATCATTTGACTCTTGGTAACGGTAAATAGGAATCCTAATCCAACCAAACTAATACCGACTAAAATCATTGTCGACATGATCTTGATACCAAAATGATTTTGTTGTCTTAAACGACTGGTAATTAAACTACCGGTTAGATAGCCAATCGAATACCCCGTTTCCGTCCAAATTACGACCGAATTAGGTAAGCCCAATTGATTAACGATAATGAATGGGCTCCCGGTAACGACTGCGGTGTAGAAGAAATTAACCACGATTTCAGCCACAATACTGTCACGGATGAATGGACGTTTTTTAACGTATTGAATTGTTTGCTTAAATTGATCTTTCTGCGATAACTTTTCTCGTTTTTCATCACTAACTTCGTAGAAATGAAGCGACATCATAATAATCATTGCCACCAAAGTGGCTAGGATTTCCAAAGCAATCAATCCCTCGACACTAATCAAAGCATAGAGCGTAATTCCTAAGACTGGCGATAGGATTCTAGAAGCCGATGCCACAGCGGTGGTGAGCGAGGTCAGTTTGGCCACGTCCGACATCCTAACTAATTGCCGAATTGATGCTGAGTACGCAGTGTTTCTCAAATTCACCAAGATTGAATCAACCGCGATAAAAATTGCGACTGGAATCAATAACGATCCGCCATGGAAAAATGGTAGTACTAATGCCAAAGCTAAAAAGCCAATCATTCTAAGAACATAGCCCCAAAAGATAATGCTCTTATGATTGTGGGTATCGACAAAGTTGCCAATTGGAATAAACGTCAACAGGCTGATTAGTGGTCCCACGGCAATGTTCATCCCGAAACTCAATGGAGAATGAGTGGCATGCAATAGCATGAAACTAATCCCGTATTGGAAGATTCCATAACTAAAAGCACCCAATCCATTACTGGTCAGTGACCTAATAATTTGTTGGTTTGATTGACTTTGCGTTAATTGATTTTGTTTTTCCATTCGCTCACCCCCGTTTTTAAAGCGTATTAAGGTCTAATTATAGATTTATCGTGATTTGACCACAATAAAAAAGCTTTCATCATAGGATTTTGTCCTACGTGAAAGCTTTTTTTGTTTGACGATTATTCTTCGTCGTTGTTATTTGTTTCTTCAGTTGATTCTGCACTATCAGAACTTACTTCAGCAGTTTGTTCTTCAGCATCATCTTCTGCTTCGTCTTCTTTTTGAACACGTGCAACAGTTGATACTCTAGAATCTTCATCAATCTTGATTAAGTGAACCCCTAGGGTAGCACGACCGGTTTGTGAAACATCAGAGATACTAAATCTGATCATAACACCCTTGTCAGTAACCAGCATGATATCTTCATCACCGGCAACAGTAGTCAATCCAGCTAATGGACCGTTCTTTTCGGTCACGTTAACTGTCTTGATACCCTTACCACCACGGCCTTTGATTTGGTATTCGGAAGCAGGAGTTTGCTTACCGTAACCATTTTCAGAGATAACGAAGACATTGTCGTTTGGATCTAATACATCCCCACCAACTACGTAATCATTTTCTCTTAGACGAATACCACGAACCCCGGTAGCAGAACGTCCCATTGAACGAACGTCTGAAACCTTGAAGCTGACACAGTATCCTAGATGAGTACCAATGATAATGTTTTGGTCTTCAGATACTGTTGATACACGCATCAATTCATCTTCATCCTTCAAGTGAATAGCCTTTAGACCATTACTTCTGATGTTTTGGAATTCATCGATTGGTGTACGTTTTACAGTTCCCTTTAGAGTTGTGAAGAATAAGAACTTACCGTCGTTACTTTCCTTATCATCAACTGTGATAACAGCTTGAATCTTTTCATCTGTATCAATTCCTAATAGGTTGATGATTGGAATTCCCTTAGCGGAACGACCGTATTCAGGGATTTCGTAACCCTTCATTCTGTAAACCTTACCTAGGTTAGTAAAGAATAGTAATGAATGGTGGGTAGTGGTTGATAATAAGTGTTCGATAAAGTCATCATCGTGGACACCCATTCCTTGAACACCACGACCACCACGGTTTTGGCTCTTGAATTCTGAAGTAGCAGTACGCTTAATGTAACCGTTGTGAGTCAATGTAATCATGATATCTTCTTCAGCGATTAAATCTTCATCTTCGATACTTAGAACTTCACCAACACGTAGTTCAGTCTTTCTTTCGTCTCCGTATTTTTCTTGGATTTCTAGTAATTCTTGATAGATTAATTCATTAATCTTTTCACGACTACCTAGGATTTCCTTGAAGTGTTCGATGTCTTTTAATAGTTCAGCATGTTCGCTAACAATCTTGTCGCGTTCCAAACCAGTCAATCTAACAAGACGCATGTCCAAGATAGCTTGGGCTTGCTTATCAGTTAGTGAGAATTCACTCATCAATTGATCCTTGGCGATGGCTGAAGTTTGTGATTCACGAATAATTGTAATAACGCGATCGATGTTATCCAATGCCACGATTAAACCGGCTAAGATGTGAGCGCGGTTTTCGGCTTTGGCTAATTCGTATTCAGTACGACGTTTGATAACGTTAACTTGGTGTTCCAAGTATTCATTTAAGATTTCTTTCAAGCTTAAAATTCTTGGAGTACCGTCAACGATGGCTAGCATATTAAAGCTAAAGCTAGTTTGCATTAATGTTAGCTTGTATAGGTTGTTTAGAACAACTTGAGCAGATGCATCACGTCTAACATCGATTACGATTCTCATACCATCACGGTCAGATTCATCGTTGATGTCTGTAATTCCATCTAGTCGTTTGTCACGAACAAGGTTAGCGATGTGTTCGATTAACTTCGCCTTGTTAACCATGTATGGAATTTCAGTGGCGATAATGCGTTGCTTACCACTCTTTTGTTCTTCAATTTCAGTCTTGGCACGTAGCACGATGCTACCCTTACCAGATTCATAAGCTCTTCTGATTCCAGACTTACCTAAAACGACACCACCAGTTGGAAAGTCAGGTCCAGGTAATGCTTCCATCAAGTCAGCAGTATTAGCTTCTGGATTGTTCATCAAGATATGAATTGCTGAGATTACTTCACTTAAATTGTGAGGTGGAATGTTTGTAGCCATCCCAACGGCAATTCCGGAAGCACCATTAACAAGTAGGTTAGGGAAACGAGAAGGTAATACTTCTGGTTCTCTTTCACTACCATCGAAGTTATCTTGGAAATCGACAGTATCCTTGTTAATGTCTCTTAGCATTTCCATCCCAATTTTACTTAGTTTTGCTTCGGTATAACGCATGGCAGCGGCACCGTCACCATCGACAGAACCGAAGTTACCATGTCCATTAACCAATGGATATCTGTAACTAAATGTTTGGGCCATTCTAACCATTGATCCGTAAACTGCAGCGTCACCATGGGGGTGATACTTACCAAGAGTATCACCTACGATTCTGGCAGACTTACGGAATGGTTTATCAGGAGTTAAACCAAGTTCACGCATATCGTATAGGATTCTTCTGTGAACTGGTTTCATTCCGTCTCGAACATCAGGAAGGGCACGCGCAACGATAACACTCATTGCGTAGTCCAAGAATGATGTTTTCATTTTTTCAGATAAGTCAACGTTTTCAATACGATGGCTTGATAAATCTTCATTATTGGCCAATGTTTTTACCTCCAATTCATGGTCGTTACATTAAAATGTTTCACATGAAACATTCATATTAAATGTCTAAGTTTTCAACGAATGTGGCGTTTTCTTCAATGAATTTACGACGTGGTTCTACCTTGTTACCCATCAACATGTCGAAGATTTCAGCAGCTTGTGCAGCATCCTTTGCTTCAACTCGTTGTAAACGACGGTTGTCTGGGTTCATAGTAGTATCCCAAAGTTGTTCGGCATCCATTTCACCAAGACCCTTGTAACGAGAGATGCTAGGTTTTGGAGATGCAGGCAATTGAGCCTTCCATTGTTCCAATTCATCATCATTTGCAATGTATCTAATCATCTTACCTTGTTGTAAACGATACAAAGGTGGTTGAGCGATGTAGACATATCCAGCGTCAATCAATGGACGCATGTAGTTGTAAATCAATGTCAATAGAAGTGTTTGAATGTGGGCACCATCGACATCGGCATCGGTCATGATAATTAGTTTGTGGTAATGAACCTTTTCAATATCAAAATCATTACCGAAACCAGTACCCATTGCTGTAAACATTGATCTGATTTCTTCATTGGCTAAAATCTTATCCATTGTCGCCTTTTGAACGTTCAAAATCTTACCTCTAATTGGCAAGATAGCTTGGGTCAAACGGGAACGACCTTGCTTAGCAGATCCACCCGCGGAGTCCCCTTCGACAATGAATAATTCAGAGATTTCAGGGTCACGACTAGTATTGTTGGCTAACTTACCAGGTAAGTTAGAAATTTCTAGTCCTGATTTCTTTCTAGTAACTTCACGCGCACGCTTAGCAGCGGCACGAACACGAGAAGCTAATGCACCCTTTTCAACAATTTGCTTACCCAATGTTGGGTTTTCGAATAAAAACTTAGCAAAGTGTTCTGAGAAGATGTGATCAGTAGCAGTTCTTGCGTCTGAGTTACCTAACTTAGTCTTAGTTTGTCCTTCGAATTGTGGGTCCGGATGCTTAACAGAAATAACAGCTGTTAAACCTTCACGAACGTCAGGACCAGTTAAGTTATCGTCTTTTTCTTTTAGTAGGTTATTCTTACGAGCGTAATCGTTGATAACACGAGTTAATGCACGTTTGAAACCTTCTTCGTGAGTACCACCTTCGATGGTGTGAATGTTGTTGGTAAATGTTCTCATTTCACTGTGGTAATCATCAGTGTATTGAAGTGCAACTTCAACTGAAATGTCATTTTCCATTCCTTCAACATAGATTGGTTCTTCGAATAATGGTGTCTTGTCACTATCGATGTATTCAACGTAATGCTTGATACCACCTTCGTAGTGGAATTCTTCGTATGTTGGTTCTTCTGGACGATTGTCACGAAGTGAAATCTTTAGTCCCTTGTTTAAGAAAGCAAGTTCTCTAATTCTTTCGGTTAAAGTTTTGATGTTGTAAGTGGTTGTTTCAGTAAAGATATCTGGATCTGGAAGGAAGTGAACCTTAGTACCGTGGTTATCTGGATCATCATCACCAACGAATTTCATCTTGGTGTTAACGTGACCACGTTTGAAGTCCATGTAGTACTTCTTACCATCACGAGTTACGGTTACATCTAATTCAGTTGATAACGCGTTAACAACTGATGCCCCAACCCCGTGAAGACCACCAGAAACCTTGTATCCGCCACCACCGAACTTACCTCCGGCATGCAAGATAGTAAATACTGTTTCTAGGGCTGGCTTTCCAGTTTTTTCTTGGATATCAGTAGGAATCCCACGTCCATTATCGACGATTGTAATACTGTTATCTTTTTCAACAGTTACGTGAATGGTGTCGGCGAAACCAGCTAGGGCTTCATCAATACCATTATCAATAATTTCCCATACCAAATGGTGGAGACCTTGAACACTGGTTGATCCAATGTACATACCTGGACGTTTACGTACCGCTTCTAGACCTTCTAGAACTTGAATTTGGCTGGCATTATATTCGTCAGCTTTTCTTCTTTGTTCTTCTTTTTCATTTTCAGTCAACTTTATTCCTCCCCTAATTCAGACTATTCTTCTACGACTTGCCCACTTGAAATATTGAACACCTTTGGATCAGATATTAAGTCGCGAGCAATTCCGCTTAGACTCGTAGTCGTCAAAAACGTTTGCACTTTATCTTGAATTGACTTTAGTAAATGAGTCTGACGATTATCGTCTAACTCGGATAAAACATCATCCAACAATAGGATTGGATATTCGTTCGTTTCTTCCTTCATCAAATCAATTTCGGCTAACTTAACCGAAAGTGCTGATGTTCTTTGTTGGCCCTGTGAGCCAAACGTCGAAACATCTTTTCCGTTGATAATAAACTGTAAATCATCACGATGCGGACCATATAACGTGTTACCCTGTCTAATTTCTTTGTCCTTGTTTTCGTCAAACAATTCCTTTAGACCGGTGTAAATGTCGTTTTCATTGGTCTGCTGTTTTTTCTTCAATGCGCAAACATATTTAAACTTCAATTCTTCCTTACCTTGTGAAATTTCGGCATGGATATTTGCTGCCCATCCCTGTAACTTCTTCAATAATTCCAAACGTTGAAAGATTAACTTGGCACCATAAGCTGCTAGTTGATCGGATAAAACGTCTAGGTAAAGCTTATCCGAAGCCTCCTTTAGCTGTAGCTGCTTCAAGTAGTTATTTCGTTGTTTTAAAATCTTACGGTATTGAGAATTATTGTATAAATATTGGCTACTCATCTGACCAAATTCCATGTCCATGAAGCGACGGCGAACCGTTGGCGCCCCCTTAACAATGGATAAATCCTCCGGAGCAAACAAAATCACGTTTAGTTCACCCACGTAGGAGGATAACTTGGCCTGTTCGAGTTGATTTACCTTTGCACGTTTGCCTTTCTTTCCCAAATCGATTTCCAATTTGGTGGTGCCGAGTTCTTTTTCAATCTCGCCATAAACCTGCGCATTTTCATTTTCCCAATTGATCAAGTCGCGATTGTTATTGGTACGATGACTACGCGTTAATGCCAAAACATAGATGGCTTCTAGCATATTGGTCTTTCCCTGGGCGTTGTTTCCTAACAAGACGTTAATTGAAGGTGAGAACTGCACCTCTACATCGCTATAATTACGAAAATTACGTAATTTGAGTTCTCTTAATTTCATAAATAAAGCCTACTTTTTGCGAATAAAAAACAAACCAACATCAATAACTTCAACGTTATCACCGTCGTATAATTTCTTACCACGACGATTTTCAGGTTCATCGTTTAGTTTCACTGCATGGTCTTTCAAATACCACTTAGCTTGACCACCGGAAGATACGACATCTTCTTCCTTCAACAACTGACCTAATGTTATATATTCGGTATCGATGAAAACATTCTTTTTCAAAACTTCACCCACCTTTTCCTATGTATTATTATACCCTTTTGACCGTCAAAAGTATAGTTTATAAGCTGATTTTCGCCTTTCTAAGCAATTATATAAAAACGCCTACTAGTTTGTTAAATCCATGCCAAAATCGCTCATATCCTAAAAAAATCACTTTAAACGCAAAAAGAACCCCTTAGATAACTTTCTAAGGGGTCTTATTTTATAAATATTTAATTTCTTTTGGTGTATGGGTAAATGGTTCGCATCCATCTTCGGTTACGTAAACGCAATCTTCGATTCGAACACCAGCGAATCCTGGAACATAAATTCCGGGTTCAATCGAGAAACACATTCCTGGTTTTAGAACCATCTTGTTTCCTTCCATGATTGATGGGAATTCGTGTTCAGACATCCCCATTCCATGGCCTAAACGGTGAATGAAGTATTTACCATAGCCCGCTTTTTCGATAATGTCTCTTGCGACCTTGTCGACTTCTTCAGCGGTTACACCTGGTTTAACGAAATCCATCGCAGCTAATTGAGCTTCTAGACAGACATCGTAGATTTCTTTTTGTTTGTCGCTAATTTCACCAACTGCAACAGTTCTAGTTGCATCTGAGATGTATCCATCATGAACTGTTCCTAGATCAAATAGCACCATTTCATTTTCTTTTACTAAATTATCGGAGGTTGCGCCATGAGGTTCGGCAGCGTGTGCTCCTGCTTGAACCAAGGTATCAAAACTCATTTCCATGACACCCTTTTGTTTTAGTGCATATTCCAATTCAGCGACGACTGATTTTTCAGACTTCCCTGCTTTTAATGCTGCGAAACCTTTTTCAAAAGCAAAGTCGGCTTCTTTACCCGCTTCCTTTAACTTTTCGATTTCGTCTGGAGTCTTAATCAAACGCATTGTGTTCAAGAAATCAGTAACATTAGTTTCAAAAGTTACATCTTGCAACTCTCTGTGTAAATTTTCTAGACGTGCAACTGTTAGGCTTTCTTTTTCAATTCCTGCTGATTTTGGCGTTGCCACTCTTTGTTTGATATGAGCAGCAATCTTTTTCCATGGATTTTCATGATCTAAGTATCCATAAACATCGTATGGAAAACCAGTATCTTTAATTGCTTCTACTTCCAATGCGGGTGCAAACATAAACGGATCCTTTTCAGGAAATACGATTAATGCTAATACCCTCTCCACTGGATCACTGTAGAAACCAGTTAAGTATTGAATTGTTTTCGGATCGCTTAGATATGTGAAATCTAATCCGTTGTTGTAGGTCCAGTCCTGGATTGACTTTATCTTAGACATGCAAACCCCTCCTTTTCGTATATCTTAGACTAAAATGACAAAAATTAAAACAATTATTAATTCGTAAATTAAAAAAACGCGGCTCTTTATTAGACAAGAGTCGCGTTTTATTAGATGAATTATTAAAATCCCTAGAAAGTACGCACTGGGGTGATTAATTCGATGAAGTTTTCAGCATCTTCAGAAGGAACAAGGGTGAATGGACGTAGTGATGATGTGAATGAAACATTGATCATTGAGTGTCCAAAGGCACGTAGAGCGTCCTTCATGTAATCAGGGTTGAAAGAAATTTCTAAGTCATTTCCAGCAACTTCCTTGCTTTCAACTTCTTCTTCAACGTTACCAACGTCTGGAGAGTTACCAGAGATGGTTACTTGTTTAACATTTGCCTTGATAGTTAGCTTAACAACATTATTTCTTGATTCGTGAGATAGAAGAGAAGCTCTTTCGATAGCGCCAAGTAGTTCGTAGGCATCGAATTGAACGTCAGTTTCTGATTCTTTAGGAATCAATCTTGAAGTATCAGGGTATGTTCCTTCAAGTAATCTTGAGTAGAAGTAAGTGTTACCAATAGTGAATAGTACTTGGTTTTCGGTGATCTTCATCTTAACGTTTTCAGTATCGTCTGAAATCATCTTTGATAGTTCAGAAAGGCTGCTACCAGGGATAATAACGTCGTATTCGCCTTGGTTATCAGGTAGGGCCACTTTACGTTGACTTAGACGGTGTGAATCGGTTGCTACAGCAAATAAAGTACCGTCCTTTAGCACAAAGTGAACACCAGTTAGAATAGGGCGACTTTCTTGGTTTGATACCGCAATAACAGTTTGGTTAATGATTTCCTTGAACACATCACCTGATAATGAAATTTCGTTATCGTTTTCGATTTCAGGTAAGTGAGGGTAATCCGCTGCATCTAAACCGTTAATAGTGAATGATGAAGTTCCTGAAGTGATTTCAGTTTGGAAACCATTTGCCACAGAAAGTGTCATTTTATCACTAGGTAATTTCTTAACGATTCCACTGAAGAATCTAGCAGGTAAAACAATTGAACCTTCTTCTTCGATGATTAGTTCGTTGTCAGCATCGTTTTTATCAATAACAGTTTCGATAGAAACATCAGCGTTGCTACCAGTTAAGATCAAACCTTCGTTTGATGCTGTTAGCTTAAGACCAGTCAAAATAGGAATAGTGGTTTTTGATGAAATTGCTCTTGAAACCATGTTTATTCCTTGAATGAATGCTGATCGTTTGATTGAAAATTTCATTTTGAATGTCTCCTCGCATGTATTATTTAATATTAATTAATATATATAGTTAAAACAGTAGTAGTAGGGCCTGTGTATACTGTGGAAAACTCGATATACACTTACGGACGCAAAGTTTTGCACATGTGGATAACTTGTGGATAAGTCACCATGTTTTTCCACACCCATTATCTCTCTAAAGTTTCTTTTAGTTCTTTAATTTGGTCCTTGATTGTTGAATCAGTTTGAACTGCATCGGCAATTTTATCGTAAGCATGGATAACAGTTGTATGATCCTTACCACCAAAGGCGTTACCAATCTTTGGAAGAGAACTATTAGTTAAGGTACGGCTTAAATACATTGCTATTTGACGAGGGATAACGATGGTTTTAACACGTTTTTTCCCTTTTAAATCGTCTATAGAAACGTTGTAGTAATTTGAAACTGATTTAATGATACTTTCAACCGTAATTTCAGGTTTTGAATCGCCTCGATTAAGGCCACGTAGGGCTTCTGAGACTAAATCAGTTGTAATCGGAACTTTTTTGAAGTTAGCAAATGCATGTACACGTGACAATGCACCTTCTAGCTCACGAACGTTTGAATCAAATTGACCAGCTATGTAGTTAAGCGTATCTGGGGGAACTTGAATCCCGTCTGCTTCTGCTTTCGCACGCAAGATAGCAATTCTTGTTTCTAGGTCTGGAGGGGTAATATCTACCGGAAGTCCCCAGGCAAATCGTGAAACCAAACGATCTTGTAACTTGGCAATTTCGTTTGGTAGACGATCAGAAGTTAAAACAATTTGTTTTTTATTTTCATACAAATCATTGAATGTATGGAAGAATTCTTCTTGAGTTCCATCCTTATCAGCGAAGAATTGAACATCATCAACTAGCAATGCATCAACGTTTCTGTATTCACGTCTGAATGCTTCGGTTTCATTATTTTGAATTGCATTAATGAAATCGTTCGTAAATGATTCACTAGTTACATACATAATGTTTGCACTTGGATTGTCTTGCAAAATTTTGTTACCAATTGCGTGCATCAAGTGGGTTTTACCTAATCCAACACCTCCGTACAAAAGAAGTGGGTTATACATTTTTCCTGGATCTTCTGAAACAACTAGCGCCGCTGCATGCGCCATTTGATTACCTTTACCGATAACGAAGGATTCGAATGTATAGTTAGGATTTAGATGACTGTTTTGTAAGAATTCATTGTCATTTGCGCTGCTTGAATTCTCTTTTGCTGCGTCATCTGGCTTAGCTGAACCTTTAAGCTCTTCTTCTAAAACGAATTTTGGAACGATATCTCTTTTAGTAATTTGGTATGAATACTCTACTAAAGAGTCCTCTAACTTATCTTTCCAATAATCACGATGGAGAGGAGATGGAAGTTCTAGCGTTAGCTCATTTCCGACTAAGCTAATGGGCTTAACTGTATCAATCCATGTTGAATAGGTTGTAGTGGAGTAATTTTTTTCAAAAGCTTCACTGATTGCTTCCCATAATGAGTCTTTATCCATGAATCATTTCCTCCCGTTAAAAATCTTTAGTAATTTTACCATTAAAAAAAAAAGTTTTCCACAAGCACGATTACTTGTGCATAATTGTTTCACACCTTGTTGATTTCATTTTCCACACCCTGTTGATAACTTGATTAAAATTATCTCATTTTTTAGTTTTCCACAGAAAATTGTTAATAATCCACAGGTGAGTATACCCGATATATCAATAAAAACAAAAAGTTATGCACAATCTGTGAATAAAAATAATAACAGGCTGTTTACTTGTGGAAAACTTGTGGAAAAGCCTGTTGATTGGAAAATTTTAATTAACAAGAAAAATATAAAAATGTGTATGAAACAAATTAAAATGTGGATAAAGAATAGATCCATTTAGGGAAAGATTTTGATTTTTATGTTCCATCATTAATTTTTTTATGGTATTATGTTTAAGAAATGTATTTGACATAGAAAAGAAACATACAAAATATATAAGGGAGGGTTAGTAATGAAGAGAACTTACCAACCAAAGAAACGTAAGCACGCACGTACTCACGGTTTCCGTAGTCGTATGAGCACTAGCAACGGTCGTAAAGTTTTAGCTCGCCGTCGTAAAAAGGGTAGAAAGTCATTGACTGTATAGACCACTGACCATTCAGTGGTCTTTTTCATTATATTGAACAAAATTTAATGGAGATGGATTATGCGTAAGTCATATCGCGTCAAAAAAGAAGCAGAATTCCAAAGTGTTTTTGAAAAACATAATTCAGTTGCCAATCGGACTTTTGTTATTTATCAAATGGAAAAGCCTGATCAACCTCATTTCAGAGTTGGTATCTCAGTTGGTAAAAAGATTGGAAATGCCGTTCATAGAAATTGGGTTAAAAGACGAGTTAGACAAAGTTTGACTGAATTAAAGCCATACTTAAGACAAGATGTTGATTTTTTGGTTATCGCTCGTCCAAGAGCAGATCAACTATCAATGGAAGAAGTTAAAAAGAACATGGTTCATGTTTTAAAATTAGCAAACTTGCTTGATTCTGATTATGTTGAGGGAGAAGACTAATGAAAAAATTTAAAAAGTATCTTTCACTTACTTCAATTTTAGGATTGGTATTTTTCTTGACTGCATGTAGTAATAAACCAATTACTTCACACAGTACTGGTCTATGGGATGGAGTTATCGTACTTAATTTCTCAAGAGCCATCATTTGGTTAGCCAAATTCTTCGGTTCTAACTATGGAATGGGTATCGTTGCTTTCACCATCATCGTTCGTATCATTATCTTGCCTTTGATGATCTATCAAACCAAGAGTATGAAGAAGACCCAAGAACTACAACCTAAGTTAAAGGAACTGCAAAAGAAGTATTCATCAAAGGATACTGAAACTGTCAAGTTACTTCGTGAAGAACAACAAAAGCTATACGCTGAAGCTGGTGTTAACCCAGTTGCTGGTTGTTTGCCACTATTAGTTCAATTACCAATCTTGTGGGCCTTATACCAAGCTATCTGGCGTACAGATGTTTTGAAGTCAGGTCATTTCCTATGGTTACAATTAGGACACAAAGACCCATACTTTATTATGCCGGTTCTAGCCGCCGTATTTACTTTCATTAGTTCATGGCTAGCAATGAAGTCACAACCTGAGCAAAATGGGATGACTAAGGGAATGATGTTCGGGATGCCCGTTATCATTTTCTTCATGGCACTAAATATTCCTGCTGCGATCTCAATTTATTGGGTAGTAACAAATGCCTTCCAAGCTGTACAAACATTGTTTATTCAAAACCCTTGGAAGATTCAAAGAGAACGAGAAGAAAAGCTTCGTGCTGAAAAGCAACACAAGCGTAATGTTGAAAAAGCAATTCGCAAAGCTAAAAAATCTCGTCGTAAATAAGAAAAAAGCGTCTGATTTTACAATCAGACGCTTTTTTTGTGTATCATTGCACCGCCAGTTTGTGATATTATTAATAACATAGTTTATTTTTAAAAGGAGTCCCAACATGTCAACATTTACTGCTAAAACAGTCAGTGAAGCGATCGAGGAAGGACTAAAGTCACTAAACGTTGATAAGAGCAATGCTGATATCAACATTGTTCAAACAAACCGTAAAGGCTTTTTTGGAATCGGAAAACGTGATGCAATCGTCGAAATCGACGTTAAAAACCATCAAAATGCATCAAACTCTCAAGAAATCGCAGCAACACCAGCAAAAAACGTAAAGATTAACAATCAACCTGAAGAAACAACAGAAACTAAGAAACGTCATCATTCAAATGAACAAGCCATGGAAGATCTAGTGGCTTATTTGAAGCCAATTATCGAAGAATTGGGCGTTTCAGCCGAATTACAACCTAATATTATTAACCGTAAGTTCGCTCGTATTAACTTTAAGACTGAACAAGAAGGTCTACTAATCGGTAAGCATGGTCTAACCATCAATGCTTTACAAAACTTGGCACAAATCTACTTGAACCACATCGGATACAGCCGTTTGTCAATTCAACTAGATACAGCCGATTACCGTCACCGCCGTACTGAAATTTTGAAGAAATTAGCTGAAAAAACAGCTAGAGAAGCGGTAGCAACTGGACAACCGGTATACCTAGATCCTATGCCTTCTTTCGAAAGAAAGGTTATTCATAACCAACTAGAAGACAATTTATACGTCAACACATTCTCATCAGGTCGCGAACCTTACCGTGCTGTCGTTGTAGAACCACAAGGATAGTCATATAAATTGACAAAACCGGATAAAGTTTTTATTATATAAAGTATCATTCTTATCAGAGATAGATGAAGTAGTCAAAGTGCTTTATCCATGCTGAGTTTTTTTGGCGTGGAGTGGGCACTTTTTTTGTGCGTTAAGCCACAAAACGGATTTTGATAATTAAGAAAGGAAGAGGAACATGGCAACGACTACAGATTTTGATACAATCGCAGCGATTTCAACACCACCTGGTGAAGGGGGAATCTCCATCGTTAGAATCAGTGGGGATGACGCTTTAAAGGTAATTAGTAAAATTTATCGAGGCAAGGACTTAAACAAGGTTGCCTCACACACCATTAACTACGGACACATCTTCAATCCAGACACTAAAGAAGACGTCGACGAAGTAATGGTATCAGTAATGAGAGCGCCAAAGACTTACACATGTGAAGACGTGATTGAGGTTAACTGTCACGGTGGTATCTTAGCCACTAACACCATTCTTCAATTGATTCTAAGTTATGGTGCCCGTCTTGCTGAACCTGGTGAATTTACTAAACGTGCATTCTTGAATGGTCGAATTGACCTTTCACAATCAGAAGCAGTCATGGATGTTATTGACGCCAAAACTACCCGCTCTATGAAGGCTGCTGAAAGCCAACTTGAAGGAAACCTTTCAAGACTAATTAGAACGCTTAGACAACAAATTTTGGACGTTTTAGCAAATGTCGAAGTTAACATCGACTATCCTGAATATGACGATGCCGAAGTAATGACTTCTAAGTTATTGAAGGAAAATGCGGTTGATTTAAAAGCTAAGGTTGAAAAACTACTAGAAACTGCCAAGCAAGGTCAAGTTCTAAGGGATGGACTTGCTACTTCTATCGTTGGTCGTCCAAATGTTGGTAAATCAAGTATCTTAAACCACTTATTACACCAAGATAAGGCCATCGTTACAGATGTTCCAGGAACCACTCGTGACGTGTTGGAAGAATACGTTAACGTTAAGGGGGTTCCTTTGAAATTAGTCGATACTGCCGGAATCCGTGAAACCGAAGATAAGGTTGAAAAAATCGGTGTGGAACGTTCAAGAAAGGCCATCGCTAGCTCAGACCTAGTGCTATTGGTATTGAACTACTCTGAAAAACTTTCTGATGAAGATCGTCAATTAATCGAATTAACCAACGATTCTAAACGAATTGTTATCTTGAACAAGACCGACTTACCTCAACAAATTGATGTTGATGAAGTTAAGAACTTAGTTGGTGCAGAAAATGTAATTACTACCTCTGCCATTCAAGATAACGGAACTGAACCACTTGAAGAAATGATTGCTAAGCTATTCTTTACTCAAGGGATTCAAAGTTCACAAAACGATGTTATGGTTACAAACGCCAGACACGTTAGTTTGTTACACAATGCTAAGGAATCACTAAATAGCGTAATTAACGGATTGGATGAAGGCCTACCAGTTGATTTAGTTCAAATGGACATGCACGCATGTTGGGAATCACTAGGTGAAATTACCGGTGATAGCTACAACGGTGAGCTATTAGATCAACTATTCAGCCAATTCTGTCTAGGAAAATAGTCAATTGTTTCATGTGAAACATTTTTAATGGAGGAAAACAAATGAGCCAAATCGTAAGTGAAGAAAATATCCAATACGATGCCGGTCAATACGACGTTATCGTCGTTGGTGCCGGCCATGCTGGTAGCGAAGCTGCACTTGCTTCTGCCAGAATGGGAAACAAAACAATGTTAATCACAATCAACTTGGACATGGTTGCATTCATGCCATGTAATCCATCATTAGGTGGACCTGCCAAGGGTACTGTGGTTAGAGAAATCGATGCACTAGGTGGGGAAATGGGTAGAAATATCGATAAGACCTACGTGCAAATGAGAATGCTAAACACTGGTAAGGGACCTGCCGTTCGTGCATTACGTGCGCAAGCCGACAAGCATGCTTACCACCGTGCAATGAAGGAAACTATCGAAAAACAACCTAACTTGGATCTAAAACAAGGAATTGTTGATTCACTAATAGTTGAAGACGGTGTCTGCAAGGGTATCGTGACTTTCACCGGTGCTAAGTACTACTCAAAAACAACTGTTATTTGTGCCGGAACAGCCGCTCGTGGAAGAATCATCATTGGTGAACTAAGATATTCTTCAGGTCCAAATAACTCACAACCTGCATTGAAACTATCAGAAAACCTAGAAGAATTAGGTTTCGAATTGAAACGTTTCAAGACTGGTACACCTCCACGTGTTAACGGTCGTACAATTGACTTCTCTAAGACAGAAGAACAACCAGGGGATGAAGAAGTTAACCACTTCAGTTTTGAAACTCCTGATGACAAGTACATTCCAGTGAAGGACCAACTATCTTGTTGGTTAACTTACACCAACGAGCACACTCACCAAATCATTCGTGACAACCTAGACCGTGCACCTATGTTTACCGGTGTGATTGAAGGGGTTGGACCTCGTTACTGTCCATCAATCGAAGATAAAATTGTTCGTTTTGCTGACAAGAACAGACACCAAGTCTTCTTGGAACCTGAAGGTCGCGAAACCAACGAATACTACTGTGATAGTCTTTCAACTTCTCTTCCGGAAGAAGTACAACAAAAGATGTTACACAGTGTTGCTGGACTAGAACACGCCGAAATGATGAGACCAGGTTACGCCATTGAATACGATGTCGTAGCACCTTACCAATTAAAGCCAACATTTGAAACTAAGGTTGTTAAGAACCTATACACTGCCGGTCAAACTAACGGTACTTCAGGTTACGAAGAAGCCGCTGGACAAGGTCTATATGCCGGAATTAATGCTGCATTACGTGCGCAAGGCAAGGACCCAATGGTTCTAAAACGTAACGAAGCATACATTGGTGTGTTAGTTGATGACTTGGTAACTAAGGGAACTAACGAACCTTACCGTTTACTAACTAGTCGTGCCGAATACCGTCTACTTCTAAGAAACGATAACGCCGACTTCCGTTTAACTGAAAAGGGGCACGAATTAGGCCTAATCTCAGACGAAAGATACAACAAGTTCTTAGAAAAGAAAGAAGCAGTTATCAAGGAACTAGACCGTCTAGATCACACTCGTATCAAACCAAGTGATGAAGTAAACGAATTCGTTGAAGCTCATGGTGATAAGCCACTTAAGGATGGTATCTTGGCATCTGTATTCCTACGTCGTCCATACGTAACTTACAACACATTGTTGAAGTTCATTGAACCAGCTGAAAAGCCATTAGGTCGTCGTGTGGTAGAACAAGTTGAAATCAGGACTAAGTACGCCGGATACATCAAGAAGGCCGAAGAAAACGTTGCTCGTATGAAGAAGATGGAAGCTAAGAAGATTCCAGATGACATCGATTATGACGCAATCGACAGTTTAGCTACCGAAGCTCGTCAAAAACTAGAAAAGATTAGACCACGTACTGTGGCTCAAGCTTCTAGAATTTCAGGAGTTAACCCTTCAGATGTTGCCATTTTAGGTGTTTACATCCAACAAGGTAAAATCGCTAAAATCAAAAAATAGGTAAAATAAAAATCCGTCTAAACTATGTTTAGACGGATTTTTTTGTTATCTAATGCAGCTATTTAAGAGGGTGTATAGGAATGATGATATGATTCCTGGAATCAAGACGTTTTTAAGTAGCCTGAATTGGTATTTAAAATATTCGGATGATTTTTCGCCCTTAATTTTTACTGATCTATGTTTTAAAATGGAATGATTTGCTGATACTGTGAAGCAAATGATTGAAATTGTCAGTAAAACCCACATAATCGCCCAAAAAGCGGCGTATGCGTAGTTTCCATCGATTATGTAGATAATTACTGCCGACATGTTTAAAGCGTCAATATAGACGGTATAAATGGACAAAAATGCTAAGAAGATTCTAGTTCGTAACATCGAAATGATTGCGTATAAGATGGCAACTTCAATAAAAATTAGCATTTGTGGGATGGCGGTTAGGAAGTTTGCTTTTAAAATCACATGCAGTGACATGGCTTCCTTATCAATATTGAATGTTCCCCATAGCACAGACAGTAAAAACCATACTAAAAAGGCCCCGAGGATGTTCTTATGTATGTTGAGATTTCCGATTTTTTTGATGCTTAGTCATTCCTTTTATCATGTAATTAAAATATTAACAATTAAATTATACTTATAAGTGCGAATTATCACAAGGAAATTATTTCAAACTATTTGTGAAATAATGATACAATGGGAATATCAAAATTAGGAGCAACAAAAATGGAAAAATCTACCAAAGATAATAAAAATAAATTTTTAAAAGAATGCCTAAGCTGGCTAATCTACCTAGTTGTATTGGGAGGGATTTACCTAACAATTACCCACTTCATTACAATGGCAACCGTTGATGGTCATTCAATGGATCCTAACCTATACAACGGAGAAAAGATGTTGGTATTAAAACAAGCCGACATTAAACGTAATAATGTCATCATTTTCGATGCCCATGGCGAAGATCCAGAAGCGACCGCTAATGACTACTACGTAAAACGTGTTATCGGTCTACCAGGTGATACCGTTTCATACAAAGATGGCAAGCTATACGTAAATAACAAGGTCGTTGACCAAAGCTTTATCAGTAAAAAAGAGCTAAATGTAGGAACGCGTTATAACCTTAATGGTGACAATATTAAAGACTGGGATATCTCTAAATTGTCCAGATCTAAATGGGTATACAATAAGAATGTGAAGGTCGTGCCAAAGGGTGAATACTTCGTATTAGGTGATAACCGTAGCATTTCAAACGATAGCCGATACTGGGGATTTGTAAAGAATTCTAAGGTATTGGGTGTTGCTAAGTTATTCCCATGGTCAGGTACTGCTAAGCACCGTCATAACGTTAATGACTTAGCTGAGTAGAGGAGAGTTCAATCCATGAAATTAACTGGTAAACAAAAGAGTTTATTATCATGGGTTATCTACCTGTTATTCCTGGTATTAGCCTGGTTTGCAATTAAAAGTTTTGCGACAGTAGTTAAGGTTGATGGTCATTCAATGGATCCCAACTTATACACTGGACAAAGAGTTTTAGTGATGAAAAGAGCCGCGATTAAACGCAATAGTGTGATTGTATTTGATGCGTTTGGTGAAGATCCTACCAAGCTCGCCACTACATATTATGTAAAACGTGTGGTTGGGATTCCCGGTGATAAAATCGTGTATAAAGACGGTAAACTATACATCAATAACAAGCTATATAAGCAAGACTATATTAGTAAAGAACAGGCGAGCGTTGGGACACGCTATAAATTTCAAACTGATGTCATTAAGAACTGGGATATCACTAAACTATCTAGAGAAAAATGGGTAGATGATCAAGATGAAAAGATTGTCCCTAAAGGGATGTACTTCGTATTAGGTGATAATCGATTAATCTCAAATGACAGCCGTTATTGGGGATTTGTTGAAAAAAGAAAAGTATTGGGTGTTGTGTACGCATTCCCATGGTCAGGAAATGCCACACAGCGTTACAACATTAATAGTTTACAAAATAAAAAAGCGTTGAATTAACTTCAACGCTTTTTTTGTTGGTTATTTATTTGTTTTCAGATGTGGTTGAAATTGAAGTTGATGCATCGCTAGCAGAAGCGGCTGTACTATTTACGACAGAATTTGATCCATCATTGTTAATGTTTGATGGTTTGGTAACTTGAGTTTGGACATTATCCGAAGTGACATTTGAATCGTCATACATACGGTTGTTTAAAGTCATACCAGAAGCACTAGTATCATTAATAATCATAGTCTTAACTTCTTTTTTGGCTTTCTTTTTTCTGCTCTTCTTAGTCTTTTCGACTACCTTTTTAGCTTTTTTAACCTTTTTAACGGGCTTTAATTGGTATTCAGGAACGTAACCACCTAATTTGGGTAGGAATAGGAAGTTTGATCCATTGAAACGAACGCGGTTACCCACGTGCATGTGCCCAATTCGTTTGAAGTAACGGTATCTCATCATTGTGTGACGACCGTGATTTAGTTTTCCATATTTATAAACGTTAACAAATTCGCTTCGGTTAGTGTAAGTTTGGTTAGCGGATGCATGGACAGTAGTACCAATCAAGAATACGGCACCTACAGCTGCAAAAGCAGCGGCTACTTTCTTTTTCATTATTGTTTCCTCCTGGGAATGTAAAAATATTCTCATATATATATAATAATCTACCAGTAAATACAGAAATATCAAGCCAAATAAACTGATTTAACTTAAATGTAACGTTTAAAATAATTATCCACATGTTGACAACTCTAATCAGTCAGATATAATCAATTACAATTAAATTAGAAAACGATTAGAAATTAATCGTTTTCTAATAAATATATGGAATGAGGTGTTCAATATGAAAAATCAAGAAATTTTGCATGACGAAGACGAATGTTTCGCATCAGCTTCACGTATCAAGTACTTTGATATGGTAATTGAATCGGGTGAAGGTGCGATTTTAAAGGACGTCGAGGGAAACGAAT
Organism: Apilactobacillus zhangqiuensis; assembly: GCF_019656215.1. Lineage (GTDB taxonomy): Bacteria > Bacillota > Bacilli > Lactobacillales > Lactobacillaceae > Apilactobacillus > Apilactobacillus zhangqiuensis. The sequence continues at coordinate 85,443 of NZ_BPLK01000001.1, forward strand.
ACATTGATTTATTAGCGAGCGCATCCTCAACCAACACAGGACATAGTCATCCACACGTAGTTGATGCAATCACCAAACAAGCTCAAAAGCTAATCCAATACACTCCCGCATATTTTGCCAACCTACCAGCTGCTAAATTAGCAAAGAGATTGACCGCAATTGCACCAATCGATGGACCGGCTGAATTATCATGGGGAAATTCAGGATCAGATGCCAATGACGCACTAATCAAGTTTGCTCGTGGATATACTGGTCGCCAAGACGTTGTTAGTTTTACTGGAGCATACCATGGTTCTACATACGGTTCAATGAGTGCATCCGGCGTTAGTTTGAACATGAACAGAAAGATGGGACCTCTAATGAGTGGCTTTTACAAAGTACCATTCCCAAGCCCTTGGTATCGCGAATCATACGAAACTGAAGATGAGTTTGTAGATCGTATGTTCGAAGAGTTTAAGTTACCTTTTGATACATATTTACCTGCCGACGAGGTAGCGGTCATCTTGATTGAACCAATTCAAGGTGACGGCGGAATCGTCAAAGCACCAGAAAAGTACCTAAAGAAAGTATACGAATTTGCTCACGAACACGGCATCTTATTTGCGATTGATGAAGTTAATCAAGGCATGGGCCGTACCGGCAAATGGTGGTCAATTCAACAATTTGACGGCATTTACCCAGATCTTATGACCGTTGGAAAATCATTAGCTTCTGGTTTGCCACTAAGTGCCGTTATCGGTAAAAAGGAAATTATCGAATCACTTGAAGCGCCAGCTAATGTATACACCACCGCCGGAAACCCTGTCACCACAGCGGCTGCCATGGCAACAATTGATATCATCGAAGATGAACACCTACTAGAACGCAGTGAGCGTTTGGGCGCCAAATCCAAAGTATTCTTTGATAGAATGAAAGAGAAGTACAATTTTGTCGGCGACGTTAGAATGTACGGCTTGGACGGTGGTATTGATATCGTCGATCCTAAGACTGGTAAAGCTGACGTTAAAGTAGCGACAAAACTAATCTATCGTATGTTTGAGCTAGGGGTAATTATGATTACCGTTAGGGGAAATGTACTAAGATTTCAACCACCTTTGGTAATTACCGAAGAACAACTAGAAAAGGCCTTTGATGTTATCGACCAAGCGATGGACGATGAAGCAAATGGTCGCATCCAATTCGATAAGGCAATTGGTTGGAGTACTGATTAATAAGCTAATTAGGGGTGTAATTAATGGCTCATACTAAGTTAACGCAAGCTGACTTTGATGCAATGCGCGAACAATATGATAAAGATCCAAAAAACAAGGTATTACAACGTTCCATAATGAAAAACGGGATCAATAATACTGCCAAAGATAATCGAGTTGTGGCCAAATTAAACCACACATACTCTGTTGAAATCGATACTGGTAAGGTATCAAATCAAAAACGTTCTGGTCGTTGCTGGCTATTCTCATTATTAAACGTTTTAAAACACGATTTTGCGAAACGCTACGACGTAAAAGACTTTGAATTATCTCAAAGTTACCTATTCTTCTGGGATAAGGTCGAACGTGCTAACATTTTTTACGATCACATTGTCGATACTGCTGATAAGCCTTTCGATGATCGTGAACTTCGCTGCTACTTAGCCGCACCAGGTGCCGATGGTGGTGAATGGGGCATGGCTGTTGCACTAGTACAAAAGTACGGTGTGATGCCAACTTCTGCCTTTCCTGAAAGTAATGTAACGGAAGATACATCCGATTTAAAGGAGGTATTGAACCGTAAGTTGCGTCGTGACGCAATGGTATTGCGCGACATGATTCATGCCGGTAAAAGTGATGCCGAAATTGCTGAAAAACGTAAGGAAATGCTAAAGGAAGTTTACAAAATTGCTGGTTTCGCCTGTGGTGTTCCACGTGAAACATTTACTTTTGAATACCGCGATGACAAGCAAAACTACCATGTCGAAGAAAACATCACACCTAAACAATTTTTCGATCAATACTTCGAAATCAATTTAGATGATTACGTCGTTTTGGGTAACTATCCCAACCGTAAAATGGAACAATTATTCCGTAACAAGGCCGGTCAAAACGTCGTTGGTGGTCGCCAAGTTGAATTCTTAAACATGCCAATGGATGTATTAAAGGATGCTGCAATTGCGCAATTAAAAGATGGCGAAACTGTCTGGTTTGCCAACACCGTGACCGAACAATCAGATCGTCAAAATGGTCTTTTGGACGACAATTTATACCGACGTGGTGAATTGTTTGATATCGATATGAACATGGACAAGGCCCAACGTTTGGATTACTACGACAATATTCCTAACCACGCGATGACACTTACTGGGGTCGACATTGTCGACGACAAGCCAACTAAGTGGAAGGTCGAAAACTCCTGGGGTGAAAAGGTCGGCGAAAAAGGTTACTTCGTAATGGCTGATAACTGGATGGACAATAACGTCTTCGAAGTTATCGTTAACAAGAAGTACCTAACCGATTCACAAAGACAACTATTAGAACAAACCCCAGTCGATTTAGACCCTTGGGCAGCGGTATAAGGAGGACGTAGATAATGACTGAAACAAAAATTACCGAACAAGATCTAAAAGAATTACGTGCGGCCTACGAAGAAAATCCTACCAATGCGATTTTGGAAAGAACCGTAACACAAAATGGAATTGGCAATGTTTCATACGATGAAACAGCCACTGAAAAACTAAATCCCATCTTTTCTGTTGAAGTGAAGACTGGTAAGGTGTCAAACCAAAAACAATCTGGTCGTTGCTGGATGTTTGCACTATTAAATACCTTAAAGCACCAATTTGGCGCTAAGTATAATGTCAAAGATTTCGAACTATCACAAAATTATCTATTCTTCTGGGATAAGATTGAACGTGCCAATATCTTTTACGACCGCATCATAAATACTGCGGACAAGCCACTAGACGACCGTACCGTTCAATACTTCCTAGAAGTAGGGCCAGGTGCAGATGGTGGTCAATGGGCAATGGCTGTAGCATTAGTTCAAAAATACGGTGTTGTCCCAACCACTGCGTTTAGTGAAACTAACGTTTCCGAAAGTACCAGTGATTTGAAATCGATTTTGAATTACAAACTAAGAAACGATGCACTTAAACTACGTAACATGGTAAATGATGGTGTGTCTGAAGAAGATATCCATGACGCTAGAGAACAAATGCTAGCCGAAGTTTACAAGATTGCTGCGTACTCACTTGGCGTGCCTCCGAAGACTTTTGACTTCGAATACAGGGATGATAACGACAATTACCACATCGATCGTGACTTAACCCCTAAGGCATTCTATGAAAAGTACCTATCAGATGCGGACTTAGACGATTACGTGGTTCTAAGTAACGCTCCTGACAAGGAATACGACAAGATGTATCGTTTATCAGCTCAAGAAAACGTGGTTGATGGTAGAAAGATTGAATTCTTGAACCTACCAATGGAAGACCTAAAAAATGCCGCAATTGCGCAATTAAAAGACGGTCAAGCCGTTTGGTTTGCTAACGACATTGCACGTCAATCTGACCGCAAAAAAGGCTTCTTAGCAGAAAATCTATACCATTACGATGAACTTTTTGATGTCGATTTATCAATGAGCAAAAAAGAACGTCTACAATACCATGAAGCTAACGTTTCACATGCCACTGCATTAACCGGTGTCGATTTAGTCGATGACAAACCAACTAAATGGAAAGTGGAAAATTCATGGGGATCAAAGAATGGTGTCAACGGATATTTCATCATGGATGATGGTTGGATGAACGAATATGTATACGAAATTGTAATAAATAAAAAATATTTATCTAATGATAAAACCGCGCTATTAAGCCAATCTCCGGTCGAATTAGCCCCTTGGGATTCGTTAGAATAAAATTAAAGCATTGCAATTTTTCTGAGAAGGTATTAATATAAGTGACAATCAAATAAGACGTTGAACAGGAATTTTAATTATTGAGTGTTTCACAGGAAACTCACGGTTATGAGAGTGAGTAACACGGTAGTTAAATCGTACCTGAGAGTCATTTTTCGAAATGAGTAGAAAAAATCGTAGGCGGCGTTAACGCTGAAGTTATTATAACTTCTCGAGCTAGTATTCGTGAGAGTGCTAGGAATTGAGGTGGAACCGCGATTTTATTCGTCCTCTTGGATATCTTATCCAAGAGGATTTTTTTATACCCAAAAATAAATATCAATTTTAAAAACAGTGATTAGGAATTTTAGTTAATTCAGTCATTTACAGAGAACTTAGCAAAGCCGGGTGAGAGCTAAGGATGACATTAATTAAATCGTACCTATGAGTTTGAATTCGAAATGAGTAGAATTCACCGTTAACGCGTTATCGTTAAAGTTTGTATGAACTTTATGAGCTGATGTTCGTGAGAATGTCAGAAACTGAGGTGGAACCACGATTAGTCGTCCTCTAGGATTTATTCCTAGGGGACTTTTTTATATAAATATTTGCATGATGATCAAGAATTTAATCAAACCAATCATTTACAGAGAAATTAACGTTGATGAGAGTTAATAATGACATTTGATTAATCGTACTTGTGAGTGAGCTTCGAAATGAGTAGAAGCAAACGTTGGCGGCGTTAACGCGGAAGTCATTGACTTTATGAGCTAGCATTCGCGAGGGGGTTAGAAATTGAGGTGGTACCGCGGTTACATCGTCCTCTATAGAAATTAAAATTTCGTTGTTTATATACAAAAAAGGAGGATGTTTCACATGAAACAATCAAAGAAAATCGTTTTAGCATATTCCGGAGGATTAGATACATCAGTTTCAATCGCATGGTTGATCGAACAAGGTTTTGACGTAATTGCCTGCTGCATTAATGTAGGTGAGGATTACGGAGAACACAAAGATTTAAACCAAATTAAAGAAAAAGCATTAAAGGTTGGTGCTATCAAGTCATACGTGGTTGATGCACTAGACGAATTCGCAGAAGACTTCCTACTAACGGCATTAGATGCTAACGCAATGTATGAAGGGCAATACCCATTGAGTTCAGCTCTATCTCGTCCTTTAATGAGTCAAAAGCTAGTTGAAATTGCTCACCAAGAAGGTGCCGAATACATTTGTCACGGATGTACTGGTAAAGGAAACGACCAAGTTCGTTTCGATGTCGCTATCCATTCTCTAGATCCAAAATTGACAGTGGTTACTCCAGTTCGTCAATGGCACTGGAACAGAGAAGAAGAAATCGAATTTGCTAAGAAACACAACATCGATATTCCAATTGATTTAGATTCTCCATACTCAATCGACGCCAACATCTGGGGACGTGCTAATGAATGTGGTGTCCTAGAAAATCCATGGAACCAAGCTCCAGAAGATGCCTTCGATATTACTAAACCAATCGAAGAAACACCTGACCAACCAGAATTTATGGACATCACCTTTAAACAAGGTAAACCAGTCGCAGTTAACGGCGTTGAAATGAGCTTCGCAGAAGTTATCAAAAAAGTTAATATCAGTGCCGGTGAACACGGTGTCGGTCGTATCGATCACATCGAAAACCGTTTAGTCGGAATTAAATCCAGAGAAGTATACGAATCACCAGGTGCTACCGTATTGCTAAAGGCCCACAAGGCAATGGAAAACCTAACTATGGAAAGAGATTTAGCTCACTTCAAGCCAATGGTTGAACAACAAATCGCTAACCTTACTTACAACGGTTTATGGTTCTCACCATTGATGAAGTCACTAAAGGCATTTATCCAATCATCACAAGACACAGTCAGTGGAACAGTTAAGGTGAAGTTATTCAAGGGTAACGTTTACGTAGTCGCTTCTAAGTCAGATGAATCACTATACGATGAAGACCTAGCTACTTACACCGCAGCCGATTCATTCGATCAAAATGCTTCAGTTGGTTTCATCAAACTATGGGGACTACCTACTCAAGTCGCATCACAAGTAAAACAAAAAAACTTACAAAAGAACTTCATGAAAGATGTTATGAAGACTAAAACAAAGGAAAAGGTACTAGTTGAAAACAAGTTAGAAGGTGAATCTGATGAGTGAGAAACTATGGGGAGGTCGTTTTAACGGCGACGCCAACGACTTATTCTTGAGGCTCGGAGCCTCAATCAATGTTGATATCAAAATGGCAAACGAAGACATTGAGGGCTCAATTGCCCATGCCACCATGTTAAGCAACGTTGGTATCATTACAGAGGCCGAAAAAGACCAAATCGTAAACGGTCTAAAAGAGATTAAAGAAGAATTCAATGAAGGAAAACTTCATTTTAGTTACCAAAACGAAGATATTCATATGAATGTTGAAACGGTGCTAACCGAAAAAATCGGTGCTGTCGCTGGAAAGCTACACACCGCTCGTTCTAGAAATGATCAAGTGGCATTAGACTTTCACTTATACCTAAAGAAACGTCTACCACAAATCATTGCACTGATTAGGAGCTTTCAAAGCGAATTGGTCAACCTAGCCGATGAAAATTTAGAAACCATCATGCCAGGATATACCCATTTACAACACGCTCAACCAATCTCACTTGCCCATTACCTAATGGCCTACTACGAAATGTTGGACCGTGATGCCGATAGGTTCGAATTTAACCAAAAGCACACCAACATGTCACCAATTGGGGCGGCGGCATTAGCAGGAACCACATTCCCAATTGATCCACATTTCACCGCCAATGAATTGGGTTTAGATGCACCTTACAACAATTCCATCGATGCTGTATCGGATAGGGATTTTGCAATTGAATTTCTAAGCAATGCTTCAATTCTAATGATGCACTTATCAAGACTATGCGAAGAAATTTGCTTATGGTCTAGCTACGAATTCAAGTACGTTGAACTATCAGATGCATTCAGCACTGGAAGTTCAATCATGCCACAAAAGAAGAATCCTGACATGTGTGAACTAATCAGGGGTAAAACCGGAGTGGTATACGGTCACCTAAATGCTTTACTAGCAACGATGAAATCATTGCCACTGGCATATAACAAGGATTTACAAGAAGACAAGGCTGGCGTGTTTGATACAGTCGAAAACATCGAACCAATCCTACAACTAATGACCGAAATGATTGCTACAATGCAGGTCAACAAGGATAAAATGCTACAAGCGGTCGAAAAAGACTACTCAAATGCAACTGAATTAGCTGATTACTTATCAGCCAAGGGATTACCATTTAGACAAGCTCACCGTATCGCCGGTGAATTGGTCGCAAAATGCATAAACGAAAATTGCTACTTACAGGATCTACCATTAGAACAACTACATAACTATTCAGACTTGTTTGAAGAAGACATATATGAAGATTTGAAACCACACGTCGCAATTCAAAGAAGAAAGAGTTATGGTTCAACCGGTTTTGATGAAGTCCATAAACAGATTGAAAAAGCGAAAGAAAAACTAAAGGGAGAAATGAATCATGAAGAATAAAATGAAACATTCCGTGTTAATTACCATGTTGCTAATGATTGCAACACTATTCGTGACAGCATTCACTGTTCCAAGTGTTCAAGCATCAGCTTCCGATAACTCACTACAACAAATTAAGCAAAAAGGTTATATCGTAATGGGAACCGCCCCAGATTATCCTCCATACGAATTTATTGGAAAAGATGATGGTGGATCAAAGGTTTACGGTGCCGATATCGAATTAGGTAAGGCCATCGCCAAGAACTTAGGAGTAAAATTAAAGGTTAAATCAATGGGATTTGATTCACTATTAGTTGCTCTTCAAACCAAGAAGGTTGACATGGTTATTGCAGGGATGAACGAAACTCCTGAAAGAGCCAAGAGTGTCGACTTCAGTAAGACTTACTACTCATCTGGATTGAGTTTGGTATTAAACAGTGCCGACGATAAGAAAATCAAGTCATACAAGGATCTTCAAGGTAAGACCATCGGTGCTCAAATCGGATCAGTGCAATACGACGCTGTGAAGAAGGGTATCAAGAACATTAACCTAAAGGGAATGGAAAACATCAACGATTTAATTCTTGCTTTGAAGTCGGGAAAAATCACAGCTATTCCACTAGACACTGCTGTAGCTCAAGCCTACGCAGCCCACAACCCAGGTCTAAAGATTATTGACGCTAAGATGCCTGGTCAAGAAAGTCAAAACAAGATTGCATTCTTCAAGGGGGCTACTAGCTTAGAAAACGCTGCTAACAAGACAATTGATAAGGTTAACAAGGATAACCTATACACTAAGAAATTCGTTCCAGCGGCCGCAAAACACATCACTAACAATAAGTCACAATCACAATTTGAAACAATGTGGCAATACAAGAACTTCTTTATCTCAGGTATCGAATACACAATGATCATCTCAGTGGTATCGGTATTCTTCGGTATCATCTTAGGTATTATCTTTGCGCTAATGAGATTAAGTCACAACTGGCTATTGCACTCAATCGCCGTTTGCTACATCGAATTCATTCGTGGAACACCTCAATTAGTTCAAATTATGTTCATCTACTTTGGTCTAGGAACTGTCGTTAACGTTCCAGCCTTAACTTCAGGAATTATCGCTATTTCTATTAACTCTGGAGCCTACGTCGCCGAAATCATTAGAGGGGGAATTAATTCTATCTCTGATGGTCAAAGCGAAGCTGCATTATCACTTGGTCTATCCAAGAAACAATCAATGCAATACATCGTGTTACCACAAGCCTTCAAGAACATCTGGCCTGCACTTGGTAACGAATTAGTAACCTTGATCAAGGATAGTTCACTAGCATCCGTAATTGGGGTTGGAGAACTAATGTATCAAATGAGAGCAGTCCAAGCTGACACTTACTTGGGTGTCGCACCAATCGCTGTCATTATGGTCATTTACTTCGTAATCACATTTACAATTTCTAGAATTATGAAACACTTAGAAGGGAAGATTAGCCATGGAACCAATGATTAAAATTGAAAATTTAACTAAAAAATTCAAAAATAATACCATCTTTTCTGACATCAATGCTGAAGTCCACAAGGGCGAAGTAATCTCACTTTTAGGTCCTTCTGGTGCCGGTAAGAGTACTTTCCTTCGTTGCATTAACATGCTAGGTGAACCAACTTCTGGAAAGATTCTATTGGATGGTAAAGACCTAGTAAGTAGTTCTGAAAAGGAACTAATTCAATTAAGAACCCACATCGGAATGGTGTTCCAAAGCTTTAACTTGTTTGAAAACAAGACAGTTATCGATAACATCACACTAGCACCCATCAAGGTTAAGAGTATGAGTAAGGAAGACGCTGAAGTAAAGGCACACGAATTACTTAAGACCGTTGGCCTAGATGACAAGGCAAACGTTTACCCAGACAGCCTATCAGGTGGACAAGCACAACGTATCGCAATCGTACGTGCGCTAGCCATGGATCCTGAAGTAATCCTATTCGATGAACCAACTTCAGCATTGGACCCTGAAAAAGTCGGTGAAGTACTAAGCGTTATGCAAGACTTAGCTAAGAAGGACATGACCATGATTATCGTTACTCATGAAATGGAATTCGCTAAAAATGTTTCAGATGAAATTTGGTTTATGGATGACGGAAAGATTCAAGAAAAACAAGCTCCACAAGACTTCTTCGCAAATCCCCAAACCCCTAACGCCCAACGTTTTTTAAGCAAAATGATTTAATCTGTTTATAAATACGTAAAAAGACCAACATAAATGTTGGTCTTTTTGATTATTCTCATTTTATTTTGTACAATAAAGCTAAACATGACACATTTTGAATTAATCCGAGGAGGAAATCAATTGTCTAAACGTTTTAAACTAGTAGAAGAATCATTTACAGGAGTATCCATTTACATCGATCAAAGAACCGGTGTTGAATACGGTGGATACGGAAGTACACTAACTCCACTACGCAACCCTGACGGAACTTTGTTTGTTGATGAATCTGAAATTGATCAAGATTACGAACACAAAGAAAAATAAACGGGGGAATATGAAACCATGTTTTTATGGATTCACTTAATTTTTGCGGTATTACTAATCGCTTTAGTGATTATCGCACTATGCAAAAAGAATAACTTTAAGCCTTACATGATGGCTACTAGAGTGTCTTATCTAGTCTTCATCGTGACGGGAATTGTACTATTTAGCAAAGCCTTTGAACGCGATGCCATGTTCACGATTTTGAAGGTTTTATCAGCCATCTTCTTAATTGGCTTGATTGAAATGGCCTATGCCCAAAAGAATAAAAAGTCGTTAACTGTTGGATTGGTAATGAGCCTTGTCCTAGTTTTCGCACTAGTGATTGTGATTGGATTAATCGTTGCTGGCGGTCGTCCATTCATTCATTTTATTTAAATATTATTATCGCAGATTCTGCGTATCTAAAAAGAGAGTGAACAAATATGTTCACTCTCTTTTTAGATCAAGCTTTTGCTAAGGCGAGAAAATTAACCGCGGTAGAATACGCGAAATAAGATATAATAAAGCCAAAGCAAAAAAGGAGGCTTGCACTATGAAAATTGCAATCTTAGGTCACGGTACCGTCGGAAATGGAGTCTTAAAGATTATTCAAGACAGCGCTTTGCATCCATTTGAAAAAGATTTATCGGTCAAATATGTATTTGTTCGTCCAGAAAAAGTTGATCAAAACGAATTATTTGTGGATGATTACTCAACAATTTTAAATGATGAAGAAGTCGATGTAGTCGTGGAAGTACTAGGTGGACTAGAACCCGCTAAGACAATGATTATCGATGCGTTAAAACATGGCAAGAACGTTGTGACAGCTAATAAAGCGGTCGTGGCGAGAAACTTGAAGGAATTTGATGAAATCGCTGAAGAAAATGGTGTAAAGTTCTATTTTGAATCAGCCGTCGGAGGTGGAATTCCTTGGATTATTAATTTAGAAAGAGCGCTTCGCATTGACCAAATTGATTCGATTCACGGAATTTTGAATGGAACTAGTAATTATATCCTAGATACCATGACAAAGACTGGTCAAAGCTTCGATAAAGTACTAAAAGATGCCCAAGACTTGGGATATGCAGAAGCCGATCCGAGTGCAGATGTTGATGGATACGACATTGAAAATAAATTATGTATTAGCGTGGATATCGCTTATAATACCTTTGTTAAACCAGGAGCTCACCTATTAAAATTCGGGATTAGAAATATTACCGATGATGATATTAAGTACTTCAAAAAACACAATTTAATCGTGAAATTACTTGGACGTAGTTTCAAGAAAAACAACAGTTTTAACTTTGTGGTTGAACCAACTTTATATACTCCTGGACAAATCGAAGCCGGAATCCATGACAACTACAATTTCGTCGGGTTACGAGGAACTACAATCGGTAAATTAACTTTTAATGGCCAAGGTGCGGGTGAATTTCCAACCGCCCATGCGTTAGTGCAAGATATCTTAGATTTAAAGGCTAACAATGTGCATTTGAAACGTGATTTTACCGAAGAATTTTCTTTGAATAACACTACCAAGAAAAAGAATTACGTTGTCAGAACTAGTGCTGATTTACAATCAAAATTACCGGAATATGACATTCAAAAAGACGGTAATTACTACCATATTGCCGCAATTGACACACAAAAAATTCATGATGTTGTTCACGAATTAGCTAGTGATGATAAGGGAATCTTCTTTGCCTGTATCAGTGGTGGAGCATACAATCCATGGATTGAAAAATAAAAAGAGCGCCTAATATTAGGCGCTCTTATTTGTTTTCTTATTCAAAATCTTGTAATGCAAGTTCTGCATATGTTAAACGGGCGAAAGTATCATCAGTTGATACACCAGCGTTTTCGAACATGTTTGCGAATAAAATATATTTTGGTTGATCGCTGTATTCACCAGTAATTTCAATCAAACGTTGTAGTTGATTGGTACGGTTTGCTAAATCATCGATGTGGTTTAGTTCCAAATCATTCTTAGCTGCATCGTAAATAATTTTGTAAGCTTCGGTATTAGTTAATAAATCTAATTCCTTAACTTGTTTCATAAAGTTATCAAATTGTTCATCTGATAATTGTTCTTTAACGTAATGTAAATCAACGATTTCATCGCTAAAGTCTTTTGCCCATTCGTTAATAATAGGTCTTAGTTGTATGTCTGACATTGTTAAAAAATCCTCTCCTAATTCAGATAATGCGTTTAGATTATTCTAGTACAAACATCTAAAAACGTGTGTAGTTTTTTCATTTATAATGTCATTTAAATGGGGGTTACTGAAAAAATTCATATAACACCTATGATAGTATCTCACATAAGGGTAACTAATTGCAAAAATATAGAAACATTTAAGAAAAAATAAAAAGACCTAGGAAATTTCTTAGGTCTTTTTTATTTAAAACTTCAATGTGATTGCAGCGTAGTCCAAGTTCATTGGCATTTGGCTCTTTGGAAGTAGTAGAACGTTTCCGGCGAAACCAATGGTAGTAATTGCTAAATCATTTAAAGTCTTGTTATAGCTTTCTTCGCTAATGTATAAAGTATCGATCTTACCGGATAGGGCGTTTGAAATAATATCTCTTAAATCAATAGCTACTAAACGGTGATCGCTAGCTTTTTCGTATTTAATTTTGTTGTCGTTGGCTAACTTATCGAAGAATTGTTGATTCAATTCATCAATCATTTCAGAAACCTTGTCGGGACCTAAATCATCCATATCGACATTGCTTGTTATGTCTTTAGCAAATGTCTTTTGATCAGCTAGTTCGTTGAATAACTTGCGATTTTCTTCGCTGGCGACAATCACTGTTTGTAGGTAATCATCGTCGTCGAATAAATCACTTAGGTATTCTTTTACCAACATGAAGTATTTGTTTTTATCATTGTTTACAAGGACCGGAATTGGCTTGTTCACAAGATTTAAAATGCTAAAGTGACCGTTATCAACTCTTAGGAGTTTGAAGTCGTTATCGCGTAGGATTAAAACTCGGTAGTGAAGTTGACTTTCAATTTCCTTGATTAGTTGAGCAACATTCATGGTGTCATCGATTGAGATTTGAGTCTTAACAGGTTGGGTTAAGTCAAATGAGTGGATAGCTTTAAAACTAACGTATAGTGCTACTCCCGAACCATTTCCGATATGTTTTGCTCGATCAAAGTTGAATCTCCTTAATTTTCTTTCGTATCTTGGCCAGATATTTTCGTCGTGTTTTTGAATAAATTCTTCTTTAACATTTTCGATTAAATTTAAATAGTCATTTTTGTTACTAATTTCGTTAAATGAAACAATTAGTGAGATGAATGGCCCTACTTCATAATCCAAAGTTAGGGTATTTCTAAGCTCGATTGTCGACGTCATAGTCTAACCTCCTTAGATTTATATGTTTATAGTATATCATGATGAGCTAAAAGCGAAATATATTGTGCTATAATTATGCTATATTAAGCTTAAAGGAGGGATAATTATGCTTTTTAACATCCTATATTTCATTGTTATAGTTAATGAAATTTTGGCTTTGATTACAGTCTTTAGAGAAGAACGTGATATTGCCGCAACATGGGCATGGTTATTAGTCCTTTCATTCCTACCTGTGCTAGGGTTTTTGATTTATGCATTCGTCGGAAGAAAACTACCTAAGAAACGTTTATTCCGTTTCCAATATAAAGACAATAAGTTGATGTATGACATCTTAAAAGAACAAGGTAGAATACATAATAATCCTGAAAAAATCAGAGCAGATGAGGTTTCATATTCATACAGAACGCTTGTTAAGTTATTCAAGACTTCAGATGTTACTGATTTATCCAGAAGAAACCACGTTAAGATCTTCACTGAAGGTAATCATCTATTTGATTGCATTATTTCCGATATCAAAAACGCTAAAAGTTCAATTAACATCGAATTTTATACCTTCTACGATGACAGAATTGGTCACCGCGTCTTAAAAGAGTTAATTAAAAAGGCCAAAGAAGGCGTTAAAATTCATGTTATCTACGATAGTTGGGGTTCAATGGGAAACAAGCATCATTTCTTCGATCCGTTGCGTGAAGCCGGTGGTTTTGTAGAACCATTCCTACACACTCATTCAGCCGTAATGGACTTCCGTTTGAACTTTAGAGATCACAGAAAGATTGTCGTTATCGACGGTAAGTACGGATACATTGGTGGATTTAACATCGGTGACCAATACTTAGGTCGTAAGAAGAAATTTGGTAACTGGCGTGATACTCATTTGAGAATCGCCGGTTCAGCCGTACATCATCTTCAAGCCCAATTCATCTTGGATTGGAACGTTACCGATATGGAACACAAGATTGATGTCGAAGAAACCAAGGGATTTTATTTCCCTAAGGTATTCCAAGAAGGTTCTACCAATATCCAAGTGGTGTCAAGTGGACCTAACTCCGATTTACAACAAATCAAGTTGGGCTACATCAAGATGATTCAAAACGCCAAAAACTACTGCTGGATTCAATCACCATACCTGATTCCAGACGATAGTGCTTTGGATGCCATCAGAACAGCTGCAATGTCAGGTGTTGATATTCGAATCATGGTACCATGCATGCCCGATCATCCGTTTGTATATCGTGCAACTCAATATTATGCTAAACAACTATCAAAATATGGTGTCAAAATTTACTTCTACGAAGATGGTTTTATTCACGCCAAGACCGTTCTAGTCGATGGTAAAATCGCGTCCGTTGGTTCCGCCAACATGGACTTTAGAAGTTTCAAACTAAACTTCGAAATTAACGCGTTTATTTACGATGAAGGATTGGCTGAACAATTACATTCTATCTACGTTAACGACATTAGAAGCAGTAAGTTAATGACTTATGCGGACTTTGAAAAACAATCACGTTGGTTGAAATTCAAACAAGTATTTAGTCGTCTATTCTCACCAATTCTATAAAATAAAAAAATCCCACGTAATGTGGGGTTTTTTATTTACATCCAGTTCCATGGATCGTCACGCCACTTACGTAGCACGACTAATTCATTGTCTGAAATACTGTTTTCTGCTTTGGCTTGTTCAATGATTGTGGAGTAGTTGGTTAATGTATCAAATTCGATACCGGCTTTCTTGAAGTTCTTAGTGCTGTCAGAGAGTTCGTAGGAGAAGATTGCTACGACACCAATCACGTTGTAACCTTCATTCTTAAGTGCTTGTGCTGCGTTTAAAACGCTCTTTCCGGTAGAAAGTAGGTCATCAATTAAAACGATTGGGGCATTTTCGTCGATGCTTCCTTCCATTTGTTTACCACGACCGTGATCCTTTGGTTTTGAACGCACGTAAATCATTGGTAGGTCTATCTTGTCAGCGACGATTGCAGCATGGGGGATTCCAGCGGTTGCGACACCACCGATTACTTTGACTTCAGGAAACTTGGTGCGAATTAATTCGGCTAAACCGTCAGCGATGTGGGAGCGGACTTCTGGAAAGCTAATCGTAATGCGGTTGTCGGTGTAAATTGGTGCCTTGATACCTGAAGCCCAAGTGAAAGGTTTGTTTGGTGAAAGGGTAACTGCGTTAATTTTTAAAAGGTCTGAAGCGATTAATTGGTTAGTATTCATCATTTGATTCCTCCATTAACTGCGTTGTAGATGTCTTTGTATGTTTGAACCGGATTATCTGATTGGGTGATATTTCTACCCACGA
This sequence comes from Apilactobacillus zhangqiuensis, assembly GCF_019656215.1. Lineage (GTDB taxonomy): Bacteria > Bacillota > Bacilli > Lactobacillales > Lactobacillaceae > Apilactobacillus > Apilactobacillus zhangqiuensis. The sequence continues at coordinate 101,031 of NZ_BPLK01000001.1, forward strand.
CGATTCCGCCGGTGTGTAATTTAAAAGCTTTCGTTGGTGTTACGACTCTTTTTTGGTCGTCGACACTGTTGCTAGGGAGGCGAATGCCGGGATTGATGCACTTAAAATCATAAGAGACTGCTTGATGAATCAAGTCGTTTTCTAGTGCTGAGGAGATGACGCCATCGGCACCACTTTGACTGGCCATTTTGGCTAAATGGGATACTGATTCGGCCATTGAAACGTTCACTAATTCTTCATCGTGGAGTTGGTTTTCTGATGTCGAGGTTAACTGTGTCACCGCAAGTAGTTGTGGTCCATTGACTCCGGCTTGTTTGGCACCTTCGTCTAATCCGCGTCTGGCAGCCTTAATCATTTCGCTGCCACCAAGTGAATGAACGGTGGTGAATTGAACATCCAATTGGCCAAGTTGCTTGGCAGCTTGTTGTACGGTGTGAGGAATATCGTGTAGTTTTAAATCCAAAAAGACATCGATATTTTGATTACGTAATGCTTTGATAATGCTGGCACCTTCGCGATAGAAGAGCTCCATGCCGACTTTGACCGCCAATGTTTTGACGTCCTTAAATGGCTCCAAAAATTTTAAAACAGTGGGTGCGTCGACAAAATCTAGTGCAATGAATACTGGGTTCATACTTTTCCCTCCAACAAAAAAGTCGTATAGCCTCAGAGACTACACGACAAATTAGGGTCCACTTATTCCGTTCGTCGATTTACTAGCCTCACTGGACTAATTTAAAATCATATGTTGATTACAATATACGCTTTTATCAGAATAAAGCAATAAAAAAATGAAACTTGCATTAGAAAAAATTAAAGCGTATAGTTTTATAAAATATCTAAAACAGATATTTCAAAAAAATAAGGAACGACAGTGAGCGTTCATTTTGGAGGAATTGAATAATGGAAAACACGCAAGACCACACTTCAACGACTAAGGCTCAAAAATGGGTTTTAGCATCGACATCGATTGGACAAATGCTAGAAAGCATGGATATCTCATTCATCTCATTTGCAATGTCTTCAATCATTATCGGTTTACACATTAGTACTGCAGCTGCTGGAATGCTTTCAACAGTTACTACTTTTGGATCGTTGTTGGGTGGTATTTTATTTGGTCTTTTAGCTGATCGTTTTGGTCGAGTACGTATTTTGACCTACACCATCTTCATTTTCGCCATCTCAACTGCCGGAATTATGTTTGCCCAGAATTTTATTACTTTTGCTATTTTACGTTTTTGTGTCGGCCTAGGTGCCGGGGGTGAATATGGTTCAGGTGTTGCCATGGTAGCTGAATCATTCAAGAAAAAGCAATTAGGAAAGTCGGTGTCAATCACCACAATCGGTGGTCAAGTTGGATCAATGATGGCAGCCGTATTAGCCGCAATCATGATTCCAGCATTTGGTTGGCGTTCACTTTTCCTAATCGGAATCATTCCAATCTTCTTTGCCTTCATCATTAGAAAGAACCTAAACGAAAGCCAAGATTTCATTGATACAATGGAAACAGGCAAGCGTCCTAAGGTTTCTGTAAAGAAATTATTCGCAACACCAAGATTGGCATACCAAACTATGGCGCTAATCGTGATGGTAATTGTGCAAATCGCCGGATACTACGGTCTAATCAACTGGTTACCTTCAATCATGCAAAAGAAACTTGGTTTAAGTGTTGCCGGTTCATCACTATGGACAATCGTTACCATCATTGGTATGAGTGCTGGGATGTTAACATTCGGTACCATCCTAGATAAGATTGGACCTAGAAAGGCCTTTGGATTATTCCTACTGGTTGCTTCTGTAGCAGTATATGGAATTACATTCTCATTCAATGGTTTCACATTGCTACTAGCATCAACAGTATTAGGTTTCTTCTCAAACGGTATGTACGGTGGATATGGTGCCATCATCAGTCGTCTATACCCAACCGAAGTTCGTTCTACTGCCAACAACTTTATCATGGGATTCGGACGTGCAATCGGTGGATTCTCACCAGCCATTATCGGTTTATTGATGGAAAGTCATTCATTATTAGTAATCATGGCAATGCTATCAGTACTATACCTAATCAGTTTCATCACTATGATGACTATTCCTGCATTGAAGGGTCTAGTAACTGAAGAATAAGCATTTATTCTGACGAATTAGGTTTTACATGTAATAATAATATATAAACTAAAAAACCTCCCGTGCCGGGAGGTTTTATTGTACATAATTAAGGGGGCATTTTAATGTTATACGGACTCGGTATTTTAGCCGGATTGGTCTTACCCATTCAGACCTCGGTCAATACAAACTTGAAGAATCGAGCTGGTGGATCACCATTCCTAGCTTCAATGCTATCGTTTACAATTGGAACCATCGCGTTACTTTTCGCCACTTTGTTTAGTGGTCAATCACTATTCTTTTCTAGTCACTTATTTACAAGCCAACCAGCATGGATTTGGTTGGGCGGATTGTTTGGTGTCATTGGTTTAACCACTAACATTTTAATTTTTCCTTACCTAGGGGCGGTGCAAACGGTGATTATGCCAATTACCGGTCAAATCATCATGGGGATGATTATCGATAACTTCTCATTATTTGACGCAGATCACCATGCCTTTACCATCATCAGATTGGTTGGAGTCATTCTACTAGTCGTTGGTATCTTGATGGTTGTCTTAGATAAAAAGAGCAGTGATGATTCCGAGAAGGCCAAACAACTTCCTTGGCAGATTTTAGGAATCGTTGCGGGGATGTTTCAAGCATCTCAAGCACCAGTTAATGGCCATTTGGGCGTAGTGCTTCACTCACCAATCCATGCAGCCTTTATCTCATTTTTAGTCGGTACCATCATCTTGTTTGTGATTACCGGACTAGTTGATCGTTCTTATGTTCACGCCAAAGATGCGATTGGAAAGGGCAATCCTTGGTGGATTTGGCTCGGTGGTGTTTTGGGTGCTATTTTCGTTTTATCAAACGCGTTTTTAAGTCCACAAATCGGTGCCGGAACAACCGTCGTTTTAGTCCTATTGGGTAACTTATTCGGTAGTGTAATGGTCGACAAATATGGCCTTTTGAATTCACCGAAAAAACCGGTTGGCATTATGAAATATATTGGTTTAGTCGTGATGTTAATCGCTGTGGCGATTATCAAATTGTATTAAAAAAAAGACCTCGGTGGAGGTCTCTTTTTTTATATAAATAGATCAATGATTAATTTTGCTATAAATACACCAAAGAAAAATGCCAGTTCGAATACGAGTAGGTTTCCCTGGTATTGCCAATCCGTGATTGGATAGAATTTTTTATTGGATTCGTAAAAGATGATTAGCGACAATATGACTGCAATAACGCCAAATATGATTTCAAAAAGGCTTGCACCATTCGAATCAATTAGCACATATTGAGTTAAATCACCCAGCACTAAGAAGATGACACCAGTCTCAAGGCCGATTAAAGCCATATTACCTAATTGAGACAAACGTTTCTTTTTCATTGAAAAACAAAACTCCTATAAATTATTATTTTAGGTTATTAATGATTTGCGTCAGTATAACCTTACCCAAAGATCCGCCAATTAATATCGACAAGTCGTATACTGCGAAATGTAGTAGGTAGTGGAAGTTAGATCCTAAAGGGTAGACCATAATTATTCTAAGGAACAGGTATATGATTAAAAGACCAATTGAAACCATTAATATAATGGATAGGCCAAAATATATATATGAAGATTTGATAAAATCAATCTGCCATGAATATAGAACTGTTAAGGCTAATTCAGACAAAAAGCCAAGTACAATACCAGTGATAGCTAGCTTGATTAGTCGATTTCTTGTCTTGTTATCCACTATATTTCCCCCTTTTTTAGAACCGTTGTGTAACGGTGTTAATTATAATTTAAGAGAAATATATTTTTATCGAAATATTTTAAAATTATATAAAACTTTAAAATCGTAAAGATAAATTAATAAAACAAGACATTTTTTTAGAAATTAGTATGCGATGTTTTTTAATCATTATTTGATAAACATTTGAAGGATGAATTTGCCAAGCATTCCACCCAAAATAATCATGACATCGTAAAAAATAAATGATGTGAAATAACCACTGATTGGCCACTTTTCGTCATGCTTTACAACGCCAAGGTAAGAAAAAATAAAAACAACACCACAAATAGCAATTCCACAAATTGAAAAGAATACATCTATCGAAGAAGAGCTAATTACGGTTGATGTCCAGTCATCAAAAATGGTTAAAAATACTTCTGCTAAAAATCCCAATATGATTCCGACTAAAACAAGTAGGGTAAGTCGAATCTTAGTTGATTTTTTCATCCGTGTATTTTCCTCCATCTTCGTTATTTAATATGTGCCGAATAAACTAAATGTATTATAACTAAAAATAGGGAAAATGTTGTAAATGTTGACTTATAAACGTTTTGAACACAAAAAAAGCGTCCTAATTTGTATACTTTGTCTAATTAAAGTACTTATCAAGTGAGTTTGCGACATCTTTTGCGACGTGTTCTTGATAACTTGAACTTTGAATATATGGAAGATCGTGTGAGCTATCCATGAATCCCATTTCGCATAGAATTGCCGGACGTTTGTTTTCACGTAAGACGTAGTAGTCACCAAATGAGACACCACGGTTGGATACTGGGAGATTGTCTAATCCATCTGCGACCGTGTTAGCCACCTTGACCGCATTCTTGTGGTAGTTGTAGATGCCGTAACCGCTGGCATGACCATATCCGTTGTCAGAATTGAAGTGGAAACTAACGAATAGATCGGCATGGTAATCACTAGCCATATCAGTTCGTTTCTTCAATGTAACGTAAGTATCGTCGGTTCTAGTCATAATGACGTTAGCGTGTCTTTTTCTTAATTCGGCTGCTACTTTCTTCGTGGTTTGGATGGTGTATGTCTTTTCCATGTATTTTTGATTGGCCGAAAGGGTACCTGAATCACTGCCCCCGTGACCAGGATCTATAATAATTGTCTTTTGGGCTAACTTATCACCAGTTGTGACGTCGTAATTGTCGACTCCGACTAGCCATGAAGGCACCCATCCTTTTTGTCCGTTGTATTTGGTGTACCACCAGTTGTTTTTCGACTTGATGATACTCAAATGACGACCATGCGGAATTGTTTCGACGATTTTTGATTCGTCGTTGGGTTTTTCACGTAAGTATAAAGTAGTGGCATCAACCTTAGGTAATGATAAAAATCTGGCTAATTCGATGATTAAAATTACTAAGAGAATGAAAGATACAACGCCACGATAAATTAGCTTATTATTTGGTGTTTCTCTGAATCTATTTATAAAACGATTAACCAAATTATCACCCCGATTGTGTTATGTATGTTAAAATCAATTATATAACAAAAATTAATATATATCAGATGTTTGATTGTTTTCATAATCCGACTACAATGGTATATAAATAATTGAGACAGTGAGGATTAATGATGAATAAAGAATCCAATTTGATCTTATCAGTACGCGATTTAGACGTTGCTGTTAAGAACCGTAAATTAATTAATGATTTGTCTTTTGATATCTTCGCCAAAACCTTAACCTGTGTTACCGGTGAAAATGGTGTTGGGAAGACAACTTTAATAAAGACTATTTTAAAACAATTTAATAAAAATAAACATGTTCAATCCAAAATCAAACGATCAGACATGCAATACATTCCTCAATTGAGAAATATTGACGATGACTATCCATTGACCGTCTTTGATTTTATTGGACTTGGTCTACAACATTCAATATTGCCATGGTTGAGCAAAAAAGAAAAACAAAGTGTCCAAAAAGTTATTGAAATGACTAAGTTACAAGATTTAGCCAACACCCCTTTGGGCAGTTGCTCCGGTGGGGAACAACAACGTGTCTATCTAGCTCAGGCATTAGTATCTCAACCTAAGTTGTTAATCCTAGATGAAAGTACTGCTAGTTTGGACAAAGAAGCTAAATTCATGCTTTTAGACGTAGTGAAAAGCGTCATTGAAGAAACAGGTGCCGCTGTTTTATTCATCACCCACGATCCGGTTTTAGTAGAACAATATGGTGATTATGATCTAAATATTGCAAATCAAGCCGGTACAATTAAACCAGTGAAGGAGGCCAAATAATGTTAGAAATGTTAAGTTATCCATTCATGCAATACGCCTTCGTCGCTAGTTTCTTCATTTCAATTCTATGTGGATTAATGGGGGTATTCGTGGTTGCCAGAAAGACCGCTTTCTTCACCCATACACTTTCAGAAATCAGTTTCTCAGGAGCTTCATTTGGGGTATTCTTGGGAACTAACCCAATTTTAGGGATGCTATTATTTACCGTTTTAAGTTCATTAATGATTGGGACCGTTGGTTCGAGAGTGAGCCGTCGTGAATCATCAATCAGTGTGTTCTCCGTATTCTTCATTGGACTAGGAATTTTATTCCTATCATTAGCTGACACTCAATCTAGCTACGCTACCAACATTTTATTCGGTAGTATCGTTGGGATTAGTTACAGCAATGTGCAAACCTTGGTGGGCTTAAGTATCGCCATCATCGTGATTACCACTTTGATTTACAGAAAGTTAAAATACAATTCATTTGATAACGTTGGTGCAAGTTTTAATTCTCGTGCCAACACTCTAGTATCGGTGATTTTCTTAATCCTATTGGCATGTACTGTCAGTGTGACAGCCCAAATCGTAGGATCACTTTTAATCTTTGCTTTATTGACTATTCCAGCGTCTTCAGCACGCTATTTCGTGCATAGTATTTGGTCCATGACCATTTTGACATTTATCTTTTCTTTAATTGGGACCTGGTTTGGTCTATACTTAAGTTTTGTAACGAACCTACCAGTGAGTTTCTTTATCGCAACCATTGAGACAATCATTTACATTATTGCGGTAATCTATGATAAAGTAACAAGAATTTAATACAAACTTTATTAACGTAACACTGATGTTTTGTTATACTGGTTTCAAATAGTTTTTAAGGAGATGTCCTACATTATGAAAGCATGGAAGAAGATTTTACCTGCAGTTGCAGTTTTAGGTTTAGTTTTAACTGCTTGTGGACAAAAGAAAAGCGACAATAGTGATGCATCAAGTTCAACTTCAACTACTCAAACTAGCAAGATGAGCTCATCATCATCAAGCAATGACAAGATTGCTAATAAATTAGGAAATGAAAAGCTACCACAAAGCAATGGTTTGGATTCAAACCAAAGCGTAAATGCTAAGTTGGATGGAAACAAGACCAACTTTACAATTAGCTACTTAAACAATGGTTCAACATACGCTACTTACACTAAGCACACTTATGAAAGTGCCTCAGCAGCAATGCAACAAGTTGGCTACCAAGCTGCTGCTAACGTTGCTGGTCTACCATCAGTAAACTTAGGTTACAACGTTGTTGGTCACTCAGATAAGGGTGCCGGTCAAGAATACATCCAAGCAAACTTTGGTAACTGGTCACTACTAACACACGGTAGTAACTTTGGTAAGTACAAGGGTGCCGCAACTACTAAGGGTAAGACCGTAGTAAACTACATCCAAAACCACAACCTACCAGTGCCAGAAAGCAAGGGTAGCATTACTGCTGAAATCGATGGTTCAGCAACTATTACTTGGCAAATGGGTAATGACGTTTACTCAATTAAAGCTAACTCTCTAAATACAGCATTAGAAATGGTAACTTCACTTAAGTAAATGCATTAAAAAAACCAGGTTATGATAATGACCTGGTTTTGTTGTAAAAATTATTCGAAATGAAGGTATTGGAAATGTATGATTCTAAAAAAATAAAACATTTATTATTTTCCGCGGCGTTAGGATCAACCATGGCTTTATCTTTGAATGGTATCAAGTCACATGCTGATACAACTCAGTCATTTAAGCCATACACACCGGTGGCTTATGATATTTCAGAATTTCAGGGGAAATTAACTGATCAACAAGTAATGAATTTAAAGAATGAGGTTAAATTCGTTGTCTTGAGAATTCAAGATGGTCAATATCATGATCAACAGGTTAATAATAATATCAATTTAATGAATAAGTATGGGATTCCATACGGTGTTTACAGCTTTAGCCGTTACGAAAACGCTGCTCAAGCACAAGAAGAAGCACAACGTCTACATGCACTAGCACCAAATGCAAGATTTTATGTGAATGACTTTGAAACTGGTTTTACAAGCACATCCGACCAAAATGCGGTCAGCTGGGCTAATGCGATGAAGCAATTAACCAAACAACCAGTTATCTTATACAGTTCACAATCTATCTTGGATCAATTCCAACAAAGCACTTTGAATGCATACAGTGCAGTGTGGTTGGCTAATTACACCAACTACACACCAAATCCTAAGTACAACTATGATTTGTGGCAATACACTGACAAGTATCAAAGTAAGGCATTGGGCGAAGCATTAGATGCCGACACTATTCCACTTGGCGGTCGTAAGTTAGCATTCTGGACTACCGAAAAGACTGCTAACGGCCACAAGCGTACTGTTGCTAAGACAGGAACAGCTAGACACATTAAAAAACATGCTAAAGCAAATGTGCTACATAAGGCTACTGAGACACAAGTGATTACAAAGACTACCTCTGCAAAGGCTAAAAAGGTCCAATATACACCACTTGTTAATAAAGTTAGTCATTATACTAAGAAGCATGTAAAACGTGCATATAGCTTAAAAAAACACTCTACAAGACGAATTGCTACTGCTAACAATACTTATCAATATGCTAGTGCTACTACCAAGCACGTAAAGCATAAGAAGGCTTACAAGAAACACGCCAAAAAGCGTAGCAAGTTCACCTATAAGCTAAACACTACTACCAAGAAGCGTTTAGCTAAGCACCATGCTAAAAAGTACAAGAAACACAGTAAGAAAAAACTAACTTACAGATTATCTAAAAAGACAACACTTAAGTTAGCTCACAAGCATGCCAAGTATAAACGTGCTAAGAAACTCACTTATAAGGTTAAAAAGAATCTAAAGCACAAAAAGTTACATCGTTCTTATAAGACTAAAAAGCATAACAAAGCTAAAAGACACTACAAGTATGGTGTGAAGAAGATTCATCATAAGCACGCTAAGAAAATGGTTTACCGTGCAGTCTAAGATAAAAACGTCTGATCGAAATGATTAGGCGTTTTTGTTTTGGCTAGGTTTAGGTAGATACCACCGTTTAAATGCCGAAAAATTGGCTCCAGAAATCGTTCATAAACTAAAGTATGTGTGATTCCCCGCAAACTATATCCGATGCCAGTACAGGGATATATTGAAGGGAGAGTGCCAGTGAAGCTATTCAACTACCACAATCGGTATTTGACGCCATTTTAGAATAAAAAAAGCCCTCAAGCTTAACGCTTGAGGGCTTTTTATGATCGAAAGATATTATTTTACAATTTGGCAAAATTCGATCTTTTCGTGATTAGGACCTTGAATGTTGAAGAAACGGATTCCGTTGTTCCAGAAAGTAGGGATTGATTGGATTTCGTCATCTAAAACATCGAAGCCTTGTTCTTTAGCGGCTGCGAATGCTTTATCAACATCAGTACAGTTCATTGAAATATGGTTGATAGCACCATTTTCCATTGCAACTGGATCGCCTTCCCATGTTTCAACGGTTAGGTTACCGTATCTCATGAAGGCACAACGGTTTTCACCATTGTGGAATAAACCAGCTTGGTCAAAACCAAGTGATTTGTAGAATTCGATTGTTTTGTCTAAGTCTTTTGATGGGATACCTACGTGTTGTAGACCATCAAAGTAATCATTTAAAGCCATAATTTAAGCCTCCAAAAATTAGTCAGAAACTTTAACAACACATTTACCAGTTAGGTTTGAAGTACCGTTTAGGACACTTTCAACGTCTTCTAGTGAGATGATGTTGTCAATAATCTTTTCAACATTAACTTTACCACTTTGTAGTAGGGCAATAGCATCTTCGAATGAGTTAGGGTTGATGAATGCACCTTGGATAGTTAATTGTTTCTTGAATACTTCGTAAGTGTTCATGCTGAATTTTTGATCTGGAGCACCAACACCGAACATCAATACTTGAGCACCCTTAACAGTTGCTTCGATTGCTTGTTCTTGAGTAGCTGGTTGACCAACGGCTTCAATAACAACGTCGTATTCGGCTGGAATTTCTTCCTTAGTAGTGTTGATAACACGGTCGATGTTTAGCTTTTCTTTTTCAGCAGCTAATTTGTCATCATGACGACCAGTTAAGTCAACTTCTTTAACACCGTATGAACGTAGTAATTGTGCAAAGATTAGACCCATGTAACCATCACCAATAACTAGAGCTTTTTGGTAAGGTTTGATGTTTAATAAGTCCATACCGTGAACGGCACATGAGATTGGTTCACAAGTAGCAGCTGACTTCAAGTCAACGTTGTCTGGTAACTTGTAAACAACTTGAGTTGGGGCAGTGAAGTATTCTTCTAGGCCACCATTTCTAGTAACACCAACGGCTGATAGGTTGTCACATAGTTCTGGACGAGCTGTACGACAGTAGTTACATTTACCACAGTAGATGTTAGGGTCAACAGTTACACGGTCACCAACTTTGTAGTCAGTAACGTCTGAACCAACAGCTGAGATAACACCTGAGTTTTCGTGACCTAATACGATTGGAGGAACAGCGTCAGCTGAACCTGGTAGACCATTGTATAGTGCGTAGTCAGTACCACAGATACCAGCGTATTTAGCGTTGATAACAACTTCATTTGCCTTTGGTTCTGGCATTTCAGTGTTTTGGATTTCTAATTGTTTCTTGCCTGTTAAAACTAATGCTTTCATAATTCAAGATCCTTTCCAAATTGAATTTTAAGTATTATTTTTTTACGAAGTCGTGAATTAATTAAGACTTTCACAAACTTACAAGTATTATAATAACTCATTTTTAAAAAAATGAAAGTGTTTTGATGAAATTTAATTCTTAAGTTTATATAAAATGCACGAAAAAACAGCGTATAACGTTGATATAATAACGTTATACGCTGTGTAACTTTTTTTATAAAAATATTTGATCAATTCAATTTTAGATTGTGTAAACCTGAACTTATTTAACTTGTTGCTTAATTAAGGCATCCGCCAAAGCAAAGTTTCCGTAAGTCGCAGAACCATTTCCATCAAGGGTTGGAGTTGAAATATATTCTTCTAGGTTTTTAATGTCTATATAGCCATTTAATAGCTTAGAAAATTCAAATCTAACCTTTTTGAGAAATTTTTCACTAACTACCCCACCACCAAAAATAATTTTAGCGGGTCTGAATGTTAGTGTAGTTTGTAAGGCTGCTTGAGCCACGTAGTAGGCCATGATATCCCAAACGTGATTAGTTTGAGCAACTTCTTGACCCTTTACACCTAAACGAGCTTCAAAGGTAGGTCCACTGACTAGTCCTTCAAGACAGTCCTTGTGGTATGGGCAGATTCCATCGAAATCGAGATCGTCTTCGTGACGTTTTAATTTCACGTGACCCATTTCAGGATGACCCATGTCTCCTACGAACTGACCGTTAATGATAATTCCGGCACCGACACCAGTACCGATAGTGTAATAGACCAAAGAATCTAATGTTTGGCCACTATTTTTTAGATTAACGTATTCACCGAACACTGATCCATTAACGTCAGTTGTCCAATACATTGGAATGTCGAATTCCTCTTTAAATACTCCCAAAAAGTTTTCATTTGACCAGCCAAGTTTGGGAGTTTCGGTAATGTAACCGTACTTGGTGGAATCTTTTCTAATTTCAATTGGGCCGAATGATGAAATACTTAGTGCGGCTAAATCTTCAAATTGTTTGAAGAAGTCGATAGCCTTACTAAATGTTTCAGCAGGGGTAGTGGTAGGAATTACTAAACTATCTAACACTTGGTAGTCAGTGTTACCCACAGCACAAACAAACTTTGTGCCTCCAGCCTCTATGCTTCCCAGTAACATAAAGTTATTGCTCCTTATTTATATCTTCTTATCTTATCTATAAATCGGTTTTAAAATGTTTTAAAAGTTTTTTATCTAAGATTTTAAGTTTTGTTTCTAATGTTTTTTAATTTTAGTTATCACTCTCTAATTATGATAAGTTTTCACAGACTAAATGTCAAAGTAAAAATGCTAATTGGTATAGTAAATATCTGACGTATGATAATATTTACTATTATGAATGTTTATAAATAGAAAGGGTAATTTTAGATGAGAAGAGTAATATACATATTCCTTTTAGCCTTTATTGGCGGTCTTTTGCGTGGGTACTTCACGATTTTAGCTGGTGATGATCATTTTATAGCAACCATCATAATTAACTTAATTGGTGCGTTTGTCTTAGCGTTTATTACTGGTGCACTTCCTTATTTAATTGAGGTATCTAATGATTTGATGACTGGACTAAGCATTGGCTTAGTTGGTGGGTTTACCACTTTTTCAACATTTTCATTCGACAGTATCAATTTATTTTTAAACCACAAAATTGGTATAGGTCTTTTATATGTATTAGTGAGTCTAATCGGAGGTTTAATATTAGCTCAGATTGGAACTAAATTAGGCCAAAACTTTGAAAATAAGGAGGATCAACTATGATTGAGAGCGTTTTAATCGTGGGTTTTGGTGCCGCAGTTGGTTCTCTAATCCGCTATGGGGTCACCAATGGATTAAAGAAGGTGTTTTCATCAACATCTTTTCCAGTGGCAACTTTCTTCATCAATATCACCGGATCATTTCTGTTAGGATTGGTTAATGGTCAACTACCTAAGAATACGTTTATTCTTGCTTTTTCCATAGCAATTCTAGGTGGATACACCACCTTTTCTACCTATATGAATGAAACGGTACAATTAGGTACAAAGAAAAAGATGATGGCATATTCTTATTATGTATTAAGTGCTTTGATTGGAATATCTATGGCATTTTTGGGATATGTTATTTAAAACATATAAGCCATAAAGCAAAAGCTTTATGGCTTTTTATGTTTTATCTATTAGTTAGTCTTCTAAGAATAAATGATAATTTGTTATACGCAAAATCATCATGTAGAGGATCCCAGGTGCATTGCAAATGATCAAATTGTTTTAATAAACATTGCAATCGCATCATAAGCTCTATTTTTTCAATTTTATTATCGTCATCGGTTTTCCACCCATTTTTTTCCCAGGATGATAAGCATCCTAAACGAATGATTTTAGCAATATTTTCTTCCATGATGTGAACATGTATATTCTCGTGTTGCCATCCTTTGAATAATAGATCTTCTAAACCGTCTATTATTCCTAGCAGTTCTAGTCGATTATCTGTTAGAACATCCTGTTTGGTAGAAACGTGATAGAAAGTATCGTCTTTAAGGATAAGAAATACCCATACGGCAGTACTAGTTAGTGGAGGATCTTTGAAACAATCGTTATCATAGTAAACGCCATTAGCATACAGCCTAATATTGTAATCAGCTTCGTTGAATTCTGACATAAAGTATCACCTCGATAGATAATAAATAACACCGATATTACATCGGTGTTATTGTTCTTATTGTTGATAAAATAGAGAGGAGTGTTCATAAATGGTGTTATATTCATAGACTTAGGGTTTGTTGTTTTATCAACAATTGAATTCTAACACCGTTATCAAGGATTAGTTTTAAATGTTATATAAACAAATTCAACTAAAGTTATACTTTTATTATATGATTAATAGACAAATCTCCTTATTGTTAGCATTATTCTTATTTATTTTATAAAAAAATATAATCAAAAAAATAAATAAAAAATGAAAAAATATATGAAATTTTTACTATGACAATGTTTGGGTGTTTTTCAAAATATTAATGTTTTTCAACTTTTAATGAGTTTGTTAAATGACCTTAAGGTAAGTGGATTACAATTTTCAATGTAGATGATTATTTATCTACATTATTTTTTTGAAAGAGATGATTTAATGCAAAATATTATTGATGTTCTTTCCTCGATGGAAGCTGATGAGCAAAAAATTGAGGATAATTATGAAAAATATAGAGATTATGTTGTTACACAAAAATATGTTCCGGATATTAATAATCAAAATAATTTGATTTGTTTAGCTAATGTTATTCAAAATATTTTTAAAACTATCCAAATGAGCCTGCCTAATGCTGATTATATAAAAATATATTGTCGAAATAATATCAATGTTTTGATTTCATTTAATTACAAAGAGGTACAATTTGATTTTTCTCTGAATAAAACAAATGAAATCAGTTTTAGATCATACTCGATTCCACTAAAAAAACATCGAAGGGGTCATAAACTCTTAACAAAAGAAGTTAATTCAATCAATTCTCAAAATTTTAAAGAAATTGGATATTTTATTCGTCCAATAATAGAATATATAAATTATCGAAACGAATTATAAATAAACACAAAAAAAGACCTTATCAAAGGTCTTTTTTATTTGCCTTATTATTCGTTTAATAGCCAGAAGAAGATGATGAAGATTACTCCTAGCACGTACATTAGTGGGTGAACTTCTTTTCCTCGTTTAGCAGCTAACATTGAGATTGGGTATACAATGAAACCTAAAGCAATACCATCTGAGATACTGTAAGTAAGTGGCATACCTAATACAATCAAGAATGATGGAGCAGCTAATTCGAACTTGTCCCAGTGAATATCACGTAGGGCGTTAGCCATTAGAATACCGATAACGATTAATGCAGGAGCAGTAACTTGATCGGTAATGACACCAAGTAGTGGTGAGAAGAATGTTCCTAGTAAGAAAAAGAAACCAGTAACGATTACTGTGAAACCAGAACGACCACCAACGGCGATACCTGCTGATGATTCAACGAAGGCACCCATTGGAGATGAACCTAGTAGAGAACCACCAACCATTGAAAGTGAGTCAGCACTTAGTGCACGACCAATACGTGGAATCTTGTTGTCTTTGATGAAACCAGCTTGTTTAGCTAAACCGACTAGAGTACCAGTGGTATCGAAGAAAGTAACTAATAAAAAGGTAAATACAACAATCCATAGTTGTAATGTGTTGATATCAGTAACGTGTGAAATTGCAGTTAAGAAAATTGGTTTGATACTTGGCACGCTTGAAACTATATGAGTTGGTAAAGCGATTAATCCAGTACACATACCTAAGATGGTAGTAGCAACCATACTAATGAAAATAGCTGCAGGAACACGAGCGCTCATTAATACAACGGTTAGGATTAAACCAAAAATAGTTAACCAAGTACTACCAACGTGAAGTGATCCAAGAGTTACTAGAGTTGATTTGTCAGCAACAACTAGACCACCTTGATTTAAACCAAGAAAGGCAATGAATAGACCAATACCACCGGCAATGGCGCTCTTTAGATCAGCAGGAATTGCGTCGATGATTGTTTCTCTTAGCTTAAACGCTGTTAAAATCATGAAAATAATAGCTGCGATAAATGTACCAGCTAGCGCTGTTTGCCAAGGAACTTTCATACCCACACAGACTGAGTAGGCGAAGAAAGCATTAGTACCCAAACTGGTAGATAAAGCGATTGGGTAGTTAGCGATGATTCCCATTAAGAAACATCCAAGAGCAGTTGCAAGAGCAGTTGCAGTGAACATGGCACCCTTATCGATACCTGAAGCACTCATAACGTTTGGGTTTACGAATAGAATGTAAACCATTGAAACGAAGGTAGTTAAACCAGCGATGAATTCAGTACGGTAGTTAGTACCTAGTTCATCAAAATGAAAGAAATTAGCAATTCCCTTTAACATGAAACATTCTCCTTTAATGTTCGTATTTATTAATATTATACGTATATATTACCATAATTAGAACTTAAGTCCACTAAAAAGCGAACTATTTTAGACAAATTTAAACGAAAATTGACGTTTTATGATAAAAAAACTCCAATGTTGGAGTAAAATCCGAACATTGGAGTTAAAATCGATTAGATGTTTCTAAAGTCATTATCAATTTGTGCATATTCTTCGTCACTTAGTTCAACGTTCAATGCCTTCGCATTGCTTTCAACTTGTTCTGGACGCTTTGCACCAGGGATAACAACAGTAACGTCTGGGTTCTTGATGTACCATGCTAATACTAATTGAGCAGTGGTAATGCCATGCTTGTCAGCAAGTGGCTTTAGGTTGTTAACTTTTTCAACGATCTTTTTGAAACGTTCACCGGTGAAGTCGGGGTTTCCGTGTCTGATATCATTTTCAGGGAAGTCGACAACTTCTGAGTATTTACCAGTTAATAGACCAGATGCTAATGGGAAGAATGGTACGAATGAAATGTTGTTTTCGCGTAAGTAATCGAACATTTCAGTTTCGGCATCACGGTGTAATAGACTGTATTGATCTTCAACAACATCAACTAAGCCGTCTTTGTTAGCTTCCTTGATTTGATCTAGTGAGAAGTTTGAAACACCGATAGCCTTAATCTTACCTTCTTGCTTCATTTCGTTTAATGCAGCAACCGCTTCATCCTTTGGAGTTTGGTCGTCTGGGAAGTGAATGTAGAAGATATCGATGTAGTCAGTTTGTAGACGTTTCAATGCATCATCTACTGATTTCTTTAAGAATTGTGGGTTATTGTTAATTTTTACATCGCCGTCTGATGTGTCTTGAGCGGCCTTTGTAGCAATAACGAACTTGCTTCTGTCGTATCCCTTAATGGCTTGACCAATTAGTTCTTCTGAATGGCCCATACCGTATGCAAATGCAGTATCTAATAGGGTGATTCCAGAATCTAGACCGGTCTTTACGATTTGAATACCAGTTTCATCTTTTAAGTTTGGGAATAAGTTGTTACCACCAACCGCATTGGTTCCTAAACCAAGTGGGGTTGATTCTACGTTTGATTTACCAATTTTTACCATGTAAAAAGGCCTCCTCAAATTTTTTATACGTTCATACTAATTATGAACCCTAATCGCTGATTTTTAAACCATTTGGCGTTAACTTAGGCATTAATTTTTGATAAAATAAATTTAATGAATGAAGGAGGGTTAACCATGAAGAAGGTTTTGATTATTGGTAATTTTCATCAATTAGGCCAAAAGGTCTACGATAAATTATCAAATCAATATGAAGTAAACTTACTAGACGGCATCGATTTCGAGGATGTTAATGCTTATGCCGACAATTTGGCAGGTGTAAACGTTATCTATACATTCTTGGGACCACTTGATGTCGATTTACAAATCGGTGCGGTCATCCAAGCATTGGACCGCGTTAACCCACCACTTGAACAGTTTATTATGTTATCAACAGCCGGTATCGATAATGAATTAACCGAAGAAGTGACTTATCCAGATGTGGATAATAATAAGGAATACTTGAATCAACAAAGATACGCCGTTAAGTTGGTGGACGAATACGAAATTCCATACACCATCCTAAGACCGGTCGAAATTGTTGATGAACAAACTGGTGAATTGGACGTAATTGATGAAGGAATCTCAATGCAATACGGTCGTGTTTCTGCAGATAATGTTGCAAACACTGCCGTGAAAGTAGTAGAATATCAACAATTTATCAATCAATCCATTGGATTAATCGAAAGATAAGTGAGGTGCTTAAAATGGCATTACAATTAAACAAAGAACAATTGAAACAAATTAAACAACAACTAACTGACACTCAAAAGGAATCACACTTGGTAATCTTCAAGAGTGTTTCACCAAAATCAGGCGGTGAAATTAACATGATTACCAACTATGGAACTTTTGAAACTCTACAAAAGCAACGTCCAGAATTAAAGATGGAAATTGTTAGAGACATCGTTCCAGTTACCGATAGTTTGGCATACTGGGCGGTCGCACAAGACACTGCCAGCCATTTACAACCAAATGATCCAAAGGCTGCTGAAGTGGCATTACAAGTGGAACAATACACTAACGATGTTTTAGCAGATAACAAGTTGCCACAAAATAAATAAAGATGTTTCACATGAAACGAAGCCACACCAATAAATGGTGTGGCTTTTTTGTATGATTCTACAAGTCGTATGTATAATGTTACAAATTCATCCAGATTTGCTTATTAAAATATCGATAAATGCTAGTATTATCAACAATTACATGGGATAAATTTAAATTATGAATAATGGAAAAGCCATATTGGAGGCATTTCTATGCATGATAAAAATAAGAAAACGCCGATGGAACGGTGCGTTCACTAAGTAATCGTCATGTTCAAATGATTGCGATTGGTGGAACCATCGGAACAGGGCTATTTTTAGGTTCAGGTAGTACCATTTCAAAGACCGGTCCTTCCGTACTATTGGTATATCTAGTGATTGGTTGTCTATTCTTCTTGATGATGAGAGGAATCGGAGAAATGTTTTACTCTGATCCAAACCAACATACATTCGTTGCATTTATTACTAAATATCTAGGTCACACCGCCGGATACTTCACCGGATGGAGTTACTGGATTGGTTTGCTATTTGCCAGCATGGCCGAATTATCAGCAATCGCTACATATGTGAACTTTTGGTTCCCACACATTCCGGCATGGTTAATCGAAGTCGTCTTCTTAGCCGTCTTAGCGACATTGAATATCATTGCCGTTAAGGTCTTCGGTGAAGCCGAATTCTGGTTTGCCATGATTAAGGTGATTGCCATTGTTGCGTTGATTGTGACCGGGATTTTCATGGCGTTCTTCCACGCCACAACTCCAGTTGGTCACGCATCATTTGGTAACATTTTTGACCACTTTACTATGTTCCCGCACGGATTCTTTAACTTCTTCGCCGCATTCCCAATGGTATTCTTTGCTTTCCAAGGAATTGAATTCGTCAGCATCACGCTTGGTGAATCCAAGGATCCAAAGACCGTTGTAAAGAAGGCCGTTAATGAAACTCTATGGAGAATTTTGATTTTTTACATTGGAGCACTATCAGTAATTATGGTGGTAATTCCATGGACAAAACTATCTCCAACTAACAGTCCATTCGTGCAGGTATTTTCAATTGCAGGGTTACCTGCAGCCGCTGCTGTTATTAACTTTGTGGTATTAACATCAGCTGCTTCTTCATTGAACAGTATTATCTTCTCAGCTGGTCGTCATTTGTACCAACTAGCTAAGGATACTCATACCGATGGATTTATTCATAAAAACCTAACTCACGTTTCAAAAAACGGAATTCCAATCGCAAGTATTGGTTTGACCGCAGCTTTAATCTTGATTAACCCAATCCTAACGGTTACTCATAGCGTTTCATTCATGTTCACTTTAGTTGCCGGTGCAACCAGTGACATGTGTATTATTGTTTACCTATTTACCATGTTTGCGCATCGTAAATACAGAAAGTCAGCCGACTTCTTGAATCATGGATTCAAGATGCCAGCTTACCAATTTACCAGTCCACTAACCATTGCATTTTTCCTCTTCATTTTCGTTAGTTTGTTCTTCATTCCAGGGGATGAAGTCGGCGCAATTAGTGCAGTAATTTGGACAGTTGCATTCTATGCAGGTATCGGTATAAAGCGTCTTATTTCCCGTTCTAAAGCATAATTGAGCGCTTTTGTAAGATATTACAACCGCATTGTGACATTTACCAAAACTCCTTTAAAGCTATTGTCATCTAGAAAAATGATGATAATATTTTCAACAATCAAAGTTAAGTTGATTAGCGAATAAATCAATAAGCTTAAAAGGGGGAATCTTTATGCAAGAAAAGATAACGAAAAATGCGGATGGTACACTTCGCTCACTAAGCAACCGTCACGTTCAGATGATTGCGATTGGTGGAACCATCGGAACCGGATTATTCTTAGGTTCCGGAAGTACCATTTCAAAGACTGGACCGTCAGTAATGCTAGTGTACCTAGTATTAGGATGTTTCTTCTTTCTAATGATGAGAGCCATCGGTGAAATGTTTTACGCCGATCCATCTCAACACACTTTCGTATCATTTATCTCTAAATACCTCGGACCAACTGCTGGATACTTCACCGGTTGGAGTTACTGGTTAGGACTTTTGTTTGCCAGCATGGCTGAACTAACCGCCATTGCTACATACTTTGCCTTCTGGTTCCCAAACATTCCATCGTGGATTGTCGAAGTTGCCTTCTTGGTTGTACTAGCAGCAATTAACTTAATTGCCGCCAAACTATTTGGTGAAGCTGAATTCTGGTTTGCAATGATCAAGATTGTGGCAATCGTCGCATTGATTGTAACTGGAATTATCATGGTATTTTCACACGCATCAACACCTTTGGGACACGCATCAATTAGCAATATTACTAATCATTTTACTTTATTCCCACATGGTTCATTTAACTTCATCTCTGCTTTCCCAATGGTATTCTTCGCATTCCAAGGTATTGAATTCGTAAGTATTACCCTAGGTGAATCAAAGAACCCACACAAAGTTGTTAAGAAGGCTGTTAACGAAACTCTATGGAGAATCATGATTTTCTACATTGGGGCACTAGCCGTTATCATGGCAGTTATTCCATGGACATCAATTACTCCAGATAAGAGTCCATTCGTTCAAGTATTTACACTTGCTGGACTACCTGCAGCCGCTGCTATTATTAACTTCGTTGTATTAACATCAGCTGCATCTTCTCTAAACAGTATTATCTTCTCTGCCGGACGTCACTTCTACCAACTAGCTACTGAAGGACGTAAGGAAGGATTCATGAACAGACACTTCGGTAAGGTTTCTAAAAACGGAATCCCTAGTGCCGCAATTCTAATCTCGGCTGCTCTAATCTTCATTACTCCAATCATGAGTGTAAGTAACAGCATTAGTTCTGTATTTACAATCGTGGCTGGATCATCAAGTGACATGTACATCATTGTTTACCTACTAACAATGGTTGCTCACAGAAAGTACCGCGCATCAAACGACTTCCTAAGCGATGGTTTCAAGATGCCTGGATACACAATTACCAGTCCTTTAACAATCCTATTCTTCTTCGTCATTTTCGCGAGTCTATTCTTTATCCCAGGTGACGTGGTTGGAGCAATTGGTGCAATTATTTGGTCAATCGTTTTCTGCGGAGCTCTATATCTAAAGGAAAGAAACTCAAAAGCATATGCCTAAAAAAAGGGAGCTAGCTAAATATAGCTAGCTCTTTTTTGATGTTTAATTTATAATCATTGATATCAAATAATCAACATAATCAATGGGGGAGTGCTTATTATGAGAGAAATTTATAAATACAGATATTGGTTTTTATTTACCGCTATTGTAATTATTGGCTTTTTAGCAGGTATTGCAGTCGGATTAAATGCCGTCAATGGATAAAATAAAAAAGAGCCAAATGGCTCTTTTTTTAATAGTTAATCATATTAGCTTCTCCAATTGATAATTTAGGAACTTTTACTCTAACACTTGTTTTTTTATTAAATTCCTTTTGATCAATTGTGATTGAATTTGGTTATCTAGCGATTGTCCTAAAGTACTAACTCTTGCATATCCATATCTCATTTGAACGTCCCTTCCTCTTAAAATTGATTTTATAATTATTATTTATTATTGAAAAAGGTTGAAGGTAATATAATCTACCTTCAACCTTTTTCAATAATATTTATAACCATTTAAATAGGATTATGAATAAACAGCATAATATAAAAAATATACAGTAACTAATTACTTGGATATCCGCATTTATAAACCAACTATATACCTTTAGAATGGTAATTACTAAAAGTATTATAAAAACAATGTTAGTTCCTGCAATAATTAGATTATTCATATCAATAATCGAGAAGTATGGTTTTAGTACATACACAAATAAGGATGATATGATTAATGCATAGATAATGTTAAAAACAATGGCTATATTTAATGATTTAATCAAAGGGCAATGTCCACCACCGCTCTTGCAATAATTCCTGCGATAAATTTAGGAATATGAACTCCTTTATATAGGATACTTGTCAAAATGTCCTCAATTTTACCATTAATGCCAGTAGCTATATCAAGAGCCGTCATCAAAGATTTAAATTGAAGAAATTTAAATAAAGCTTTTTTAGTTGTTTCCTTCGTTGGAATGTGCTTAACAACTCTTTCAATTGCTGCATCCCACACTTTTTTTCCAATACGTTTCATAGCAAGTATCATAGCTTTTACACCGACTTTTACTGCAGCAGAGTCGAACCAACGAAGCTCTAAGCTTTCTGGATACTTGCCTTCAGCAGCTAAACTATTAGTAAGATCATTATAAAAATTTTGACCATTATTATCTGTAAAATAGTTTACAGTAGCTTGATTTATTGAATCATTATAAACAACCTTAGAAATGTTTTCTTGTTGTTCGTTAGCGTTAGCATTAGCACGAACATTAGCAGCTGGAATAACAGTGGCGGTACTTACAACTAATGTTAATAAAAAAATAATTGCTAGCTTAAATACATTATTTTTTTGCAACTCTAATCACTCCTATAATTATATTTTTCATAATTATTTTATTATAAAAAATACTGATATTGGTTTAAAAAAAGTTTAATTTTAACCTATTTATTGCATAATTTAATTGCATTAAAGAAATACTCATATAAAAGAGATTACATAATATGCAAATAACTATTAAGTATTTTGCAGTTTAATAAATGATCTATCCAAACTTTGAATAGATCACATCTTTCTATGGATATATCCCACTTCTATAAAACAAATAGATACCTAATCATAAGATATATAAAAAGCATGATGTCTATTATATTTTGTATAGTTAATAAATATCATGCTTAAAAGAATATATTTAATTTTTACTAATTAAATTACTTTTTTTTCTGCTTATCATTCATTTTTAAACGTATTATATGAGTTATAGTTGATATTATAATTACTACCGCAATAGTAGCTATAATGTTCTGACTTGAAGAAAAATTAAATTTACCTGATAAATATCCAGCAGAAGCAGCAATTAAGAATGTAAGCACAAGGTCTGCTACGATAAATATTTTTTTTCTATTGCCATCCAGCATTATTAATCTCCATTTCTATAGTGTTAAGATCTACATATGTACCACCTTTAATAGCTGTAACTGATACATAACCTAAATATGCAGCTAATCCTGTAATAACTAGGTCTGCTAGAACAGATGCTAATCCATCTGTTAAAACTGTTGCAAGCATGTCAGTTATTCTTGCTGTAATTGCAATTCCACCTGTTATTACACCTTGTGTTGTAGTCTTATTCATGTAAAGTCTTACATAATTCCAACCCATTGTTACTTTATTAGAACCATAACGATATAACATATGACCAAATTTTCTATTATTGTTATTCGTATTTGTGTTTGGAATATAATTAGTTATAGACTTACTTGCATGATTAACTGTAGTAAAAACTTTTTTATTATTCAATGATAATTTTATAGATTCATTAGCATTGTTGATTTGGGATTGGATTGTATCCAGTTCTTGTTTTGAAAAATCTTTAGATGCTTCATCACTTAAGACGTATTGATTACCATCCATTGATATGTATTTATCAGCCTTTTTAAATAATTTTGAAATATTATTTCATTGTTTTGATGTTGAATCTTTAGAAATAGAATTATTTTGTTCAACATGAGTAGATTTTACTGAATCAGCCAAAACTTTAGCGTTTGACATTCCTGGGACAGTAACTCCTGCTAAAGTGATGGTTGAGAAAAGAATAATTCCAGTTCTTTTTAAAGATTTGTTTAAATTCAAAATGAAATCCTCCTAAAAATTAATTATGTAACTAATACAAAATATCATCATTTTTAACTTATTGTCAAATAAGTTTTTTAAATAACCTAATTATAGAATTATTTGTTGATTAAATTAAAATATTTTATTTTTGAATTTTTATACAAATAAAGACGCATCCTAATTATTAAGTTATCTACGCTTTTTGTGTTCTCCACAATTAGATTACTGAAAAGCCTGTCGTTTATAAAAATACACGAAACGAAAAGGGCGTAAAAATTTATCTTAGCAATGTAGCTCCATCTACCATCAGAGTTTTTAACAGAGGAAAGGTAATTAAAGAATTCGTGGCAGATTCTAGTGCAAATATAGTTTTTATTAACCAAAAGAAATTAAGAAAATCCAATTCAATCACAATTGATCAAAAGGAATTTCATAAAAAAGTGTTAGAGTAAAAGTTCCTAAGTTATCAATTGGAGAAAACAATGTGATTAACTATTAAAAAAGAGCCGATTGGCTCTTTTTTTATTGCATATATCGAATTTTATATCTTTACAGTTGTCAGAAATGCAGGGATTGAGGATAAGAAAAAATTAATTATTTCCAATGAAGCAGAGAATTTCATTCGTGAAATTACTGAAAATCAAGATGATAGTGAATTTTAAAAAAGACCAGGAATATGTCCTGACCTTTTTTATTTAATTTTTTTTTGAAAATAGAAATTATACAGAAAAATGTTTCTAATAGAGAGATTAAATTCGTTTGTGTTTTCTCCTATAAATTCTGTGAATTTCGGAATATTAATTAAGAACTATATGTCTTTGTTTAAATATTGTTCATATAGTTTATTTTCTTTACTTAACAAGTCAAAAGCAGTTATAGTATCTAATTTTATTAAATTATTTTTTTCTTGTATTTCACTTTCAAAAGTTTGTTGATACCTTTCTTCATCTAAAACGATGTGATTCTTGTCATATGCGATTATGTTTCCTTTATGGAAGTTTTCATCAACACTTGTACAAAGTGATATAACTTTTCTGTTACTCAAGAAAGTTTGGATAATATCATCCAGTTTTTTATTACGTATACTGCTCATTTCTTTTTTCAACTCAAAAGGATCGTATATATCATTCTTTTTATTGCTGTTGACGTAATGAGTAAAAACATTTGTATAGTTGGTATTTAAAGATATTTTAGAAATATCGTTTTATTAGTAATAATGTATATGAATCTAAGAGTCCAGAATCATCTAGTGTTTCAACCAATAGATAATTACCTTTTTCTGACACAATAATTCCCAAAATAAAATCTTCAAACTCAAAGTTATCCCTGGATTTTGAGTATATCTCTAAAACATCATTATTATCGATATACTTATTTATATTGCTATCAATCAAATAAATTAGCCCTCCTTAGTGGTGAATTAAGTATAATTTGGTAGCCATTCTGAGTTGTTCACTATCTGAAACATCGTTTAGGCTCATGTTAAGTAGTTTTTCCAGCTTCTTTAATCTATAAACGGCGGTATTTCTATGAATGAATAGATCGTTGGCCGCCATTGAAATCGATTGATTATCGGCGTAGTAGTAGGAAAGCAATTCGATTAATTCATCTTTTTCGTCATCCTTTAGGTTTAAAACAGGACCGAGGATGGCGTCGACAAACATGTCGGCTTCTTTCTTTGGTACTAGGCTCAAGATATCTTCAACCTGTTGCGGGATGAACTTATTTGGCTTCAATATGTTTTCACGTTTAGCGACATCCAAGGCTTCATCGGCTTCACGAAGTAACTTCTTGAATTGAATCAGTGGCTTGGCATCGTCGGTGTATCCGATTTGCGTCTTTGATCCAACAAAGTTTTCGTGGATGAACTTACTTAGTTCGTTTAATAATGGTAACAAACTCTTTTTAGTTTCGACCAAAATGAATGGCTTGAAATGCCATGAAATCAAGATGATTGGGATTTGTAACTTTTCAAAGTACCAGTAGATATAGTCGTTAACACGGTGCATATCTTCTTGGTGGTGTCCGGTGTCGACGGAATTAATTTCGTCGATTTCAAACGCCTTATACATTGAATTAGAGTCTAGTCCGTTTAGTTTCAAAGTATCTTCGAAGGCATTTTCCGGTAGGTTTTGCGCCAAGATGGTGTCGAACAATTCGTTGCGACGTTGTCTAACTTGGTTCAAATTAATGCTGACCTGCATGCTTTCTAGACTTAGGAGGTTGACCATGTTTTCAATCAATAATTGAGAGCTTAAATCTTCTGGCATCTTCATCGAAAATACCACAAATCTGCGGGTCAACTTGTCCATAGTCTTTAGTGGATAGATGCTGTACTTGTCCAAAAGGGTGACCGGTTCGGTTAGTTCGATGAGTTTTAGATCATGAGTTACGGATTCGAAGAGGGATGCATCCATCTTTGCGTTTTCACTGTATGAACGAAGGCGACCGAAAACATCCATAATATATGCATCACAATTTATTAATTTGGCAATATGGGTAAGAATTTCGTCATCGTCTTTGCTGGCTAATATGTATTTTGATATGTCTAAAGTATCGTTCATGATTTTCTTTAACTGTTCAGCTTCATTATTTGATGGCATGGGCATTCCTCCTGATTTACGTTTTTATTGTGCCTAATATTACCACAATGAATTTGATATTAAACAAAAGATACTCCATATTAAAGTTATTTACATCGATGTGTGAAAGTGATACGGTTAAGGCTAACATTAATTTTGGATTAGAGAGAGGTTATATAAGATGAAAAAAGCAGTTCTCATAATTGTGGCAGCGATTGGCGTCTTGGTAGTGGCAGTTCTTGCCTTTAATATTTACAAGCAATCTGATTTCAGTGTGCAAAATGAATATTACGGTATCGTTCAAAACGATAAAAGTTTGAAGAAATATTGTAAGGAACCAGCAGTTATTAAGTTCATTCAAAAACATCGTAAAGAACATCCGAAATTTACTGATAACCAGGGGTCGGGAAACCTTTTATACTATGTTGTTACATATAGAAACAAATCTTTAACCATTGGTGTTGACGGAAGAGTTGATAGTAGCGGAACTAAAATCACCAAAATTTTTAATGATAGTGATTTAAGCAAATAAACAAAAGACACTCCTAAACAGGAGTGTCTTTTTGATCTATCTAATAAAGTTAACGATTGATTGAATAATGTGGGGAAGCTTCAAAAAGATGTCTGAAGGTTCAATATGTAATAGGGTTAAGTGAAAAGCAATTGAGTTAGAAATCATTTCGGCGATTCCATGAAGTAAAGCGAAAATAAATTGCACGACAAACACTCCTATAAATTTTATTAATCTAATTCTAATTCTATTATGAAAAAATAACAAGTTAAGAAAATATAAAAAAACTCCAACCGAAGTTGGAGTTTTTGTTTGGATTAATAAGTTTAATTGTCGTATTTCGAAAATTGTAGGAGTAAAGGTAGAAATTAGCCTTGGTCGTTGTGTAAACGAGGGTCAGCTGGTTTAACTTCTGGAATACCACCCATAGCTTCTGGGTTTTCTTGGTAAGTGAACTTTTGACCGTCTTTAGCAACTTGGCCTTCGAATTCACGTGAACCTTCACCATCAGAGAAGTTCATTAGAACGTGAGCGTATTCGCTGTGTTCGATATCGTGCATGTTACCAGGAACGATAACACCGTATTTTTCTTCTAGTTCTTCTTGAGCCTTCATGAATTGTAGTTGGTGTTGAGTTTCACGAGCTAATAGGAACTTCAACATGTCACGAACACCTTCGTCATCAGTCATGTCGTATAGACGGCTAACTTGTAGACGAGCTTGTGATTCACGAACAACGTTGAAACGCATGTCAGCAACTAGGTTACCTGATGAAGTAACGTAACCAGCGTTCCATGCAGCACCGTTAGGGTTGTTTAGACCAGCGTTTAGACCATGAACTAATGCATGTTCTGGGTCCATACCTGAAAGTAGGGCAGCCTTAGCTGGGTCATTCTTCATTTCTTCAGTAGTCATAGTAGTTGGTGCACCTTCTAATAGGTAACCAATCATAGTTGAAATCATTTCAACGTGACCAATTTCTTCAGTACCAGTGTCTAATAGTAAGTCTTTGTACTTTTCGTCACCAGTTGATGACCAACCTTGTGATAGGTATGACATCATACCAGTAGTTTCACCCCATTGACCACCTAGGGCTTCTTGTAGACGACGAGCCATAATTGGATCTGGACGATCTGGCTTAGCGTTGTATTGTAGTTTACGAGTATGTCTGAACATAACAGTACCTCTTTCCTTAGATGTTCAAGGCGGTAGACGATTTTATTAAACCCAAGTTAGAGCTTTATCCCAATAAATAAAAATCGATCCTATATTACATCTTAATTGTTTTTTATTGTCCAAAATATCCATACGTTTTGTATTAATATTTTGTGTACGATTTAATATACCACAACCGAATAATTGCACCAAAGATTATGACTCGAAAAACATAAAATTTTTTCAATTAAAAAATTATAATTCACATAAACGCCGTCTTAATAACATTTTTGAAGAGTAACTAAATGTTTGAAATGTCTGACACATCTTTTCACGTATTATATAATTAGAATATTAATTCATGAAAAAGGGGTAATGAAATGTCTTTACAATTTATTTTGGGAACCGCTAGCTACGACCATGAAGAAGTCATCGTTGATTCACTGAAAGAATCAATCAATAATCACCCTGATGATGAATTCTTCTATTTAGTTCCAAACCACATTAAGTTTGAATCCGAAGTGCAAGCTTTAAAGGATTTAAACACCGATAATGAACCAATTTACGCCGAAAGTAAGTTCCAGACTTTCTCCATTACCCGACTTGTCTGGTATTACATGAAGAATAATCAGGAATACCAAAAGACAAGACTAAGCGACTCCGGTATCAGCATGCTGATCTACCAAATCTTAATCGATCACCAGGATGAATTGACCGTTTTTAGGGGTGAAACCGGCCAACCTGGTTTTATTCAAAAATTAGCTCAACAAATCAGTGAAATGCAAGCCGGCCAAATTTCTGCCGACAATTTAGAAAAAATCGTCGACAACAACGACAAAATAAACGCTGGATTGCGCGATAAAATGCATGATTTCATCATCATTTACCGCGCTTTTGAGGAACAAACACAAGGAATCTACCTATACAAATCAGATGTTTTAAATCTTTTCTGTCGTTTCATCGAAAATGACGAATTAGACCTATCCCACAGTCATTTCTACTTCAATGGATTTAACCAATTTACCGCCCAAGAAGCCAAATTGGTGGAATTACTAATCAAGCGCTCCGCTGGGGTCACCATCGGTTTTAACTTGGATCGTAAGTATCCTGACGAATTACCACAAGGACCTAACTTATTCTTCCAATCAGCTAAGTGGTATAACCGTTTCTACAACATTGCCCGTGCCAACAACGTTCCCGTGTTGGTCGATAAAATGGCGAAGAATCTTCGCGTGTCCGATGATTTACACAAACTAGATACATACTGGGCACAATCAACAGGACTGGGCGATATCGACAAGAGCGAACTAAGTAACTCTGATAGTATTCAGGTCTATCGTGCTGATAGTCCGTTTGCCGAAGTGGAAAATATTGCCGTCAAGATTCGCCAAATGGTCGCTCATGGTGGCTACAAATACTCCGATTTCTTAATATTGACTCGTCACTTGGACAAATACCAAAACGTAATCAAACCAGTGTTTAAACTACTCGACATTCCTGCGTTTAACGACGTTACCAAATCAATGGAAGACCATCCATTGGTGGAATTAATCGATGCGCTTTTCAGTCTAGAAAATGGTTCTCGTAAGTATCAATATCAAGATGTAATGCGACTATTGAAGACAGAATTAATGGTCCCAGGTGATGGTAATGGTAACTTTATGAAGACTGATGATTACCGACAATATGTGGCATTAACCGAAAACTTGGTACTAAAGAATGGTTATGAAGGTTCTCGTTGGACTCAAAAGGAAGACTGGCAATACGCATGGTTATCAGATAGTGATTTTGGTGTGCAAGCAGATAAAATGCGTAACATTTCCGGGAAAATTAACGTAATTAGACACTTTATTGGTGATAACTTCCCACCATTCTTCAAGAAGTTGCGAAATGCCAAGACCGGTCAAGAAGCCGCAGCCACATTATTCCAATTTCTAGTGGACATGGGAGTGGTTAGAAGACTAAAGGAATGGCGTAACGACTCCATCTTAAAGGACAACCTATTGGATGCTGCACAACCAGAACAGGTATGGCAAACATTCTGTAATTTATTGGACGACTACGTTTCAATCTTAGGTGACCGTGAATTTGTTTCCGACGACTTTTTGAGTCTTCTTCAAAGTGGATTCTCAGGTGCCAACTACTCACAAATTCCATCAACATTGGACCAAGTTGCCATTTCTGAAAGTGGAATCGTTCAAATGAATAATAGAAAAGTGGTCTTCATGATGGGTGCGACCGACGAAGTAATGCCTGATAAGATTACCAATGAAGCACTATTTAGTGACGCGGACCGTGATGATTTGCGTGACTTCTTTGATGATGACCAATACTTGCGTGAAACTTCTGAAAACCAAATGGCCAACGATCCATTCCTAAACTATCTAGCATTCCTATCAGGTAGTGAAAAGCTAATCTTTTCCTATAGTTTAGGCGATAGTGACGAATCATCAGTGGCCATTTCACCATATGTTTCCAGAATTGCGGAACACTTTGATATTGATATCCAACACATTTCCAGTCATCCTACTGCTGATGCCAAGGATATCTACGAATATGTTGGAACTTATCGTTCAACACTTCGTCACTTAGTTCAAGCCAGCCAAGATGCCAAAATAAATAACTCTAATTTGGCACCAGCATGGCAATATGTATACAACAAACTAGATCAAAACCTAAACTACCGTGATTTAACCAACAAACTATTGGGTGGTTTGGACTACAACAACACACCTACTCAATTGTTGCCAGAAATCGTTACTGGTTTATACGGCGATAAAATCAATACTTCCATCTCTAAGTTGGAACAATTTTACAGCAACCCATACGAATACTTCTTGCGCTATGGTTTGAAGCTAAAAGAACGTGATGTCTTTGACTTATCTCCAGCAAGTACCGGTCAGTTCTATCACGAATCAATGGACCACTTGATGCGCATCGTAAATTCAGAACACATCGACTTGGAAAACTTGGACAAACAAGCAATCAATGAATTGGTTGATACTGTTGTTGCCAAGATGTTAGAAGATCCAAACGACTTCCAATACACCATCTTGAGCAGTTCTAGTCGAATGAATTACATCAAGAACCAATTGATTAAGACCGTTAAACACACAATCGAAACCATTCAAAAACAAAGTAAGTACACACCAATGCGTGCGAAAAAGACCGAAATCTCATTCGGTCAAGTTGGTCATAAGGATGATTTGAAACCACTTAGTTTTGAATTGCCTAAGAGCAACGAACTAACCACTGCAAAGTTGGTTAACGTTCGTGGTCGAATCGATAGAATCGATTCAATGAATGTCGATGGCAAGAACTACCTAGGAATTGTCGACTACAAGTCCAGTGAACGTAAGTTGGACTTCTCACGTGTCTACGACGGAACTTCTATGCAAATGATGACCTACATCGATGTGTTAGCGCACAACCTAGGCATCATCGATGAAGAAGAAAAGGCCGCCTTGGCCGGTGCCGTATACATGCACATCTACAATCCTAAGTACACCAAGGATGATTTGAAGAAATCATTTGAAGAAGCGGTATTAAGCAAACAAAAATACCAAGGGATTCTAGTTAACGACGGTGAGTTATTGGATAAGATTGATAAGACCATCGCAGATGACAAGTACGGTTCATCCAATGTTTACCCATTGAGAAAGAAAAAGGACGGTAGTTTCTACAAGTCCAGTCCAATCGTGCAACCTGAAGACTTGGACCTATTGCTATCTCACAACGAGGACCTAATTAAGAAGGCCGGATTGGAAATCTTTACTGGAAATATCGATTTGAAACCAGCGCGCTTTGGTCAAAACCAAGACGCAATGCAATTTACACCTTATCGTTCAATCATGCAGTTCGATCCGCTATTGAATGAAAACAACTATAGAGACGTGCCTAACTACTCGTTAGAAGACGTCTTGAAAATGCTAAGGGGGGACAATCAATAATGGAATACACAAAGCCACAAAAAGAAGCCGTTACCGGACATTTTGATGAAAACGTCCTCGTTTCAGCCTCAGCTGGTTCTGGTAAGACCCGTGTCTTAGTTGATCGTGTTATCAACAAGTTATTAAACGACCGCGTTAACATTGATGAAATGTTAATCGTTACCTTTACTAAGGCCGCTGCTAAGGAAATGCGTGACCGTATTCAAAAGGCGTTACAACAAGAATTGAAAAAAGCCACTGACTCTGATGTTAAGGCGTTTTTAGTTCGTCAATTACGTCGTTTGCCAGTCGCCGATATTTCAACAATGGACTCATTCTGTCAAAAAATCGTCCAAAGTTACTACTACATTATTGATTTGGACCCTAACTTTAGACTGTTGGCGGACCAAACCGAAAGTCAAATGCTAAAGGAACAGGTCTGGGATTCAGTTCGTGAAGACCTATACGCCAACGATGGTGATGGTTTATTTGCGCAGTTGACCGAAAACTTCTCCAATGACCGTTCCGATGATGGTCTAACCGATTTAGTATTTAGAATTTACGATTACGCCAACGTAAACCGTGACCCAATTGAATGGTTGAAGAATACCACCAAGATTTATGAAATCGATGGGGATGATTTGGTTCATTCCGACTTTTACCAAAACAATCTACTACCATTCATTCAAAATGATTTAACACAACAACGTCTATCTTTTGAATCAGCTAAACGAATTGCAGATGAAAACTTGATGGAAAAAGAAGCAGCAGCCGTTCAAGTCGATATTGATAATATCAACGGTTTATACGATATGTTGCCTGATTCTGATTGGAATGACATCAAGCAAGCCTTTGAAGACGTTAAGTTCAAGGCCTTCCCGCGTGTTACCAAGGACTATGACGACATTGCTAAGGGACTTCACGACCGCATCAAAGACATTCGTGATAACGCCAAGAAGGCGGTTCAAAAACTCCCCGATAAGTACTTCGCGTTAAACGAAGAAGAAAACCTTTCAGTAATGAAGGATTCCAAGCAATTAATCGAAAAGTTAATTCAAGTTGTCCTAGCATTCACCGATAGCTATCAAAAGGCTAAATTGAAGCGTCACTGTCTAGAATTCATTGATGTGGAACATTATGCCTATGATATTCTATCTGGCTCAGACGGCGAATCTAAGGCTGTCAGAGTTAATCTCCAAAATCAATATAATGAAATCATGGTCGATGAATACCAAGATAATAACCGTCTACAAGATGCGATTTTATCGACTTTGGCGAACCCAGAACATAGCAACATGTTCATGGTGGGAGATGTTAAGCAATCCATCTACCGTTTCCGTCTTGCCGATCCATCTATGTTTATCGAACGCATGGACAGTGATGATTGTCACACCATCGTCCTACCAGATAACTTCCGTTCCGCAGAAAACATCGATGACTTCATCAACTTAGTTTTCACTCAAACAATGGACAAACGAGTTGGTGAAATTGATTACACCGGGGATGCCAAACTAAAGGCCGGTGCGAAATACTATCCAGACGAATTACAATCTAATGTTGATGTGATGATTTACGAAAGTAAGGACGATGAAGAAGAACCAATCGACGACCAATTCCAAGTCCAAGACAGTGCACATGGCCAAGTCGAAATGGTTGCCCAAAAGATTAACGAAATGGTCGAAAAGAAGTTACCAGTGTTTGACCGTGACAAACAAGTGATGCGTCCAATTCAATACTCTGATATCTCAATTATTTCCTCGACTAGAAATAACAACTTAATCATTTCCGATATCTTTGGTTCATACAACATTCCAGTCCTAATCAATGGAGCGCAAAGTTACTTTAAGACCACTGAAATTCAAATTATGATGTCGATGTTATCAATCATTGATAATCCATACCAAGACATTCCATTGGTTGCGGTATTGCGTTCACCAATGGTAGGTCTAAACGAAAACCAATTGGCATACTTGAGAATTAACCAAAAGACTGGTGATTACTTCAATGCCGTAATTAACTTTTACGATAATTATGAAAACATGGATCATTCCGAATTTGGTGACCAAGTATTCTCACGTGTAAAGACATTTGTCGAACAATTAAAACACTTCAGAGACGTTGCCCAACAGCATGCGATTGTTGATTTAATCTGGGACATCTACGAAACCACCGGATTCTTGGATTACGTCGGAGGGATGCCTGCCGGAAGACAACGCCAAGCTAACCTACATGCCCTATACGAACGTGCATATGACTACGAACAAACTAGTTTTAAAGGATTATTCCAATTCGTTCGTTTCGTGCGTCGCATGCAAGAAAGAAACGAAGACTTGGATGAAGCCAATGCTGATGATAACCAAGATGCAGTATCAGTAATGACTATTCATGGAAGTAAGGGACTAGAATTCCCTGTTGTTTTCCTAATGGATGCCTCACATGGTTTCAACAGACAAGACAGCAATAAGGCCTACATCCTAAATGACCACTTAGGACTAGGAATTACCTACACCGACCCAGAAACTCGAATCAAACAAGATTCATTGCAACGCCAAGTGGTTGGTGCAATCGAAAACCAAGGATTGTTGGCCGAAGAAATGCGTAAACTATACGTTGCGCTAACCCGTGCGGAACAACAACTATTCATCGTTGGTGCCAGCAAGAATGAAAATAATAGAACCAAGGTCATCGATGCCTGGAACAAGGCCGCCAGTGGTGACACCTTATTAGTCGATGCCGCCTTAAGAAGTGGTGCCAAGAGTTACTTAGACTGGATTGGACCCGCATTGGTCCGTCATCCTAACTTTAGAAACAAGTTCGGCGACGACGTTACCTATAAAGGTTTAGACGATGATCAGACTAACTTTGATGTCGAATTTGTGAATGCCAACGACCTAGCTCAACACAGTCCATCAGGCGACAGTGCTGTCAGTGCCAAGTGGTTAAATCACATCGTTGAAAGTGCCAAGAAGATGGTGCCAAAGGACATCAATGTTGATGATGTTAATCAGGTCTTGGACTTCACTTATCAAAATCAAGTTGCAACTCATACGACTGCTTATCAATCAGTTTCCGAAATTAAACGACTATTTGAAGATCCTGATAGCATTCAATTGGGAAATTATGATGAACATTGGCAAGAAAATAATAAGCAAAAGAATATGTACGTCAGCTCTAACTTCACGGTTCCTAAGTTCATGCAATCAGTTGTCAAACCAAGTGCTGCTGAAGTCGGAACAGCTACCCACTTGTTGCTACAAGAGGTGCCATTGGACCACAAGCCAGAAGTAGGTGATGTGGTAGGGATGCTCCAACGTTTAGTTGCCGATAAGGTCGTTACCCCAGAAATCGCCGGCTTAATTCAAACCCAAGAGGTTATCAATGTGTTTGACAGTGAATTGGGACTACAAATGTTAGCTCATCCAGAACGAATTCATCGTGAAGCACCATTCTCGATGCTAATGGATGCTAACCTGGTATTCCCTGGTTTTAATGCCGATTCACCAGAAAAAATCCTAATTCACGGGATTATTGATGGTTATATCGAATTAGACGACGAGGTCATCTTGTTTGATTACAAGACCGACTACGTGCCAAACGATAGTGATAGAAGTATCAATAAGGCTGTTAAGAAGTACAAGGGTCAAATTAACCTATATGCCAAGGCGTTGGAAAATATCTTGCATAAACCGGTTACCGATAAATTTATCTACCTACTATCAATTAATAAACCAGTCAAAATTAAGTAAAAAAATAACCCTGAACATAAGCGTTCAGGGTTATTTTAATATTTTACTATTAATTTAATAATAGAAATTTAATTTTCCAGATAAATGTATTATACAAATAGTATATTTATTTTTAAGTAAGTTAGACAATAAAAAGGAATATATAAGCATTAAACATTGTGATTAGGTGAACAATGTTGACCTAATTTTTAATCAAAAATGGATATTTTCTTTAAAAAAACATAGTGAAAATTAATTATTTTATGAATGTCAATGGGTTGAAACCCTTTAATTACACTGATAAAATCAAATTGGAAACGTTATTAGTATCTAAATTAAAGGAGGGCGTTTTTGATGGTTCAAGTTGATGAAATGATTAACAATTTAGTAGGTAATGCTCACACTGCATTATCTGAATTAGAAAAGTTAGATCAATCAAAGGTAGACTCAATTGTAGATGCAATGGTCCAAGCTGGTCTAGATCACAGTGCAGAGTTGGCAAAATTGGCTCATGATGAAACCGGTCGTGGTAACACTCATGACAAGACGATGAAGAATATTTT
This sequence comes from Apilactobacillus zhangqiuensis, assembly GCF_019656215.1. Classification (GTDB taxonomy): domain Bacteria; phylum Bacillota; class Bacilli; order Lactobacillales; family Lactobacillaceae; genus Apilactobacillus; species Apilactobacillus zhangqiuensis. Next base: position 137,112 of record NZ_BPLK01000001.1, read on the forward strand.
TGCTAGTGGTCAAATCGGTAACTTTATTAAGAACCATAAGACTGTTGGAATTATCGACGAAGATGATGAAGCCAAAACAGTTACAATTGCAGAACCATTAGGGGTGTTAGCTGGTGTTACTCCAGTTACCAACCCAACTTCAACTACTTTATTTAAGGCAATCATTGCGATGAAGACTAGAAACCCAATCGTATTTAGTTTCCATCCTCAAGCTTTGAAGTCCTCAATGAAAGCAGCTGAAATTGTATTAGATGCAGCCGTTAAAGCAGGGGCACCAATGAATTCGATTCAATGGATTAGTGAACCAAGCATTGACGCAACTAATGCTTTGATTCACCACCCTGGTGTTGCAACGATTTTAGCGACTGGTGGACCAGCCATGGTCAAAGCCGCTTACTCAAGTGGTAAACCCGCATTAGGTGTGGGTCCTGGTAATGCACCATTATATGTTGAAAAGTCCGCAGATTTAGATGCAGCAGTTAAAGATATCGTATTATCAAAGACATTTGATAATGGTATGATTTGTGCTACTGAAAACAGTCTGGTAATCGATTCAGCCATCTATGATGACATGAAGAAACGCCTAAGTGACGCTGGTGTATACTTCATCGCTGAATCAGATCAAGACAAGCTAGCACAAACTATGTTTAACCCTGAAACTGGTGGTGTTAACGGACCAATCGCTGGTCGTTCAGCTAAGCAAATCGCTGACATGGCCGGAATTGAAGTTCCAGAAGGTACTAAGGTATTGGCCGCTGAACTAACTGAAGTTGGCATTGACCACTTACTCTCTGGAGAAAAACTTTCACCAGTTGTATCGGTTTACAAGGTAGCTGATTCAGACCATGCATACGATACTCTAGAATCAATCCTAAACTATGGTGGACTAGGTCACACTGCCGGAATTAGATCAAATGATTCTGACGTGATTACTCAATTCGGCATCAAGATGAAGGCTTGCCGTATCCTAATCAATACTCCTTGCTGTCTAGGTGGGGTTGGTAGCATCGTTAACGGATTGGAACCTTCACTAACGCTAGGAACTGGTTCATGGGGCTTTAACTCCATTTCACATAACGTTACAGACTTTGATTTACTCAACCTTAAGAAAATTGCTTACCCACGTAAGAATAGTAACTTTGAAGAACTTATTAAAAAGTATATGTAATAAAAAAAGACTAGGCATTGCCTAGTCTTTTTATTATGCATGAATTAATAGCTTGATTAAGATTAGTGCCACGATGGTTTGAATTAGACCAACTGAAACACTGTAGATTGCAAAACGCTTTCCGGCCTTTAGGAACGCCTTTAAGTTTAGACGTAAACCGATAGCTGCTAATGCGATGATTTCACACCATGAGCTCAATAGGTGAGCGGTGTTACCAACAAAGGTTGGAAGGTGGAAGAAACTATTTAAGATACAGAAGATTAAGAACCATAGGACGTACCATGGTAGGAAATCAATCTTACCTTTTTTAACTTCTTCTTCAACTTCTTTTTCGGCATTGGCTAATGCTTCATTCTTAGCATGGATGCGCGCAAATACGGTAACCACAACTACTAACATGATGATTCGCATAATCTTGAATAGAGTCGCGAATTGGACGGTAGTTTGGTTAACCATTGTGGCACTGGCGATAACTTGACCAACTGATTGAACGGTACCACCAATCAATGCACCACGTAGCATGTCAACATGGCCAAATACCATGGTTCCGATGACTGGAAGAGCTAGCATCATTACTGTTCCCATTAGGTTCACCAATGTGATACTCATACCGGCATCTTCGTCGGAAGCGTTGATGACTGGTTTGATGGAAGCAATTGCTGATGATCCACAAACCGCATTACCACCGGCCATGCAAAGATAAATTCCTTCACCAAAGTGAAGCCACTTACCAATCATGATGGCAGCGATAATGGTGATGGCCATTTGGATGATGATGAATAGTAATCCTGACCAGTGTAATTGAATAATGGTTTGGAAAGTGATGGTAAGACCAAGTAGCATTACTGAGTATTCCAGTAATCGTTTTTCAGCAAACTTGGTACCTGCGCTTAGAACTGGTTGTTTTAAGAAGGTGTTACCCAACACGATTCCGATTAGGATTGCGATGGTAGCTCCACCGATGTTTGGAATAATAGCTGTAAGAAATTGACTAATAATTGCAATAATAGCTGCAGCTAGAAATCCAATGGTACGTTTTTTAATCGTATCAATCATATGAATTTCTCCTTTATTTATAATATTTAAATTATATCACGTGAGGCAAAGCTTCTAAACCGTTGAATTGTTAAGCTTTAGTTAATATGATTTTGATAATGTATACATATCACGTATAATTATAAATAATAGGAGTGATAACTTATATATGTGGACCATAATTTCGATTCTTATTTTACTTATCGTTGAAATTTATGATGTGGTTAGAAACATTAGAAACAACCGTGTCATTAGAGACACCTTGAACAATTATGACAACGTTGTGAAAGTACGTGCCATGATTGAAGAACATAATGATGATAGCGAGATTGTTAAAGCTATCAAGGATGAATTCAATGTTAGTTTTTATCCTGCAACTAAAATTTTTATTAGCGTCAAAAAAATGAAGTAAAACAAAAAGCCTAACGTGTTCAACGTTAGGCTTTTTAATTTGTTATTTGCGTTTTACAACGGCGTTTAAAATTAGACTAGCAATCACGATTAATACTAGTAATAAAATCAACGCGTGAAGTGATCCAACCGCTGTTCCGGTTTCTTCATTACCGCTACTCAATTGACTGATAGTGATGATAGCTGAAGTTACCGATGTTCCGATTGCTCCAGCAATTTGTTGAGTTGTGTTAAATACGGCATTACCGTCTGTTCGTTGATTGTTATTTAGGTTACTTAATCCACTTGTCATAATATTTCCGAATGATAGACCGATACATAGCATGAATATGATATAAAATACTAAAATCATAGCATTATTTAAATGTGTTCCAAAGATGGTAAATAGAATCATTCCAATCATTCCAAATGACATACCGAAAGCGATTGGCTTATAAGCACCAAATTTATCATATAAACTACCTGATACAGGGGCAAATAAAGCACCAACGATAGCCCCTGGTAGTACTAACAAACCAGCGATAAAAGCTGAAGAGTGATTTACCAATTGAACGTAATTAGGCAAAATGAATGATAAACCTAATGTAATAAATTGAATAATGAAAAAACTAACTACATGTCCAGAGAACTTGTGATTTTGTAGTACAGATAAGTCCAAGATAGCATTTTTACTATTAACGCAGTGCTTGTATAGGGTAATTAAAGCAATTATACCCACAATAATTGGTAACAGTACAAGTGCATTTAAAATGTTTCCAGAACTCATATTTGAGAATCCAAAGACTAGACCAATAAAAGTAATTACAATTAAAATTAGTCCAACGAAATCTAAACGAGTCTTTTTAATTTCACGCTTTTGTTCGATATTTAATACACCTAATAATAATGAAATCACGAGAATTGGCAATAGAATGGCGAAAATGTAGCGCCAACCAATTGTAGATACGATAAATCCACCAAAAGTAGGTCCAACAGCTGGTGCAACGGCTGTGATTAAATTACCTACACCCATCATGACACCAAGCTTTTCAGCAGGTACTTGATCTAAGATGATGTTAAACATCAATGGTAGTGCAATCCCAGTTCCAAAGCCTTGGATAACACGACCTAGTAGCAATACAGTGAATGATGGGGCTAATAAGTCGCATACAACCCCTAGAATAAATAGTAAATTGGCAACGACAAATAATTGCTTAGTTTTAAAATTACGGTTCAATATTGCAGAAAGTGGTACAACGATTGAAACGATTAGTAAATAAATTGTAGTCATCCATTGAACAGTACTGGTTCCAACGTTAAAGTCGTGCATCAAAGTCGGAAATGTGATGTTCATTGAAGTTTCAATGACAACACCACTAAAGGACATGATTCCAGCTGCGATGACTGATAGTAATGTCTTTAATGAAATTTTGCTATCCATTATTAATCCCCCATGTGTTTAATGATTTTATCTAAGCTACTCTCTAGGGCAGCGTATTCTTCATCCGACAAGAAACTATGGATTTGTTGTTGCGATTCAACCATGAACTTTTGAATGTCGTCTTCGTATTGAACGGCTAAATCGGTTAAGATAACCTGCTTTTGACGAGCATCCTTGTTCGATTCAACACGGCGTAATAAATCCTTTTCCTCCATACGTTTTAATAGCGTTGAAGCAGTGGAACGACGGATATTAAACTCGTGTTCGATGTCTTTTTGAAATATTTCTTGATCTTTAAACAGGGTCAAGAAGTCGATTACGGACATCTGCATACTTGTTAAATCGTATTGAATCGCAAACTTATCAAATTGCTTGGTAAGCTGGGTTGATGCAATCTTTAATTGTCTCCCAATATTTTCTGTCATGAATATCACTTCCTAGATTTTGTTAGTATGCTAACAATTATAAAAGGGACAAAATGAAAATGCAAGCAAAAAAGCACAAAAAAAGAACCCCGCATAAGCGAGGTTCTTTAATACTAGACTTCCAAAATCTTTGATAGGAATGATTTTAGACGATCGTTCTTAGGGTGGTTGAAGATTTCATCTGGAGTACCTTCTTCTTGGATGATACCGTCATCAACGAATACCACACGGTCAGCAACTTCTTTGGCGAAGCCCATTTCGTGGGTAACAACAACCATTGTCATACCTTTTTCTTTAGCTAGCTTCTTCATAACGTTTAAAACGTCACCGACCATTTCAGGGTCAAGAGCAGAAGTAGGTTCATCGAATAGCATGATGTCTGGGTTCATTGCTAAAGCACGGGCAATAGCAACACGTTGTTTTTGACCACCAGATAGTGAATTTACTGAAGCGTCGAATTTGTTTTCCAAACCAACAACTTGTAGTAACTTCTTAGCTTGTTTTACAGCATCATCTTTTGATAGCTTACCTAATTCAACAGGGGCTAACATGATGTTTTTACCAACTGATAGGTTGTTGAATAGGTTAAAGTGTTGGAACACCATACCGATTTGTTCACGGACTTTATCGATATCAACGCCTTTTTTGGCGATGTCAGTACCATGAACAACAACTGAACCTGAAGTTGGTTCTTCTAACTTGTTTAAAGTTCTTAATAGAGTTGACTTACCAGAACCAGAAGGGCCGATAATAACAACTACTTCGTTATCTTTAACTTCTAGATCTACACCACGTAAGACATGGTTGTCTGCGTATTGCTTGTGTAAATCAGTTACTTTAATTTTGCTCATATCTTAGCTCTCCTTTTTACCCAGTTTGATAGCCAAGTTAATAGGGTAATCACAATTAGGTAGATAATTGCAACCATTGCCCAAACTTTGAACCCTTCAAGGTTTCTAGCGATGATAATCTTACCAGTTTGAGTAAGTTCTAGAATGCCGATAATTGATAGGATTGAAGTATCCTTCAAGGTAATGATGAATTGGTTAATGAATGATGGAACCATTAACTTAACACCTTGAGGTAGGATAACCTTTCTCATTGACTTACCGAATGGTAAACCAAGTGATCGAGCGGCTTCCATTTGACCTTTATCAACTGATTCAATACCACCCTTAACAAAGGCAGCAATGTATGCACCTTCATCTAACATCAACGTGATAACCCCAGCTACGAAAGCAGGAATTCTAGTACCAGTTAATGTAGGAATACCAGTGTAGATGAATAATGCTAGAACCAATAGAGGCATACCTCTAAATAAGTAGATAATAGTTGATGACAACCAACGGAAGAACTTGATTGGTAGTACACCAAATAGTCCAAAGATTACACCAAAGATTGTAGCGAAGAAGATTGAAACAATTGTTAACCATAGGGTTTGTAGGAAACCTTGCCATAGGAAAGTCTTGTTTTGCTTTAAGATACCAAAGAATGAGTGAGTATCAGCAGCATTTTTCTTAGCATTTAAGTATCTATCAATAATCTTTTTGTATTCACCGTTCTTCTTTAAGTGAGCTAGACCAGTGTTGAACTTCTTTAATAGTTCTTGGTTAGTACCTTTTTTAACACCAAATGCAACTGGAGTACCAGCGGCTGGTTTAGTAACGATTTTTAGTTTAGTACCTTGGTTGATACCGTACTTTAATACGGGTTCGTCATCGAAACATGCTACTGAGTTACCAGTTAACACATCTTCGTAGACGTTACTTGAATCATCAAAAGTACTAATCTTAAATCCATATTTCTTTTGAATTGATTGTGCGTATTGAGCACCGGTAGTACCAGTCTTAACTGCGACTGTCTTACCACGTAGATCATTTAGACCTTTAATGTTGTCGGTATTTTGGGATACTGCCATAACAACACCTGAGTTGTAGTAAGGATCTGAGAAATCAAATGAACCTTTACGTTCAGGGGTTACGGACATACCCGCAACCATACCATTTAGTTGTCCTGCTTGAACGGATTGGATTAATCCACTAAAACTGGAAGCTTTCCAATTAATTTTGAAATGTTGGTCTTTTGCAATTGCGTTGAATAAATCAATATCGATACCAACATATTTATTGTTGTCGTTTGCAAATTCAAATGGTGGGAATGTAACATCCATACCAATTTGGTAAGTCTTTTCTGCAGCGTGTGATTTAGTAGGCGCTGAGAATAAACCGAATGCAACGACGAATCCAACAGTTAATGCCATTAACCATCGAATTACTGATGAATGTCGCTTCATTAGTAAAACCCCTTTTCAAAGTAATATTTCTTTTCCACGTTATATTTCATAACATTGTATGTTCTTATCATATCAGAACCGGCGTGCATTGTATATCTGAAAAAGTGATTTTTTTAAAAAAGTTAAGTTTTGATGTCATAAAACATAACATATTGATGGATGTATAAGTTAAAAGACAAAATTTTATAAAAATTTTACCTTTGATCAAACCCATATATATCAAGGGGTTCCAGCTCTCATGTTAGGAAAAGGTCAAAAAAGGTCAAAAAATAGTATTGAATTATGTAAATTAGGTGGTATTATATTCTTTGGATAAGGAAATAAGCGAACAACGAAAAGCCTTATCTAATACATGCCATGTTTGGCTAATGTATTTTAAAATAAAATATTATATGAAATGTGAGGGATGTACTATGGCAAGAAGTCCATTTGATCCATTTAACGATGATTTTGATAAAATTTTTAACCAATTTTTAGGCGATACAGGTAACTCAAATGCCCAACGTCGATACATGATTAATGGTCAAGAAGTTACCCCAGAGCAATTAGAACAACTAAGAAGAAGTGGCCAACTACAAGGTGGTCAACCTAATACCCAACAAAAAGCTGCATCTAATAAGGGAGGCATTCTTGAAAAGTTAGGTAGAAACTTAACACAAGAAGCTAGAGATAATAAGTTAGACCCAGTAATTGGAAGAGACAAGGAAATCCAAGAAACTGCTGAAGTATTATCTAGAAGAATCAAGAATAACCCTGTATTAGTTGGTGACGCCGGTGTCGGTAAGACTGCCGTTGTTGAAGGTTTAGCTCAAGCAATTGTTAAGGGTGACGTACCTGCATCAATTAAGAATAAGGAAGTTATTAGTATTGATATCTCTGGTCTAGAAGCCGGAACTCAATACCGTGGTAGCTTTGAAGAAAATATTCAAAACTTAATTAAGGAAGTTCAAGAAAAGGGTAATGTTATCCTATTCTTCGATGAAATCCACCAAATCTTAGGTGCTGGTAATGCCGGCGACGAAAGTGGATCCAAGGGATTAGCAGACATTATCAAGCCTGCATTATCTCGTGGCGAAATTACCGTTATCGGTGCTACTACCCAAGATGAATACAGAAACACAATTTTAAAGGACGCTGCTTTGTCACGTCGTTTCAACGAAGTACAAATTAAGGCACCAAGCGAAGAAACTACTTTAGCAATCTTGAAGGGTATTCGTCCATTATATGAAGAACACCACAATGTGATTTTACCTGACGAAGTATTGAAGGCTGCTGTAGATTACTCAGTTCAATACATTCCACAAAGAAGTCTACCTGATAAGGCTATTGACTTAGTTGATATGACAGCTGCACACTTGGCTGCTCAACATCCAGTCTTCGATCAAAAACAAATTGAAGACGAAATTGAAGAAGAGAAAAAAGCTCAAGAAGATGCTGCAGCAAAGGAAGATTATGAATCAGCATTAAATCACAAGAACAAGATTGAAGAACTACAAAAGCAAATTGACAACAAGAGTGACGAAAAGAAAGTCACTGCTACTGTCAACGATGTTGCTAAGTCAGTTGAAAGATTGACTGGTGTTCCTGTTGCTAAGATGAGTAGCACTGACATCGAAAGATTAAAGACTATGGGTGACCGTCTAAAGGGCAAGGTAATTGGCCAAGACGAAGCTGTTGCTGCAGTCGCTCGTGCTATCCGTAGAAACCGTGCTGGTTTTGACGAAGGTAACCGTCCAATTGGTTCATTCTTATTCGTAGGTCCTACTGGTGTAGGTAAGACAGAACTTGCTAAGCAATTAGCTAAGGACATGTTTGGTAACAAGAACAACATTATCCGTCTAGATATGTCAGAATATTCCGACCCAACTGCTGTTTCCAAGTTGATTGGTGCTTCAGCTGGATACGTTGGATACAACGATAACAACAATACCTTGACTGAAAAGGTTCGTAGAAACCCATACTCAATCGTATTACTAGATGAAATCGAAAAGGCTAACCCTCAAGTTCTAACACTTCTATTACAAGTATTAGACGATGGTCGTTTAACAGACGGTCAAGGAAATGTGGTTAACTTCAAGAACACCGTTGTAATTGCTACTTCAAACGCCGGATTCGGTAACGAAGCACTTACTGGTGATGACGATAAGGATAAGAAGTTAATGGATCGTCTAGCTCCATACTTCCGTCCAGAATTCTTAAACAGATTCAACGCAATCGTTGAATTCTCTCACCTAACAAAGGATGACTTGAAAGAAATTGTCGACTTAATGTTAGCAGATGTAAATGCTACATTAGCTAAGAAAGGCATGGATGTTGTCGTATCAGATGACGTTAAGGACCACTTAATCGAACAAGGATACGACGAAGCCATGGGAGCTCGTCCACTACGTCGTGTAGTTGAACAAGAAATCAGAGACAAGATTACTGACTTCTACCTAGACCATGAAGACATTAAGCACTTAAAGGCCGAAATGGAAGATGGTACTGTCGTAATTAGTGAAAACAAGTAATCTGAATAATAAAAAGAGACCGTTTGGTAGGAATGGTCTCTTTTTTTATATTGATGATATATAATGAAATCAATAATTAATCAAAAAGGAGATTCGCATGCCACTACAATATTCTTTTGAGATTACACCCAACATTGATCAAGCTAATCTGGATGGTTTATTAAAACTAAATCCGGAATTTATCTCGATTACCGATAGAAACCATGACATGGATAACTTGCTTCAAAGTATTCAAATTGCCGACTACATCCATGCCAACTCATCTGTTGATGTCGTCATTCATCTGACCGGAATTGATAAGGATGAAAAACGAGTCCAAGAAATGATTGATTTAATGCAACAACACGATATCCACAGTGTACTGGCGATACGTGGGGATAAGTTATCGCAAAATGATACGGCGGTGACATTTACACATGCTGATCGACTAGTTGAATTTATCAAACAACAATATCCACATGTGAATATTGTAGGCACTTGCTACTTAAATAGTAGTGACGAAGAAATGAAATGGTTGAGACAAAAGATTGAAAAGGGATGCACGAATCTGATTTCGCAGTTTAGCTTTGACACGAATGATTACGTTGATTATTTAAACCAAATTGAAATCGAGACACCAATCTGGTTTGGTATTATGCCGGTAATCTCAAAATCACAGGCACAAAAGATGCTGAACTTAACGCATTCGACCGCTCCAGATAAACTAAGTGTTTTGCTGAATCAGCACGACGATGAGTTCGGCGATGATGGTGTGCAATACACTGCTGGAATGATTAATAAAATCAGACAAGCTGGTGTTAATCACATTCATTTGTATTCATTAAATAATGCGGAAAATACCGAAAAAATCATTAATAAAATTTAGCGCACAAAAAAAGACGCCCTTCGGCGTCTTTTTTTATACACACATCATCTAAAAGAGAGATTAATACTTAGGTTCCCACTTAGTATCTTCGATAGCTTGGTCAACATCCTTGATGTCTTCACGTGTAAGACCACGTTTTACCGCGCTATCGGCAACGGCCTTAGCTACAGTAGTTGAGAATTGATCCAACTTAGAAACTGGAGGTAAGACAGCAGCACCTGGTTTGTCAGTGTCGACAATACCACCAAGTGAGTGGGCAGCTGCGGAAATCATTTCGTCATCTAGAACAGTTGCTGTAGCAGCAATTGCACCTAGACCTAGACCTGGGTATACAAGGGCGTTGTTAGCTTGACCGATTTGGTAAGTAGTACCGTTGTATTCAATATCGTTAACTGGGATACCAGTACCGATAAGAGCTTTACCGTCAGTCCATTTTAGTAGATCTTCAGCCTTAGCTTCAGCCAACTTAGTTGGGTTTGAGATAGGGAAGATGATTGGACGTTCAGTGTGAGCAGCCATATCCTTAATGATTTCTTCAGTGAAAGTGTTTGGTTGAGTTGAAGTACCAACTAGGATAGTTGGGTGAACTTCTTTAACAACTGCTTCTAGAGTAGTTAGTGAATCTGCGTTATCAAATTCGCTACGGCTTCTAGCAAATGGTTTTTGTTGAGGAGTCAAAGTATCGTCGTCATCGAACAATAGACCTTGCTTATCAACTAGGTAGAAGTGCTTCTTAGCTTCTTCTGGGTCCATACCTTGTTGTACGAATTCATCGTATACACGAGAAACGATACCAGTACCGGCTGAACCTGCACCAAATGATACGTAGATTTGGTCCTTCATTTCTTCACCAGAAATGTTTAAGGCACCTAAGATACCTGCTAGAACGATGATACCAGTACCTTGGATATCATCGTTGAATACAGTGTACTTGTCTTTGTATCTGTCTAGAATTTCAGCAGCGTTGCTACGACCGAAGTCTTCGAAATGTAGGTACATTTCTGGGAACATTTCTTCAGCGTCTTCTACGAAAGTATCAACGAACTTGTGGTATTTTTCACCGTAAACACGTTCGTGTCTGTTACCTAAGTACATTGGGTCCTTAAGTAATTCTTCGTTGTTAGTACCAGCATCTAGCACAACAGGTAGAACTTGGCTAGGATCGATACCAGCAGCAGCAGTGTAAACCATTAGTTTACCAACAGCGATATCAACACCGTTAGTAGCCCAGTCACCAATACCTAAGATACCTTCAGCATCAGTAACTACGATTAGACGGATGTCTCTTCCTTCAGCGGCATTCTTTAATGAAGTCTTGATTGAATCTAGATCATCATCGATTGATAAGAATGTAGCGTTTTGTGGTTGAACGAATAGTTCACTGTAGTTTTCAATAGTTTCAGCGATTGTTGGATCGTATACGATTGGCATAAATTCAACAACGTGTTGTGAGAATAACTTGTAGAATAGAACACGGTTTTCGTTAAATAGAGTCATTAAGAAAACACGTTTTTCTAAATCTGATGGTTTGCTTTGGAATTGAGCGTAAGCTTGATCCACTTGTTCTTGTAAAGTTTGAACGTATGGTGGAAGCATTCCTTCTAAACCAAGTTCTTTTCTTTCTTCTTTAGTAAATGCAGTACCCTTATTCTTGAAAGGATTGTTTAAAATATCATATCCAAAAGACATAGTACTTACCTCTTTTCATAATTTATACATAGATAATAATACATGGGTATTTTTATAGTCAAAACTTAGTGTTATAATAAATATAATTTATATCTAAAAATAAAACCCTTTTATATCAACGCTGGGAGGCGTTTTTTATGAACACAAGAGACCTAGAATATTTTATAAGCTTAACAGAATTAAAAGTTTTTTCGAAAGTCGCTGAAGAATTTAAAGTGAGTCAACCTACCATTACTTTTGCTCTTCAACGATTGGAAAAAGAGATGGATGCTAAGTTGATTATCAGACATCGTACCCATGGTGACCTCATTATAACCGATAGTGGAAAACAATTGTTGAACCACGCTCAGGCAATCATTCGTCATTTTGACGTTGCTAAGCGAAATATCGCCAACTTAAAAGCCAAAAAAGTTTCAATCGGACTACCACCAATTATTGAAACTAGATACTTTCCTACAATAGCTCAACATTTGAAGGAAAGAAAATTATTAAACAGTATTATTACCTATGAATACGGTTCAGAAACAACCAAATCTGCCTTGAAGAACGGGGAATTAGATTTAGCATTACTTGGTTCTAACAACCCATTGGAAGATCCAGACATCGAAACAGAAGAAATCGAAAGAATTCCATTCTGCGCGTATGTTTCCAAGGATCATCCACTAGCTAATGAAGGAAAAATTCACTTTGCTGACCTAGCCAAGGAAGACTTTGTACTATTTAAACAAGGTTTTACCCAAAACGAATCCTTTAACCAATTGGCTAAACGAAATTCATTCCATCCAAACGTGATTTTCAGATCAAATGAAACAAACAACATTATGAGTTTGATTTCTAACAACGTTGGTGTCGGATTCTTTAACTCATTGGTGCAAGTGCCAGATGGGGTAGTTAAATTGGACTTCTTAGATGAAGACATGCCAATGTTTGTTACCAATCTGGTTTACTTAAAGTCCCATTACTTCAATGATTTCCAAAAGGAAGTCTTGGATGTCATCAGGGAATCGCTTAAAAAATAAATAAAAAAGCCCAAGCGAAAGCTTAGGCTTTTTTGCATGTTATTTTTATTTAAATGTATAATATATACATGCAATAATTGATGCTAATAATCCTATATCGACCATAGCAAATGACCAATAAATCATTTTTTGATAATCTTTATATATATTTGGATTAATCCCTTTTTTTCTACTTATCAAGATGGTGGATGGGATGAGGACTATTTTACCTACGAACAAGGCGTAATGGATGCTAAAAAAGCTAAAAGTGCTGCTTTGGAATTAGGTTTTCCTAGAGGGACTAATATTTATTTTGCAGTTGATGTAGATATTCAAGACGGTGACATTAATAGTACAGTTGTTAGATACTTTAAAGGTATTAATAATCAAATGTCATTCTATAATACCTGTGTTTATGGAACTAGAAATGTTGCCTTGCATGTTATTAATCATGACTATGCAAAATATGCATTTGTTTCAGATATGTCTAGTGGTTATAGCGGAAATTTAGCTTTTCCTATGCCTAAAGAATGGTCTTTTGATCAATTTGTTGAATATTCAATTGGTAACTTAGACATTGATCAAGTAGCATCTTCAGGTAAAGACGAAGCTGTATCTAAATTTGGAATTACTGAAGAAGAGTATGCTACTGATTGGGCAGCGAATATTTGTAATATTTTTGCACCGTTCAAGTATGGAAACGTTAGTTTATCAAGTGACGTGTCAAAAGACTTACAATTAAACGAAAACGTAGAAATGATTTTAAAGTTAGCTTATGGCGCATCCGTGGGAAATACAAAAGGAATCAATATCTTTAAACTTGGCGTTAAAGACGGAAAAATTAATAGTACCGAAGAAATTTTTGATAAAGCTAACGATATAATCATTGGAAGTATGAATGAAAAAATTAGTTCAGCTTTAAACTATTTTGCTAGCAAAATAGAGAATGGTTATATAAAAGTTTTACTTGCTACTAAAGGAGAAAAAGTAGGATTAACTTTATCTTTAGCAAATAGTGTAAATTTAAATTCTCAAGAAGATTTTAATATGGGGCTAGATATAACTTTTCTTATCGATCCGATGAATTTGGCCAAAGAAATTTTGGATAGCATTTTTGAGAGTGTAAGCACGTCTGCGGTAACTATATTGCGTGGAGTATCTAGTACTCTTGATGGAATTATTTCATGGGCTGTAGATGGAATTAAGAATGCTATGTCACAAGATAATTATTCTGAAAATAGTGCATATGGGTTTGCTTTTATTTTATTATTTGTTTTTTTTGCTTTTGCAGCTGTAGCTTAGTATTATAATTATGTATTATAAAAAGTGCACCTCAATTTTACTTAATTGAAGGTGCACTTTTTTAATATGTCGATTTATAAAATATGATGTATACAATCAATGATTTCTAGCAACAATCCTATGTTACCAAGGGAAAATAACCAATAAGCCGTTTTTTTATGATATTTATATATATTTGGATTAATATTGCTTTTTTTAATAAATATCATATACAAACATTCGCTGATAATAGCGGACATTGTTATTAATATAATTATTATAAGAGTTTCGTTAGATGCAAATAGCATGTTAAACATCGATGCTATCATTAGCCCGCAAATTAATCCTAAAATCATAAAAGAACGATTACTAAATTTCTTTTTTTTCTTTACTTCTTCGGAATAGGTATTATATTTGTTTTTAATTTGCTTAAGATACTTTATATTTTTTATACATTTAACTGCTATAAAAATACCCAGAATATAGAGTACAAGATTTAAAATAGTTTTCAGCCCCAATTCTAATAAGTAATTAAGTGTTAATTGTTATTTTAACATAATTTATTGTTGTTAAACAGGAAGGATATTAAGTGGAATGCTCTTTTGGAGTGCTTGGGTATTTACTCACAATGCATCAATAAAAGGATGAAAGTAAAAAAGGATGAAAGTAAGACTTTTTACCCAATTGAATTCTTATCCAATATTTTTCAATTTAAAAATTGTCAACGTCGTCATCTGATTGAACATAGAGTCTACCATATTTTTCACAAACTTATTGCATAAAGTGCATTAATAAACATATTGGAATTGTTATATAATATCTTATTTTAAAGAAAATCATACATAATAAAAAAATACCAATCTATAAATGATGCCAATTTTTTATATTTTAGTGACAAATAGTTTAAAATAATCAAAAAATAATTAAACATTTCAATAAATACTTAAATTTATCATAGCTAATTTAATCTTATAAATACTGTTTTCACAATCCTTTTGTCCTAAAATACATTATGAATTTTAGAAAAAAAGGAGTGAATATTATGAACAAAGAAGTAAAAGCAAAAAAGATCTTACACAAGGTTAAAAAGGACTGGGTCGTAATTGGAATGACCTCAGTTGCTTTATTAGGTACCGGATTTGTGGTATCTCAAACTTCAAACGTACTACCAACTGGAATTGTTGCGCATGCGGACGAATCTAACGGAGCAAGTGCTGCACCATCATCAGCAAGCACAACCAGTTCAGCTGCGGATAAAAACAATAGTTCATCAGCTTCACAAAGCAATGACTCAAGCCAATCAAGCAGTGCAAGCCAAACTACAAACAATAATTCAGATAAATCAGGTGACTACACAGCACCACAAAGTGCCGTAAGTGCCACTATTAGTAACTTGGGTTCACAAACTACCAACATTAAGAAGAACTCATCAATCAACTATGGTATTGCATTGAACAACAATGACAACTTAGGACGAGTTGTTCCTAAGGGAACTCAAATTAAGATTAATGTGAATACCCCAGAACAAACCAGTTTGAAAGGTGTATTCTCATACTCAGTATATTCAAAGTATTCAAGTCAAAATAACTTTGATGACAGTGTCTCAGGTAATACCATCACATTAACTACTAAGAAGGATTTCTATCCTGGAACAGTTAATATGAACCTTTCATTTGTGGTAGATGGTCCTAAGTACAACTGGGATGGTGATACTGAAGAACATGAAACTAACCCAGATTTAGTTAACGTAAATATCACCTCAACACTTCAACTACCAGGTCAAAGTGATCAAAGCGTTTCTGTTGAAGGAGGCCAATTATCCATCCTTCCAAATACCAAGAAGGAAGACGAAGAGGTTACCTATAATACTGCTGAAACTCCAGGATACGTTCAACCATATCTTTCAAAAGATTATCCAGATGATGTAGCTGATTATCCAAAGAGCAACACTAAGGGTAACTATTTTACTACTGATAATAACAACGTGGCTCACTACGCACCTGTATACACTAATGCAGATGGCAAGCCATACTTCGTAGCAACTGGTGAATTCAACAAGGGTAACATTCCTGGATACTCCGGTGCTAGAATTTCATTTACCGATGGAAATAGTTTTGATTTAAAGAACCTAAAACTATACGCATCAAAGGATGGTAAGACTTTCGAAGATGTATCTGACAAACCAGGAGTATCATTTGGTGTCGACGGGAATGGTGCTGTTTACGCAGACTTTTCTAAGTCAGCATATAATAGAGACTTTGTTGATTTTGTAGCATACAGACCATACACTGATTTATCATCAAAATACTTCGTTAGAGGTTACGGTAGCTACTATAAGGAAGGTACTTCCGAAGAACTAAGTTTACCAATCGGTGACTTGAACTACCAAATCGTTCCTGTAACTGGTGACATTGGTAGTTCATGGGTAGTTGCTCCAAACCAAACAGTTTACACTCAACCAGATGGAAACTATGTATACTCAGCAAACAACTTAAAAGATGGTGTTAATGTTTACAAGACTGTTGATGGACAACCAGCTGGATACGAAAAAGTAGACAACGCTACTGTTAATATTACAAACGATGGTAATGTTAGCGAAGGTGGAATTATCAATGTTGCTCAACAATCATCAAAGCAACTACGCCTAACTTATACATCTGCTGACTCACACAGTGCACAAGCAACACTAACTGTGATTAACCCTTACGTTTCAGTACCTGACCAAAAGGTTACTAGAACCGCAACAGTTAACTATGTAGATGCAACCAATAACAGAGTATTAAAAACTGACAGTAGTTCCGTTGAATTTACTTCAACTGGTGTGAAGGATACCAGAGATAACTCAATCATCTGGGACCCATGGAAAGTTACAAGTGGGGATGCTTCATATAAGTTCACAGTTCCTACTATTGATGGATACGTTGCAGAAGATAAAAGTGATATCACTGGGACCCTAAAACCCCTTGGTGATGACTTCGTTAAGACTGTCTACATGGATCCAGCAGAAAATGTTAGTCGTAGTGAAAACGTAGTGGTAACTGTTGTGGCTAAGGACTCAACCAAACAAGTTAAAATTGAAACACCTACGGGAACTTACTCTGGAACAGCTAAGATTGAAGGATATGACCAATTAATTAATGTTCCATTTACTCAAAATGGTGTTAAAAACTTGAAGACTGGCGAAATCCAATGGAATAATTTTGAACCTGCTAAGCAAACTATTGTTGCCAAGGCAATCGAAATTCCAAATTACACATTAGTTAGCAAGCCATCTAGAAGTGTAAATATTACCGCTCCTGATAATTCTGGTAAAACTAGATATTTTGAAGTTCCTTTCTCCTATACTCCAGATTCAATGTCTGATGTTACTCGTAGTACTAAGAATAATGTAAAAATCAATTACATTGATGAAGATACTAAACAAGCAGTGCATGCGCCATACTCACAAGATTTTGAATATATTCAAACTGGTAAGAAGAATGACAAGACAGGTGTAGTAACTTGGACAGATGGATATACTCCAAGTTCTCAATCATACTCCGTAGAAATCCCAGTGGTTGAAGGATATGAACTTGTATACCCATCACAAGCAACTGTTAAGAATGACATTGATGCTGATGATGATGGAATTGTTGAAACTGTTCTATACAAAAAGGTTGCAACTCCTAGTTCAAGTGCCACTGAAAGCAGTGCAGCAAGTTCTGCCGAAAGTAGCGCCGAAAGCTCAGCTCAAAGTAGCAGTGCAGAAAGTAGTGCGGTAAGTTCTACTGAAAGTTCAGCTCAAAGTAGCAGTGCAGAAAGTAGTGCGGTAAGTTCTACTGAAAGTTCAGCTCAAAGTAGCAGTGCGCAAAGCAGTGCCCAAAGCTCAACTGAAAGTAGTGCAGCAAGTTCTGCATCAAGCTCAGTGCCAGCAAGTCATGGTAACAATGGTGGAACACCACAAAGCAGCGTAGAAAGCTCAGCTCCAAGTTCATCAGCTAGCTCAAGTCAAAGCTTTGCACCAAGTTCTGCTACCCCAGAACATGTTAACAATGCCGGTAAGCCATCAAATGATCATCATGATACTCCAGTAGTTCCAACTCATGTAAACAACGCTGGACATCCATCCTCAAATGATCAAAAACGTTTACCACAAACAGGTGATCAAACTCACGAAAACATTCTTGTAGCAATTGGTATGGCCTTAGTCGCAATGGCATTAGGACTATTCTTCATGGCAACAAGAAGAAAACGTAAATAATTAATTAAAAAGAACCTCGGTTTAACCGAGGTTCTTTTTTTGTTTTTATTTAGATAATATTTAAATAACTTTAAAAAAACTTAAACAAATACATACGGAATAAAATTTATTTTTATTTTAGAATACTTGTATAAATATAATTAGGGGGGAATAAATATGAACAAAGAAGTAAAGGAAAGAAAGATTTTACATAAAGTTAAGAAAAATTGGGTCGTTATTGGAATGGCAACTATATCTTTGTTAGGTACAGGTTATGTCGTTTCTCAAGGAATTGACGTAGCACCTACAGCAGTTGTGGCGCATGCTGACGAACAAAGCAGCTCATATCAAGCTGATCCAAAAAATGTATCAGCCACAATTACCAATGTTGATGCATCTACCCAAAACGTAACTCCGGGTAAATCAGTTAACTACGAAGTTTCTTTAAATAATAGTGATAACTTAGGAAGAGTAATTCCTAAGGGAACTAAGATTACTTTTACCGTAAATCCACAATCAGGTAAAAATTTCGATGATTTATTCTCATCAATTAGCACTTATACAAAGTATGGCAATGCAAATGTTTTTGACGTTTCTACCAATGACAATGTTGTAACTTTAACTACCAACACTGATTTATATCCAAGTGATAGTAAAATTAACGTTTCATTGCTAGTTAAAGAGGGACCACAAGATGCTCCTGATAGTACTTATGATGCAACAGTAAGTGCATCAATGGATTATGCAGGAACAACTTCAAATGTTTCCGTTTCAAATGGTAATATTTCAGTTCTTCAAAAGAAGAAGAGTGATGTTAAACCAGTTGATAGTCAAGCTGGACAAATGGGTGCTCGTCCTTTGAATATTCCGGACAAAACTAAGTCCGACACACCAGCTAACTGGAACACTTATCCAGATGATGTTCCTGATTATCCACTAAGTAACACTTACAAGAACCTTATTCAATACAGTGGAGATACTGCAAATGCGGGATATGCTCCAATCGTAACCAACAAAGATGGCAAACCATATTTCGTGGTTGTTGCTGAATTGAATCCAAATTCAAAAGATAATGCAGTGCATGGTAGAGCAATTACTTTATTAAATAGAAATTCAGATAAATCAAGTTTTGATACAAATAACTTTAGATTATACGCAATTGTAGATGGTAAATACAAAGATATTACCAATGAACCAGGCGTTTATCTAAAATCTGAATATGGAAATCCAATGTTTGACTATTCTGCATCTAAATATACTGATAACACAGTTGATTTTGTCGCATATCTTACTTATAGCGATTTAACAATCAACTATGGTGTTGATGGATACTTGAAGTACACAGTAGGTGATGACCCAACTGTTAACAACGTACCACCAATGCATGCTAATGTTTCAATCGTTCCAGCTAGTGATAACATCGGAAAATCATGGATTATTTCTCCTGATACCACTGTTTACACTGACAAAGATGGTAACTACACTTATAATTCTGGATCATTAACTAATGGTGTGAACGTATTTCAAGCGATTGATGGAACCCCATCGAGATATGTTGCTGTTAACAATCCTCAAATCAAGGTGGCTAACAACGACAATGTAAACGATGGTCAAGTTATCAATGTTGCTCAACAATCAACCAAGGATGTTAACTTAACTTACAGTGCTGACGGTGCTGTTAACAGTCGAGCTAAGTTACACGTTATCAACCCATACGTTTCAGTTCCAGATCAACAAGTAACTAGAAGCGTAAAGGTAAACTACGTTGATTCAATAACTGGTAATGTTCTAAAGACCGACACTGGTTCATCTGTATTCAAGGCCACCGGTGTTAAGGATACTAGAGATAACCTAATCACATGGGGAAACTGGTCAAACGTAAGCGGTGATGGTACTTATAACTTCACTGTTCCAACTATCGACGGTTATGTCCCAGAAGACAGCAGCAACGTTTCCGGAACACTAGCTCCATTAGGTAACGATGTAACTAGAATTGTTTTAATGGATCCAACTGAACAAGTGACAAGCACTAACACTGTGCCAGTTACTGCTGTTCCAAGAGATCAAACTAAGAAGGTTACTACAACTGGAAACGTTGGAACTGTTACTGAATCAGCTCCAATTGATGGATACCAAGAAACTAAGAGTGTGACATTTACTAGAACTGGTACTAAGAACCAAAAGACCGGTGATGTCACATGGGGTAAATTCACTCCAGATACTCAAACAGTTTCATTTACAGCTCCAAATATTCCAGGTTACTACCTAACAAGTAAGGGTCAAAAAGACGTTAAAGTTACTGCTCCAATAAATGATGGACCAAGATTACTTACTTTATCATTCTTATACAAGCCAATGTCAGATGTAACGAGAACCACTAAGGGTAACGTTACAATTAACTACATCGACGAAGATACTAAGCAAGCAATTCATGATCCATACAGTAATGACTTTGAATTCACCCGAGCTGGTAAGAAGAATGACCAAACTGGTGAAACTGTTTGGGATGACAATGGATATACACCAGCTTCTCAATCATATTCAGTAGACAGTCCAAATATTGATGGATATGAACTAGTAAACCCATCTCAATCAACTGTTTCTGGAACAATTGATGGTGGTGATGATGGTATCGTGGATAATGTTGCATACAAGAAGATTGCTACATCAAGCTCAAGTGCTTCCGATAGCTCTGCAGCTTCAAGTGAAGCATCACAAAGCAGCAGTGCTCAAAGTTCAGCCCAAAGCAGCAGTGCTCAAAGTTCAGCCCAAAGCAGTAGTGCAGAAAGCTCAGCTCAAAGCAGCAGTGCAGAAAGTTCAGCTCAAAGCAGCAGTGCAGAAAGTTCAGCTCAAAGCAGCAGTGCTCAAAGCTCAGCTCAAAGTAGCAGTGCAGAAAGTTCAGCCCAAAGTAGCAGTGCTCAAAGCTCAGCTCAAAGTAGCAGTGCAGAAAGTTCAGCCCAAAGTAGCAGTGCAGAGAGCTCAGCTTCAAGCCATGTAGTTGTACCAAGTTCATCATCAAGTCATGGTAACAACAATGGTAATCCATCTGCTGATAAGCATGAAACTTCAACACCAACTGCTGGAAAACACAAGAATAACAGTGGAAGTGCTTCAGAAGGAAACAAAGAAGTAAGCCGTTTGCCACAAACTGGTGATCAAACACATGAAAATATCCTTGTTGCCGTTGGTACAGCACTAATTGCAATGGCACTAGGATTGGTATTCTTCGGATCAAGAAGAAGACGCAAGTAATAAAAAAAGACTCCGCTAGGCGGGGCCTTTTTTATTGCCTTAAAACATTTAAACCAATAAAAAAGCACTCAATAATGAGTGCTTTTTTCGTATCTATATTAAGACTAGTTGTTCTTAGTAGTGATGTCTGAACCGAAGTACTTCATTGAAAGTTTCTTCATAGTACCATCTTTACGTAGTTCAGCTAGTGCTTGGTTAATCTTCTTAGTTAGAGCTTTTGAGTTCTTGTTTAACATGATTGAAGTTTCAGCTGGAGCTTGTAGCTTAGTTGGAACATCAATTTCTTTTAGACCCTTAGTTGAGTTGTGCTTTGCAAAGTACTTCCATGCGGGAACTGAGTTAACAGTACCATCAGCACGACCTTGTTGGATTAATTGGTAACCTGTTGAGTTGTCAGGAGTTGATGAAACCATTGCACCAAACTTCTTAGCAACAACAGCATTATCAGTACCAGCACCGTCAACAATGTTCATACCCTTGATGTCTTTGATGCTCATCAACTTGCTGTCACTCTTAGTGATCAATGTGTAGTATGAGTAAGCGTATGGGTCAGAGAATGAGTATAACTTTTCTCTTTGTGGAGTAACAGTCATGTTGTTCATAACAGCATCGTATCTGTTACTACCTAGACCAGCAATTAAACTATCCCACTTAGTTTCAACAAAGTTAGCTTTTAGACCTAATTTCTTAGCAACATCTTTAGCTAAATCAACTTCGAAACCTTGTAGCTTACCATCTTTTCTGTATGAGTAAGGTGCGTAAGTACCTTCTAGACCGATAGTTAACTTACCACTGTTAGTTACTTCTGATTTGTAGTTCTTTGAGCTTGAGCTGTTACCACATGAAGCTAAGATAGCACCAGTACCGAATACGGCTAAAGTAACTGCTAGAGACTTGAATAATTTGTTAAATTTCATGATATTGAATCTCCTTAAATGTTTTGTAGGGTCATTGCTGCAAGAAAATCTTTGATTCTTTGATCATCTGATTCAAAGAAGTCCTTTGTGTCACCATCGAAACCAACTTTACCATCTTCAATGAAGACAATCTTGTCGGCAACGCGTTGAGCAAAAGTAAGATTATGGGTAACAATAACTAATGATTGTTTTTCTTTGGCTAAATCTAATAACACTTTTAGAACTTCTAGTTCAATTTCAGGATCCAAGGCGCTGGTTGGTTCATCCAATAGGATGTATTCGGGATGCATTGCTAACGATCTAGCAATCGCAACACGTTGAGCTTGTCCACCTGATAGTTGACTTGGGTATGAGTCGGCTTTGTCTAGCATTCCAACCTTATCCAAAAGTTTTTCGGCAACTTCCTTGGCTTCTTCTTTACTCTTGTTTAGAACTTGTACTTGTCCTTCCATAACGTTTTTTAGAACTGTTAGGTGAGGGAATAGGTTAAAACTTTGGAATACCATACTAGTCTTTCTACGAATGTTTAGAATGGTTTTTGAACTTAATTTCTTTGAGAAATCAATCTTTTCATCATTGAATTCGTATTCACCAGTTTCTGGTGTTTCCAAAAGGTTTAAAGATCTAAGTAGAGTTGATTTACCAGAACCAGAAGGTCCGACAATCACTGAGGTCTTGTTCTTAGGAAATTGAAGGGAGATATTATCTAATGCATGTTGTTTGCCAAATGTTTTAGATACGTTTTTTAAATTAATCATTAACGTACTCCTTTCTAGTTGCTTACAGAATAACGAGAAACTCGTTTTTCTAGGTAACTTTGTAAGATTGTAAGAACACTACAGATGACTGCATAGATTGCAGCTACCAGAATGTACATAATTAATGGTTGATAGTTTTCAGCCGCAATTTGTTGACTGACTTCAAACATTTCAACGATAGTAATTGAAGCAGCTAGTGAAGTATCCTTAACCAAACCAATAAACTCATTGGATAAAGGTGGTAGTGACACACGACTAGCTTGTGGCAAGATAATTCTCCATAATACCTTGCGTTTGGTCATGCCTAGTGAGTAGGCAGCTTCCCATTGACCATCTGGAATTGATAGGATGGCACCACGAATGGTTTCTGAAGCGTAAGCACCAGTGTTCAATGAGAAAGTAATAATACCAGCAACAACTGGTGTTAATCTGATCCCATCTGGTAGAATTCCAGCGATTCTTAGGTATGGAAGACCAAAGAATACGATGAATAATTGAACCAATAGTGGTGTACTTCTGAATAGCCATACGTAGAAGTAAAAGAATGCTTTTACAATATTGAATAGGCCACCACGATGTGAGATTTTAACTAAAGCAGTAATTACGGCGATAGTTAAACCAATGATAAATGATACGATTGCAATTGGAATCGTGTAAGCAATACATGCCGAGACCAATTGAGGAGTCGCATCACGAATGATATCCCATGCGCTCATATCTCTTCTCCTTTGTTTTTTACAATAATTATGGAAATACGTAATTTAATCCAACCACCATTTTACACTATTTACATTTAGTTACAAATAATTAGTACACAAATTAATCTAAAATAGGTATGTTTTATAAAAAATTAAAAAAACATACCTATATAATGACTATTTTTGTGGGATTGGTGTGATTAGTTTGTTGTTTGGTAGGATAATTCCAGCATTCTTGATTGCTTCAAGATATAATTGTAGGAACTTGAATTGCACGTTGAACTTTTCGGTGTCGGTACATGGAATCCATTCCTTTACGGCAATGGTTCCGTCACCTAAATCGACCGTTCCTAATAATTGAGGTTCGTCGATAATTCCTTGGGTGTTTGGAATGTTCTTAGCGTTAACGTCTTTAACGATATCAATGATTTGTTGGATTGGACTGTCAGGGTTAACACGAATGTTAATTTCAGCCTTAAGACGATCC
This sequence comes from Apilactobacillus zhangqiuensis, assembly GCF_019656215.1. GTDB lineage: Bacteria > Bacillota > Bacilli > Lactobacillales > Lactobacillaceae > Apilactobacillus > Apilactobacillus zhangqiuensis. The sequence continues at coordinate 161,538 of NZ_BPLK01000001.1, forward strand.
TTGGACATGTTACAGATATTGGTGATGTATCTGTTAGGGACAAAGTTAAGTGAGTCATCGACACCACGAATTTGAGTTGAACGAAGACCAATTTCAGATACTGTACCTGTGATGGTGTCTAATACGACGAAGTCACCGACATCGATTTGGTGTTCGAATAGAATGAAGAAACCAGTAATGATGTCGTTAGCAAGTCCTTGCGCACCTAAACCTAATGCAACGGTCACAAGACCAGCACCGGCTAGAAGTGAACCAACAGGAATGCCAATGATGCTTAAAATTGAGTATAACCAGAAGAAGATAAGAATGTAATTGTATGTGTTGGCAGAAATTGATTTCAAAGTACCTTCACGTTTGGGACTAATCTTCTTTTGTTTTTGGAGATATCTACCGAATAGGCGGTTGATGATAATTTGACCAATTAACTTAATAATAAGGAAGAAAATAGAAATTAAAAGAATATCAATAACGGCAAAAGTTAGATTATGAAGCATATCGCTCCACTTAAAACTATCTACATATTGCTTTAGAATACTTGGATTTTTTGCAGCTAAACTAAACATAATAATGACTTCCTTTCGTATTTATATATGATAGTAAAAAACGCCCCGAAACGGGCGTTGAAACTTTATTTTGAAATGTCGGCGATTACCTTGTTGTTTGGTAACTTAATACCTGCAGCGGTAATGGCTTCAAGGTATAGTTGTAAGAATTTGAATTGAACATCAAATCTTGCTTCATCCGTAGTAGGGATGAATTCCTTAACGGCAATGGTTCCATCACCCATATCAACAGTACCTAAGATATCTGGATCACCGATGATTCCTTCAGTACTTGGAATGTTCTTAGCATTAATGTCTTTCATAATGTTAATTACTTCGGTGATAGGGGTATCTGGGTTAACTCTGATGTCGATATCTGCCTTCATGCGTTCCTTAGACATGTTACAGATGTTAGTAATATATCTGTTGGGGATGAAGTTTAAAGCATCGTTGTTACTTCTAATCTTAGTAGTTCTAAGACCTAGTTCAGAAACGGTACCGGTGACGTCTCCGATAGTAACGTAGTCACCAATGCTAATTTGTTTTTCGAACAAGATGAAGAAACCATTGATGATATCACTGGCAAGTCCTTGAGCACCTAAACCAATGGCAACTGAGAATAGACCAGCACCAGCAAGTAGTGTTCCAATTGGTACACCGATAAAAGTTAGCACAGAGTAAATCCAGAAGAATACTAGGATATACATGTATGAGTTAACTGATAATGAGTGTAAAGTCTTCAATCTGTTTTCAGGAATACCACGTTCTCTCTTCGCGTAGTTCTTAAATAGATGATTGATAACGCGTTTACCAATCGCCTTTAAGATTAAGAAAAAGATTGAAATCAATACAATATCGATTACAATATTTGTTAAATTATGTAGGATTTCGTCCCAATTAAAGCTTTGAAAATATCTGGCTATGAAACTAGGGTTGGTTGCAACCTTTAGCATATAGTTCACTCCTTAAACAATTATCATATATAATATCGTAACATCAGATTTAATCAGATAACAGCTAAACAGTTCAACTTAAGAAAATGTTAATCTATTACTTCTTACATCGGTGTTAGAATGAAATTAATGAACGATTTATCCATGTCATATATGGCAATAGTAACGATTAGTGCTAGTATTAAGAACGCTAGATTTAATTTGATTGTTCTGTGCAAATAGACATTATGACCGATAACAAATACGAGTGTAATAACAGCCATAATGGATACTAAGAAGACGATTAGACCACTTATTAGACCGAATTTGTACATATTTTATGCATCTCTTTTCTATTTAATAGGTTAATCATAACACTAACCATACATATATAAGTGAACTATAACTTAATGGAGGAATTAACAGTGAAATATGAACACAAGCGCCAATTAACCAGGGATAAAATCGAAGGCGCGCTAATTAAAGTGGCCAAAGATAAGGGCGTATCTGATGTAACGGTCAGCGATATTATTAAGGCTGCCAACATCAACAGAAGTACCTTTTATCGTCACTATATTGATAAACCAGATTTGATTGATAGTATTGAAGATCGCGTCATCACAGATATTAAAGAGGCTAACGTTGAACTAAAGGGTAGTGAACTAGAACATATCAATACCGCTGCCGGCAAGTTTGTTTATAAATTTTTGACGGTAATTGAAGAAAATCAGCCAATTTTAGAATTGTTACTAAGCGAAAAAGGCGATATTCGTTTTACTTTGAAACTAATTGCCTTTTTTAATCAAATGGTGGCTTCAACCACCGAGGTCTTTACTGATAAGATGGATGAAAAGAAACGCAAACTTTTTTCCGCATATAATTCATCTACTGCAATGGGTGTAGTTACCTTTTGGGTTCATCATTTTGATGAATATGACAAGGACTATGTTTACGATTTTTTAGTGCATCGAGAATACTAAAAAACACGCTATAAAATTCATAGCGTGTTTTTTGTTAGAGGGGAATATACTACTAACTATTCTGCACTTAAACTTTCGATTGGATCTAGTTTAGCACCCTTGTTTGAAGGAAGAATTGAAGCTAGTAAGTTGATGATAATGGCAACTACGATACCGAAGATGGCGTTACCAAGTGAGATTTGGATGATTGAGTAATCAATCATACCGTGAACAGCTGAGTTAATACCTAATTGAATTAAGTATGAAAGAACAACAGCTGACACTGACGAGAAGATACCTAGAAATAGTGCTTGGCTCACGAATAACATTCTGATGTTACCCTTAGTAGCACCTAAGGCACGTAAAATACCAATTTCCTTGGTTCTTTCTGCAACACTAATGTATAGAACAACGATAATCATGATTGCTGATACCAATAGTGAAATACCAGCAATGGCAGCTAATACGTAAACAGCAAGGTTAATGTAAGTGTTTAGAGTTGATACAATCGCACCTGCACCTTGGATGCTGTATGCTTTCTTACCATTAACTTCAATCGCTTTGATTCTGTTTTGAACAGGGTCTACGTTGCTTACGCCACCCTTGATGTTAACGTTTAAGAAGTTTGGTTCAATCTTGATGCCGTTGTCGGCTAGGGCTTCTTTAACAGTAGCATAGTTAATGATAGTAAGTGGGCTTTGTGAGTCGATAATTCCAGAAATCTTAAGTTTCTTGGTTACTGGGTATGGAGTTCCGTTCTTCATGGCAGTGAATGAAACTTGAATTTCTTTTCCTACCATTGAATTAGGGTCCTTCTTGTTTAATGCTTTAGCAGCGGTAGTGTTAATAAGGATTTCGCCATCCTTAGGTGTTGTACCGTGTTTGATGTTGTCTTCATTAATAGTAGCTAAACTAGTAGTCATGTATGAAGATTGAGCTGTCTTTTTGCCATCCTTCATTTGAATACCAGTTGAAGCATAAGCTTTTTCGACGGATTTAACACCCTTAACGTTTTCTAAACGGCTAACGTCAGCATCTTTAAATGATGAGTGATCATTAGTGTTTTTATGGGAAACTTGAACACTGTTTGGATTTACTTGAGAGTAAATTTCGTGGTTAATGTATCCTCTAATTCCATTTCCAAGTCCTAACATGAATACGACTGAGAAGATACCAATCAATCCACCAAAGATGATCAATAGGTTACGTTTTGAGTTGTACTTAATGTTATCCCAAGTCATCTTAACGATTGATTTTAATGATAGAGATTTTGATTCTAGTGCTGGTTCGTCACTTTCGGAGTACTTGTCACGAAGAGTTCTGTCTTCGTCAATACGTCCGTCAGTCATGTGAACGATACGAGTACCGTAGTCAGCAACTTTTTGAGAGTGGGTAACAGTTAGGACTAGTTTTCCTTCCTTAGCAATGTTATCCAAAATTTGTAGGATTTCAGTGGTGTTTTCTGGATCCAATGCACCGGTTGGTTCATCGGCAATTAGCATTTCTGGATCACCGGCTAAAGCGCGGGCGATAGAAACACGTTGCTTTTGACCACCAGATAATTGGTTAGGGTACTTGTGGATGTGATCGCTTAGACCAACTTTAGCAAGTAATCCCTTAGCACGAGCAACTTGTTCCTTCTTTGAAAGGGTAGTCATTTCAAGTGGAACTAATACGTTATCTAAAATAGTTAAGTGACTAATTAGATTGAAACTTTGGAAGATAAAACCAATGGTCTTACGACGGTATTCATCTAATTGTTTGTCAGTATCATGTTTTAATGAGCTACCGTTTAATAAAACGTCACCTTCGTATTTACTGTCCAATCCACCAATGATGTTCATTAATGTAGATTTACCACCACCTGATTCACCAAGGATTGATACCATTTCACCTTTTTCGAATGATAAATCAATTCCTTTTAAGACTTTGAATTCGTCTTTGCCAAGGTAGTATGATTTTTGAATGTTTTTTAATTCTAAGAATGACATTATCTCACTCCTTATTGTTTTTAATTTGTAATGACTATTATAGGCGGGAATTTATCAAAAACAATCATCAAAATGAAAGAAAGTGTCGCATTTTGAGAGAAAAATTGCAGAAAAATGATAAATTGTCATATTTTGTAATATTACTATATCATTCTTGCAACATTTGGCGTCTATAATGCAAGTCAATGATTCATTAGAGAAATAGGAGTGAGTTATATTGATTAAGTTTAAATTCAAATCAATATTGATGACAATGGTCGCTTCTCTTGCTTTAACAACGGGGGTTGGAGCAATTGGAAGCTTTAATACACATGCAAACGCAAGTAGTAAAACAGTATATGACTTGTCTGAATGGCAAGGACGTCTAACAAACAAGAAAGCAAAGAACCTAAGTAAAGAAGTGCCTTTCGCAATTCTTAGAGTTCAATATGGATCAAGTTACAGTGATAGAACTTTTAAACACAACAAGGCACTATTAGAAAAGTACAAAGTACCATACGGGGTGTACTCATTTAGTAGATATAATTCATCAGCTGCTGCTGCCAGAGAAGCTCGTGACCTATACAACAGAGCGCCAAACGCAAAGTTTTATGTAAACGACTTTGAATCAGCTTCAATCAGTCGTCGTCACTCAAACGCTGCAACAGCTAAGTGGGTTAATACTTTACGTCCACTAGTTGGTTCTAGAAAGATTCTATTCTATTCATACCTAAGCTTCATGCAAACTTATGCTTCCAAAGCATTAAGTAAGTACGATGGTTACTGGGTTGCTTCATACACCAAGAATGAACCAACAATTGCCCACGTATTGTGGCAATACACTGATCGTCACTACTCATCATCATTACACAAAAATGTTGATGCAAGTAAGTTACGCAAGCAAAAGTCTTGGTTCTTAGGTACTGTTGCCAAGACTGTATCCAACACCAATGCCAACAAGGGTCAAAATGTTGAAAACAAGCAAGGTAACACTGAAGTGAAACCAGCTGCTGCCGTAAAAGCTAAGACAGCCAAGGTGGTTAAACTAGCTGCTAAGAAGGCAAAAGCTAAGAAACACGTTAAAAAAGCAAAGAAGCATCATACTAAAAAGGTGACTCATCATAAGAAGAAACATGTAAAAAAGTCAGTTAAGAAACATCACAAGAAAAAGCATCTTAAGAAGGTTCACCACAAGAAGAAACATCATAAGAAACACAGAGCATAAATAAAAGGCGATAGTCATTAGACTATCGCCTTTTTTGATCTGAAAACAAATAAAAAAACCTAGTCAAAAGGCTAAGTCTTCTTATTATGTGGAATTATAGATAATTATGAATAAAAATATGGAAAAGCAATTTGCTTTATTAGTTAACATTGGGATAAAGCTAACTTGGGATTTCTCCCAACTGCTCCGGCTGGACTCGAACCAGCAACCATCGCATTAACAGTGCGCTATTCTACCATTGAACCACGGAGCAAAACTGAGGTGAAAAATTATCTTTTTAATGAGTAGAGTTCCACTCAACTGCTCTAACTGGACTCGAACCAGTAACCTTCGCATTAACAGTGCGCCATTCTACCATTGAACCATAGAGCAAAAATGTTTAGTTATGTAAAAGATCTAACTCTTTTTGATGAGTAGGGTTGCTACTCGACTGCTCTAACTGGACTCGAACCAGTAACCTTCGCATTAACAGTGCGCCGTTCTACCATTGAACCATAGAGCAAGAATGAAATATGTGCTTGGAATTCAATCCAACTACTCAAAGGAGCATAAATATGTCTGCATGTGATATTTAAATGAGAGAAAAATGTGAAATGTTTTTCTATTAAATATATCAAATGACAATGATAATTTTTAACCCAAACATCTTACAAACTCAATAAAGACGGTAATCTATTGTTTTGCTTATGTAGTTATCATATCTCTGTCGTTGTTTATAATAATACACCATTATTAAAAGAATGCAACTGTTTTTCATTAAAAATTAATAAAAAGAGAAAGACACCAATGAAATGCTGATTTAACAACATTTCATTGGTGTCTTTTTTAATTATTCTAGCATTTGATCTAATTCTTTAACGAAAATTGGGGTCCAACCATAACGGTATCCGGCACAAGTTGGATGGGTATCATCAAGCATGAAACAAGGGTTTTCTTCATTTATCTTCTTTAGTCCTTTGTTGTTCCAAATGTCGATGATAGCGAAGTGCCATTTTCTTTGTAATTCGAATAACTTTTCACGTAGGAATTCGTATTCAGGTTCAGGCTTTCTTAGACAGGTATAAAAGACCAATGGGCAATCCCAAGTGTCTTGGACGGTAGCAGCTATGTATTCAATCGCACCGATAGTGGTTTGGGTATCGAAATCTTCGGCATCGTATGACTTACTGATTCTACCCATTTCAACACCGTTTCTTTGATCGTTAGTAGATAATTGGCAGGCGAATAAATCATAATGAGAATCGAAGTTTAAATTCTTCTTCATTCTACTAATGTATGACTTTTCATTAATATCTGCCAATGTGGTTCCGCTGACTGCTTCTTTAATTGCGTGGACACCATGTTCAACTCTCAAGAAGTCGACGAATGAAATACCCTTAGCAGCGAGACCAGCTGTCACAGATGAACCAAGGAAAACGATTTTCTTTCCATTTAGGTGATCATCTACAAAGAAATCTCTAGAAGGTTGATAGATTTCGCTGTTAGCTCTTCTAATATCAATGCTTTTCTTTGATAACTTTACAAGTGCAGCGCCAGCTGCAGTGAATAATGCAGTTTTAATCAACCCGTATTTCATTGTAATTAACCCCTCATAGTATTTTTATTATTGTCTTTAATTTTACTAGCATTTGGCGATCACTACAATTAATAGAAAGAAACTTAATCAATATTTAAACATTTGTACAGGTAGTTTGTGATGAAAATAGCATTCATTTAACGAAATGATCATCATTTCGTCCGATAATATTAGAGAAAATATTAAAGAAAAGCCGTAATTTAGCGATTCTAGCCATAAAAATACCTAGTTTTTAATGTTTATCAAAAACATTTCATCTTTTTTTCACTTTTTATTAAATATTGCTTGCTATATAATCGCGCAAAAGGTAAAATAACTCTTGTAAATTAAATGTGATATTTCTCACAAAGTAAAGTTATATAAATATTAATTAAAAATTATTAGGAGGCCACGCACTAATGAAAGTGATAGTTGTTGGTTCTTCACACGGTGGATATGAAGCCGTTCGTGGAATGCTTTTGGAAAACCCTGACGCAGAAATTCAATGGTATGAAAGAGGAGATTTCATTTCCTTCCTATCATGTGGTATGGAATTATACCTAGAAGGTACTGTAAAGGATGTAAACACAGTTGCTTATGAAACTGTAGATAACGCTGAAAAAGACGGAGTACATGTATTTGTACAACAAGAAATCGCAAGTATTGATGAAAAGAACAAGTCAGTTCATGTTAAGAACTTAGCAGACGGTTCAGAACGTGATGAAAGTTACGATAAGCTAATCTTAGCTATTGGTGCTACACCACGTCGCCTAGATGTTCCTGGTAAGGACCTAGAAAACTTATACGCAATGCGTGGCCGTAACTGGGCAATCAAGTTAAAACAAAAGATGGTAGATCCTGATCTAAAGCATGTTTTTGTTATCGGTTCAGGTTACATTGGAATCGAAGCCGCTGAAGCATTTGCTAAGGCAGGAAAGGAAGTTACTATTGTAGACCACAACCCTCGTCTATTAGGTAATTACCTAGATTCAGAATTCACTGACAAATTAACTCAAGAATTCAAAGAAAACGGCGTTAACTTTGTAGGTAGCGTCAACGTTGCTGAATTCATTGGTAAAGATGGTAAGGTTTCAGGCGTTAAGACTGACCAAGGTACTTTCGATGCTGAATTAGTTGTTGAAACTGCCGGTGTTATTCCAAATACTTCATTAGTAGATGGCTTATTAGACCTAGACGAACGTGGCCGTATCAAGATTGACGAACACCAAGAAACTAGCGTTAAAGATATCTACGCAGTAGGTGACGCAACCAAGGTTCCATACGCACCAACTGGTGAATTATCATCAATCGCTCTAGCATCCAACGCACGTCGTCAAGGACGTACCGCTGCTGCTAACGCTGCCGGAAGAGAACTAAAGATGACTGCCGTTTCAGGTTCATCAGCTCTTTCAGTATTCAACTACCACTTTGCTTCAACTGGGGTTAAACAAGATACTCAAGAAAAATGTGGCGTTAAGGGTGCCGAATCAGTACTAATTGAAGACTGGGCAGTTCCTCCATTCGTATCAGAAGAAGCCGGAAATGCTAAGGTTTACTTCAAGATTACTTTTGATCCAACTGATGGTCGTATCTTAGGTGGCCAAATCATGTCTACTAGAGACGTGACTGCAAACATCAACACTATCTCATTTGCAATTCAACAACATGCAACTGTATATGATTTAGCATACGCTGACTTCTTCTTCCAACCAGGTTTCGACCGTCCTTGGAACATCATGAACGAAGCTGCACAAGCTGCCGTAAGAAAAATCAACAAGTAAGAATAAAAAAGACACTGAATTTTTCAGTGTTTTTTAATACTAATCAGTTGACACAGTGTCACTATAAAAGTAATATATTCAAAAATGATAAAGTGTCACCATAAAAAAGGAGTAGTTAAAAATGCCTACGCAAACTTTTTTAAATTTAAATGAAGACAAGCAAAACCAAATTTTTAATGCGTTAATTAACGAGTTTTCTAACCATCGATTAATGGATGCTCAGGTAGCGAGAATTATTAAAGATTGTTCAATCGCGCGCGGTTCTTTCTACAAGTACTTCGATGATATTAATGACAGTTATGTATATGCTTTAAAGCGAGTTTTAGCAGAAATTCATTTTGATGTATTTGAGCAATTGAAGGCAGAACGAACTGATTCACTTCATGCTTTTTATGTAGCCACTGAGTCTTTTATCAATGAATTGGAAGATTCTGATTACGAACAGTTTTATCGTCAATACGCACTATTTAATCAATATGAATTAAAACATGTTGAATATGATTACAATCAATTGCCCGATGACAAACTAATTTTGGTGGTTAACGGCCAAAAAGTTACTGATCGACAAACAATTGTTTTGACTTACAAGTGGGTCAGTCGAGCTGCTCATCAAACCATTAAAAGTGTATTGAACGGTAGTGACGATAAACAAGCACTATCAGATTTTTCCGACTTGTTAAAACTAATTAATCGGGGTTTAGTTAACTAGGAGGGACGAACGTGTTTTTATCACTGCGCGAAATTAAGAAAAGCAAATTTAGATATAGTCTAATTTGTTTAGTAATTGTGATGATTGCATATTTGATTTTTATTTTAACCGCATTAGCTAATGGTCTAAGTGAAGCTAATCGTCAAGCAATCGATTCATGGAATGCTGAAAAAATCGTTTTAAATTCTGATGCTAATGGTTCATTGGATCAATCTACCATTACAGCACAACAAGCCAAGAAGGCCAGTGCTAACAATCGCGCCGACATCACTCAAATGAGTGCCAACGTGCAAACCGTTGCTGATGGCAACAAGGTCGGTTCACAAGTGATTGGCTTGAACAAAGACCAATTCATCTACCGTGATTTGAAGATTGTGAGTGGTCATAAGTTGACCAAGGATAATGAAGTCGTAGTCGACCAAAGTTTATTGGAAACAGATGGCTATCACCTAGGCGAAAAGGTGAAGTTCAGCAGAAACGGTCATGTCTTTAAGATTGTCGGCACCGTTAAGAATAACCAATTAAATGTGGCACCAGTAATTTACTCTACTAATGATGCCGTGCAAACCGAAAAATTTGGGACCGATGTAAACCATACCATTAGTGCCATGATTTATCGAAGTGACGTTAAAAAGGCTGTATCTGGAACTCAAATCATGAATATTGAGGACTTTATTCAAGATATTCCAGGTTACAGTGCGCAAAATAGTACCTTTGAATTCATGATTGCGTTTCTACTATTAATTACCTTAGTGGTAATTTCAATCTTCTTGTACGTTTTGACCATGCAAAAAATTCCATACTTTGCAGTACTAAAGGTGCAAGGGGTATCAAACGGCTACCTAGCCACGAACGTAGTATCAAACGCATTAATCCTATCCGTTGTCGGAGTGGCAATTAGCGGATTGTTAACTTTCTTAACGGCAATTTCAATGCCGAAAGCAGTGCCAATGACCTTCGATATGCCATTAATGGGTGCAGTTGCTGTGATGGTAATTGTAATGTCGATTATTGGTGGATTAATTCCAATGCGTACCGTTGCAAAGATTGATCCAGCCAAAGCAATGGGAGGTTCATAATGGGAAAGATTGAATTAACTAACGTCAGTAAAGTTTTTGGCGACAAGATGGCAGCTACCACTGCTCTTGAAAACATTAATTTCTCTGCCAACTCAGGTGAAGTGATTGCCATTACCGGACCTTCTGGGTCAGGGAAGAGTACCTTCATGAAGATTTTAGGTGGTATTCTTTCAGCTACATCCGGAGATATCAATATCGATGGTAGTGATTACGGTAACATGAGTAAAAAACAACAAAGTAAATTTAGACTAGAACACATCGGATTCATTCTTCAAGCCTACAACTTATTGCCTTACCTAAAGGTATCGGATCAATTTAAGTTGGCCGATAAGATAAAGAAGAGTGAAAACATCGATAGGAAAATTTTCGCAAAGTGGTCAAAAGCTTTAAAGATTGATGACTTGATGAACAATTATCCTGATGAATTATCTGGTGGTCAACAACAACGTGTCGCAATTTTGCGTGCACTATACACTAATCCTGATATCATCTTGGCAGACGAACCAACCGCTGCCTTGGATGGAAACATGGCGGTCAAGTCGATGCAAATGCTACAAGACTTAGCACACCGTGAAAACAAGACGGTTATCATCATCACCCATGATTCTAGATTATTGAAGTATGTTGATAAAAACTATCGCATTGTCGATGGTAAGGGTCAATTTATTGATGTAAACGATGCAGAATTAGTATAAAAAAGCAGCTAAGAATTATTCTTAGCTGCTTTTTTGATTATTTTTGGTGTTTCTTTTCAACGTGATTAGTGATGTCACTGTAGAAACGTTGTTCTAGTTTGGAAGAACCAGAACTCTTGAACGCTTGCCAACTACCGACTAAATCGATACTAAACAAGCTGATTTTGTCTTCGATTAAGAATTCTTTTTCAAGGGTTTGCTTTAAGTCTTTTACAATTTCCTTGGTACGATCTAGAACTTCGAATTCCTTTTCATTGATGAATGATGATTCGAATTCCTTTTGATACTTGTTTAAGAAGTTACTCATCACTTCTTGTAATTCTTCGTCATATTTGGGAACGAATTTGCGCTTACCATCTTCAAACTTGTGATAACCGTCATCCACTAGAAATGATAATTTAAACCATTCAGTGTATCCATCTCTGGAATCCTTGTAACTTAAATCAGGATCGTTAAATTCGTTAAACATTTCATTCACTAGTGCAATTGCCATAATGGTTCAAACTCCTTAATCCAAATATATTTTCTAACTATATTATATACTAATATTTTCTCTTTTTTACTTCAAATTATTTAGTTCTTTGGATTGCCTGAATTTCCTTGTATTGATTTTGCATCCATGAGATGTAGTTAGGTTCATTACTTGGCTTAGTTTCAGTCACGTAGACGATTGGAAGGTCATTTTCCTTAGCTAATTTTACTAGGTTATTGACGGTCTTGCTGTTAACTTGCTTGTTAACAACGAAGAATGAAAGTTTATGGTTCTTGATATCTTCTTGAAGTGAACGGATTGATTTTGGACTTGGATCGTTGTCCTTTTCAGCGGCTTCTTCAAATGAAGTGTCTGATACTTTGTAACCCATGTTTTCTAGTGAGTAATCGAAAACTGGTTCTGAAACGGCAACCGGTTTGCTCATCTTGTTCTTCTTGATGTCAGCAAGTTGAGTGTTTAAAACCTTAAGTTTTGCGATGTATGCCTTAGCGTTAGCTTCAAATTGTTTTTTATGTTTTGGTTGTAGCTTTGCGAATTTGTCAGCTAGGGTGTTAGATAGTTTTTCCATTGTGGCAACGTTGTACCAGATGTGTGGATTGTCACCAGTTTTTTTACCCATTAGACTACCGACGTTGATTGAATCAACATCGTTGTTGCTGCTGGTAAGCTTTTGAGCCCATGAATCGTAGCCTAGACCGTTGTAAATCACAAGGTTAGCTTTATAAACGTTTTTAGCGTCTGAGCTAGAAGGGTTGAAGTCATGTGGATCGACATTTGGGTTATTGATGATTGATGTAACCTTACCGTATTTTCCTAAGACGTTTTTAGCCACTTCACCGTAGAAGTTTACAGAAGAAGTAACGTGAATACTTTTCTTGGGGTCGTTTGCTTTGGTAGATGAACAACCAGCAAGAACCACTAGGAACATGCTGATAAAAGCAACTAGACCGACTACTTTAAATTTTTTCATTGTGTGCCTCCAAATAAAAATATACCGAATTCTGTTATATAACAAATATAGTTATATATCTAAACTCGGTATATGTCAAGAATGATGTTTATTAATCATTAATATGGGTTTTTAAAGTTCCTAATAATTGAGAAACGTGGTTATCACTTAATTGATAGATTCTTTCCTGGCCATCCTTTTGACTGTAGACAAGGTTCGCGTCAGCTAATATTTTCAAATGACGAGAAATGTTTGGTTGGGAAGTTTCAAAGTAATTCATTAAGTTGGACACATTACTTTGATTATTGGCTTCTAAATAATACAAAATCTTAATTCGAAGTGAATTATCCAAAGCTTTGGTAATCATATGTAGTTTTTTGTCGTTTATGATCATAATTTCCTCCGCGAGTTGTGATATATAAATTATAACGTTAAATTGCTTAAAAACAAAACGACATCACACAATTATTGCTTTTTTAGACGTTTAATTTTGGCCCCGATTTTTTCTTTACGATCGTCTGAAACACGATACATGACCTGGGCGTAACCTACGATAATAATTAATAGTGATAAAAGGATGAATACTGGAATGGATAGGTGCCATTTAAAGGCATCGAATAGTGTCTTAATGGAAACAATCGAGTCTAGCATGCATGCAAATGATATGTAAGCCCATGCAGTAGATTGGTTGGAAACGTTATAAAATGTTTTAAGCTTTTTGATGTCGGTATTGGACTTTGCGTTTAACATAATTTTTTTAAGACGATTTCTTTCTAACAAAATTTTTAGGGGAGGAATCATCCATAATCCGGCACTAATTGGATGATATTTTTTCGATGAATGTTCTGCCTTGTGTAGTTCGTTGATTTGTCCAGACATGTCTAAAACGCCTTGAAATAGGCAAAAGACAAACATTATGTAGCTAGCTAAAAAACTGATAATTGCGTAAAACATGGAGCACCTCTTATATTTGGATAAGTTTATTGTAACATTTAAATAAACTTTGGTTGCAAAATAAAAAAATAGCATTATTATGGATTAAGGAAAATAAAAAGAGGGGGGCTTTCAAATGAAAACTGTAATTTATGGTCATCGTGGTGTACCAGATTTATATCCAGAAAATTCACTTCAAGGATTTCGTTATGCACTGCATAATCATATTGAAGGGTTAGAATTTGATGTTCACTTAACCAAGGATAATGTCCCCGTCGTGATTCATGATGAACGAATTGATCGTACAACTGATGGTAGAGGATTTGTAAAGGATTATACATATGAAGAATTATCACGTTTTTCATTGTCTAATTATGAACCAATTCCAAAGCTACAAGATGTTTTAGAATTGGTCGAAGGTAAAGATGTTTATGTTAATTTAGAATTCAAGACCAATAAGATTCACTACAAGAATATCGAAGAAATTGTTATTAAAATGGTGGATGAATATGAATTATTTCATCCAATCATTTACTCTTCTTTCAATTTGTCTTCGATCAAGATTGCTCAAACTATTACCCACGATGCTCAATTCGCATTTTTAACCGGCAATCGTATTGACAATCCGAAGGAATTCATGGCTACTAATCGCTTAGACGCCTTACATCTTCGTTTTTACCAACCTGATATTGAAGATAGTGAACGCATTTGGACCGTTAATGGCAATCTTCGATTACGTTTTATTATGAAACGTAACGTCGCTGGTGTGTTCACTAATAATTTCGAACGCGCAATAAAAATCAGAAAAGAAGTCGAAAGAAAAAAAGCTAACAAAAAAGATAAATAAGTGTTAGAATACTTTTATTCTACTCATGGAGGCTATATTATGGCACTTACAACTGCTGAAATGTATTTTTTAATTACTAGTAAGTCCAAAGATAGCCGCGTAATGCTAAAAAATGTTCGTCTACGTGCTTATTTAGTAGACAGCTGTTTATTAGACTTAGCGGCTGCAGGTGTAATTAAATTAGGTGAAGATAATCGAATCGAGATAATCGACAATTTACCACACAAGTTATACTTCTTGAACTCTTTTATGGATTTAATCATCCGTAACAAGAGCGAAGACGTGGATACCATTATGGCAAAACTTTTGCAAAACATTGATGTAATGAAACACACTTACATGGCGTTAGGCGAACAGTTTTATGAGGGTGGCCACGTCTTGGAAAAGAAGAAGGGCTTAGTGCACAAGGTGAGAACCTTTGTACCAAAGAACCAAACCAACCAAGAAATCATTGATGCCATTTATGATCAAATGATGGGTTCAGCTCCAATGACAGTTAACGTATACTGCTTGGCTAAGATGCTAACAGTTAGCCGTCAATTAAAACTATGCTTTAAGAGTCGTGAACGTCGTGTGATTTGCACAAGATTAAAACGACTATCTGAACATCCTGAATACAATCATATTCAAGAATTAATAGATACCTTTGGTGAACATATGAGAAACGTTGCTGCTTTGGTAGCCAAAGAACAACCAGCCTCATACATGACTAAAACAAAGACAAGCGCAATTTAAAAAAGACCCAGCAATTATTGCTGAGTCTTTTTTATTATCTTTTGAAGTCTAAAATGAATTCTTTATCTTTAGTCTGTTTGATTTTGATGTTCCAAAGCGGAATAAACACGATACCGTTATCGTATTCAACAATTAATTGGGCATCGTCGTAAGCCTTGCCACCATCGTTTGCAGTCAAATATTTTACGAATAAGATGGCATCTCTTTTTTGATTGAAGAAGGGTAGCATGTCTATGTATTAGACAGAATGTTACCATTTTATATCTAATTACTCAACAGCGACTAGGTTAACCTTATTTGTGCCATCAATTGCACTGATATCTGCGATTAATTCATCGATTGTGCCATCCATTTGACTCAAATCCAGTGAAATTACAACGCTGGCTGAATCGTTGATGGGGATGTTTTGGTTAATTGTTAAAATATTGGCATCACGGTTTGAAATGGAATTCAAAACCTTGGATAAGATACCACTTTTATGACTTAGTAAAAATGAAATAACGGCCTTTCGTTGCCATGATGATTGTTGGGCTTCGTAAACGTAGTCCTTGTACTTGTAATAGCTAGCACGACTGATGCCGACTTTTTTCACGGCTTCACTGACGTTTTTAACTTCCCCGTTATCAATCATTTTTCTTGCTTCAATGACCTTCCCGAATGCTTCTGGTAGAAGCGAGTCATCGACAATATAATACTTACTGATTGTTCTCACCACCGTTAGTTCATAATTTCAACATTTTTGATGCTGAATTTTTCGAATCGTTTTTGCAACGCTTCTATTATTTTATCACGTCTATCAGCTGAATTACTAATGATTATTAGTGTTGATCCACTTCCACTGATATATACGACAGAATCGTTTTCGTGAACGATTTGTTGGACCTCATCAAAGCCATTGATTAGTTTTTGACGGTAGGGTTCATGCAAACGGTCATCGATGGCATCGTTTAGTTGGTTGATGTCACCAGTTGATAGGGCGTTTAGCAGCGCTAAACAATGCGATAGTTGATGAGATACCGTTTCGGTTTTGACTTCCTTTGGGACAATCTTTCTGGCTTCGTTGGTGGAAACCTTGAAGTCGGGAATAACGGCAGTGAAGTAGTATGAATCATCTACTGGGTATTTGATGACGTCATAGTGACCATTACTATCTTCAAAGGCCATGCATAGGCCACCGTAGATGGCGGGAGCAACGTTATCGGGATGACCTTCCATGGCAGTAGCGATTTGGAGGATAACATCCTTATCGACTTCTTCTTTGAAGTATTCAAATGCACCAATGATTCCAGCAACGATACAAGCAGACGAACTACCTAGACCGCGGGATTTAGGAATTTCACTTTGAATATCAATTGAGGTGGTAGGAACTTCTCGTTTTAAATGTTTACATCCTTGGATGAAGCCTTGATAGACCAGATTATCTTCGTTTTGAAAGGCTTCATCACAACCAGTGATAGCAAACTTTGTAGCTCTTTCAATTTTTACTTCAGTAAACAGGTTTACGGCCATTCCTAGACAGTCGTACCCCATCGCGATGTTAGCGCTAGTTGCGGGCACTATTACTTTTATCATTTTCAAACACATCCTTTATTGTGTCGACTATCAAGTCTTCCATTTCGTTAGGGTTGATTTTGGCGGGGATAACAGCTTCATCATGCCAGATCTGTCTTAGTTGTTCAGGCATTTGAATACCAGTCTTTTCTACTAGTAAATCACTAGTTTCAATCGGATTATTACGGTGTTCACCGATGACTGCATCGGCAACCGTATCGACAAATTTATAGGGACTAGCGGTACTTAGCATTACGACAGGAGTATCTGGATACTTAGCTTGTGTTTCACGTGTAACACGGTATCCGGAAGCGGTATGTGGATCCATTAGGTAATGATATTTTTCGAAGACTTCTTTGATGGATGCTTTGATTTCATTGTCATCGCTGTAGCCACAAATGAAGTCTTCTTTGATGGATTCTAAAATTTTAGGAAGGACTTCGTATTTACCGTCTTTTTCTAAATCATCCATTAGTGATTTGACGTAGTCGACGTTTTCACCGCTCTTGTAGTACAAAAGGCGTTCGAAGTTACTAGAAATTTGGATGTCCATACTTGGCGCGATTGTCTTGAAGAATGGACGGTTTCTGTCATAAACACCGTTTGCAAAGAAGTCGGCAAGGACCTTGTTGGAGTTACATGCAATTACTAGTTTCTTTACGGGTAATCCTAATAATTTAGCGTAGTATCCGGCTAAAACATCACCGAAGTTTCCGGTAGGGACAGTGAAGATAATTTCGTCACCGACGTTGATTTTGCCGTTTTTGACCATTTGCTTGTAAGTATCGAAGTAGTAAACGATTTGGGGAACCAAACGACCGATGTTAATTGAGTTGGCACTTGATAGTGAGTTATCTTCACCTAGTTTTTCTTTTAGTGGTTGGTTGTTGAAGATTTTTTTGACGTTAGTTTGTGCGTCATCGAAATTACCATTGATAGCAGCAACTTTGGTGTTGTAACCCCTAGTAGTTAGCATTTGTTGTTGTTGAACCATGCTGACCCCGTTTTGAGGATAGAAGACCATTGCTCCCATCTTGTCGACATCTTTGAAACCAGCAAGGGCAGCAGTACCGGTGTCACCACTAGTAGCTGCTAGCACCATAACATGCTGGTTTTCAGGGAGACATTGTTGCATTAGCTTTGATAATAACTGAAGACCAACGTCTTTGAATGCACAGGTAGGACCATGGAACAATTCTAGAACTGAGAAATTATCGACATCTTTAATTGGTGTGATTTCGAAATCATCAAAACCATCGTCGTATGCTTCATGAATGCTATTAGCAATTTGGAAGTCTGAAAAATCAGGTAGCAATGTTTTGACAACATCAAAAGCGATTTCTTGGTAACTTTGGTCGATAACTTTATCGATATTAATATTATGATCAGCTAAATCTGGTAGAACGAATAAGCCACCGTCGTCAGAAAATCCTTTGATAATCGCATCAAAAGAACTAATTTCGACGTCTTTATTTCTCGTGCTAGTATATTTTTCCATAATTTATATCCCCCCGTTTGGTTGTAAAAGATTTGATTACATGATAATCTGTTTATTAATAAAAAACAAGTGTTTATTATATACATACAACAGCCTGAGGGAATAAAAAAAGCAGCTTAGCGATTAGCTAAACTGCTTTTTATTTTAGTACCAGTGGTGTCTTTGCCAGAATTTCTTGGCATTAACCCATGAACCGTAACGACTAGCAACGTATCTGTTGGCAGTTAGTTCTTGGTTCTTCTTTGATTTGTTACCATGTAGGTAGCTGATATCTAATTGGAATTTACCGTAACAAACACCGTTTCTTACGTGGTATCTGTTAGTTGATTCGTGGAATGAAATCCAACGTCTTGCGGCAATGTTCTTCTTGCTTAGGTGCTTTTCAGCAACGTGTTGCCAGTTAACTGAAGCATCAGCGTGAACGTCATTTTTAGCGAAGTTGATTGCAAATAAAATTAATAGTGATGTAAATGCGATTACTGTGAATTTGATAAAAGATTTTGTAACGTTATTCAAGAAACATAACTCCTTTATATAAACCTTAAAATTTTTTCTTTCGATTTCTTATGATGTTTAATACTATATCGGAGTTATATATCAGTAACGTTATTACATCGTTACAGTTATATTATTAATTGTTACAAACTGAAATATAACTAATAAAAACGCCGTCATGACAACAATCATAACGGCGTAATTTTTATCAATTATTCAGTGATTTCATCCATATTTAGGCCTAAAGCGTCTGCAACACGCTTACCATAGTCATGATCTGCACGGTAGAACAACTTAGTTTGACGTACTTTGGTGTCATGGCTCTTGACGCTACCTAAGTGCTTCTTGATAGCTTGGATTAAGCGGTCCTTTTCATCGTCTGAGTAGACGTGATATAAGGCACCTGCTTGTGAGTAAGGGTCTTCGTCATAGGTCTTGTAGCTGTTAGCTTCGCCTTCAACCGCAAATGGTTTAATTTTTGCATGAGGATCTTCACGTGGAGCATCTTCATATTGGTTTGGTTCGTAGTTAACATCACCATTTTGACCTTGTGACATGTAACCATCACGAGCGTAGTTGTGAACTTCAGTCTTTGGACTATTAACAGGAAGGTGTTCGTAATTGGCACCTAAACGGTATCTAGCAGCGTCCTTGTATGCGAATAGACGACCTTGTAATAGTTTATCCATTGAAGGTTCGATTCCTGGAACTAGGTTTGCAGGAGAGAATGATGCTTCTTCAACATCATTGAAGTAGTTTTCAGGATTTTCGTTTAATACGAATTCACCGATTTCTTGTAGTGGGTAGTCCTTGTGAGAAACGGTCTTGGTAACATCAAAGATGTCGTACTTGTAATTTAATCCTTCTTCGTAAGGAATTAATTGAACGCATACCTTCCACTTTGGATAGTCACCATTCTTGATACGATCGTATAGGTCTTGAATTAAGTAGTCGGTGTTTTCAGAAGCAACCTTGGTTGCTTGGTCTTCTGTCATGTTCTTAACACCTTGTTCTGAGATGAAGTGGTACTTAACCCAGTATACTTCACCTTTGGCGTTAACCCACTTGAATGTGTGTGAACCGTAACCGTTCATGTTAGCGTAGCTAGCTGGATTACCACGGTCACCCATCAAATAGGTAACTTGGTGTAGTGATTCAGGTGAGTGTGACCAGAAGTCCCATTGCATATCTTCTGAACGAAGATGAGTGGCAGGGTCACGTTTTTGTGAATGAATGAAGTCTGGGAACTTCAAAGGATCGTTGACAAAGAAGATAGGTGTGTTGTTACCAACGATGTCGTAGTTTCCCTCATTAGTGTAGAACTTCATTGCGAAACCACGAACATCTCTGATGGTATCAGGGAAACCTGATTCACCAGCAACTTCTGAGAAACGAATGGTAAGAGGTGTTTGTTTACCCTTACCATTGAATAAGTCGGCTTTAGTGTAGTCACTCATATCGCGGGTAAGAGTGAAGACACCCTTAGCACCGGCACCTTTAGCGTGAACAACTCTTTCTGGGATACGTTCACGGTTAAAGTGAGCTAATTTTTCAATTAATTGGTAGTCTTGTAATAAAACAGGGCCACGATTTCCGGCAGTTAATGAATGATTATTATCTGCCCATGGTTGACCTTCATCAGTAGTTAATTTGGTCATGAAAAAATCCCCCTTTATGTTTTTTACAAGAATATTGTAATGCTAAATAAAAGCTTATGATAATATATGCTCATAATTTTAATGTTTTTTTAAAAATTATCGTTCAACGAGAGCTAAAAGAGTTATAATAATATTGATTATTAGTTTATAACAATTACAAATTACGAAAGAAGGTACTACCATGCCATTCGATCCAACAGATGCACAAGATGTATACAAAGATGCGGGAAAAAATGTATTATTTACAACCCTAACTATTAATAGAAGTAACGCTGACGATGACCGTGAAAAAGTCGCAGAACTAGTATCTAGAGAACAAGCTATTTTACGCTCAATGAATATCAGATATCCAGAAGAACATTTAAAAGTCGCTTTTGGTTTTTCAAACTCAATTTGGGACTACTTATTCGCTGATTCTAAGAAACCAAAAGAATTAGAAGATTTTAAACCAGTGAAGGGACCTAAATATACTTCACCAGCAACTCCAGCTGATTTATTTATCCACATTCGTGCTGATTCAGAAGCTGTCGTATATGAAGTGGCTAGCCAAATCAGAAACTATTACCGAGATTTTGCTACCGTCGAAGATGAAACCAAGGGATTCAGATACTTCGAAGGACGTGCCATTATCGGTTTCGTTGATGGTACCGAAAATCCAGAAATTCAAAAGGCTTCTGTATACGCTATTATCGGGGATGAAGACCCTGACTTTGAAAATGGTTCATACGCATTTGCGCAAAAATACATCCACAATATGGATGCTTGGAATGCTCTAAAGACCGAAGACCAAGAAAAGGCCATCGGTAGAAAGAAATACTCCGATTTGGAACTAGAAGATGACGAAAAACTAGAAAACTCACATAACGTTGCATCTCAAGATAACGACGATGGTGTGGAACACAAGATTGTTAGGATGAATGTCCCATTCTCAGATCCTAGTTCAGGCAAGACTGGAACATACTTCATTGGATATGCTAGACATTGGACAGTTACTAAGCGCATGTTAGAAAACATGTTTGGCCAATCCGACCGCTTGCTAGATTTCTCCGATCCAGTGACTGGTAACATGTTCTTTATTCCTTCTATGACAACGTTAGACCAAATCGTGGAAGGCGAACTACCAACTAAATAACTACCATTTATTTATGAGAGCGTTGATTAAATTCAACGCTTTTTTTATATAAAATTTTACGAACGATTACTTAATTTTGTATAATAATCTTTGTGAAATTTTAATCCAAAACTTTTCACAAAGAAAAAAACATACATTCGGTGTATAACTAGAAAAAATAAAATTTTTTAGATCTATATATATGCCCGAAAAATCAACAATTATCGCTATTTTTTAGTTTTCCACCTCATGTGGATAACTCTGTGGATAACATTGTGGAAAAGAAAGTTACACGGAAAATGCACTACTGTGAAACGCCTGTGTGACAGTATTATTTGAGTGTTACACGGGCCAAAATGACATATAAACAGATGTGGATAACTCGTGAAAAACCTTGACAATCTGTGGACAATATTAGTAGTAGTTAACAACATTTCCACATACTAAATATAGTGGTTCAAAATTTCAAAAAGGAGATTTCACAAATGAATATTAAACTAGTTGTGGTCGGAAAATTAAAAGAAAAATATTTTAAGGCCGGAATTGATGAGTATAGCAAGCGTTTATCACGTTTTTGTAAGTTTCGGATTATCGAAGTTCCAGATGAGAAAGCGCCTGAATCCCTCAGTGAATCAGAGATGCAAGACGTTATGGATAAAGAAGGAACTAGAATTTTAGACAAGATTGCTGACAAGGAATATGTATATGCGCTAGCAATACTTGGTAAAGAACGTGCATCCGAAGAATTCGCCAAAGAAATCGATAAGTTGGCCACATATGGTCATTCAGATATCACTTTTGTGATTGGTGGATCCCTTGGACTATCTCCAAAGGTATTAAAACGTGCCGATACCAAAATTTCATTTGGTCGTTTTACCTTGCCACATCAATTAATGCGCTTAGTACTAACCGAACAAATTTATCGTGCTTTCATGATCAACGAAGGTAGTCCATACCATAAATAAGATACGAGAGGAAGAACTGTTTGAATAACGGAATAAATCAAATCGAGCAATCAATTAAAGAAATGGAAGGAGGGCAGTTTCAAAAATTTTGTGATAGATATTTATATGAAAAAAACAATTGGAGCATTAACAAGAATTTTTGTGATTCTGGATCCATGCAAGGAACAAATAAGACAACCGCAGGTACGCCTGATAGCTATGTAATTGATGAAAATGGAAAATACATTTTAATAATGTATGGGACTCGTTCTGAAACAATTAAAAAAATTGAGAGTGATATAAAAGAAGCTAAAGAAAAAAGTGGAATAAGCACTGATATTATAAGCAAGATAATTTGCTGCTATGGCGGGAATAATATTTTTCCTGATAAACAGGAGGAACTTAAAAATATTGCAAAGCCATGTGATTTAGAATTATTATCTTCAACGAGCATGGCATATGATATATTCGAAAATTATTATCATATTGCAGTTGATTTTTGTGGATTTGAAGAGGAAACGGATCAAATATTTGGATTACAAGATTTTATTTCAATTCATGATAAAAGTGAACTCAATGCACCTATAAGTAACCCATACATTGAGAATAATAATCAATTAGGTAAAATACAAGAATCAATAGAATACAATGATATAACAATAATCACAGGTAAACCTGGTGTGGGAAAAACTAGAAGCTCAGTTGAGATAATTAAGTATCTACAACAAAACAATGAAAATAATTGTATTTTAATAAAAAGTAATTCTATTAACGTTACAAATAATTTAAAACTCTATTTATCAACAGAACTAAATAATTATATATTTATTGACGATATAAATGAGATTGAAGATTTAAAGCATCTGCTCTCATTACTTCATAATGAAAATTACAATATTAAGATACTATGTACCGTAAGAGATTATATTATTTCAGATTTAAAAAATGATATTAGTCAATATAAATATAAAGTTATTGAGATAGAGGTCCCCGATTCTAAAACTCTAAAAAAAATATTGGTTGAGGGCTCTTTTTTAAGTTGCGAAAATCGAATATCAGATAATGATTTAAGAAAAATTCAAAACAATCCACGTCACAGTATTATTTGTGCACAGGCAATAAACAAAGGGATTACTTTGCCTAATAATTTTAAGAATATATTTACTAGTTACTATGGAAATATCATAAATGATATAAACAAGAGTAATTCCGTTTTAGATACGTTATTATTGATTTCTATATTTAATAAACTTGATTTGAAGAGAAACGATTTTATTGAAGTTATTGGTTATATTGGGCAAAGTGAATCAGAATTTAACAATAATTTGTCTTATTTAGAACAAAATGAGTTGTGTGATGTTTATAAAGGAAGAATTGCTAGTGTTTCAGATCAATCTCTTAGGGATTATGTTCTTTATGTTTATTTATTCAAGAGAAATAATCTTTTAGAAACGAACTTTATTGATTTAATCGGTAATGAAACGATTGTTATTGCAATAAATAACGCCTTGTCATTTATTTCGGACATTAACGATTTAAAAAAATTAGAAATCGATATTTCTAACATATATAGAAAAATCAAAAGCAGATTTGATACTTATCAAAAGTTGAATTTTATATCTAAGTACGGTTCTTTAATTCCAGATGAAGCATATGATACTTTAATAAGTATTTCTAACGATATAAATGATAAGGATGATAGTAATATTTATTCATCTTATTTTTTTGAAATATCAAGAGAGATTCTGAATTCTCCAAGTAAAGAAAAATACATAAGAGGAATATTGTTATTAATATTTAAATTAATTAAGGCTAATACGGATTTAGTAGTAAAGGCTGTTAATTTTACATTTCAAAATTTTGGGGCAAATCTAAACAAAGAAGACATATTTATGGACTCAAAAAGATGTATTGAAGACATAAAAGAGTGTTTCGATAAGGATAGTTCTAATTTTATTGAATTTGTTATTAAGCTATGTGATAAATTATTGGATAAAGAAAGAACTGATATTACTTTTAACGGAAAAAATACTATTTGCCTTAGAAATTGGTCCTTGCCATGTGATGAAAGATCTACTAATTTTATTTCTTTAGTATTTAGCTTATTGGTAAAAGTTCCTAATTGCCCAGAAATTGATTCATTCATAGTAAAAAAGTTTAGAAACAACTTAAATGTTAAAGACACTATTAGTGAACGAATTATTTTGGAATCCTTGAAAATGTGTAATTTAAATAGTGATTATAAAAAATTGATGAGTGTTGATTACTTTTTTGCACATAATGACGGGCATTGTTCTCCTACCCAAATTAATGAATTTGATAATTTTCAATTAGGTTATGCACTTTTGAGTGACTATTTGCAAGACAGCATTGAAAACGTTGTTTATGATAAATTGAAAATAGATGCTCTTCCTGGATATTTAATGAAATACGATTCATACAGTGAGATTCTAAAAAATAGTAATTTTATATGTAATATAAATAGATTAATTGATTTGTTTGATGATAGAGAAAAGAAACTGTTTATATCTGAAATTATGAAAAATGATATTAATAATTATAACTTTTACTTTGTAAACATCTTGGCATGTGAATATGGTAGTAAAAATTTCGTGAAAGACTTTTCGGATGAATTGCTTAAGCATCCTGTCTATTATTATAATGTTATTTGTTCCAACGGAATAATTGAAAATGGCTTTTCTGACGACATAAAAGATGTAATCCATTGTATGAATGATGAACAAATGAAATTTGTAAGGCTAAATATATTTATTAATCGTGTACAAGAAAATATTTCAGTTATTCAAGAAATTATTAGTAAAAGTCTAAAGGTTGATGCATACGAGATAATATATGACTTAGATGTTGACTTGTTTAAAAATATTTTTAAGTATATTTCTAACAAAAGTGAACTAATTGATATTTGCATAAAATGTTTGACAAAGACTTTATGTGGACTTGAATACGGTATTGCTAAATCTCTTATGGATAGTGAATATTTTATAAGTGCATTATTAGAAAGAACATATCACGATGATTTACTTATCAATTATTTTAATTATGATAGTAATCTTCTAATCAATCTATGGGATAGTGAATACTTTAAAGGATATTTATCTAAATTTTTAGATTTGGATTCCAATTATTTTCAATCTCATCTGTTTTTTTGGAACTCTTTTTTTGGTTCTATAAATGGCAAGAGTAAAGATTGGCTAATCAAAAATTTGCATAGAAGTAATGATATTTGTTGTATTAAAAATATAATGAATGTAGTTAACTATCATTTTAGTTATGAGGAGTCTATTCCTTTTTTTGAAATAATTAAGGATAAGAAAATTTCGTTGGAAGAAATTTATCCGCTTCATAGAGAATTTGGATGGTCGGGATCACTTATACCAGTATTGGAGAAACAAAAGAAATTCATTGTTAAACTTCAAGATGTTTTCTATGGAGATCCTGATAATTATGTATATCTAAACAAAATTCATAAGAATCTCGAAGATAGAATACATCAAGAAGAAATTAAAGATTATGTTGATAAATAAGATACGCAAAAAGACGCCAGAAATTGGCGTCTTTTTTATTTGAAATAATTACTTTTTTTGATTCTATGTAATATATAGTTTACATATGGAATATATATATTACCTAAATTGATATAAAAAACACATGATAATCAGAGGAGTAATATTTTGGAAAATCGTGTTAGAGAAATACGCACAAAAGAGAATGTGCAGCAAAAGGATTTGGCTAAGTCTGTTGGTATCTCCCGTCAAACTTTAAGTTTGATTGAAAAGGGCGAATATAATCCGAGCTTGAAACTATGTTTCAACATTGCCAAAGCGCTAAAAACAGATTTAAATACTTTATTTTGGAATGAAGGAGTGGAATAATCGGTGAAAGAATCTTTGTTTATAAAACTAGTTAAATATTTTTATGGAATTAGCAAACCGTTTGATGAGTTTGCCAGGGACGTCATTAACGACGCTAGAAATAAAATCGCTTTTTGGTTAATGATATACATAGTTGTTTCTGCATATGCATTGATGCTACTAACAAATTGGTACAATCATATGAATGTAATAAATGGTGTAATTTTTGCTGATCTCATTGTATTTATGATTGCGAACGCGTATATGGGTAGAGTCATTAGCAAAAATAAATTGGAACGTTATGAATTTGATAGTGAAGAAGAACGAAAGTTTTATGGTAAGAGATTTATTATCAGCAGATTTTTCACGTGGAAAATTGAAGTGGCAATTCTTTTTTATCCTATTTCGGTTTGGCTTAGACATATGGGAATGTCCGAAAGTATTTTGCCATCCTTTATTGGTTGCTTTATTGGTGCGTTGGTGGCAATTTATATGCAGTATTGTAATTGTTTTAAAAAATGAGGTGAATGAAATATGAAGGAATCGTTTTTCACTAAGATGATTAAATTTGTTTACGGTATTAATAAGCCGTTTGATGAATTTACCAATAAGGTAATTTCTGAGGCATCAAACAAAGTTGCATTCGGGCTTATTATCTTTCTTTTTGTTTCGTCTGTCGTATCGACTGTAATAGGAAAATTCTACGATAATTCCAATGTCGCGATTGGTTTAATCTTTGCAGACTTAATGGCTGTTTTAATTGCGTTAATGTATATAAATGTCGTTGTGAAACGCTATGGATTAGATGAATATGATTATAGTAACGACAGTGAACGAAAAAGAGCTATCAGAAGCTATTTGATCCAAAATACTGTTACATTAGTATTTTTAATGATGTTTATTGTTTGTTTAAACTTAGTTTTGGGTGGCGACTTCGGCGTTATTTTCTTTACTGTATATGCAGTATTATATATTTTCTCAATATATTTAGGCTACCGTCGTAAATTTAAATAATAAAAAAAGCTTAGAGTTAATGCTCTAAGCTTTTTTAGCCTTATCCACAATGTAATTAAATAGGTTAATCAATTGACCAACGAATAGGACTGCTAAAACAGTTCCAATCCCAATTGAAGTAATATGATGTAGGAATACTAATCCTAAAATGATTGTGATGACGATCATTGATGCATCGAAACAAAACTTCATTTGGCCAAAAGGTTTATGTAGTTTTTCACTGATGACGTTAACGAAACCATCTGCTGGAATTAACACGAATGCGGCCTTTACCATCATAAAGATACCTAGTGCAGTACACAAAATGGCTAATAATGTGACCGGAATTCTTTCAGCGTATCCGTTTAATGGGATGCGTTTCAATCCGACGGTTAAACCGTAGAAATCGACCAACCAGCCGAATACAAATGCTAGTACTAATTGTAAGACGATTTTTAATTCAAATCTTCTGACGATGATTAGTTGGATTAATACCAAGACGATGAAAAACATGGTAGTGGCATGACCCAATGTGGTATGAATCATAAATGACAATGTTTGTGGAATAGAGACTAATGAACTTACACCGAGTTTTCCGCAAGCAAATAGTGTTGTACCAAGGGCTAAAACATTCAGTCCAATTATGTACAAGATGATTCTAAATAACATTTTTGCTTTCAATATAAGCATCTCCTAAAATAAAACAATATTAACTAATATTTCATGAATGGAATGTATAGGCAAGAGAAACGCTCTTTTGTGGTAAAATTAACATCATAATATGAAACTAGGAGTGCTGATAATGAAAAAAGGACAGCTGGGTTTCTTACGTAAAAAATTACTACTGTCGATTGCAACATGTGCAGTTGTAGTAGCGACTTTATTTGGAATTGGATTAATTCTATCTATCTCTAATTCCAAGGCGGAAACTTCGGGAATTGTAAAACCAGCGTATAATCCTAACAACGAATATGCTGCTAAAAATGCGTTTTACAAGATTGATAAACGAAACATCTCCACTGTCGATGGATATTTAACGTTTAACACTTGGTATCGTCCAAAGATGATTCTAAGAAACGGTCAGAAGTGGGAAAAATCCACTGAACATGATCGTCGACCAATCTTGATGGCATGGTGGCCAAGTAAACGTTTAGAAACCCAATACATCAATTTTATGAACGAATATTTTGATTATGGTGATGATACATACGATATCACTAGTTCACAAACTGATTTAAATGCTGCGACTCAGGTTATTCAAAAAGAAATTGAAATGCGTATTACCCAAACTAAGACTACTAAATGGTTAAAAGCAATTATTCAAGAATTTATTCAAGATCAATCTCAATACAGTTTGGTAAATCGTGATGAAAAGAATAACAAACTAGTCGATGGGCAACATAAACATTTTAAAATTAGTGATGTTAAACGATTAAATAAAATATTTTAGAAAAGGGCCGCGAAATTATTCCGCGGCCTTTTTTAATGTCGAAAATTATTAACATGTGCATAAAATGGTTTTAACCACTACAATATATTTGTAGCATTTTACAATTAGATAGCGTACAATTAAAAACTAATGATAAAACGATGATAAAGAAGGAGTGTTATTGATGGCTGAATTAGTTAGATTATTTAATCGATTTCAACCAGATCACTACGACATCTATTTAGATGTTAGTCGTAGTGAAAAGAAATTTAGTGGTAAAACCACAATTTACGGTAATGCAAGTGAAGCAGAAATCGGCATTCACGAAAAAGACTTTGATGTTACCAGCGTTTCAGTAGACGGAACTCCCGTTGACTTTAACGTTGATAATGGCAATGAAGTAATTAATGTATCTTTAGGCAAGACCGGTGAAGTGGCCGTAACTATTGAATACTCTGCCAAGTTAACTGATACCATGATGGGAATTTACCCTTCATACTACCAAGTTAATGGTGAACAAAAACAATTAGTAGGAACTCAATTTGAAACCAATTTTGCTAGACAAGCGTTCCCATGTATTGATGAACCAGAAGCTAAGGCTAAGTTCAAATTAGCCCTTAAGTTTGATGAACAACCTGGTGAAACTGCTTTAGCAAATATGCCGGAAGTTAAAGTCGAAAATGGTGTTCACTATTTCGATGAAACTGTCAAAATGTCTACTTATCTAGTTGCGTTTGCCTTTGGTGACATGCAAAGTAAGATGACTGAAACTAAGAGTGGTGTAAAAGTCGGTGTCTTCGGTACCAAAGCCCACGATGCCAAGGAATTAGATTTTGCCTTAGATATCGCTAAGCGTTCAATCGAATTCTTCGAAGATTTTTACCAAACTCCATACCCACTTCCACATTCATGGCAATTAGCATTACCTGATTTCTCAGCAGGTGCGATGGAAAACTGGGGACTAGTAACTTATCGTGAAGCATACCTATTACTAGATCCTGACAACACTTCATTTGAAGTAAAACAACGTGTTGCTACAGTGATTGCCCATGAACTAGCTCACCAATGGTTCGGTGACTTAGTAACTATGAGATGGTGGGATGACCTATGGTTGAACGAAAGTTTTGCCAACATGATGGAATACGTTGCGATTGATGCAATCGAACCTTCATGGAACATTTGGGAAGTATTCCAAACTACTGATGTTCCCGCAGCTTTAAAACGTGATGCCGTTGACGGTGTTCAATCAGTTCACGTTGATGTTCATCACCCAGCCGAAATTGATGCATTATTTGATGCAGCGATTGTATACGCTAAGGGTGCCAGAATGTTAGTAATGGTTCGTGCCTTAATCGGAGACGATGCATTACGTGAAGGGCTAAAGAACTACTTTGCTGCTCACAAGTATGGTAACGCTGCTGGTGCTGACTTATGGGATGCACTTGGCAAGGCTGCCGGTATGAATCTAGGCAAGATTATGGAATCATGGCTAGAACAACCAGGTTACCCGGTTGTGCACGCATACGTTGAAGACAACCGTTTGAAGTTAGCTCAAAAGCAATTCTTCACCGGTGAAGGTAAGGATGAAGGCCGTCGTTGGCAAATTCCTTTAAACGCTAACTACGATCAAGCTCCTGATATCTTCAGTGAAGAAACTGTCGATTTAGGTGACTACCAAGAATTACGTAAACTAAATGGCAAACCATTTAGAGCAAATGTTGGTAACAACTCACACTTTATCGTTAAATACGATGACACATTACAAGAAGACATCTTAAACGATGCAGATAACCTATCTCCAATCGATAAGATGCAACTACTACAAGATCTTCGTTTACTAGCCGAAGCAAAACAAGTATTATACGCTGAAGTTGTTCCGGTCTTAAAACAATTTGCTGATAGCGAATCTAATGTGATTAACGACTCCGTTTACACACTAGCCAACAACTTGAAGAAGTTCGTTGAACCAGGAACTGAAGACGAAGATAACTTGAAGAAGCTATACAGACAACTAAGTGATAAACAACTAGAACGTCTAGGTCTAGTCAGTGTCGATGGTGAAAGCAACAACGATAAGTTGACTCGTCCATATATCTTGGGTGCTGCATTATACGATGACAACAAGGATTTTGCCGAAGCTGCTCACGCAATCTTCCAAGATCACCACGAAAACTTGTTATCATTACCTGCTGATACTCGAGTTTACATCTTAGCTAATGAAATGAAGAACTACTCGAATGCTGAAGAATTCGATGCATTAGTTGAAGAATACAAGCAATCAACTGACCCAAGTTACAAGTCAGATATCTGCGCTGCGGTAACCTTAACCAAGGATGCTAAGTTGCTAGGTAAATTAGTTGCTAACTTTGAAGATAGTAGCGTTGTAAAACCTCAAGACTTACGTGCTTGGTTCGCTGGAGTATTAAGGAACCCAGCTGGTCAACAATTTGCATGGGACTGGATTCGAAATGAATGGCAATGGCTAGAAGATACTGTCGGTGGTGACATGGAATTCGCTACATTTATTACAGTAATTGCAAATATCTTCCATACTAGAACTCGTCTAGATGAATTCAAAGCATTCTTTGAACCAAAACTAGACACTCCAGGTTTAACTCGTGAAATTAAGATGGATACTAGTGCAATCACAAGTACCGTTGAATTGGTTGAATCAGAGAAAGACGCTGTTAGAGAAGCAATCAAATGATAAAGAAAAGGCACCTAATCATTAGGTGCCTTTTTTAATATTCATAATATAAATGTAATAATTTGTAAACTAAAATCTCGCCAAAACGTTGTAATATATAGCTATTGATTTCGTTAAGGGGGATAAAGTTAAATGAGAAAAATCAAAAACATGACGGTAGCTTTTCTTGCTATCTTTATGCTTGGATCATCATTTGTTACTGTGAGTGCAAGTGCCGATGCCAACAGTAATTACACTAAATCAATGGCTAAGTACAACAAGACAAGTGCTGCGACTTACGCCATGAACATGGATACCAACCAGGTATACTACCAAAAAAATGCCACATCCAAACGTGCCGTTGCTTCGACCGCTAAGATTATGACATTATACTTAGCGATTCAAAAGGCACAAACTACCAAGAATGGTTGGAAACAAAAGATTAAAATTTCACCTAGTTTGGCTAAGATGAGTAGGCATCAATCCTTAGGAAGCTATGTATTAAAGGCTAACAAAAAATACACCGTAAGAAACCTATACAAAGCTTCACTAATCGCATCATCTAACAGTGCCACAATTGCACTGGGCCAATGGGTATCAGGAACTAACAACAAGTTTATTAAGAAGATGAATAACCAAGTAAAAGCATGGGGAATTGCCTCACAAGCTCATTTTGTTTCTTCATCTGGTCTAGAAAACTCTGATTTACATCCATATTATGTTCGATATGGTTCACGTTACGATTACAACCGAGTATCTGCTAAAGCGTTAGCAGTGATTGCTGCACACTTATTGAAGCTATACCCAGCGATTGTAAATGATGCCAAACAATATCGTTACCACCAAAATGGCCAAACACTTAAGAATACCAATGAACTATTGGCTGGTGGATTAAGATATGATGCCTCATTGCACGTCGATGGTTTAAAGACTGGATACACTCCATTGGCGGGCAACTGTCTGGTAAGTACTAGTCAATTACCAAACAAAAACCGCGTGATTATCGTTTCGCTACATGATAGATATAACGCGTACGATCAATCAAGAATGTACAAAATGATTTATAAGACATTTCCTGAATTTAAATAGAAAAAAGACCAACTTAACTAGGTTGGTCTTTTTTTATGCTAACATTCGATTTTTTACGAACTATAATATATTATTTTAGAATATCGTTCGCTTTTTAGTTGACGAATGTTAAATCGATTGTTATGATGAATTTAACCATTTAGAGGGGAGACTTTAAAAAATGGATGTAGCAGTTGTAATGGGTTCTATCTCTGATTTCCCTAAAATACAGGGAACCATTGATACCTTAGATAGTTTGGGAATTAGTTATGACACTAAAATCATCTCAGCTCATCGGATGCCAAACGAATTACAAGCTTTTGGCCGTTCAGCAAAATACGAACAATATAAGGT
Source organism: Apilactobacillus zhangqiuensis (assembly GCF_019656215.1). GTDB lineage: Bacteria > Bacillota > Bacilli > Lactobacillales > Lactobacillaceae > Apilactobacillus > Apilactobacillus zhangqiuensis. The sequence goes on from NZ_BPLK01000001.1 coordinate 194,601, forward strand.
AATTATTGCTGCGGCCGGTGGTGCAGCTCATTTGCCAGGGATGTTAGCGGCAAATACAACCTTACCGGTAATCGGAATTCCGGTTAAGACCAGCACATTAAATGGAGTTGATTCACTACTATCAATCGTTCAAATGCCTTCAGGATTACCAGTTGCGACCGTCGCAATTGGCGACGCTGGTGCTAAGAACGCTGCATTGTTAGCAGCTCAGATTCTAGCAATTAGCGATGATAAAATCGCACAAAGCCTAGATGACTTCCGACAAAGACAAACAAAGGAGGCAATTGATAGTAATGAACAATTACACTAAGCCAATTTTGCCCCCAGCAACTATCGGAATCTTAGGTGGTGGTCAACTAGGTCAGATGATGGCACTAGTCGCTAAAGAAATGGGCTACAAGGTTGGTGTCTTGGACCCAACCCCCGACGCCCCAGCATCACAAGTTGCTGATTTTCAAATTGTTGCCGACTATGATGACTTAGCTGCAATGAAGCAGTTAGCTGAAAAGTCAGATGTTTTAACTTACGAGTTTGAAAATGTCGATCAAAAAGCAATTAAAAAGGTTTCGGATACTACATATATCCCGCAGCCAATTAGTGAACTAGAAATAACTAGCAACCGAAACAAGGAAAAAGGCTTTTTACAAAGCATCGGAGCACCTGTTACTGACTACATGCCAGTAAATAACGCTGACGATTTATTGAAGGCGTACCAACAGATATCTACTCCTGCGATTTTAAAAACCGCTGAGGGTGGCTATGACGGCCATGGTCAATTCGATATTAATAACGAAACCGACCTAAAGGAAGCCATTAAACACTTGGACGGCATTGAGTGGATCTACGAAAGAAAGCAACCTTTTGTACAGGAAGTTTCCATAATGGTAGACCGAGATGTTTTCGGCAAGGTGATTGTCTTTCCGCTTAGCGAAAATATTCATAAGGACCACATCTTACACACTAGCATCGTGCCAGCCAGAGCCAACGATAGAGTGCATAAGGACGCTGAACAGATTGCTGAAAACATCGCCTCAGAAATGAAACTAGTCGGTGTTTTAGGAATCGAATTCTTCTTGATGGAAGATGACAGAATACTGGTTAACGAGCTAGCACCAAGACCACATAATTCAGGTCACTACACCATTGAGGCCTGCAACGTTTCTCAATTTAAAGCACATATTTTAAGTATTTGTAATCTATCCTTACCAGATATCAAGTTAATTGATAACGCCGTTATGGTGAACCTATTGGGTGACAATTTAACACTCGGTCGAAACGATTTGGTTAACCATCCAAACTGGAATTTCCATGATTATGGTAAGGCTGAAATTAAGCATCAAAGGAAAATGGGCCACATCACCGTGACTGGTTCATCAATCAATCAATTATTGCAAGACGTTAAATTGTTTAGATGAGGAGAATTAAAATGACTACATTAGTTGCATCAGGTAAGACTAAAGAACTTTACACCACCGATGATTCAAGTGTATTGCGTGTGCATTATACTGACCACACCACTGCGGGGGATGGTTTGCGTAATGAATTAATCGAAAATAAGGGTGCGGTTAACAACGAAATTTCAAGTATGATTTTCACATACCTAAACGAAAATGGTGTTGCTACGCACTTTATTGAACGTGTTAACGAAACAGATCAATTAAATAAAAAAGTTGAAATGATTCCGCTGGAAGTTGTAATTAGAAACTTTGCGGCCGGACATTTCCAAAAAAGATTCGGCACTGATTATCTTCAAACATTGAAAGAACCAGTTGTCGAATTTTTTTATAAGGACAATGATTTACACGATCCTATCGTTACTAAGTCTGATGCAATTGGTTTAGATTTAATCGAAGCCGACAAGTTAGCTCAACTAGAAGCAGATGGCCTAAAGGTTAACCAAATCCTAAAAGAACTATTCGACAAGATGAACGTTACCTTAGTCGATTTCAAACTTGAATTTGGCATTAACCAAGACGGTGAAATTATCTTAGCTGACGAAATCTCACCTGACTCATGCCGTTTATTAGATAAAGACACTAACGAATCACTAGATAAAGATGTCTTTCGAAAAGAAGCTGGCGATATGATGCCAGGGTACCTAGAAATTCTAAAACGTTTACGAGCAGCCATTTAGGGAGGAAGAAAACATGTATTTAGCACAAATTTATGTCCATCACAAAGCATCAATTTTAGATCCTCAAGGTGAAGCGGTATTGAACGCCTTACAACGTTTGGGTTACGACAAGGTTGACTCAGTCAAACAAGGTAAGTACTTTGAAGTCAACATCAAAGCGGATAGCGAAGATGAAGCATCAAAGATCGTTAATGACATTGCTAAAGATTTATTGGTAAACCACAACATGGAATCATATGAATTTGAACTAAAGGAAGTGGCGAAATGAAATTTGCAGTAATTAGTTTTCCCGGCTCCAACTGTGACATGGATATGTATTATGCAGTTCGCGACTCACTAAATGAAGACGTTGACCTAGTTACTTCAGATGCTACTAACCTAGACGGATACGATGGTGTCTTAATCCCAGGTGGTTTCTCATACGGAGATTATCTAAGAAGTGGTGCGGTTGCTCGTTTTGCACCGGTGATGGAATCAGTAAAGGAAATGGCTGCTGAAGGCAAACCGGTATTGGGTGTCTGCAATGGTTTTCAAATCCTAACAGAAGCCAACCTGTTACCCGGTTCACTTCAACACAACACCAGCATGGAATTCATCTCGGATTGGTCCAAGCTACGTGTCCAAAATAACGACACAATGTTTACAGACCAATACGAAGAATCAGAAGTGATCGATATTCCAATCGCCCACGGTGAAGGTAACTACTACTGTGATGACGAAACCTTAGCGAAATTAAAGGCTAACGATCAAATTGTCTTCACTTACGAAGATAATCCAAACGGTAGTTGCGATAACATCGCCGGTGTCGTGAACGAACAAGGAAACGTTTTAGGAATGATGCCTCATCCAGAACGTGCCGTTGAAAGTATTTTAGGTGGAACCGACGGCTTGAAACTATTCAAGTCATTATTAAATCACGTTAGGAGCTAACAAGATGGAAAAGCCAAAGACAATTACACCCCAAGACATTAAAGATCAAAAGATTTACCAAGATTGGGGTTTAACTGATTTTGAATATAACTTAATCTCAAATGACATTTTGCACCGCTTACCTAACTACACCGAAACTGGTTTGTACTCAGGCATGTGGAGTGAACACTGTTCATACAAGAACTCAAAACCAGTACTTAGAAAGTTCTGGTCAGATGGTTCTCGTGTCCTACAAGGACCTGGAGAAGGTGCCGGGGTTCTAGATATCGGTGACGGCCAAGCGGTCGTATTTAAAGCCGAAAGTCATAACCATCCAAGTTACGTTGAACCTTACGAAGGTGCTGCTACCGGTGTCGGTGGAATCATCAGAGATATCTTCTCGATGGGTGCCAAACCGGTCGCTTCTCTTGATAGTCTTCGTTTCGGTGAACTAACGAACGACAAGAATCGTTTCCTATTAGACAAGGTCGTTGCCGGAATCGCCGGTTACGGTAACTGTATCGGGGTGCCAACGGTTGGTGGTGAAATTAGTTTTGACCCGTGCTACGACGGAAACCCATTGGTTAACGTTATGTGTGTCGGTTTGATGGATCAAGCAGACATTGAATCTGGACGTGCCTCAGGTGCCGGTAACTCCATCATCTATGTGGGTGCTAAGACCGGACGTGACGGAATTAATGGTGCTACTTTTGCATCAAGTCAATTCAGCACCGAAGAAGAATCAGACCGTTCAGCCGTTCAAGTTGGGGATTCATTTATGGAAAAACTACTTGTCGATGCTTGTTTAGAAGTTACTCATAACCACAAGGACATCCTAGTCGGAATTCAAGACATGGGTGCTGCTGGTCTGGTATCATCATCTGCCGAAATGGCCGATAAGGCTAATAGTGGAGTTGACCTAGACTTAGACCTAGTCCCACAAAGAGAAATCGGCATGACTCCATATGAAATCATGCTTTCAGAATCTCAAGAAAGAATGTTGCTATGTGTTAAGGCTGGCCATGAAGACGAAGTTCTAGAAGTGTTTGAAAAACATCATCTAGACGCTGTCGTAATTGGTCACGTTAATGACGACAAACAATATCGTTTATACCAACACGGTGAACTTGTTTGTGACATTCCAACCTCAAGTTTGGTCAACGACGTTCCTGAATACCAACACGATGTGGTTGAACCTGACCGTTTGAAGAATGTTGACGAAGCCAAAACACCGGTTGTAAAAGATGTTAACGACATGGTGAAGACCATCATCGGTCAACCAACAATCGCTTCTAAAGAGTCCGTTTACCGCCAATACGACTGCCGTGTTCAAGCCAACACAGTTGTTCAACCCGGTAGTGACTCAGGAGTGATTCGTGTTCGTGGTACTAACAAGTCACTAGCAATTACTACCGATGCCAACGGTAGATACATCTACCTAGATCCAAAACTAGGTGGTCAAATCGCCGTATCAGAAGCTGCTAGAAACATTGTCGCAAGCGGTGCCGTTCCAATCGGAATTACCGACTGTTTGAACTTCGGAAACCCCGATGATTCAGAAAGTTACTTCGAAATGGATCAATCAGTTGAAGGGATTTCCAAGGCCTGCGAAAAATTCGATACACCGGTAATCGCCGGAAACGTTTCACTATACAACGAAACTGATAACAAGGCGATTTACCCAACTCCAATGATTGGAATGGTTGGTCTAATCGAAGATAACCAATACATTACTCGATCAGATATCAAGGAAGCTGGCGAATTGGTTTACGTTATCGGAGACACTAACGATGACTTTGCCGGTTCAGAAATTCAAAAACACCTAGAAGGTCAAATCTCAGGAAAAGTTCACTTTGACCTAGAAGAAGAATTTAGCAACCAACGCTTGGTTCTAGATTTGATTCACAAACACCTAATCGAATCTGCTCACGATGTTAGTGAAGGTGGAATTATTGTTTCAATCCTTGAATCACTATTCGAACACAACCTTGGTTTAAAGGGTGAAATCAATATTACTAAAGCACAACTATTCTCAGAAACTCAATCAAGATACGTCGTATCAGTTAGTCAAGAAGACCAAGCTGCCTTTGAAAAACTAGCCGGTAAGAAAGCGCACTTGATTGGTGTAACTGACGACAGCCAACAAATCAACTTACAACTACAAGATGGTCAATACGTTGATGATGTGACTGAATTAAAAACCATCTGGAAGGAAAGTTTATCATGCCAAATGAAGTCAAAAGCTTAAACGATGAATGTGGTGTCTTTGGTGTCTGGGGCGTAGAAGGTCCAGCCGCTAAGGTAGCTTACAGTGGTCTTCACGCTTTACAACATCGTGGTCAAGAAGGTGCTGGAATTCTTGCCATCGATGCCAACAAACGACTAAATCGATATCGCGGACAAGGTTTACTTGGATCAATTTTTGATGACCCGCATGCCTTTGATCGACTACATGGGAATGCAGCTTTAGGCCACATTCGTTACGCAACCGCGGGAAGTCACACTATCAATAATGTTCAACCATTTATGTTCGAAAACACCGAAACGCATTTTGCACTATCACACAACGGAAATTTAACTAATGCCGACACTCTAAAAGAAATGCTTAGAAAAACTGGAACCATCTTCCAATCTGATTCTGATAGTGAAATCTTCGGTGATTTGATTGAAATCAGTAACCAAGACACCTTCCTAGGTCGTATCAAGGAAGCCGCCAATCAAATGCATGGTGGATTTGCTTATGTATTACTTAGTCCAGATGCCATGTATGCGGTATGTGACCCCAATGGATTACGCCCATTGGTTGTCGGCAGAAGAAAAGACGGTGCCGTGGTTATCTGCAGTGAAACATGTGCCTTGGATCAGGTCCAAGCCGAATATGTAAGAGATGTTCAACCAGGGGAAGTCGTAATTGTCGATGATTCCGGTATCAAGATTGACCATTTCACTGAAGATACTGAATTAACGATTTGTTCAATGGAATACGTCTACTTTGCTCGTCCTGACTCAGTCATTCATGGTGTTTCAGTCCATGAAGCTAGAAAACGCATGGGTGCTTTGGTTGCTCGTGAAAACCCTACTAAAGCTGATGTTGTGATTGGTGTACCTAACTCATCCCTATCTGCAGCGATGGGTTACGCGATTGAAAGTGGGATTCCTTATGAAATGGGCTTGATCAAGAACCAATACGTTGCTAGAACCTTTATCGAACCAACTCAAGAACGACGTGAACGTGGGGTTTCGATGAAACTTTCCGTTGTAAAATCGGTCATCAAGGACAAGGACGTCATCCTAGTTGATGACTCAATCGTCCGTGGAACCACCAGTCGTTTTATCGTCAAAATGCTAAAGGACGCGGGTGCTAAATCGGTCCACGTCAGAATTGCTTCACCTGATTTGAAGTACCCATGTTTCTACGGAATCGACATTCAAAAGCCAAGCGAGCTAATTGGTGCCAACCATAGTGTTGAAGAAATCAAGGATATCATCGAAGCAGACTCATTGAAGTACCTAAGTGTTGAAGGCCTAATCGAAGCAATCGATTTAGATTGTGATAACCAATACCACGGTCTATGTACAGCTTACTTCGATGGTAAGTATCCAACACCTTTGTATGACTACCAAGCAACATATGATGCAGAAGCGAAGAGATTACACCTATACGAGGAGGATGAAGTGAATGGCTAACCAATATAAAGAAGCTGGCGTCGATGTTGAAAGCGGCGAAAAAGCGGTAAATTCAATCAAAGATATGGTCGCCTCTACTTATGACCAAAGCGTAGTCGACGGTCTGGGTGGATTCGGCGCAATGTATTCACTTCAATCTCATTTTGCCAAGTACGACGATCCGGTTCTAATTTCTGGAACCGATGGCGTCGGTACTAAATTAATGTTGGCCATTCAAGCCAAACGTCATACCACAATCGGAATTGATTTGGTTGCAATGTGTGCCAACGACATCCTAGCTCAAGGTGCTAAGCCACTATTCTTTCTGGACTACATCGGAATCGGTAAGTTACTTCCAGAAGAAGTAAAGGAAATCGTTTCTGGTGTTGTGATGGGATGTAAGCAAGCCGGTCTTTCATTAATTGGTGGTGAAATGGCTGAAATGCCAGGCATCTACAAACGAGATGACTACGATTTAAGTGGTTTTGCGGTTGGGATTGCCGACAAGAAACGCATACTAGGGTCGCAAAACGTTAAGGAGGGTGACAAACTAATTGGGTTGAAATCATCCGGTATTCATTCCAATGGTTATTCATTGGTTCGAAAGATTATCAATGATGCAGATCTTGATTTGAACGCCACATACCAAGGCTTATCACAACCATTGATTGATGAGTTATTAACCCCAACTCGTTTGTACTACCACTACGTTAAGGGCATTGTCGAATCGGGTGCCATTCATGCGATTGCCAACATCACCGGTGGTGGGATTGCCGATAACCTATCAAGAGTCATTCCAAACGATTTAACCGCCAAGATTGATCGTTCATCATGGACCGTGCCAAACATTTTTAAGTGCTTACAAGACTGGGGTAACTTAGACCAAAGTGACATGGATCTTGTGTTTAACCAGGGAATTGGAATGGTACTAGTCGCTCCAGAAGAATATGTTCAAGCAGTGACAAATTACCTTTCTGATAATGGTCTAGAATATTTTGAAATTGGTGAGGTGGTAAAACGTGAGCAAAAAGCAGTTGAAATCAGATAAACTCCCCGTTGCAATTTTTGCATCGGGAAACGGGACTAACTTCGACGCCATTGCGGAAGCTGACCTACCAATCGATATCAAATTATTGGTATGTGATCACCATGATGCGTTTGTGGTGCAAAGAGCCGAAAGAAAGAACGTCGAAGTCTTGATTGCGGAACTGCATAAGGGTGAAAAAAGAGCGATTCGTGAGGGTCGCATCCTAGAAGAGTTAAAGAAAAAGGGCGTCAAAGTCATTATCTTAGCTGGCTACATGCGAATTGTTGGGGAAACGTTATTGAACGCCTATCCCAACAAGATTATCAATATTCATCCAGCGCTCTTGCCGAGTTTTCCCGGTAAACAGGGTATCTTAGATGCCTATAACGCTGGTGTTGATAAGACGGGAGTCACAATTCACTTTGTGGATTCGGGGATTGATTCCGGTCAGATTATTGCTCAAGAAGAAGTGTATAGAAGAGAAGGTGATTCGTTAGCGGATTTGGAAAATCGAATTCATGATGTTGAACATCAGTTGTACCCACGCACGATTTTACAATTAATTAAAAAGGGAGTTATTTAAATTGAAAAAGTTAGCATTGTTAAGTGTCTCAGATAAGAATGGAATTGTTGAATTTGCCAAGCAACTAGAACAACGTGATTACGATATTGTCTCAACCGGTGGAACATTGAAGACGTTATTAGATAACGGTGTAGACGCGATTGCCGTTGAAGAAATTACTAATTTCTCTGAAATGTTAGATGGTCGTGTGAAGACATTACATCCACGCATCCATGCTGGCATCCTTGCTCGTCGTGACAATGAAGAACACATGCAACAACTAAAGGAACAAAACATTGGTCTAATCGATCTAGTTTGTGTCAACTTATATCCATTTAAAGAAACCATTGAAAAGCCTGACGTTACATATACCGATGCGATTGAAAACATTGATATCGGTGGGCCTTCAATGCTAAGAGCCGCTGCTAAAAACAGCCAAGACGTGATCGTAATCACCGATGTAGCAGACTACGACGACTACATCGCAAGATACGATGCCAACGAAATCGACGCTGAATACAGAAGTGGTTTGGCAGCGAAGGTCTTTAGACATACTGCAGCTTACGACGCATTAATCGCCAACTACCTAACCAAAGAAGAATTCCCAGAAAAACTAACTTTCACATATGAAAAGGTAGAAGCAATGCGTTACGGTGAAAACAGTCACCAAAAGGCTGCATACTACAAGGAACCAATTCCTGAAACATACTCATTAGCTAATGCCAAACAACTACATGGTAAGAAGCTATCATACAACAACGTTAGGGATGCCGACGCTGCACTTCGTATCGTTGCAGAATTCCCAGACAAAGCTACTGTCGTTGCATTAAAGCACATGAACCCATGTGGTATCGGTACTGCTGATGACCTACTAACTGCTTGGAACCTTGCTTACGAATCAGATTCAACTTCAATCTTCGGTGGGATTATCGCCTTAAACCGTGAAGTTGATTTAGCCACTGCCGAAAAGATGCACTCCATCTTCTTGGAAATCGTAATCGCTCCATCATTTACTGACGAAGCTTACGATGTATTAGCTAAGAAGAAAAACATTCGTTTACTAACAGTTGATTTCGACAAGATTAACCCAGACAAAAAGGATCTAGTTTCCGTACTAGGTGGAATGTTAGTTCAAGAACGTGATTTACTTCATGAAGAACCAACTGAATACAAGGTCGTATCAAAGAAACAACCAACCGAAAAACAAATGAAGGCTTTAGCATTCGCCCAAAACGCTGTAAAACACGTTAAGAGTAATGCAATTGTCGTTACTACCGACCATCAAACCTTAGGTGTTGGTTCTGGTCAACCCAACCGTATCGACTCAACCAAGATTGCAATCAAGAAGGCCGAAACTAAGTCTGATTACGCCAACGCCGTATTAGGTTCAGACGCCTACTTCCCAATGGACGACTGTGTGGAATTCGCTGCTAAGCACGGTATCACCGCAATTGTTGAACCAGGTGGAAGTATTCGTGATCAAGATTCAATTGATAAAGCTGACGAATTAGGAATTGCCCTTGTATTTAGTGGCAACCGTCATTTCAAACACTAGAGTGAGGTTATTGTGAAGATGGAAAAATGGTTATTGATTGGTTCAGGCGGTCGCGAATATGCGATGGCACAAAGTTTAGCGAAAAACGTCAATCGAGAAATTTTTGTCGCACCAGGGAATCCGATGATGAACGTTATCGATAGGGTGCAAACAGTCGATATTGAGGAATTAGACTTCGATGCTTTGATTGAATTTGCCCAAGATAATCAAATTGATTGGACGGTGGTTGGACCTGAAAAACCACTTAGTGATGGAATTGTTGATCGTTTTAACGATGCCGGTTTAAAGGTGTTTGGTCCAAATCAACAAGCGGCACAATTGGAAAGCTCCAAGGAGTTCGCCAAAGAAGTGATGCAAGAAGCTAACGTACCAACTGCTGCATATGCAACGTTTAGCAATCATGATGATGCTCTTTCATACATGGAAGCACACGATTTTCCAATTGTTGTGAAACTAAATGGTTTGGCTGCTGGAAAAGGTGTTTTCATTATCAAAGACTTAGCAGAGGCCAAGAAAACTTTGGCTTCCATCTACGATAATGATTCCAATCAAGAAATTTTGATTGAAGAATACTTGGATGGTCAAGAATTCTCGATGATTGTGATGGTAAACGATTTGAACGTCATAACCATGCCATTAGCGCAAGATCACAAGCGCATCTACGATGGTGATAAGGGTCCTAATACCGGTGGAATGGGGGCTTACAGTCCACTTCCTCAATTCGGCGACGACGTCTTAAATGAAGGGTTAGTGAAGGTGATTAGACCCGTGTTGGCTGAAATGAACAGACGAAGCATTTTGTTCCAAGGTTTTCTATACGCTGGATTAATTCTGACCGAGGATGGCGTCAAAGTAATTGAGTTCAACGTTCGAATGGGCGATCCGGAAACTCAGGTCATCTTGCCACAATTGCAGGGTGATTTTGGGGATGTGATTGTCAAACTAATGAACCATCAAGAACAATTAGTTGAATGGCAAACCAACCGATACTTCCTTGGCAACGTCTTAGCTGCTAAGGGCTATCCTGGAAACCATAAAGATGGATTGACTCTTCCTCGTTTTAGCGATGATAGACTTTCATTAGCTTATGCGGGGGTTAAAGAACAAGACGAACAATTAGTCAGTGCTGGCGGACGCATCATGATGGTGATTTCATCAGACAAGGACTTAAAGGCTGCTCAAACAAAAGTTAATCAAGCAATCATAAATAACGTGGATTCAAATGACTACGCTTATAGAACCGATATCGGTGATAAGGCGTTTAGATAAATCAAAAAGCTATGGTGAATGCCATAGCTTTTTTGTTGTAAGATTTTATCTTTGTATATCAAGTTAATAAAGTATAGACTTTTGTTTATACATATTTTAGGGAGTTGAAACAATGGAAAATTACGCACAACAATATAATGATATTAAAAAAGCGATGCGAAAAGACGAGTCTGCTTTTAATAAGGTTGACCGCCGTTTAACCCAAAAAATTAACAACGAAGATTTTAAGGTCATCGATGCAGATAAGGCACTTCAAGAAAACTACACATTCGGCAAACGACTAGCCGATAAAGTTGCTAAAGTCGGTGGTTCTTGGGGATTCGTAATTTCATTTATCGTCTTCCTGATTGGTTGGATGATAATTAACGTCATGCAATTATTCGGCTGGCATTTTGATCCATATCCATTCATTCTTTTAAACCTAGCTCTTTCATGTATTTCTGCCATTCAAGCACCCATCATTATGATGAGTTAAAACCGTGCGGGTGAAAAGGATGACCTAGATCGTAGAAATGACTACCACGTTAACCTACGTTCAGAAGAAGAATTGAAACTATTGCATGCTAAGATTGATTTACAAACTAAGTACAACAAGCATCAAAGTCAATTGAATCAATTGCAAATGGAAATGTTAATCCGTATCGAAGCATCACAACGTGAGAAAAACATCGAAGATAATTTACAAAACAAAAAGGATGATTAATTAGTAATCATCCTTTTTTATTCATGATTTTATGTAAAAAGGGGTTGTTTTAATCGTGGATAGTGGTAATATACGTATAATATATTAAATATAGATTATATAGTTCGCTTTTTGAAAGGATGAATAAAATGGACATCGTCAAAGAATCAAAAGGATTTAGTACTAACCAAAAAAGGACGTTAGCATCTACATCCGCTGGTTTTGCTTTAGAGAACATGGATAGCATGTTCCTGTCATTTGCGTTATCTTCAATGATTTTAACCTTACATATTAGTCCTGCTGCAGCAGGATTGACCTCATCGATTACAAACATTGGGAAGTTTGTCGGTGGGTTATTATTCGGAATTTTGGCGGATAAATTTGGTCGCGTTAAGGTATTCTCCTACACCATCTTCTTATTCGCCATCGCCACGGGTCTATTATTCTTCGTACATAACATTTATGAAATTTACGCACTTCGTTTCATCGCCGGAATTGGTGCCGGTGGTGAATTCGGTGCTGGGGTGGCTTTGATTGCTGAAAACTTCAGGGGCCATAAGATTGGAAAACTGGTTTCATGGTCCGCTACTGGTGGTCAATTGGGAGCCATCGTTGCAGCAATTATTGCATCCATTGTTTTACCACTGTATGGCTGGAACACATTGTTCCTATTTGGCTTGATTCCAGTTATCTTAGCTTTCTTCATTCGTCGTCGCTTAAAGGAAAGTCCAGCTTTTGAAGAAGAAAAGGATAAACACGTTGATAAAGCGCCAAAGGTTTCAATCCTGGAACTATTTAAAACACCGGCAATTGCCTGGCAAACATTTGGTTTGATGGTGATGATTATCGTCGAAAAGGCCGGCTACTACGGTATCATGAGTTGGTTGCCAACTATCATGCAAAAGCAATTACACACATCTATTTCCAAGTCATCATTGTGGATGGTCGTTACGATTATTGGTATCTGTATTGGAATGGCCACGTTTGGTTACATTCTAGACTGGTTAGGACCTCGACTAGCGTTTGGTCTATACATGGTTGTTGCGGCAATTTCAATCTATGGAATCGCCATCGCCCATAGCCCAATCACGTTGTTACTATCTAGTGCATTCGCTGGTTTCTTTGGTTCTGGATTCTATGGTGGATTTGGAGCGGTCATAAGTCGCCTATACCCAACTAGAATCAGAAGTACTGCCAACAATACCATCATGGCATGTGGTCAATTGATTGGGGGATTGTCACCATTTTTGATGGGATTCTTGATGGTTAAGTACTCACTATTCCAAATCATGATGATGCTATCTTCAATGTACATTGTGGCAGTTCTAGTGATGTTATCGATCAGAAACATTGGTAAATTTAATAAAGAATACGCAAAATAATTAACTGACAGGCAACTGCCGGTTTTTTTATTTCCGAACATTTTTAGGTTAAGTTAATTATTTTTATCGTAAATACTGATTAAAGATATAAAAATGTTGCCATTTTTTGGATAAAGTAGCATAATATACGTATATTAAAAATATAAATCGAATTAATGTTCGTGATTAGACGGAAAGAGGAACTTATAGATGGATGTCATTAACGAGTCAAAGCATTTTAGTTTTGATCAAAAAAAGACGCTTGCCTCCACTACGGTTGGTTTTGCACTAGAAAATATGGATAGCATGTTCTTATCATTTGCGCTATCATCAATGATTTTGAGTTTACATATTAGTCCCGCTGCGGCAGGGCTTACTTCAACAATCACCAACTTGGGGAAACTATTTGGTGGATTGTTATTCGGAATTTTGGCCGATCGATTCGGGCGTGTTAAGATTTTCTCACATACCATTTTCTTGTTTGCGATTGCGACAGGATTACTATTCTTCGCTCATAACATTTATGAAATTTATCTATTAAGATTTCTTGCTGGGGTAGGATCCGGTGGTGAATTCGGCGCAGGGGTGTCATTGATTTCTGAACACTTCCAAGGATTTAAGGTCGGGAAGATTATTTCCTTCTCAGCCGCCGGTGGTCAAATGGGTGGAATAATGGCTGCAATTATTGCGTCAATTGTTCTTCCGATGTTTGGCTGGAACACACTATTTCTATTCGGTCTAATTCCCGTTGCATTGGCATACTTTATTCGCCGTCATCTAAAGGAAAGTCCGGTCTATGAAGCGGAAGTAAAGAAGAACAACAAGCTTCCACACGTTTCATTCTCTGAATTGTTTAAGACACCGCAATTAGCATGGCAAACAATTGTTATTACCATCATGGTGATTGTTGAAAATGCTGGTTACTATGGCCTAATGATTTGGCTACCAACCATCATGCAAAACCAACTACATGTATCAATTTCTAAGTCATCACTTTGGATGATCGCCACAATCGTTGGTATCAGTTTAGGAATGATTAGTTTTGGGTACATCATGGACAAGATTGGTCCAAGAGTCGCATTCGCATTCTTCATGCTATCAGCTGCCGTTGCAATTTATGGAATTGCAATTGCCCACAGTGCAATGATGTTATTGGTATTTAGTGCATTAGCAGGATTCTTTGCTGCTGGTTTCTACGGTGGCTTTGGTGCCATCATTAGTCGACTATATCCTACTAACATCAGAACCACTGCCAACAACATGATTATGGCCATTGGTAAGTCGGTCGGTGGTTTCTCACCAGTATTGATGGGATTATTAATGGCTAAATTCTCTTTAATTGAAATCATGGTATTTATGTCATTAATGTACTTGGTAGCCGTAATTGCTATGTTAACCTTGAGGAAACTTAGAAACTTTAACAATGGCTATATGTAAAATAAAAAAGCACTATCCATTAGGATAGTGCTTTTTTATTGCCGTCGATAACATCATTTACGATGTCTTTTAAAGTGATCTTGCTCATTTCATCTTCGGCTTGTTTTTGCACCTCATCGTATGCCTTATGCAAAGCAGATTGAATGTTGGCACCAATCGGGCATTGTTGATTGGTTTCTTCATCAACGTGGAATAAATCTGGTTCTTCGATTGCTTTGTAGACATCGAGTAGGGTAATTTCAGAAGTTGGTTTGCTTAATGATACGGCTGCACGGCCGGGTTCGCTGGTAATTAATCCAGCGTTTTTGAGTGACGACATTAAACGACGAACCAGGCTGGGATTGGAATTGATACTTCCAGCGATGGCACGACTTGATAAATCATCTTCGACAATTTCAGAAGCACCAATATAGGTCAAAATATGAACAGCATCACTTAAACGATGTGAATACTTCATTATTTGATAACCTTCTTGATTGCATCTTCAATTGGGGTAAGTGAATGACTAATTACGGCAGTTAAGTCATTTGTTTCTTCATCCAATTGACCATCAGCAATTAATGCTTGGATGTCTGAAACGATTTCGACAGTTGCATCGTCTAATCCAGCTTCCTTTAGGCCTTTTTTGTAGTCTTCTGCAGAAGCAGAAATGACAGGGAAATCCTCGCCAGTTGCTTTCTTCAAAGCTTCAGCTAAATCAGCGTAAGTACGACGTTGGCCAGCAAATTCGTATACTTCTTTTGGTGATTTGCTTAGTAGAACACGAACTGCACCTTCAGCGTATTCTGATTCTAATGCCCAACCAACGTGACCGTCGCCGGCACCGTATACAAATGGTTGACCCTCACTAGCTGGTTTTAAAACAGTTACTTCGTTTTCTAGATACCAGTTGTTACGTACGAATGCGTGAGCGATGCCACTTTCCTTGATAGCTGCTTCAGTTTGAGTGTGATCATGTGATAGGAAGTTATCAGCAGTTTCAGCGTGTGGGAAACTAGTGTAGACGATGAATTCTACGCCAGCCTTCTTAGCTGCATCAATTACGTTTTGGTGTTGAGTCATACGAGGTAGAACAGGGTTAGGTTGTGATGATACAAATAATAATTTGTCGATGCCTTGTAATGATTCTGCCATTTGATCGGGGTTACCGTAATCGAATGGACGAACGTCTAGACCAGCAGGAAGTTGCTTTTCAGCTTTTTCGACATTTCTTGCTAAAGCGACGATATCTGTTCTGTGAACGTTTTTCATTAAAACTTTGATTGCTTCTTTACCGAAGTTACCGGTAACAGCACTAATTGCGTATTTCATATTCTATCAACCTTTCTAGTTGTTACTTTATAATTAACATGTTACATATAAGATAACAGGTTGATAAAAATAATGCAACAAAAAAAGCTTCCGAAAATTTGGAAGCTTTAAAAATATTATTCATGAGGTTTGCTGAAGTCAGTAAAATCACCATCTGTATCATTTACAGATTGAGCATTTGATGAATCACTACTTTGTTGTGGTTCAACACTAGCTGATGATGTTTGATTGTTTAATGGTTGGTTTTTGTAATTTACAAATGAGGCACCATTGAATGAAGGGTAGTTAATATCATTTAATTCGTCAACTGATTTACCAGTGATTTGATTGATTCCTTTGTATGCAGCTTGAAGACGGCTTTCCTTTAACCATGATTGGATCGAGAAGGCATCTACAATCCACCAGATCCAAACGGCACTTAGAAAACCAAAACCAATTAGAATGACGGATGTAACCCATCCAATAATTTCTAAGGTTAACATTAAAGCAGCGTATGGCTTTTCGAATAGGAAACGGTGGGCACCGAATTGTCCTAAAAATACCCATAGCAACCATGCGGCAACAGGGCTAACGGAATTATTTTCGACGTAATCATTTAACATTAGTTGTTCTTGGGTAGATAATTTCTTACGTGCAGCTAAAACTTGTTGTTCTAAAATATCGGCATTGTTCATATGAAAATCCCCCTAAATATCTTGTGTAGTTTTAATTATATCATCATTAGACATTTTAAAGTAATCTTAATAATTTCTTTAATTGATTTTTTGTAAGTGATTAATTAATATATACTTAGAAATAGAAAAGGGGAATTTAATTATGTTAAAAGCATACAAACAATTTTGGAAAAAGTATTTTAACTTCGGTGGAGTAAGTACCAGATCAGAATTTTGGTGGGTATTTTTAATCAACTCTGTCATTTACGCTATTTTAGGTTTAGCATTCGGTGGTGTAGCTATTGTTACAGCATTGTTATCAGGTCATGCTGTTAAGTCATTTGGCCTTGCTGCCATTATTGGTTTAGCTATCGCCTTTATTTACTCAATCGCAGTTATTATACCAACAATCTCATTACATTTCCGTCGTTACCGTGATGCTGGTGTTACTCCATGGTTCTTACTAATTACTTATGGAGTACCATTTATTCTAACTAGATTAGATGGTTACAAACATAACATTTGGTTATCAGCAATTGTTACTATTATCTCAATCGTTAACTTCATTATTTTAGTAATGCCAAGCAAAGATAGAAAATAGTGTTATAAAAGAGAGCGGTTCGCCGCTTTTTTGTTTAATAATGGTACATCATTTCTAAGATGTAACATTGTGTTAAATTAAATTTGGATGTGGTACGATGCTAAACTTTATTAGTGGATTTTCAATGTATTGGACACGATATTTCGATTTTAAAGGTAGAAGCACTAGATCTGAATTTTGGTGGAGTTTTTTTGGATTAACACTTGTTACGGGGATTATTGCTATGATTGAAAAAATAGACAATAAAATTGGATTATTCATTTATCTGATTTTTTCAATTTTTACTATTATTCCAAATATTTCTCAATACGTGAGGCGTTTTCGTGATATTGGGATAAGCCCGTATTGGGTTATTATTACGTTTATCATACCGTCATCCCTTGTATATATAATTAAGTACTTACCATGGTACATACAGGTGATTGATATTTTATTAATATTATCGGATATTTTCTTATCGATTCTACCAAGTAAAGACGAATAAAAAAGAGCTAGAAAAATCTAGCTCTTTTTTATTTAGTTTAATTCGTTTGGAATTAGTTTTGTTTTTAGTTCGATGTTGTCCTTGTAATCTACGGTAATTTCGATGATCACAGGTCCATTGATATCCTTAGCACGATTCAATGCACTGCTTAAATCGTTGACGCTATTAGCACGAATACCGGTAGCACCAAAGCTTTCAGCGTATTTAACGTAATCGACGTAGCCGAACTTAACACCAGCATCATGACCATATTTAGCCACTTCTTGGAATTTAACCATGTCGTAGTATCCATCAACCCAGATTAATTGGATGATGTTTAAGTTCAAACGAACAGCGGTTTCTAGTTCTTGTCCTGAGAATAGGAATCCACCATCTCCGGAAATTGAAATGACCGGTTCGTCGGGATGGGTTAATGCTGCACCAATTGCCCATGGAAGTGATACCCCAAGGGTTTGCATACCGTTACTAAATAGTAGATGACGAGGCTTGTAAGTCTTGAAGTAACGACCCATCCAGATATAGTGACTTCCGATGTCGACAGTCACGATGGTATCTTCACTGACAAATTTTTGTAGTGATTGGATAACTGAGATAGGGTGCAAACCATTTTCGGTGGTTTCATGAACTTCTTCGATTGTTTCGGTGAAGTGTTCACGTAGCTTGTGGAGGTGATCAGTGACTTCTTTGGAAAGTTCCAATGAGTCATCAATGTGTTCAGTTAAGGCATCGATACTTTCGGCAATGTCGGCATTGACGATGATACTTGGTTGATATTCAGCGGTGATTTCCGGCGAAACAGTATCAATGTTAATGACTTGGGTGTGCGATTGGTTCCAGTTTCTAGCTTCGTATTCTACTGGATCATATCCAATCGCAATTACTAGGTCACTGTTTTTTAAGATAGTATCACCGATTTGGTTATCAAATAGGCTGACACGACCGTAGTAGTTATCAACAAGTTCCTTTGAAATAACACCAGCACCTTGGTAGGTTTCAACGACTGGGATTGAGAACTTATGTAGTAATTTGTGTAGTGCGGCACTGGTTTCAGGTGTTGATGCACGCATTCCCGCTAAAATAACCGGTTGCTTGGAGTTTTCGATTAAGTGAGCGATTTCCTTCATGCGAGTCTTATCAACACTACCGTTAGTAATCTTAGGTAGTTTATCGATTACTGGACGGGTTACTTGATCGCCTAAGACATCTTGAGGAACTGAGATGAATGCAGCTCCTTTTTTAGGTGATTGAGAAGTGATATAAGCATTGGAAAAGGTTTCTGAAATGTTATTAGCATCTTGGACTTCGACACTAGACTTGGTAGCGCTCTTTAGTAAGTCGGCAGAGTTAATGCTTTGGTGGGTAAGACGTAGTAAATCGTCTCTTTTTACTTGGCCACCGATAGCGATGATTGGATCACCTTCTGAGGTAGCGGTGATTAATCCGGTTGCTAGGTTGGAAACTCCTGGACCAGAGGTAACTGCAACGACACCGGGTTCACCAGTTAAACGACCGATTGCGGCAGCGATGAATGCGGCATTTTGTTCATGACGAGTAACGACTAATTTAGGCGTTCTTTTGTCATCGAAGTCTTGTAAATCTTCGAATAATTGGTCGACTTTAGCGCCTGGAATTCCGAAGACGTATTTAATATTTTGATTGATCATGCTTTGAATCAAAGCTTTTGATCCGGTAGTGGGTTTGTCCATAATATCACCTCAAATATGATAAATAATTCTGACAGATTGAATGAATTCTGATACTCTAGAATAGTAAATAATATTATAGGTCAATCTAATTGACCTTTATATAATAATAGCACTATTCTATATAAGGTCAACTTAATTGACCTAAAGGAGAATAAAATGATCGATAAAAAGAAATTAATGGTCTTTTACTTTGCATACCAAGAAATAAATCGAATCGTCGATTTATCAAAGTATAACCTAACTTCAAATCAACAAAAAATGTTATTCTCAATTGATACTATCGATGAGATTACAATCAAACAATTATTACAAATTTTAGATATTTCAAAACAGGCACTAAACGTGGCCTGTCGTGATTTAAGAGAACGTAATCTCGTATTTACTGGACCGGCGAAGTCGGATAAGAGAAAAAAAGTCGTCTACTTAACAGATGATGGACGAAAATTAATCGAAAAGATTGAAGCTGAACAGTTAAACTTTATTAATGCGATTTGCGATAGTACCAACTACAATTGGGAAGATACGATGAAGAAGCTAACTAATAGTTATCTAGAAGATATTCAAAAATAAAAAAACGTTGCTGATTAGCAACGTTTTTTTTATTTTGTTTCAATAACGACATAGTAGTTATTTGATTGGTTGGTTTTACCATTTAAAATGGTGGTATTTTTGGCGGAAACCCCAATCTTAGTGATGTTTCCATCTGTTAATAGTTTGGTGTAGTTTTGATCCGCACTATCCGAGATGTCTGAGTATAGAAGCCAACTTAGTGAGGTTCCACGGTAGTTGTCTTCATCACTAAATTGCCAGTATGCAACACTATCAGAGTTGGCCGGAACAGGATTGTTTTCAATCGAAGTAATCTTGTTGTTAGCGTCTTTTTCCAAATCTGAATCTAATTGAAGTGGAGCTAGGCCGTTGTAACTTCTGGCATTATTGATAACACCAATTGTATTAACCGCCATTTGGTGGTTAAATGATGCAGTCTTATTCAATTGAATCGCACCGTGCCAGGCGTAACCAATTAGTTGGCGGTTTTGGTACAGTGCTTGATAGATTGCTTGGAATTTTTTGCCATTTTTGTATTTTTGCACGTGGTAACTAGTACCAACGGTTACGGGTTGATCTTGTAGTTTGTATAATCTTTTTGCATGTTTGGTAAATGTCAAATCAGTGTATAAATATTCATAGTGCTTTGAATTGATGACCCCGACACCATGATTATTCTCGTCAGATACACTGTAGATATATGGTTTAGTATTCTTAGCCTTAGCGAATGCTTCATAACCGACTGTTGAGGCGTTAAGAGTAGAAAATAAGGCTAATAATATTAGGAATTTTTTCATTGATACACCTTCTTTGTTGATAATAGTATAGCAGTAATAATATCTGATAAATGTTAAACTATGGTTACAAAAAGAGGTAAAATCATGAAACAAGATAAATTATTGGTAGCCGCAATGGTGATTGTCGGAATCATTCTATTGGGCTGCATTGTTGCCTATGTGGCCTAAATAAAAAAGCATCGATATTCGATGCTTTTTTATTATAGTTTGCTACCGACTGCAATCACTACGAACAATATCATTATCAATAGGTTAGCTAACTTGTGTTTCATTAAGATGGCAATGAATTCACGAATGATGGCATTTGGTAAGAAGAATCCACTAGTCTTTGAGCCAATTCCACTAATATTCATGCCAGCATTTTTGGCGTAATCAGTGGCACGGTAAATGTGATAGTTGTTGGAAACAAAGATACCGTTATTTGGATCCAAGTTGTAGCGGTCGACAATTTTTTTAGAAAACGCAAAATTTTGAATGGTATTTACAGATTTGTCTTCTGCGATAACGTCATCTGGGTTAACGCCTTGTTGGATGACATAATCTCTCATTGCGACACCTTCAGGCACTGTTTCGTCGCCACCTTGACCACCGGAACAAATGATTAGAGGATGTTTTTTTGAAACATCTACTTGTTTTTGATAGAAATCAATTGCACGATTGATTCTAGAAGCAAGTAGTGGCGAGACTTCATTTCCATTTAATAATCCAGCGCCTAGCACAATGATAAAATCTTTATCTAGTTTTGGACGATAGAAATTACAAATCCAGACTGAAAGGGAGAATATCAAGAAGATACTTACCATGTAGAATGATCCCAACTCAGTGAAGTGTTCAAGCATCAAATTGTATGGTTTTGGTATGATTTTTCTGAAGAATATAAAACTCAATAGTGGATATACCAACAAGAACACACCAATAATTAGCGTTAATAGGTTGGCTAGTGAGTGATTTTCTCTTCTCCAGACGATAATCCCATTCCAAATTAATAAAATAGCATGAAGAGCGTAAATTAACGTTAAGCCAATCATGATTAACATTGCTATTGTTAAGAATATTATATGTAGTATTTTGCTACTACTAATAAGTGAGAAAAACATTACGTTTCCAGTTAATGCAAACACCGTCATTAAGAATAAGAATCCATTCCAAAATGATGCCTTTTTCTTATAAAACGACCAGCACAAAAGGCCGATGAATATTATTAATATTAAAGGTATAAAGTACATATATATCATCCTTATCTATTAGGATAAAAAAGCCCACAAATAATTGTGAGCTTTTTGTTTATCTCCATTTTACACTATACCAGTGTACCAGGAACATATTTCTTATTTACTAATTTATTGTGAGGAACCATAACAAAATGAATGCCACCAAATTTATCGAAGGAAACTGCGAAATAGTTTGGTTGGTATTTCTTGTGAATGTCCAAGTTCATTAGTGCGGTAGCATGGCCCCAATATGATGGGCCATCTTCAAATAGTTGAAGTGCAATTGAATTGTATACAGCATGCTTTAAAGCTGCCATTGTAACTACACGCTTTTTTAGCTTAGTACTAGTTAAAGCAAATGATGGGTTATCACTGTAGTTTTCTTCAGCAACGTCTGAAATGTTGTATTTCTTAGATGCAACAGCTCTAGTTCTTAAGTCATGACCGGTCTTTTTGCCGGTGTTGTTCCAATTATCCTTACTGTAAACATCTGCAAATGTTTGGGCAACGGCAATTGTATTTTTAGATGATTTGTATTGAATTCCTTTAGCTTGCTTAATAGCTGGATTCAATACACTTAATGCAAATTTAGTAAGTTCTTTTCTTTGACTGTAGGTCATCTTGTTTAAATTTACATTTCTACTTAAATCTTTCTTGCTAGGGGTAAATGAGTTTATTGCTAGTCCTTTTAGACCAATCTTACCCATTGCCACTTGCAACTTATAGTTACCAATTGATTTTTCACTTGCTGCTTTTTTTAAGGAAGCATTAGTGTATCCCTTAGGCAACTTAATAACGTTTTTAGGATTCTTTTTAGCTCTATAGTTAATTTTAGTTACAAAATTAGCATCAGAACCAGGATCTGTAACTTGGTTGCCTGACACGTGCATTGCTTGAGTTGGAATGAAATTATTCAAGTCAGTGCTAGTTAGTTTACTGATGGATTTGGTAGTTGCGATAATTGCGTCATCAGTAGTTTGTTGTTTGAACTTCATAATTAGTGATGATTCTTTTTTAGTTGAACTTGCTTGCGTTTTTACAGCAGGTGCTGATGAAGCGATTGCAGATCCAATTAATGCAGCAGATACAATCATTTTAATTGTCTTTTTCATAGTATTTACCCCTATTTACTTCCTAATAAATATACAGCTAATCCAACCAGGATTACCCCAATTACGACAATGAATAAACCAAATTTAATTAATTTTCCACCGATTCCGTCCCAAGCAGGTTGATTTGACATCGCGCGAAGCTTAAAGAAGAACCAGCCAATTCCCATACAAATGGCACCGAATAAAAATACGCCGTATGCAAAAAGCATAAAGTAACTTTGTGTGTGTTGCATTTCTTTCACCCCTCATTGAAAGTTTTATTTAGAATATATTATCATAGTTTGCATTTAGCTCAAATATTATAGATGCAATCTTAAAAATTACTTAATATTTTCAGTAAATTTACTTAAGTGTTATAATTCTAAATTATGTGTCAAGATTTCAAAATAAGGAGATGAGTTCACCCTTGGGTGATCGAGCGATAAATTGGAAACAAAACCTAAATGTTTTATGGTTTGGGACATTCGTAGCCGGAATCGGATTTAGTAGTATCAGTCCATTCATTGCATTGTTTATAGGTCAACTAGGCAATTACAACGCTACTCAAACATCAATCTACAGTGGGATGGCATTTGCAGCTCCATTTCTAGTTAAGATGATTGTTTCGCCATTGTGGGGTATCTTAGCTGATAAATATGGTAGAAAACCAATGTTACTTAGAGCATCTTTGGGGATGGCAATTGTAATTGGTGCAATGAGTCTGGTCACCAGTGCATGGCAACTAATTGTCTTGCGTCTATTGCAAGGTGTCTTTTCTGGATTCATCAGTAATGCCAATGCTTTAGTGGCTGCCGAGACACCAAAGAGCCAAGTTGGTCATGCTTCTGGAAAACTAGCGACAGGAAACGTATCAGGAACATTAATCGGACCGATGATAGGTGGTTTAATTGCCGATACTTTTGGTTATCGTTATACATTCTTGATTACTGGTTTAGCTATGCTGGTAGCATTCATCCTAAGTATCTTTTTCGTTCATGAAAACTTCAAACCGGTGCCACACGAAAAAGGGGAAAAACAACCTCATTTTCTATCTGGAATCCCAACCAAACAAATCTTGTTTGGAATGTTTTTAACCACCTTATTTATTCAAGCAACTAATAACTCAATCTCACCAATCTTGAGTTTGTACGTTAAACAATTGGATCCAACATCGACCAACATTGCGTTAACCGCTGGAATTATCCAGGCAATTAACGGGGTGGCTATGATATCAGTAGCACCATTCTTCGGGCGTCTAGGTGATAGGATTGGGTCTCATCAAATCTTGAAGTTCGGCTTAGTCTTTTCAATGGGAGTATTCTTCCTAACGACATTCGCACAAAACGTTTGGCAACTAGGAGCGCTACGTTTTCTAATCGGGATATCCGATGCTGCACTATTGCCAACTGTTCAAGCAATCCTAGCTAAGTACAGTCCACATGATCGAATCAGTCAGGTCTTTAGTTGGAACCAAAGTTTCCAAGCTGCTGGTAACGTAACGGGACCGATGATTGGTTCGGCCGTTGTCTTGATTGGTGGATATCGTGGAGTGTTCATTGCAACTACTATCTTGGCTGGAATTAACTTATTCCTAGTTCGTAAGAACATTAAATCAATTGAAACCGATAAGAACTAAATATTTGTTAAATGATGAAACATCATTATAATTAATAGGATAATATTTGGAGGTGGATTGCGATGACTAGAGAAGAAATTGATAACAATTTACTAACATTAAAAAGAACGCGTTCACACATCATTAATGCACTAGATGGAACCAATCGTGACAGCAATGTTATTCGTGACATTGACCATTTGGTGGAATACTTGAATGAAACCGATGAGCGCGAAATAACACAAGAATATGTAGATCGTAAGTTTAGAATCATCAAGGGTGAAATTAACTGTTCACTTGATTGTTTCAATAACGCAATGAAAGCATTGACTAAGTAGGCATCCAAAGGCGGTGCCTTTTTCTTTTGTTTAATAGTTTACACGTGTATAATAACTTACATAAAGTAAGCAAAAGGAAGATGAATATGTCAAAATTACTTGCACCCGCAAATGTTGGTGGACTAGATCTTAAGAATCGAGTAGTGATGTCACCAATGTGTACCTATGAGGTAATTCGTGAAAATGGAATCGCTACACCATTTCACTTTGCTCACTATGGGATGCGTGCAATTAGTGGCGTTTGCTTGATTATTACCGAATCGACAGCCGTTGACCCAAGAGGTCGTATCAGTAACAACGACCTAGGGTTATGGAATGACGAACAAGTTAGTGAATTTAGTCGATTAGTTGAGTCACTTCACTACTTAGGTTCAAAGGTAGGAGTTCAATTGAACCATGCCGGTAGAAAGGCTGCCGACGAAGATGTTCCGGTTGCGCCAAGTGCGATTTCTTTTAGCGACGATAGCAACACACCAGTTGAACTAAGTAAGGAAGATATCGCAAACATCGTTGCAGAATTTGGTCAAGCTGCCAAACGCGCTAGCGACGCAGGCGTGGACATGGTTGAAATTCATGGTGCCCACGGTTACTTGTTGAACCAATTCTTATCAGCGGTTTCCAACAAACGTGTTGACGAATACGGGGGTAGCCTAGAAAACCGTTTCCGCATCGTTTCTGAAGTGATTGATGCCGTAAAGGCTAACTTTGCTGGTCCTGTCTGGATTCGTTTGTCATTAACTGATTACGATGACAGTGGGCTACAAAACACCATGTCTGACTGGCAACAAATTGGTAAGTGGTTAGAAGATGCTGGAATTAAACTAATTGATGTTTCAACCGGTGGATTATTACCAAAGGGACCTAATTTCCCAGTTCATGATGGATATCAAACTCCATTTGCCACTGAACTAA
This sequence comes from Apilactobacillus zhangqiuensis, assembly GCF_019656215.1. Lineage (GTDB taxonomy): Bacteria > Bacillota > Bacilli > Lactobacillales > Lactobacillaceae > Apilactobacillus > Apilactobacillus zhangqiuensis. Next base: position 220,471 of record NZ_BPLK01000001.1, read on the forward strand.
AAAAAGCGGTAGATATTGATGTTTCAACTGTTGGTTTGTTAGATAACCCTGGTTTAGCAGAATACATCCTACAAAATAATCAAGCCGACTTGATTATGGAAGGAAGAGCATTGCTACGTAACACCAATTGGCTAGCCGATGCCGCTAAAGAATTACACGATCATGACTTCAAGGTCTTCGATGCCTCATATGAACGTGGTCAAAAATAATCAAACAAAAAAGATATCCATTTGGATATCTTTTTTTAATGGTAAAATTTTGTCATCTAATTTTAATTTGTTATATAATTATTCTATTACAGCGAATAAAATGAGGTGATTATATGTATTGGACAGACGAAAGAATAATGACATACCGTGCGAAAATAAAGGGGGCATGGTACGTTCAAAAATTCCAACAATACTATCAATTCGACCTTCGCAAACCAGAAGATAAGATGAGAATGTATCGTCAATTGGAACCCAAAACAATTAAGTCTTATTTTGATGATTTAATCGACACCTACGAAAAGAACTTCTTGGAACAATTAGATAACATGAGTACCGATGATTTATTGGAAACATTAGATTCATTAAGGGATGAAGGATATATTGATATCATGTAAAAAAGAACCGATTTAACATCGGTTCTTTTTTATTAGTTATTATTATTCAAACTTACGGATTGCTTTTCACTAAGCTTTTTATCCTTAAAGGTTAAGTTGTAGGCGTGTGAATTGTCATATTGGTAGGTCATAAATGACATTCCATCAGCTTCTTGTTGTGAAAGTGGCGCACCTAAAGTGGCTTCAACGTCACCAAATGAGGTGTTCTTTTTAATTTTTTCAATTTGTTGCTTCTTTAGGATCTTAGCAGCTGTATTTTGTTGGTAACCCTTGCTCAAAACTTTGTTCTTATAAACAATTACAAATATGTATTGTAGTTGAGCGTTACCACCCATTTGCCAAGTGTATTGTTTAGCTTGGGCATTGTTGGTTAAATTGGTGTTGGTAGTTCTTGAAGGTTTGCCTAACAAGTTAACAACTTGCTTGTAGCTTGAACCACCGTGTAATTGTTGATCAGTGTATTTGATTTGTTGGTACTTTTCTAATGAGATACCTGAAGTGTTTAAAGCATCTGATAGGGAAGGCTTAGGTGCTGAGATTGTTTCGTTGGTATTTGCGACCTTCTTTTTACCACAGGCGCTTAATACTAATAAGCAGGTAAAAAGCGCAAGCAAAATCTTAAAAGTTTTATTCATACTATATCTCCTCAATATGTTCTATTAGTATTTTAATCAAAGAGAGTGATAAATATCAATAATTTAAATTATTTATTCATAATTTACTGATGCAATTTAGCAAACCAAAAACTTGTAATCAATCGTTTTACCTAATACCATGGTGGTGAAGAAAGAAAAAAGGAGGTTGTATCTATGAGTAAGATTGCTGCAATTGTTACCAGCGGATACGAAGATTCTGAATTAACTTCACCTAAGAAGGCATTGGAAGATGCAAGTCATCAAGTTGAAATTATCGAAGAAATGGCCGGAAACACAATTACCGGTGAACATGGTGATAAGCAAAAGGTTGATTTAGGTATCGACGATGCCAACTTCGACGATTACGACGCGCTGTTATTACCTGGTGGTGGCTCTCCAGATGCGTTGAGAGCAGATGATCGTTTCAATGATTTTGTAAAACGTTTTCTATTGGCTAACAAGCCGGTATTTGCAATTTGTCACGGTCCTCAATTCTTTATCCAAACCGGATTAGCAAGTGAATTGAAGTTGACTGCTTACACAACAATCAGATATGACCTATTTTATGCTGGTGCTGAAGTTCATGATGAACCGGTCGTAGTGGATGATAAACACAAGTTAGTTACAAGTAGAACCCCTGACGACTTAGACGCATTCAATGCTGAAATAGTTAAGTTTGTAAAATAAAACAAAAAAGAAGCCTGTTTAGGCTTCTTTTTTTATCTTCTGATAACAATGCCACAAATTTCAGTCATTGAAGTATTGATTAGACGGTAGAAAACCTTTTTGAATTCTTCAACTGACAATGGAATTGGTTGTGAAATCCAAGACATGATTGCATCTAAAATGACTCTGAAGAAGAAAGTTAACACGTAGTACTTAGGGATGCCATATTTCTTTTCATCGTAGTGTTCAAAGTAGGGAACTAGGAATTTTGAGTAGTGGCTACTTAAAAATGAGAACAATTGAGGTTCATAGAATTCGTATAGAACCTTGATGTATTCACGATCGTCGTAGACGATTGGGAATACCTTTTCACTTAGGATATAGAAAAAGTTATCATAATTTTTATCAACGTTAACGAATTGTTCATCTAAAGAATGGCTGATACTGGTTTCGATGAAGTTAACGATGTCGAGTTTATTCTTGAAGTGGTTGTAAAAAGTACCACGAGAAATGTTTGCGTTTTCAATGATGTCGTTTGTACTAATAGTGTTAATGTCTTGATGAGCCGATAAATTCAGAAAAGACATTACGATTCTCTTCTTGGATTTGCTTTTAATAAACATTCTGATTAAGTCCCCCTTATAAATTTTTACTATTCAGGGCTGAGTAATGTGAATTACATTAAATCTTTGCCATACATATAATTATAATCTTATCTAGAAAAATAAATACTTAAGTTTTTGCAAATTTAATTAAGTTTATACAAAAAAACTTAAAATAACTTTTAATTAGATTTGATATAAAATTAATTTATAAAAATGGTGTATTTTATAAGCTAAACTTAACTTTAAATCATTGAATTATAAGCGTGTGTTAAATGTCTATAAAAAGTAGTTAAATAATCCTTATTAGATATTGAAAAATGTAGATGCTGGTCATATAATTATTTTTGCTGAGTTATTGACTTGATATTAACTTGATTGTTTAAAAATCTTAAAGAAATAACAATAATTAAAAAGTTATACACGTTGTTCAATAGCTCGATTTCACAAGATTATCGATATACTGTTATGGTTTAACATATTATCAACAAATTACTACATACAAATTTGGAAAAATTATGGCGGGAGTTGTAAAGTTAATTCAGATCTTATAACTCTTTTTTTATGTCTCTGAGTTGTTTTTGTAGAAGCGTTGCCGTGTATTAAGCGGATGGAAGAACTTGAGCAAGATAAAGATGATGGAGTAAATACTGTGTAGTTTATATAAAGGAGTAGAAAATTTTGGATCATTACACGCTATTAACTAGATGCATCGCTGAATTTATTGGAACAGCTATCATGGTCGCATTGGGTAACGGTTCAGTTGCTAATGTCGAATTAAAGGGGACTAAAGGTTTCCATGGTGGCTGGGTATTAATTGGTTTTGGATACGGAATTGGGGTTATGATTCCCGCAATGATGTTTGCGACAATATCCGGCGCACAAATTAATCCAGCAATGACACTTGCTTTGGCTTTTACAAACCAATTCCCATGGCATGAAGTATTACCATACATTGTGGCACAACTATTGGGTGCTACGGTTGGTCAAATTGCGGTGGTACTTACTTACAAGCCATATTATGACAAGACAACTAACTGTGAATGTGTCCTTGGTACTTTTGCAACCATCGATTCAGCTCACAGCTACCTAAATGGTTTTATTAACGAATTAATTGGAACATTCTTATTGGTATTAGGCGCATTGGCAATGACAGCCGATAAACTAGATCCACGTGCTGACTTTATCGCATTAGGTTTTCTAGTAATGTGTTTGGTTGTTTCATTTGGTGGACCAACCGGACCAGCATTGAATCCGGCTAGAGATATCATGCCAAGAATTGTTCACGCCTTTTGTCCATTTAAGAACAAGGGTGGTTCACACTGGAAGTACAGTTGGGTGCCAATCGTTGCTCCAATCATTGGTGCGACCCTAGCAGCCATTTTGTACAAGACAGTCTTTTAATCATTAGAATCAAAGAAAGAGGAGAAAATATTAAGATTTTCTTCTCTTTTTTATTTTTGGTTAAGTTTTAAATATATCAAATGAACTTAATGTCTAATTAAAAAAATAAAAGCCTAATTTATTGCGGATTTGGTAAAAAACAATTTGATAAAAGTTTAGTAATTGCCATTTTGACAGTGTTTTGGCAAAGTTATATTATTACCTTCGAAGAGATGGTTAACGACTTAATCGTTATCCTCAACAGTTAAGATTGCTAGCCTTCCCTTTGTTTAATCTTCGTGATTAAACTCCAGAAGTTTATTTATTAGAATACGATTACTTGATTTTAGATGCCCCTGAATTTGTCTAACAAGTGATTTATGCACCTTCAGAATTGCTTAAAAATCGTGGAATTGTAACATAACACCAATAATAATAAATTTTGGTCGTGCATCGATTTACTAAGAACAACAACAAATTACTATCATGAAATCGTGTAACCTTAGTCTAACTTTCTTTGAGAACTTTATTCATACACTTTCTTATAAAACTATCTCTAGTTCTGCTGCGTATCAAGTCGCGCTGGTAAGTAGTAGATCAAAAATCCGTTAATTTATGAATTTCCCCGAGTTTATAAATTAATTCTCTCGTCCATAAGTAGATAAATAAAGTAAAAACATTTATTACGTTTGCATGTGTTCATATAAATATTATTATGCACTTTCATGGTAAGCTCACTCCAGAAAAATGATTATGAATTCTTCCCTGAATATAATTAGTAAACAAAGAGCAAACCTGTTCTTACGTGAATCGATATTCCATAAATAAGCTGATTGCAAATTAAAATTATTCAAGGCACTGGATAATTTTAGTTTCTCCATCAATAACCGATACTGTCGTAGGTATCGGTTATTTTTTTATCCATATGTAGTGGTTTGTGATAAACTTGAATAAATCAATTAGGAGATGAAAAGTAATGAATAATGCTAATGCCTTGTACCAATACGGTACATTAGCAATGTTAGTTCCTGGATTATTCGAAGGAACTCTACCATTAAAAGAACTACTAAAACACGGTGATACCGGTATCGGTACCGGTGACGGTCTAGATGGCGAACTAGTCGTTTTAGACGGTGTCGCATATCAAATCGATGGTGACGGTAATGTCAACGAACTAGATGATGATTTCATGGTTCCGTTTGGTGATGTTCATTTTGCTAACTTCGAACATCTAGCTAACGTTCATGCGTTGGTAAAAATGGAAGATTTAGAAGAAAAAGTATCTTCTGAATTAGACTGGAACAATACTTTCTTCTCAGTTCGCGCTCATGGAACATTCAAATCTGTAAAGACTAGATCAGTTCATAAGCAATCGAAACCATATCCAACACTAGTTGAATGTGCTCACCAACAAAATGAATTTGAAGCAGAAGATGTTGAAGGAACAGTGATTGGTTACTTCTCACCACAAATCTTCAATGGTGCATCTGTTGGAGGATTCCATCTTCACTTCTTGGCTGATGATAAATCAATAGGGGGCCATTTATTAGACTTTGAAATGGTTTCAGGTGATATCAAGGTTCAAAAACTTGATGAATTAATTCAAAAACTACCATCATCAAACGATGACTTTATGAAACATGACTTCTCAAAGGATGACATTGCTGGTGCCATCGGAGAAGCTGAATAAAAATAAAAAGGACTGACATCTTTGTCAGTCCCTTTTTATTTACTTGTTAGTAGTGTTACCAGTTGATTGGTTTGTGTTAGTAGAGCTTGCAGTAGTGTTGGTTGTGGTAGTTTGCTTTGGTGTAAATGTTTCACGGAATAACCAACCTTCTAGAGAAGCGGTGTATACGTAAACCTTGTAGTTATTTTGTTTTGGATTGTATTGGAACCATTGATCGCCATTGGCAGGAGTGTAAGTCTTTGGAAGAATTACACGACTGTCGCCGGGGTTATATAGTGATTGTAATCCAATGTTTCCGCTAGCTAGTTTTAATACTAGTGTGTTTGATGAGATAGCGTAGGGTTGATTGTTGCTGATTGAAAATTTATAGTTTTTACCATCAATTACTAGTATGTTGTTTGAATCGTCAACCTTCATGGCCTTAACTTTGTCACCAAAATTAATAACAGTCTTGCCAGTGCTGATAGGTGAGTTTAACGCATAGTAAGCATCATTAGCTGACTTAGTGCTTAAGTCGTTAGTAGGAACGGTCTTCTTGCTGGTAGCGTAGACAGGAACGCGCTTGATCCAGTTAGACTTAGTGGTCTTGGTAATCCAAACACCGTTTTTAAGTGCAGGAACACTACCACCAATTAGCATCCATTGGCCCTTATTTAATTTTCTAACTAGCACAATCTTATTTTTAGCAATGGTACTCTTCTTAATAACTTTTTTGCTTTCGACTGCGTTGTTTTTAACTTTGTATCCGTACACAGTAGTCTTCTTAGTAACTGCGTATAATGGCACATTCTTGTTAGTGTTTACAGTTACCTTAGTTGCTTTTTTAGTGGTAGTCTTTTTAGCTACTTGTTTCATCCAAGTTGTTTTGGCTTGATTGGTAGTTAAAACGGTGTTTTTAGGAGTCTTAACACCAGAAATCTTCCATACGTTACCCTTAACGTGAGTTACTGAAATCTTTGTTCCCTTGTTGATGTTAACCTTCTTTAAAACCTTCTTAGAGATGTTTTTCTTAACTACCTTATGTTCAGTTGCCACGATTTTCTTAGTAGTGGTAACTACACGTGCTTGTTTCCAGTAGCTGGAAGATTTGCTTGGTAGTGAGCTGGCATTGGCGGCAACAGCTGGTGTAGCGATTAATACGACACTGGCTAAAGCTGTCATAATGCTTTTTTGAAACTTCATTAATGAATCCTTCTTTCATATAAATATTATGACCATCTTAACTTATAATTAGATGATTTTCTACATTTTTAGAGTTTTGTAATCTTTTTTAATTATTTCGGGTTACATTTGTAGACAAACTAAATCTGTTTTGATATATTTTTAATCAAGCAAGATTTATTAATGTAAAACATATTTTATAAGGGGTGCCAAATATGAAGAAAAGAAACATTATGACTTCACTTTCAGTAGCTGCATTATCACTTTCACTACTATCAGGTGTAGCTGCAAGTGCTGATTCAATGAGCAACATGCACGACATGTCATCAATGAAGATGGACAAAAAGACTACCAAGAAATCATCAATGAAGATGACTAAGAAGTCAGCAAAGAAGACTGCCACTAAGAAATCGACTATGAAGATGAATAAAAAATCTTCAAAGAAGATGAGCATGAAACACTCAATGACAAGTGGAATGATGATGGATGGTTTAGAAATGAACATGAATTCTAAGCTACCAAAGGGCTTGAAGAAAGCTACTCACGCTAAGTTCCACGTAGGACAAAAGGTTACTTTAAAGGCTAAGCACATGGAAGGTATGTACAATGCCAAAGCTACCGTAGCTGGTGTATACAAGACCAACCTATACGAAATTGACTTCATGCCAACTAATGGTGGCAAGATGGTTAAGGACCACAAATGGGTAGTATCTAGCGAATTAAAAGCAAAGGGTGCCCTAAAAGCTGGTAAGAAGGTTACTGTTTTAGCTGATCATATGAAATACATGAAGGGTGCTAAAGGTAAGATTGTTAAGGTTCACAAGGGACCTGCTTACGTTGTAACTTTCAAGGATACTAAGACTCACATGGTTATGAAGAACCACAAGTGGTTAACTCAACAAGAACTAAAAGCAATTAAGTAATAACAAAAAAAGACCTGACATTCGTCAGGTCTTTTTATTTATAGTAGTGATTTAATTCCAAGTAGGACTAACATGATACCAATGAATGGCTTTAGGTATTTGCTAATGGAACTCTTGGCAAGTCCGCTAGCCAACATTGGTGCGATGATAGCACCGACAATGGCTCCGGATGTTAGAGGAATACCGGCATGCCAATCGATGAATCCACCAGCTAAATGAAACAACATACCAACGGTGGACATGAATGCCAAGACGTATGTTGAAGTGGCAGTGGCGTTAAATGTTTCTAGACCTAAGATGAATAGGCCGGCTGTGATGACAGCACCACCACTCATTCCAGCAACCCCAACCATTAGACCAGCTAAACAACCGTATAGCGAGGCTTTTAAACGGTCGTTACTATTGTTATCTATGGTTGCTTCAGATATCGACTTGGTCTTTTTTAACATGTTGACACCTAAAATAATCATGATTAATCCAATAATCCATTTGTAGAATGAATCGGGGATGAAGTGAGATAGAATCGATCCGACAACTACAGATGGTAAAGCGGCGATTAACATTTGGTTTCCGATTTTGACATCAATCTTACCCTGGCGGTAGTAGCTGATTGCTCCGATGATTAGAGGTGGCAAACTAGTTACTAATGAAGTGGATGCTGCGTTCGCAGCATTTAAACCGATGACACCGGTTAGGACTCCTAGGTAGATGGCACCGCCACCGCCACCCAATAGGATAGTTAGCATTCCTACAACAATACCGAAGGCGACTAAAAAGATAATACTAGACATGATAATGTTCCTCTCTGATTTAGAATGTTTGCTTTTTTACGTTTTATTAATTACAATGTGTAATTATAGCATTCAATATGTAATTATCAATTTATATGCTTGGGGGCCTCAATGTGAGAACAGCGACGATTTCAAAACTAGATATCATTAAAACGGCGATTATCATGATTGAAAAGGGTGACAAGTTAACTTTTTCGACTATTTCGCGAAAGATGAAGATTACGTCACAATCGTTATACAACTACTTTAAGAATCAAAAAGAACTAGAGTATGTGATTGTTGGCACGGTCATCTCCGCTGCTTGTCAGATTGCTGAACGTAAAACATTTGGCAAAAGTGGCCATGATGGGGTTATTTATTTATCGCTAACATTTCGAAAGATGGGGGTAAAACACATTAATCTAGCCCAATTTGTCATTTCACATCATCGTACTAATCATTATCAAATTGTTACTGACGCATTTAGTGAACTAAAGGCTTTATTGGATCATATGCTTCAAAGTTACATTGATGCTAAAAAACTATTGAATGCCAGTCGATTAATTAGAAGTTTAGTGGTTGGTGACATTTTAAACGTTGGAACTGGTTGGTTTAAAAGCCCAGAGGTAAAGGCAGAAGCTAGTTTTATTGAGATGTTAAATCTTAGTTTAGATGCTTTAAAGAATTCTTAAATCCACCATTTAATTTAAAAAATTATTTTATTTTTTAAGTAAATTGGATTATATTTGTTATTATATATTCAGAGTGTTTTTTAGAAAGGATACATAATAATGAAAAAATTTACCGGTTGGGTAAAACATTGGTACAGATACAAGACTGACGAACCATACATTATTGCTGCTGCAATCATTGGTGCACTTAGCCTATTAGGATCAATTGCTTTAGACCACAAAAAGAGATTTTACATGTATGTTGTAATCTTAATTTTAATTGCTATTTGGGCACTATTTAGAAGTGTTACCTTTAAGAAGAACTTTGTTCGTCAATTCGTTGAAGAAAACAAGTTCGAAGGCAAGGATAAGGGATTAGATTTAGGTACAGGAACAGGATATGCTTTAATCAAGCTAGCCCGTGATACCAAGCTAAACAAAGTTTACGGTGTTGAAGATAAGTACCAATACACCATCAAACGCCTTGAAAAAAATGCATACTTAGAAAACGTTAAAGACCGTATTGAAATCACCACTGCAGATATTGAAAATCTACCGTTTGATGACAAAGAATTCGACGTTATTACTGCCATTTCTGCAAATGGTAACCAATTGAGTACTCCTAAGAAATCAGTTTACACAGACATTGCATTTGAAATGGCCCGTGTAGTTGCTGATAAGGGAACAATCTTTATGGTAAACACTCCTCGCATGACAAAGAAATATGCCATGGAATTTGAAAACAGAGGATTAAAAGTTGAATACATGCACAGAAGATTTGAACGTTTCTTCTTCCTACGTGCAATTAAAGTTACTAATAAATAAAAAAAGCCGACCTGATTAAGGTCGACTTTTTATTTTGTCTAGAAGTGGTGAACACGGTTGAAGAAATCAACGAATAATTGGTTTTCTTCGTCGTATTGATCCCACATGTTTTCTGGATGCCATTGCACACATTGGATTGACTTGTCGTCGTTTTCTAATCCTTCAATCATACCATCATCGGCACGAGCCACAACGTGTAGTCCATCTGCTACATCTTTAGCGGCTTCATGGTGGAATGAGTTAACGAATGCTCTGGTACCGAATGTTTTGGCTAATAATGAATCTTCATCAATACTAATGTGGTGTACTGGTGAGTATCCGATGGCCTTTTGTTCGTGTTGTAATTGTGGTAGACCGTTTTGTGGGGTGAATTGGGCACCGATGTCTTGGTACAAAGTTCCGCCCATTGCAACGTTTACGATTTGTAATCCACGGCAGATAGCTAGGATTGGTTTGTGCATTCTAATTGCTTGTTTAACTAACGCTAGTTCGAATTCGTCTCTGGTTTCAAATGTACGACCAATTTGAGCAATTGGTTCTTCGCCATAATACTTGGGCAATACATCTGGACCACCAGTCAAGATAACGCCATCGACAGTTTCTAATAATTCAGCAGCCATGCTTGGCTTTCCAACTGGAAAGATAACTGGAGTGATGTTGTTATCTAATAAGCAGTTCATCAAAGTTCTTTGGGCAAAATGACCTTCTCTTTGGCGGAAGGGTTCGTCTTGACTAAAGATGATGTCTGAAGTAACTCCAATACGCATATGAATCAATCCCTTTTTATAAATTTAGTGATAATATTGTTATTCTATCATTTTATCGAATATTTTCCACTTATATTCCTTAGTGCACGACATTTTCGATTGCATTGGCATTTCAGATGTGCTATTTTTTATTACATATTGTGGAAAATTATGACGGAATAGTTTTCAAACGGGGAGATGAAGTTTCATGAAGTTCAAGTCAATTGCAAAACTAGGTGTGCTAGCTTTAGCTGCATCAATGGTGCTTGCCGCTTGCGGTAAATCATCAGATAAAACATCTAGAACAGATTCATTGAATTGGATGAGTAACACAACATTGACCACCTTAGATCCTTCTAAGGCCGTTGACGTTACAAGTGATCAAGTTTTATACAACGCAATGCGTGGTTTGGTCACTCCGGATAAAGGAAATAAGATGGACTTAGCAATTGCTAAGAGCTACAAGATTACTAATAGTGGAAAGACTTACACTTTCATCTTAAGAAACACTAAGTGGAGTAACGGTAAGAAGGTTACTGCTCACGATTTCGAATACGGAATTAAACGTAGTGCTGATCCTAAGACAGCATCACAAATGGCATACTACATGGCCAACATTGTGAACTACGATAAGGTTAAGACTGGTGCAATGTCAGCTGATAAGCTAGGCGTTAAGGCAATGGGCGACAATAAGTTGCAAATTACTTTGACTAAGCCACAAGCCGACTTCTTAAACGTGCTAGCTTTACCTGTCTTTTACCCACAACAAAAGGCACTCGTTGAAAAATACGGAACTGCTTACGGTACAACCTCAGACAAGATGGTATACAACGGACCATTTGCCGTTACAAATTGGAAGGGTAGTAATGACGCTTGGACACTATCAAAGAACAAGGATTATTACGATAATACCAGCGTTAAGTTAAAGAAAATCAACTACACGGTGATTAAAGACCCACAAACTGCATTGGATGAATATCAATCAGGTAAGCTGGATCAAACATTACTAGCTGGTAAACAACAAGTTAATAGCTACAAGAACAATAAGGATTTTGTAAATCACAAACAATTTATGGTTCAATACCTATCAATTAACCAAAGTAAGGTTCCTGCTCTAAAGAACAAAAACCTAAGAAAAGCACTATCATTAGCAATTAATCGTGAAGAACTAACCCAAAATGTTTTAGGTGATGGTTCAACTGCTGCTAGAGGATTAGTTCCAGATACACTAGCATACATGAATGGTAAAGACTTCAACGATTACGCTACTGTAAAAGATGCCACAACCAGTGATATGACTAAGGCTAAAGAACTATGGGCTAAGGGATTAAAGGAAATTGGTAAGAAGTCTGTATCAATTTCAATTATGAACAATAATGACCAAACTAGTCGTGCTGTGACTGAATTCTTACAAACTGAATTAGATAAGCTTCCAGGCTTAAAGGTAAGTGCGCAAATCTTACCTAACAACGTTGCTTCTGGTCGTTCACTAAAATCAGACTATGAACTTTCAGTTTCAGGTTGGGATCCATCAATCAGTGACCCAATTTCACCACTACAAACTAAGGTCTCAACTAGTCCAATCAACACTTCTAAGTGGGGCAACTCAATGTATGATATGTACATTGACCGTTCCAACAATTCCGACGCTAATAACAAGGATAAACGTTTCTTTGATTTAGTTAACGCTCAACGAGTAATCTTAAATGATCAAGGAATTATTCCATTGATTCAAAAGGCTCAACCAGAATTAATGAAGACTAATATTCATGGTGTTAAGTACCTAGGAAATGGTCCGGTTTGGGACTTCTCTCACGCTTACATCAAGTAAAATATCAAAGCCACCAAATTTTAGGTGGCTTTTTGTTTTGGCATGCGCTTATATCTAACGTTCGGGTTTGTCGTCAAAAAAAGCGAGTCATTAGGGTTGATAAAATTTTCATTCGGATGTATCATTTTTATAAAATGTAAGGAGGAGTTCATTATGAAGATGTTTAACGAAGAACAAATGTGTTGTTGTCAATATCGAAGCATGAACTCTATTCTTATTTTCTAATCAAGAAAACGTTTTTTAATTAGATTATAACAGGGTGTCATGGTTCGGCTTTTTAGCGTAGAATCATGACACCCTTTTTCTTTTTTTAGATGGCCATCTATGTAAAGAAGTACTTATTGAACAAAGGGGTATGGATATGAAAAAGTCACGGATATTATCAATTATTTTGACCACAGCGTTATTAGGTTTGGTATTAACTGCTTGTGGTAATAAGAGCCAATCAAGCAACAAGAAACACCTAAATTGGATGACAAACGCATCCATCGCGTCACTTGATCCATCAAAGGCTGTTGATACCAATACTCAACAAGCCGTATATAATGCTTTTTCTGGTTTAGTATCTCCAGATGGCAGTAATAAAGTGCGTTTAGCAACCGCTAAGAGCTACCATGTTTCAAAGGATGGAAAGACATACACATTTGAATTGAAACACACCAAGTGGAGCAACGGCCAAGAATTAACTGCTAAGGATTTCGAATACGGAATTAAACGCAGTGCAGATCCAAAGACTGCTTCACAAGAAGCTTACTACATGGCAAACATTGAAAACTATGCGGCCATTTCTAAGTCGCAACTATCACCAGATGCATTAGGGGTAAAGGCTATTGGTAAGTACAAACTACAAGTTAAGTTAACCAAGCCACAACCATACTTTTTGAACCTATTAGTATTACCAATCTTCTATCCACAGTCAGAAAGCACTGTTAAGAAATATGGTAAAAGCTACGGTACCACAAGTAGCAAAATGCTATACAATGGTGCATTTAAGATTACTAACTGGAATGGTACTAATGATTCATGGACTTTAACTAAGAACAAGGAATACTACAATGCTGACAAGACAAAACTAGACAGCATCAAGTACACAGTTATTAAGGACCCACAAACTGCTTTGAACGAATACCAAAGCGGTAAGCTGGACCAAACCACTTTAGTTGGTAAACAACAATATAACAGTTACAAGAACTCTAAGGATTTCCACTTGAGAAAGATTTACAGTGTAAGATACCTATCACTAAGTGATAAAAATGAAGCAGCATTTAGAAACGTCAACATCAGAAAAGCTCTATCACTAATCATTAATAGAAAAGAATTGCTAAATGATGTTTTAGGTAATGGTTCAACTCAAGCACGTGGAATTGTTCCAGATACACTAGCATCACGTAACGGCAAGGACTTTAACGACTACGCTAGCGTTTCATCAGCTGTGAATGGGGATACTGAACAAGCTAAGAAACTATGGAAGAAAGGTCTAAGTGAAATCGGTAAGAAGAACTTAACAATCTCAATCAACAGTAACAATGGTGAAGATACTAAGCCAATCGTCGAATTCATTCAAAACCAATTCTCCAAATTACCTGGTTTGAAAGTTAACTTAACACTACTTCCAAACACTGTTGCGACTGCTCGTTTCCTAAGCGGTCAATACCAAGTTGCTGTGACAGGTTGGAGTCCTTCAATCAGTGATCCAATCTCACCTCTAAACATTAGATACTCAACTAATGCAATGAACACAGCTAAGTGGAGCAATGCTGAATATGACAAGTTGATTGATAAATCAAACAACGACGATGCTTTGAATCCAGCAAAACGTTGGAATGATTTAGCAGATGCACAAAAGGTATTATTAAACGACCAAGGTCTAATTCCGCTATTCCAACCAGCCCAAGCTGAACTAATTAAGAGTGATATTCAAAATGTTCGTTTCTATGGAAACGGCCCAATTTGGGACTTCTCTGAAACTTACGTTAAATAATTCAAAAAAGGTCATCCGATGAGGGATGACCTTTTTATTTTTTTAAAGTTTAGATTTTTACAATAATGGTATAATTATGGATATTAAAAATGATTAGAGGAATTGAACGATAATGAATCTTAAAAGTAAACTGCATGGATTTTGGCGCAATCATGCGATTATAATCTTGATTTTTATGGTCATGTCTTTGGTAAGTGTCGCAATTATGTGGCACTACAAGTTTATTATGGTAGGATCTGACTTGATTTTTCATTGGGAACGCATATGGGATTTGCGTGAGTCTTTGGTTCATAAACAGCTCTTCCCGCTAGTAGCGTTGGATCGATATAATCAGACCGGTTCAACCGTGATGGCATTGTATCCACAACTAGGGATGATTCCGATTGTATTACTTTCTTTCGTAATCAAATCGTTTATTCCATTAGTTTATACCGTCTTATTGTTACGGACTTTCTTTGCTTTACTTGTGGCATACTTCGCCAGTTATAGCTATAACCGCAGTCGTAAGATTAGTTTTATTTTCGCATCTGGCTACACGCTAGCTGCGACCATCTTGTTCCACACGGTACTTAGTTATGATATTGGACGCTCATCATCCATTATTTATCTACCACTAGTTCTATTTGGTTTTTTAAACCTACTAGAGAAAAACGACTGGATTGAATTAGCGCTCGGGATGAGTGCCATCATCATGTGTCACGTGGTGAATACTTCGATTACCATCTTATTCTTAATCGTGATGGCATTAATCAACATTGTTAAGATTCTCCACAAGGATAAAATAATTGCACTAAGCAAAGCGGTGGGATTAACTGTCTTGTTAACAGCACTGTATTGGATTCCGTTTATAATTATTGTCGGTAATAACTCGATTAGCTTACCACCATCATATTGGAAGCTCTCTGGAGCTAGTCTGAATATTTGGTATTCATCAATTATTCATAATAGTGTGAACCCATACTTCAACGTAATCAATCTATTGGGATTGGTGTTTGGAATTATCTTCTTTACATGCCTTGATAAATATTCAAGGCAATTATTATTTGTTGGAATAGGCTTCTTAGTCCTATGTAGCAAGCTATTCCCATGGGATTTAGTGGCTAAGACTGGCATTAACGACTCACTTCAATTCACGTGGCGTCTAAACATTATTCCACAATTAATTTTCTGCTATATTTTTGCTGAAGTCGTCGTGAAAATGTTTAGAAAATCATCGTTTACTTGGGCAGCCATTGTGGTCGCAACGTTGGCAATCGTATTGCTTCAATTAAATGCACAACAAACGGTCGTTAACGAAACCAAGAGTTATGTGGAATTGATTAGTAAGTTTGTGGCAGATGGTAGAAAGTATCGTTTGGATAACAATCGTGATTTCAAAAATATGCTTTTCAGCAATTATGGCTTCGTTGATTATTTCCCAAGTGCTGCGGTCAATTCATTTAAAAATACCAATAAGCATCTTGCGACTTACGATGGTAATCAGCACTTGAAGGTGAAGTTACTAGGTAATGGTAAGTACTCGTTTAAAACACTGGTGCCAATCAAGAAGATGGCATTGCCATTCTTATACTATAAGGGCATTTCATACGAAGTACGAGTTGACGGTAAGTTCGTTAAACCAAAATCTAATAAGCATTCATTGCTAGTCATTTCCAATCTTTCCGCCGGTCGCCATCACGTTCAAATTATTGTGCATCGCACTAAGAAAGAACTACTTTCATACTTGTTTACAATTATCGGGATGATTCTATTAATCTTTGCGATTGTCAGAAAGTATGCAGTAAAAAATAATTAAATAAGATAAAAAAAGCAGCCATTAACGGCTGCTTTTTATTTTGCTTTAACTTTGTATGATAGAATGAACCTATAATTAATTTAACGGATGTGATGAAATGCTAAACCAAAGAATTAAAGATAACTGGAAATGGATCTTAATTCCACTCCTGGTCATTTCGGAGTTATTAATCGATGATTATGTGATGTTACGTGTTTATAGATTCATTTTCCCACTAATATCGTTTAACCCAAACGACCATTTTTACATTTACCTTAATATCTATAAGATTGTTACGGTGATTGTCATTTGCTTGTTGAATTATTTCATCATTCAACAAAAGATATTCTTTAAACCCAGTGAAAAGAAAGTAGGGTGGCTTGTATTTCTAGTCGTCTGCTTTACCATTGTAATGGCATGTATGGGACACAAACATTTCTGGTTAGCACTAGACGTTGGAGCAATTGCTGCATTGCCAGAAGAATTAATGTTTAGAGGAATCGTTTTAGCGTTTGTCTTAAAATTGATGACGAGAAAATCAACTGCCCAATGGAGAGTAATCGCCAGTTTGGTTATTTCAGCACTAATTTTTGGTGGATTCCACTACATTAACCTTACCAGCCAATCATTTGGTTATACTTCCCTTCAAGTAATCAATGCTGCGGCATTAGGAATGCTATTAGGTGCGGTATACATCAAGAGTGGGACCATTATTGTTCCAATGGCACTACATTTTATCTATGATTTCTTGGTGACATTGGTTAAGGGGATGTCAGCAACCAATTATACAACTGTTCAAAGCAGTCAATGGATAGGACTAACATTATATGTATTAATTTACTCAATCATTGCCGTCTCAATCATTAATCACAAGCCATCTGACAACAAAATTTTACCAAAACTTAAGATTTTCTAACACCGTTCAATGATAAAATACATCTTGAGTATTATATAAGAGTATAAAATGTTTAACATTGATAACATCTAGAAAGAAGGATGAACGGTGCGTGATAGTGACACTTGGAGATCAGACCACCTCTTAAAACGTGGTTTCGTCGGTTTTTGCCTAATCTGCATGGTTGCTAGTTCGATTCAGTTTATTCCCATTCAATATATTCAATCCAATCAGGCCAGTTTTAAAAATTTGGCTTTGACGGTTGAATTCTTTGGAGCCTATGTCATTATGCTGAACTTCGCGGTTTATGCGTACAGACGGTACGGCAACGGGAACCTATTTAAGATGCTAAGTCTAAAGGACTATCAACTAACAGCTTTCGCAACTGTAATGGCATTTTTAATTGCCCAAGCTTATATATTCATGTTCGATATTTTTTTCCAAAACCGATTCCAGATTGAAGCAATTCACTTTTCAAAAGATCTATACGACAATACTTGGTCAATGATCTTATTGATTATTGCCTTTGTCTTCTTGTCGCCAATTCTAGAAGAACTGGTCTTCAGAGCGTATGTCCTAGACGTAGCGTTTTCCGATAAGTGG
This sequence comes from Apilactobacillus zhangqiuensis, assembly GCF_019656215.1. Lineage (GTDB taxonomy): Bacteria > Bacillota > Bacilli > Lactobacillales > Lactobacillaceae > Apilactobacillus > Apilactobacillus zhangqiuensis. Next base: position 238,231 of record NZ_BPLK01000001.1, read on the forward strand.
AGATGGTTGGGCGAGATTGTTTCAGCATTCTTTTATGGTCTATTCCATATGAGATATCATAACTTATTCTCGTTTATCTTCTTTGCTCAATATGGTTTTTGGATGGCGTGGCTATATAATCAAACTAGAAACGTTAAAGCCGCAATTATTATGCACATGGTATTAAATGCCGTGACGATTTCAATTGTTGGTTATTATTATTATCACTAAAAAAGCAATGCCTCATTGAGGCATTGCTTTTTGTGTGCAGTAATTTAATTGTTTGGATGAGTCATGTTTGAAACGTTAACCCATTTTTCAAAATCGGCTTCAGCGATATCAAAATGCTTGGCTGATTCCTTTAGTGTGGTGTTATTTTGTTCAGCCCATTGCGCAATTTTGGCACTCTTTTCGTAACCAATGTGTGGGCTTAAGGCAGTTACCAACATCAACGAGTTGTTCAATAGTTCGTTGATACGATCGACGTTAACGGTTAATCCATCGACTAATTTTTCTGTGAATGACTTGATTGATTCGTTTAATAATTTGGTGCTTTCAAGGAAACTATCGATGATAATTGGTTTATAGACGTTCATTTCAAAGTTTCCTTGGCTGTTGGCGAATGTGATGGTCGCATCGTTTCCAAATACCTTTGCGGAAACCATGGTTAATGCCTCGATTTGAGTGGGGTTAACCTTACCGGGCATGATAGATGAACCGGGTTCGTTGCTTGGAATTGATAGTTCATTGTATCCAGCACGTGGTCCGGAAGAAAGAAAACGAATGTCGTTTCCAATCTTGATTAAGTCTGATGCCAATGTCTTAAAAATACCATGAACTGATGTGATTTCAGAGTGGTCTGCTAGACCATGGAATTTGTTTTCGGCTACTTTATAGTTGGTGTGTTCATTTTGATTAATTGTATTAACAACGTCTTGGTCAAAACCATTCTTGGTGTTGAGACCAGTTCCAACGGCGGTTCCACCGATTGGTAATTCTAGTAGTGATTGTTTGATGGCGTTTAGAGTGACAACGTCGTGTTCTAGTGTTGATTTCCAACCACTGATTTCTTGACCAACGGTGATTGGGGTAGCGTCTTGCAAATGAGTTCTCCCTATCTTGATGATTGATTCAAATTCCTTTTGTTTCTTATCAAAAGAATTGATTAAATTTTCAACGGTCTTAATGACACTGTTGGTGGCTTGATATGCTGCCATCATCATGGCAGTAGGGAAGGTATCATTTGAACTTTGTGATTGGTTGACGTGATCGTTAGGATGCACATGCGCGTTTGGATGTAGTTGGTTGGCTAGGTTAGCAACCACTTCATTAACATTCATGTTGGTTTGTGTTCCACTACCGGTTTGATATACGTGAAGTGGGAAAGCATCCTTATAGTCACCAGTAATTAGTTTGTCGATTGCATCTTCAATAGCGACGTACTTTTCATTATCTAGTGTTTGGTTGTTGTGGTTAACAAAAGCGACCGCTTTTTTAATCTTCAAAAGTGCATAGATGACTTCCATTGGCATGGTGCGACCAATGTTAAAATTATGTAGACTACGTTGTGTTTGGGGGCCAAATAAAGCGTCCTTTGGGACTTTGACCTTACCCAATGAATCGTGTTCAATGCGAAATTCCATCATATCAAGTCCTTTTATTAGAATATATGACAATTATAGCCATTTTGCCATGCTCTTACTACCGAAAACATTGACCAGATGATACAATAGAATATAGATATTATGTAGGAGTGGCAATGGTTCATGCATATTGACTTAAGATTTTTTATCGCAGAATTGCTTGTCTTATGGGTGCCGTTATCCATTGCAGTTTTACTATCAGAAATGCTTAGATTTAATTGGCTACTGACTGGATTATTATTACTATTGGTGTACTTTTTGGTGGTATTATTCAACAGAGCCAACAGGGTGGTTTCCTTTCTTTTTCATATTGAAAAGAAATCAAATAATCAATTGTTAGAATCAATTGTCTTTTTTTCTGTCTTAATAATTTCGGCGATTCTGTCAGTAAAACTGTTCAACGATTCCGCGGTTGGAATTATTGTGTTTATGTTGATCAGTATCCTGGCTGGTTCGGTCGTAATTGGTTCAAATAAACACTAATTTTTCTAAAAAATAAAAATAAAAAAATTAAATATATAGTTATTACCGTAATCATGGTAATTTGACCCTTATCTTGAATTGAGGGACCCTTGCAAAAAATATTGAGCATGGTAATATATATGGTGTTGTTTTTAAGAAAGAACACTATATATTGTATGCATACATATTTTAGGTTCCAAATATAGAGATAGGGGTTTTTCATTGTGTCAGCTTATTTTAAATTTTTGGCCCACCAACTAAAGGGTTGGCCACAACAAAATTACTACTTATTCTTCTTTAGTTTAGGTGCTCAAGTTATGACCTTGGTGAACGCACCAATTACATGGCTTTCAATTCTAACATTTATTGGTACAACTCTAGGTGTACTATGTGTTCTAGCAATTAACGCTGCTAAGTCAGTTAACGGAGTGCTAGGAATTTTATCAGCCATTTGTTTCATCATCGTTGGTTTCTCAGCTAAGAACTACTTAAGTATCGGTGAACAATTAGCATACGTTATTACACTAGATATTCCAGTTCTTTTAAGTACTGATTGGAACGTTAACATGGTTTCAAAAATCAGAAAGTTCACTGCTAAGAGTTGGGCAATTTCAATTATCTTCACTCTTGCCGTTTACTTAATTTCTGGTTTTGCTATCAAGGCACTTACTAATGAACCACGTCCATTCTACGACGCATTTAGTTTTGCTGTTTGTTTAACTGCCGGAATCATCTGTTTCCTACGTTACAACAACCAATACTTCTGGTGGTTAGCTTCAGGACTAGCCCAAGTCGTTCTATGGTTCATTACTTTCAGAGAAGGATCAGCAACACTTGCTATGTTTGTTAACTCAGCAATTTACGTTGCTAACGATATCCTAGCCTTCACTGTTTCACCATGGTTCAACGAACGTGAAAAGAAACGTTTAATGAAGGAAGAACAAGCTTACGCTGAAAAAGTGGAAGCTGACGCTTAATAATCACATATAAAAAAGCTACCAATTAATGGTAGCTTTTTTATTATGCTTTGATATCAGTATCAATGATGATTCGAACACGTGAATCGTTGATGTTAAAGTCATCATGGATTTCTAGTAGTTGGTTGAATGTTTCATCTTTCACACCGTTGATGGACTTGTTTTCGATGTTATCCAAAGTAATATCATCATCAAAATAGTCTTTAGCTAGTGCAAGGGTGAACTTAATCATGTTGTCTGAATCAAAGAAAATTTTATTCTTGTAGACGTCAAAAATACGGGTGTCGTATTCGAAATTGTCGTCGTTGCTTAGTTGACGGTCCTTTAATTCTAACGGACTCTTACCGGCTAATAATAGGTATGAGTAACAGTTTGTTTCATTATTAATTAGTTTGTAGAACGTAAATGTCAATTGAGGTTCGATGTTTAGTCCACAAACGTCATAAATTTCTGCCCCCATGTCGATTAGTGTGTATCCTTCACCTAACATCAAAGAAAGTTGGTTATGTTCTTCAAATAGTGGCAGATGAGCTGGTAGGAATTCTTCGAAACTGGTTTGTTTAAAACCATGGTTGGAATTAAATTCACGAATGTTGTCTAACTTTTTAGTAGTGGCATCGGTTGGAAACATTTGAACGTTAGCGTCGTATTTGTTTTCAATCTTGTCAAAACTCATCTTTTTAAATGTTCCGATGGGGCTGTCGATTAGCGCATGTGACATTGATTGACCGATTAGGTAATCGGTGGCAAAGATGGGATCCTTGCTGTCAGTCATTGTAGTCATTTCATCGATTGCCTTTTTAGCAGGTCCATAGAAACGATCACCTTCAACACTGTTGTGTAAAGCACGTTCCATTAGTTCGTTTGCTTCGGCAATGTTGTCGTTATTCATTAGGATTTTACCTAAGTAGTAGTTTGCCGCAACGTATTTGTGATCGTATAAAATGGCTTGTTTGAATAAATGTACTCCGGTAGGGTCTAATGTTGATCCGGATTCTGTAAAAATAATTCCTAGTTTGGTTAAAATTTCAGAACGACTTGGGATTTTACCCTCGATTTCTTCAGTAGTCATAACGCCTGCTGGGTATTGTGAAATAGCAGAGCTTAGCAAAGAAATGGCGTCGTCTCTTTTATTGTCATCGATACATTGTGTTGCTAGTTCGATGAATTTATTTAATTGTTGGGTTTTGTCTTTGCCCAATTCAATAGCGTCCATTTGAAAACTCCTGACTTGAATTTATATGTCTATTATAATCATTTTTGCGAAAATAAAAAACTTTACTATTAATATGGATTTATGTAATATTGAAGCTAATTAAAAGGGGGAAGCGAGGAGATAGATTGAAAAGACTAAAATGGCTTGCTGCAATCGTCTTGCCATTGGTTGCTTTGATATGGTTTGTGCCAATCACAAGTCACGCAGAAAGCACCAATCCAACACCTACCAAAGAGTATGTTGTTGATGATTATGCCAATATATTGACTGATAAGACTAAACAATTGGTAATCAATAAAGAAAAAGAATATCAAAAAACTAAAACTCAACCACAGATAGTCATGATGACCATTAAAAGTACTGGAAATCAAGATATCGACGGTTATTCTGATAGTTTGCTAGATAATGCCAGATGGAAGTTTGGTAAAAAGGGCTTAGACAATGGGGTATTAATTCTATTTGCCCAAAATGGTGGTAAGAATAATGTCCGTATCTCCACTGGATACGGTGTTGAAGACATCTTGCCGGATGCTACCACCAACCAAATTCTTCAGGATAATAAATCATTATTGAAATCAAATAATAATGATGAAGTAAACCAAGGATTGCAAAATACTTTTCATCGAGTTGCATCAATTCTCGATAAACGCTACGCCAATAAATCACTAAAGGACGCCAAAGCAGAAGCAGAACAAAATCACAATAATTCATTTGCTGGAATCTTATTGGCAATCGTGATTCTTGTTATCATTGGAACAGCCATCTGGATAATAAAAGGTGGCGGCGATGACGATGATAACCACCGTAATGGCGGTGGTGGCGGTCATAGTCGCTTTGATTCAGGCGATGCCTTCATCATTGGCTCATTGCTTGGTGGATTAGGAAACTCCAGAGGTGGCGGTTCATTTGGTGGTGGATCATCTGGTGGATTTAGCTCATCTGGCGGTGGCGGAAACTTTGGGGGCGGAGGTTCCTCAATTTAAATTAAGGAGATAAATTATGATTGAAAATAAACCATTTTACAAAAAAGGCTGGTTCATATCACTAGCAATCGTTGTTGTTGTGCTAGTTGCTCTAATCGGTGGCTTTATCAAGTCAGCTAACAGCATGGCTACCAGCGAACAAGGCGTTGAAGAACAATTAGGTCAAGTTCAAACAGTACTACAACGTCGTGCTGATTTAATTCCTAACTTGGTTAATGCCGTTAGGGGTCAACAAAAACAGGAAAAGTCAGTTTACGGTGACATCACTAAGGCGCGTACTCAATACTACAACGCCAAAAACCAATACAATAATGCCAGTTCAACTTCTGATAAGGTAAATGCTTTAAACACTCAAGAGCGTTCATTAAACATCTTGGTTGGATCAATTAAGGAAGCTTATCCAAACCTTGCATCTAGTTCAAACATGCAAACATTGATGGCTCAACTAGAAGGTAGTGAAAACCGTATCAGTGTTGAAAGAAACAGATATAACCGAGCAGCTAGAGATTACAACGATAAGATTGTTAAATTCCCAGGATCAATCGTTGCCGGTATGACTGGTCACAAGAAGGTTAACTACTTCACTGCTGATTCAAATGCGCAAAACGCACCATCAGTTAACTTCTAATTATATATACGCAAAAATAAAAAACGTTGAGATTAAATTCTCAACGTTTTTTTATTACTTCACGATATCGATTGCTTTATTAACTTTCTTAGCGTGAATTTGTGATAGTGATAGTTTGTTGTGTTTTTGACTGATAACGGCCTTCTTAGTGTAGTTATCTTGGGTAACTACTAATACATTTTGGTTATTGCCGTTGTCAACTAATTGAAAGGCATCAGGACTGGTTACAATGATAGTTTGATGTGGGCGAATTGGTTCGTTTTCCCAACTTTGTTCAAAGTGATTCAATTTAGCTTGTTCGCCAGCATTTTTGTTGGTGTAGGCGGATGAGTAGGCAAGTGGTTGATCTATTTTCTTTTCCTTACCATCGACCTTGGCTGATGCAATTAGCTTAGTGTTATTTACAATTTGTCCAGCTGTTAGCATCTTGTCTGAGTTATTAGTGGCTTTGAAACTGTAGAGAACCATGTCAAAACGTTTCTTACCATTATTATCATAACTAGTACCGCGGTAGGTCTTGTAGAAAGTAATGCTACCTTTTTTAGTAACTAGTTTGGTTTGATTATTTTCGTTGACTAGTTTGACGTACTTAGTGGGCTTATTAGATTGGTCCGCTTTTTGCTTGGTCTTTGAATTTGAACATGCGCTAAGTGTTACAACTGCTAATAAAGCAAATCCAATAATTGATAATTTTTTCATATTGCGCCTCCACGTAATTTATACAACTTTATTTTAGCACTTTTAAGCATAAATAAAACGACTACCCAGGGTGGATAGCCGTTAAGTTTTTATTAAATTTTTGCTTTACTTTGCCCCTTAGTCTTGTAAACAATCAATCCGATGATGGCACCAACGATAGCTGGAATTACCCAGTCCATACCGATTGAAGCAAACGGTAAAATCTTTTGCTCCGCGTTAATTAATGCACGAATGAATGAGATGTTGGAAATTACCGGTGGAAAGGCTGCTAGCATGTCGAAGAATGCGGGAATTAGCGTAAAGATAATGGTGAATAGATAAACGTTTTTATCCTTGTTAAATAGTGGTGAGCATAGTGCTAGGATAATTAAAACAATTGCGAATGGGTATAAGAACATCAATACTGGTGTTGACCAAGTAATGATAACCGATAGTCCTACGTTTGCAATGATAAATGAGATCAAGCAGTTAAATGCTAACCATTGGTGGTATGAGAAACGAGGGAAGTGTTCGTGGAAATCTTGTGCGAATGCAGCAACAAGTCCAACGGCTGTGGTAACACAGGTTAGAGTCATCAATGTTGCTAATAGTGCGTGTCCAGTAACACCTAAGTAGTGACCCATGAATTGGTTAAAAGTAGTTCCGCCGTCATCAGTACTAATCTTGAATAAGTTCAATGAAGTGGCACCAATCCAGATTAGGATGATGTAGATGATACCAACCAAAGCTTCTGAGATTAGACCGGCTCTGGCGGTTACCTTGGCGTTTGACTTAGGGGATGTCTTTCCGAGTTGGTTAACAGCTGAAACAACGGTAACCCCAAAGGCTAATCCAGCCAATGCATCCATGGTGTTGTAACCTTGTAAGAAACCATTGAAGAATGATTGGTGTTGGTAAGCTGAGGTGATTGGTTGAGCTGATGCAGCACCCATTGGATGTAAGAATGCCAATAGAAATGCTAGGAATAACAACGCCAAGAATAATGGGTTTAAAATCTTACCTAAATTGTCGATGATGCTTGAAGTTCGATATGATAGGTAGAATGTAGCAATGAAGAATAGTGCAGTGAAGATAAACATTGCTAGTTTGATGTAGTGATCGGGGATGAATGGTTGAATCCCAACGGTAAAGTTAACACTGGCAGTTCTAGGGGTGGCAAATAGTGGTCCCAATGTTGAGTGAACTAATACCAAGAAAATAATTGCAAATACTGGACCTAATGGTTTAGCAATGTCGTATACACCCTTGGCACGTGAGATACTAATTGATAGAACTGAAAGTAGTGGTAATAATACTCCGGATGCTAGAAAACCTAGCATAGCAGGTACCCAGTTGGCACCTGATAGTTGACCCAAGTGAATGGGGAAGATTAGATTACCCGCACCGAAGAATAGTGCGAATAGCATTGAACCGATGATTAGATATTGTTTGATCGACAATGGCTTTGTGTTAATGTCTTTGATTTCGTCTTGCATAATAAGTACTCCTTTAATAATTGCGTCTTTGTTTTGTTATATGTGCTAACTACTCACAACGTTGTTCATAACCATCATCTCCTTTTTTAAAGCAATAAAAAAGCACCCTTAGTTCGAATTGAACCAAGGGTGCTTTGTGCACGGTACCACCTTTAATTGCTAGACAAATAGTCTAGCCACTTCACGTACTAACATACGCTAACACTGTAATGGGTGTACCCAATATACGTTACTCTCCAATGGATTTCGGTATATAGCTCCAAAGATACTTTCGCAATTTAGTAGTTATCCCGTTTCCAGAAAGTAGGGACTCTCTTGAACTAGCCGAATTGTTACTCTGCTTTTTCATCGCTTTTTTAAACTGATTTATTGAATATAAAAAATATATCAGCAAAATTTATTAAAGTCAAATTTTATTTTAGAGAATCTAATTCATCGGTAGAAATGAATTTCTTGTCTACTAATTCAGGATGACTTTGTTTGAATACGTATTCCTTAATTGGCTTCTTAGTAGGAACAGACGTGTAAATCTTGAAGTCGGTGAACTTATCGGCGTTACTTGTGACCATGACATTGTAGCTTTCATCACCGTTGACTTTAAGCGTAGCTGGCCAGTAAGTGTTAATTTCGTACAATGATCTGATGTAAACGGCATTAGTTGTACGATATCTTTCCATTACCAATGGGCCAGGACCGGATACTGGATCGGTAGGGTGATCACCCCTAAAGATGTAGTCGCCAACCTCGATTTTAGCTTGGTTACCATAGTACCAGTTACCATAGAAATCATGGGTGATTGGTTTGTAGATCGGATTGGCAGGAATTGGAATAGTGTATTGCTTTGGTTGTTCTTTTTTCTTAGCAGTTTCTTTCTTACTGCTTGAACTGGATGCCATTGAAGATGAACTACTACTAGTGGAAGCAGTAGTGCTTGTTGTCTTTGAACTGCTTGATGTAGCAGTTTTGTGGGTGCTTTGACTGTTATGTTTAACAGATGCAAAGACCACTGTTCCTAGGATTATGACAACAACGATTGATATAACAGAAATGATTACTTTTTTACTTTTCAAAATAGCACTTCCTTTCTTACTTAAGTATGGTATCACTCTTGAATAATAAAAAAAGAGTTGAACATTTAGCTCAACTCTGATTGTTTGTTTAAACGTTATTCTGTAACGGTTTGTAAATATTTTTTATTTTTGTACCAGTGACACATTAGGCCAAGTAGTAAACCAACGACCGCAAATGGAACCCAATCCATTCCGATTGATGCCAATGGAAGATAACTTTGTTGGAAGTTACCAACCATCTTGGCAAATGCACTTTGTGATACGACTGGTGGAAATGATGCTAGCATGTCCATTAATGCTGGCACAGTGGTTAGTAGGACTACCCAGAAGTATACCATTGAGTCGTGTTTGAATAGTGGAGAGAATACTGATAGGAGGATTAAGACCATTGCGAATGGGTATAGGAACATTAGCATTGGAGTTGACCATTGGATGATAGTATCTAATCCAAAGTTAGCAGTTAGAAATGATGCGACACACATTAGTCCTAACCATTGAACGTAGCTTAGTACTGGGAAGTGTTTGTGGAAATCTTGTGCGAATGCTGCAACTAATCCCATGGCTGTGGTTAGACATGTAAGGGTTAATAATGTTGCTAGTAGAGCGTGACCAGTAGCACCTAGGTAGTAGGTCATTAGTTGGTTAAAGGCGACACCACCATCAGCTGATGCCTTGAATTGACCTAAGGTAGTTGCTCCCAACCAGATTAGGACAACGTAGATTAAACCAACGAGAGCTTCGGCTAGAAAACCGGCTTTGGCAGTTACCTTGGCGTTACTAAATGGGTTAGTCTTACCAAGTTGGTTAACAGCGGTTACGACAGTAACACCAAAAGCTAGACCGGCAAGTGCATCCATGGTGTTGTAACCTTCTAAAAATCCATTGAAGAATGATCCACTTTGATAAGCTGCTGTGACTGGTTGACTACCAGCTGAACTCATCGGATGTAGGAATGCTAGGAAAAATACAACGAATAGCAATACTAAAAAGATTGGGTTCAATAGTTTACCAACACTAGCCATGATTGATGATTCCTTGTATGAAAGAAGGAAAGCGGCTAGGAAGAATAAGAATGAAAATACTAGCAAACCATAGTGAACAAAGTTACTTGGTAGCAATGGTTGAACACCGACTGCAAAAGGAACGGTAGCGGTACGAGGAGTACCGAATAGTGGTCCGATGGTGGCGTGGATTAATACCATAAAGACTAACGCGAAGGTAGGTCCTAAGGGTTTACCAACGTCATAGACACCCTTAGATCTGGTAACGCTGATTGCTAGAACTGATAATAGTGGTAATACCACTCCGGTACATAGGAAACCAAGCATGGCGGTGAACCAATGAGCACCTGCTAGTTGACCGAGGTGAAGTGGGAAAATTAAGTTACCTGCACCAAAGAATAGGGCGAATAAAAGTGAACTGACGACTAGATATTGTTTGACTGATAATGGCTTTTTGTTTAAGTCTTCCATAATAAATCTCCTTTAAAAATTGTATGTGTTTGAATTGAATCGCTATGTGTAAAATATTAATCGGACTATCCATGCCATCATCTCCTTTTTTATGTATTAATTAACCGATTGTGGGGCACAAAAAAACGCCCTTAATCTAATTTTACAATTAGACTAAGGGCGTCATTCGACACGGTACCACCTTACATTCGTAGCTAAAAAAGCTACCTTGACGTACTAACATACGCTGACGCTGTAAGGGGCGTTCCCCATGCACTTTACTTTTGTTCAGTACATCGCTCGAAAGGGATTTTCATAACCTGATCAACGCTTCCTTTCACCAGACGAAGCTCGCTTTGGTTGATGGTAGTTATTACTCAACTTTCTCATCGCAATCGTTTATTTGTCATAATATTAAAACTAGATTAGAAAAAAGTCAAATCAATTTGGTAAAGAAGTTTAACCAATTTTATACTTTTCTTAATAAACCTATTGAAACGACAGTGATATAATATTAATATACTATAAACCAAATAATAGCTGTCAATTTTTCAGTATGCATAGAGGAGATATATACAATGAAGATTGATAATTATGTTCCAAAGAATCAACGAAGAGAAGTTTCTGACAAACGAATTCGTAATCTAAAAATTATGAGTAAAGTGGCTATCTTTACTTCATCACTAATGTACATTGCTTACATTCCAGAAATTATGCAAAACTTTTCTGGTAACCCAGTTAGCCCAATTCAACCATTTGTTGCCACTATTAACGCTACCTTGTGGACACTATATGGTTGGTTTAAGACCTACAAAGATTGGCCTTTAATTATTTCAAATGTTCCGGGAGTTATTTTTGGTTTAATAACACTTGTTACGGTGTTTATTCATTAAAAAGGCTTATGATGGCAGATCGTAAAACGGTCTGTTTTTTTGTTTGCAAAAAAGAACATTTGTTCGTATAATATATTTTACTGAAAGGAGGAACCGAAAATGGATTATTCAAATGAACCCAAAGGGGTCTTTATGGTCATCGATAATAAGTCGTTTTATGCCAGTGTGGAGTGTGTTCAATTAGGCTTGAACCCACTCACCGCTAGCCTAGTTGTGATGTCTGATCAAGACAATACTAACGGTGGATTGATCCTGGCATCTTCACCAACTGCCAAGAAAAGATTCCATATTACAAACGTGACTAGAAAACGTGATTTGCCATGGGATGATTCATTGATTGTGGTTCCTCCAAGGATGAATCTATACATTCAAAAGAACCTAGCTATCAATAAAATTTTTCACGAGTTTGCAGACGAAAAACACTGTTTTCCATACTCAATTGATGAGACTATTTTGGATTTGACTCACACATGGCAATTGTTTGGCGATAGTCCTGCTGAAGTGGCGAGAAAAATTCAAAAGACGGTCAGACAAAGACTTGGTTTATACACGACAGTGGGCATCGGCGATAATCCGGTGCAAGCTAAGTTGGCATTGGACTTGTTTGCTAAGCACAATAAAGATTTGGTAGGGCAATTAAGCTATGACACGTTTGCCAAAAACGTTTGGCCAATTGAACCCATTGATAAAATCTGGAGTATCGGTAAACATACCGCGGAAAATTTAGCTAAACTGGGCATTCACAACCTAGGTGAATTGGCTAGAACAGACCCATATCAATTAAAGGCGCACTTAGGTGTCATGGGATATCAGCTGTTCGCAATTGCATGGGGTATTGACCGCTCCCAATTAGATCAAAAGGTGCCAATTAAGGACAAGGGATTATCGAATTCCCAGGTCTTGCCGAGAGACTATAAAGATAGACACGAACTAGAAGTCGTGATTACGGAAATCGCTGAACAGGTCGCATCTCGTTTGCGTCACAGAAAGAAACAAACTAGTTGCGTTCACCTATATCTAGGCTTTTCATACGCGGAAAGTGAGGGTAGTGATCGGACTAGTATTTCTCACGAACAAAAAATTACCACGACCTCGGATAACCGTGAATTAGTCGGGGCAGTGATGGATTTATTCCATAAATATTGGCATGGAGAAAGGGTCAGAAATGTCGGTGTTTCATACACTAGATTGAGTAGCAGTAATGCCCAACAATTAGACATTTTCGCCGACCCTGAAGTGCAAATCAAAAAGTCAAAAGTCGATAAAGTAGCAGATGAAATTCGGGACAAGTTTGGTTCGACTGCCATTTTTAAAGGACACAGCTTAGAAAAGGGTGGCACAATGTTAAAACGTTCCGGATTAGTAGGTGGTCACAATGGAGGAAATGCATATGACTAATCAACAAACAGCAAAATTAATATTAGATAGAGCAAAACCATTATTTAAGCGTGAATATAACGTTCAATACAGAATTAAGGTCGTGTTTGATCACTACGATCATCAATTTAATTTCTACATGATTAGATACAAGCCAGGACACATTACCAGGGTGACACCTCTGCATCACGTTCATAGTACCTGGATTGCTGATTTAGAAGAAATCCTAAACCTGATTGAAAAGGATTTGAAATTGACCATTGTTTTCGCTGGATTCGAAGGAATTAAATGGGATAGTCGTAATTCGTATATCCAGCGTCCTAAAAGAAAGGTTGGATAAAGTTGTTAAATCATCACATTGACGACAAGACGGTGCAAAACTTCTTTGATTATTATTATCATGATAGAGGGATGCTTAAGTGGCAGGGCTTTATGCTTTCTGATCACGTTAGTGCGTTAAGAAAGGAACATAAGGAAGCCTTCGACGATAGTTTTATGTATATGGACTTTCAAAGTGTTCATGAAGAACTAGAAAGTAAGGGTGAAGATCACCAAAAAGCAGATGTTACTTATGTTAATGATGATGGAAATAAGAGCGTATTAAATGGTCTGGTATTGAACCTCCAGCCAAGCCAGGTAACGATTATGACCGAAGACGGTGAAATAGTATTATCGATTCAACAGATTTTGATTGTGCAATAAATATAAAGCAAAAAAGACACACCTCGTAAGCTCTGATATAATTAATATTAATAAATAAAGAGGTGTGATTGTCTGATGAATAAGAAGGCCAAACTTACTTTGGGTCTATTTTTAATATCAATTGCGTATATGTTATTTTTCATGCACCCAACAATTTGGCGTGATGAAAGTTTCACAATGGCATTGGTAGGACATAACTACGGGGATATAATCAGACTGGATTCGATGGATGTGCATCCACCGTTTTACTATATAGCCTTAAGATTTTTCTTGAGCGTGACTGCTTTTTGGACTAATTCGTTATTTACTAAGGTCATAATTGCGCGATTATTTTCTTACATATTAGCAATCTTAACGTTTTTGACATTGTCTAAGACGGTGAAAAACTTGGGAGTTCCGGGTGCCAACGCAATTCAATGGGCTGGCTTTTTCCTAGCACCAAGTATCATGAGATACTCTACGCAAATTAGAATGTACGCGTTAGCTGCGTTGTTCTTGGCATTGGTATTGAACCAGTTACAGCATTATGATAATTCGCAAAAAATCGGCCACATATTCTTAGCGGTTATTTTTGCTTCGTTTGCATCGTACACGCATTACTTCGCCGCGGTGTCTGCAGGGTGGATGCTATTCTTATACTTCGTTAAATTCCAATTTAATAAGTACGATGGTAATGCCATTTTGCGTGGAATTGTTGTGTTCTTAGTAATGTTTGTTCCATGGGGGATTGTCGCCTTAGCCCAAGCCCAACAGGTATCATCCTCGTATTGGATTCCACCGGTAAATGTAAATAATGTTGTTAATAATTTTGTGAACTTATTTGCTGATGTATTTATCGACAATGGTGGTCAATATTACGCAATTGCCTTGATGATAATATTAATATACCCAACCATTTGGGCATATCTCAATATGTCAAAGAAGTTTAAATCGACGTTCACGATTGTACTGTTGGTATTTATCTTAACAACTTTGACAGGGATTATGATTTCTGTGGCAGTAAGACCAATTTACATTGCTAGATATGCTTATCCGGCATACGCATTGGTCATCTTCTTCATGATGACGATTGTGTCTCAGATGATGAAAAAACCACTTAGCCGAATGTCCAATTATTTTGCGACATCGCTATTGGCGGGATTACTAACCTTGATTATTGGGGTTAATGTCGGTTTCCTTGGCAGTAATCAGTTTAATAATTACATTATGCCAAGCTATAACTTGGCAGCTTCGGTTGATCAATACAAAGATAATCCAAACAATGTGATTCATCTAAATCCAAACCAAAGTCCAAATTCAATTGTTGAAAAAACAGTCTATATTAAATCAATTAATAAACGGGTTTATATAAAAAATTTCAACGTTGCAAGAATCCTAGGAAAAGATAATGAAAAGCTATTCTACGGGTTGTTTGACAACGTTAATCAAAATTCAACTGAATAGATAAAGGGGTTGTTATGAAAAATAACAACCCTTTTTTATTGAAAAAATTTTTTGTACAATTGAATACCCTGACTGTTGAGAAAGATAAATAAATTGAAAGGATAATTATTGATGAAAGAAAGAATAGATTCAGAAATTAATGACACTTCGAGTAATCGTTTCAAACGATTCTGGTTGGAGTTAAAAAAGTGGTTAATTGTGATTGGCCCAGGGTTGATTGTGATGCTCGCCGATACCGATGCAGGTTGCTTAATTACGGCAGCACAATCCGGTGCCAGTTATGGTTATTCCATGATTTTACCGCAATTGTTATTAATTCCAATTCTATTTATGGTGCAAGAAATGACGGTTCGATTAGGAATTGTCACTAAGAAGGGTCACGGTGAATTAATCCGTGAATACTTCGGTAAGTTTTGGGCGTATGTCTCAGCGATTACGTTGATGATTTCGACAATCGGTGCTTTATTGACCGAATTCATCGGGATTGCTGGAGTCGGTGAACTGTTTGGTATTTCCAAATGGCTTACAGTGCCACTTAGTACATTCGTTTTGATTTTGATTGCCTTTTTAGGTAGTTATCGTCGAGTGGAAAAAATTGGGATTATCTTTGGTTTGTTTGAATTAACATTTATCATCGGAATTTTCATGGTTCATCCAAACATGGATTCAATAATGGCTGGAATTCAATCAATTCCAATTCACGATGATAGCTATGTCTATTTGGTTGCTGCAAACGTCGGTGCCGTTATTATGCCTTGGATGATTTTCTACCAACAAAGTGCGGTGGTAGATAAGGGCCTAAAGCGTCATATGATTAAAAAAGAACAGACAGATACAATGGTCGGAACTTTTATCACCCAAGGAATTATGATTGGGTTCATCGTCTTATTTGCTGCGACAGTATTTCAAAGTAAACTCCATGAGACAGAAGAAACCGTTGGTGAT
Source organism: Apilactobacillus zhangqiuensis (assembly GCF_019656215.1). GTDB lineage: Bacteria > Bacillota > Bacilli > Lactobacillales > Lactobacillaceae > Apilactobacillus > Apilactobacillus zhangqiuensis. The sequence goes on from NZ_BPLK01000001.1 coordinate 254,174, forward strand.
TTGGTAACATCAATCGGTAGATACATCGGGATTGATCCCGCCAAAGCCATCATGGGATCAAGCATTTTAGGTGGAGCATTGGTTGCCGCCATCGTGGTTGTACTAGCCGGTACGTGGGGGATGACAGAGGTACTTGATTGGAAACACAGTTTGAACGAACGCATTAATCGTTCTAATCTAGGTTTTTATTCAATGTATTCATTGGTACTAATTATTAGCGCATTGCTAGTATTGTTTAACGAGGACTTGGTTTCAATTGCGATTACCGTCGAGGTGATTAACGCTTTGATGGTGCCAATCGTGTTAGGCTTCTTGTTAATGCTGGAAAGCAAAGCATTGCCAGATCGATACAAAATGAAGGGAATTTACAAAAAAATCGTAATTATTCTTTCATTAATCGTCATGGCATTTGGTATTTATATGATTTTTCCAGTCTTGAATTTGTAATTATAGGCATATAGAATGGGAAATTAAGTGGATTATATAAAAATTATTGATGTATAATTATTCACGGAATTATGAATATTAATTATGAAAGAAAAGAGTGAGTGTTTTGAATAACGACGAAAACATGAGTCGAAGAAACAGAAAAAACACATCCAAGAAACACATGAAGACTTGGAAAAAGGTTGTTTTATGGATTATTGGGTTATTGATTGTATTATTGGGAGTCAGTGCATTTGCCGCATACCATAACGTCAAAAAGACCGCTGATGCTGTCTACCAACCATCAGGAGCAAAGACTGTTAGGAATGCTTCTTCGCTATTGAAGTCACAAAAGCCAGTGTCATTGTTATTTATGGGAACTGATACTGATTTTGGCGGTCGTAGTGATAAAGGTCGTACCGACAGTATGATGATTGTAACTTTGAATCCTAAGACAAGTACAACCACGATGGTAAGTATCCCACGTGATATGAAGGTTAATTTACCTGATTTTCCTCAATACTCACCATCAAAGATTAATGCGGCCTACACTTACGGAGGTAACAAGGAAGCAATCAATGCCGTTGAAAGCCACTTCAGTATTCCAATTGACTACTACGTTACTTTGAGTCTTGGTGGACTTAAGAAGGCCATTGATCAAGTTGGCGGTGTCGACGTTGTTTCTCCACTAACTTTTGACTACCAAGGCCAACACTACACCAAGGGTAAGTTAGAACATATGAATGGGAACAAAGCAATGTGGTTCTCCAACATGAGATACCAAGATCCACAAGGTGATTATGGTCGTCAATACAGACAAAGATTAGTACTGGAAGCCCTAATGAAGAAGGCTATTTCATACAAAACTGTGATTAATTCAGACTTTTTAGACTCAATTTCTCATAACTTGAAAACTAATTTGACCATGAGTGACATGCTTCAATTAGCATTGCATTACAGAGGCACTAACAAAAATATCAAGAGTGATTATGCACACGGAACGGGTGAAATGCTAGACGGTGTATCATTCCAAGATGTGTCTGGTAGTGAACAAAACAGAATTTCTAGCCTAATTAACGAAAGTTTGAAGGGTTAAATAAAAAAATAAAAAGATGCGACAATTTTTGTCGTATCTTTTTTTGTACATATGTTTAAAAGTAGAAAATTTAAATTGAGTTATAAAACGTTTAAATCTTAATTAGACTACAGTTATATTTGGCCAGTCCCCTTTTATAGCTATTTTAAGATGATATAATTGACAATTGTTTATAGTTTAAGTAATACAGCTATTCAAAATAACTAATAGAAGGGTGCTTTACAGTGGAGAAACAAGAAACTAATTCTTTGGAAGAATTAAACAAAATCTTTCGAATTTTGTATAAACATATCAAATTGATAATTGCTACGATTGTAATTACAGTATTGGTTTTTGCAATCGGAGTATTTTTTGTCGTTAAACCAAAATACCAAGCGACATCCGAAATTATCGTTAGCCAAAGATTGGATCACGATGCTCAAGCAGCAGAACAACAACAAATCCAATCTACTGACTTGCAATTAGTTAATACATATAAAAGTATTTTAAGCAGTCAAACAGTTGGTAATTCGGTTAAAAATAAAGTGGGTAGCAAGATTTACAAGGACAGTGAATTGAACGTTTCAACAGATACCAATTCACAAGTCATTAACATCAATGTTACTTCCCATGATGCTAAACAAGCAGCAAAAATTGCCAACATAACTGCCTCTACCTTTAAGACTAAAGTTAAAAAAATTATGAACGTTAATAACGTTTCCATTATTTCAAAAGCTAAAGAAATCAAGAAGCCAATCTTCCCTAAGAAGGGACTTAGCTTACTTGCTGGAGTTTTGGTGGGAGTTATTTTAGGAATGTTCTTAGCACTATTGAGTGAATTCAACGATAAGACAATTTCCTCAAAAGACTTCATCGAAAATGATTTAGGCCTAATTAATTTAGGAACAATTAGCGATATTGATATGGAAACTATCAGTAAACAAATTAAGAAATAAAGGAAGAGTGTAATGGGATTATTTAATAAGAGTCCAAAGAAAAAATTAAATGATGACAGTTCCAAATTTGGGGTTAATTTGGTTGCTGAATTGTACCCAACATCATCAGTGGCCGAACAATTCAGAACTGTTATGACTAATATTTCATTTGCCAACATTAAAGGTGAACTAAAAAGCTTAATGGTGACATCAAGTGATCCTTCAGAAGGTAAGTCAACTTTCAGTGCCAATCTAGCGGTTACTTATGCCAAGCAAGGTAGAAACGTTGTCTTAGTTGATGCTGATATGAGAAGACCAACTGTTCACAAGAGTTTTAATGTTAGCAATCAAAAAGGGTTATCAACCATTTTATCTGGTAACTCAACAATCGAAGATACTATCAAATACACTTCAATTGATAACCTAAACGTTATTACTAGTGGTCCAATTCCACCAAATGCATCAGCATTACTCGGAAACCGCAAGATTATCGATATTATCAACAAGTTTAACAAGCCAAACGACTTGGTAATCGTTGATGTACCACCAGTTAATACAATGACTGATGCGTCAATTGTTTCCACAACAGTTGACGGTACTATTTTTGTACTACCACAAGGAGTTGCCGAAAAGAAACGTGCCAAGATGGCTGTGGATCAACTAAAGAAGGTTAACGCCAACATCTTGGGTGGTGTTATGAATATGTCCAAGGATAACCTCACAAACGATTACTATTACTATTATTCAAAGTAGGAGTTTTATAAATGATTGATTTACATTGTCACATGTTGCCATCTGTAGATGATGGGGCAAAGACTATTAGTATGGCTTTGGATATGGCAAGAGAGGCTGAGTCTGAAGGAATCAATAATATCCTACTAACTCCCCATCACATGGATGGCGAATATATAAATCATAAAGAAGATATTGAAAAAGCAGTTCATAATCTCCAAATGACCTTTAACGACCAAAATCTTGATATCCAATTACGTCCGGGACAAGAGGTTCACATTAATGGTGACTTGCTAAAAGCTATCAACGAAGATGATGTCTTATATGCGGATGGAATTAACAAGAAGTATATGATGCTTGAATTCCCACATAGTGGGGTTCCTGAATATGCTGAAGATATGATTTTTGAGCTAAAGGTCAAAGGAATTATTCCGATTATTGTTCATCCGGAAAGAAACCATGGAATTCAACAAAATCCAGACATTTTATATGATTTGGTTAGTCAAGGATGCCTAACACAAATCACTGCCACTAGTTATGTTGGCGGATTTGGATCCACCATTCAAAAATTCACTGACAAGATAATCGATGCTGGATTAGGATTCATGTTTTCTTCTGATGCCCATAATTTGAGTGGTCGTCGCTTTAGAATGAAGGAAGCATTTGACCGTTTGGAAGAACAGAAAGGTAAAGATTTTGCCTTGAGGTATGAGAGAAATGCCGAAAAGGTTTGGAACAGCGAAACAGTTGAAATTGGGAATATAGATAGAGTTAAAAAAGAAAACACAGCTTCAAAGTTTTTTAAGAAGCTTCTGGGGAAATAGAGAAGGTAGGTTCAATAGAGATGGAAAAGCATTCAAATATTTATAGTAATTTTTACCTTACTGTTAAACGATTATTTGATATTGCTGCTAGTTTATTTGCGTTACTGATTACGTTACCACTGACATTGGTGGTATCACTTTGTATTTATCTAGACGACAGAGGTCCCATTTTTTACACACAAAAGAGAATTGGAAAGAATGGAAAGCCATTTAAAATATTTAAATTCAGATCGATGTGTCAAAATGCGGATGAGAAGAAAAAAGAATTAACCGAACAAAATGAAGTTAACGGAGCCATGTTTAAGATGAGCAACGATCCTAGAGTAACTAGGGTAGGGTGCTTTATCAGACGCCACAGTATCGATGAATTGCCACAACTAATAAATGTTTTACTTGGTAACATGACAATTGTTGGTCCTAGACCACCTTTGCCAGAAGAGGTCGCACAATACAGTAAATATGATATGGAACGTTTAAAGGTCAAACCGGGATGTACCGGGTTATGGCAGGTAAGCGGTCGTAATTCATTAGACTTTGATGAAATGGTAGAACTAGACATCGATTACATTGAAAATGCAAGTCTATTGTTAGATATGAAGATTTGTTTTAAAACTATTTGGATTATGATTTATCCAAACGAAGCATATTAGTAATAGGGAGATTTTATGCCAAGAGAGAAAGAAAAACTTAAAATTATGTACGTTGTAGAATCACTCGGAGGAGGAGTGTTATCTTACCTACTACTTTTGTGCAATGAACTAGCTAAAAAAGGTAATGATATTACTTTGCTTTATGGAGTTAGACAACAAACTCCAGATAACTTGCGAGAATTATTTGATAATAGAGTTAACTTAATAGAAGTAAAAAATTTCCAAAGATCTGTTAGTCCAAGTGCTGACTATCGAGCATATTGTGAAGTAAAACAGCAAATTATGGATGTTAAACCAGATATCGTTCACTTGAACTCGTCCAAAGCTGGTGCCATTGGAAGAATGATCAAACTATTTAATTTTCATAGTTTGAAGGATACACAATTCTTCTATACCCCACATGGATATTCATTTTTAATGGGTAACGAGTCACCGCTAAAAAGAAATATTTATTATGCCATAGAAGCACTATTGAGTAAGTTAAATACCACTACGATTGCCTGTGGTAGCGGTGAATATAAGTATGCCGAAAAAATCGATAAGAGTTCTAAATATGTAAATAATTGCGTTGATTTAGATTACATTGATTCGTTTATAAATGACAAATCAAATACTTTAACGGACGTTTTCTATACAGTCGGAAGAATCAACGAACAAAAGAATCCAAAAATGTTTAATCAAATCGCTTTAAGACACCCCGAATGGCAATTTATTTGGATTGGCGATGGTCCGATGAGAGACGAACTATCAGCCAAAAACATTAAGATTACGGGATGGCTTACCAACCAAGAAGTAATGAGAAGCGTTCAGGAATATGCCAACTTTATTTTGACTTCTAAGTGGGAAGGACTACCAATCGTTCTATTGGAAGCAATGGCATTGAGAAAAAAATGCTTCGTGACAGACGTTAGTGGTAATTCAGAGGTAATCAACGATACCAATGGATTTAAGTTTAATAACGTTGAAGAATTCGATCAGCAATACGCAAGCATCAAAAAGGATGAAAACTTGTGTAAGGGTGTAATGGCACGTAAGGACGTTGAATGCCTATATTCAAAGGATTCCTTCGTACAAGGATACACTAGGATTTATGAGGGATAGTTTTAAGGAGAACCAAATGATTTCAGTAATTATGTCTACCTATAATCGCGGTAAGAAAATTAGTCGATCGGTTGAATCAATCTTGCAACAAACAGTCAGAGATATAGAATTTATCATTTGCGATGATTGCTCAACCGATGATACTTACACTACATTACAAGAGATTGCCAAGTCAGATAGTCGCGTTAAGATAATTCGAAACGAACAAAATATGGGACTACAAAAGTCTTTGAATAGATGCCTTAGCTTATGTAACGGTGATTATATCGCTAGAATGGACGATGATGATTTTTCATTGCCTGATAGATTTGAAACTCAATTGAAGTTTTTACAAGAAAACCTTGAATATAGTTTCGTGGGTTCAAATGCCGATGAAGTGTTTGATGACCATAGCCTAGTCACCGATTTACCAAGTCATCCGGATCAATTCGACCTTATTAAGAGAAATCCCTACGTGCACCCTTCAATTATGATGAGATCAGACGTGATTAAAGCCGTGGGTGGATACTCTGAAGCTATCAAGCATTTAAGGGTAGAAGATTATGAATTATGGATGCGCCTATATAAGAATGGATATAAGGGTGCCAACATCAAGAGACCGCTAGTGGAATACAGTAAGTCATTTACTAACACTAAATTTTTGGATCGTAAGAATACCATTAAATTGGTACATCAATATATTTCGGATTTTAACCTACCAATTTACTACGAATATATTAATGTGCTAACAGCCGCCAAACTATTGGTACCAGCTAAATTAAAGAGATTAATAAGACTTATATAGTAAGAGGGATTTGATTAAAAATGAGACAAGCAATTCTCGTTATGAATAACGGTGGATTTGATACCTTACAACAAACAATCAATCTACTGGATGATAAAGATATCGATTTTTATATTTACGCTAAAAACGACGGTAGCTTAACCGCCAAGAATTCAAAGCTGAACTTTGTGGGATGTAATAAGAAGGTTCATTCTCAGACCTTTGCGGAATTAGTAGAAGAAAAACTATTAATTAACCAAGCATTGAAGGGGGATTATGAATACTTCCATTTAATTTCATCCAATGATTTTCCATTGATGAACAAGCAATACTTCAAGGATTATTTCGCAAGTAAGCCGGTCAAATTAGGATTTGTAGAATTTTCCGATTCACAAGATCATAACTCACAAGCTTTCTACTATCCTTTCAATAATTTTAACTATCAAAGATTATGGTCAGCTTTCTTGTTCGTCAAAATATGTATGTTATTGAATCATATTTTCGGTGTGGAAAGAATTGCCAGTAAGGATGTTGTAAAGGGATGCCCTTACTTCTCACTACCAAGAAAATATGTAACGCAATTAGATGAACAAAAGGTGGATAACTACCGTCACACTATTAATCCAAAAGACTTTTTTGCACAAACTGCTTTGAAAGATCTAAAGACTGATAATCCTGAATATACAATTAACTCTAATCGCTTTAATTTGATGAAAGCTTACTCCGCTTCTGCTAGATATGCTAACTACCTAAGAAGAAAGAAGCTTAACTGGTTTGACGAAAAGGCATATCAATTTTCAGACGCTGACAAAGATGAACTAAAAGATGCTGTTAATTCGGATTATGCATTTGCACACAATGTGTGTGATGCTAAAGATTTAACTTCATTGTTGAAAGATTAAGATTGGGAGGACACTATGAAACATGCAGTTATGATTATGGGATATGGAGATGGCAAGATTGTTCAAAATACCATCGACGTACTAGATGATCCAGAAATTGATTTTTTTATTCATTGGGATAAGAAGTTTGATATTCCAGAATTTAATAGCACTAACTCTCAAATCTATTTCACTAAAAATCGCCGTAAAGTATATTGGGGTACTGATACACAAACAATGGTAGAAAGAATGATGATTGAAGAAGTCTACAACACTCATCGTTACGATTATATCCACTTAATTTCATCAAACGATATGCCACTAATGACTCCAGACTACTTTAAGTCTTACTTCGAGAAGAAACCATATGCGATTGGTTTTCTAGATTACATCGACAGACAAATTTATAATCGTGCTAAGTACTACTATCCTATTAGATATATGAAGCTAAAGAGTGGGGTTAGATTCTACTTAATTATTAAGAACCTAGAATATCTAAACACGATACTGGGAATTAATAGATTGAAACACAAGACATTGGAAAAGGGATGCAACTGGTTCTCAATGAATATTAAATATGCTGAAAGAGTGCTTAACTTCAAGGACTTCAACATGTTTAAGAATACATTTACTGGTGATGAATTTTTTATCCAAACCATCTTGAGTGACTTGAAACCAAAGAATCTTACTGAAAAATACGATTACTACTCAGATGATTACAGAATGACTAGATCAAGTGCAATGGCAAGTCGTTACATTGACTGGCTTAACGGTCACGGTAAGCCATACGTATTTACTGCCAACGACGTAGACCGTCTAAAGACGGTCGTTAATACAGATTATGCATTTGGTCGAAAAATCGATGATGAAGCAGTAATTACCGAAACCTTTAAAGACTACTTAGCTAATAAAGGAGAATAAACGTGGATACGATAGACACAATAAAACAAAGATTATATCTTTTTTCGTATATAGTTTTAATGGCTACATCAATGCTATATATGTACAGTGAATTCAATAGTGTTGATCAACTTCCTGAACCGGGATATGTAAAAATAATTTGGTGGATGGGGATAGCCATCTTTATTGTTTTACAGGCCACTCTTTTATTGTTAAACATAAATAATCGACTAAAAATGAGTTGCTTAATCATTTTATCAGGATTGTTCTTACTTGATATGATTGGCTTTAAATCGATTAATTTACAAATTATTTGCTTGTCATTCTTAATCATGAATAGCGAATCAATTAGCTTCAAGAAGTTTATTAAAGTTGATTTCATAACAAGAATTGTTTGTATAGCCACGATTTTAATAATGTTTTTCGGTGGAATTTTTCCTAGTCAATATGATGTATACGTTCCAAGAGGGGATACCATCAGAAGTTCTTTAGGATTTAACCATCCGAACTCATTTGGTGGATACTGCTTATACATCTTGATTTCATTCTTACTTTTCTTCTATAGTACAGGACGTTTAAAAAGATTAAACAAACTAATTAACCTATTTTGGTTCTTAGTAATGTTTATTGCGGGATTCTTTATCGAATTCGTTTACGCTGATTCAAGAAGTTCACAGGTAGCTTTTATCATAATCGCTTTACTAATTATTCCACTAGTCTTTAATAAGAACATAAAATCGTTTAAACCGCTATTGGGTATCTTTACGCTTTTGATTGTAACTCTGACATCAATCATGATTGTCTTTTTCTATAATGAATTCAGTACATTTTTTGTGAAATTAAATGACTTAACTTCAAATCGTTTATTCTTACAGAACGAAGCATTTAGAATGTTTGGATTTAGTTTCTTTAACGTTAGTGATTTCGCACAAGGTAATCCTATTTGGGTGGATAACCAATATGTTTATGATTTAATCTCGACCGGTATTATTGGATCTCTAATTTATACATATATATACGCAAAGTCATTTATTAATACGCATAAGGCTAATTGCTATATTTTGTATATTATTTTAATTGCGCTTATTTTTAAGGGTAGCTTTGAATCAACGCTAATTGATTACTATGCATTGCTACCAATTATCTGTTCATTCTTCATGGTAAATAAAATTAGCATGAAACAATAATCGGGTATTATTTTTTCTTTGGGTATATGTTATTATAGACAATTGCTTTAAACAGAGGAGGAATAATTTTGGACGATAATAAACATTGGCGCAAGAATCTTTGGATATTACTATTTGGTACATTTCTAACCGGAATTGCATTTAGTGAAGTTATTCCATTTCAACCGCTATATATTTCTGAATTAGGTAATTTTAGTAAGAGCCAACTTTCCCTACTTAGTGGGATTGTATATGCTTCATCTTTTATTGTCGTAATTTTTACATCGGCCATGTGGGGACGATTTGCGGATCGTCATGGACGAAAAAGAATGGTGTTGCAAACATCATTTGGTTCAGCTGTTACGCTATTCTTAATGGCATTTTGTACTAATGTATGGGAACTTCTAATCCTAAAGTGTCTACAAGGATTTTTTGACGGAGTTATTCCTAACTCAATTGCATTAGTTGCAACTAGTACGCCTAAAAATAAAACGGGTTACGCATTAAGTTGGCTATCAACTGGATACACAAGTGGATTCTTAGTTGGACCTATTTTTGGTGGTTTATTAGTACGATTATTGAGTATTCGTGTTTCCTTTATGGTAACGGGTCTACTACTATTTTCGTTCTTTTTACTAACTTACTTATTCGTTGAAGAACACTTCAAGCCAGATCCAGCTAAGCTAAAAGAAAAGAAGGAATCGTTTGTTAAAATCATCAAACGTTTCCCAAATACACACTTTGTTGTGTGGATTTTAATTATCTCAATTGCGCTTCAAATTATGAATAATTCAATCAATCCATTGATTACCTTATACGTTAAAGAGTTAATGAATAACTCCGGTAATGTATCTGTTGTTTCAGGGATTGTTGCAGCTATGCCAGGTATTGGGATGGTACTTGTTTCTCCTTGGTTCGGAAGACTAGGGGACAGATACGGTACCAACAAGATCCTAACGCTTGGTTTCATCCTTGCAATTCTATTTATTTTCCCACAAGGATTTGCACCAACTGTACTATTCTTTGGTGTATTTAGATTCTTGACTGGGGTTTCTAATGCCGCAATTTTTCCATCTGTACAAACATTGTTGGCAAAGGGAACACCATCAGAATCCACTGGGATGGCATTTAGTCTAAACCAAGGTGCGCAAGCTGTCGGTATTTGTATTGGTTCATTAATGGGAAGTATTATTTCATCTATCTGGGATTACAATGTGGTCTTTTACGTTAGTGCCTTAGTCGTATTAATCACATTTATCCTAGTTAAGATTAAAGTTCCGGAATTGAGAGGTTCAAACGTAGAATAAATATTTTTTCATTAGGAATGTAGGTGTAAAAGGATAAATGAACAAGGGATTCGTTAAAAATATAATTAATCTAATGATCAGTAACTTAATATCGCTGATGATTAGTGTATTATCCTCATTTATTACGCCTCTTATCTTAGGCCATGATGGATATGGTTACTATAAAATATTCTCTCTATATACAACTTACGTTCCATTGCTTCATATTGGATTTATTGATGGAATATTAATTCGTAACGCTGGTAAAAATTTAGAGGATATCTCGTTTAAGAAGTTTCGAACTTATACGTTATTCTTGCTAGTATTTGAGTTGTTCTTAAGTATAGTCATGTCAATCTTTGCATGCTTAATCAACATTCCTCAAATTAATCGAGAAATCATTATTGCGATTGCAATTTACTCATTCTTATTGAATGCGTTAACATATTTTCAATTCTTCTCTAAATGCATTATGCGTTTCAGTGAATTGGCATCAATCGCAAGACTTCAATCATTTATCAATCTATTCTTTTTACTATTAGCTTTGTACTTATATAAATTTACAGCATTCAATGTGAATGTTACTTACTACATGTTTTACATGAATTTTGCTGTCTTTATATTGCTTTGCTACTACGTAATCAGGTATAAAAAAATTATATTGGGTAAGCGTAGAACGATGGCCAGCCAGTTCAAAAATATCCGGGTATTTTTCAGGGTTGGTTTCGCAATTATGATTTCATATCAAATCACGATGGTGATGGTTAACGCTGATAATCAATTTATCTCGATGTTTTTCAAGGTTAGCGAATATGGTAAGTATGCCTTTGCATATTCATTGGCAGCCTTACTATTAACAGTCTTTAATGCTGTATCTTCGGTAATGCTACCGTACATGAAAAAGGCGGGGAAGTCAGCGGTTGAGTCTAATCATGATTCAAACATGGCTATTATGAATACAATTGTGTTCTTAGTAATCATGTCATATTATCCAATTGCATGGATCGTTAATAACTTTATTAGTAGTTATAGCGAATCTGTTCGATACTTAAGTATCGTCTTTCCGGGAGTAGGGATTACTTGTATTGTGCAGTCATATATATTTAACGATTACATCATGGCTAAGAAGATTAAGGATTTCTGCTATATTTCCTTAGCCAACTTGGTGCTTGATTTCGCTACCTACTATGTAGGATTTAGATTGACTCATAGTACACTTAAAATTGCGTTATTATCAATTCCTTTGCTGATGATATGGTACTTAACACTGGAATGGTTTATGAATGCTGAATCAGGCGTTAAGTTCATTAAGAACTTTTATTACTTGATGATTATGGCATTCGCGTTTATCATCATTAGTCATATCAGAAATATCATTATGAGCATGATTCTCTATGTTGTTGTTTACGTAGCCATCACATTAGCGTTTTATTTTAAAACATTTAAAACTATTATCTTAAATTTATAAAGTAGCATTAAAAACTAATCTGAAAATAATCGATGTTTTTCAGGGAATTAATTAATGGATGTTATATTAGTTGATGAATAGGTAAGAGAAGATAGATTACTTTATTCCAGGGACTTTGTCCCACGTTTATTAATCCATAATTAAAAAAGAGACCTCCTCGAGGTCTCTTTTTATTTAACGTCTACATCCGAAGATAGCACGTAGGTATTATCGTTAATCTTATAAAAATTTGTTTGTTCGTCTTGAACCAACTTGGTAGAAGTTAGCTTTGTTCCTTTTTTGTATGTATCCTTTTTTAAGGAATCAAGGCGAGGAAAACTGTATTGACTGGTTTGATCGTTTTTAACAACTAAATCGTATTTTCCATTATGTTTTTGTTTTGATACAGCAACAGTTTGGTTAACTGCTTTCAATGTTGAATCAACGTTACTATTTTTGGTAGCGATACTAATAGCAGCGATGATGGCAATGAATAACAAGATAATGACAATTACAATTTTTGAAAATGTACTTTTCATTTTTTTCATTCCTTCTCATGTTTACTTTGCTACTTCATAGTATACGAATTTCATTGATAGGACAACGAAAAAGTAGCTTGTTTATTTTATATTAAAAAATAATTATAAAAGTGTTGACTTTTTTAATTATGCTCTTATAATAAGGGTCAATTAGATAAGTAAATAGCGATTATAAGAACAACTTATCAAAATCGTTTCCAGAGAGTGCTGGGTAGATGTAACAGCATATCGAATTTGATCAAAAGTTATCATTCTTTAGTTAGCCCACTGAAACAACAGTAAGTGGCGCCGGTAGCAACCGTTAAGTTGACAGCGTATCGATTTTTATCCGTACGTAGAGGATAGTTTTTTTAGACTATTAAATTAAAGGTGGTAACACGCGGAAGCGTCCTTAGACCCATATTAAGTATGGGCTTGAGGGCGCTTTTTTTATTTATCAATTTCAATTAGGAAAGGAAGTGGTGACAATGCAATTACCGATTAGTGAATTAAATGATGGACAGATTAATATTTTATTTTGGATTGCAGCGTCACCAATTAAGGTACGCTGCTAGAAAAGGAGCGTATTATTATGACAACTACTGAATTAGAATTAACCGCAACCGAAGAAAGATTAGCAAACGCATTATTTGAAGCATACAAGACTAAGAAGCCATTAAAGATGGACGAATGGGAAGACATGGTTTCAGATGAAGAGGCTGCATACCGTGTACAACGAAGATTAATGGAATTAAAAAATGAGGATCTTGGAGGATACAAAGTCAGTTTGACCAGCAAACAAACTCAAGATATGTTTGATTCAACCGAACCATTATATGGAGCTCAAGTTAAATCACACTTTGTTCAATCACCGGTATCATTATCACTGGACAGTGAACTAATGGATCCACTGGCAGAGGTAGAGTTAGTCTTCAAGGCGAAAGAGCCGTTATTACCAACAGACAGCTTAGAGGACCTTGCCAATAAGACTACTGTTGCATCGGGGGTTGAGGTTCCAGACTCAAGATTTTTTGATTGGTTCCCATCACTGTCTAAATACATGGTCATGTCAGACGCCGCGGTCGGCGGATATGTAGTGTATGGTGAAGAATTCGAGACCAATAGCTTCTCACTGGAAAACCTAGAGAAAGTAACTACTACACTTACTCATGATGGGAAAGAGGTTGCTACTGGAACTTCTTCAGAAGTGTTAAGTAATCCACTGAATGCACTTCAATGGTTAGTTAAAAAATTAGACGAGCAAGATCTACGATTAGAACCTGGCCAAAGGGTATCTTCAGGAACATTCCTGTTACCACCACACTTAACCAAAGGAAAATGGCAAGCAACATTTAATCAAGGATTTAGTGATGTAAACCTAGACGTTAAATAAACTCAATAAAAAAGGAATACCATCTTAGGTATTCCTTTTTTATTTTGTAATATTTGCAATATTTTGCCTAATTTTGTTTAAGAAAAAGTAAAGGTTATTAACGTTGATTTAAAAGTAACTAATCGAATAATGTAGTATAAAAACTTAAATAAAAATTAAAGATTTCTTAACTTTTGTTTACGTTTTTGTTACAATGAAATCATCAAATTAATAACTTTATCATTGAATTAGGTGGTATTTATGGACAATAATCAAGAGAAAAAATTACATTATAAAATGTACAAAAGCGGTAAGCAGTGGATTATAGCAGGTATTTTATCAGCAACCATGTCAGTAGTTTTTGCTGAACATGTTGATAATACAACTGTGAACGCTAAAGCAGATCAAAATAACGTTACATATACAGGCAGTTACGCATCGAACAATCCCGATAATGGGAAGAGTGCGTACTCAGCATCCTCATACATAAGCGGGACTGGTTCGTTACCGGATTCCGCAAAATCTTCTTTTGCATCAAGTGCAAGTTCATCTACTTCTTCATTATCAAGTTC
>NZ_BPLK01000002.1 GCF_019656215.1 Apilactobacillus zhangqiuensis
ATCACAAACAGAAACATCATCTAGCTCCAAAGATTCAGAACAATCAGCTAGCTCTAGTTCTGCATCACAAACAGAAACATCATCTAGCTCCAAAGATTCAGAACAATCAGCTAGCTCTAGTTCTGCATCACAAACAGAAAGCTCACAAGCTAGTAATACTAACCAATCATCAAACTCGAGCGTTAGTTCATCACAAGCAAGCAATTCAAACCAATCATCAAATGCAAGTGATAGTTCATCACAATCATCATTTGCATCTGTGTCTTTAAGTGTGCAATTAGCTTCAAATGCTTCAGACAGTTTGAAAGCACACACAAAGCAAATTGATGGAAAAACATACTTCTATGATTCTAACAATAATCAAGTGAAGTCCGCGTTGATTGAAGACAATGACACATATTATTATTTTGACCCAAATGGTTATTTAACTACATTCAATTCAAAATTCTCAGATGGATCAATTAATTCATCAGATAAGTTATCTATTTATACACCGGATGGTAAATCAATCACAAATATTGACGGTTTTTTAACTGCTAATTCATGGTACCGTCCTAAACAAATTCAAGTTAGCGACACACAATGGCGAGACTCTACTAACGCAGATTTTAGACCTTTATTAAGTGTGTGGTGGCCTAATAAGACTGTGGAAATTAACTACTTAAATTACATGAGTAAAAACGGCTTAGTTAGTGGTCAATTTGACAGTAACAGCAGTGCTAACGATATTAACCAAGCAGCTGCCACTGTTAGATTAAGTATCGAAAATAAAATTAAAGCTGATAACGGTAATTTAGACGAAATTAAATCTTTATTTACCACTTTTGTAAATTCTCAAGATGAATGGAACATCAATAGTGAAGACTATAATTCCGGCGATAGTTTACAAGGTGGAGCCCTTCTTTACGGAAATAACAACGAAACCAAAGATGCAAATTCAAATTATAGATTGCTTAACAGAAATCCAACTCAACAAAGCGGAAAAGTTGATTATACCCATACATCAGATCCGGGATTTGAATTTTTATTAGCTAATGACGTGGATAACTCTAATCCAGTAGTACAAGCAGAAACATTGAACTGGTTGCACTACTTAATGAACTTCGGTTCAATTGTTAATAATGATAGTTCAGCAAACTTTGATGGTTTTCGTGTTGATGCCGTTGATAACATGGATGCTGACGTTTTAAATATTATTAGTCAATACTTCAGGGATGCATATAAGATTAATGCCAATGACGTTAATTCAGATAACCATCTTTCTATTCTAGAAGACTGGAGTGGAAACGATCCATACTATCAAAAGGATCATGGAACTAACCAAATGACCATTGATAGTGGTTACCTAAACTCATTACGTTCAATTTTAATGTACAATCCTGCAGTGAGATCTGATATGTCTACTATTATTAATGCGGGTGTTGTAAACAGACAAGATGACAATACAAGCAACGAAGCAATTCCAAATTATGAAATTGTTAGAGCCCATGATGCGGGTGTTCAAGACATAATTTCACAAATTATCATTGATAATATCGATCCACATGCATCAGCTTCCAACCCCACATGGGAACAAATGAGAGAAGCATTTAAGATTTACGATGCAGATGAAAATAGTACCGTTAAAAAATACACACAATACAATATTCCAGCAGCGTATGCGCTAACTTTAACCAATAAAGATACAACTCCTAGAGTTTACTACGGTGATATGTATACTGATGGTGGCCAATTTATGGCACAAAAGACACCATACTACGATTCAATTGCTGAAATGCTTAAATCAAGGGTTAAGTATGTTTCTGGTGGACAACATATGGAAGCAGTTAAAGTAAACAATGGTGAAGACACCATTCTTACATCTGTTAGATATGGTAAGGGTGCACAAAATGCAGATGATTTAGGAGATAGTCTAACTAGAACATCTGGAATCGCTGTTGTTGAAAGTAACAATCCTACCTTGACTCTTTCTGCTAAGGACAAGGTTGTTATTCACATGGGTGCAGCTCATAAGAATCAAGAATATCGTCAATTATTAACAGCTACTGATTCTGGTATTGCAACTTTTGATAGTGATAGTTACAACGGCTACGTTGTTGCTCGTACTGATGACAATGGTGACCTAACATTAGATGGAAGCATCATCAAAGGATATGCCAGCCTTCAAGTATCTGGATACTTATCAATGTGGGTACCGCTAGGAGCCGCAGATAACCAAGATATTAGAACTGCACCAAGCTCAACACCAACTACAGACGGACAAGCTATTCATTCTAACGATGCATCAGATTCAAATGTTATTTTAGAAGCTTTTTCTAACTTCCAAGATTTTCCACAAACAACTGATCAATATGAAAATGTTGTTATTCAAAAGAATGCTGAAGACTTTAAGAATCTTGGATTTACTTACTTAGAATTGCCACCTCAATATCGATCAACAACTGATGGTTCATTTATTGATTCTGTTGTTCAAAACGGTTATTCATTTAACGATAGATATGATTTAGGATTTGGAACACCAACCAAATACGGTACAGCTGAACAATTGATGGATGCAATTAAGGCATTACATGCTCAAGGTATTAAAGTTCTTGCAGATATCGTTCCTGATCAAATTTACTCATTGCCAAATCAACAAATTGTAAATGCTACTAGAACAAATGCATATGGTGATCCAGATGCTAATTCAAATCTTATTAATAGTTTGTATGATGCATTCAGTAAGGGTTCAGGAACCGACTATCAATATAAGTATGGTGGAGAATTCCTAGAAGAATTACAAAAACTATATCCTGATTTATTTACCACTAAACAAATTTCAACAGGACAAACAATCGATGCTTCTAAGAAATTAAAGGTATGGACTGCTGAATATTTAAATGGTTCCAATATTCAAGGACGTGGAGCTGGATATGTATTAAGTAGTACACCAAATTCAAACTACTTCACTGTTGTGGATGATGGCAATACAAACATCAAGAGTTCTAACCTACCAAACGAACTGTTAGGCAATAACGTTGAATATGGTTTGAAGTTTATTGATGGTAAGGGCAAATATGTTTCAACCAGTGGTTACATTGCTAAAAACACTTTTATTCAAGATGACAATGGTAATTGGTACTACGTGGATAATGATGGTGATTTCGCTACTTCTCCACAAGTTATTAATGGAAACAAGTATTTCTTCTTATCAAATGGTATTAACTTAAGAGATTTCGTTGCTGTTAATAATGATGGAACAATGAACTATTATCAAAATAATGGATATATGGCTCAAACTTCAGCATATTACTTCAGTAAGAATATAAACCAAATGCTACATGTTAACGATAAGGGTACATTGGACACTGGTATTGTTGATATTCACGGTAATACTCAATATTTTGACGAAAATGGATATCAAATTAAGGGTGAAATTGTTAACTTTAACGGCACTAGCATGTACTTTGATGATGGATCTGGAAACCTAGTTACTGACAGATTTATTTCTTACGATAACGGATGGTACTACGCTGATTCAGATGGTGCTTTAGTAAAGGGATTACAACGTGTAAGACATGAGAACCTATACTTTGATAACAATGGTAAGCAAATTAAGGGTGCAGTAGTTACATTGAATGGTCATAAGATGTACTTTGATGAAAATAGTGGTGAACTATCTCAAAGTAAGTTCGTATTGTTCGATGGAAACGTATATTACGCTGACGATAATGGCTATCTTGTTAGTGGTTACCAAAACATCAATGGTAAGAACTTATACTTTAACTCTGATGGAGTACAAGTGAAGGATCAATTTATTAATGTTTCCGGCGAAAAGGTTTACTTTAATGGTAAAGATGGTTCTGAAGTTATGAACGACTTCATTATTCATGATGGCAAAGAATACTATGCTGACAACCAAGGTCATCTTGTAACTGGATATCAATTAATTGATGACCAACATATGTATTTCAATGAAGATGGCTCACAAATTAAGGATGTCATTGTTAACTTAAACGGCAAGTTAATGTACTTCGATAAAGATACAGGTGCTCAAGCTACCAGCCGTTTTGTTTTATATAACGGAAACGTATTTTATGCCAATGCAGATGGTGATTTAGTAACTGGATATCAAGAAATTGGTAATCATTATCTATACTTCAATTCTGATGGAACCCAAGTGAAGGGTCAATTTATCACAATTGGTAATCAAGAAAAGTACTTTAATGAATCAGATGGGTATCAAGTCACAAATAATTTCGTATTTAATGATGGCAATATATACTATCTAAATGCTGAAGGGCTTAAAGTAACTGGATACCAACAAATCGATGGTCAAGATATGTACTTTGACGATAATGGTGTTCAAGAAAAAGGTAAGTTTGTAAATATAAACGGTAAAAAACTATATCTAGATGGTCAATCAGGTGCAGTTGTAAGCGATAGATTCATTATTAACGATGGTAATGTATATTACGCTGGGGATGATGGACAACTTGTCAAAGGTGTTCAACATATCAATGATCATCAAGTGTTATTTGATGAAAATGGTGTCCAAGAAAAAGGTAAATATGTATTTAATGATGATGGAACTATCTCATACTACACTGCTGAAGACGGATATTTAGCTACATCTGATGTTAACTTCGATGGTAATATCATTCACTTTAACTCTAATGGTCAAATGAATATGCCACAATACTTCGTAACCATAAATGGAAAAACTTATCATTTAGATGGTAATAACAAGACAACAAAAGGTCTAATTGATATCAATGGTGATAAATACTTCTTTGGTGATGACGGGGTAATGAAGCAAAACCAAGATATCGAAGTTAATGGTATTAATTACCATGCTGGAAATGATGGTATATTGACTACCACAGATAATACTAATCCTGGATCATCAGCTGCAAATAAAACTCAAAGCAGTGCAGCAAGTCATGAAGCCCAAAGTAGTTCAAGTGCACAAAGTAGCTCAGCAAGTCATGAAACTCAAAGCAGTTCCATTGCACAAAGCAGTGCAGTAAGCCATCAAGCACAATCCAGCTCCAGTGCACAAAGTAGCTCAGTGAGTCATGAAGCACAAAGCAGTTCAAGTGCACAAAGCAGTGCAGTAAGCCATGAAGCACAATCAAGTTCAAGTGCTGAAAGTAGCTCAGCAAGTCATGAAACTCAAAGCAGTTCAAGCGCACAAAGTAGCTCAGCGAGTCATGAAGAACAAAGTAGTTCAAGTGCACAAAGTAGCTCAGTGAGTCATGAAGCACAAAGCAGTTCAAGTGCTCAAAGCAGCTCAGTAAGCCACGAAGCACAATCAAGTTTAAGTGCTGAAAGTAGCTCAGCAAGTCATGAAACTCAAAGCAGTTCAAGCGCACAAAGCAGTGCATCAAGCCATGAAGCACAAAGCAGTTCAAGTGCACAAAGTAGTTCAGCAAGTCATGAATCAGAAAGCAGTTCAAGTGCACAAAGTAGTTCAGCAAGTCATGAAGTACAAAGTAGCTCCAGCGCACAAAGCATTTCATCAAGTCATGAAGTACAAAGTAGCTCCAGTGCTCCAAGCATTTCATCAAGTCATGAAGTACAAAGTAGCTCCAGTGCTCCAAGCAGTGCATCAAGCCACGAAGAACAAAGTAGTTCAAGCGCCCAAAGCATTGCATCAAGTCACGAAGAACAAACAAGTTCAAGTGCACAAAGTAGTGCATCAAGTCATGAAGTGCAATCCAGCTCAAGTACTCACACTAGTGAACCAAGCAATAACGAACAAGCTAAGACAAACTCAAATGAATCAAAGCCATCTCAATCTAATGTAAATGTTAATAATGATAGAGAATTGAGTAATAGAGAGTTTACAAATGATAATCAAGGTTCCAACGATTATAGAGGGGACAATCAATCAAATACTCTTTCAAGAACTGAGACGCGTGAAAACCAAAAGATTCAAAGTAAGATGTTGACCACTAAGAGTTTGAAACAGGTTAATAAATTAGCTTCTTCCCAAGACAAACTAGTGAAGAAAGAGTTGAAACAATTAAATAAACTCAAAGCTGAACTTAAGAAACACAGTTCCAAGAAGCTGAAAAAAGAGTACAGCGCTTTGTTAGAAAAATATAAATCTAATAAGAATTACTACTTAGCTCTTGTTGCTGAACAAAATACTGTTGAGAAATATTTAAAGAGTTCCAAGAACCTTAAAAAAGATCAAAAGGCATTGCATAGTGTAAAGAAAAAGCTAGCTAAGGATAAGAAAAAATTAAAACATCATAGAAGTAAAAAGTTGAAACGAGCTTACGCAAAAGACATGAAGGATGAAAAGAAACTTAATAAAGTCATCAAAAAGTGTAAGGATGACGAAGCTAAGTTTAAGAAGTCCATTGTTAACAACTTTAAGAAAGTTTCATCAATGAAAAATAAGAAAAAATAATGACGTTAAAAAAGAATACCCTTTTAGGTATTCTTTTTTTGTTAAATTTTTATTTCAGAAACTTTAAAATTTTGTAATTTAAAAGTCTTGTATGCGTAATCTAAAGATAAAATTATAACAATATTATTTCAATTAGTTTAAAATATTATTTTTCTTAAAATTATATTAAAATAACCTTATTTTTCTAAAGAAATTTGATATAATTTTAACAGTTGTACATCGAAATTTATTTGGAGGGTAATTATGAATTTCAGTAATAATGATAAAAAATTACATTACAAAATGTATAAAGCTGGAAAACAATGGATAACTGCCGGTATCATCACTGGTGCGATGGCAATTACATTTGTTAGCTTTAATAGTAGTAATTTGTCTGCAAAAGCTGCAACAACTGGTACAGACACATTAGTTAAGAATAATGAAGATAAAAGTGTAAAGTCTGATTCTTCTGATAAGTTGTCATCATCTGCTTCATCATCTGCTTCTAGCAGAGAGACAAGCAGTAGTGTATCTTCATTATCTAGTGCAGGTTCATCTTCAGCGATGTCTAATGGATCATCAGCAGCACCTTCATCAGCTTCAAGCGTGAATTCGCAAGCTGTAACTGTTGCGGGTGCAAAAGAAGCTAGTGCTGCACAAAGTGTTAATCCACAACTAGCATCAGATGCTTCAGATGATTTCAAATCACATACTAAATACATTGATGGTAAGACTTATTACTACAACGATAATACAGAAGTTAAGTCACAAGTTATTGTTGATAACGGTTCTTCATATTACTTCGGCCCAGATGGTGTTTTAACAAACACTACTAATAATTTTGCATCTGGAACAATTGCTGCATCAGATAAGACAGCAATTTATTCATCAGATGATAAAAACATTACTAATGTAAATGGTTTTATTACAGCAGATTCATGGTACCGTCCAAAACAAATCCAAGTTAGTGACAGTCAGTGGAGAGACTCTACTGCCAACGATTTTAGACCGCTATTAAGTGTATGGTGGCCATCACAAAAAGTAGAAATTGATTACTTAAACTATATGAGCAAACAAGGATTAGTATCCGGTAAATTTAGCTCAAAAAATACATCTGCTCAATTAAATCAAGCAGCTGCCACCGTGAGATTGAACATTGAAAAAAACATTCAAGCAAACAATGGACAAACAGATAAAATTAAAACTATTTTCACTAACTTTGTAAATTCCCAATCTCAATGGAATGTTTCCAGTGAAAACTATGATTTAAATGATGGATTCCAAGGTGGATCATTAATTTACGGTAACAATGCACAAACACCAAATGCTAACTCAGATTACCGTTTAATCAATAGAAACCCATCTCAACAAAATGGAATCTTAAACTACAACAAGACCAGTTACATAGGTTATGAATTCTTATTAGCAAACGACGTTGATAATTCAAATCCAGTTGTTCAAGCTGAAACACTTAACTGGCTACACTACATGATGAACTTCGGTACCATCACTCAAAACGATAAGGATGCTAACTTTGATGGTATCCGTGTCGATGCCGTTGATAACATGGATGCAGATGTTTTAAATATCATTGCAGATTACTACAAGGATGCTTATGGCATTAACAAGAATGATAAGAATGCAAACGATCATTTATCAATCCTAGAAGATTGGAGTGCAAACGATCCTCAATATCTAAAGGATAACGGATCTAACCAAATGACCATCGATGGTGGTTTTAAGGATGCACTAGCTAATGTATTATCTAATAATCCTAAGAAACGTTCTGACATCGCCAAGTTAATTACCGCTGGTGTTGTTAACAGAAGAAAAGATAGTACTTACAACACAGCTATTCCTAACTACTCAATCGTCAGAGCCCATGATGCCGGTGTTCAAACTGTTATTGCTAAAATTATTCAAGATAAGATTAATCCAACTGCCAATGGATTAAACCCAACTTGGAATGAAATTAACAAGGCATTTAAGATTTACAATGCCGATGAAAAGAGTACTAACAAGAAATATACTCAATACAACATTCCAGCAGCCTACGCATTGATGTTGACCAACAAGGATACAACACCACGTGTATACTACGGTGATTTGTACACCGATAATGGTCAATTTATGGCAACTAAGACTCCATACTACAACTCAATTAGCGCAATGCTTAAAGGAAGAGTTAAGTATGTGGCCGGTGGTCAAGCAATGAAGACCTTTGCAGTAAATAAGGGTAAGAATAAGGTATTAGTATCAGTTCGTTTTGGTAAGGGTGCTAACACCGTTACTTCAAAGGGAACTAAGCAAACTAGAAAATCTGGTATTGCTGTTATTGAAAGTAACAATCCAAAACTTAAGTTAGGTAAGAGGGATAAAGTAGTTATCTACATGGGTGCTGCTCACAAGAACCAAGCATACAGACCATTGGTTAATACCACTAAGAAGGGTATTACTACCTATGCTACTGACAAGGGTGCCAAGAAGAGTGTTATTTACACCGATTCAAAGGGTCGCTTAATTCTTACTGGTTCAGCAATTAAGGGATACTCCAATCCACAAGTTTCTGGATACCTATCAATGTGGGTACCAGTTGGAGCATCTGCAAAACAAGATGTAAGAACTGCACCAAGTACTAAGGTAACTAAGGATGGTAAGTCATACCACTCAAACGCTGCTTTAGATTCAAACGTTATCTTTGAAGCATTCTCTAACTTCCAAAGCATGCCAACTAAACAATCACAATACTCAAACGTAGTGATTGCAAAGAATGCTAAGTTATTTAGTGGCCTAGGATTTACCAACATTGAATTACCACCACAATACCGTTCAACAAACGATGGAACATTCTTGGACTCAACTGTTCAAAATGGTTACTCATTCAATGATAGATATGACCTAGGATTTAACACACCAACTAAGTACGGTACTGCAGAACAATTGACTACAGCAATCAAGGCATTACATGCTCAAAACCTAAAGGTATTGATGGACTTTGTGCCAGATCAACTATATATGTTGCCAAAACAACAAGTTGTTTCAGCAACTCGTGTAAACCAATTAGGTGTTCTTAGCGATAAGACCAACTTGATTAACATGCTATATGATTCATACAGTCAAGGTTCAGGGGCTGACTACCAAGCTAAGTACGGTGGTGAATTCTTAAGTCAACTACAAAAGATGTACCCAGACTTGTTTACAACAAAACAAGTATCAACAGGTAAGACAATCGATCCTTCAACCAAGATTAAGGTATGGGATGCTAAGTACCTAAATGGTTCTAACATTCAATGTCGTGGTGCTGAATATGTATTGAGTAACTCATATGGTGCTGGATACTTCACTGTGTTAACTTCTGATAACCCAGGGATTCAGGCAACCGTATTACCTAAGGAATTATTAGGTCAAACTGTTAACTACGGTATTACCACTATTGATGGTCAACAAAGATACATCACACCAAGTGGTTACGTTGCTACTAATTCATTCTTAAAGGATGAAAGTGGTAACTGGTACTACGTTGATGCGCAAGGTAACTTCGTAACAACACCAACCATCATCAACGGATACCAATACTACTTCCTACCAAACGGCGTGAATGTTAGAGATGCGATGGTGACAAACCCTGACGGAACAACAACCTACTACCAACCAAATGGTATTCAAGCACAATCATCAGGTTACTATTTGAGTAATAACATTGGAAGAATCGTTTATATCGATAAGAACGGTTATGCTCACAAAGGATTCTTGAACACTGGTAATAACCTTCAATACTTCGATAAAAATGGATACCAAGTTAAAAATGGATTCGTAACTACCAAAGGTATTAAACGTTTCTTCGCTGCTGGATCTGGAAACCTTGTTAAGAATGGTTTCTTCTCATACAACAAGCAATGGTACTACGCAAATGGCAACGGTTATGTAGTTAAGGGTCATCAAACAATCAATGGTAAGAAGTACTACTTCTACAGCAATGGTGTGCAAGCTAAGAACAAGATGGTTGTAAACAAGAATAAGACCATTTCTTACTACAATGCATCTAATGCACAACTAGTTACCAAGTCATTCAAGTACAAGGGCAAGACAATTACTGTTAAAAAGGGAGTTGTTTACGCTCCTAACAAGTTAATTGTTACTTCTGCTGGTAAGTTCTTGCTAAACTCCAAGAACCATGTCAGATCAGGAGTTCATAAACTTTCTGGTAAATACTATGCCTTTGATGGCAATGGAAGAATGAAGACATCTGGTACTGCTAAGTTCAGCTCCGTTACCTACAAGGTAAGAAAAAATGGAACTGTTAACTTTAACACTGGAAAAGTAGTTTCTGCCAAAGACTTGAAGGCTGTTAAGAAACAATTATCTGCCAAGAAGAAAGCTGTTGCATCTGAAAATAAGAATGTTTTAGCTGCAAAAAAAGCAGTTAACAGAAATAATTCAAAGAGCAACAAAGCAACATATAAGAAAGTTACAAAGGCTTTGAAAGCATTGAAAAACACAATAAGCAAGCTTAATGGTTATATCACTAGTTATAACAAGCGCAAGTAAGAAAAAGTGAGATGCCAATTCTGGTATCTCACTTTTTTACATAATATTTTCGTTTTTTTAGGGGGAAAAACATGAATTTCAACAATAACGATACAAAGGTTCACTATAAGAGTTACAAATCAGGTAAACACTGGATTAACGCAGCAATCATGACATCAGCATTTATTCCTTTATTCGCTCTTACACAATTTTATGGCAACGACACTAAGGCATCTGCTGACCAAATTAGTAGTTACACTAATAATAGTGAAACGAAATATAAGCTAAACAATAATAACGTCCAATTTGTTATGTCAGATGGTAGTTTAGCTAAAGGTTTAGTTTCAATTGATGGTAATGAACAATACTTCGACAATAATGGTAATCAATTTAAAGGTTCAATCGCTGATGTGAATGGTCATCGCATGTATTTTGACGGGGCTAATGGTAACTTAGTGCGTAACCAATTCATTTCTTACAACGGATCATATGTATATGCAGATAATAATGGTTACTTACTAACCGGACTACAAGATGTTAATAATCAACACTTGTTCTTTAACGATGACGGCACACAGGTAAAGGGACAAATTGTCCAAGTTAACGGCAAACAAATGTATTTCTCAGCGGATTCCGGAGAATTAGTCACAAACCAATATGTAACCGTTGATGGTAAAAATTACCATGCCGATTTAAATGGTGTTTTGACCGAAGATAACTCAAAAACTGAAGCGTCTTTGATGACCAATTCAGCGTTTAATCAAAATTACCACTACAACACGCCTCGTGGATTCTCAAACGATATTCAATCAATCGTTCCTCACTATAATAATAACGATCCTAAAACTGGAACAATTGATTACTATGACGTTTACTTCTTATACAACCCATACCCTAGTGATGTCAGATTCTCTAACGAATGGTACCACGCAACAACTAAGGACTTTAAGACATTTTCTGCCTTTGATAAGGCTGATCCAACTTCAATTAAAAACGTTGCCATTCCTTATAAGACTTACAAGGTTAACCAAATGTCTGATGAAAATAAGAATAACCAAGACCATATGTTATGGTCATACGTTGCCACCGGTTCAGTCTTATATAATGACAAATTGCTAAGTCATGATGTATGGGGTAATAAAATTGATGATAACGCCAAGCTTGCTTACTTTAGTGCCATCGATAACAAACAAGAAATTTTCTTAATGTACAGCAATAATGATGAACAATACAAGCCTTACCAATCACAACCTGTTATGTCGATTGATCAAATCCCAAGTCCAAATACAGGGGACTTTAGGGATGTTGTTGTTCAAAGATCAACAAAAGGAAATGGAAAAATGTATGCTTACATTGCTGGTGGATGGGAAAAGAAATTCTATGTCCTTAGCAGTGACGATGGTGTTCATTGGACCCATGATCCTAAACAAGACGTTGACGTATCGAATTTAAATGACAAAAAACTAGAAGTTGAAACACCGATTGTGAAGATTGTTAATGGTCAAGCTTTACTATTCTTTAGTTGGCATAGTGATAACTTAAGAGGTAATGCTTACGTTAAGGGATCCATTGACCAAGATGGTGTCTTCAAAGTAAAGGATACTGAATTCCATCAAGTAGACGGTGATGCCAATCAAGGTGACACTTACGCAAGTAACTATGCATACCTAGATGAAGATGGTAAAAATGCAGATGCGTTAGTTAACATCAACTGGAGTGGTAACTGGTTATACTCACCAATCGGAACTCCTGCTTATGATGACTTAACTAAGCACGCTGGTACTATCACATTACCAAGATTAATCCAATTTGATAGTAATACTAAGTCACTAATCTATATTCCAATCGAACCAAACAGTAAGTTGGTTAATAGCTATAGAATTGGCAGTAACAATAATTCATTATTGGCAAACGTTAACAACAAATATGACTTTACTTTTGATGATTCAAAATCACCTAAGGTTATTACATTAAAACGTGCAGAATCAACAATTACCATTACTGTCGACAATAATGGAATCACAGTTAATCGCCAGAGTAACCTAAATCCAAAAATGGATAAGGATGTTACTACACCGCTAAGCACTACTGATATTACAAAGATGCAATTGTATGTAGATAATTCAACAGTGGAAGTTTACCTTCCAGAGGCTAATGAATCATACAATATTGTGAACTATACTTCACAACAAAACGAACCATACACAATGAGCGTCCAAGGAAATGCTAATATTGATAACTATCAATTTGGCGGGGATGCTGCATCAATTACATCAGATTCAGTTTCCCAAAACATTAAAGATGTTAGAAAAGATGTAGAGAATGACTATAAATCACTAGTTAATATTAAAGATAAAGATGCCAACCAAGATAAACAAGCTAATGACCTTAATAATCAAGCACAAGCTGATTTAGCTAAGGCTGAACAATATCTTACAACTGTAAAGAATAAAGATAAAGATGATGCCACCCAATCATTGTACTTAGACATTGCTAACTACAATTATCTACAAGCCAAAAGTCTAGAAAACAAATTAGCTGCACTTATTATGGCTATTTCTAACAGTTCTTCAAACAATGGCAGAAATAACCAAACCGGTTTCGATACCATTAATGGCAACACTGTCTACTTTGAAAATGGAATTAGAAAGACCGGATTGTTTAACAATAATTACTTTGATGATCAAACCGGTTACGAAGTTAAAAATACAGTAGTGTTCACAAATGACGGTACTTATTATTTCGACAACAATGGTAATATGCTAAAGGATAACTTCGAGGTCATTAATAATGATTCCGATATCACGCCAAACTACGGCACAAGAAAGTACTACTTTGGCGATGATGGTAAGGCTGTTAAGGGACAAATTACAGTCAATGGTGATAAATACTATGCTGACGGTAATTACCTAATCGTTAATAACGATGTTGTAAAGAATGCTGATGGCACATTATCTTATTACGGTACAGATGGAAAATTAGCAACAAATACCACCTGGGGTAATGATGGCTTAAGCATTAATGGTGACGGTATTATTCAAGGTAATGATACTTTCGTACAATCACCACTAAACGCTAAAATTTTCTACTACCTAAAGGATAACCATATTCAAACCGGTTATATTAACTCAATGGGTAATGCATATATCTTCGATGACAATGGATTGCCAGAATTAAACCAATACAAGAATGATGCAAATGGCAGAATTCAATACTACGTTGCTTCTAATGGTAAACTGGCAAGAAACCAATTTGTTCAAGCATATACAAATGGACCATTCTATTACTTTGGAAATGACAATAAAGCTGTGTTTGGTAACCAAATCATTGATGGTAACAAGATGTACTTTGACAACAATGGTTATCAAGTCAAAGGTGGTTTCGTTGAAAATGCCAATGGAACTTACTCATATTATGATCAAGGTAACGGTAATTTGGCTATCGGACAAGTCAAGGTCGGTAAACGCACTCTATACTTTGACGCTAACGGAGAACAAGTCAAAGGTGGTTTCGTTGAAAATGCCAATGGAACTTATTCATACTATGATAAAAATAGTGGGGATATGAAGACTGGTAAGGTTAGTTTAAACGGTCGCAAGCTATACTTTGCTTCTAATGGGGAACAGGTCAAAGGCAGATTCGTTAAAAATGCCAACGGAACCTATTCATACTATGACAAAAATAGTGGAGATATGGTTGTCGGTAAAGTCAACCTAGATGGACGTATCCTTTACTTTGATAGAAATGGTGAACAAGTGAAGGGAAGAGCTGTTCAAAATCTAGATGGCTCATATTCTTACTACGATAAAAACACCGGTGATTTAGTTAATGATCGTGCAAACAATGAATCAAAGACCAGCTCTAAAAAGGGCAAAAAGGCGCCTAAACGATCTGAATTAACTGCTATTCAACGTAAGCTTGCTAGCGACAAGAAGAATCTATCAAGACAAAAAGCACAACTAACTAAGTTGAAGAAGAACCTAAATAAGAAACACACTAAAAAGACTGCAAAGAAGCTTTCAACTCAATACAAGAATCTTCTTAAGAAGTACAACAAGGCTAAGAAGTCATATACTAAGCTTAATAAGAGAAAGAACGGCTTAGCTAGTTACTTCAAGAATGTTGCTTTAGTAAACAAGACCAAAGCTGAATTAACTAATGTTAAGGCTCAAGAAGCTAAGGCTAACAAGAATCTAAAGAAGCATAACACTAAGAAGAACCGTGCTGCTTTGAAAAAACTAAAGGCAAAGGTTACAAAAATCAACAAGACCATGTCTAAATACTACAAAGCAATGAGCAAATTTAAGCATAGTTACAAGTAACACAAAAAAGAATGTCATTTTGGCATTCTTTTTTTGTATGTTATGATATTTTCATCAATTAAAGCGAGGAAATAATATGAAATTAACCAAGATGTGGGCAATTACCTTTTGGGTATTGCTGATTGTTTTTATTGCGTTAAACCTTACCAGTTTAACTCCGATATATATAAATATTTACACAACTTCCCATAAGGTTATTGGACAAATGGAACCTGGCATCTTAAGGGCGGTATTTGCGATTGCTCTATTGATATATGCCAAACGAGAATGGAATATTGACGTCATGCATCAAAAGGGTGGATACATCAACATGTTTAAGGCGGGATGGCTACTAATCTTGCTAACTGTTATCAATGTGGCATTTGCAGGTGACAAAATTGTCTGGGATAGTCTATTACATCATATGGATGCATTGAATATTTCACTGGCTTTTGGTGTTGGACTAATTGAGGCATTGTTCGTAGGGATGTTTGAAGAAATCTCTATTAGAGGAGTCATGATGGGTGCCATGTTAAAAGGATTCAAGAAGTATCCAGTCATGAAGAGTATCTTCTTCTCCAGCGTAATCTTTGGATCACTACACATGTTGAATTACGCAGATGCACCATTTTGGGATACCACCAATCAGGTAATTTACGCAGCTGGATTAGGTTTTGTATTAGCGACCGTCTACTATATAAGTAAAAATATCTGGGTTTCTATCACGCTACATGCCTTGATGGATTACTCGGCATTTGTCTTTTCAATGCATTCAATGTATGCAAATACAGCAACTACCAACACGATAGATGCCATGTCGATTGCCATTTTCATAATCGGATTAATATCTTCTTACTTATCGTTAATTGCGTATAATCGTAAACAAGGCAAGAAAGATTTATTATTTTAAGCACGAAAGCAACGGAAAATTCCGTTGTTTTTTTGTGCATTTGTGAAACTCAGTGAGATGTTACACAAAGTTAAAGGGAGCTATAACCACTGTTAATATATCAAATGTTAAATTTATCTTAAGGTGAAATAAAATTATTGTGTTTTTATTCACAATACATATAATTAGATTTGTAGAGAAAATATAAATGAAAATTACAGAATAGAGAAGGTATTACAATATGAGAGTTATTGTTATTGGTTGTACACATGCAGGTACATTCGCTGTTAAACAAATTCTAAAAGAACACCCAGATGCAGAAGTTACTGTATACGAAAGAAATGACAACATTTCATTCTTATCATGTGGTATCGCATTATACCTAGATGGTAAGGTTAAGGATCCTCAAGGTTTATTCTACTCAAACCCTAAGGAACTATCCGATTTAGGTGCAAACGTTAAAATGCTACACAGTGTTAAGTCTGTAGATACTGACGCTAAGACTGTTGAAGTTGAAAACTTAGATTCACACGACGTATTTACTGACAAGTACGACAAGCTAGTTATGACAACAGGTTCACGTCCTGTTCTTCCTCCAATCGAAGGTCGCGATAACAAGAACGTATTCTTCTGCAAGAACTGGCACGATGCACAAATCCTATTTGAAAAGGCTAAGGACCACAAACGTATCGCTGTTGTTGGTGCCGGATACATTGGTGCTGAATTAGCAGAAGCATTTTCAAACCACGGTCACGAAACTACTTTAATCAACAGTGACAGTCACGTTCTATCAAAGTACTTTGACAAGAAGTTCACTGACAAGATTGAAGAACTTTACGCTGACCACAACGTAAAATTAGAACTAGGCGTTCGTGTACAAAAATTCTCAGGTGATGATGAATTAACATTGTCAACTGGTGATCACGACATCAAAGCCGACATGGCTATCCTATGTGTTGGTTTCCAACCAAACACTGAACTATTAACTGGTAAGGTTGATATGATGGATAACGGTGCCATCATCACTAACGAATACATGCAAACATCAAACCCAGATATCTTTGCTGCCGGTGACAGTGCTGCCGTACACTTCAACCCAAGTGAAACTAACGAATACATTCCATTAGCAACTAACGCTGTTCGTCAAGGTATTCTAGTTGGTAAAAACATTGAAAAACCAACAACTAAGTACATGGGAACTCAATCATCATCTGGTCTACAACTATATGATTATGCATTAGTTTCTACTGGTATGACCGTTGGTATGGCCGAAAGAAAGGGTATGAAAGCAAGCTCAGTAGTTGTTGAAGATAACTACCGTCCAGAATTCATGCCAACAACTGAAAAGGTATTAATGGAACTAGTTTACGATCCAAGTACTCGTCGTATCTTAGGTGGATCATTAATGAGTCGTTACGACATTTCTCAATCAGCTAACACATTATCTGTTCTTATTCAAAACAAGAACACAATTGATGACTTAGCAATGGTTGATATGTTATTCCAACCAAACTTTGACCGTCCATTCCACTACCTAAACATCTTAGGTCAAGCTGCTCAAGCGCAAGAAGAAAAATAAAATCTTTAATTAAATCTGAAAAATTCCCTAAAAAATTTCATTTTGGGGAATTTTTTTATAGCTATTTTATTTTTATTGGATTATCATTACAAGATGAGGTGAGAAAATGAAAAAAATTATAAATAGACTAACCACGAAGAACATTTTGATGTTAGTGATTAGTTTTGTTTGTATGTTCTTTTTAACAACAGCTTCGCCGTTCTACCAGTTCAATAGATCAGTAGACGCGAATACAATGTATACTGTTGGAAAAGGATTACTACACGGATTACTTCCCTACAAGGATTTATTCGATAACAGGGGACCATTAATTTACTTAATTCATTCCGCAAATGCGATCTTTTCATACAACTCCTTTACATTTATCTATGTAATTGAATCATTGTTGTTGTTCCTAGATATCGCGTACATTAATCGAATTTTATCAATGAAACTAAGCGCAAGAACAGCAATGTTCTGCAGTTTCTTATTTATTCCATTGGCATTTACCAGCCGTATCTTCTACTATGGTGATTTACCAGAAGAATACGCTATGACCTTTGTATTAATCTTGTTATATTCATGTATTCAATACAATTGGTTTGATATGCCACGTCGTTACTACATAGTTAATGGATGCTTTGTTGCAATTTTATTCTGGATTAAATATTCATTAGTTATTCCTTGGGTAATATTCTTTATTTATGTTGGTTTAGCATGTCTATTCACTAAACGATTCAAGAAGTTGTTTGTGATTATCTTAGACGCTTTAGTCGGATTCTTATCTGTAACTTTACCAATCATTATTCTTTATTGGTCCACAGGAGCCTTAAAATTCCTATTTAACGACTATTTCTACCTAAACTTGACACATTACCATGTGCAAAACGCATCGTTCGCATACACGCTATTTAAGATGGAATACCCAACATTTGGTTTTTCACATCACCTAGTTATTATCAGAACTGTCTACTACTTGATGATTGCACTATTCATTTGCGCAGTTGTTAGATACATGCGTGAAGCAAAGATGCATGATAGTAACAAGGCATTAGTTGTTTTAATCGTCTTTATTGATATCCTAGCAACTTACGAAGTAGGTGGAGCAAGTTTCTCATACTACCTATTCGCCTGTGAACCATTTATCATCTTCTACTTGTTTGAATTAGGATTACTAGTCGATAAGTATCTATACAACAAGAAGTACTTAATTTGGGGATTGTCAGTGTTAGCTTTATTAGGAATCTTTGTTACAAACAGAAATTACCGTACAAGCTTACATTACTCAAAACCTAGTCAATCATATCAATATGAATATTCTAAGATTATTAACAAGTCTAAGGATAAGTCATTATTGAACTACCGTTTCCTAGATGTTGGTTTATACACTTACACAGGAACACATGCTGATAACCGTTTCTTTATTAGAAACAACATCACATACAAGCCAATGTATGATGCACAACGTGATTACTTACATTCACTAAAATACAAGTTCGTAGTTACTAAGTACCGTAAGGGCTGGAGACTATGGAAGGTTGATACTAGATTCTTGAAGAAACACTACACTAGACTTCGTCATATGAGATTTAACTATCAAGATCATAGCGAAGGTTGGATTGACCTATACGTTAGAAAATAGCATAAAAAAAGAGGACTCGTTTGAGTCCTCTTTTTTTGGTTTAATTATTCATTATCATTTGATTTAACTTCGGCTGCTTGGTTTCTTGATTTGTGGTGCATACCATAAACAAAGTAGATAACCATACCGATGATGAACCAGCCAAGAGCATAAATCTTAGCATCGTTATCTAGTCCCCAGAATACTGCTAGAGAAGCTAGGAAACCTAGAGCAGGCATAACAGGGAAGAATGGTTCTTTAAATCCTGGCATGTTGATGTCTTTTCCTTCACGTTTTCTAAGTGGGTAAATACCAATTGAAACGAACATGAAGGCGATCAATGTACCAGCTGAAATTAGTTGTGATAGGAATGTAAATGTTAGGAAGGCACCGATAATAACAGAAATTACAGTCATAGTAATGATTGAATTTAGTGGAAGGTGACTCTTCTTGTTAACCTTACCTAAGAACTTAGGTAGCATTCCATCTCTACCGAATGAGTATAGTAGACGTGAACCTGCCATCATCATACCGATTAGGGCAGTAAACATACCAACAACAGCAATGATTTGAACAGTTGAAGCAACGATTGGGTGACCGGCTTGACGTAGGGCCCAACCAACAGGTTCAGCATTATTAGCGTAGTTAGTGTACTTAAACATACCAACTAGAACTAGTGATACAGCAACGAACAATGTAACGGCAATTACAAGTGATCCGATAATACCTCTAGGCATTGTCTTTTGAGGGTTCTTTGCTTCTGCAGAGTTTGCAGCAATTGAATCAAAACCAATGTATGATAGGAAAATTACTGATACACCGGCATAAATTCCGCTAAAGCCACCGAAGCTAGTACCATCGGCATTAACATGGTGAGCAGGAATAAATGGAACGTAGTTGGCGAAGTGGATTGCAGTAGCACCGACAACGATAAATACTAATACGGCAGCTACTTTTAAAATTACTAATACATTTTCAACACGAGAAGTTTGCTTGTCACCACGTGTAATCAAGAACATTACAATGAAGATTACAACAACGGTACAAATATCAACTAATCCGCCCTTTGCACTGACAGGGTTAGCTAAATATGTAGGAAAGTTAATTCCAAGCGGTGCAATCAGACCGCGGAAGTTAGCGGATAATCCGGCTGCCACGAAAGCAACAGCGATGAAGTATTCTGCTAGAAGTGCCCATCCGGCAACCCAGCCCCAGAATTCTCCAAAAACAACGTTAATCCATGAGTATGCAGAACCGGCGAACGGCATGGCTGAAGCCATTTCTGCGTAGGATAAAGCGACCAACCCAGCGACAATAGCCGCAAGTAAGAATGAGATTGTTACCGCAGGACCAGCATTGTTAGCGGCCACGATACCAGGAAGGGTAAAAATAGCAGTAGAAACAATTGTTCCAACTCCTAAAGCTAGGAAATCCTTTGTAGTCAATGATCTGACCAAGTTAGAATCCTTTTGCTCATAAACACTTGGATCTTCTTTTCGATTCATTCGTTTGAATAGATTCGCCATAAAAATTACCTCTTTTCGTATGTATAAACAAGATGGCATCTCATTTATTAAAAAATGATTAGAAATTGATTATATTTTAATCTTTTTTGTTAATTTGTCAAATGTTGTTTGTAAATAATAAACAAACGTAACTAATATTTTAACATGAAAATAGCCACCCTTGAATAGCAAAAGGGTGGCTAAATTAGTTTTAATATGAATTAGTTTTCTTTCTTATTAAATCTAACAAAGTATAGGATTGTCATTAATGCTAAGAAGACGATCCCTACAATCAATGGAATTCTTGTATCATCATTGAAGAACATAAATACTAAAGTAATGAATAGTACTAGTAATGTTAGATAGTTTGAGAAAGGTGCTAGTGGCATCTTGAATGGATGACCAACTAGTTTTTCAGGATGTTGCTTTCTAAACTTAAGTTCTGACATGATAATTACGAACCATGGAACCATACCTGGAAGAACAGATGAACTGTATACATATACGAAGATTTGATTTGCTCCCTTGTAGAATAGAGGAAGAATTACGTTTAAAATAACTCCCAATAAAATACCAGTAGCAATTGAAATAACAGAGATGTATGGAACACCGTGTTTATTAATCTTGTTGTATCTGTCAGGTAATTGACCTTGTTGTGCTAATAGGTATGACATACGGCTTGAACTGTAAATTGCTGAGTTAGAACCTGATAGAGCGGCTGTTAAAACAACAAAGTTAATGATTGAAGCGGCAGCTGTAATACCTACTTGTGAGAATGTTTCTACGAAAGGAGAACCGATGTTAGCAATCTTATCCCATGGGTAGATTGATAGCATTACGAAGATTGATCCAATGTAGAAGATTAAGATACGGCCAATAGTGTCTTGAATAGCCTTAACTAGAGTCTTCTTAGGATTTTCAGCTTCACCTGCAGTAACACCGATTAATTCGATTCCTTGGTAAGAAGCGAACACGATTGATAGTGCGAAGAAGAATCCTTTGATACCACCAGTGAAGAATCCGTGTGACCATAGGTTAGAAATACCAGTAGGTCCAATACCATTGAAACCTAAAACGATAATTACTAAACCAACGGCAATCATTGCGATGATAGTAACAACCTTGATTAAAGCAAACCAGTATTCCAATTCACCAAAGGCACTAACTGAGATTAAGTTAGCGATACATAAGAATACTACCGCGATAATTCCGGGTACCCAAGATGGAATTGATGGCCACCAGAATTGCATGTAAGTACCAATAGCAATCATTTCTGAAATACCAACAACAACCCATTGGAAAATGTTTGACCAAGCAGTCAAATAACCGAAAATGGGGTGCATGTATTCAGAAGCAAAATGTGAGAATGAACCACTTATTGGGTTATCGTATAACATTTCACCTAAAGCTCTCATAATTAAATATAAGAACACACCAGCAATTGCATATGCTAGCAATACAGAAGGACCAGTCCATTCAATTGTGGACTTGGCGCCCATAAATAGACCAACCCCGATTGTTCCCCCAAGGGCGATCATTTGCATCTGTCTAGAACTTAATTTACGCTCTAGTTTCTTTTCTTGCTTTTCTTCTGCCAATATATTTCACCATCCTGTAAGAAATTATGTAATAAAATACCTAGTACTACACAATCTATTGTACTAGGTATTTTATAAAATTGCATAACCAATACAATATATTTAAATAATTTTTAAATAATCGTTAAAATTGCTACTATATTGAACCAGTTTTACACCTTGTTGCTCTTATCCAATACCGATAAATCGATTATTGATAAGAACTTCCAATACATAATTCTAATGTTTATTATTTAAGAAATATTATTACATATTAAAATTAATGTCAAGGAATGTGACAATTGATGAATTTTATTCACCAAACATCATATTGCTTATTTAGCTTTTTGATTGAACTTAACAAAGTATAGAATTGTTATGAACAATAGGAATACGATTCCGATGATCAAAGGAATTCTAGTAGAAGGGTTAATGAACATGAACACCAAAGTAATCGCTAAAAATACTAATGTGACGTAATTACTGATAGGTGATAGTGGCATCTTGAATGGATGGTTCACTAATTCTTCTGGATGTTCTTTTCTAAATCTGATTTGTGATACCAAGATAACAACCCATGGAACCATACCTGGAAGAACAGATGAACTATATACGTACACGAAGATTTGGTTTGCTGATGGGAAGAAGATTGGTAGCAATACATTTAAGAATAAACCGATTAGGATACCAGCTGAGATGCTGATTACTGAAACGTATGGAACACCATGACGGTTTAACTTCTTGAATGCCTTTGGAAGTTGACCTTCTTCAGATAGTAAGAATTCCATACGACTGGCACTGTAGATACCGGAGTTAGAACCTGATAGAGCTGCGGTTACCACAACGAAGTTAATGATTGAAGCTGCAGCTGTAATACCAACTTGTGAGAATGTTTCTACGAAAGGAGAACCGATTTGGCTAATTTTATCCCAAGGGTAAATACTTAGGATGACAAAGATGGCACCAATGTAGAAAATTAGGATACGGCCAATTGTATCTTGGATAGCCTTAACTAATGTTTGCTTAGGATTTTCAGCTTCACCAGCAGTAACACCGATTAATTCGATTCCTTGGTATGAAGCGATTACGATTGCTAGAGCAAAGAAGAATCCTTTGAAACCATTTGCGAAGAAGCCGTGGCTCCAAATGTTTGAGATACCGGTAGGAGCGATTCCGTTAAAACCAAATACGATGATGACCAAACCAATGATGATCATTGCGATGATAGTAACGACTTTGACTAGGGCAAACCAGTATTCTAATTCACCAAAGGCACTAACTGATACTAGGTTAGCAATACATAGGAAGACAATTGCGACGATTCCAGGAAGCCATGATGGTAAATGAGGCCACCAGAATTGCATGTATGTACCAATTGCAATTACTTCAGAAATGCCGACCACAATGTATTGGAAAACATTACTCCAAGCGGTTAGATAACCGAAAACAGGATGTAGGTAATCCGATGCAAATTGTGAAAATGATCCAGTAACTGGATGCACGTATAGCATTTCACCTAGCGCACGCATGATTAGGTATAAGAACAAACCTGCGATGGCATAGTCCAGTAATACGGAAGGCCCAGTCCAACCGATTGTAGATTTGGCACCCATGAAGAGGCCAACCCCGATGGTTCCACCTAGCGCAATCATTTTCATATGACGAGCACTAAGCTTTCTTTCTAACTTATCATTATTTTTTGACAATACTTCCACCTTCTTGAATTTATTTGAGGTGGGGAAACAAAAAACGCCTCTGACACTTATGTGTCAGGGACGTTTTATTAACGTGGTTCCACCCATCTTTAGCACTACGGTTAAGTCCATAATGCCCTCATATTAGTCATTAAAATAATATCGATTTAATAGAAGAGAAAAGTGGTAACTATTTAAGTGCAATGGATTACTTACAGAAAAATGTAATCCTCTCTGGAAAGCATCATTAAATAGACATGTCTTTTCTTAATAACTAATATTGTATACTCATAAAAGACAGGTGTCAATTAAATAATGACAGACTATTTGTCGTTTTCATTAGTTTTTTCCAAACGGTGTTGAAGATCGACGATAGTGTCCATTGCGTCAGCGAATTCATCATCGCTGTAGTTTAAACGGTTCAAGCAACCTTGAACTGATTCTAAGATTGGCTCTTTGTTGTCCTTACCTAATTGTGTTAAGTGAATTAGGACACGACGTTCGTCAGCTTTGTCACGGTTTCTAGTAATCCAGCCGGATTTTTCAAGTCTCTTTAATAATGGAGTCAAAGTACCGTTTGAAAGACCTAATTTTTGGCTTAGGTAGTTAACAGTTACTCCATCGTTTTCCCATAATGAAAGTAGGGTGATGTATTGAACGTAAGTTAAATTGAATTTTTCTAGCGGTTCTTGATAGAATTTGTTAAATAATTGGTGTGCACGAGAAATTTGGAAACAAATTTGATCGTTTAGAGTTACTTCTTTTGGCATAATGCAAAACTCCTTTCTTTCGTTCGGTGGATTTTGTCTAGCAAGTGATTATATTGTATACAATATTAAAGAATATCACTAAATTGAGATTGGTCAACAAAATAGGCACTGTGATTTTACTCACGGTGCCTATTTGAGTGCTATATATAAGTAATATTATGCAGTTTGTAATTTTTGCTTTTTATTTTTCTTTGCTTGACGCTTTGCAATCAAATCGTCATCAGTTTTGAACTTTCTTACAAATACAAAGATGATAAATCCAATTACGAAGAAGATGAATGCATAAACAATTGATCCCGCAATGATTTGGTTCAATGTTAAACGAGTCAT
The DNA here is from genome assembly GCF_019656215.1 of Apilactobacillus zhangqiuensis. GTDB lineage: Bacteria > Bacillota > Bacilli > Lactobacillales > Lactobacillaceae > Apilactobacillus > Apilactobacillus zhangqiuensis. The sequence continues at coordinate 25,152 of NZ_BPLK01000002.1, forward strand.
CATGTGCTTCATACCATCTTGAATTTGTTTTTCAACGAAGAAGAAGTTGAATGGGTTCCAAATCAATTGACGGTTATTGTAAATGAAAATCATGAAGATACCAGCAATGATTTCAGTGATGTAGTTTAGTGCAACACCGAAAGCAATCGCACTGTACCATGTCTTACAGAAACCAATTACCATGATTACGAATGATTCAAAGATTAGTACGTAGGCAATGTTACCTAATGTAGCCCATTGTAATTCTTGAGCTAGCTTACCAGCAAAGGCACTTTCAGGAAATACAAGATATTTCATGCAGATAATGGTTAGCACTGATAGGGCAAGTAGGATGAAGTAACCAATCACGCAAGTGAATACCTTTGAGAAGAAGATAGTAACCTTGCTGTGGTTTTCCATGTTGGCACGAACTTGTTTGTTGCTATCAACACCAGCAAATCTTGTTGCAGTAATAATAGTAGCGAGTAGTTCAATTACCGGAGTAATTCCACCAAATGTATTCATTAGTTGGTAACCATTTAGTGTTCTAGTATTTTTACCAATGACAGCCATTAAGATAGTAACAATAACTAAGAAAACTGCCATCGCAAGAAAAATAAGACGGTTTTTCTTGTTCATTTCTTGTTTTAATAAATCAACCAATATGTTGGCCTCCAAATCTTTATTCGAAATTAATCAATAACAAGAGTTTATCACTTTTGTGGCTTTCATTCCAATAAAAAAAGCGACTAAAAGATAATTAAGTCGCTCTTTTCTACTATATTATTATTAAACATTACGACGGTTGTAAACAACGTAAGTAATTAATAGGAAGATAATTCCCCAAATGATAGCACCAATTTCAATTTGAATAAGTGAAAGCTTGGTAACTTGTTTAAACATTGATTCACCATACATTACTTCGGAATTAACATTTAGGAAGTTTAGTGGGTTGAATTTAACCCATGAATGATTTTGGGTAAATAGTGAAATAATACTATTGATAGTTTGTGAAACGTATACGAATACAATTCCAATCGCTATGGCAATGGCATTACTCTTAAAAATGTTGCTAATTAAAAGAACCATTGATAGTAGTAAGAATAGGTAGAAGGATGTAGCTTCAACCTTCGTGAATACGTCAGTGAAGTTCCATGCGCCATTCTTATTAAAAATTAAATTACTAATTTCTGTAGTAACAAAATTTATGATAGTTAGGTAAACATACATCAAAACGATGGTAACAAGTTTTGAAATAAGAATTTGGCCACGAGAGAATTGTCTAGCAAATAGGTATTTAACAGTGCTTTGTGAAAAATCAACGGTTAGGATTGAGCTAGCAAAGATGATCATTGCAATCATTGACATTGAATTTCCATTGGAGAAAATTCTTGAAACAGGGTTGATACCTATGTTTATTTTTTGGTATGAGTAACCACTGAACAAGGTAATGGCTAAGATAACAATACCCCAACCAATACAAAACTTACCGTGTAATTGTTTGTATAGTTCTTGTCTGATTAAAGTTAACATTATTTAGCCTCCTTATTGTCATCACTTGATAGAAGCTTCAATAGTGATTCTTCTAGGTCAGTTTGGTTTCTTGAAACATTTAGAATTTCGATGCCAGCTTGGCTTAATGCTGAAAGACCAGCGTTCATTGAAGATGAATCGTTATCATCGATTTCAACGGACTTGTCGTAGATAGTAGCTGATAGGTCAGCTGCTTCAAGAGCTTTCTTGGCAGCATCAGTATCTTGAACTTCGAACTTAATCTTCTTAGGTCCTTCTGATAAGAATGAATTGGCATCTGACTTCTTAATTACCTTACCGTGGTTAATTACTACATAGTAATCAGCGATACGTGATAATTCATCTAGCAAGTGACTTGAGATAAGGATGCTAATGCCACGTTTTGATAGTTTTACAAGTAAATCACGTAAATCGTGAGTTGATTGTGGATCTAGACCATTCATAGGTTCGTCTAGGATAAGTAGCTTAGGGTGGTTAAGCAATGAAATCGCAATTCCCAGACGTTGTTTCATACCCAATGAGTATTTTTTAGCTTTACGGTCAGCAAATTCGGTGATTTGAGTTTCTTCCATAATTTCTTGCATTTCTTCAGCGGTGGTAGAACCGTCATTGAAAAGCTTTAGGTTTTGACGACCAGTTAAGTTTAAGTATGGAGCAGGTGATTCAATCATTGAACCAACGTTTTCTAGACTGCTGCGTTTATTTTTGGTTAATTCTTTTCCATCGATTTTGATGTTACCTGAGTTATAGTCGGTTAGACCAACGATACTCTTCATAATGGTAGACTTACCAGCACCGTTTGGTCCAATTAGACCAAGAATAGTACCAGGTTCGATATCGAATGAAATATCGAATAGAGCTTGTTTTCTTCCGAAGAACTTGTTTAAGCTTTGAACTTCAAGAGTTTTCATAGTGCATCTCCTTATAATAATAGTTAATTACTTATGTAACTAACTGTATACATTTTTCTTTTAAAAGTCAATTCTTTTTCATGAAACTTAAGAAAGTCTTAAGACCTTTCAGATCAAGTTCTGGAATAGTTTTGTTTCAGTCCTGAAATAAAATGTAACACTCCTGTAACATAACTCTAACAAGTTAGTAAAACTGGTTCGTTATGTTATTCAAGTAATTTTTAAGGAGGGAAAACATTATATGCATTCGAATAATAAGATGATTACCTTTGCTGTATTGGTATCATTATTGATTGCGACATTGTTTTTAATACCACAAACCGCAAAAGCTGATTCAGTTGCTACATCAACTACACCAGCTCAAACAAAGACTGTTCAAGGAACCGCTAAGAAGAAGGCTGCAAAACACGTAAAAAAGGTACGTAAGCACAAGAAAGTATCTAAGAAAGCAACCAGAACTCACAAGAAAGTTGCTAAGAAGCATGTTAAAAAGCATGTTAAAAAGCATACTGTAAAGCGTGCTAAGAAGCATGTTAAAAAACACGTTAAGAAGCATGCAGCTAAGAAGATTGTTAGTTCAAGACGTATCAAGAAACACTCAACTTACAAAGTAAGAAAACATTTATCAAGAGCAAACGTTGCTGCTAAAGCATGGATTGCTAGACACGAATCAGGTGGTTCATACACCGCATCAAACGGTTCATGTTACGGTAAATACCAATTATTAATCAGCTACTACGGTGGTAACTTATCTCATAAGAACCAAGAACGTACTGCTAACAGATACGTTAAAAGTCGTTATGGATCATGGGTAAATGCTAAATCATTCTGGTTATCACATAACTGGTACTAATAAAAAGAACCCCAAACAGGGTTCTTTTTTTGTGGTCTTTTACATCTAGTATTGAAAACTAGATTACATAGTTATATAATTAAATAAATATTAATTGAGGTACTTTATTATGAACAAAGACTTAAATCAAAAGACTACCGATGCAGTTAAGCAAAGGTTTAACTGGATTAAGGACAAAACATACTACCTACTAAACGAAATCTTTAGTGCAATTACCCATGGAATTGGTGAACTACTGGCCATTATCGGTGCAATCGCATTGATTATTCACGGTGTTAACGTTGGTGGGGCATTGCGTATTACCAGTTTCGTCATTTATTCAATTACTTTGGTAACTTTCTACATTGCTTCTACCATGTTTCATAGCCTATATTTCACGCGTGTAGAAAAGCTATTCCAAATTTTTGATCACTCCGCAATCTACCTATTAATTGCCGGAAGTTATACACCATACTGCTTAATCGCCATTGGTGGATGGCTAGGTTGGGTTATTTTATCCGTTATTTGGATTATGACCGTGCTGGGAATTATCTACAAGGCATTGTGGATGGGTAAACTAAAAACATTATCTACTGTTATCTACGTGGTAATGGGGTGGATGTGCTTATTAGGAATCGTCAAACTATATGATTACTTAGGTGTTCATGGTTTCTTATTACTACTTTTCGGTGGAATTGCATTTACGGTAGGTGCATTAATCTACAGTATTCCTAAGATTCCATTCGGCCATGTCGTTTGGCACATCTTCGTAATGATTGGGACGCTTTTGATGTACTTCTCAATTTATTTCTATGTATAAAAAATAACGCTAGGTTAGATATTCTAACTTAGCGTTTTTATTTTGCACTGAACAAGTTTAACAAGACAACGCCGATGATGATGAAGACAATGCCCATCATGCTCATGACGTTAATTTGTTCCTTGTACACCAATGAAGCAATCGCAGTGGTGGCAAGAATTCCTAATGCACTCCAATTAGCGTAGGCAATGTTTAACGGAATCTTGACCATCGCAATCGATAAAAAGTAAAAACATAATGCGAATGATATTAGCGATCCGATTGTTGGCAGTATCTTAGTAAAACCCATCGACATTTTTAATAGATTAGTACCGATGAGTTCACCAATAATAGCGAGCGCTAAAAACAAGTAATAAAACATATTAATTTACCCCATCGAAAAATAATATTATGCTGATACTTAAATAATATCACTTAACTTTTTATTTGTTCATTAAAAAAATTTGAACAAAAAGGTTTACTAACTAAAAGTAAGTGATATAATATAAATTAATCAATCGGATATGACAAAAGGAGAGATATAGAATGAAAACAGAACTACTAGATTTACAAAAGAACCGTCGTACTATTTACGCATTAGGTCGTAACGTTGAACAAAGCCAAGATGAATTAGCTAACTTTATCAAAGCTTCAATCAAGGAAGCTCCATCAGCTTTCAATAGTCAATCAACTCGTGCCGTTATCCTATTTAACGACAACCAAGACAAGATTTGGGACATCACTTTAGATAACCTAAAGCCACACTTGAAGAATGAAGATGCTCTAAAGGCAACTACTGACAAGATCAATGGTTTCAAGAATGGTTACGCTACTATCCTATTCTTCACTGACATGGATGTTGTTTCCGGTCTAGAAAAGAACTTTCCAGCATATGCTGACAACTTCTACGACTGGTCAGAACAAGCACAAGGTAACGCTCAATACGCCGTATGGACTGGTTTAGCTGAAAATGGTCTAGGTGCTAACCTACAACATTACAATCCACTAATCGACGAAGACGTTGCTAAGGAATTCGATATTCCAGCTAACTGGAGACTACGTGCTGAAATGGTATTCGGTTCGGTAGAAGCACCGGCTCAAGCAAAGGATTACATGGACGACGAAGATCGTTTCAAGGTATTCAAATAATTAGTATTTATCCCCAATAAATAAAAAATATAAATAAAAAAGATAGGTCGTTCGACCTATCTTTTTTTATTATTGTTTTGTTCCTTTTGTACCACGTTGGTTAGTAGGTTTCTTATCATCTTTATTTGATTTGGCACCTAAATGACGCTTCTTTGAAAGTTCTTTAAGTTGTTGTAATGCCCTAGCATTCTTAATGCTTTCAGGTGTTAACTTGTGGTTGTGGGAAAAGTTTTCAACACGTTGACCCAATTCGTAGTACCAAGGACGATTCTTATGAGTAGGATATGGAATGATTACCAAGTGATCCTCTACATATTGACCTAAGTAGATTTGAGCAATTTCTTTGTTTGAATCTTTAGCTAGTTGTTCAATCCAATCCATGTCGCGTCCCATCTTTTCTAGAACTTCAGTATTAACTGTTCCATCAGTAATGATAGGATAGCTTAGTGATTCATCACCGAAAGTCGTAATAGTAAGTTGCCCATTTTGTTCTAGGACAGCTGACTTAACGTCTTGAAAGTTACTAATCCCCTTAGTTCTTAGTTTGAATGCTAAATCAGCAGCAGACATACCATTTCTTAAGGCTGTATCAACGTTAACGATACCGTTAGTAATAATGTTTTGTGGTTCACCATTGAAGATCCGGTGGAATAACGAGAACTGACGACTAAGAATGCGGCTGGTAAAGATAACCAGTGACCAAATTAACAATACAATGAAGAATTGTAGTGTGGTAATTTGTTGGTTGTAAATCATACCACCGATGATACCACCAAGAACGTAGTTTTGAATTTGATCAACCGCGTTAGAAGGTGCCAAATTACCTTTACCGGAAATGTTAATTTGAATTACTAATACGATGAATCCAATTAAGAACTTAAATAGGATTACCAAGTATTCCTTGTTTAAGTCACCAATCTGAAGTGATGGTTTGTCGTGATAAGTAATATTAGTAGGAATTAGTTGAATTGGTTGAAGTTGGTAACTATTAAAACTGGAGTTGAAGGTTGCTTGGTAGAATTTGTCTCCAGCCTTAACAGTCATACCGTTAGTTAATTGAGGGGAGCTAACATAAATCTTTGATGTTGAGATATGCTTGCTTCGACTAATTGCCTTAACCATTTCGGTAGTTTGAGAATTTTGCGACGAAGAGTTGCGTTGTTGCAAAATGTTACTGAAACCAATACTTATTGATAATATCGCAATCAAAATCATGGTAATAAATAGATCACGATATTTTAAGTTGGTTCTATCGCGCATGTATTTAAAACCATTAAAAATAATCATTAATCCAACAATTACAGCTAATGCTAATAGTAAATATGTAACAATAGTATTTGGATGGATTAAGTAGTCATATGAATATAAATCCATGAAATCACCTTATTCTTAAAAAATATTAAGTATACTTCTCATTATAGAACGATTTATATTATAAAACCATTGGATGTAACATTTAAGTAACATTTTTTCATATTTTTGAAATACTTTTGTTCCCGTTATGTAGCATTTTCTCGCTATACTTTAGACATAAGTTAAGAAAGTATAAAATTTTAAAAAGCGAGGAATAAAGTGCTATGAACAAAACAAAAACGAAAAGAACAATCATGTTAGTTATGTTGACTGTTTTGGCGATGGCAACATTGTTTGCAACAGATGTTACCAACGCAAGCGCTAATAAAATTCATCATAAGAGAACTCATAAAGTTTACAAAAATAAAAAGACTAAGAAGCGTCATGTCGCTAAGAAGGCTAAGCACAAAAAGAAAGCTAGAAAAGCTGCTTACAAAAGACCAGCTGCTAAGAAGAAAGCACGCAGAGTTGTTAAAAAAGTTGCCCACAAAAAGGTTACACACAAGAAAACTCGTAGAACAAGATTTGCAAATCTATATAGATCAGCTTCAAGTAAGTTAGGCCATCCATATGTATATGGTGCCGTTGGTCCATACAGCTTTGATTGTTCTGGTTTTACACAATATGCTTACCGTCATGGTGCACACAAATATTTAGCGAGAACAGCTCAAATGCAATACAACACTAACAGACATGTAAGTAGAAAGCATGTTAAAAAAGGTGATTTAGTATTCTTTGGAACTAGCCGCAGAAACATTTACCACGTGGGAATCTACATTGGTCATGATAGAATGATTGATGCACAAAATCGTGGTGTTGTAACAGAAAAAATCCATGCTCCTTGGTGGCATGAAGTTGGTTACGCTCGAGTAGCTTAATACTTTAAAAGACACGACAATCTGTCGTGTCTTTTTTGTCTAAAATGCAAAGTGAGTTATGGTAAGATATTAATAATACTAGAAATAGGAAGGTTACAAATGGAAAAACTATACTGGGATCAAGTCGAATACCAAAAGCAAAAAATCTATTTTACCTGTACCAGAGAAGGGATTAGTTTCATTAATAATCCCAATACAGGAATTTCCAACATTTACAATTTTTACCCTAAGTTAGATGCGGAATTCGTTTTTGACAGAAAGAAAACTGAAGAATACAAAATTCAACTTCGTGAATATATTGATGGAACCAGAAAGCATTTCAACGTTCCAATCGATTTAACAACCAGTGAGTTAAATGAAGCAATTTATCAAAAGATTAGCGATATCGATTATGGAGAGAGTATTGATATCAACGATTTCTGTGATACATATAAATTTAAAATTTTAGATGTACAAAGTGCGATAGTAAATAATCCATTAATTTTGATTATTCCAACACACCGTATCTTAAATGTCGATTATTCAGAAGGATATCGTAAGCTGGCCGACTTCAACAACTTGTTACTAGATTTAGAGAGAATAAAATAGCAACATTGAGGAAATAATATAATGTTGTAAAATTTAATTAAATCGTGTGCAAGCTATTGACACAAGATTTTATTCGAGTATTATAGGTACTTGTAATATAAATGAAGGGGGTTCATTTTATGAAATTAACTATTACAGATGCAGCAAAAGAAAAGATTCAAAACAAGGTTCAAGGCGACGCAAAATTCTTCTTGAGCTTAGATGATGGTGTTGGAAACTACTCTGACGCAGGTTCATGTGCGATTGACACATCTTTCGACTTGATTGCAGTTGACCCTGATTTAGAAGACAAAGATTTTAACGCAAGTATGGATTCAGATTTAGGACCTATCTACTACAAGGACTACAGTGGATCATTTTTAGAACAAAACTTGAAATTAGACGTTATGTACAATGCATTAATCCTATCTGGTGACTCTGGTATGATTGATGGTAACGTTCCAGTAATTGACAAGAGAAAATAAAAACAATTATAGACAAAAACGCTTAATAAAAAACAATTATAGACAAAAACGCTTAATAAAAAACAATTATGGTAAAAAGACGACTATCTTGTGATGGTCGTCTTTTTTTGAGCAAAACGTTTTATCAGTAGTCATATTCTTGATAGAATTACTGTTAATAAGTAAGTATGGAAAGGATGAATATTATGAGTAACGTTTTAGTAATTGGGGCCCATGGGCACGTAGGTATTCATATGGTAGAAAAGTTAGGTAAAACCGGAGATAACGTTTTTGCCGGAGTTAGAAGTGAAAAGCAATTCGTTGAATACAAGGACATGGAAAACGTCCAACCAGTTATCTTTGATTTAAATGGATCAATTGATGACATGGCAAAGGTATACACTGACAATGCCATTGATAAGATTGTCTTCTCTGCTGGTTCAGGTGGTGCTACCGGTGATGATCAAACATTGATTATCGATTTAGATGGTGCAATCAAGTCAATGCTAGCAGCTAAGAAAACTGGTATTACCCGTTATGTCATGGTTAGTGCCATGGGTGCTGATGACAGAAGTTTCTGGGCAGATTCTGGTTTGCATGGCTACTACATCGCCAAACACTATGCGGACGTTGAATTACGAAACAGTGGCCTAGAATACACCATCATTAGACCATCAGCTTTAACCAACGATGATGAAACTGGTAAGGTTGATGTCATCGACCAACGCGTCGCAGGAATGAACATTCCAAGAAAAGATGTTGCCAACTTCGTCGTTGCCGTATTACACGATGACAAGACAATTAATCACATATACGAAATTACAAGTGGAAGTAGCGACATTGAAGCTGTTCTATAATAATTAACTTGTCTAACTAGTTTTCGTATGATATGGTTATTTGAGTTATTAATAGAATCAATAAATAAAAAAGCCCTTGATTCAATTGAGAAACAAGGGCCCTTTTTATCTTAATTGATTGGATGGAGGTATGAAATGATAACTGTAACTAACATGGGATTACATTTTTCAGGTAAAAAGTTATATGAAGATGTAAACCTAAAATTCACACCTGGTAACTGTTATGGGGTTATTGGGGCCAATGGTGCTGGTAAATCAACTTTTCTAAAAATGCTAGAAGGAAAGATTGAACCCACTAGTGGTAGTATCTCAATCGGTAAGAATGAACGAATTTCTAGTTTAAACCAAGATCACTATGGCTTTGAAGATTGCGAAGTTCTAGATACTGTTATTCAAGGACACGAAAAGCTTTACAAAATCATGAAGGAAAAGGATGCCTTATACGCTAAGGAAGACTTTTCTGATGAAGATGGTGTTAAGGCTGCTGAATTAGAAGGTGAATTCGCCGAAATGGACGGATGGAACGCCGAAGCCGATGCATCACAATTGCTACAAAGTGTGGGAATTGATGAATCATTACATTACGAAAAGATGAGTGAACTTTCTGAAGGACAAAAGGTGAAGGTCTTATTAGCTCAAGCTTTATTCGGTAACCCAGATATCCTACTTCTTGACGAACCTACCAATGGTTTGGATAACCATACCATTGAATGGCTACAAGACTTCTTGGCTGATTACGAAAACATCGCCATTGTTGTATCCCATGATAGATACTTCCTAAACCAAGTATGTACCATGATGTGTGACGTTGACTTTAAGAAGATTTCACTATACGTTGGTAACTATGACTTCTGGTTGAAATCAAGTCAACTAGCAGCTAAGATGCGTCAAGACGCAAATGCTAAGAAGGAAGACCAAATCAAAGAATTGAAGGAATTTATCGCTCGATTCTCTGCTAACGCTTCTAAGTCAAAACAAGCAACTTCAAGAAAGAAACAATTAGACAAGATTACACTAGATGATATTCAACCATCATCACGTAAATACCCATTCATCAAGTTTGAAAAGGAACGTGATTTAGGAAATGACTTAGTTTCTGTTAAGGGTGTTTCAAAGACAATCGATGGCAAGAAGATTCTGGACAACATTACCTTTACTCTTCGTCCTGGAGAAAAGACTGCTATCATCAGTAGAAGCGACGTTGCTACTACTGTTCTAATGCAAATTCTTGCTGGTAAGATGGAACCAGACGAAGGTGAAGTAGTATGGGGTCAAACTACTCGTACTAGTTACATGCCAAAGAACATCAATTCTGATTTCGAAGATGATTCATTAACTATCATTGATTGGTTAAGACAATTTGCTTCTAAAGAAGAAAGTGATGATCCATTCCTACGTAGTTTCTTAGGTAGAATGTTATTCTCTGGTGATAATATCCAAAAACAAATCAAGGTATTATCAGGGGGAGAAAAGGTTCGTTGTATGTTATCTAAGATGATGTTACAAAAGGGTAACGTATTGATGCTAGATGATCCTACAAACCACTTGGATATGGAATCAATTACTGCACTAAATGATGCTTTAATTCCATTTGATGGATCAATTATCTTTACCTCTCACGATAGAGAATTTGTTCAAACTATCGCTGACCACATTATTGAAGTATCTGATAAAGGGATGGTTCAAAGAGCCGATACCCACTACGATGATTTCGTAAATCATCCAGATGTTCAAAAACAAGTCGAAGAATTATACTAATATCCTAAAAAAGACATGATTGAATTATTAATCATGTCTTTTTTTAACAAAATATCAAAAATGTTACCAAAATGTTAAAACTTATTTACAGAATAGTTTATTCTAAGCAATTAAATTTTGTTTGTATTATATTATAAATATAAATAATAATTTATGGATGGAGTGGAGACATAATGAAGAAAATATTATCTGCACTTGGTGTGGTAATGTTTTTAGGTGTAGTTATCGTCGCATTGGGCGTAGCTCATTCTGATACATCAAACGCAGAAAGTCAGAACTATACCATTAGTTCAGCGCGAAACCAAAATGCAAGAATCGTTAACAAAAACAACGTAGATACTTACGTTTCTCCTTACAAAGAAGGAGTAAAGGTAATGAAGAAAATTAATCTTCAAAACCAACTTGTTCAATTAACTCAAGTAGCTAAGCTAAAGAAAGCTGTTTACTACAAGATTAGTTACCAAGGAATCAACCAAGGATGGATTAGCTCAAGAGATTTGAGCAAGACTAGTGTCTACGAAATTCCTTTCGTATATACAAGTCAACACTTCCCATTCGATGCACCAAACGGTTGTGAAGGTACTGCTTTAAAGATGGCACTTTCAACTAGAAGTATTGGTTTAAACAAAGGGATTAAGTACTTCTTAGACAGAATGCCAAGATCTACCAATCAAAACTATGGTTTCGTAGGAAATCCATTCGCTAAGAATTACACCAGCCAAAACTGGACAATCTTCCCAAGAGCTCTAGCTAAGTACGGACGTACCTACAGAAAGACTGTTTACAATTTCAGTGGTTCATCAAAGAACCAAATCATCAATGAAATCAAACATGGTAACCCAGTCATCTCATACACTGGATATCGTATGAAGAAGCCTACTGGACACACTCTAGTGGTTGTTGGATACAAGAAGGGATTCTTCAAGATGGCAGATCCATCATCATGGAGATACCAATTTAAGACCGGTAAGAGCAACCCAGTATTCTGGGTTTCAACTTCACAATTTATGAGTCTATACAACTATGAAGGTAAAATGGCCGTTGTAGTTCGTTAATAAAAAAGAAGCACTCGATATGAGCGCTTCTTTTTTTATACATATTTTTCTGTCAACTTGATGAATTCATTAACATCTTTTTCGATTAATTTAACGCCAGCTTCCCAGAAGTCAGGTTTTGTTAAATCAACTCCTAGGTGTTTGCTTGCTAGTTCTTCGGTTGTCATATTAGCGGTATCTCGTAGTAGTGAGATGTATTGATTTTCGAAGTTATCGGTAGTTTGTGCTTTTGCGTAGATTCCTAGACTGAATAGGTAACCGAATGTGTATGGGAAGTTATAGAACGGAACATCGTCGATGTAGAAATGCATTTTGCTTGCCCAGAAGTGTGGTGAGTAGGTAGATAGTGATTCACCGTATGCATCTTTTTGAGCTTGTAGCATTAGTTCATTGATTTCGTTAGCCGTTAAAATACCATTCTGTCTCTTTTCATAGAAACGAGTTTCGAATAGGAATCGAGCGCGGATGTTTAAAAACATTGCCACAGGGTTATCCATCTTGGCATTTAACAAGCTAATCTTTTCTTCGTCAGTCTTAGCTTCTTTCACGTTTGCGTCTGAAACGATTAGTTCACCGAATGTTGAGGCTGTTTCGGCAACGTTCATTGCATAATCCTGACGGAAGTAAGGAAGATCATTAATGACACTGCTGTGGAATGCATGACCTAATTCGTGAGCAATGGTGGATGCATCATTAGGTGAGCCAGTGAATGTTAGGAAAATTCGGGCTTCACCAGTTTCTGGTAGATCTTGCATGTAACCACCAGGTTCCTTGCCAGGACGATTTTCAGCTTCAATCCATCTGTTTTCAAATGCCTTTTGGGCTAACTTAGCCATCTTAGGTGAAAAACTATTGAATTGCTTGATAATGAATTCGGCAGCTTTGTCGTAAGTGAATGTCTTTGATTTTTCATTACCAATGTTAATTGGTGCAGCGACGTCTTCCCAACCAATCTTATCCTTGCCGATTAATTGGGCTTTGCGGTTCAAGAACTTGATTAGGATATCCTTGTTATCGTTGACGACTTGCCACATGGTATCAAGAGTTTGCTTGGACATGCGATTAAGTTCTAGTGGGTACTTTAAGAAATCGTTAGTACCATGGAATTTGTAGTCTAGTAAACGACTACCAGATAGGTGATTTAAAGTATCAGCAAATAGGTTTTGATTGTCTTCAAACGCTTCTTCCCATTTTGGCATTAAATCTTGTCGATACTTAGCATCAGCGTTACCTAGAATTTCGTTATCTGCTTGGCCGGCCGATAAAGTCTTAGGATTGCCATCTTCGTCTCTAAAATCAACGTTAACGCCAGCGATTAATGTGCTGTAATGATTCGACCATGCACTTAATCCTTCTAAATTCATTTCAGAAATGATGGCTTCGTTAGTGTCATCGAGTAGTTCTTTTCCGAAGTGCCTCTTTTCTTCTAAAGCAAATGCGATAGTGTCTAGACCAGGTTGTTTAATTAGCTTTTCAAAACTGGCGTCAGATAAATCAGCAAGTTTCTTTTGTAGTAGTTGTTCGATTTGGGCAGCTTTGACGTCTAGTGATTGAATCTTATCAATCATTGGTGGAACTTCTTCGTTGTTAACATCGTCAGAATGTTTACCATTTATGTACATCGAAGCTTGAATAATGCCGGCTTGAATTTTTTGCAAGAAATCGGTTAGTTCTGAAAATCTTGAGAAGTGATCGTCATCATCAGCGAAATTATATTCGTTAATTGCTTGCCTAAATGCTTCGATTGATTCAGAAATGACGGATAACTTATCAGTTAGTTCTTTACCATGTAATCCCCCGGCAAAGATAGAATCTAAATCCCAGTTAAGCGAGTATTTCATATTTTCCCCTCCAAAAAACTTAATTGAAATAATTATATCAGTTTATGTTAAAAAGCCACCTAGAAATGATTATCTAGGTGACGTTTTTTTATAGCTTTTTATAATCGTCTAATAGACGTTTGCGTAGTTCTTTGTTGTGAACAAAGATGTATAAACCTTTAACACCACGTTTTAGTAAAACATTGGCCGAGTTTAGTACAAGTTGTTCTTTAATCTTTTCGAACGCCACAGGATCTGCCATGTCTTTTCTCTTCTTTAGTGATTCTACATCTGTGAACTTACTCATTTCAACGTGGACGTTATCACCATCAAGATAGATAGGCGGTCCTAATATGACACCGACGTAGTTTAAATCAAAACCTTGGCAGGTAAACATTGAACCGACTTCATTAACGGTTTCTGGAATTTCTGCCCATGGGGTTTGCGTATAATTATACTGATCCCATGGCATTTTGAAGTCTGGTTCAGTCACATAGTGTTTACCACCGTCTAGTGTTGATGGATATCCAGAAGTGGAAACGATTCTAGAAAGACCAACTTCCTTGTTTCTAGCAAAGATGGCCTTGCGCATTTCTTCGGCGTTATCGAATATGCGGAAATCGTAATCTTTTTTTGCGTCAGCAGGAAGTGGTGTTAGTTTACCATCCGTAAATGTATTAATCCATTTTACCAGTGAATCACTGGCGGTCATTCTGAATTGATGAGTTAGATGATATTCGCCATTGGTGTATGGGTCAATAATATGATGAAGTCTTTCTAAATTCCAAAACGATTTAGTTCTAAGTACTTGGCGGTGGTCAAATACCAAGATGGTAATTTGAGAACGATTGATGATTTCTGCTAATTGATTATCGTAGTAGAAATTATTGTAATGATCACCACGTGATAACAATAGATGAGCTTCATCGATAATTGTAATATCGACATCTTGATGGTTTTTATCGTTTTGATTAATGAAGGAAGTGGGGCGGTTAAAGTTCTTCTTTAAAACGTTGTCCTGATTTCCAGCCATCTTCTTGTATACCTTTAGGATTTCGGGATGATTAACCAAGAAATAGTTATTAGTTTGGTATAACGGACTGCTTTTTTCATGTGCCATTTGTTGAATGTCATAGAATAACTTGCTTAAAATGACAGATTTACCGGTTCCTGCATCACCGTAAATCGTGAAGACAGCATGGGTATCGTCGTTTAAATGATCGATGGCAAATTGCTTAATTTCTTCGACTAAGCTAGATTGTTCATCGGTAAGTTGCTTGGTTGGTGCAAGCTTATTATCAGCAGCATTACTGTTGTCCATTGAATGATGCTCCTTTATAAATTGTGCTTGATGTTTTCGAATACTCGATCGGATACCATCCAATCGTTGTGAGTATATAAATGAATACCATTAACGTGGTGTTCATACAAATCATTGATTTGATTAACTGCAAAATTAATTCCTTCATCTAATAGGTTATCAGTTTTTTCAAAAAATTCTGGCATTTTGACGTCATTGTGTGCTAGATAGTGACGCTTAAATGAATCGGTAATTGGCATGATTCCGACGCGAATAGGTACATTAATACCATATTCACGTGTTTTTTCTAGAAACTTATAAATGCGATCATTATCGAAACACATCAATGATATTAGACTATCAACACCAGCGTTTACCTTTTCCTTTAGGTACTCGATGTCTTCTGTAAGGGAATTAGCAAGTGCGTGGATGTCAGGATAACAACCGGCGATAACATTAATTTTTGAATCTTTATCTAGTTGATGCACATATTTAATCAAATCACTAGCGTAATTAAAGTCATCTTCGATATGCATGTTGTGATGGATGTTTCCACGGACTAATAAAAAGTTATGGATTTTCAATTCCATTAACTCATTAAAAGCTTTTTTGATTTGTTCTTTTGTATGCGTTAATCCAGTTAAGTGGATGACAACAGGGATGTGTAAATCCGTCTGAATGTATCTGGCACATTGGACCATTTCTTCATATGAATAGCGACTTAGATTACTAATTGAAACAAAGTCTGGCTGCCATTTATGCAAATAATGTTTCATTTGTAGCAAATCGGTCGGGTTGGCCTCAATTTCAACAGAGAAGGTTTGCTCTCTCATGGAAATTTCCTTTCAACTTGAATTCATATTAACATTCTATCACGAAACACAAAAAAAGCGTTATTAACAATATGTTAATAACGCTTTTAGATTAGACAAGTTGTTCAATTAATTGATCGACAGCTTCTTCGTAAGTCTTTAGTTTGTTGTTAACTGTGTCTTTGGAATCATCGACAGTACCTAAGTAGAATTTAATCTTTGGTTCTGTTCCTGAAGGACGAATAGCAAACCATGTACCATCACTTAACCAGTACTTTAGTACGTTAGCTTCAGGTAGTTCGATTTTTTCGGTAGAACCATCAGCATTGGTCTTAGTAGATGTTTGGAAATCTTCAAGTGATTCAACTTTTTGATTGTTGAATTCGTTCAATGGGTTTGAACGTAGTTCGTTCATGATGTTAGTCATTTTTTCTTTTCCTTGAATACCACTGAATGTCTTAGAGATGGTCTTTTCTTCGTGATAACCATACTTCTTGTAGATTGCTTGAAGACCATCGTATAAAGTTTGACCTTTTTGCTTGTAGTAAGCAGCAACTTCAGCAAGTAAAACGGTTGATTGGATAGCATCCTTGTCACGAACGAAAGGCTTGATTAGGTAGCCAAAACTTTCTTCAAAACCAAATAGGAAGGTGTGAACCTTGTTTGCTTCGAAGTCCTTAATCTTTTCGGCGATGTACTTGAAACCAGTAAGGACGTTTTGCATTTCAACACCGTAGTTGTTAGCAATCTTGGTAGCTAGTTCGGTAGACACGATTGACTTAACAACTGTTCCGTCTTCTGGTAAATCGTTTGCATCCTTTTTGGCAGTTAGAATGTAGTCTAATAGGACGGATGCGATTTGGTTACCAGTCATTAGTTCATATGAACCATCTGGTTGTCTTACGGCTGCACCTAAACGGTCAGCATCAGGATCGGTAGCGATTAAAACATCGGCGTTTTCTTCGTTACCAAGTTTGATGGCATAGTTGAATGCTTCTGGAAATTCAGGATTAGGAAAGTCCACAGTTGGAAATTCTGGATCAGCAATTGCTTGTTGTTTTACTAATGAGTAGTTTTTAAAACCAACATTATCTAAAGCACGGCGACAGATAATCTTACCTGTACCATGTAGTGGGGTGTAGACGAATTTTAATTCCTTACCAACTTGCCTAATTAAGTCGTGGTTAACGTTAACTGTCTTGACGTTTGCTAGGTAGGCATCATCAACGTCTTCACCAATAACTGATAGAAGTTGTTTATCTCTTAGTTCTTTTACGTCGGCAACATCGATTGCAAAGACGTCATCGGCTTTTCTAACGTAGTCGGTAATCATGTCAGAAGCCTTTGGTGGCATTTGACCACCATCTTCACCATAAATCTTGTATCCATTATATTGCATTGGATTATGACTGGCGGTAATCATAACACCGGCAAAAGTATGTAGGTGTCTAATTGCAAATGATAATTCAGGGGTAGGGCGAATATCATCAAATACATAAGCTTTAATGTTATGTTGTCCTAAGACTCTGGCTGTTTCGTATGCAAATTCCTTTGAGTGGTATCTGGAATCAAAACTGATGGCAACTCCACGGTTCTTTGATTCTTTATCTAATGTATCCATGTATGATGCTAGACCTTCGGTAGCTTGTCTAACTGTGTAGATATTCATACGATTAATACCGGCACCGATTAAACCACGCATACCAGCGGTACCAAATGACATGTTAGTACCAAAAGCATCGTTAATTTCTTCGTTGTTATTAGCGATTTTTGCTAGGTCGTGTTTTACGGATTCGTTTAGATTAGGTTGATCAACCCATTTTTGATATAAGTCTTGTGCATTCATAATAAAGTCTCCAATAAACTTATTTAAATTACATTTTAAGTATAGTTAAATCACTATACCGCGTCAATTTTATTACGCATGAGATAAGTGTATATTGTTGAACTTAAACAAATCTTTATGTTAAGTTACATCTAATATATACGTAAAAGAGGTAGATAATAATGGATAAAAATGAAGAAATTATTAAAACTGCTCATCGTCGTTATGCGACAAAAAAGTTTAACGCAAGCAAGAAAATTTCAGACAAAGATTGGGATACTATCATGGAAGTAGGTAGACTTTCACCTAGTGCATTTGGCTTTGCACCATGGCAATTCCTTTTAATTGAAAGTGAAGATTTAAAAAAGGATATCTATGAAGACGCTTGGGGTGCTCAAAACAGTTTAAATGGTGCCAGCCACTTCTTAATTATCTTAGCTAAAAAGGGTATCACTGCAACTAGTAAGTATGTTCAACACATTACTGAAGATGTTAGTGGTCACCATTTTGCTCCAGATTCACCATTCTCAAAGAAGTTTGATGATTTTCAAAAGACACAATTTGATTTAACTGATGACAGAAAGAGATTTGATTGGGCATGCAGACAAACATACATTCCATTAGCTAACATGATGACTGCAGCAGCTGAATTAGATATTGATAGTTGTGCGATTGAAGGATTCAACCGTTCAAAGATTGAAAATATTCTAACTGAAAAGGGAATTTTAGATCCTAAAGAATGGGGCGTTTCAGTAATGGCTGGTTTCGGATACCGTGACCAAGATATTACTCCTAAGAAGCGTCAACCAATGGATGAAATATATAGAGTAATTAAATAGAAAAAAGCCACCTATTATAGGTGGCTTTTTAATTTTATAAGAAACAAGCATTTATGATGCGTTACATAATATATAATGCGTAACTTTTAAAAATATGGATGAAAAGTATATCTAAACCGTTGATATAACAACATTTTACCATTGACATGGCGTCGATATGAGTTATTATCAGTTGAAAAAAAGGGGGAATTAATTAAAAATAAATGAGTGGTATTTTATAGATACTATCGAGAAAGTAAACTAAATTCAGTTTAGAGGAGATATCATGAGCAGTTTTTCAATTTTAGCTACTGCTAAAGCTGTTCCTGAAAAGATAGTTACCAATGACGATTTAGCTAAAATCATGGATACTTCTGATGAATGGATCAGTAAAAGAACCGGGATTAAGCAACGTAGAATCGCCACTAAGGAAACTAACACTTCTTTAAGTGCTGAGGTTGCTTCGCAATTACTTAAGAACGGAAACGTTGATGCGAATGATATTGATTTTATCATTGTAGCTACGATGTCTGGAGACTACCATATGCCATCAACTGCTTCTGCAGTTCAAGGTATTGTTGGTGCTAGGAATGCTGTTGCATTTGATATCAGCGCTGCGTGCTCTGGATTTGTTTTCGCTACTCATGTGATGCACTCATTATTTGAACTAAAGCCTAACGCTTTAGGGATGGTAATTGGTTCAGAAAAAATGAGTAACTTGATTAACTGGGAAGACAGAACCACCGCTGTACTATTTGGTGATGGTGCTGGTGGAATGCTAGTTTCAAACCAAGGTGATGGAGAAGTATTATCCAGTAACTTGAAGAATTATGGAGATAGAAGAGAAGCTCTTCTTGCTGGTCATATATTGGGAAATGAAACATTTGGACCACGAGATGATGACGACACAGATCGTTATTTGCACATGGATGGAAGAGAAGTATTTAACTTCGCAACTAAGAATGTTCCATTATCAATTAAAGAAGCAGCAGAAAAAGCTGGGATTGAGTTAAGTGACATAAATCACTTTGTGTTACATCAAGCTAACGCGCGAATTATTAAATCTGTAGCCCGTAAATTGGGCGTTAGCAAGGACAAATTCCCTATCAATATTAATCTTTATGGGAACACCTCTGCAGCTAGTGAACCCATTTTGTTGTCAGAAATGATGGAAAATGGTTTAATAGCTAAGGGAGATATTATCGCCCTTTCTGGTTTCGGTGGCGGCCTAACCACAGGAACTATTATTTTAAGGTATTAATTTATTATTTTAATTTTATATATGGAGTGAATTATATTATGGCAGACAAGAACGCAATTTTTGACAAGGTAAAAGAAATCGTTGTAGATCAATCAGACGTTAAGGCTGAAGACATCAAGATGGACACTAACTTCAAAGAAGAACTAGACCTAGACAGTTTAGACTTATTTGAAATCATCGATGCTCTAGAAGACGAATACGACATCGAAATCGACAGTGACAACGACATCGCAACTGTACAACAATTAGTTGACTACGTTGCTGGTAAAGTTGAAGAATAATAATTAGTTTTAATTAACTAGGAGTGTTTAAGTTTGAATATTTGTTATCTATTTAGTGGCCAAGGTAGTCAATTTAAGGAAATGGGACAGGATTTGTACAAGTCAAACCCTGTGTACAAACGTACAATTGATGAGGCTTCAGAAACATTGAATTTAAACTTAGCTGATCCGGAAATTTTTGATAATCCTAATAATACTCAAATCGCTATTTTGACGATGAGTGTAGCAATTCATCGTATTTTAGAAGACAAAATAGAGAAACCTGTTGCAATGATGGGATTGAGTTTAGGCGAGTATAGTGCTTTAGTTGCTGCTAAAGCACTATCTTTTAAATCAGGGCTAAAGCTAGTACACGATCGCTCACATTACATGGATGAAGCAGGTAAGCAAAATCCAGGTTCTATGGCTGCTGTATTGGGTCTTAGCCCTGATTTTGTGAAGAGCGTTTGTGATGAAATTGATGACGTATACCCAGCTAACTACAATAACAAGTCACAAGTTGTTATTGGTGGTACTAAAGAAGGGGTTCAAAACGCCATGGAAGTATTGAAGGAAAAAGGCGCAAAACGTGTAGTTCCACTACAAGTAGCCGTAGCTTCACATACTCCATTGATGCAACCTGCATCAGATCAATTAGCAAAACGTCTTGAAAGTGTTGAATTTGATGAACCTCAAGTAGATGTAATCAGCAATACTACTGTAAAACCATTTACTAAGGACACCATTAAGGAAACATTAGTTAACCAACTAATCAATCCTACACATTTCATGCAAGATGTTGCTTCATTAGAAGACAAAAACATCGACGCTTTTATCGAAATCGGTCCAGGAAATACGCTAAGTAAGCTTGCTAAAAAGACATTAAAGGCTGATACATACAATGTAGAAAGTGTTGAAACTCTAGATGCCTTATTAGATAAGTTAGGAGAATAATTATGGAAAATAACGAAAAACAAGTAATTCTAATCACTGGTGCAACTAAGGGATTAGGTTTAGCCGACGCAGTTCGTCTAGCTAAGGATGAAAACAATATCGTAATCGCTAACTCACACCGTCAATTGAATGAAGAAGAATTGAAGGCTTTCCAAGCTAACTTCGATTCAGAAATTGATGTATTGGTTGGAGACGTTGCTTCAGAAGATGACGCTAAAGCAATGATTGACAGTGTTATTGAAAAATACGGCAAACTAGACGTATTGGTTAACAATGCCGGTATCACCCAAGATACTCTATTAACTAGAATGAAGGGTGATTCATTCAAACAAGTATTAGACACTAACTTGTTTGGTGTATTTAACATGACTAAGTTTGCTATGAAGAAGATGCAAAGAGCTCGTAAGGGTTGTATTATCAACCTTTCAAGTATCGCAGGTCTACATGGTAACTTAGGTCAAGCTAACTATTCATCTACTAAGGCCGGTATTGTAGGTTTAACTAAGACTACAGCCCAAGAAGGTGCTCTACGTGGAATCCGTTGTAATGCGGTTGCTCCAGGTATGATTAAGACTGCTATGACAGCTAAATTAGGCGACAGTTACATCGCTGATTGGGAAGAAAAAATCCCAGCAAAACGTTTTGGTACTCCAGACGAAGTTGCTCAAGTTGTTGAATTCTTAATCAAGAATGAATACATGAATGGACAAGTAATCACCGTTGACGGTGGATTAACTATGTAATCAAAGTTAAGTAAGAACATTCTTAATTAACAGGAGATATAAAAACATGGAACAAAAAGACATTGAAAAGTTAATGGACAAGTTCGATAAGTCCAGCATGAAAGAATTTAAGATTACTGCCGATGATGGTACTGATTTATACTTCAGTAAGTTAGAACACGCTGCAGTACAAAACGTTGCTCAACCAGCTCCAGCTGCTGGTGCAACTGAAAGTGAACAAACAGCTGCTAAACCAGCTGCTTCAGGTGCAAAGATTAAGGCTCCACTTGTTGGTATCGTCTACTTTGCCCCAAGTCCTGAAAAACCAGTCTACAAAAAAGTGGGCGATCACGTTAAGAAGGGCGATACTGTTTGTGTAATCGAAGCCATGAAGGTTATCAACGAAGTTAAGAGTCCCGTTTCTGGAACTATTACTAAGAAGGTTGCTGAAAATGGTGACATGGTTGAATACGATCAACCAATTTTTGAAATTGAGGAGGATTAATTTTGGACTATAACGTACAAGATTTCATTCCTCAAAGATTCCCATTCCAAATGTTAGACAAGATTATTGAAGTAAGACCTGGTGAAGGTGCAAAGGCTGAAAAGCTTTTAACTGTTAACGAATGGTTCTTCTCAAAACAACATCTTGAATTTGGAATGCCAAGACCAATCGCGATGGAAATGCTAGCTCAAACTGGAGTATGTGCATTACTATCAATGCCTGAATACAAAGGACATAATGTTTTCTTTGGTGGTATCAAAGAAGCTACTTACAAAGACAGCTTTAGACCAGGCGACAAGTTGGAACTAGCTGTTGAAATGACAAAGCTAAAGAGAAACATTGGTGAAGGTCATGGAACAGTTACTAGAGATGGCGAAGTTATTTGTGAAGGTACTTTAATCTTTGCAATTGAATAAGTTCATAAAGGATGAGTGAAATGTTTAAAAAGGTATTAATTGCTAACCGTGGTGAAATCGCGGTGCAAATCATAAGAGCACTTCATGAGATGGACATTAAAGCTGTTGCCGTTTATTCAACTGCCGACAAGGATAGCATGTTCGTTAAATTAGCCGATGAATCAGTATGTATTGGTGGTCCACAACCAAACGAATCATACTTGAACATGGCTGCAGTGATTGACGCTGCTGTTTTAACTGGATCAGAAGCTATTCACCCCGGTTACGGATTTTTATCTGAAAACGCTGAATTTGCTGAACTTTGCGAAAAATGTTCAATTAAGTTCATTGGACCAAGTTCAAAAGTAATTGATTTAATGGGAAATAAATCTCATGCCAAGGCAGCAATGAAGAACAGTGGAGTACCAACCATTCCTGGTTCAGATGGCTCCATTGAAACTTTAGACGAAGCTTTAAAACTAGCGGATGAAATTGGTTATCCAGTTATGCTTAAAGCTGCTGCCGGTGGTGGTGGAAAAGGTATCCGTGAATGTGATGATGAAGAATCACTAAAGGAAATCTTCAACACTACTAAGCGTGAAGCAAGAATTTCATACAATGACGATTCATTGTACATGGAAAAGGATTTAAGTGATGCTAAGCATATTGAAATGCAAGTTATCGCTGATCAAAAGGGAAATGTTGTCTACTTCCCTGAACGTGACTGTTCTCTACAAAGAGGTCACCAAAAGATTATCGAAGAAACTCCTTGTATGGAAGTTTCTCAATCTCAACGTGACTACTTAGGTCAACTTGTTGCAAAGGCAACCAAGGAAATTGGTTATGAAAACACTGGTACTTTTGAATTCCTATTGGATGAAAAGACCAACAATTTCTACTTCATGGAAATGAACACCAGACTACAAGTTGAACACACAGTTTCTGAAGAAGTTGCTGGAGTTCAATTAATCAAGGCTCAAATTCAAGTTGCTGCTGGTGAAGAATTACCATTCACCCAAGACGACATCAAAGTAGATAGTTACGCAATCGAGTGCCGTATTAACGCAGAAGATCCTGCACATGGTTTCTTACCAGCACCAGGAACTCTTCGTAAGGTTAACTTCCCGTTCGGAACTAAGGGTGTTCGTATTGATTCAGGAGTTGAACAAGGCGACACTATTTCTCCTTTCTATGATTCAATGATTGCTAAAATCATTGTACATATGCCTGACAAGCCTCAGGCTGTCGTAAAAATGAGAAGAGTAATTAATGAATTTAAGGTTGATGGAGTTAAGACTAACCGTCAATTCCTAAACGATTTGTTACAAGACAAACATTTCAATGATTCAGATTTCAATAATCTATACATTGAAAAATCATTCTTGAAAGAGTGGTTGAAAAACGTTGAAGAATAATAAATCAGAAGAAACCAAAGATTTACAAACACTAATGGATAAAGTTCCAGATCATTTGTTCATCAAATGTCCTGTTTGTGAAGAAAACTTTTACAACAAGAAGTTAGGAGAATACAAGTTATGTCCTAATTGTGGTTATGGTTTTAGACTTGGTGCTCAAGAAAGAATCAACATGACTGTGGATGAATTCACACCAATTGATTCAGAAATCAGCGCACCAAAGCGTTTCCTAGGCGACGAAAAGTACGCTGGAAAGCTTGAAAAGTCAAAGAAGGCCACTGACCTAAACGAAAGTGTTCAAACCGGTTTTGCTAAGATTGGCGATGCTGAATTTGCCCTAGGTGTAATGGATTCCCGTTTCATCATGGGTAGTTTAGGTACTGCCACTGGTGAAAAGCTTGCTAGATTATTCGAACAAGCTACCGAAAAGAACTTACCAGTAGTTGTCTTCTCATGTTCTGGTGGTGCCAGAATGCAAGAAGGAATCCACTCATTAATGCAAATGGCCAAGGTATCACAAGCTGTATCTGATCACGCCGAAAAAGGATTACTATACATTTCTGTATTAACTGATCCTACTACCGGTGGGGTTACTGCTAGTTATGCCATGGAAGGAGATATCAACATCTCTGAACCACACACATTAATCGGTTTTGCTGGACGTCGAGTTATCGAAAAGACAATTCAACAACGTCCACCAAAGGATTTCCAACGTGCAGAAACTCTACTTAAGAATGGTTTCTTAGATGCCATTGTTAAGAGAGATGAAATGAAATCAGTATTAGCCAAGTTATTGGCTTGGAATTAGGGGGATATTAGTATTATGGGAAAAGCATATGATCGTGTTTTAGCGGCTAGAAGTGCTGATAAGATTAGTATCCAAGACCTAGTTGCTGGAATTACTGATGACTTTATGGAACTACACGGTGACCGTGCTTACAGTGATGACCCTGCCGTTTACGCAGGTATCGGAACTATTGCTGGTCAACCAGTTACCATTACCAGTATCCAAAAGGGAAACGACACTGACGAAAATATCGAAAGACATTTTGGATCAGCTGAACCTTCTGGATACAGAAAAGCTTTACGTTTGATGAAACAAGCGGAAAAGTTTAACCGTCCAATCATTAACTTGATTAATACACCTGGTGCATATCCTGGTATGGACGCTGAATACAAGGGTCAAGGTTACATGATTGCTCAATCAATTATGCAAGGACTTAAGTTAAAAGTGCCATATATCAGTGTCATCGTAGGTGAAGGGGGAAGCGGTGGTGCCTTAGCACTTGCTGTAGGTGACACCGTCTGGGCTCTAGAAGATAGTATCTATTCAGTCCTATCACCTGAAGGTTATGCCACAATCTTGTGGAAAGATTCAAGTAAGGCAGCAGAAGCTGCTGAACAAATGCAACTTACACCAAAGGAACTATTAGACAATGAAATCATTGATAAGATTATTCCCGAAGTCAAAGATGCAAACTCAATGCAAAACTTCAAAGAAGCTTTAATTGAAAAAATTAATGAACTTAACAAATTACCTAAAGAAGAATTATTGGCCCAACGTCATGAACGTTACCGTAAATTCAACTAATGTAATTTAATTGATTTGTATATTTTAGGAGGCCAAATCATAATGTCAAACTTATTAGATGGAAAAACAATTGTTGTTATGGGTGTTGCTAACAAACGTAGTATTGCCTGGGGTTGTGCTAAGTCACTAATGGATAACGGTGCTCAAGTTATCATTACTTACCAAAACGAAAGACTAAAGCGTCAATTAGACAAGCTTGTTCCTGAAGGAACTGAAATGATCGAATGTGACGTTGCTGAAGATGCAAACGTTGAAAAGACTTTCCAAGACATCCAAGCTAAATTTGGTAACATCGATGGTGTTATTCATGCCATTGCTTACGCTGACAAGGAAACTCTTGAAGGTGGCGTTATTGATGTTAAGAAAGATGGTTACAACTTAGCTCAAGACGTTTCAGCTTACTCACTAATTTCAGTATCACGTTATGCAAGTCGTGTTATGAATCCTCAAGGTAGTATTGCTACTCTAACTTACATGGGTTCAACTCGTGCTATCCCTTCATACAACATGATGGGTGTTGCTAAGGCTGCTCTAGAAGCTAACGTTAGATACCTAGCTTCAGACCTAGGTCCTAAGAAGATTCGTGTTAACGCTATCTCAGCTGGTGCCATCAAGACTCTAGCTGTTACTGGTATCAAGAATCACGGTGACCTATTGAAGGAATCAGAAGCAAGAACTGTTGACGGTGAAGCTGTTGACATCCACCAAGTTGGTGACGTTGCTACTTTCCTAATGAGTAACCTATCATCAGGTGTTACTGGTGACTTGATTTACGCTGATAAAGGTGTTCATTTACTTGCTTAATAATACAGAAATTTTTATCGATTCTATTCAAAATCCAAAGTACCAAGAAATCTTCAAGAAGGCTGATGTTGATTTTACGAAGTATAATAAACGTCAAGCAATTGTCGGTAACTTGATGCTGGCAGATTACATGGGAATTAGTATTGATGAATTATTGCATGGTGACCTATTCTACTATGGTGATCATGGCAAACCATTTCTAAAGTCAAACCAATTTCAATATAATATTTCTAACTCATATGATTTGGTAATCCTTGCGGTTTCAAATCAAGAGATAGGAATAGATATCGAAAAATTACGTCCATTTACTTACAAGCGCATTACTCGTGCTTTTACTGATAAAGAATTAGATTACTTAAGCAATTTAGACGAATCTGTTGAAGGTGATGAAACGCTTAAACTATGGACAATCAAGGAATCAGCATTAAAATTAGTCGGTACTGGTTTATCCGGTAAGGTTAAGAGTGTCGACATTGATGTTGATACCAAGAAATCTGCTAAACGATTAGATCGTAAAATTAAATTAACCGATATTGAGATAGCTGATGGCTACGTTGGAACCCTTGCTACATATGACGATTAATATCTGCTGTTAAATGATTTTCCGGGGTAATGGGTTGTTCAAACATTAAACGAATCAAATCATGATAATTAGCTGAATTCTAATAAAAAACGGCAAAATAGATATACATTCTACCATGTGTCACATAAGGAAATATACGTAAAGCATTGCTATGACAGCGTTTTATTTATTTTAAGTAATAAAAAGAGTCTTGTACGTTGTAACTTAGTACGGTAATTGTTAAACTTATTTATGTTAATTACCTCATCTAGATATGAAAACTACATGAGGTGGTTATCCATAATCCTATTGGATTAGGATCATAAATTAGATTAATAAAAGACGTTTAATTGTTAAAATTTTGAATTATACGAGGAGTGCTTATTGTGAGTGTTTTAAATACAACAGAAATTATGGATTTAATTCCAAACAGATACCCAATTCTATACATCGATAAGGTTGATGAATTAATCCCTGGCGAAAAGGTAGTTGCTACTAAGAACGTAACTATCAACGAAAACTATTTCCAAGGTCACTTCCCTGGAAACCCAGTTATGCCTGGTGTTTTAATCATCGAAACTATGGCTCAAACTGCTTCAATTCTTATTTTGAAGAGTGAAAAGTATAAGGATAAGACTGCTTACCTTGGCGAAATTAAGGGTGCTAAGTTCAGAAAGATGGTTAAACCTGGTGACGTTGTTCGTTTCGAAGTTACTATGGGTAAACAAAAGAAGAACATGGGACAAGTTGACTGTACTGCTTACGTTGGCGACAAGAAAGCTTGTTCAGCTCAACTAACATTTATCGTTCCAGACGTAAAACGTAAATAAGGAGGATAACTCTATGGAAAAGCGTGTTGTAATTACAGGTATTGGTGCCGTTAGTCCTTTAGGTAACGACGCTAACACATTCTTAGACAATATTTTTGCTTCAAAGACAGGTATTGCTCCAATTTCTAAGTTTGATGCTTCAGAAACTGGTGTTACATTAGCTGCCGAAGTTAAAGATTTTGATCCACTAAAACGTATCGACAAGAAGATTTCAAAACGTATGGATGATTTCTCACGTTACGCTTTATACTCAGCTTACGAAGCTATGGAACAAGCTGGCCTAAAAGAAGGCGAATTTGATCCAGATGAATTAGGTGTTATCTATGGTTCAGGTATTGGTGGTTTAACAACTATCCAAGAACAAGCAATCAAGATGTCAAAGAAGGGTCCAGGTCGTGTATCTCCATTCTTCGTTCCTAACTCAATCATTAACATGGCTGCTGGTAACATTTCAATTAACTTAAATGCTAGAAACACTTCTCAAGCAATCGTTACTGCTTGTTCATCAGGTACTAACGCTATTGGTGATGCATTTGATTACATTCGTTTTGGTAAAGCCAAGATGATGATTACCGGTGGTTCAGAAGCTTCAGTTAACGAATTAGGTATTGCAGGTTTCGCTGCTCTATCAGCTCTTTCAACTTCAGAAACTGTTGAAGGTGGTTCAATTCCATTCGATAAGGATAGAAATGGATTCGTTATGGGTGAAGGTGCCGGTACTTTAGTTCTTGAAGAACTAGAACATGCCAAGGCTCGTGGTGCTAACATCTTAGCCGAAGTTGTTGGTTACGGTACTAACTCAGATGCTTACCACTTAACTGCTCCAAGACCAGACGGTTCAGGTGCTGTTGATGCTATGAAGTTAGCTCTTAAAGATGCTAACGTTGATCCTAAGGACGTTGACTACGTTAACGCTCACGGAACAAGTACTCATGCTAACGATTCAGCTGAATCACAAGCTATCAAGAAAGTATTTGCTGACAACGACCACATCAAGGTAAGTAGTACAAAGGGTATGACTGGTCATGCTCTAGGTGCTGCTGGTTCACTAGAAGCCGTTATCATGGTTGGTGCATTACAACGTCAACAAATGCCAGTTAACTACGGTGTTAAGAACATCGATCCAGAAGTTGAAGTAGAACTAGTAAACGAAGACAACAAGAAGTCACCAGTTAACTACGAAATTTCAAACTCATTTGGTTTTGGTGGTCACAACGCAGTTCTTGTATTCAAGAAGTACGAAAACGACTAATAAAACAATTAAAAGACGCGGTATGATACCGCGTCTTTTTTTCTGGAATTTATTGAATTTTTAAGGTTCCTGTTTGATAATGATAATATAAGTAATTTAAAAGGAGCGTTCTTATATGGCAATTTTAGTACCAGGTGGAGCCGGTTATATCGGTTCTCACACCGTAGATCGTTTAATCGAAAAAGGTTACGATGTTGTCGTTGCTGATAATCTAGCAACTGGACACTTAGCCAGTGTTAATAAAAAAGCAAAGTTCTATCAAGGAGACATCAGAGATGCTGACTTCTTAGACAAAATCTTTGATAACGAAAAAATTGAAGGGGTAATTCATTTTGCCGCCAATTCAATCGTTCCAGAATCAATGGAAAAACCATTGAAGTACTTTGATAACAATACTGGTGGAATGATTAATCTATTAGAAGCAATGCAAAGACATAACGTTAAGAACATTATATTCTCTTCTACCGCTGCTACCTACGGAGAACCTGAAAGCATTCCTGTAAAGGAAACCGATTCTCAAGTACCTACCAACCCTTATGGTGAAAGTAAGCTAATGATGGAAAAGATGATGAAGTGGGCTGACGTTGCCTATGGTATCAAGTACACTGCACTACGTTACTTTAACGTTGGTGGAGCAAAGATGGATGGGTCAATTGGCGAAGACCATGGTCCAGAAACTCACTTAATTCCAATCATCCTACAAGTTGCTCAAGGTACTCGTGAAAAATTACAAATCTTTGGTACAGACTACCCAACCAAAGATGGTACTAACGTTCGTGACTATGTCCACGTTGTCGACTTAGCCGATGCTCATATTCTAGCATTGGACAGATTGATGAAGGGTGGAGATTCAGAAGCATTCAACCTAGGTTCATCAACTGGTTTCTCCAACAAGGAAATGCTAGAGACTGCTCGTAAGGTTACTGGTAAGGAAATTCCTGCCGAAGACGCACCAAGAAGACCAGGTGATCCAAGCACTTTAGTTGCTGATTCTACTAAGGCTCGTGAAGTATTAGGCTGGAAACCTCAACACGACAATGTTGAAGACATTATCGCTAGTGCATGGACTTGGACTCAAAAGCACCCACACGGATACGAAGATTAATATTCGATTATATTTGATTATAATCATGTCTTTTTTCTTGAAAATGACGAAGATGGGATTTACCATAAAGTTGAACTTAAGAAATAGGAGGCTGAATTTTCTATGAACAGATTAGAAGGACTTGAAGAAACAACTACTCTAAACAATGGCGTTGAAATGCCTCGTCTTGGTTTAGGTGTTTGGAAAACAGATAATACAAGTGCCAAGGAATCAGTTAAAGAATCAATCATCAAGGGTTACCATTTAATTGATACTGCAAAGCAATATGGTAACGAAACTGGTGTTGGTGAAGGAATTAAAGAAGGTTTGGCCGCAACTGGACAAAACCGTAAAGATTTATTTATTACAACTAAATTATTTAACGGTGACCAAGGTTATGAAAGTACAATTAATGCCTTAAATGGTACACTAAAACGTCTTGATTTAACTTACATTGACCTATACCTAATGCACTGGCCAGTAGATGGCAAGTACATTGATACTTGGAAGGCAATGGAAGAATTATACCGTCAAGGTAAGATTAGAGCTATCGGAATTTCAAACTTCGATAACGAAAGACTACAAAACTTGTTAGATCATAGTGATATCGTTCCTGCTGTTAACCAAATGGAATTCAATCCAGTTAACCAAGAAAAGGATATCCTAGAATTTAACAACCATGCTGGAATTCAACTAGAAGCATGGTCACCACTTGGTGGTGGGGAAGCTTTATCTAACGAAGAAATTAAGAAGATTGCTGACAAGTACAACAAGTCAGTTGCTCAAGTAATTCTTCGTTGGGACTGGCAAAAAGGTGTAGTAACCATTCCTAAGTCATCACATGAAGAAAGAATTATTCAAAACTCAGATATTTTCGACTTCAAGTTATCAGAAGATGACATGAAGGCCATCGAAGGTATCGACAAGCAAAAGCGTAGTTTATGGTACCCTGATTTTGAATGGCACACTACCGGTAAAATGACAGATACTGTTGATAAGTGGGACGATTCTCCTGCAAACTACAAAGACTAGTTATAATCACTAATCATAAAAAAGCGTTGTCTTTAATGACAACGCTTTTTCTTTTGTCCTATAATGGTATTAAACAACTAGAGAAATGGAGAATTGGATTGGAAAATAAGACACAAGCGCAAAAGAGACTAATCGGTGGAATCCTAGCAGTGACCGGGGCTATCCTTTGGGGGATTCAAGGTCCTGTATCACAATTTTTATTCCAAGATAATCATTTATCACCCGAATGGCTAATGGGAATTAAGATGGGGATTTCAGGAATTATCATCCTATTATTCACCAATTTTGTTAAAAAAGAACCGGTAATGGATCTTTGGAAGAAACCAAAGAATCTAGGGGTGTTTGCTGCATATGCAGTATTCGGTTTAGCAGCCGTGCAATACCTATACTTAGTAACGGTTAATCTAAGTAATGCCGGAACCGCAACGGTGTTGCAAAGTTTGGGAACGGTGTTGATTGTTATCTTTACAGCAATCTTTTATCACCAACTACCCAACAAGTATGAAGCCACTGCAGTATTGGTTGCTTTAATTGGAACATGGCTATTGGTAACTAAGGGTCATTTAACCCAACTAGCAATCTCAACTCCAGCATTAACCGCTGGACTATTATTAGCACTAGCTGGTGCAATTCAAACCATGTTACCGGTGAACCTATTAAAACGTTTTTCAACGCTAGTCGTCGTTGGATGGGCAATGCTAGTCGGCGGAATTATCTTTACCTTCATTCATCCTTTTTGGGTAGATGTTCCTAATTTAACTCTTGGTACAGTATTAGGTGTTAGTTTTATTGTCTTCTTTGGTACGATGATGTCATTTATTTGTTTCATCAGTAGTTTGAAATTCATTTCACCAACTGTTGCAGGGATGTTAGATACATTTGAACCACTATCTGCTACCATCGGGGCCGTTATTTTCCTTAATACATCATTTAATGGTGCAGAAGTTATCGGTGGTCTTTTGGTACTAAGTACGGTATTTATCCTAGCTTTAGGGAACAAAAAAGAATAAAAATAAAAAAGATACTGAACAACGTGTTGACTTTATGAGCGCGTTGTTTTTATAATGTAATTGAATTATTAGATAAGTGATTTTTGAGGGGGAGACATATGTATGGTTAAACAAGATCGTAGAACGATTCAAACCAAGTCCCAAATTACTGATGCCTTAATTGAATTGATTCATACTAAGGGGTTCAATAACTTGAGTGTTACTGACTTAACCAGAACAGCAGGAATTGGTCGTGGAACGTTTTACATTCATTATTTAGATAAGTTTGATTTATTGTCAAAGACAGAAACACGTCTATTAGGTGAAATTCAGGATATTTTAAATGCAATTGTTCCAGAAGAACTAAAGGCGTTTTCCGAAAATAGTGAAAATGCTCCATCTGAATTAGTAATCAAGACCCTTGATTACTTTTACCAAAATTCTAAATTATTGTCTGCCCTATTATGCCCAGACGGTGATCCATATTTAATTGGTAAGATTAAGAAGATGTTCAAAGAAGTGATTGTCGAATCATTCCACGCAGCACCTTCTGAAATTGAGTTCCATCCTGGAATTCCAAAAGATTACGTTATGGAAATTATTTTGGATAGATTGATGAGTATTGTTGTTTATTGGATGAGTAAAGAACATCCAGAGTCTCCTAGTCAAATCGCTGAAATCATTAAGACGACGCAAAGAACCGCGCCACAAGATTTAATTAATATCAAAAAATAAGGGGGAGAATTCAGATGCCAAAGTTTATTAAGAAGTATACTGGTAGCCTGGTTGCATGGTTGGTAGTTGTAATTCTAAGTATTGTCTTTTTACCAAACATGTCTAACCTAGTTGCCCAAAAAGGCCAAACTAAGATTCCAGCCACTTCACAAAGCCAAGTAGCTGAAACCATTCAAAAGCATTGGGGTCATGGTATTAGTAATACCATGGATACTGTTGTTGTTTTCAATAACGGTAATAGTAAAATCACTTCAAGTGACCAAAAGAAAATTGATGCTACAATTCAAAAATTAAAGGACCACAAGTCCGAATACGGTATCAAGGGTGTAACTGCACCATTTGATAATGACGCAACTAAAAAACAATTAATTTCAAAGGATAAGACCACTGAAATTGTTCAATTAAACGTAACTAAGAAACGTTCAATTCAAAGCGTTAACAACCAACTTAAAGATGCTGTTAAGACCACTGGAGTAAAAACTTACGTTACTGGTGGAGATATCCTAAACGATGACTTTAGAGTTTCTACACAAGAAGGAATTCAAAAGACTGAAGTTATCGCTGCAGTATTTATTCTAATCGTATTGATTATCGTATTTAGATCACCAATCGTGCCATTGGTATCACTATTGACTGTGGGTGTGTCATTCATTGTTTCATTGAGCATCGTAATGAACCTTGTTCAATACTTCGGTTTCCCACTTTCAAACTTTACTCGTGTATTCATGGTGGTTGTTCTATTCGGTATTGGTACTGATTACAACATTCTTCTATACAACCAATTTAAGGAAGAATTGAGTAGGGGTAAGAATCAAATTCAAGCAACTATTGATGCTAGAAAAGTTGCCGGAAAGACAATTCTATACTCAGGAGCATCAGTATTAATCGGTTTTGCAACTCTAGCTTTAGCTAAGTTCTCAATTTACCAATCAGCCGTTGGTGTAGCGGTCGGTGTTGCCGTATTACTACTTGTATTAGTAACATTGAACCCATTCTTCATGGCTGTTTTAGGTAAGAATATCTTCTGGCCATCAAAGAACTTCGATGGTGAAGGTGAAAACAAACTATGGAACTTCTTATCAAACAAATCAACTAAGTGGGCAATTCCAGCTATCGTGTTGGTATTACTTGTGACCGTTCCATTTATGGCAACTTACAAGAATAACCTAAACTACGATAACAGTGTGGAACTTCAAAATAGTGTTCCTGCTAAACAAGGACTATTGACCGTTCAAAAGCACTTCTCAAAGGGGACTGCTGAACCTTCAACTATTTACATTAAGTCCGACCACAATCTAAATAACGAAAAAGACTTGAATGAAATTGATCGAATAACCCAACAATTGGGTAAACAATCAGGCGTAAAGACTGTGGCATCAGTAACCCAACCAAGTGGAATGCCAATTAATCAACTTTACGTAAATGACCAACTAGAAACACTAAATTCTAAGATGAAGACAGCTAAGAAGGGTATTAGCACCATCAAACAAGGTACTAAGAACTCATCATTCAACGCTACTCCATTGGAAAACATTGGTTCTTCAGCAATGACAATTGGCCAATACCTAAAGAATATTCAAGCAATGAGTGGACAAACAGGTAACACCAATGGTCAAGCTGTATTGACACAACTACAACAAAAGATGGCTTCAGTGGGTCAACCACTTAGTCAAACCCAACTACAAATTGTGGGTGCTTTGTTACAACAAAGTGCAACTAAACAACAAAGTCTATTGAGTGGTTTACAAACACAATTGCAAGGAATTGCTTCAAATACTCAAAGTGTTGGTGACAACGCCAAGGCATTAGCCGCTCAATTGAAAGAAACTCAAGCTAAGCTAAAGAAGGCTGGCGTTGGTTTAGATAAGATTGAAAAGGGAATGGGTAGTGCTAACGATTACCTAAACTCTCTATCAAACTCACAAGCTTCTGATTCATTCAATATTCCAGAAAGCGTCTTGAAGAGCGACACATTTAAGCGTTCAGTTAACACTTATCTATCAGCAGATAAGAAGACTGCAAAGATTACTGTTGTTCTAGATAAAGACCCTAACTCTGAAAGTGCAATGAACCAAGTTGATAATTTACAAACTAAGGTATACAACAACATTTCAGGTACTTCACTAGATCACAGTTTGGTTGCAATTGGTGGTCAAACCGCAACTACTTCTGACACTCACCACATTGCAAGTTCTGACTTCTTAAGAACCGCAATTATCATGGTAATCGGAATTATGATTGCATTAATGGTTATTACCAGATCAATTCTTCAACCATTCTACATTCTAGGTACTTTGATTATTGCTTACGTTTCATCATTAAGCATCACTAAGCTAATTAGTTCAGCTGTATTAGGTGAAAAGTTCCTAACTTGGAACACACCATTCTTCACATTCGTAATGCTAATCGCATTAGGTGTTGATTACAGTATCTTCTTGATGATGAAATACCGTGAATTCGGTAGCGTTGATGCTACAGCTGAAAGACAAATTCAACATGCCTGTGCTGTTATCGGTACAGTGGTTATCTCAGCGGCAATCATTTTAGGTGGTACTTTTGCGGCTCTAATGCCATCAGGAGTATTGACTCTAATTCAAGTTGCCATCGGGGTAATTGTTGGATTAATCATCCTAGTATTTATCATTCCAATGCTAATTTCAGCATTGATCAAATTGACTTATGGCCAATCTGAAGATAAAGAATAGATGAAAATAATACGAATGAGAGACGATGGATTTTTCCATCGTCTCTTTTTTAGTATAAATTATTTCATTTGAAACTATAAAAGAGTTATAATGTAAGCGCAATCATAACTAAAAATATTAAACATTAAGAAGGTATAAACATCATGGAAAATATTTCATACGATAACTCAAAAAACGTTATTAACAAGCCGTTGGACTTCTTTTTACGCGCAATTATGTCACTAGTGGGGGTTACCTTAATTGCTTTAGGTGCTGCATTCATGCGCTCAGGACATGTTGGAATTGATCCATTCACTGCAATGAATGCAGGGATGGCTACCAAGTTAGGAACTTCATTAGGTTCATTTCAATTGTTTGCTAACTTAGTATTATTCATTATTGTTTTGATTTTTGATCGTAAGCAAATTGGATTAGGAACCATCTTTAACATGGTTTTAGTGGGATATGAGATTGAATACTTCAGTACTTTTTACTCAATGATTTTCCCAGGTAAGATTAGTATTCCAATGATGGTTTTCGATGCGATTGTCGGTATTTTAGTCTTTACATTAGGTACTTCTATCTACATGGCTACCAAATTAGGGGTATCACCTTATGATGCGCTAGCGCCAATCATTTCAGAAAAGACACACATTGAATACAGAAAAGTCAGAAGTGCTCAAGATATCATCTTCATGATTGTGGCCATTGTTGTATCTGGTCCATTTGGAATCATGACTATCTTTACAGCATTCTTTGCGGGTTCATTGATTAGTTTCTGGAACAACACAATTAGTCGTGAATTGATGACTCATATCGATCACTTCAGTCAAAGACCAAGCCTACATGATGCAGCTGGTGGATTGGTTAGCTTAGGTAAACGTGGTTACGATATCGTAAGTAGCGCTTATCAAGATACCTACATTATGCAAAAACAAATGTCTGGTTACACCAACACTGAGATTGAAGAATTAATTAAGAAAACTAACGACAATATGAGAAAGAATCAACAAGTTCAGTTAATTCTTAATAAGCGCTTAGAATCTTTAAACGCTGAATTAAAGGAAAGAAAAGCTAAGAATAAATAAAAAAACTTGCAATCTCCATATATTTTCGGTAAGATTATTACAAATAAATGAACGAATAAAAATTGGAGGTTCAATCATGGCTACTTGTTATATTCTGACAATAAAACAAGATAATAATAATTTCTTCTTTAATCTGAACTAGTCGTTTAGTATAGTACGTAGAAGAGATTATTTCGCTATGAAAACTTCGGAAGCACTAGAAAAATGGCTGGTAAGCAGTTATTCTTTCTAGTGCTTTTTTACCGCACTAGTTAGGAGAACTAGTGCGGTTTTTATTTATTCATGTAAAAAAGGGGGATTTTTATGAATATTCTGTCTAAGGTGAATCGTAAGACATCATTGGCTAAGTTCATTGATAGGGATCAAAATTTACAAAGAACTATCGGCATTAAAGATTTAATCATGATGGGAATCGGTGCGGTTATTGGTGCAGGAATTTTCGTAATACCAGGAACGGTTGCAGCTACTACTGCTGGACCAGGAATTATCCTTTCATTCGTAATTGCGACAGTCGTATGTTCACTTTGTGCAATGTGTTACGCTGAATTTTCTTCAGCGCTACCGGTTGCAGGGAGTGCTTACACATTTGGTAATGTTATCTTCGGAGAAATTACTGGATGGATTATCGGATGGGGATTAATTTTGGAATACATGCTTTCAGTAGCAACTGTTGCATCAAGTTGGTCAGCTTACTTGCAATCATTACTGGCTAATTTCGGAATTCACATGCCAAAGGCACTATCAGCTAACTATGATCCGAATCACGGCTCATATGTTAACTTGATAGCGATTCTAGTAGTGTTATTGATTTCATGGATTTTAACGAGGGGTGTTAAATCATCCACACGTTTAAACGACATAATGGTTTTAGTAAAAATTGCAATCATTATTGTCTTTGTAGTTGCTGGGGCATTCTTTGTTAAGCCAACTAACTGGAACCCATTTATGCCATTCGGAGTAAGTGGGGTCTTCACAGGGGCTTCATTAGTATTCTTTGCTTACCTAGGTTTTGATGTTATTGCTGCCTCTGCAGGTGAAGTAAAGAACCCTAAAAAAACGATGCCAATCGGAATTATTGGGACATTGATCATTTGTACAATCTTGTACATATTAGTTTCAATCGTTCTTACGGGAATCGTACCTTATACTAAATTAAACGTTTCTGATCCAGTAACATTTGCACTACAAATGATTCACTTGGACAAGCTTGGAATTTTAATTTCATTGGGAGCACTAGCAGGTATGTTTACAATGATGGTAAACATGGTATTTAGTAGTTCACGTCTAATTTACTCCATCGGTCGTGATGGACTTTTACCTAAGAATTTGAGTAAAATAGACACTAAGAAGAATGTTCCAATTCACAGTGTTATCTTTGTGACCATTGTGATCGCTCTAATGGGTGGAATTTTCTCACTAGATAAGCTAGCCAGTTTAGTTAATATTGGGACATTGATCGCCTTTACATTTATGTCAATTGGGATTTTATTCCTAAGAAAACGTAAAGACATCAAAAATGATG
Source organism: Apilactobacillus zhangqiuensis (assembly GCF_019656215.1). Classification (GTDB taxonomy): domain Bacteria; phylum Bacillota; class Bacilli; order Lactobacillales; family Lactobacillaceae; genus Apilactobacillus; species Apilactobacillus zhangqiuensis. Next base: position 63,547 of record NZ_BPLK01000002.1, read on the forward strand.
GATTCAAAGTTCCATTATATCCAGTATTACCAATTGTATCAGCGGTGGCATGTATTTATTTATTAACGCAATTACCACTTGATACATGGATTCTAGCAATCATTTGGTTTGCTGGAGGATTATGTATTTACTTCGGTTATGGAATTAAACATAGCCGTTCAAACAAATCATAATAACGTTTCGTTGTTATGGACAAACGGGGAGTTTTAAAAATGGAAAAACAACATACAACGACTGAAAACGTCATGAAAGGTATTTTCTGGTCTGCGATGGCTTCAACCCTATGGGGTTTCTCAGGAGTTATCATGCAATTCGTTGCTCAAAACGAAGCAGTGCCTACTCAATGGTTCATTTCAGTTCGTACATTATTTGCAGGTATTTTATTGTTAGCTATTGGTTCAATTCACGTTGGTAAACATGTTTTTGATGTTTGGAAATCAAAAGAATCAATCATTAGATTATTCATCTATGCAATTTTTGGTTTAGCAGTTAACATGTCAACTTTCTACGTAAGTATTCAAGAAGGTAACGCTGCTACTGCCACAATCCTACAATACTTAGCACCAATTTTTATTGTTCTATACGGTTTAATCTTCATGAAGAAGAAGCCTCTAAAGGCTGATGTTATTTCATTCTTACTAGCTTTAGTAGGGGTATTCTTGATTATCACTAATGGTCACATCGGTGAACTATCAGTTCCATTTACTGCCGTTATCTTTGGTTTACTATCAGCTGTTTCAGCAGCCGTATACTACTCAGTTCCAAAGCCACTATCAAAAGAAAACTCACCATTCGTTGTGCTAGGTTGGGGTACTTTAATTGCTGGTATCGGTTTTAACGCATACCACCCATTCTGGACTGATGCTCCTAAGATTACACCAGGTATCGTATTAGGTATCGGTGGTGTTATCTTAGTTGGTACCATCTTTGCTTTCTCAGCTGTTCTATACAGTTTGAAGTTTGCTCCATCAGAAGTTTCAAGTATCGTTGATGCCGTTGAACCAGTGGTTACTATCATCTTAAGTATGATTGTATTCCACCTAATTCCAACACCAATCGAAGCACTTGGTGCAATCATCATCATCGTATCTATCTACTTCCTACAAAGATCTCACCAAAAGAAAGATAAGGAAGACCCAGATATTAGATAGTTTGTATAAAAAAGTTATCGAAAAGACTGTTTTTACGCATTATTTCGTGGAAATGGTCTTTTTCTATTTTCAAGCTTTCTTACTTATGATATCTTTTTAATATAGGTTTCAAGTAAGAAAACTTTACATCTGTTGGAATTATAGCTTTATATGGGGTGAAAATATGGAAAACGAAACAGGCCTTTTGGAAACTAATGTTATGAAAGGTATCTTCTGGGCTTTTTTGGCTTCAGCACTTTGGGGTGTTTCAGGTACAATTTTACAATTCGTATCTCAAACTGAACATTTGGAAGCTAACTGGTTCTTATCAACTAGAACCATGATTTCTGGAATTGTGTTATTAATTATTTCTGCAATTGTTTATAAGGGACACATTTTCAACGTCTTTAAGTCATGGAAATCATTTATTTGCATCGTGGCTTACGGAGTATTTGGTCTAGGTGCTAACCTTTACACATTCTACATGAGTGTTCAAACCGGTAATGCTAATGCATCTACTATTTTGCAATACTTAGCACCACTATTTATTCTATTGGGATCAATCGTATTCCAACACAGAAAACCATTACCAATCGATATTATGGTTTTCGTAATTGCTTTGGCAGGGGTTGTATTATCTCTAACCAAGGGTGATTTCTCATCACTATCAATTACTCCTGCATCATTGATTTGGGGAATTTTATCTGGTGTAACTGCTGCGCTATACGTGGTACTTCCACGTCCAATCGTTGGTCAAAGCTCACCAATGGTAATTTTAGGTTGGGGAACTTTGATTGCCGGAATTATCTTTAACTTAAAGCAACCAATCTGGGTACACATGCCACACCTAACCGCTGGTGTCGTATTCGGAGTTGGTGGAATTATTCTATTCGGAACAATTCTTCCATTCATGCTATTACTACATGCTTTGAACTTTGCACCATCAGAAGTTGTTAGTCTAGTTGACGCGACTCAACCAGTTGTTACTTTTATTTTAAGTATCATCTTCTTCCACATTTCAATTAGTTTTATTGAAATCATCGGTGCAGTTCTAGTTATCTTGGCAATTTTCATCTTACAAAAGTCCCATCGTAAGTTGACAATCGACAAACATAGCGAAGCTTAAAAAATACTGATATTACACTAAGAAGCGACCTAATTTTAAGGTTCGCTTCTTTTTTATGTGGTAATATAAAACATGTAAATTATAGTTTAAGGAAGAATATCGATGAAAAAAGCGATTAAGTTTTGGCCATACATGACAATCTTTTTGGTTGCCGTGTTAATTATGCTGCCACAAATTGTGACCGGATCATTTATTTTGGGAGTTGATTCAATCTTTCATATGAATCGATTCTATGATGCGGCTATGCAACTAAAAACTGGCCATTTAAGTTACTTTATATCCATTTATGGATACCAACAGTCAGGGCGAATTATCAACGCGTTATATGGGCCATTAGCGGCTTATTTTAACGGTTTGATCCTCCTGGTTACCGGCAATTGGGTTAGGTTCCAAATTGTCACATCATTGCTAACGTTATCCGTCAGTGGAATTACGATGTATAACCTAGCAATCAGAACCCATATCAAGAAAATATATGCGGTCTTTGTCGGAATTGCTTACATGTCGTCTTATTTGATTATGGGATGGGTAGTAGGTATGCAGTTCACTGGTTGGGGCGCAGCTTTATTACCTTGGCTATTAGCTGCTGGTTTTGACATGGTTGATTACAAATCAATTAACATATTAAAACTAGCCATTCCGATGTCGATTATGTTGCAAACTCACATGTTGAGCAGTTTGACCGGAGCATTGGCGTTGATTCCAATGTTTATTTATGGTGTTGTTCATAGTAATGAAAAGCTCAAAATGTGGCGTAATGCCATCTTATCAGTGCTACTAACACTATGTTTAACCGCCAACGTTTGGTACGGAATGATGCAAATATCATTCACCAACCACGCGTTGGGAGTGGCCCCACAATTAAATATGTATGAAGATTCGGTTGCCTTGTATGGTAAAAACGTCTTCGTATTGCCTCCGCTATATTCGATCGGATTTATCATTGTTGCCATTTACTTTGCGGTGAACTTTAGAAAGATTAGTTCATCTAGAAAGATTATCTTTATTACCGGGCTATTCTTCATGTGGATTTCATCCGTGTTATTCCCATGGGGACCATTAGACAAGAAGTTTCCAAGTATTTCATACCTAATTCAAATGCCACGTCGTTTTGTTGTGATTCCATTTGTCTTGTTATTAATCTGTGCTGGAATCATGATTAACGACACTTCTAAAAAACAATGGATTAATTCATTAAAGAATTATGCATTGTTGATATTAACTTTCTTCATTATCTACAATGCAGGTGGACCTGTGAGAAATGGTGTGCATCACTTCTTCTCGCCTAAGGTAGTTCAAAATGACTATAATCTTCATTATCAAACAACGGACACCAATGCAATTAGAGATAGTTTGTCATCTCACGACACTGGTGCCGTCTTAAAGATGTTAACGAAGGCAACACCGGATTACTTGCCAGTTCAATATAAGATGACAGCTTATAACTATTTTGATTATCATCCATATGGTAATTATGGTGATCAAATCATAAATTATAAGGGTGAAGTAACCAAGACGATTAAACGCAATGGACATCTATTACTAACTTGGGATAATGACTCAGACGACAATAAATCAATGCAATTACCAATCTTTAAGTATGACGATACTAAGCTGATTTTAAATGGCAAACATATTGGCGATGTTAAGCAAACCCAAATTGGTAGTGTAATCGTTAAATCAAAGCCTGGTCATAACAAATTAGAAATTTACTATCACGCAACTCCAATGCTTCTAGCCTTACTATGGATTACAGTATTTAGTTGGATGGGATTGATTGCCGGAATTATGATTTATCTAATTCTAAGATGGAAAAAGCATATAAAAAGAAGCGTTTCGTAATGAAACGCTTCTTTTTTATTTTTCAAAATGTTTTTGAATTTGGGTATTAATGTTTTCATTATGTTTTAGAGATGGGAAAATATACTTATCAGCTGTTTGAATCAAGATACCATTAAATGCAATTGAGAATAGTGTTCCGACACTTACAGAGTAGATACGGTGTAAGAAAATCGCGCAAATTAAAATGATTATAATAGGGGGCGTAAAATCAAGTAGTTGTGATTTAATGGCACTACCCTTTAAATAATCAAAACGAAGAATATTGGTTGTATCATCGTTTGGATGCATGAAGATATTGGCACGTTGGTATAGTGAGATGGCTGTGCAGAAGCAGCAAACACCGATTAATGCCATTGGCACTCTAATGTACAGTGACAAGTGATTCCAACCTAACGATTCAAAGTAGTTGGTAAAGATTTGAATGAATGAACTGAAGAAAATGATAAAGATTAATTCTTCAGCGAAACGTAAAATATCAATATGTTTAATCAATATTTGATTGGTTAAAGCATTGATAATTCCAAATGCAAAAATCATAATACCAACATCGACACCAAACAATTGATGGATGTTTACAGAGGCTGCGGTCCAAATACCAGAACCACAACTGGATACAATTGTGAGTGCGTTTCCGAAAGCGTTTAACAATAGTCCAAAAATTAACGCAATAATTCTAGTTTTTAATGTATTAACAGATCGAATAACGATCATCTCCTAAAGTGAATTAAGTAACTTAATGATATCACATATTGCAATATAATATGGTAAAGTATAAGAAAGGTGATTGATATGAAGGGTAAATACGAAGTAAACAGATATATTGGTGTTGTGGTTGATGAAGATCAGTCTGGCCAATACATAATCAAGAAAGACGATAAAGGTGAATTTAAGCTTCATGACTGGAGAACCGGGAAGCATACTAAGGGTAAATTCAAGGGCATCGGTCAATTGTTCTTAACCGAAAACAACATGTTAGTAGCTGTTGTAGACTATGAACCAGTTAAGTTCAAGGATCGTCATGAATACACGCCGTTACAAAGATTTACCAGTGAAGTCCTAAGCGATGAACAATTAGAGCAAGCAAAAAAAAGACTTGATTAGTATCAAGTCTTTTTTATGGCGTTGTTATAACCAGTTGAGCTTATTAATAAGTAAGTTGAGCTTTGTTAAGCGTCGAATTTAATAGCAAATGCTTACTTCTTTAGAATCTTTTCAGCGTTTGCTGCTACTTCGTCATTAGACATGTCTAGGTAAGGGTGCATCTTAGCTTCAGTAGCCATGGTGTCCTTGCCATCTTCTTCCATGTAGTGATTCCATAAAGCGTCACGAACAGGTGTAGTATCTTCTGACCAATCGAATTCCTTGTTCATTGGTGTGTCCAATACTCTTTCTCTATCATTTACTTTTTGTTCAGCAGTCATTGCCATAATAAATTTCCTCCTTATTTTTAAAGCTCAATTACATTATAATTCTTATGTTCACATTTGTTAAAAATTATGTTTCCGAAATTTAACAATAGGGAAGTAGGGCGACTTAACTTGCATTTAAACCCAATTTCGTATATATTCATAAATATATTGAAGTGAGGCAAAAGTTTATGAGAGATAAATTTGCAACAAAGAATAAAATTGTTAATGGAATGTTCGAACTACTTAAGACAACGCCATTTGATGAAATTAATGTGAAAGATATCTGTGCACAAGCTGATGTTTCACGAATGACGTATTATCGAAACTTTCATAATAAAAAAGATATCATTATTTACAGATTTGATAGCTCATTTACCACGTTTATCCAACGTTTAGCATCAAGTCAGTCACATAATCTAACTGATATCGCTACTATCTTCTTTGAATTAGTGAAGGAAGATCAAGATATGATGGAAATGATTATGAAAAATGATTTATCCATGATTTTATTAGAACGACTAAAATACTATATTTCAGACTTAATCGATGAAAATGTCTTGGAAACCCGTGAAGAATCTTCTAAGATGTTAGTTTCATTGATTGCTGGAGGATTAACAGAAATTATTATTACTTGGACCGAAGATGGCATGAAAGAACCAATACAATCATTGGTTATCTTCGTTTCCAAGTACATGCATTTCAAAATTAACTAAACTTCTAATCGTATGCGATTGGGAGTTTTTTATTTTTAGGCAATAAAAAAACACCCAAGATAATCTCGGGTGTTTTTTTGATCTCTTTTTAAACTAAAAGTTAACTAAGAGGTTATCCTTATGCAGGAGTAACGTTAGCAGCTTGTGGTCCACGGTCGCCGTCTTCAACGTCCAATGTAACCTTTTCGCCTTCTTCTAGAGTCTTGAAACCTTCTTTGTTGATAGCTGAGAAGTGAACGAATACGTCACCGTCTTCAGTAGTGATAAAACCGTAACCTTTATCAGCGTTGAACCATTTAACAGTACCTTGTTTCATAATATGAAACCTCCTTGCACATATCGTGCGTTATAAAATCTTAATGTATCAAAAGCCTGAATCAAGGGGTCATTTCATAAAACTATAAAACAAGTAACCTTAACAATCGAAACTATGTAACACATTGGTAATAATATACCCGAAATAGGGGGTGATGTCAACTAATATAAGAATAATATTTTTATTTATTTTTAATAATAGACGACTAGTACAAACCGTTGATACAAAGGCGTTTATCGTCATATAAAGGGCGCTAATTCTTAAAAAGCAACGAAAAAATTTTTAAAAAATAATTTTAAAATACACGAACGATTATAATTTTTTAATGTTAAATATACGTAAATTCTTTATAGTGTAAATTTGCTTCTAAATCATTTAGAATGGTGTTATTAAAGAAACGAGGGAACGAATATGAAAACTTTGGTGTTAGTATCACATCCTGAATATGATAATTCAATGACCGAAGCATTCTTAAAACAATGCCAATCTGACATTGAAAATGTTGATTGGGTCGTATTGGATAAAATTCAAAATAATTTTAGTTTTGATAAAGAACAAGAACAAGACAGACTAACTCAATATGATCGCATACTATTTCAATTTCCTATGTATTGGTATAGTGCGCCCGCATTGATGAAAAAATATGAAGACGATGTTTTTACCAAGAAATTTATCGCCTTTGAACAGGAAGGTAAGTTGGAGGGAAAAGAAATGGGGATTATTACCACATTAGGTGATCCAATCAAAGACTACCAAGTCGGCGGTAGAGAAGGTTTTAGCATTTCAGAATTATTGAAACCTTATCAAGCGATTGCACAAAGAGGACAAATGAAATTCTTGAAACCATTTGTGATTTCACAATTCGCATACATGACTGATGTCCAAAAACAAAAGTTATTGATTGATTACCGAAGTTATCTAACCAATGATAACTTCGATAGTTTCACTAGCATGCAAAAGTGGTACATCGAACAACTTCGTGTTTTAAAGGAATCCCTAGATGATGATAAAAAGGCACAAATGGATATCTTAATCGACTACCTTCAATCTAACTATGATCAATTAGATGAATTAAAGTGGGAAATTGATCTAATCAAGAAGGAGGATGATGAATAGTGGCTAGTCAAAATGAATGGTTGAATCAACAAATTGAAGAAATGAAAAAATACGAAACCAGTTTTAAATTGTTATCCTTCCTAGATGGAATTAAGGATATTAATCAAGAACAACAAAAAAGACTCCAACAAGCCCAAGACGAATTGGACGGTAGAATGTGGAGTCCTGATAAATGGTAATAAAAAAGACCCGCGGATGCGAGTCTTTTTTATTATTGAGCCCAGTGATTAATTGGACCAAATTTGTGAGCAACTGAAATTTCGTTTTTGATTGCCTTGTCGACATAGTCGTCAGCAATTCTGATAGCATCGGCGATGGAAGTGCCTTTAGCAATTTCAGAAGTAATGGCTGCTGATAGAGAGTCACCAGTACCATTCTTATGTTCTGTATGATAGTAAGGTCCTTCAATCCAGAAGTTTTCTCCAGATTCTAATAGAACGTAATCCTTAACAACGTCGGTTTCACCAGCGACGTGTTTACCTTTAATAATAACGTTTTTAGCACCTAATTCGCGAAGCTTTTTGGCGGCAACCTTGGTGTCTTCGTCTGAATTAATTTCCATGTCAGCTAACTTTTGAGCTTCATAGAAATTAGGGGTCAAGACTGTGGCTAAAGGAATTAATTCTTCCTTCAAAGTGTCGTAAGCAGCTTGTTCTAATAACATAGCGCCGTGTTTAGTCATGATAACTGGATCAACAACTAATGGACCAAAATCGTATTTCTTGTAGTTTTCAACTACGGTACGAATAAGTTCAGCATCGGCTAACATTCCTGTTTTTGATGCTAAAATCTTAAAGTCATCAGCTAAGTCTTTGAATTCTTGGTTGATGAATGAAACTGGCATAGAGACACTGTCATGAATACCAAATGAGTTACCTGCAACACACGCTGTAATTACGGAAGCTCCGTATGTATGGTGCATAAAGAAAGTATGTAAATCGGCTTGCATTCCTGCACTTCCATCACTGTCTGAACCTGCAATGGTTAAAACTTGGGGAAAATCATTTGTCATAAATTGCCACCTCTTATTATTAAATTGAAGTTATTTTAACACAAACTTGTAAATTGTAAACAATATCGATATAATAATGAGTGAATAATTCTAATTTGCGTTAGGTACCGTCTTTATATTATAATGGTACTAATTAATTTATGGTTAACAGGAAGGGGTGTCTCTAGTGAGAATTTGTCATCCAAATGGTGTTCAAGGACGTCGTCCAATCAACAACAACAAGCGTAACAAGAAACAAAAAGAAGTTGCTGACTTACAAAAATTCTTGAAGTCAAAGCCTGCTAAATAATCTTTTGGACTCAGATTTTCTGGGTCTTTTTTTGTACATAAAAGGAGATAAAGATGGCTAGTAAATTTTATGCAGTAAGAAAAGGAAAAAAGCCCGGTATCTATGGCACCTGGGACGAATGCAAAGCTCAAGTGAATGGATTCGCCGGTGCCGAATATAAAAGTTTTAAGACGCAAAGTGAAGCTAGAGAGTACATGGGATTAGCTAAATCAGCAAAGAAACCGGCTACCAAGATGGCTAAGAGTGGATCAATTAGATTGTACAGTGATGGTGGTTCGCGTAACCACGGAAACAAGCTAGGTCAACACGTTAAAGATGATGATAAGGCAGCTTGGGCGTACCTAATTATCCGCAATGGAAAGAAACATTATGCCTCAGCCGGTGAGTTTGGAGCTACGAACAACAAAATGGAAGTCTTAGGGCTAGTTAATGCTTTGAGATATATCATTGACCAGGGATGGCAAAACGAGTCTATCGACGCTATATTGGACTCTAAATACGTCTTGGATTCGATTACCAAGGGATGGCTAAACTCATGGCGTCGTCGAGGATGGAAGAAAAGCGATGGATCAGTCATTAAAAACAAGAATGAATTTGTGCAATTATCCGCACTACTAGGTCAATTTAAGCACTTAAACTTTAAATGGACTAAGGGTCATGCTGAAAATGCTGGAAACAATTTTGTTGATAAACTTTTGAACGACACAATGGATGATATGAAATTAAATCATTCAAACAAGACGACTGTTCACTCTTCATTTGAACAACCAAAAACACCTGAAAAAAAGGTCGAAGAAATCATTAAGTTGTATGCACATGGCAAGCATATTAATGCTTCTGGTTTGAACCAATACGTCGCAAAAAATGGACCATCGATTTGGGCATACTGTATCGACTTCGATGATGAAATGACAAGTGATAGTGGTGGAATGCTAGGAATCAGTAATTCTAAAATGCAATTGATTTCTGTTATCAATGGTTTAAAGAAGTTAATCGAAATGGACTTGAACCAAAAAACAGTTGAGGTCATCACATCTTCATTGTACGTTTCTCAAACTATAAATGATGGAAAGCTAGCTTATGCGAAAAATCATGGTTGGAAGGGATTTAATGGCGAAGTCATTACCAATGTTGAAGAAATTAAACAATTAGCGAATGTTTTGGATTCGTTTGAACACATTAAGTTTACTAATGCTAATTTTGATAATGGTGCTAAGCAAACTTCTTTGATTCAAAAATTGTTAGATGATGAAGTCCAAAAGATTGATCCAACTTTGATTAAGCAGCCTGAACCAAAGGTATCGGAAGAAAAACCACAACCAAGAAAAACTGAAACGGCAAAGGAATACATCGACAAGGATAAATCGGTATCAGACATCGAAAAGAGCCTTCGTGATTTGGGGTTCTTTGATAATTAATTTCATATGATACAATAATATTGAATAAGTTATGAAAGCTGGCAAAATATGAAAACAGAACGTGAAAAAATGACGGCAGGAGAACCCTACGAACAATACGACGAAGAGTTACAACAAAGACGTACTTTTGTTCGTAAAGAGTTAAGCGCCATTAATTCACTCTCAGACAATAAAGAACAAAACCAACGACTAGCCAAATTATTTGGCGACAGTGGTAAGAATCTATGGATTGAAACTGGCGTCGAATTCGACTACGGATACAACATCCATGTCGGAGACGATTTTTACGCTAATTACCACTTAACATTGTTGGACACATGCCCAATTACAATTGGAGATCATTGTTACTTTGGTCCAGATGTTGGATTGTACACACCGGTGCATCCATTAGATCCGGACCAAAGAAAAGCCGATGTTGAAATGGGTAAATCAATTACAATCGGAGATAATTGCTGGCTAGGAGGACATGTGACAGTATTACCTGGTGTTACATTAGGTGAAAATGTTGTTGTTGGTGCCGGATCAGTTGTTACCAAATCATTTGGTGACAATGTGGTGATTGTTGGTAACCCAGCTCGTGTTATTAAAACTGTAAAATAGGAATTAAAAAAATGCTTTTCAAACGCCTGTACGACCACATTTTACATAAATTGTTATTTGTGTATAATATAATTGAAATGCAAAAATAATTCGAATTTAATTTGTATAACCGTAGAAAAGCTGTGCAGATGGTCATTCGTTATATACGAATCACTTATTTGTGCAGCTTTTTGTGTTTAATCTCAGAGGAGGATTATTATTTTTAAAAGTAAAAATATCGACAAGCTCGTCTTTATTCCTACTGTCGTATTATTTTTAGGGGTTTCAGTATTTTTGATAATTGGTGGTTCTTCACTTCAAGGACTTCTAAACACCGTATTGAACTGGGTAACCAGTAATATGGGTTGGGGTTACATGTGGATTTACATCATCAATTTCTTGTTTTTTGTATATTTGATGTTATCAAAGTATGGCAATATTCGTATGGGTGAACCAACGGATAAGCCGGTGTACAAGAACTTCCAATGGGGTTCAATGGTCTTTGCGACTGCCATCGATGCAAGTATTTTAATGCTTAGCATGGTGGACCCATTGAGATATGTTCAACATCCAGAAGGATCTGTTAAACCATACTCAGTGACTGCTTACAACTTAGCTCACATGTATGGTCAATACGATTGGGGTCCAATGGCTTGGTTGATGTTTGCGGCACCCACGATTGCTATTGGTTATATGATGTATAACAAGAAACGCAAAATTCAATCTCTAAGTGATGCGATTACCATCTTAGATGGTGAAAAACTTTGGCAAAACATTGCCAGAAAAATCGTCAACCTACTAGTAGTATTTGGAATCATGGGAGGGGTAGGAGCCTCCGTAGGATTGGAAATTCCAATCATTTCTAAGGTCCTAAGTTCCTTAACCGGAATTCCTGATAATCTAAATATGAAACTAGGACTATTCTTGGTATTATTCATTATCTTTGCACTAACGGTCTTTAAGGGACTAAATGGTGGGATTGATAAATTAAGTAATGCCCATATCTGGACCGCCATTATTTTCCTAGCAATCGTCTTGCTAGTTGGTCCAACCGTATACATTCTAAATTCAGAAACAAACAGTGTCGGATTATTAATTCAAAAATTCATTCCAATGAGTATGAATACCGTTCCAAACGGTCGTCCTGGAATCGCCCAACAAGAAACCATTTTCTATTGGGGTTGGTGGTTATCATACATGCCATTCATGGGACTATTCATTGCTAAGATTTCCAAGGGACGCACAATCAGACAAATCGTCGTGGGAATGCTTACCTATGGTGCATTGGGATGTATGAGTTTTTATGCCGTCTTTGGTGGTTATTCATTATGGCTACAAAAGACCGGTGCATTGAATTTAACGCGTATTTTAAATACGCAAGGTCAAGCTGCCGTTATCTCAGCGGTACTTGGAACCTTACCTATGAAGTATGTCATGTTTGCATTTTACTTTATTTCATGTTTCATCTTCTTGGCAACCACGATTTCATCGTCAGCATTCGTGCTTTCTTCATTTACCAGTTTGCCACTTGGTCCTGGTAAAGAACCTAGCCGTGTTAACAGAATGACCTGGGTAGTTGTATTCATCCTATTCTCATTCAGTTTAGTTGTCGTTGGGGGATTTGAGACAGTTCAAACGTTCTGTACCTTAGCTGGATTCCCATTGATGTTCGTCTGCATCTTGATCATTATGTCAGTCTTTAAGATGATTAAAAATGATCCTACCGTAATTAGAAATCCAAGATGGACGCCACGTCGTGGGAAGAAACCAGTTACTGTTGAACGAAAGAGTGCCATCAAGGGTAAGCTAATCTTATGGCCAAAAAACACAATTAATAGACATTAAAGTCGCTAAAAGCCACTAATGGATATAAAAAATCCATGAAGTGGCTTTTTTTGTGATAGTATTTATATGTTATAAAAAATTAGGAGTTGAAGAGAATATGGCTAAAAAAGTAATTATTCCCAAAGAATTTGCTCATTATTTAAGCGAACCACTTTGGAATTATGGCTTTGAAGTAGTGGAATTAGAAGATCAATACGCAGACTCTCTACTTCAACACAAAGATGCTGATGGAATGGTGCTTAATGCTACTCCATTGAGCAATGATACTATCGACCAAATGCCTAATCTAAAGGTGATTGCGCGTTTTGGTGTGGGATACGATAATGTCGATTTAAACCACTGTAAGGAATGTGGTATCTACGTTACTAATACACCTGGTGGAAATGAAGTTGCGGTTGCTGAATGTGCCGTTACCGATATCTTAATTTTATCTAAGAATCTATACGCAGTTTCTCAAAAAATGCACGAAGGTGATGACTCATATGCATTCCATCACCCATCACACGATATCAAAGGTAAGACAATTGGGATTGTTGGTTATGGAAACATTGGTCAACAAGCTGCCAAGATGCTTTCAGGTTTCGGTGTGAATACATTAATCTGGAACAGAAGTCCAAAAACATCAGAATATGGTGAATTTGTCGAATGGGATGAATTATTCAAACGCTCTGATTTCGTTTCACTACATCTACCAGCAGTGAAGGGAACCATCGGTTCAGTTAATAAAGAAACATTCAAGATGATGAAGAACTCAGCATTCATCGTGAACTTTGCCAGAGGTGCGGTAATTAACGAACAAGACATGATTGAAGCCTTGAAGTCTGGTGAAATCGCCGGTGCAGGTCTAGATGTGTTCGAAAAAGAACCACTTCCTATGGATAGTGAATTAAGAAAACTACCAAACGTCTTTATGACACCACATAACTCAGGATTCTCAGTAGAATCATTTACTAAGATTTCTAATATGGCAAGTAGTGAAGTTAACCAAGTATTGAAGGGTGAAAAGCCTGAACATTGCGTTAACGGCTTGGATTAATTAAATTAAAATAAAAAAATCCTCGTAAAAATTATCTTACGAGGATTTTTTTATTGTTTATAGTTTGTATTTTTCGTCGATTTCATCGCCTTGAGAGGTTAGAATCTTTGGACCATCCTTAGTAATGGCAATTGTGTGTTCGTATTGAGCTGAGTTAGTACCATCTGATGATACGTAGTAAGTCCAGTCGTCCTTAGCATCGTATCTGTCAGTGATTTCCCAAGTTCCAAGGTTAACCATTGGTTCGATGGTAATAGTCATACCTTCCTTTAGACGAAGACCCTTACCAGGTTCACCGTAAGCAGGAACGTTTGGTTGTTCGTGCATGGTAGGTTGAATTCCGTGACCGATTAGTTCACGAACGTCACCCATGTGGTTTTGGTTTTCAATGAAGTCTTGGCAAGCAAAACCAATATCACCTAAACGATTGCCGACAACTGCTTGATCGATACCACGGTATAGGGCTTCCTTACATACGTCCATTAATTTTTGGTCTTCTTCTGAAATGTTTCCAACTGCATAAGTCCAGCAAGAATCACTTTCGAAACCATCTTTGTTAACGGTCATATCAACCTTAACAATGTCACCATCCTTAAGCTTTAGACCTTTACGTGGAATTCCGTGAGCAACTTCGTCGTTAACTGAAACACAGGTAGCGAACTTGTAGCCTTCGAACCCTTTTTCCGATGCCTTAGCACCGTGTTCAGTAATGTACTTGTCAGCAAATTCTTCGATTTCCCAAGTATCTAGACCTGGTTTGATCATGTCACGTAAGCCAAGGTGAACGCCAGCTAAGACTTCACCAGATTTGGCCATCATTTCGATTTCTCGTGGTGATTTAAGTGTAATCAAAATAAATTCTCCTTTGTTCGTTCATATTTAGTTTATACCTATAATCTACTACAAATTAATGAATTTGGCTAATTAATGCATATAATTATGGATGTAAATTTTCTTATTTTCTAGTATGATAGAGAGTAGAGTAAAAGAGAGGGGAATCATCTTGAGTAAAACAGCTAAGACCAATATTATTTTGATTATTTTGACTTTGATTGTTGCCTTTTTCGCAATTTTCTTTGCAATTAGAAGTGATAACACATTAATGTCAGATTCTTATAGAGGTGGTCAAAACACTCCAACATTGTATGTCCATGGGTTAGGAGGTTCTAGTAAGTCAACTGATCACTTGGCAACAATTGCTTCTCGTGATGGAGGTAACCGTTCTTTAATTATCCTGGTCAATAAACGAGGGAAGATAAAGTATAAGGGAAATCTTAAACTAAATACCAGAAAGCCAATTATTCAAGTGATTTTTAAGAAAAAATTCACACCAGTAGATCAACAAGTGAGTTGGTTACATGCAATTCTATTGAAACTAAAAGACCACTACGGATTTAAGTACTACAATGCAGTTGGTCACTCTACCGGAGCCGTTACCATTCTGGATACAGCTGCTAGATATAACAGTGATGAAGAAATGCCAAAACTACAAAAATTTGTTTCAATCGCCGGACCATACGATGGAATTATCAAGTTAAGTAGCATGGGTTATGATAATTATGTTGATTCACAAGGTAAACCTATGATTTATTCACAAGCTAACAGGTGGTTCCCATCATATCAATTGCTTTTAAATGATTGTAAGACATTCCCTAAAGACGTTTCTGTTTTGAACATATATGGAAATGATAATAGCAAACAAGAATCTGATGGAGTTGTTTCAGTCGCTTCAGCTAGATCATTGAAATACTTAATTGGAAAACGTGTTAAGGATTACGAAGAAATTCCGGTTAACGGAGTTAATGGTCAACACAGTCGTTTACACCACAACATCTTTGTTGATCACATTATCGCAAGATTCTTATTTGATGAAAATTAAGCAAAGCAAAATAGTTTACTTATTAAACCTAAATCGATAAAATAGAAAAAGTATTAATTTATAATCATTCTAAATTAGGAGATGAAGGTTTTGAAGAATTACGATTTAAGTGGTAAGCCATACAATCGTTTTTTGTTCGTCATTGTATTGCTCTTAGGTAGTTTTACAATGTCGATGAGCCAATCATCAATTTCAACAGCCTATCCTACCTTAATGAGCTCATTTGGAATTGATGCTTCGACTGTCCAATGGTTAACTACCGGTTTTATGTTAATCATGTGTGTCATGATGCCGGTAAGTCCATGGCTACTTAACAATGTTAAGTTTAAGCAATTATTTTTATTGATTTTAGCAATCTTTGATATTGGAACTTTGATTGTGGTAATTGCTCCTAACTTCCCAGTGATGATGTTAGGACGTGCAATGGAAGCAATCGCGGTGGGTATCTTATTCCCATCATATCAATCAGTATTGTTATACATTACCCCTGAAGAAAAGAGGGGAACTACCATGGGATTCGCTGGCCTAATCATGGGATCAGCGCTAGCCTGTGGTCCAATTCTTTCAGCAATTGTATTGCACTTCTCAGCATGGCGTGGATTATTCATCGTCTTTGCTGTAATCATTTCAGTGTTATTTGTAATTTCATTATTCGCAATCAAGAATGTGATGCCACAAAAGGAAAGTCACTTAGACTTCCCATCAGTAATCCTATCAGTTGGATTAATTGGTATTTTGTACGTGGTTAATATGATTGGTAAGACCAACATTGATTTGACAGAAGCCATTATTATTCTAATTGTAAGTATTTTAATGGTTGCGATGTTTGCAATTCGTCAATTCAAGATGGATCAACCACTACTACAATTGAGAGTATTGAAGGACTTTAACTATGATTTATCAGTTGGTTTGACTGGTGCTTCATACATTGCTTTGATTGTTGTTACAATCATTTTCCCACTTTACTACCAAGATGTATTAGGGGTCAGCAAGACCGTTTCTGGTCTGGCATTAGCTCCTGGTGCCATCGTGTTGAGTTTATTAAACCCATTAACTGGTAAGTTAGCAGATAAGATTGGCTTTAAATCAACCATGTTAACAGGGATGTTTATGATTCTAGCCGGATGGTTGGTATTGAGCATCACCGGTGCCACACTTGGTCTAGTCCCAATGATGATCATTGCAGCAATCATCGAAGGTGGAAACGCCTTTGTCATGATGCCAGCTGTTACAATGGGTGCTAACTCATTACCAAATGATTTAATTTCAGATGGTACTGCGGTTATCTCAACATTTAGACAAATATTAGGATCAACCGGGGTATTGGTTGCAACCTTGATTTTATCTAACGTGATGAATAACAACATTGCTAAAGGAATGAGCCATGCAATCGCCCAAATGGGTGGTTTCCATGTCGTCTTCATTACATTCTTTGTGATTGAATTATTCGGTTTAGCAATGGCATTAATGCTTAAAAACACAAAAAAATAAATCAAAATAAAAAGGCCTGACATTTTGTCAGGTCTTTTTTTATTACCAAATATTTACTCGTTTATCTTCAGGTAAGTACATTCCGTCACCGGGTTGAACGTCGAAGGTCTTATAGAAGTCTTCTAGGTTCTTCACTTGAACTTGTGCTCTTAGTTCGGTAGGCGCGTGTACATCGATTGATAGAAGTAATTGCTTGTATTGTTCCGTTGATTTGGTACGCCAGATAGTTGCCCAGTTGATGAAGAAGTCACGTAGGTTCACGTCTGCTTCGCCCTTGGCAGCTTCTAGGGCACAGCTTAAACCACCGGCATCGGCAATATTTTCGGAAACTGTTAATTTACCGTTAACCTTTTGTCCGGCAAAGTCCAAACCATCAAATTCCTTAATCATGTTTTCGGCTAATGCATCGAAGTGCTTGTGATCATCTTCGGTCCACCAGTTGTTTAGGTTACCATATTGGTCGAATTGACAACCGTTGTTATCAAACGCATGAGAGATTTCATGGGCGATAACGGCACCGATACCACCGAAGTTTTGACTTGATGATTGTTCTAGGCTGTAGAAAGGAGCTTGTAAAATGGCAGCAGGGAAGACAATCACGTTTTCTAGAGGTGAGTAGTAAGCGTTAACTGTGTTAGCACTCATATCCCAGATACTCTTATCAACGGGTTGGTTCCATTTGCTGAACTTATCCTTGGTGATAATCTTGTCGATGTTTTCAACGTTGGTGTACAAGTCACCACCATCTTCTTTACCAACGACTTTGAATTGATGGTAAAGTGGGTTGATTTCATCAGGGTAACCAACGTGGATAGCCAAAGCGTTTAGCTTAGTGATAGCCATCTTCTTAGTGTCTTCACTCAACCAGTCGTTTTGTGATAGACGTTTTTCGTAAACGTTAATCATCTTCACAACCATGTCGTGAACATCTCGTTTGGCCTTTTCACCGAAGTACTTTCGACCGTAGTAGTCACCTACAACTTGGTCGAATAAACCAGATGCTAGATAGTAAGCAGCTTTTTTAGGCTTAGTAGCTTCTTTCTTTCCTGAAAGAGTACGTGAGAAGGTACCACCGATTTGGCGGAATTCTTCTGACAATAGACCAGCTGAACCCTTAACGACCTTCACAATCATCCAGTTCTTCATCTTGTAGAAGGTATCGTCGTTGACGATTTCATTGAAGGCCTTGAAGTAGTCTGGTTCAGTCACGATGACTTGATCTGGAACTTGGCCGATTAATCCCTTAACGTATTCATCCATGTCGAACTTGTCAATTTGACTAGCTAGGTCGCCGTAGCTCATTGGATTGTACATCTTGGTAAAGTCGGCATTTTCTTCAGCTGATTTAACGCGCGGCGCAATTGTACGATCGAATTCTTCGGCGGCATCAACAATGTTTTTAGCTTGTTCATCGTCATATCCGACCATTGCTAATAGTTTTTGTACCATGTCGCGAAAGACAGGCATTAGTTTAGCACCAGCAGGATTTTGTTTATCATAGTATATCTTATCTGGTAGGAAGGTTGAAGCACCACTGGCATACAAAGCATTGTATTTAGCGTTCTTCATATCAGCTTCGATTCCAAAACCAAATGGAAGTGGAAGTCCCGATAGGGTCCAATCAGATAGTTGTTGGTTTAAGTCATCGAATGATTTAACATCTTCAATTCTTTGAAGGGTGGCATTAAGTGGTTTGGCACCATCTTGTTCACGCTTATCAAAGTCCATTGCTAAATCGTATAACTTCTTGAATTCTTGCATATCGTCATTTGATGGTTGCATTGATCCATCAAGTAGGGCGTCAAAGTCATTCATTAGAGTTTTGTCGATGTTATCGACTAAGTCCATAAAACCACCGGTTGAAGAGTGGTCAGATGGGATAGTAGCATTCTTAACCCATTCACCGTTAACGGCTTGATAGAAGTCGTCTTTGATTAGAGATTCGTTAATCTTGTCGTTAGTCATGTTGACACCTCATTTTCTTTTATTTTTTCACTATAACTCTAGTATATAAAAAAGCTATTCTAAAGTTAATAGAATAGCTTTTCTTTATTGTTATTTATTGATTAAATCTTCGATTGAGTTGATGTTCTTCATGTATTTTGGAACAGCCAATCCAACCTTAGCACCATTCAAGTTTGGACCAACATCGTCGATTTTATCCTTGTATTGTTTCAAGTATAAACCGGCAGTGTTAGGTAACCAAGCTGATAGTGAAGCATCGGCAGCGTTAGTTGCGATTGATGCCCACATTGGTTGCATTTCTAGTGCTTGGATAGTTGTCTTGTAACCCATCTTGTTTAGAACTTCAGCCATCACATTAGTTGATGCGATTTCTGAATCCCAAGCAACGTAAGTTAACTTAACTGCTTTACCATTGCCTCGAGCAGCACCCTTAGTCCATTCTTGGTATAACTTAGGGTTCTTCTTGATGAAGTTATCAGCAGCGACCTTAGGATCAACACCAGCATTGGTTTGTAGCATAACGTCTGACATTTGAGCTGGAGTCCAGTGGAATTGCTTTAGAATCTTGTAAGCACCAGGATTATCCTTGGCTAGACCCTTTCTAGCAATTGTATGGATTTGTTCTGAAGAACCGTAAACATTCTTAGGATCCTTTAGGAACTTAAGAGGGAACTTCTTGAACATCCAGTGTGGTTGCCATCCAGTAACAACAATTGGTTGTTTGTACTTAATTGCTTTAGCTAATGTAGAAGTCATTGCAGCAGTTGAACTAGTTTGTAGTTGCCACTTGTTTTGTGCTAAAGGATATTCCTTTAACGCATTTTGTGTAGAAGCCATAATACCGGCCCCAGCATCGATACCAGTGATGGTGTAGTTGATTTGAGGGCCTAACTTCTTATGAGGATTATATGGAGAAGTTAAACTACTACAAGCAGTTAGAACTGTTGCCATAAGAAACATGGTTAATGTTGCTAAAACATATCTAGTTTTCTTTCTCATTTAAATCCTCCTAATTAGTGTTTTTTGTTCTTGTTAAAGGCTTGAGTAACACGGTCTAGAATGATTGCTAGGATTACGATTGCAAAACCAGCAGTGAAACCAGAACCGGCGTTGTTTCTACCTACGGCGAAGTAAACTTCTGAACCAAGACCAACGGCACCAATCATTGAAGCGATAACTACCATTGATAGAGCAAGCATCATACCTTGGTTAACACCAGACATTAATGTGTTCTTAGCGATTGGTAGTTCAACCTTGATTAGTTTTTGCCAACCAGTTGAACCAAAAGAGTCGGCAGCTTCAATTAAATCAGTAGGAACTTGTTCAATTCCTAGGTTAGTCATTCTAACTACTGGAGGTAGTGAGAAGATAACAGAAGCAATTACCCCGGGTACCATTCCGATACCGAATAAAGCAACGGCAGGGATTAGGTAAACGAACGCAGGCATTGTTTGCATAAAGTCTAGAATTGGTTTAACGATTACCTTAACAGTGTGACTCTTTGCCATCCAGATTCCTAAAGGAATACCGATAACAACGATGATTAAACTAGAGGTAAGAACTAGTGTTAATGTTTGAGTCATATCTCTCCAGTAACCTTGGTTGTAAATTAATACAAGACCGATTAATTCAAAGACCATAAGTCCCCAGTGCTTACTGTCATGTAAAGCCCAGTAAGTAATACCTAGAACTAAGACGATGAATAACCAAACGGGTAGTAAATCAAATACCCATTGGAATGAGTTAACGATAGCACCAATAAAATCAGTGATACCGTTGAAGAAACCAACGAATTGGGTTAGCCAGTTAACGAAATTGTTAACCCAGTCCGCAAATGGAATTGGTTGCATAGTTAAAGAAAATAGATTAGCCATTATTTTGCACCTCGTTTCCAGAAATTGCGCCTAATACGGAACTTCTAATGATAATTCCTAGTAGTCGATCATTGTCATCCAATACCGCGAAAGGTACTGAAGTTTTGGAAATGTCGTTTAATAGTGACTTAATAGGTGTATCAGGTGTTGTTGTTGGAACGTCAGTTTTAAGAATTGATTCTAGGTCACGTTTGTCATCTTCGATTTGTTTGATGACATCCTTAGCATCAATTAATCCCTTGAAGTGATGTTCTGAATCAACAACGTAAACACTTGAGTTGTGGTTATCTTTCATTAATCTTAGAGCAGTTCTTGGACCATCTTTTTCAATGTTGATAACATCAGGTCTAATCATTACACGGCTAGCAGTAAGAATCTTAGTTCTGTCCACGCCTTCGATGAATTTTTCAACGTATTCATTCTTAGGGTGTTGTAAGATGTCTTCTGGTGAACCGATTTGAACAATTTCACCATCACGCATAATCATAATACGGTCACCAATACGTAGTGATTCGTTTAAATCATGTGAGATAAAGATGATAGTCTTCTTCAAGTGTGATTGAAGATCTAGCAATTCGTCTTGCATTTCTTTTCTGTTAAGTGGATCCAATGCTGAGAATGCTTCATCCATCAATAGAATTTCTGGGTCATTAGCTAAACCACGAGCTAATCCGACACGTTGTTGTTGTCCACCAGATAATTCGTTAGGGTATCTATCATCGTATCCGTGTAAGCCAACTAGTTCTAGACATTCATGTGCTTTTTGATGTCTAGTTTCCTTATCGACTCCTTGGATTTCTAAACCGTAAGCGGTGTTTTCGATAATGGTTCTGTTAGGGAATAGAGCAAAGTTTTGGAATACCATACTCATTTTCTTACGTCTAAATTCACGTAATTCTTTCTTATCGAATTTAGTAATGCTTTCCCCGTCTAGTAGAATTTCACCATCAGTTGGTTCGTATAAACGGTTTAACATTCTAATTAAAGTAGACTTACCACTACCGGAAAGTCCCATGATAACAAAGATTTCATTTTCGTTAACATCGAAGTTGGCATCGTGAACACCAACAACGCTGTTAGTTTTAGCTAAAATTTCATCTTTGGATTTTCCTTCGTTGATCATTTCTTTAGCACGACCAACATGACGACCGAAAATCTTGGTTAGATGTTTAACTTCAACTTTTTTGGTCATGATCTTCCTCCTTAAAATTGTAGTTTAATTAAAGCATAGGTACCATTATTACAAAGAAAAATGTTATGTGTCAAATAACTTACACTCGCAAAATGCCGATTTGCCGGTTTTAAACGGCATAAGCTTGCATGATTGAGCCATTTAAGATTTATTTAATTAAAGTGTGTTAAAATGGCTTAAAATGGATTTTTTGAGTTTAAAATATAAAAATTAAGAAGGAATTATTTTGGGTAATTTATTGAAAAAATTTCCCATCAAAATGGTGGGGATTTTTGCATTGATTGGTGTAATTTTGATGATTTTTGTCAGTCATGATGACTTTTTATACACTCAACCAATTATGCAAATTCAAAAAGTAGAAGAACTTAGCAAGACTAAGGAAGTCGATACTTTTCAAAATGTTGACTATAGTTATGTACAAAAACTAAGTGGGGTTATCACCAACGGAAAACATAAGGGTGAACACATCACATTAAACAATACATATACGGATTCAAAGGCGATGGACAAGAAGTATAAGGTTGGTCAAAAAGCATTTGTTGTCTTACACGGGCAAGGCGAAAGCACGATTAAGGATGCTAAGCGAGATACGCCAGTCATCTTCTTAATTTATTTAGCAATTGCCTTGATGTTTATCTTCCTTAAGATGGCGGGAATTACAGCCATTGGAAGTATCATCATTAACACCATCTTATTTATGGTCGCCATCTACTTCGATGGTTTTAACAATGGATCAAACGTCCTATGGATTTTCTCCATTTTAGCGGTATTATTTTCCGCAATCACCCTTTGGTTAGTGATTGGTTGGAATCGCCAAATGTTTGTCACACTTGGATCGACAGTCGCTTGTACCTTTTTGTCGATTCTAATCAGTCTTATTGTATTTCGATTCACTCATGAAAAGGGGATTTTCTACGAATCGATGCAATATGTCACTCAGCCACCACGCCCGTTATTCTTGGCGGAAACCATTATTGGTTCATTAGGGGCCGTAATGGATGAATCAACCGACATTATTTCATCATTATTCGCGTTGAAAATGGAACGTCCAGACGTTTCAAGAAAGCAATTATTCTTATCTGGTCGAAACATTGGTAAGTCCATCATGGGACCACTAATTAATGTTTTATTCTTCATCTTCATGGGGGAAACTTTGTCGATGACATTACTATTCCTAAAGAACGGTAATAGCTGGGGTTACTCATTTTCAATGAACATGTCATTGGGAATGGTGCAAAGTCTAATCAGTGGAATTGGAATTGTCTTGGCAGTTCCTGTAGCCAGTGGATTAACTAGTTTTTTTGCAGAAAAGAGGCGTAAATAATGAGTGCGATTATTGCTTTAGGTTTAGTCCTATTCGTCTTAATGGTATTAGTAGGTGGTAAGCAGGGATTCCAATCATTCTTAAGTTTAGTGCTTAATTTCGGATTCCTGTTCTTCGCAATTGTCCTGATGGCATTTCATTTCCCACCAATCGTCGTCACATTGATTTCTGGGGTAATACTATTGGCGTTAACCATCTTCTTGAGTGGAACTAACGATGAAACCAGTCGTTTAGCTTTCATCGCCTCTGTGTTGGTATTACTAGCATTGGTATTGTTAATTATTCCGGTTGAACATTGGGCTCAAGTCCAAGGGTTCGGACTAGAAGATAGTGATGACTTGGAAGGTCTATCATTGCCAATCGGCATTAGTTTCATTGATATCGCCATCTCAACAGCCATTCTAAGTACCTTAGGTGCGATTGCTGAAGCTACTATGGCGATTGCATCTGGATTAGATGAAATCAAGGAACAACATCCAGACATCAAACCAGATCGATTATTCTTCGATGGAATTTATGTAGGAAAACAAATTATCGGAACCACTTTAAACACCTTATTCTTCGGGCTGTTTGGGGGATCATTGTCGCTATTTGTCTGGTTCCACGGCTTATCCTATTCATTAGGGGATATCTTAAATGACAAGGTATTTGATGCTGAGTTCGTCATCATATTGTTCTCACTAATCGGTGTCATCATTACGATTCCAATTACTTCATTTGTGATTACGGAACAATTTAAAAAAACAAAAAAAGTCCTAACTTAGTTAGGACTTTTTTATTGCATTTATGCCGATAAAAATTAATACTAGACTTAAATCGAAAAGAGGCGTTGTTAATGAATAAAAAAATAGAATCAAATGACCTATTTAAATTAAAATCCATTACGCAAGTTACTGCTATTAGTGGAAATATTTTTGCTGTTTTAAATCGTGTCGATAAGCAGGAAAATACCTATTTCGCTGATATTATCAGCATTAACAACAAAAACGAAGTTAAAAAGTGGACCGATGGTGGCAAAAATACTAATCCCACCCAAGTTGGTGATTATCTAGTCTATCTACATAATGGAGACTTGATGAGAATGCCACTATCAGGTGGTAGTGCCGAACAACTTACAAGGGATGCTAAGATTGCTAAGTTGGTTAGTGGAAAAGACGGTCAAACCGTATTCTACCAAGCTTCTGACAGCAAGATTTCAGCTAAGTTTGAAACTGCCAAGTTCCCAGAAACTAGAAGAATACACCGCTTTGATAATCGTCATGACGGCATTGGATGGGTCGATGATCAAGCAACCAATACCATTTACCGATATAACATTAAGATGAATCAACAAAATGTCGTTTACACTTCCAAGTATGATTTGAGTTTGCAAGATGCTAATGCCAAACAAAATCGTTTGCTAGTCATTAAACCAACGAATCCAACATTGGAAACTGAATCGGATGAGACTAGAGCGGTCTACGATGTTGATTTGACCAAGGATACCGAAGAACAAGTAACCGCAAGTATCGCCAAGGGTGAATTTAGCTATGCTAGTTATTCCCCAGACGGTAAAAAGATTGCGACTGTCGGAAACGACGCTAAGTATCCTAATGCGACAGTAAATGAGTTATATATTTATGATTTGGACTCCGATAAATTAGTTGGTATTACTAAAGACTTCAAAGGTGAAGTGTTTGGCTCAATTACCGCTGATTTTATCCAAAACGAGGGTAACCACCTAGTATGGATGTCAGATACTAATTTTGTCTTTAGTGGGGTTACTCATGGTCACAGCGTTGTCTTTGAATACAATGGTCACGACATTACGAAATTGTTTGAAGGTCACTGTCATGTCGTTGATTTAACAGCAATTGACGGCGAAGTCTACTTCAGTCTTTCAACACCAACAACACCTAGTCAGTTAGTGCAATTGGTCGACCAACAATTAGACGTGAAGTTTGATCCTAATGCTAACTTCTCAGCTCAACACGACTATGCAGATGTAACACCATTTCAAACTCCATCCAAAGACGATAAGACCACTGTTGAAGGATGGGTATTGAAGTATACCGGCAGTTCTAATCACTTACCAGTGATTTTATACGTCCATGGTGGGCCACAAGCTAACTATGGTGAAACTTTCTTCCATGAATTCCAAGTATTAGCTAGTCGCGGCTATGCCGTGGTCTATGTCAATCCACGAGGTTCTACTAGCTATGGTCAAGAATTCGAAACTGGTGTCATCGGAAGATATGGTAAGGAAGACTTTGCCGATGTTCAATCCGGTCTGGATGCAGCATTGAGTCAATTCGCCGATTTAGATGAACAAAACACATTTATCGCCGGTGGATCATACGGTGGGTTCATGTCCAGTTGGGCTATCGGTCACACCGACCGTTTCAACGCTGCGATTGTGCAACGTCCGGTATCTGATTGGCACTCATTATATGGAACTTCCGACATTGGGGTTCGTTTCATTAGAAAAGAACTTGGCAAGGATTTATACGATGAAGGCGGATTGGAATACTATTGGAACTGTTCACCATTGAAGTACGCCCACAACGTGAAGACACCTACCAGAATTCAACACGGAGAATTCGATATGCGTTGTCCAGTTAATCAAAGTGAAGCATTATTCACAGCGATTAAACAAACGGGGACACCGGTGGACTACATTCGTTATCCACAATCATTCCATGGATTCTCTAGAAACGGATTACCAAATCTAAGAATCAAACGATTATCCGATATTTATGAATGGTTTGATAAATATTTAAGATAGTATTAAGAAAGACTGTAATGGGGACATTCAGCTTTTTTTATTAAATAAAAAATGACATAATAAAGTCATTACATAAGGAAAGCAGGACTGATAATGGATACTGTTATTTATTTAATTTTATTTTTTGTTGTAATTGCACTATTACTATTCGGTGCCTACGAAACACTACCAAAGATTCACAAGTTGAATAAGACCATCAACCAAAAGACACTTGATTCATTTGGTGGAGACAAGAAGCAAATTGAAGCATTTAAATCTGGTGAAAAGAAGTTAAACGTGGTAACTGGACAATATGTAATTCTAGCAATTGTTGCTACGGCGTTTGTCTTAAGTATCATCTTCCCGGAAATGGCCAATAACTACTTGATCATTGTGCTATTCATTTTAGAAGCTATCTACATCTTCTTAGGTCTAAAATTACCTAGCCTAGAAAAGAAGCATGGTGAATTTACCGGGGATGTTTTAAATAAACGTCTTCAAGCAATTCGTCTTACATTTTTCGCATTCATCGGGTTCTTTGTAGCCGTTGATGTGTTGATTTTAATCATTGAATTAATGTTTTCTCAGAATGTAAGATTGCTATAAAATGCTGAAAGAGTCGACGTTCGGCTCTTTTTTATTTATTAAAAAATATTAAATTAAAAAATGATGATAAAAATGTGTTGCAATATTAGAAAATGGGTGTAGTATATAAAACAACTTAACCGATACGAACTAAACAAGATGATCAGGAGAGTAATTATCCAATGATTGCGCAGAGAGTTCACGTTTGCTGAAAGTGAATGAATCAGAAGATAATGAATATGGCCTGTAATTTGGCATCGCTGATAATTAAGCGATGATGGGGTGGCAACCATTATTAATTGCACGCGTTTATATAGACGTTATTGAGGGTGGAAGTGCAAGCTTTCACTGAATTAGAATGGTACCACGGAACTCCGTTTCTAGATTATTTAATCTAGGAGCGGAGTTTTTTTGTTGGCTAAGTTAAAAAATCCGGTACATATATTTTTTAGGAGGTCATTTTTATGAAGAAGAATTACAAGAAATTATTATTGGCATTTACATTATTATTGGTTTTACCACTAACTCTATTGGCAAGTTGTGGTAAGAGTTCAGGACACGTTGTTAAGATTGGTATCATGGGTGGAGACACACGTGTTTGGAAAGCCGTTCAACAACGTGTTAAAAAAGAAGGCGTTGATCTACAACTAGTTCAATTCACTGATTACTCACAACCAAACAACGCTTTAACTAACAAAGAAGTAGACATTAACGCATTCCAAAACTATGCATTCCAAGACAACTGGAACACAGCTCACCACACTAAGATTGTAGCTATTGGTAAGACAATCTTCTCACCACTAACTCTATACTCCAAGAAGGTTTCAAGCTTAAAGGATCTAAAAGATGGTGCTTCAGTTGCAGTTGCTAACGACGTTACTAACGAAGCTCGTGGATTAAAACTACTTGCTAGTGCTGGCCTAATTAAGCTAAAGAACACTGCACTACCAACTCCAAGTGACATTACTGAAAACAAGAAGCACCTAAAGATTGTTCCTCTAGATGCTGCACAAACTCCAAGAGCTTTATCTGATGAAGACTCTGCTGTTGTTAATGGTAACTTTGCCTTAGATTCAAACCTAAGCTCAAAGGACATCCTATTCAAGGAACCAACTAACAAGGCAACAATCCCATACATCAACATCATCTCAGCTAACAAGAGTGATGCTAACAACAAGTACTACAAGAAGGTTGTAAAGGCTTACCAAACTCAAGCTACTAAGGATCTTCTAAAGAAACTTTACAAGGGTGAAAACATTCCTGCATGGGACATCAACTTCAACAAGTAATGTTTAGAAACAAAATAGAGGTAGAGGTGAAATTATGGCACAAATTAGTCTAGAGCACATTGATGTCACCTTTAAGCAAAAACACCAAGTTTCAAAAGCAGTACAAGATGTAACACTGCAGATTGAAAAAGGTGATGCTTACGGTATCGTTGGTTATTCAGGTGCTGGTAAAAGTACTCTAGTACGAGTAATTAACCACTTGCAAAAACCAAGTGATGGTAAGGTAATTATCGATAACAAAGATATTGATAAATTCAGTCATGCGCAAATTCGTCAATTAAGAAAAAACATTGGATTTATTTTCCAACACTTTAACTTAATGAACGCCAGAACAATTGAAGACAACATCCTATACCCAATGGTTGGGACTAAGACTACAAATGAAGAACGCAAGAAACGTGTTCAACATTTGATTAATTTAGTGGGCTTAAACGGGAAGGAAAAGTTCTACCCAGCTCAACTATCTGGTGGTCAAAAACAAAGAGTGGCAATTGCCAGGGCTTTGGCAAATAATCCACAAATCCTAATTAGTGATGAAGCAACCAGTGCGTTGGATCCAAAGACCACGCAAGCAATCTTGCAATTACTAAAGAAGATTAACAAGCAATTAGGCGTAACTATCGTCTTAATTACCCATGAAATGGATGTAGTGAAATCACTATGTAACAAGGTAGCGGTGATGGATACTGGTAAGGTTGTCGAAAAGGGAAGTATCTTAGAGGTTTTCAGTAACCCTAAGACACAACTAACCAAAGACTTTATCGACACCACCAACAACGTTAAGGAAGCTGTCGAAACATTAAGTTCTCAAGAACGCTTTGTTGAATTATCACGTAACCAACAACTATTTAGATTGCATTACATCGGTGCTTCTACTGAAACACCAATCATCGTTGATCTGTACCAAAAATTTGGTGCAGTTGCCAACATCGTTTACGGAAACATTGAATTCATTTCTAATGTTCCATTAGGTAACTTGATTATCGAAATCGATGCTGAAGAATCAACTATCAAAGAAATTAAACAATACCTTGCTTCAAAAGATGTTCATTTAACCAACATCAATTTGGATCAAGAAAAAATCAGAAATAGTAAGGAGGGATAGCAGATGAGTTCATTTTTAACACACTATTTACCAAATGTTATGACAATGATTCCGGACTTTGAACAAGCCACAATCGAAACATTGTACATGACATTCGTAACAGCGCTAATTGGTGGGATAATCGGTTTATTTATCGGTGTTTTACTAGTCTTAACTGGACCTGAAGGAATCAGTGAAAACATTCCTTTCTACACAGTCTTAGATAAGATTGTGAACTTCTTCCGTGCGATTCCCTTCATTATCCTATTAGCTGTGATTGCTCCATTTACCAGAATTATCGTTGGAACTGCCATCGGTACAACCGCTTGTATCGTTCCATTGGTAATCGCTGTAATTCCTTTCTACGCTAGACAAGTGCAAAATGCCCTTCTAGATGTGGATAGTGGAATCGTTGAATCAGCCCAAGCCATGGGTTCATCAACATGGGGAATCGTCTTTAGAGTATATCTAAAGGAAGGATTACCTAAAATTATCCGTTCATCCGTGGTAACATTAATTAGTTTGATCAGTTTAACTGCAATGGCTGGTACCGTTGCCGGTGGTGGACTTGGTAACTTGGCCGTCATGGTTGGTTACCAAAGATATGAAAACGACGTTACCTTTGTATCATTAATCTTGATTTTGATTTTGGTATTCGTCATTCAAATCATTGGTGATATCTTAGCCAGATTAACCGATCACGAAAACGCAAAATAAGAAGGTAGATAATAATGGAAAAAGAAGAACAATTACAGGTATTAAAGGACCTAGTGGCTTTTAATACGGTGGATGCCAACGAAAGAGACATCGCAGATTATTTAAGCCAACTATTTAAAAAGCATGGGATCGCAAGTGAAATTGTGGACCAATTTGATAATAGAAGTAATCTAGTTGCTCACATTGGTAGTTCTTCTGACAAGGTTTTGGCCTTTGCTGGTCATGAGGATACCGTTCACGAAAATAACTTGGCTGATTGGAAACACGATCCATTTATTCCGGTCGTCGAAGATGGCAAAATTTTTGGTCGTGGGGTGACAGACATGAAGTCTGGTCTAGCAGCCCAAGTGATTGCTCTAATCGAATTGCATGAACAACACGCTGACTTAAACGGTCAACTAAGATTTTTAGCAACCATCTCGGAAGAATTAACCCAAGGTGGGGCCAACTTCCTATCGCAACGAGGGGATGTTGACGATGTCGACGCAATTGTGATTGGTGAACCAACCGGACAAAGACAAAGCAATCAAAACCACCATTACATCGTCTATGCTCACAAGGGAGCCCTTATCTACACCGTTAAGAGTGTCGGAAAGGCAGCTCACAGTTCGACTCCAGAATTAGGAATCGATGCGATCGATAACTTAATTAACTATCGTCAAGCTGAAAAGTAATACTTTGCTAAACAAACAGGAGTAGACGATATTTTGGGCAAGACCATTTACACACCTGATATCTTTGAGGGTGGTAAGCAGGTTAACTCCATTCCTGATTTTGCTTATCAAAAGGTCATGGTTAGAACCATTCCACAATTAAATAACGACCAAATTATTGCTGATTTGCAAGAATTGGTAGATTCATTTAATCAAAAGGATGGTTATAACCTAGAACTTGAAGTTAACTTCAGTGGTTATCCAGTCAAAAACGATCCTGATTCAGAAATCGTCTCAGCTGCTCAAGATGCCAGTGTTCAAGAACTGGGCGGTAAGTTGGACTTGAAGGCCTTATCAATGGGAACTGATGCTTCTAAATTTAAGGCTAGAAACGAAAATGTTGATGTCATCATCCTAGGTCCCGGAAATGACACTGCGCATCAAACTGATGAATACGTTGATTTAGAATCATTTTATTCATTCATACGTCTATATAAACAAATTGCGATTAACTATTTGAAGTAAACAAAAAAGCCTAAGCGATAACGCTTAGGCTTTTTTTATTTAGAATTCGTTCATTAATTTTCCCATGGCATAGTGAATGATCATGGTTAGAATTCCGATGATAATGTTTCTGATGACTGCGACCTTGACCTTACCGTCGCCCAGCTTGGCACTCATAAAACCAGTAAGACCAACTGAGACGATAACGGCTAAAATGGTGGCTGGCCAGCGGTAAATGCCACTGGTTAGACTCATTGCAAGAAGTGGGAATAATCCACCTAGTGCGGCTGAAAATAGGGATGAGAAGGCTGCTGACCAAGGATTCATGTAGTGGTTTAATTCAATGTTGTACTTGATGCTGACCATTGTTTCCAATGGCTTTTTTGCAATTAGTTCATCAGCAATTTGCTTAGCGGTGTCTTCGGTAATTCCACGACTCATGTAGAATTCTTGGACAATCTTTTTTTCACCTGATAAGTCATTCTTTAGTAGGTAGCGTTCTTTTTCAACGGAGGAGCTTTCAGCGTCACGTTGTGAACTTACTGATGCGTATTCACCTGATGCCATCGAAAAGGCACAAGCAAGTAAATCCGATAGGCCAGCGATGAAGATTGTAAAGATGTTTGGTGTTGCTACGGCCACTGAGAACAAGACACCTACGACGGTAAGGATTCCATCGTTAGATCCTAACACTCCAGCTCTTAGGGTGTTTAGCTTTTCGTCCATAGTGGTGGTTTGCTTTTTCTTTTCCATTGTTATTCCTCCCCTAGGCTAGACTTCCGACTAGTAAACCAATTAGATAGGTTACTAGCATAGTTAACATACCTGATGCAACGTTTCTAATTGTTGATTTAAAACGGTTAGCGTTACTCAACATGGCAGCAGAATATCCGGTAAGTGATAGTGCGATTAGGACCGCAATGAAAGTTGCGATAATCTTAATTTTTGCAGGGAATAATGAGATGGCCACCAGTGGCAAGATTGAACCGGTTGGAAATGAAATCATCGATGCGATTGCGGCAGCATAAGGACTGGTGAATTGGTTGACGTTAAAACCGTATTTTTCACGAACGGTAGTCACTAGTGCGTCCTTGTTCATCATTTCAGTAGTGGCTTTTGTAGCTAGTTCATCAGAAATACCACTGCTGATGTATTTTTCTTTGACAATGTTAAATTCGGTCTCGTAGTTATTTTTTAATGCGTCCTTTTGTCTTTCGACCGCATTTTTTTGAGAATCACTTTCGGAATTGACCGATACATATTCACCCATGGCCATTGAAACGGTTCCGGCAATCATACCGGCAATCCCTGAAATGAAAATTGAGAAGGTGTTGCTAGTGGCACCTGCAACACCAATAACGATACCGGCAACCGATAGGATTCCGTCGTTAGAACCCATGACACCGGCACGTATGATATTAATACGTTGTGCTAAAGTTTGCTTTTTCATATTGAAGGCCCTTTCTAGTTTATAATGGTTATTAACTAGTAATAATTATAATTCACTTTTTTTGTAAAGTAAACCCTTCATTTTTAAGGTACTACCGAACAATTATTTTTTCAATGGCTAAGAAAATATTTATTGAAAATGTTGATATATCAATATCTTATACGATCTATAGAATTAGAAAATGATTAAAAATTGTATTGTAATTTTAATGAAGTTATATTATAGTATTTAACAATATGATGCTCATTGAAAATTGGACTAATTGATTAAATACAATCAATTGGTCTTTTTTTGCATATTTAGGAGGAATTGTCATGCCCAACTTATCATCATCACTTGTTGGTAAACATAACCAACGATTGAATGCATTAGCTCCATCAGGAATTAGAAGCTTTGATAAAAAGATTTCTTCCATTGATGGTTTAATTAAATTGACCATTGGAGAACCAGATTTGGATACTCCAGAACACGTTAAACAAGCAGGAATCGATAGCATTAAAAATAACGATTCCCATTATGCTGATCAAACAGGTAAAAAAGAATTGCGAGATGCAATCTCCAATCATTTATCTAATAAATACGGTTTAAAATATGATGCTGATAGTGAAGTGATTGTGACAGTTGGTGCCACAGAAGCCTTATACTCAACATTCCAAACAATTATTAACAAGGGAGATAAGGTAATTGTTCCAACGCCGACTTTTGCTTTATACTTCCCAATTATTGAAATCCTAGGTGGAGAAGTTATTAAGGTCGATGTATCTGAAGACGACTTCATCTTAAAACCAGAAAAATTAAAGGCCATCCTAGACGAACATGGTGACTCAGTGAAGGCCTTATTATTGAACTATCCAAGTAATCCGACCGGAGTTGAATATTCAAAAGAAGACTTAGCCGGACTTGCAGAAGTAATTAAACAACATCCAATGTATGTTTTATCAGATGAAATTTATAGCGACCTAACATATGGAGTAAAACATTACTCAATTGCCAACATGTTACCTGAACAAACAATTTATCTAAGTGGTTTATCAAAATCACACGCGATGACAGGTTATCGAGTTGGATACATTTGTGGACCAGCTGAATTCATTAAGAAGGTTGGAATGGTTCACGCGTTCGTAGTTACATCAGTTACAAATTCTGCCCAGGTTGCGGCGACTGAAGCATTGATCAACGGTGAAAATGATCCGGTTGAAATGGCCAAAATTTACCAAGAAAGACGAGATATCCTATACAAAGGTTTGACCGAACTAGGTTTCTCAGTGCCAGAACCAAAGGGAGCATTTTACATGTTTGCTAAGATTCCAGCTCAATATGGTAAAGACGATGAAAACTTTGCACTAGAACTAGCCAAAAAAGCTAAAATTGGTGTTATTCCAGGTAGCGCATTTGGACCTGGTGGAGAAGGGTACATCAGATTGTCATATGCTTCATCTAAAGAAGTTATTTTAGAAGCACTAAAACGATTACAAATTTTTATGAAATAAAGGGGTAATTAACATGGACAGAAGAATTCCAAACATCATGGGGACTCAACACCCGGACAACGCTAACGTTCCGTTTTTTAAGAACGATAACGACAAGTTCGTGTCCGCATTCAATGAAATTAACGAAGCGTATCAAAACTACTCCACATTAGACGCAGACGAATACATGTGGGATTGGGAAGGAAAACATGCTGATTCTTCCGTAATTGATCGTTTGTATTCTGAACATTACGATTACTTCAGTAAACATCCACTTGGTAACGACAAGTTCTTAACTTTCCGTTTGCCAAACATCTGGGAAGAAACTGGTTACAGCTTAATGCAAGCTATGACTACTATCTTATTAGCTGAAGATTTTGCTCAAGACTTAGGTTTCAAAGACCGTCCATTGTTTGAAGCAATCTTGCCAATGGCTAGAACCGCTGAACAATTGGTTAACATGGAAGAAAAGTTCTCAAGATTAGCTCACTTTAAATCAGAGGAATTTGAAAATGGTCATGAAAACAGCGACCGCTTAAGAATGATTCCATTATTCGAAAGTTTTGAAGCTCAATTTAACGCTCCAGATATTTTGAAGAAGTACGTTGAAATTTATAAAGAAGAATTTGGTGAAGACTTAACATACCTTCGTGTGTTCTTAGCTGGATCAGATTCAGCTTTATCAAATGGTTTCTTAAACAGTATCATTGGTAACAAGTTAGCCTTAACTAAGTTAGGTGAATTTGAAAACGAGACCGGTATCGATGTTTACCCAATCGCTGGTACTGGTAGTGCCATCTTTAGAGGAGGACTATCTCCATTAATGGTCGACAGATACTTAGAAGAATTCCCGGGTCTAAAGACTGCTACCATCCAATCAGCATTCAGATACGACTTCGACTTAGAAACTGTTGTTAAACCAGCCGTAGCTAAGTTACGCGATGGATTACAACACAACGCCTTTAGAATCATCAATGACGATGACCAAAAGACATTACTATCTGTTGCCGATAAGGCTGCAAAACAATACCACGAAACACTAGATCCACTAATCAACGACTTACAATCAGTTTTTGATTCATTCCCTAAGCGTCGTGATAGACACCAACACGTTGGTATCATCGGATACTCTAGAGATGTTGATGGATACAAGATGCCAAGAGCCATTACTTTCACTGGATCACTATACTCAGTTGGGGTGCCACCAGAAGTATTAGGTACAGGTCGTGTGTTAAGTCAATTAACTGATGATGAAATCAGAGCATTGAAGCAATACTATCCAAACATGAAGCATGACTTTGCCCATGTCCTGAAGTACTACAGCTCAGATGCCCTAGATTCACTAATCGAAAAGAATGCTGCATGGAAGGGCGTTAAAGAAGATATCCAGGCCATCGAAGACGCATTCAACATTAAGGCTGGACCCACTAACGAAGAAGAAAAAGAACACGCTAAGTTAGCAAACGATTTAGTTCGTATTGATGACCAAGAAGTTCGTGAAATCTTAATTGAAAAGATGGGACGTCTAAGACATTTCTTAGGTTAATTCTAAATAAAAAAGCTAGTGATAATTTACTCACTAGCTTTTTTATTATGCGTATTTGTTTTGATTGTGTTTTAATAGCCAAATTAACATAATAGTAACGATTAACATGATGATGGCAGCCACCCAGTAGGTGAAGTGCATTCCATAGACGAATAAGGAATCGTTGCCAAATGGATAAGTGGTGATTTTCTTACCGTTCTTAAAGCTCATTGCACCGTATAGAATTGATGTCGAGAAGGATAGACCAAGTGTAAAGCCAATGTTTCGACTTAGCGCTAATATTGAACCGGCAATGCCTTGCTGATCCTTGGTTGCGTTTTCCATCACCATTGGGTTGTTTTGGAATAAACCGTTGGCAGTCGAGAAGACCACAAAACCTAATAGCATGACCATTAGTGTCCAGTTAGGTTGCATGATGGCAAAGATGACTTCTGCTGCCACGAAAATAAGTGAAGCACGTAATGACATAATGACAGCACCGTACTTATCGCATAGCACACCACCCAAGTAAGCTGTAAAGACGTTTACCACCGGTAGGACACTCATTAATAGACCGGTGTGGGATGGTGAGAACTTCAAAGTGTCTTGAATGTAGAATGGAAGCAAGACGTTGTTGAAGTAGATAATGATGTACATGAACATCAAGGCAATAATACTGATTGAAAAACCAGGATTCTTAAATAGGCTCAATGCTAGAATTGGGTCGTCGACGCGACGTTCTACTACGATAAAGGCGATCAGTAGAACTAGACTGGCGATAAATGCCAAAATAACGCTGGTATTAGCGAATCCAATTTGTTGACCAGTAAATACACCAATAAAGAATAAACCGATTAAGACGGCCAAAATAATGAAACCTGGCCAATCGATATGAATAGATTGCTTTGTTTGAGTTGATTGCTTTTGGTAAACAAATTCACCAAAGACATATGCGAAGATGCCGATTGGCACATTGAATAGGAATATCCAGTTCCAATTGGCGATAGATAAAATAATTCCAGCAACGGCAGGACCGGCAATGTAGCCAAGTTGACCGATAGTGGTGTTAATTCCTAAAGCACGACCACGGAGACTAAATGGTACTGATTCGGTAATGATACCTAAATTGGTAGCCATCGTCATTGAAGCACCTAGTCCTTGAAGACAACGGGCGATTAATAAAACGACTAAATCTTGTGAGATTCCACAGATTAGTGAACTGATGGTAAAGATTAAAGTTCCAAGTTGAAATATTTTCGCCTTGCTTATTTGATCCCCAAGTTTACCGAATAAAATTAAAGACATGCAGATTAGAATTAAGTAGGCCGAAGATATCCATTCTGCTTGGTTCATTGGAATATGTAAGTCTTTAGATATCTGCGGTAAAGCGGTATTTACGATACTCATGTCAACGGTTCCTAGAAAGGAAACTAGAGCCACTGACAGGATGATAAAAAACTGTTTGCGATTCATTTGAGCACTTCCTTAAATTGATAATATTAATTGTATCAGATGAGCGACAAAAGAAAAATTATGGAGTATAGTATCGTAAATGATAAAAAGAAGGTGTCGCCATGGACATAGTCACAAACGATCAATATATCGGAGATAGCCGATTAGCTGAATGGTACTTCAAATCCAGGGATGGATACGAGTTAGACAGCTTTTCATTAGGTTATTTTTTAAAGGACTTAGGTGATTTTGTTGTTGTTAAGACCATCGATTTGAATGGTGCATTGGACACAGTGACAGCATTTTTAAAAAGTGATATTTTAGAAATTAGGTATGAAACGGCATATACCGACATGCTTAATTCTTATATAGAACAGAATATGGAAAATGATTTATACGATCCTTATCATTTAATGAACCAGTGGGATACGTTTAACGCTAACACGATTCAACAGGTCTTATTTAACTGCTTTGAGGCCGAAAAGGTGATTAGTGTTTGTGCATTAGAGGGTGAATACGTCGAGCACGGCAAAATTGTCCTATTGACGGACAACGTCATGACCCTCAACGAATCCGAGTATCTCGCTGATTTAAACGAGCATGAGAACTGTAACACGACCATTAGGATTAATAAGACCACCGAGATTAATTTCTTGAGTAAGAATAATCATTTATACGAGCAATACCTACTAAAGAAGACAAGTGAAAACAATCAATAAAAGAAATCGGGATGATTCGATGATTTATGGAATTCAATTAGATAGTGACAGTCGCTGTATTCACTATCATCAGCCAAACGATGTAGCGGCCATGGAATGTGGTCAGTGTCACCAATACTTTGCGTGTTATCAATGCCACAATTTAGTCGTTGATCACGACTTCGTACCAATTACTACCAAGGACACCACTCCGGTGATGTGTGGCCGCTGTAAACACAAATTAAACTATGAACAGTACCAAGAAAAGGTGTGTCCATATTGCTTCGCTAAATTTAATCCCAAGTGTGAACTACACGAGCACCTGTATTTTAAAGAATAAAAAAGACTAGCATCAGCTAGTCTTTTTTATTGCTTAATTGTATCGATGAAAGTTAGGTAATCAGCTTCTTCACCGGATTCTACTAAGTTATTTTCAACTGGTTCTGATAATAAATCGACTTCTTCGGCTTCGATGTAGCCAACAAATGTCGCATTTCCCATTAGTTGAATCCAACGATTGTCTAGTTTTACGTGTACCTTAGTTTGTACCTTACCACCGGGGTTAAAGACATCGATTGGTTCGTTGACGTCGACTAATTCAGGATAGTTCATGGCAAATGCCATTGACGTAGCAGACATTCCAGTACCACAGGCGTTGGTAAAACCAACACCACGTTCGAATGTTCTAACGAAGATCTTGTTCTTGCCTAAAATCTTGGCAAAGTTAACGTTTACTCCGTCAGGATAGTAGTCATTAGGTTGATTTAGACGGGTACCTAAGTTAAATAGGGGTTCTTCTAAAGCAGCGTCATCTTCAACAAAACTAATCAAATGTGGATTAGGAACGGCCATTGAAGTGAACTTTAGATGGTCACTAAATACTGGAATTTTTTCGTTAATAATTTGGTCAAAATCTAAATTGGTATAGGGTAAATCTGATGGTGCAAATTTAACTGGTGCGATTTGAACTCCGACCCATGAAACGCCCTTTGCAATGTTGGCAAAGACCTGGACATTTAAATTGGCTTGCATGGTTTGTACCTTAAAATCTGTTTGATTGTACTTTTCTGCCAAATAACGACCAACGCAACGAAGACCGTTACCACACATAGAAGCAACACTTCCGTCAGAGTTAAAGACCTTCATTTGACCGATACATTCAGCTTGATATGAGTGATCAACGACTAGTAATCCGTCTGAATAAGGTAGAACGTCGCTTTGTGCTAACTTTTGGGCAAGATGACTTAATTGAGTATCATCTAATGAATCTCTTAGTTCATCAACATCCAATAAGAAGAAATGGTTCTCTGAACCGTGTACATAATGTAACTTTGTCATAATATTAATCCTCCTTGAAGAATTGGTTGTAGATGCTTACAACAGCCTCATCTGTGTATTCTTGGTCGATTCCAATCATAATCGAAATCTTCGAAGCACCTTGGTTAATCATGTTAATTGGAATTTTCTTTTCAGCTAACGGCTTGATGATTTGGCTTATTGATCCAACTGATACCGCCATGTTTTCACCGACAACCATAATCAATGCGTAGTTGTGAATCCATTCCAGTTTGTCTGGATGAATAGCATCTGAAATTTCCTTACATAGTGCATGAATAGTTTCGTCAGGTGCTTGATTTCTATCAAAGATGATGGTCAAGTCATCGATACCTGATGGCATGTGTTCATAAGAAATTCCGTATTTCTTGAAGATTGAAAGAATGGTCAATGTGGCACCAATTTGTTTGTTCAATAGGTATGAGTGAAGGTATAAAGCTGAGAAACGGTCATCGGCTGAGATCCCGGTGATGACGTGTGAGTGCTTTACTTCGTCTTCTGGAACAATCAATGTTCCTTTATCTTCTGGACGGTTGGTGTTCTTAACGTTAATTGTCACGTGGCCGTTGATGGCAGGGATGATTGCTTCATCATTAAAGACTGAGAAGCCAGCATAGGCAAGTTCACGCATTTCACGATAACTCATCTTAGTAATCGGATAAGGGTTATCAACTAGGTGTGGGTTAATCGCATAAATTGAGCTAACATCTGTAAAGTTTTCATATGTATCGATATGTAAACCAGTAGCAACAATTGAACCTGTGATGTCTGAACCACCACGAGCAAATGTAGCGATATTTCCTTGCTTTGTGTATCCGAAGAACCCAGGGAAAACTAATTTTTCATCGTCAGAACATTCGAAGTTTTCCAAATTGGTATAGGTCTCATCGAGTAGGTTGGCGGCATTCGGATTAATGTTGTCTAAGACGATTCCAGCTTCCTTTGGATCGACGAAACGAGCTGTCATACCACGACTGTTTAATACGGCAGCCATTAACTTAGCATTCATTCGTTCACCATTAGCCTTGAAAGCGGCCATTAGGTATTCGTCATTTTTGTAATCGTTTGTGGCTAGATTAGTGAATGTGTCCTTAATTCCGTTAAATTCATCTTCGTCAACGTTGTATGCGTTGGCGATTTCTGCATAACGATCAATGATTTCATCGAGTGTAGTTTGATAATCTTTCTTATCGATTACTTGGGTTGCGTATTGAATTAATAAATCTGTGATTTTGACATCATCACTGAAGCGTTTACCTGGAGCGGAAACGACAATGACTTTACGTTGGTCATCTTCTGAAATGATGTTTATAACCTTGGCGTATTGTTCGCTATTAGCTAGCGAACTTCCGCCAAATTTTACTAACTTTGACATGTAAATCAACTCGCAATCTTGAATTATTGATTTGTATTTTAACATTAAAAAATAATTAGACAAGTTATCATTTTAAAAAATAAACGAAATTCAAGTTGCTCATATAGTAATAAAAAAACTTTAAAAAATTTTATTAAAAAAATTCCTTGACGTAATCCAACTATTAGAATATAGTTAACATTAATCGAAGAGGTCGCAAGCGAGAATAGTAGATAAAGTCAGTCACTGCAATGACTAAGAGCTTTATTGAAAGGTGAACTTGCCGAAGTTAATGATTTTTTGCAGAGATCATTTGCTGGGACGTGTGTTAAGAATGCACGGACTGTCACAAGAAAATATGTCTTGTGGAGCGCTTTCGACAATTGAATCCTAAAAATTAGAAATTGATTAGTAAAAATTTTAAAGGTTCTTTTGGATAGTGTGCCCACTCATCCAAAAGAACCTTTTTTGTTTTCAATCTGTCGAGTTTAAAACGACCTAAAAATCATTCGATTAGAGAGGCTGTTTATTATGACAAATCAAATTACAGATAATGACATTAATGCAGATGGACATTTGCAGATAGATGGTTGCGATGCAATTGAACTTGCTCATCAATTTGGTACACCATTGATGGTTTACAACGTTTCATCTATTCGCAATCAATTTCATCAGTTCAATAAGATTTTTGAACAAAACGATATTGATTACGAAATCTCATACGCCAGCAAGGCGTTCGCCAATACAGCGATGTATCAATTGGTGAACCAAGAGGGCGGACATATCGATGTTGTTTCCGGAGGAGAAATCGCAGTTGCACTACACGCTGGTTTTCCAGCTGCAAAGATGAGTTTCCACGGTAACAACAAGTCTTTAGAAGAATTAAGACTAGCAATTCAAAATCACGTTGGCGTCATCATGGTAGATAACTTCCATGAAATTGACCTAATCAATCAAGTAGTTGAAGAATTAGACACAACTACCAACGTCATCATGAGAATTACACCAGGCATTACAGCTCATACTCATGAATTTATTCGAACCGGTCAGGTTGATAGCAAGTTTGGTTTTGATCTTGTGTCTGGTCAGGTTGAAGAAGGGTTTGAACTACTACATAAGAACCTACGAGTTCACGTATTAGGTTTTCATGCTCATATCGGTTCACAAATTTCATCTCCAGACGGATTCAACGCATTGGCTGTTAAGATGATGCAACTAGCCAACAAGTTCAAAATTGAATATGGCTTTACAACTGAAGTCTTGGACTTAGGTGGTGGATTTGGAATCAAATATGTTTCAACCGATGGTTACTTAGCGCCAGAAAAATTTGTTGAAAGTATTATCAACACCATCAAGGAACAAGCTAGCGAGTTCAATCTACAAATTCCAGCTATCTGGATTGAACCAGGTCGAAGCATTGTTGGTTCAGCAGGGCTAACCCTTTACACCGTTGGATCACAAAAGAGAGTTGATGGCATCAAGCCATACGTTGCAGTTGACGGTGGAATGGGTGATAACATCAGACCAATGTTATACGACGCTGAATACGAAGTAGTATTAGCAAACAGTCCTCGTGCAGAACCTGTTGAAGAGGTTCGCTTGGTTGGTAAGTATTGCGAATCAGGAGACGTTTTAATCAAGAACGCATCAGTTCCAAGTCTAAAGGCCGGTGACGTTGTTGCTGTCTTAGACACAGGGGCTTATGGATATTCAATGTCTTCCAACTACAACTTGAACCTAAAGCCAGCAATTGTCTTTGTTGAAAAGGGCAAGGCGCAATTAGTTACAAAGCGTCAATCATTTGAAAACTTATATGAACTAGATAATACCTTAGAATTAGGAGATTAATTATTATGGCAGAACTAAACGCTCAAGAAATTATTAGCTACATTCAAAACGCAGAAAAGAAGACACCAGTTAAGGCATATATTAATGGGAGAATTGCACAAATTGACTTCCCAGAATCAGTAAAAGTATTCGGTAATGATCAAAGCGCAACAGTCTTTGGAGACTGGAAAGACATCGAACCAATCCTAAAGTCAGACTTAGTAACTGAATACGAATTGGAAAACGATGCTAGAAACTCAGCTGTTCCATTATTAGACATTAAAAACGTTAATGCTCGTATCGAACCAGGTGCTACTATCAGAGACCAAGTTAAAATTGGTGACCGTGCCGTTATCATGATGGGGGCTGTTATCAACATCGGTTGTGAAATCGGTGAAGACACCATGATTGATATGGGAGTTGTCATGGGTGGTCGTGCCATCGTTGGTAAGCACAGTCACATCGGTGCAGGTGCAGTACTAGCGGGTGTGATTGAACCAGCTTCAGCAACTCCAGTTCGCATCGACGACAACGTATTAATCGGTGCTAACGCTGTTGTTATCGAAGGTGTTCACGTTGGTGAAGGTGCAGTTGTTGCTGCCGGATCAATCGTTTTAC
The DNA here is from genome assembly GCF_019656215.1 of Apilactobacillus zhangqiuensis. Lineage (GTDB taxonomy): Bacteria > Bacillota > Bacilli > Lactobacillales > Lactobacillaceae > Apilactobacillus > Apilactobacillus zhangqiuensis. The sequence continues at coordinate 106,406 of NZ_BPLK01000002.1, forward strand.
ATGACGTTGAACCAAACACATTAGTAGCTGGAAACCCGGCCCGTAAAATTAAAGATATTGATGATCAAACAAAAGGAAAGACTCAATTAGAAGACGCACTAAGAAAGTTGTGATGATATGACCTTAGATTTAATCGCGGTGAGACGTCATTTGCATCAAATCCCAGAATTGGCGATGCACGAAAGTCAAACCCATCAATACCTATTAGAATTAATCGACGAATTTGCTACAGATAATATGGAAGTTTTTACGCCTGAACAATTACCAACTGCAATCTTGGTAAAGGTTAAAGGAAGTAACTCAAGTAAAACCATTGGGTACCGTTGCGATATGGATGCCCTACCGGTTAGTGAAAAGACTGGTTTAGAATTTTCATCAAAGCACGAATCGGTGATGCACGCATGTGGACATGATATCCACATGACGGTTGCAATCGGATTGTTGGAACACTTTGTGCAACACCAACCAATTGATGACTTGATTTTTTTCTTCCAACCAGCCGAAGAAAGTGAAAGTGGAGCGAAGGCTGCTGTTGATAGTAACTTGTTTTCAGATGACTGGAATGTCGACGAATTCTACGGATTACACGACACACCAGAACTACCAGCCGGAACCATCGGTTGTTGCTACCCAACATTATTTGCTGGAACCAGTGAGGTCGATATTACATTGATTGGTAAGAGTGGCCACGCTGCTTACCCACACCAAGCAAACGACATGGTGGTGGCCTCAGCAATGCTAATTACCCAATTACAAACCATTGTTTCAAGAAACGTTGATCCAATCCAAGGAGCAGTATTAACCTTTGGTCAAATCAATGGTGGAACGATTAGAAACGTAATTGCCGGTAGGGTAGATATCAAAGGAACTATTCGTGGTTTGAACCAAGAAATGATTCAAACTGTTAAGACCAGAATTATTGAAATATGTAAGGGAATTGAAGTTGGGTTCAACTGCCAGGTTAAGGTTGATATCAACCAAGGTGGTTACTACCCAGTTAACAATAACCAAAAGTTGACCGACCGTTTTATGAACTTTATGCAAGCAAATCCAGATGTGGATTTCACAATCACAATGACCGCAATGACTGGAGAAGACTTCGGATACATTCTTCACCATTTTGATGGAACCATGTTTTGGCTGGGTGTTGGTAACACATCGGCACTTCACACCGATACATTCAATCCAGATGAAAGCTGCATTGAAAAGGGAATTAACGCAATCAGTTCATTTTTAGAATTCGAAATGAGAGAAGACGATTAAAATGACACAAAATATTGATATTATGACCGCCATCATCACACCGTTTGATGGCAATGGCAACATTGATTACGATGCATTAGAAAGAGTCACTCAACACTGTCTAGAAAATGGCAGTCGTGGATTTGTGATTGGTGGAACTACAGGAGAAACACCAACACTAACCACAGAAGAAAAGATTGAACTATACACCCACTTTGGTGCCATGGTTGGCGATAGCGCCTACGTGATTGCCGGAACTGGTAGTAACAACACAGAAGCGACCATTGAGTTTAACCGTCAGGTACAAACCATTGATGGAATCGATGCCTTGTTAGTAGTCGTACCATACTACAACAAGCCGGATCAACGTTCAATGATTGCTCACTTTACCGCAGTTGCTGATCAAGCAACGCTTCCAATCTACATCTACAACATTCCAGGACGAACTGGTGTAACCATGGCAAACGACACTGTGGTTGAACTATCACACCATCAAAACATCATCGGTTTAAAGCAATGTACATCAATGGAAGACCTAGAATACTTGGTAGACCATACTGAAGATGGTTTCCACGTTTACAGCGGTGAAGATGCTCAATCACTATTCGCCAAGGCGATTGGAGCTGATGGAATCATCTCAGTAGCTGCTCACATCTATGGCGCTCAAATGCGTGAAATGTATGAAGCACTAGAATCTGGTGATTACCGGCATGCCGGTGAACTACAAAGATGGCTAACCCCACGTATGAATTCATTATTCATGTATCCATCACCATCACCAGTTAAGGCCGTGTTAAACGCACAAGGCTTTGCGGTTGGGGGATGCCGTCTACCAATCTTGCCATTGGACGACGAAGAACGCAGAAACTTAGCACGTCACTTGCAACTACCAGAAGACGCATTACTACATGACTTAGGTTTGGAGATGAGAAACTAATGAATATTTTTCTTGCAGGAGCGACCGGATCAATGGGCCAAAAGGTGGTCCACTTACTAGCGGACAAAGAAGTTTATGACATCACAGGGATTCTAACTAGTAAAACAGATGTGAACCCAAGTGATTACAACCTATCTGACGACGTTAATGTCTTTAATAGTTTAGATGCTATCGAAGGTGACTACGATGTCTGGATTGATTTCACTCAACCAAATATTGTCTTTGACAATATCAAATACGCAATTCATCACCACATTTCACCAATCGTCGGTACTAGTGGATTATCCGAGGACCAAAAACAAGAACTAATCAGCTTAGCTGACCGCGAAAATGTTAACGGTCTAATCGCTGCTAACTTTGGGTTATCAGCAGTGCTACTAATGCAATTCGCACAACAAGCTGCTAAGTACTTCTCAGACGTAGAAGTAATCGAAATGCACCATGAAGACAAGACTGATTCACCATCGGGGACTGCAATTCATACAGTAGACATGATGAGTGAAACCAAACAAGGTGAAAACATCAACCAAGAAGACGAACCAGCCAGAGGGATGTACTACAAGGGCGTTCCCGTTCATGCCGTTCGTTTGCCAGGTTACGTGGCCCACGAACAAGTATTATTCGGTGGTCCCGGTGAAGCATTAACCATTCGACAAGATTCATTCGATCGTGAATCATTCATGCAAGGAGTATGGGTAGCACTAGAAAAGCTTCCTGAACTACACGGTCTAGTCGATGGTTTAGAAAATATTTTGTAGGAAGTGATTGTATGCCAAGAAATAATCCACAGCTTTTGAGAACTTATAACCATCGTCTAAACGGAATCGCACCATCTAAAATTCGTCACTTCGACGACACGATTTCGCAAAATAAAGACTTGCTCAAGTTAACTTTAGGGGAACCTGATTTAGATACCCCTGAACATATCAAGCAAGCTGCGATTCAAGGAATTAACGACAACGATTCACATTACTCAGCTCAAGCTGGGAAGGTCGAATTAAGACAAGCAATTACCAATTACTTATCTACTCGTTGGCACCTTCAATACGACGCCGAAGAAGTCGTGGTTACTAATGGTGCGACGCAATCAATTTATTCAGCACTACAAGCAATCGTGAACCCCGGGGATGAAGTCATCATTCCAACCCCAATCTTTTCATTATATGGACCAATCATTGAAATTTTGGGAGGCCACGTAGTTGATGTCGATACCAGTCAAACTGGCTTTAAATTAACACCAAAATTGCTTGAAGATGCCATAAAACAACATCAAGGCGTTGTTGCATTAGTAATTAACGATCCTAACAATCCAACCGGTGTATCTTACACCGAAGAAGAGATTAAACAGTTAGGACAAGTCATCGCAAAATCACCGATCTGGGTTCTTTCAGATGAAATTTATGGTGAATTGACTTTTGACCACGACCATTACTCATTAGCACGAGAAATTCCAGATCAAGTGCTATACATCAATGGTTTATCAAAATCACATGCAATGACCGGATGGCGTTTTGGATACATATGTGGTCCAATCGAAATTATGCAACGAATCAAAATGATTAACGCATACATGGTGACCTGTGTTGCCGATAACGTTCAAGACGCAGCACTAGAAGCCATGACGAACGGTCAAGAAGACGCCTATGAAGCTAAGGCAATTTATCAAAAACGTCGAGACCTAGTATCAAACAGACTAGATGAAATGGGTGTCGACTACGTCATGCCAACATCTACTTTTTACTGCTTCATCAAAATTGATGATAGCTATGGTAAAGATGACTATCAATTTGGTTTAGATTTAGCAGAAAAGGTCGACTTAGGAGTAATCCCAGGTCGCATGTTTGGTAAGAGTGGGGAAGGCTACATCAGAATTTCCTTCGCAGCTAGTGAGAAAAAACTAACAGCCGGTCTCGATCGACTAAATAAATTTATCCAATTATTAGAAAAATGAATTGACAAATCTGAAAAATAAAGTATATTAATAATAAAGTGTATGTATATAAAAGACAGGTGTCTATTCAAAATAGATAAAAAGTGAGGTTTGTAAAAATGAGAGAGTATAACGTAGCGATTTTAGGAGCAACAGGTGCAGTTGGTAGGAGAATGGTAAGACAACTAGAGGACTCCACCGTCCCAGTTAAGAATTTGAAATTACTTGCCTCAAACCATTCAGCCGGAACTAAGATTGAATTCAAGGGTGAAGAAATCGAAGTAGAAGAAACTACTCCGGATTCATTTGAAGGAGTTGATATCGTGTTAGCTTCAGCTGGTGGTTCAACTTCTAAGAAGTTCTTACCAGAAGCTGTAAAGCGTGGTGCAGTATGTATCGATAACACCAGTGCATACCGTATGGACCCAGATGTCCCACTAGTTGTTCCAGAAGTAAACGTTGATCAATTAGCTAACCATCGCGGGATTATCGCCAACCCTAACTGTTCAACCATTCAAATGGTGGTTGCCTTACAACCTGTCTTTGAAAAGTTTGGTTTAAGCCAAATTGTTGTATCCACTTACCAAGCCGCTTCAGGTGCTGGACAATCAGCATTAAATGAATTTTATGGTCAAGCTCAAGATTACCTAGATGGTAAAGAAATGAGCGCTGATATTTTGCCTACTAAGGGTGACAAGAAGCACTATCCTTTAGCATTTAACTTATTACCACAAATTGACGTCTTTGAAGAAGATGGTTCTACCCATGAAGAATGGAAGATGGTTCATGAAACTAAGAAGATTATGCTAAACGACATGGATGCTACCGGCATCAAGGTTAACGCTACCTGTGTTCGTGTCCCAGTTGCCATCTCTCATGGTGAATCCGTATACTTCGAAGTAGAAGACAAGTCAGCTACTAAGGAAGATATTCAACGCGTTATCAATCAATTTGATGGTGCAGTTCTACAAGATGACCCAGATCATCAAGTATATCCACAACCAATTACCGCAGAAGGCAAGCGTTCAACTTTCGTTGGTCGTATTCGTGCAGACCAAGAAAATCCTGGATGCTTTAACATGTGGGTGGTAGCGGATAACTTGTTAAAGGGTGCTGCTTGGAACACTGTTCAAAACGCCGAAGAATTAGTAAAGCGTGATTTAGTTCGTGTCCCTGAAAACTACTACCATGGTTAAAGGGTAAATAAAAAGAGCTACATTCAATTTGAATGTAGCTCTTTTTTGTTGTTATTGATTATCTTCTTTAGCTAATTTTTCGCGGCAATTCTTGCACAAACCAAAGACTTCGATATGAATCTTATTGGTTTGAAAACCGGCTTGATCCATCGCTTCCTTGGCTAATTCTTGCTTTAATTGCTTGTAGTTAGGGAAGTCAATATCTTCGATTTCACCGCAATTATCACAAATAGCGTGGAAGTGAGGAGAACCAAAGAAATCGTATCTAATTCCACCGTCTTCAGCAGGTAGTGCAATGATGATATCTAACTTTTCGAATAATTGTAACGTGTTATAAATGGTTGCAATACTTAGGTTAGAAAATTCTTGCTTCAAAGCTTCGTAGATAGTATCTACAGAAGGATGGTTATCATGATTAATTAAATACTTTAATATAATCTGCCTTTGAGGCGTAATTCTTACATTGTTACTGCGCAAGGTTTCCAATGCCTTTTCATACATTTCGTTAGACAAACACTCTACCTCCTTTGATTATTACTTTATAACTATTCTATCCTAATAATAAGGTTAAAAAGTTAATAAATCAAATAAAATCAACTATAAAGCGTCAATTGCGCTCTTGATTTTATCGTTTAGAGGTGAAATGTTAAATTGGTCCGATTTTTCTGGCCAGTATTGATGCTTGAATTGAACAATTCGTCTAATTAATTCCAGTTCGGCATCATCAGAAATGTTTAAAACATTGACGTAAACAATGGGCGATTCGCTTTGTAGGTTAGAGATACCAGCGACACCGATGAAATGCTTGGTGTTCTTATCCATGACACCCCATAGTAATCCTTTTTGGCTCATGATGTCATTCATGATTGCATTGATGAAATTGGAAGTGCTCATAATATCAGCTTTTTCATCTTGTTGTTTTTGAAAATCGATGACTGATTGAAGCTTAAATTCTGTTAACCAATCCATGTAAAAATGTTCAGTGATGATTGGTCTTAATCCTTCAAAACTACGCATAATAAGTCTCCTTAATTTTTCTAGACTTTATTATAGTAGAGAAAAAATATTTTTGAAAGGAATCAGGTGCTTTTATTACTTAAAAAAACTTGTCGTGAATGTGTTGTTCTTGTGCCTCTGTCATGCAACAACAACCACCGACAAACTTAAGGTCTAGATCAAACCATTCATTAATTAATGCATCGAATTCTTCAAATGATAAATCGTCATGATTCCATTCTTTGATTTCTGGATTGTAGGTTGCGCCAGAATTAGGAAAGGCAATGAATGGTTTGTGTGCAGGGTGACTTTGCTTTAATACCTTTAATGCAGGGGAAACTAGTTGTGGTTTGGTACAGTTTATACCATAAGCGATGACGTGTTCTTGTGATTCTAAAAATGATGCCACCTCGATTAGTGAACTGCCATCAGCTAGGTGTGATTCATCCCTCAACGACGCCGCTACAATCACCGGAACATCGAATTGCTTGGTGTACTCGGTGATTGCCTTTAGTTCTTTGACGTTAGGGAATGTTTCTAAGATTAACACATCGATGCCGGCTTCGACCATCGCCTTGATACGACCCTCGTGAAAGGCAACGTATTCTTCATCTGTCAATGAGTAGTCACCGGTGTATTCGGAACCGTTAGCAAGAAAGGCACCGTAAGGTCCAACACCACCCAATAGCCACTTGGGGTCAGGGTTAGTCGATTCATTGCGTCCACGGGTGGCTAGTTCAACGGCTTTTTTAATTAACGCGATAGCTTGTTCTTCACTGTAGCCGGCTTTAATTAAACCAGGCACACTGGCTTGGTAGGTGTTGGTGGTAGTCATTGATGAACCAGCGTCGAAGTACTTTTTGTGGACGTCGACGATTAGGTTCTCGTGTGATTCAAGAGCGGCTGCAGTCCATAGGTTTGAGTTTAGTTTTAATCCACGTTCTTCCAAACCGGTAGACATTGAGCTGTCGATTAAGATGTGGTCTCGTTGATTAATCCAGTTAATTACTTTATTCATGATGATCCTTCTTTCTATATACTAGTGCGTGCCATACATAACAGATGATGGCAAATGGCACTCCGATGATGATGGCGATACGTTGGTTAGGGTCAAACGCGATTCCGACCAATGAAAGCAAACAGATGATGATGACTAAAATTGGTAGGAGTGGAAATAGTGTAGCCTTGTATTTCAACTCGCTAGTGGAGTGGCCAACCTTGATAAAATGGCGTCTGAAGTTGAAGTGCGCCCAACCAATTACCAACCAGACGAAGACGACGGCAAACGCTGAAATCGCGGTCAACGCTAGGTAAACGGTGTTGGGTGCGTAGATACTAGAGAATAGTGCCAATAATCCTCCAGCGATGGTTAGGATTAGACCATAAACGGGAATGCCGTTCTTGGATAACTTGGCTAGTCCTTTTGGTAGGGTGTTCTTGTCGGCAAGTGACCAAAGCATTCTTGAAGCAGCATATACTCCTGAATTAGCACCCGAGAAGATGGTGATAAATAGGATTAGGTTCATGATGTCTGATGCATATGGAATATTGATGTTAGATAAGATAGTAACGAAAGGACTTTGTGCCAGTGATGAATCATTTTGTGGCAAAATTGAACCCAACGCCACGATGGTACCGATGAATAAAATTACCAAAATGATTAGAGTATGTTTGATTGATTGTGGGACGGTCTTTTCTGGGTTTTGACTTTCACCAGCCCCGACAGCAATCATTTCAGCACCTGAGAAGGCGAAGTTAGCTGATAGCACGATTGAAATGACTGGAATTAGACCATTGGGGAAGATACCATTAGCGGTTAGTTGACCGAAGAATGGTTTGAACTGGGTGTGATGAATTGGGATGATCTTAAAGATGATTAAGATACCCAGTCCTAAGAAAACGGCCAAGGCTAATACCTTAATCAATGACATCCAGAATTCACTCGAAGAAAATAGGTTCATGTTGATGATGTTTAGCAATAAAATGATGACGGTGAAGATTAAACTGAAGCCCCAAACGGGGATGCTTGGAAAGTATTGTTGACCAATGGTGGAAAGGGCGATGAATTCGGAACCCAACGCAATTGTCCAAGTTAGCCAATACATCCAGGCGGTAATAAAACCAACTCCGGGATTTATGTATTTACTTGCGTATGTATGAAATGCACCGGTATTTGGATCGTGAACAGATAGTTCACCCAGACACGCCATTACCATACAGACCAGAATTGAACCAATTACGTAAGCTAAAATTGTCCCGATTGGGCCAGCCGTTTGGATTGAATATCCTGTACTCATGAAGATACCAGTACCAATTACACCACCAAGTGACATGGTGATTAGATTTCTGGCCTTTAAATTTTTTGAAAACTGATGTGAACTCATAAATAAACCTCCTTAGAAATAAAAAAAGCATCCGTCCCTTACAAAAGGGCGAATGCTTCGCGGTACCACCTTAGTTTTATAGCTAAAATGATACATTGATATCATTAACTATCTTATCCAGAACCTGTTGATTCCTTCGTGTTGTAACATACACAAATGTCGGAAGCTAAATTATTCACTCCCGAAGGTTCAGAGACCATTTTCGATAACTTTGAAACGTTCATTTCCACCAACCATGAACTCTCTTTGCAATCATCCATTATGTACTTTTCTCATCAAAACCTAATATATTATTATGTATTTTTAATTATAGATACATTATAAAATTTTTCAAGGATAAATTTTTGAATTAACTGTTTAGCATTATTGGCAAAATATGCAATAATAGAGGGGAGATATTAAATTTGAAGCGAAAGTGAGATTTAATTATGACTGAAAAATTCTTAATTGGTACTTACACTAGAGATACAAGTGAAGGAATCTATGAAATCGAATTAGATGAAAATAAAAAGGAATTACAAAACTTACAATTGGTTGCCAAAGCAGGTAACCCAACATATGTAGCCGTTTCAAAAGCTAACCGTTTATACGCCATCGATAAGGGTGACAACGGTAAGGGTGGTGCATTATCACTAGATAACTCAACTCGTCCTGCTAAGGAAATCAATGTTTGTTTAAATGAAGACACTAACCCTGCATACATTACTGTTGATGAAGGTCGTCAATTTGTCTACACTGCTAACTACCATACAGGGGAAGTAATGGTATACAAGATTGAAGAAGACGGTTCATTAACTTACCTAAACAAAGTCGTTCATGAAGGAAAAGTTGGCCCACGTCCTGAACAACAAAGTGGTGCGCATCCTCACTATGCCGACTTAACTCCAGATGGCCGTTTGGTTGTCGTTGATTTAGGCCAAGACATGGTTTACGTATATGACATTGCTGATGATGGAGACTTATCTGAAGTTTCTACATTAAAGATGGAAGCGGGTTTTGGTCCTCGTCACGTTGTCTTCGACGAACAAAAACACGTTGCATTCATCGTTGGTGAATTAAGCAGCAAGCTAGCCGTTGTTAACTATGACCAAAATGATGGTAGTTTCCACTTGGATCACATCGTGGCAACTATTCCTGATGATTGGACTGAACACAATGGTGCAGCTGCAATTCGTCTATCAAGTGATGGCAAATTTGTCTACGTTTCAAACCGTGGAAACAACAGTATTGCGGTCTTTGAAGTTAATGACAATGCTAAAGTTAAGTTAATCCAATTAGCAAGCACTGAAGGTGACTTCCCACGTGACTTTAACTTCAGTAGCGATGAAAAGTTCATGGTCGTGGTTAACCAAAATACTAACGATGCTACTTTATACGAACGTGATACTAACAGCGGTAAGTTAACCGTTGTTCAAAAGGATGTTCATGTTCCAGAAGGTGTCTGTGTCGCTCGCGAAAAATAATTAATTAAAAAAAGACTTACGGATTTTCCGTAAGTCTTTTTTTAGTGTTGTTGCCAAAAGTGATTTAATTTTTGTTTAGTTTGATTGATGTTATACGAAGTCGATAGTTGTCCTTGATACCAATTACGTGGGAATAGTTGCTGATAGCGATTTTGCTTGAATCGTTGATCCATTAGCACAACATTTCCAACATCTTGGTTGGTTCGAATCAAACGACCAGCTGCCTGAAAGACGTTGTTTAATCCTGGTAGTTGATAGGCAAAGTCAAACCCATGACCATTTTCGGCATCAAAGAAGTACTTGATTAAATCGTTTTCTGGATTCAAACCGGGTAGACCAACCGACACAATTCCGACACCAATCAAGTGACTTCCCTTAAGGTCGATTCCCTCACAGAAGATGCCACCGAGTAGGGCAAATCCAATGAGCGTATCGTCGTCATCGCGTTTAAAAGTATCTATGAACGATTGACGCTCTTCTGGACTCATTTCACTTTCCTGAACTAAGACATCGATGGTTGGATTCTGTTTCTCAAATGCTTCGACGACATCGTTTAAATATTTCCCCGAAGGTAGAAAAATTAGGTAGTGTCCGTTCTTAGTGTTAATCATTGCATCAATAGTATCAACGATTGGTTGGATACTATTCTTTCTTTTAGCGTAGGTGGTTTGAATGTAGTTAGTAATAATCACCTGTTGATTTTGCGGATTAAACGGCGAATCGATTTCATAAACTAAGCTGTCTTCTTCATCGCCCAAGACTCTTTGATAGTAGTCCATTGGTGATAGCGTTGCTGAAAACAAAACGGCACTACCACCGAGTTTCAATGATTCACCGATAAATGGGCTGGGGTCCATACAGAAGAGTTTGATGATGACGTTTTGATCACGGTCATAGAACATTCTGGTTTTAAACGTGTCATCGTATAATTCAGCGATACGTTGGAAACTAAGGAGGGTGAAGTAGTAATCGACAATTTCGTCGTTTAATTCTCCATCCTTTTCGTCCTTTCCCAACCAATCGGAGATGACATCACAGAGCTTGTTAAGTTGTTTCACGAATGCACTTGGTGGATTGTCCAAGTGGATGTATTCCTCCTCACTTTCGGTCAGTGGCTTGACGTTTAAGGAGTATGAACGGCGAAATGATTTCAGCGCCTTATGCAATCTCTCGTTGTCCTCGCTATCTTTTGTTGCCTTGATTAAATCGGGTAACGACTTGTTAGAAATTGCCGCTGAGTACATATCGCGGGAACGGTTGACCAGGTTATGGGCTTCATCAATTAAGAAGATGTTATCTGAATCTTCAACTGTGAAGAAACGTTGGAGGTGTACTTGTGGATCGAATAGGTAATTGTAGTCGCAGATGATGACGTCGCAGAATTGACTTAGGTCGAGTGAGAATTCAAACGGGTCAATCTTGTATTGTTCAGCGTATTGTTGGATGACGTCAAAATCGATTTGATCGACGTGTTCTAATACATCCTTGATGGCAGGTTTCAAACGGTCGTAGTAACCAATCATGTAAGGATTATCTTCGGGCTTTAAGTCTTTTTCGGCATCAAAGGTAATCTTTTCCTTGGCGGTCAATGTGATAGTTTTGGCCTTTAGTCCTTTATCCATCATCAAGTCCATCGCTTCCTTGGCAACGATACGCGTACTTTGTTTAGCCGTTAGGTAGAAAATGCGGTTGGCTAGTTCTTGGCCCATCGACTTAACAGCGGGGAAGAGGGTCGAAATAGTCTTCCCGGTTCCAGTTGGTGCTTGGGCAAACAAGTGCTTGTGATTGGCAATGGTCTTGTAGACGACGGCAGAAAAGTTGCGTTGACCATGACGGAATTCTTTGAATGGAAATGCCATCTTATTGGCGGTTTTATTACGTTCCTTGATGATGTCGGTTCTTAGTTTTAACCATTCTTCGTACTCACTGATGAGTTCGTCGAAGAACTGCTTGGCCTCATCACGACTGACGGTGATTTCATTATCGGTGATCACTTCATCTGGGGTTTGAACGTAGGTGAGAGTTATCTTGACTTCATCTAATTCCTCGAATTTTTGCATCAATAAGTAGGCGTAGACCTTTACTTGGCCCCAGTAGAGTGTCATGATGCTTTCCGGTAGGTCCTTGAATTCGACGTCAGATGTTTTAATCTCAATGATTTCTGCATCCTTACCGTCGATTAAAACACCGTCGGCACGGCCTTCAATATGAAAGTCGATGTCGTTAATTTTAAGCTTGGTATCTAAATAGTATTCACTCTCAAAGTGCATGTACTTACTCTTTTGGAGTTTGCGGTGAATTTGGGCGCCCTTTCTGGCGGTGTTGGAGCTATTTAGACGGGCATTTAAATCACCGCTTCTCAGGGTAAACTCGACTAGGTCTCTGATTCCGATTCGATTCAAGATGGTTCCTCCTTTCGTTTAAAATTGATATGTAATTTGTAACAGAATTGTAACTTATGAAAAAAATTTTAATATGCTAGGCTAAATTATAGAGATAAAAGAAAGGGGTATATTTATGCCTAGAGGATTTAAAGAAGAATTAATGTTTACTGGGATGATGGCCGGACTTATGGTTATCGTGATGGAAGCATATAACATCGCGATGGCTAGCGGAATTCATGCCGGTTTTATCGTCGAAGTACTAGTGGGATACCCACTTGCATTGGTAGTTGCCGCCATCTTAGATTTAGTATTGGTTGGTCCCATCGTTAAAGCTATCTTTTTCAATTATATATTCAAACCAGAATGGGAACAAACACCAATTAAGATTGCACTATGCATTTCAACCATGATGGTACTTGGTATGGTAACCTTGATGTCACTATTTGGTATCGTCGTTACTTTTGGTTTTGAAAACATCACATGGGCAATGTATGGTCGTGCATGGATCTTAAACCTATGCTTAGCATTACCATTACAATTAGTGATTGTTGGCCCAATCTGTCGTTTACTATTAGGTAAGATTCAAGCCGCAATTGATGAAAAATAGTCATGAAAAGCTACCGGATATACGGTGGCTTTTTTTATTTCTTTGAATAAATCTAAATTTAAATAAATAATTACTGAAAAATATTCTAAATACCGTTATTATATAGGTAGAATAAGAATTCGAGGAGATATAACATGATTAAAATTGTGACGGATTCAACAGCTCTAATTCCAGAAGAAACTGTTAACAAATTAGACATTAAAGTAATTCCATTGAACGTCAACATTGGTAACGACGCTTACCAAGATGGTGTTGATATGAATGGTCAAAAATTAATTCAATACATCAAAGATAATCCAAAGGGTGACTTTCCTACTACCAGTCAACCTTCAATCGGTCAATTCGTTGAAGTATACAATGAACTAACCAAGGATGGCGACACCGTCTTATCATTACACATGACCGATTTATTGAGTGGTACTGTTCACGCATCTACCCAAGCAAGTGAAATTGCTGACGGTGACGTTAAAGTGGTTAACACTCACTACATCGACCAAAGTTTAGGATTTCTAGTCGTTGAAGCAGCTAAGATGGCTCAATCAGGTGACTACACCCGTGATCAAATCATCGACCACGTTAACCGTGACATTGAAAACTCTGAACTATACATCGGTGTAAGTACACTTGAAAACCTAGTAAAGGGTGGTCGTATCAGCAAGGCAACTGGTATCATCTCAAAGATGATGAATTTACACGTTGTTTTCCAACTACTACCGGATGACCTAAAGTTACAACTAAAGGGTCGTGGTAAGAAGACCATTGCCAAGTGGCTAGACCAATTCTTCGAAACAAACGCCAACACCAAATACAAATTTATCGGTATCAGTTACACCGGTAGCGACGAATTTGCGATGGCATTAAAAAAACGTCTGGAAGAACAATTCCCAAACGTTAACGTATTAGTTCAATATACTTCATCAATTGTTGCGGTTCATACCGGTGAAAATGCATTTGCCATCATGACTTGTAGAGAAGATGACTAAAGATAACTGAAAAGATAATTCCTAAAATGGCACCAATGATAGGTCCTAAGAAAGGGACCACCGCATATCTCCATTGTGATAGGCGTTTGTCGTAAGTTCTAGAAAAGAAGAAACGAGGAACCAAATCACGAGTTGGGTTGAATGCGGCCCCAGTGATTGGAGCAACGATACTTATGATAATCATCATTAGTAATGATGAGAATAAGGTCTTGATCCACCATTGGGCATTGATGTCATTTTGCATTTCTGTATTAACGATAATCAAGAAGGTCCCGATGATTTCCCACTTGAAGTTACGCTTCCAATTGTTGACGTCACGAGGGACGGTTGCATAGAAGTTCAAGTTCAAAGGAAGGCTAGCCAACCATTTTGACCACACGACCTTAACGGTTAGGGATGCTAGCCAAGCACCGAGAATTTGGGTAATCACTTCACCAATCATTAGCCACCAGTGAATTTGGTGGTTAACTGCTAGGGTGAGTGAAACGACCGGATTGTATTCGGCGGTCCCAAAGAAGAAAGTCGTTAGAAGGGATGGAAGCAGGATACTAACGCCCCAGTAAAATCCGGTAATAAAACGATTTTGACCTTTGGGAAATAAGAAGTAGTTAATGATAACACTGGTCACTAACCCCAAAGATAACATTATGTAGGTTCCGATAAATTCACCTAATAATAGTTTCATTTCCATCCCTCCTTTAGCTGTCTACAAATGATACATTATCACTTATTGAAATAAAATTAAAACCATATCAGATAAAAAGTGAAATCATTTTTTGGTTTCACTTTTTATTTTGTTTGAGGTACTCGATTACATTAATCACGTCTTGTTTGTTGACCAGACGATGGTCTAAGGTGTTATAAAACATGGGTTGATGCTGCTCAATGATTTTACGATCGGACGCATCCCCTGATAAGTAGGCAACGTCACAGGCGTCCTCGATGTTGTCAATCTTAGGAAAGCCCGCAGCACTCATGACACTACCTAAGACTGTATCGGCATCTTCGTATTCTAAATCATCCAAATATTTGTCGTACTTCATCAATCCACCACCTATACTTTAATAGAAGATTATTATACAAATAGGTGGGCCAAGTTGCTAGCAAATAGCTTTTACTAGTCGAAAATATAATAATACGTTAATATGATATATTAGTTAAAACAGTATAGTGTTCCTCGGTGGGAACAATCGATAGGCATATCGATAGGTGGGTTCGCGTTAGCTAGACGCGAAGGAAATACTATACGAAGGAGACTTGTTATGCAAAGTCGAAATAAATGGTTTGCATTGGTTGCCGTCTGTCTAGGATTCTTCATGGGTCTGTTAGACGTTACCGTTGTAAACGTTGCTCTACCAACCATTCAAACTAGCTTTAACAGCAGTTTTAGCCAGTTACAATGGGTCATTAATGCTTATACATTAATGTTTGCGGCTGTGTTGTTCCTGATTTCTAAGTTAGGGGACTTAATAGGGAGAAAACGCATTTTTATCATCAGTTTGGTATTATTCTCTGCTTTCTCACTAGCATGTAGTGTCGCACCAAGTATTACTTGGTTAATCATCTTCCGTGGAATTCAAGGAATCGGTGGTGCCGGAATGCTTAGTCTTTCCATGAGTATTATTGCCGACATCTTTGAAGGACCATCTAGAGGTTTAGCACTCGGTGTTTGGGGAAGTGTGGCTGGTTTATCCACCGCACTTGGTCCATTATTCGGGGGAATCCTACTTAGCTTCTTTAGTTGGGAATCCATATTTTGGATGAACATCCCAATCGGAGTAATCGCACTATTTATGAGTGCCAGATATATTCCAACTTCTAAGACGTTTAATAGTGGCAAAATCGATTTTATTGGAATGCTATTATCATTTGCCTTTATGTTCTGTATTATTTTAGGTTTAATTCAAAAAGAAAACCACTATGGATACTCTTGGTTCGATATGCACGTATTTGCCTTGTTGGCAGCTGGTGTTATTCTAATCGCCATTTTTGCCGTTTGGGAAAAACACTTTTCAAGTCCAATGTTAGATCTTGGTTTGTTAAAAAACAGACAGGTTGTTGGAAGTGCCATTTCCAACCTAACATTAGGAATTGCCATCTACGCGGCATTTAGCTACATCATCGTGCTATCGCAAAACTATATGGGCTACTCAGCACTACAAAGTGGATCTCAACTAATGCTAATTAGTGCGTTCTCACTTGTGATTGGACCAATATCTGGAAAGATTGCTACCAAAATCAATCCAGGTCTAATCATCAGCTTTGTGCTATTATTGGCCGGTGTCGGAATGTTTGTCTTACCAATCTTCTTGGGGAACCAAAACCACTGGTATGGTTTGATTCCTACATTTGTCACACTTGGGTTAGCCAATGCATTCGTTAATCCACTCTCATCTAACATTGCCGTTAGTTCGGTTGAACCAAAGGAAATCGGGATGACTTCTGGATTACTAAACGTTGGTAAACAATTCGGAACTAGTCTAGGCCTTGTTGTTTTAGGTTTAGCATTGACCGATACCTACAACGATCACTTAGTTACTTCTAAGATGAGTGATTCATTCATGCACGTGTTCCAAAATGCTGGACCATTGGCGGGTAGTGAAATCGCTGAAAAGATGCATAACTCATCATTGTTATCAATTGTACACAATGCCTTTTACCGAGGAATTGATAGCGTTGCGATTACTGATGGTTTCATCTTTATCGTTGCTGGAATTCTTTGCTACATCTTGTTATGTGCCAAAAGAAAAAACAGTAAATAAAAAAGTCGCTTGTAAAAGCGGCTTTTTTTAGTGGCGACTTGATTGGTGGCCACCGTTATTTGAAAGTTTAATGTTGTTTCTCTTGAACTTTTGTTGAGCTGAATCTGGTTGGAAATCAAAATGATGCATACGACCGTTGTAAGGCTTGCCCGCCATCTTGATTTGCACCCAGTCACCCATGATGCGTTGCATGTTTTGTGCTGCCTTAACGCGACTTTCAATGCCTTCGCTTTTAGCAGCTGGTTCGATATTATCCCTTAGTTGATTGATCAATTTTTGGTGGTAGACCAAAAGAGATTGAGTCAAAGGGGAGTCTTTGTATGAGTTGAATAGGCGTTCGATAAAACGCATTGCGTCTTTTGAGTTTTTAGGTTCGTAAAATCTTTCGTTATTATCCATAATTGCCTCCAAAAAAATAACCATCATGCATATTATACATGATGGTTATCATTTTACATTGATTAGTCTTCCAATTCAATTTGACCAGTTAAGCTGAATAAGAAACTTAATAAAACAGCTAGGAAACCACCAACAACGATACCGTTGTCTAAGATGATTTGAGCAGCCTGTGGAAGAGCTCTAAAGATTTGTGGGTAAACTGTCACACCAATACCAGTACCAACTGATAGGGCAACAATTAATAGGTTAGCATTCTTGGTGAAGTCAACGCTTTGTAGAATACGGATACCTTGAACCCCAACCATACCAAACATTACGACCATGGCACCACCAAGTACTGAACTTGGGATAACGGTTGCCACAGCACCAGCCTTAGGAAGTAAACCTAAGATTAATAGGAATAATCCAGCGTAGTAGATTGGACGTTTTGTCTTAATACCTGATAGTTGAACCACACCCACGTTTTCTGAGAAAGTTGAGTATGGGAAGGTGTTGAAGACACCACCAAGCATAGCGGCGATACCTTCAGCACGGTAACCATTAGCTAGGTCTTTTTCACTTAACTTACGACCAGTTAAATCAGCTAATGCCAAGAAGACACCGGTTGATTCAACCATGGTAGTTAATGATACTAAAATCATGGTTAAAATAGCTGACCAACTGAAGTGAGGTGTACCGAAGTAGAAAGGTTGTGGGAAGTGGAACCAGCTAGCTTGTGCAACTGAAGCAAATGAAATCATGCCAAGTGCATATGCAATCACAGTTCCGACTACCATTCCAATTAATACTGAAATTGATCTGAAGAAACCTTTTCCAAAGATGTTAATCAATATAATAACGGCCATGGTGATTAGACCGACGATTAAATCGTGAGGGTCGGCGAAGTTCTTAGCTGAAGCATTTCCACCACCCAAGTTTTGCACGGCAACTGGTACCAATGAGAAACCAATAATGGTAATTAGTGAACCAGTAACTACTGGTGGGAAGAACTTACGTAGTTTTGCGAAAAGTCCTGAGATTAAGAATACGAATAAACCAGAACAAATAATAGCTCCATAGATATATGCGACACCTAGAGTACCACCGATAGTTTCAAGTGGTGTAATAACTTGTACCGCACATCCCAATACAACGGGAAGACCAATCCCAGTAATTGGGGTCTTCTTAAGTTGTAGTAGTGTGGCAATCCCACACATAAAAATATCTGCAGAAACCAGGTAAGTCATTTGAGCTGCATTGAAGTGTAAGAAAGCACCGATTAGCAATGGAACGATAACGTCACCTGAATACATTGCTAACAAGTGTTGGAAACCTAAAATGGCTGCTTTGACTTGGGACACCTGTTGCAAATTGCTTTCATGATTATCCAAACAAAATTCCTCCTAATATTTAATTATTACCCAGAAAAATAAAAAAGCCTCAATGCTAGAAAAAGCAAAGAGACCTTCATCTTTTTGCTTATAGTCCGAACTTTACGGTTTCGGGTAGAAACTTACCAACCTTATTATGGTAAATATATAGGCAATAACTGATTTAATTTTGTAATTCAATATTAGACGAATTTTGCGAAAAAAGCAATCCTTATCATTAATATAATTGTTCAGTTTCACGATTATAAGGTACAATGGAAAGTACTATTTGATAGAAACAAGGGGGGATAATCTTGAAGCATATTTTAGCTATTCACACCGGTGGAACTATTTCAATGTCTCAAGACGAAAGCGGAGAAGTTGTTCAAAACGAACAAAATCCAATCGCGAATCAACAAGATAATTTATTAGATCAAGGAATCGATATTACTAACGAGGAGATTTTTAACTTACCATCTCCTCATATGACCCCTGATAGAATGCTTGAAATTGCCAACAGAATTAAAGAAGCTAGAAAACAGGGATACGATGGTGTCGTTGTTACCCACGGTACTGATACCTTAGAAGAAACTGCCTACTTCTTAGATTTAACATTGGCCAATGATTTTCCAGTTGTCGTAACTGGTGCCATGCGTTCATCTAATGAAATTGGTTCAGATGGTCTATATAACCTATTGAATGCTGCAGCAACTGCTGCCAGTCCACAAGCTAAGAACAAGGGTGTCTTAGTGGCAATGAATGATGAAATTCATACCGCTAGATACGTTACTAAGACCCACACTACTAACGTAGCTACATTTAGAACACCAACGTTTGGCCCAATCGGAATTATTTCCAAGCATGAACCAACATTTTACCAAGAACTAATCCAAAGTGAAGTTGTTAACGTTGATTCACTAGTCGATCACGTGTACTTAATCAAGGCCTTTGCCGGAATGGACGGCACCTTGTTTGACGCCTTAGATAACGATCAAACTAACGGATTAGTAATTGAAGGACTAGGTGCTGGTAACCTACCTCCAGAAACACTAGCTTCAGTTAAACGTTTAGTCGACAGAAACATTCCAGTCATTTTGGTTTCCAGATGTCTAAGTGGGGTTGCCCAAGACATTTACGCCTACGAAGGTGGGGGGATTCAACTAGAAGAAATGGGCTTAGAATTCTGTCACGGTCTAAACGGTCAAAAAGCACGTATTAAACTAATTATTGCGTTAAGTGCGCACAAGTCTGGTGAAGAACTAGCTAGATTTATGAGTAACGCAATATCATAGAGTGAGGGATGTTTATGAACTCTATCATTGCAGATTTGAATGCAGCAATGAACAAGGAACAGTTGGTTAATATCTACCTAAATACAGGAGATATTTTCTACACTGGCTATATTCAAAATTATAACGACGATGAAGTCATCATTGCCACATATGAATCAAGTGGTTTAGCCGATGGATACGTTTCGATGAAGACTGCCATCATCGAAAGTGTTGAACGCCAAAGTGAAGACTTGGATAGTATCAAAGAAAAGATGCAAATCGCAAAGGAAGAAGGATTAATGGAATCCAAACCCAGCGAATTACATTTTGATACTAACAACAACTTGTTCCCACAAATTTTAATCCAAGCATACTTAAACCAAGAAGTTATCTTAATTCATGACAATGAAGCGGAACGTTTTTACACAGGGATGGTTAAAAAAATCAGCAACGATTCTTTTAAGTTTTTGCGCATTAACAAGTTCGACTTCATGCAAAACGAATTGGTTACCATGGGCTTTAATCAAAGTATGATTATTGAATTCCAGGGACGTGAACTAAGTGTCATGAGTAAGGTGATTGGCAAGGTTAAAGAACAAAACATTGCCAAGACTGCCGAATCAATCAATAATATTATCGATTTATTAAATGATTCATTTCATCATCACAACCTAGTTGAAGTTCGTTGTCGATACAATGATCACTTCTTCTACGTTGGTGAAGTCATCATGTTAAACGACAGTGGAGCTATCCTAAAGGTTGTCGACATGTCCGGGCAATTTGGTGGATATGTCTTCATCAGAATGAATGGCATTCAACGCGTCACAGTTGGCAACGATTACCTTGAATTGGTTCAACTAATGAAGGACCAAAACATTGCTGATCATAATGCATCACAACCGGTGTTAAACGATTCACGTGAATTCGATAGTACCGAGGATAATCTAAATGCCATTTTGACTCAATCCATGAACAAGCGCCAATTGATTCGTCTTCAATTAAAGTCTGGTAGTAACTTTTTGGGTTACCCAGAAAAGATTGGTCCGGAATCAATGAAGTTTAGTTTATTGGATGAAACGGTAAACTTCTTCATTTACGGTCAAAAGATTCCGTTAAATGACATCGTCGAAGTTGGCTTTGAATACATCTATGCCTATTTGGATGAACAACGCCTAAGAAGAAAAGGCGATATGTAAATAAAAAAGGAACCCGATATTTCGGGTTCCTTTTTGCTTAGCCTAATTTTTGTTTGATAATATCTACTTCATCTTGATTTGGGGATCTGCGCATGCTCTTAATGTCATGCAATTCCTCTACACTAAAATGTAGGTTATAAGCCAATAATGTATCTGGCATATCATTATTTTTTTGATAAGTAACAATTTCTTCAGCAATCTTATTCAACTTACGATTCATAAGAACCCTCCTAACAAAATCCATCCGACAATTACATTATAACTTATTTTAGTATAAGTAGAAAAATAAAGGCTAAAAAATTAAAATAATTTGGACAGCAATAATCACAGTAAACAAGATTAGGTAGTCAGATAGTTTAATTGTGATTTTCTTGAAGTGGGTTCTTTTATTACCTTCAACGAATAAATGTGAATTCATTCCTTGAGCAAGTAGGGTGGACCAGTTCATGGCAGCTAGGATTGACTTGAAGTAAAGAGTGGGTGAAAGATACGATAAGTGAATGTTTCGCATTTTGGCAGCTAACTTGATGTCTGCAATTTCTTGTTTAATTGTATCAATCAAGTTAAATGCGCCCATGACTCCGTAGGCAAACTTGCTGGGAACATTAAAGTTCTGTTCCAGACTACCGGCCAGATCTTGGATGGTTGTCTTACATGTGTAGGTACCACCAAGGGTGACGAAGGCGTATAGACGAGTCACCAATAAGATACCGTATTGGTAGTCACCGTTAATCTTTTGTGCAAAGAAAATTCCAGTTGCGGGGATTAGGGTAACGAATAATAAGTATAAAATTCGCTTGATTGAAGAAAAGAAGATTAGATAGATTAGACTAACGACAAAGATAACGATGTTTAGTCTAACTGATGTTGTAAATGAGATTTCCAGGGCAATCACTAACATCATCAGTAGCTTTAATACGGGATTCATTAAAAGACCTCCTGATAAGTTAGTTTGTGATCATCGAATGCTAAATGGTAATCAACTAAGTCATCTAGACCATGGGTTTGATGAGAAATTAATAATTGAGTTTGCCCATTTGCCTTTGCGTGATTCAATAAGTCAACGACCACGGCAACGTATTCAATGTTAATACCATTAAAAGGTTCATCTAAAAGAAGAAATGAGTGTCCCATCATGACCATGCTTAGGATTTGTAGTCGTTTCTTTTGTCCATCACTTAAGGAATAAATGACGCGATCGGATAGCTCGTCTAGACCAAGTCTTTGAGTGTATTCTGCGATTTGTTGGTCGTCCAACCAATGGTTAAATGCATTCTTCTTGGATAGTTCTAGTTCTTCCTCAACGGTGATTTTAATGAATTGCTTGGTTGATTCTTGGAAAATCATGCCAACACTTTGTAAGTATTTGTTCAAACGGATTTTGCGAATTGATTTGTGGTCAAAGTTAATTTCACCATCAAAATCATGTTGCTTGATAAATGTTTTGAACAGACTTGATTTACCACAGCCGTTAGGACCAGTAATTAAGGTCGTCTTGGCCTTAATAAAGTCTAAGTCTAAGTGATTAATTAATTGCATATCGTAATTAGCGATTGATAAATCGACACAGCTGACGATGGGTTCTCCAACAACCTCGTTTGAAATCTGACGATTTGTGGAGTCATTGAATTGATTAAATAATTCTTTGACTGCCGCTTCATTTAAAGGTTTAAATGTTAAATTGTCTTCATCAAAACCAATTAGCTGGTCAATTTGATTTTCGTAGCCCGTTAGATCGTGATCGATACCGATGACAATCTTGCCTGATTTCTTTA
This sequence comes from Apilactobacillus zhangqiuensis, assembly GCF_019656215.1. Classification (GTDB taxonomy): domain Bacteria; phylum Bacillota; class Bacilli; order Lactobacillales; family Lactobacillaceae; genus Apilactobacillus; species Apilactobacillus zhangqiuensis. Next base: position 129,280 of record NZ_BPLK01000002.1, read on the forward strand.
GCTGGCTCATTAGACTAATCAGTTCCAGGCGTGATTTGATATCGACATTAGCAAATGGTTCATCCAATAGAATAACAGGAGCGTTAATTGCTACGATGATACTTAGTGCAACCTTTTGTTTTTCACCACCGGAAAGGGTCTTGAATTCACGATTCCTTAAATCACTGGTATGAGTGAAAGAAAGGGCGTCTTCAATGATTGGGTCCATCTTCTCGGGAGCAACTTGTTGGTTTTCCAATGTAAAGATGAATTCGTCTTCCACGGTTGCCATACAAAACTGTTGCATTGGATCTTGGAACATCATGGAAATGGTCTTACGTAATTTCCATTCCGAAAATTTAGAAATATCTTGATTGTTAAAATTGATAACGCCGTCGATGGTACCGTCGTTATATTGTGGATAAAATCCTGCGATTGTTTTCAAAAGCGTTGATTTTCCAGACCCAGAAGGACTGTAAATCAATGACATTTGATTTGATTCGAAAGCCAGACTAACCCCTTTAAAAGTCGGCTTCGAAGTACCAGTATATTGGTATGTCAAACTGTTAATTGATAAGTTATTCAAAAATTGACACTCCTATTATTTGATAACGTGACTCTTTTCCAACATGTTGGCGATTAGTTTTGATAGCACACCACCAAAGATGAAGATAGAAATGAATCTCACGATGAACATGATGATTAGTAAGTGGGTAGCATATGCATTGTATCCATTCTTGAACCAGTCATAGATAAATGTAATGACAGTAGTTGTGATAGTAGTAGCAATTACACCTAACCAATCAAAGTGTTTGTACTTAGTAGCAACGAAACCTAATTCAGTTGCGATGCCTTGTTCGATACCGGTAATAACTGTTTCAACACCCCATTGTCCACCTAAGAACATTTCAACAATTGCACCAATCACTTCTGCTAGTAATGGAGCACCTGGACGTTTGAAGATAAATCCAGCAAGTGGAGCTGCCATTACCCAAAGACCAAGTAGTAAATCGTTAGCAAGCGGTGCTAGACCGTAAGGTGTAAGAGCAAGACTTACAGCGTTGTATAAGAAACCTGTGGCAAAAAAGATGATTCCACAGATAATTGAGATTAATGTAAGTAAAATGATGTTTCTAAGTGACCATGTGTTTTTCATAGTTTCCTCCAGAAAAAAAGGACCCCAAACAACACGTGTTTGGAGTCCAATTTATTTTTATAATTTGTAAAGCATTAAAAATAAAAGGGTTGTTTTCCTTCGCAGGGATTATCCTGAATCAGGTACTATGGGTATGAATCTCAGCCGAATTCCGGCACCCCAAACATTAACTATCAATTTAAATCAACTATACTATTTATTAAAATTAAATGCAATGTTTATATTTTTATTAATAAATTTAAACAGCTGAAACCCTTGTCGTATCAGTCATTTAGTGGTAACTTTAGATAGTGAAATTATGATAATGGAAGTAAGTATGAATGAAAAAATCAGTGAAAAGACTAACAATAATTTTCGTCGCGGCGATAGGATTGGGGGCATATGAACAATTTAGTAATCCCTTTTCATTTATTCGCGAAGAATACACAAAATTAACAACTAAAAATCAAGGTTACCAACCAAACTACCAACAAGATTCACAAAACTATAAGACCGAATTATTAAGGTTTTCACAGGATAAAGTGAAGAACGCTAGCGCTGCCGTGGCACTTGATTCTACTAAGAATAAGTTTGTCTATTCTCAAAATGGGGATAAAAAGATTAAGGTGGCATCACTAGCTAAATTAATGACTTTATATCTAACAATTCAAAAGGCCGAAAAGACCCACGGCTGGAACCAAGTTGTAGATACTAGTAACAAGGGATTAAAGAAGTTAGGTTCCGACTTAGAGTTAGGTGGCTTTAAGTTTAAGGACGGTCATAAATACACCGTGCGTGATTTATATGAAGCAGCCTTGGTGCAATCATCAAATAATTCAGCGATTGCGTTAGGTCAATGGGTAGCTGGATCAAACGTTAAATTCATCAAGATGATGAATAAACAAGCCAAAGCATGGCACTTAGATGCAACATTTGTGTCATCATCCGGACTAGAAAATAGTGATTTATCCAAATTTGGCTACGCTCAAGTTGGTGGCAAAGATGACGCTAACATGATCTCCGCTAAAAGTATCGCTATCATTGCTGATCACGTGATATCAATTTATCCAAAGGTCATCGATGATGCCAAGAAGGTGACCGAAGTTGTCGACGGTCAAACGTTATTTAATGAAAATAGTTTATTACCAGGTCGTCCATTCTACGATGCTAGTTTTCACGTTGATGGATTAAAGACCGGATACACAGTTGCAGCCGGTCTGTGCTTAGTGGCGACCGCTCAACAACCAGGTAAGGATAGAATTATTACCGTGGTCGTCAATGATTACGCAGAATTTTCTGACACCGCCGAGTTGATTAAATTGGTGAATAAGAACGATTCAGCCTTGAAATAATAATAGTTAGTATAAGAATTTTGTATTTTTTCCAAAATAGTGTAGAATAGTAAAGTATCTTTGATTACTAGTATAAAGGAGAAGATTTATGGAATCGGCCTGGAATATAGTTGGCCTACTTCTTTGGATAATTTTGGTTATTTATGCAATTTTTATTATTCATAACATCGGGGTAAGAAGAAGTAGGCTAATCATAAATGGGCACTACGACTTTTCATTAACTCACCATTTAAAGACGGTTGTTCAAATCGTCGTGTTATTTGCTGGGATTGGATTTATGTCTTTTGAGACATTCTATCCAAACGTTGATGGATCAAATGTTGTCACTACGCGTGACTTCAAGCCATTAATTTTGGATACCAATGGTAACAGCTCTTACTATGTGAAGGTCAAAAGTGGGAATAATTCATCTTTGAATCAGTCTTACTCATATTTGGTTAATGGACAACGTCTATCAGTTTCCAGTTCAGCATCAAGTGTGCTGGTTGGTACTAATAGCGAAATTAATGTTCAAAAGTCAGCGGTTAGATGGAGCGATGACGAAGCTAAGACGCTAGACAAGAAATACCAAAGAGCGTGGGTTGCCGACGTAACCGTTACGTATAAAGACAGTTTTTGGAATGGAATTGGATTGCATGCAGGACGTCAGTTCAAGAGTTATACTCTAATCCGAATTCCGGATAATTCATTTATTTATAACGATAAATAAAAAAGCCGCTGGAGTTGATCCAGGGCTTTTTTGTTTAGTCTTGTTTTTGTAGTTTTGAATGGTGAACTCCATAAACGAAGTAGAAGATAAATCCAATCACGACCCAGATACCAACGGAAATCTTGGTAATGTTTGGAAGCATGATAATAAAGAAGATGCTGAATACTCCGGCGACGATTGGTAGGAATGGGTACCAGGGCATCTTAAATCCTGTGTTTTTAATATCTTTTCTACGACGAAGTTTGATAATACCAAATGAGATAAATGCGAAAGCAATCAATGTACCAGCGTTAATCAATGATGCTAGTTGAGTCAATGGAACCAAACCAGCAAAGACAGCTTGAACGATGGTTGCGATGATAATCGCATTCTTTGGTACTGAATGCTTGGAGTTAACACGACCAATGAACTTAGGTAGAAGGCCGTCTCTACCAAGTGCGTACACTAAGCGAGAACCACCGATAAACATGGTTACCATGGCGGTAAAGATTCCAAACAAAGCACCGATAGTAATTAGCTTGTTGAACGCTGACAAATGAATGATTTGAAGAGCATAAGCGGCGGGATCATCAACGTTTAGCTCTTTATAGTTAACGATTCCAGTAAGTACCATTGAAAATGCAACATATAGAACCACGGCGAAAACCACAGTTCCGATAATTCCCTTGATAACGTTTTTTCCTGGGTCGATGGTTTCGGCGGAGTTAGAAGCTAATGCATCAAAACCGATGAAAGCAAAGAAGACAGTTGCGGCAGCTGTGAAGATACCACCCATACCAAATGGAGTTGAGTGGAATTGAGCAGGGTAGAAAGGAACATAGTTACTTGTCTTAACGTAGAAAGCACCAATGATGATGAAAATAATGATAATGGCGACTTTGACGATTACGGCGAAGTTTTCAACGCGTTTAGACATTTCAGAACCCATTAGAAGAATTCCTGCAATGACCACCACAATAATGACGGCTGAGATGTTAATCACGCCACCTTCCATTGGACTGGCTTGTAGGGCGGTTGGTAAATGAATTCCGATGGCGTCTAAGATATTGTTGTTAAAGTAAGCGGCAAATCCAGTTGCTTCTGCAGATACTGCTAAGAAGTATTCAAGGATTAAGACCCAACCTAAAATCCAACCGACGATTTCACCGTATACAACTGAACCAAATGAGTAAGCTGATCCGGCTATTGGCATGGCTGATGAAAATTCAGCGTAGGCCATACCAACTAATCCAGAAACGATGGCTGCCATTAAAAAAGCAATCGCAACGGCTGGACCAGCATGACTGGCAGCTTCATGTCCAGGAAGGATGAAGATCCCGGTACCAATCACGGCACCGATACCCAAACCAATTAAGTCTTTAGTGGTCAAAGACTTGGATAATCGTGAATCGGCCTCTAAATAATTGCTAACCGAATCTTTTTTAAAAATTTGCATAGATATCAACACCTTTTCTTGTTTATTTGTACTGTTAACTATATAATGAGCATTAACATAAGTAAAATTAATAAATTCAATATTTACATAAGAAAAGATGATATAAGATGAATCGATTTATTGTACTAGAAGCAGTTTTACAGAATAAGAGTTTTACAAAAGCAGCGGAACAACTGGGTTATACACAATCATCCGTGAGTCAAATGGTTTCCAATCTGGAAAAGGAATTCAACATGCACATCCTAAAGCGTTCCAGATCGGGTGTGGAATTAACACCTGATGGTGAAAAACTTTATCCACACATCAGACAAGCACTTCGTCAATACCGTGGATTAATCGATACCGCTAACGCGATTAATGGTCTTCAAGCCGGAACGGTTAAAATCGGAGCAATTACAAGTGTTAGTTGTTACTGGTTGCCAGATCTCTTCAAAGAGTTTAAGGCTCTTTATCCACAAATTAATTTTGTTTTAAACCAGGGTGACTATGGGACAATCATCGATTGGTTGAAAACCGACCAAATTGATTTCGCCATCATGACCGCTGAATACGGAGAAGGCTTTAATAAGACCATTATCCACAATACCAACATGAATGCGTTCATTCCGGTTGACCATCCATATGCGAATGCTGATGCTGTGCCAATTGAAGCACTCTCAGATGATCCATTCATCCTAGTAGAGGGTGGTGGATACAGTGAACCGCTTGAAGCCTTTAATCGCTCTGGTGTGACACCAAACGTTCGCTACAAGATTCAAGATGACTACACTATCATGGCGATGGTGGAAGCAGGTCTAGGGGTAAGTATTCTATCCGAACTGGTTTATCGTCGAACAGACTTCAATATTGTTAGCAAGCCTGTCAAACCAAACGTCACTAGACCAGTTGCAATTGTGTATAAGAATAAGGACGAACTACCAATTGCAAGTCAACACTTTGCGAAGTTTATTATCGATAGAAAAGAAGAACTCAAATAAAAAAGCCATTCATTAGAATGGCTTTTTGTTTACATATAAATTGTTGGGTTTACTACTTCAATGTCTAATAGGCTTTTAGAGATATCGTCTCCAGCAGATAAAATTGAGTCATTCACTCCAGGACGAGGGATGGCTGAGGTAACGAAGTATAATCCTTCGGTATTTAATCCCCATGTGTATAAGTTATCTTGACCAACAACCTGGTCTGTCTTGATATCGATATCAACAGAAGAGTTGTCCACAGTTTCACCATCGGATAGAGTGATTGGAAGTGGCTTAATTAAGTCTTTGTCCAACATGCTGGTGATAACTGGGTTGGCTGAAAACTTGGTAACGGGAGCATTGGTACGAGCTTCGATTAAAGCATCACCTTGAATGATTTCTTCGCCGTAGAAGGCAGAACGGGTGATAAACTTGTGGTTTGCACCAATGACTTGCATTTGAGGGCCGATAATCTTAACGATACCGGCTTTCATTAAGGCTAAGATTTCTTGACTTCTAACGGCTGGAGCACCTTGAGATAGAAACTTCATGTCAGAAGAGAAACGTCCTAGGTACTTATGCACCAAATCGTCATTTGTGAATAAGTGATTGGATAAAACGTAACGAATGTTATCACGAAGATCACGAAGCATTTCTAGTGAACCGATGACAGGACCGGTCTTAGAGCCTAGTAGCGCGTCGTCAATCATTTCGGACAACCAAGTTTTGATGTGTTCTTGATAGTTGTCCAGTGTGGATATCTTTACACCAGCGACAGGATTTAAGATTTTATCCCAGTCGAATACTTCTTCGGTTGGTAGGTGGTAACTACCGATTAAAGCATTGTGGTTATCGGTTTCTCTGAACTTCTTTTGAAAGTCGTTAACATCGATTTCAGGGTGCTTTAGACTGAATAAGAAGCTGTAGTAACGATATTCAATGTCTAATCTTAATAACATGTGGAAATCTTCAAAGGAGATATGACCATCCTTTAGGTGTTTATCCACATTTTCGTTGGTTAGAAATACTGCAGGATAGTTTTCATTAAATGCCTTTTGACTGATGGCCTTTGGATAGTAAGGAACACCACGTCTAGAACCAGCATAGATAGTAGGTTCATCACCTGATGTGTGGTATGTTAGGGTATCATCACCATTATCGGTGAAATAGCCACCACGACCTTCGGTTAGACGAGAAACGTAATCGTTAAAACTAAGACCCATTCCGCGAATAATCACATTTTGATTACTGGTGATTGTTGATAAGTCGGCTTCATCAGCTTCACCAGGAAGAATGTAGGTTAGCCCGTAATCATTAGAGTACTTTTGAAGTGATTCTTGATCCTTGGTTAACTTGTTTTCTTGTTGGCCGAGACTAAATACTAGTTTATCAACAGGGTAATCCACATCACCCACAGATACGACGAATGAATCGTCCTTAACCTTTTCAACGTTATCCACATTTTGATTGAAGTGGACATCTAAATTGAGTTTGGCGTTATCTTTGATTTGATCAACTAATCGTTGGAAGAACCATTGGCAGTAAGCTCCGCAAATAGCACGAGGGACGTAACTTCTGTCGTTAATCTTATCAACAGCTGTTAGTAACTCTTCTTTGTTATCAACATCTAGACTGTTGATAAATTCGTTTGAGATATCAGATTGGCACCATTGAGCAATGCATAAGGCACCGTCTTGTCCATCATTGAATAATGTTAGTTCATTGGCAGGGGTATTCATAATTAGACTAATTGGTTGTTTAACTTTCCAGACGCGGCCACCTGCGACGGCACGGTCGAAAAGATGAATTGTTAAGTTATTAAGGTTAGATGATTCAAAGTTTTGAATCAAGTTGTTAAGCATTAACAGACCACGAGGGCCTGCACCTATAATTCCGATTTTCATTTCGAACACTCCTTTATAATAAGATAATAACATGATTGAAAAAGTGATTTCATTTTTAACGCATTATTTTCTAAAAATGATTATGGATTATGATAAAATAGCAGTTAAGGATGGTGTTAATAATGAGTGAATTAATTCCAGAAAACATGGACGAAGTAAAATTAAAGATGGCTCGTATGCTAATCGACGGACATAAGGTTACCGAGGAAGAAGTAATTTTCCAAGCTGTTGCTGATTTGTTTCAAGATTATCTAGAAGAAGCAGAAGAAGGTCACTACGATACTTCTAAGCTTGCTGATGATGGAGTAACCTTCACAGTTACCGGTATCAGTGGTCGTCAAATTGCTGAATTTAAATCAAATGGTGAAACTTTCATCGAAGACTTCAAGAAGGATGCATTAGACTTGTGCTTTAGATTAGAAGATGAAGCTCAACGAATTGCTCGACTATAAAAAAAGCGTTGCCAAATTGGCAACGCTTTTTTTATTAATTTTCAACAGGTAAATCGACTTTTACTTGTTCGATAATATGACCATCAATGTTGTGAAGTAGTTCGTTGTACCAAAAGCCATCTTTGAAGTTTAACTTTTGGTCTAATGCATAAACGGTCAATGTGTATTCATGGACACCACTTGGTGGCTTAGGTCCCATATACTTGTGACTGATATGTTGATCACCTAGGTTATAAATATGACCAGCTGAACTGTTATTACCTTGGGTCCAGTGTAATGGATTTTCTTGACTGGCGTTTTCAGGTACGTCCACATCCTTGCCATCTAGTCCAGCGACTAACCAGTGGATCCATTCAAACCCACAGACTGGAATTGAGTCTAAGTCAGTTAGAGCAAAGGCGATTTCCTTGGTGTCAGCAGGAACGTCTTTTATTGAGAATGGGAATGAGACGATTGGAAAATCGTTTTGCTTAAATTCATCAGCTGCGTGACGAGTGTACTTATCTGGTAGACGATTGTTGTCCAGTTTAACGTTTACTTTCATTAAAAATCCTCCTATCTAACAAATTTTAGGATGTAATAACCTTGTGAATCGGCTGAAACAGTGTAGGTTGAATATCCTGCTTGAATCCACTGACTTTGGGTTGCCTTAGCGTAATTTTGCGCATCAGCAACAGAACTAAAGATATGAGTACCATCAAACATGGTTTTCTTCTGCGGTTGGCTTGATGAATTACCCTTTGCTTGGTTATTTTTACTTTGTTGAGATGTGTTTGCTTCATCCATACTTGAACTACTTTGATTACTTGATTGAGTCATCTTAGTGGTTTGATTGTCATGGCTGCTAGTGAAGTAGGTGATGGCTTTGACCCCACCTAGGATTAATGCTGCCACAACGACGATAAAGATAATAATTGGCCAAATGTGATTTGAATTTGACTGATTATTTTCGGAGTTCATAAATGTATCATCGAAAGTATATTTACGAATACGGTTGTCATTGTCACCATTATTCATAATAAATAATCCTCCATTCGGAAAAAAGATTTGCACCTATATTATAACAAATATCGCACTTGATAGGAATTAAGCTAAATGTTTGAAGATATAGTCAAATAGCTATAGTGTTTTATTTAAGGAGGGATGAAACATGACAATTGGATTTATCGGAACCGGTGTAATGGGTTCTTCAATGATTAATAATTTATTGAAAGCAGGATATGAAGTGAACGTATTTAACCGTACTAAGGCACATGCGCAAAGCGTAATCGATAACGGTGCTAAATGGTTAGATACACCTGAACAAATCGCTCAATCTTCAGATGTAGTGATCACGATTGCAGGTTTCCCTGATGACGTAAAAGAAATTTACTTTGGTGACAATGGATTATTTAAGGGTGCGGATAAAGACACCATCTTAATTGATTCCACTACCTCAACACCAAAATTAGACGAAGAAATTTTTTCAGAAGGTCAAAAGAAAGGTATCGAAACATTGGATGCGCCGGTATCTGGCGGTGACGTCGGTGCCAAGAAAGGAACATTGACCATCATGGTTGGTGGTAATAAGGAGACCTTTGATAAAGTTAAACCAATTCTAGATACCATGGGCAGCCAAGTAAAACTATTTGGTGGACCTGGTAAGGGTCAACACACCAAGATGGCTAACCAAATCATGATTGCCGGTACCATGACCGGAATGGTCGAAATGTACGAATATGGCAAGGCTGCCGGATTAGACCTAGCTTCAATGATGGACACCGTTTCAAGTGGTAGTGCGGATAACTGGAGTCTAGATAACTATGGTCCTCGTGTTTTGAAGGGTGACTTTAAGCCAGGATTTTCAGCCAAGCACTTCTTGAAGGACTTACGAATCGCTCTCGAAGGTGCTGAAGAAATGCACATCGATTTACCAGCTACCAAAATAGCTAAACAACTATATGACAAGATGGTTAACGATTATCAATTAGGTAATGACGGAACCCAAGGACTTGTCAAAATTTACGATAAATAAGACAAATAAAAAAGAAGGCATCAAACGATGCCTTCTTTTTTATTGAATATCGTTGAAGAATGTAAGTAGTTCTTCTTTAGTTAGCTTTTGTTTATCTTCACCTGAGATGTCATATGAAATCTTACCTTGGTGTAATACCAATAGACGGTTTCCATATTTCAATGCATCTTCTAGGTGGTGGGTAATCATAAGACAAGTTAAGTTTTGTTCCTTAATGGTTTCATCGGTGATGTCCATTAAGTTTTGAGAAGTCTTAGGATCTAGGGCAGCGGTATGTTCGTCTAGTAATAGGATGCCAGGTTTCTTGATGGTTGCCATTAGGAAACTCAATGCTTGGCGTTGTCCACCAGATAGACTACCGGTTGCGGTGTTTAAACGATGATCTAGGTTGTTGTTCATCTTAGCAGTGATGTCTTTAAAACGTTTCATTTCACCCTTTAACTTACGTGGGATTAGGTGATGGTGACAACCACGTTTTTCCGCAAGTAATAGGTTTTCTGCAACAGTCATACGAGGGGCAGTTCCTAGTTTAGGATCTTGGAAAACACGGCTTAAAAATGATGTACGCTTAACAACTGACATGTTAGTGATGTCTTTGTCCTTGTAGATAACTTGACCAGAAGTAGGGCGAAGGTTACCACCAATGGTATTGAATAAAGTGGATTTACCAGCACCGTTTGAACCTAGGATGGTAATGAAGTCTCCTTCATGAATATCTAGGTCAACGTGATCTAAGATGTTTAATTCTTCGGGAGTATCTTCGTTAACAGTCTTTACGACGTCTTTTAATTGAAAGATTGTCTTAGTCATTTTTTAGCCCCCTCTTCAAGACATGTTTTAGATGGAAACGACTTTCGAATGCGGGAAGACCCATGAAAATCGCAAGTAGAATTGATGAAATTAAGTTCAAGTCGTTGGCGTTGAAACCAAGTTGTAGCACTAGTAGTAATACTAGGCGGTATAGGATACTACCTACGATTACGGCAACTAGACGTTGGTTCATGGTCAAATCACCAAAGATAACTTCACCAATGATGATTGAAGCAAGAGCGACAACGATGATACCGATACCCATGTTAACGTCTGAGTAACCGTTGTTTTGGGCTACTAAAGCACCACCCAAAGCGATTAGACCATTAGATACACTCACACCCATGATTTTCATATTGTCTGTGTTGATACCTAATGATTCGGCCATGTTTTCGTTGTCACCAGTAGCGATGAAGGCTTGACCTAAATCAGTTTGTAGGAAGTAAATAAGAATTAATGTAACAACGGTGATGACTACGAAACCAACGAAAACACCATCGAAGTAAGGTGGTAATGATTGTAAAAACTTACCACTTAATAGGGTAGGTAGACCAAGTAGTGATTGGTTTGGTTTACCCATGATACGAAGATCGATTGAATAAGAAGCAGTCATTACTAGGATTCCGGCAAGTAGCACAGGAATCTTTGCTTTAGTGTATAAAAGACCGGTAACAAGACCAGCTACACATCCTACTAAGAAGGCTAGGATAGTAGCTAAAACTGGATTAACACCATGAGCAATTGCTGTAACTGCTGTAGCAGCACCCATTGGGAAAGTTCCTTCAACGGTCATATCAGGGAAATCTAGAATTCTAAATGTTAGGTAAAGACCAATTCCGATTATAGCCCATAATAGTCCTTGCCCGATTGCTGAAATAATTAAACTCATTTGTAAATCACTCCGTTTCTTTTGGCTTCCTTAATTAGGTAGTCAGGAATCTCGATACCAAGTTTCTTAGCTTGGCCTAAGTTGATTGCTAGGTCACCATGACTTAGTTTTTCGATTGGCATGTCTTCTGGATTAGCTCCCTTTAGAACGCGGGCAGCCATCTTACCAGTTTGAACACCTAGCTTGTATTGGTTCAAACCAATGGTAGCTAATGCACCTTGTTTAACAACGGTTGATGCAGTGGGGAATACTGGTACGTTTCTAGTGTTAGCAACGTTAACTAGTGTTTGAATTGCTGAGGCAACGGTGTTGTCATTTGGTACGTAGACAGCGTCAACATGTTGAACCATTTCTGTTGCAACTTGGTTTAAGTCGTTAGTGTTTGAGATTGAGTATCCCTTAACGTTAACGTGTTCTTCTTTACATAGTTTTACGAATTGATGGTATTGAGATGTAGCTGAATCATCACTTGATGTGTAAATTACCCCTAAAGTATGTAGATTAGGCATAATTTCCTTGATTAGCTTTAGTTCTTCCTTCATTGGAGGAAAATCTGAAACACCGGTAACTTGACGACCAGGGTGTTCATTTGAATCAACTAATCCGGCTGATTTAGGATCGGTGATGGCACCTAGAATAAGTGGGGCAGTTTTAACTGTGTTGGCTAATACTTGTGCTGATGGGGTAGTGATACCGATCGACATGTCGACGTTTTCGGTCGCAAACTTAGAACTCATTGTCTTTAAGTTTCCTTGATCACCTTCGGCATTTTGGAAATCGATATTGATGTTCTTACCTGGTGTGTAACCAGATTCTTTCAAGCCATCGATAATTCCTTTATGGATAGCATCTAAAGCGGGATGTTCAGTTAATTGTAGGATTCCAACAGTAGGTGTGTGGTTTGGATTGATTTTATGTGGTTGTTTTTCTTGGTAAAAACCAAATCCTAGCAAGACGACTAGGATAAATATGACTGTATAAAGTCTTTTCATAACTCATTCTCCTTTTGGTATAAAGCTTAAAATGGTAAATAAATGCAATAAAAAAACGGATAACCCAAACACTACAGGTTACCCGTTTTCTGCCTGTGGTGTCCGAATCATATCCGCACAGGCTTATTTATTCGTGAGAAAGAAGCCGGTACAGATGCGCTCAATGATTGCATCATAAGTCGCATCTATACTAGTAATGCGACCTATAGGCACCAGCTTTGCCAACGAGAACTTAGACTTGTTGATAAAATATTCTTCATTGGTTCTTTCTCCTTTCAATTTAAGTTAAGTTCATTTTAAGTTTAAGAATTAGAATTGTCAAGAAATAAAACATTGAGCAAATAAAAAAGAACACCAAATGGTGTTCTTTTGCTTTATTTGTCTTCTTTATTTTCGTCAGTTGGTTCATCTTCATATGCGTCTAGATTGATTTGGTCATTGACCACTTTAGCATTATGAAGATCAGTACTTACCATTGAACTGGAAATTCCCCATCTGTAGAAGGCTAGGGAAACAATAATAATCACAACGAAGTCCAATGGATATGGAATCCAGTTTTGACCACCGAAAGGTGTTGAACCTACATATGACATTACTGAGATGAAGATTAGGTAACCAATCATCCAGAAACTTCCGGCGAATTGGTTCTTGGTCTTCTTCCAGTCAGTCTTCCATTCGAAGTAGAAGTAGAATGGAAGACCTAATAGAATAACTACGATAACCTTAACAGTTGTTGGCCACATTGCCCAGTAAGCAGCTAAACTAGCTAATACGAAGGCAAGAGGAGCCATGAATTGTAGCATTCTCATACGAATTGGACGTTTGAAATTAGGTGCCATTTTTCTCAATGATGTTACAGTAACTGGACCAGTTAAGTAAGCAATCAATGTAGAAGTAGAGATAACACTAGCAAGTGTACCCCAACTTCTGAACAGTGCAACTAATAGAACGGAGATGATCATGTTAACAACCATCGCAATTCTTGGAACACCCCAACGTTCGTTAATTTTACCTAAGAACTTAGGCATATGTTCATTTTGGACCATGGCAGCAAGAGTACGACTTGTTTGAGCAACAAATGAAACTCCAGTACCAAATGGTGAAATGAAAGCGTCAAAGTATAGCAATACGGCAAGCCAATGTAGGCCTAACATAATTGCTAAGTCAGCGAATGGTGATTCGAAATTGATACCATGCCAACCAGCTTTTGCAAGTACTGATGGTTCTACGGCACTAATGAATGTAAATTGTAAAGCGACGTAGATCACAATACTAATAGCCAATGAAATGGTAATACCTAAAGCGATATTACGTTTAGGGTTCTTAATTTCTTTTCCCATGTTAATAACAACTTGGAATGCATTGTATGAGAAGATGATTCCTGATGCTGTTGTAGCTGAGAAAATAGCAGCACTACCATAAGGCATGAAGCCTTGTGATGTGAAGTTTCCACCATGGAATCCTGATAGGATCAACATGATGATAGTAAGTAGCGGAATTCCTAGCTTGAAAATTGAAATAAAACTAGTGAATTTAGCTAGTAAATTAACAGACCAATAATTTAATAGCGTGAAGACTAATATGAAAAGAAAAACGACAAATAAACCTAGATTAGAAATTTCTCCATTTACGATAAAACCGTGAGTCCAATGAGCCCACTTCCATGGCCATGAACCCATGTATTGGGTTGCGGCAACGGCTTCGATTGGAATCAAGGTAACTAATGATACCCAGTTAGACCAGGCAGCAATAAATCCTAATAGAGACCCATGGGTGTATTGAGCGTACTTACTCATACCACCACTTTCGGGGAACATTGAACCTAGTTCGATGTAGTTAAAGGCGATAGCACCGATAACAATAGCACCGATTACCCATGAGATGATAGCAGCTGGACCAGCAACACGGGAGGCTTCCCATGAACCGAATAACCAACCTGAACCAATAATGGAACTAAGTCCCAACATTACAATTTGAAATAAACCTACTTTTCTTGATTTCTTATTTTTTTTCATAAAACTCCTTTCATGGTCTTTGAGTATACTAACAAAAATCCATGTGCATGTAAAATGTTTAAAGACCTACTGTGACACAGTTTTTGCTGCTTATTGGGCATAATAATAACGTTTGTTAGCACTTAAAAATAATTAAAAAAAGTGTGATATTGATTATAATTCTTAATTAATATTCACAAATCTCAATTACATTTTTTTCTGGATCATTTATGAAAAGTGAGTTCATTGGGCCATTCGAACCGTGAACTTTTTTGGGGCCGTCGATAATGGTGACACCATAGTTGGCTAAATGCGCACTTAAGTCAGTCAATGAGTCCTTCACAATGATGCAGAATTTTGATGAACCAGGTGTAGGATTTTCCGGGACATTATCATCGCTATCATTTTGAAGGAAGATTAGTTTTTGTTTGCCAAGTTGAAATTCAAGTCTGTTATCAGTGAATTCAACGATTGGAAGATCTAAAACTTCATGGTAAAAACGCATGCATAGCTTTAGATCTTTAGCAAAGATTGTAATATGGTCAATATCTTTGACCTTCATTATGATCATTCCTTTTTTTAATTTTTACATACTCAATTATACCATTATCGGAGGAATTGGTACGATTTAATATTGCTGAAAACGCCGAAAAATTGACGTTTAGCCCTAAAATGTGTTAATTTTGTAATTATATATAAGTACGGAATAGAAAAAGGAGAAAAAGACTGTGGCTTTATTAGATGTTAAAGATATCAGTATGGGTTTTGCCGACAAAAAGCTATACGATGAAGCAAGTTTCACCCTTAATAAGGGTGAACATATGGGAATTGTTGGACAAAACGGGGTAGGAAAATCTACTTTGATTAAGATTATCACCGGGGTAGAATTGCCAATCTCAGGCTCTGTTAAGTGGCAAAACAATGTTAGCGTTGGTTACTTGGACCAATACGCTGATATTCCAGAAGGAATGACATTAATTGATTTCCTACACACTGCTTACCAAGACCTATATAATAAATCAAAGCACATGCAAGAATTGTACGAACAATATGCTGAAAACTTTGATGACAAGTTATTAGAACAAGCGGGAAGAATTCAAGAAGAACTAGAAGCAAAACGATTCTATGATATTGAGACCGAAATTGAACGAGTAATCACAGGTTTAGGTCTAGATGATGTCAAACGTGATCAACAAATCACTAACATGTCAGGTGGGCAACGTTCAAAGATTATCCTAGCTAAATTAATCCTAGAAGATCCAGACGTTATCTTACTTGATGAACCTACTAACTATCTAGACGTTGCCCATATTGGTTGGTTGGAAGACTACATCAACGGTTTTGACGGTGCCGTTATGGTAATTTCCCATGATTACGACTTCTTGGAAAACGTTACAAACTGTATCGTAAACATCGCCTTTGGTAAGATTACCAAGTACCGTGGTGACTTCAAGTCAGCTATGCGTCAAAAGGCTGAACGTGAAATGGTTCAACAAAGAGAATACGATAAGCAACAAGTTGAAATTGAAAAGGCCAAAGCCTTCATTAGAAAGAACAAGGCTGGTTCAAAATCAACAATGGCCAAATCAAGAGAAAAGATGCTATCACATATGGAATTGGTTGATCCACCTTCGACTAACATCCATGCATCTTTTAACTTCCCTTACGAAGATACTGGTTCACAAAATGCACTGGTTGTTGACGAACTATCTGTTGGTTATGACAAACCATTACTAAAACCAGTTAGTTTCTCAGTTAATACTGATGAAAAGGTCGGTTTCCAAGGATTTAATGGGGTTGGTAAGTCAACTCTAATCAAGTCTATCTTAGGAATCCTAAAGCCAAAGGGTGGAAAAGCAACATTCTCACCATCAGCTAAAGTCAGTTACTTTAGCCAAGATTTGGTATGGAGCAACAACAACGAAACTCCAATGCAAATCATTCAAAACAAGTTCCCTAAGTTGGAACAAAAAGAAATCAGAACAAAACTTGCTAAGTGTGGTTTGGATTCAGCTAACGCTTCTAAACCAATCGGTGAATTATCCGGGGGAGAACAAACCAAGGTTAAGTTAGCGATGTTGGAATTCACTCCATCTAACTTCTTAATCATGGACGAACCTACTAACCACTTGGATGACGAAACCAAGGAATCACTAAAACACGCAATTAATAACTTCCCAGGAAACGCAATCATCGTATCTCACGAAACTAGCTTCTATAATGGACTAGTGGACAAAGTCTTAGATGTTGAAAAACTAAGTCTAAGGGATGCCGATGAAATTGCTAAAGCACAAGGACAAGTAAATAACTAATTACAATAAGGAGGCGGGCAACATCTATAATAGTCGAAAAGTATGGCTAATCATCGCAGATATTATGATGTTGATTTGGGCGCTTATATGTATCGAATGGCTATCTGTAAAGTTGATTTTCATCGCCTTGGTATTATTCTTCGGCGGTCGCAATTTGTACGTTGATAATGGCCAGCTGATTGATACGAAATACAGCGTCATAACAGCTGCCTGTTTTGCTTTATTTATTTTAATTAGTTTGTTTTAAATAAAAAAGAACCTATCAATTACGATAGGTTCTTTTTATTTACATAAAGTTGCTTGGTTCGTCAGCATAGTCGTTCATGAAGTTCTTAGCATCACTGTATGAGGCGAACTGACTGATGATGGTAATGTCTTCTTTGTGTTGGCGATTGTTTCTATAAGCGACTTGTTTAACCAAGAAGTATTCCTTGATATCATCTAATGCCTGTGATTCATTGTTTCTTACATATATTTGTAGGTAAACGTGTTGATTGGAGAATTCCAATTCACGTTTTGATAGCTTGATGTATCCCTTTGAATTCAATTGGTTTTGACGGGGATGTTTTTCTGCAAGGGCGTTGTCACTATTACAGAAGTAAACCAAGAACCAGTAAATATTCAAGAAGAACATGAATAGGGCGAAACAGTTTCTAAATAGTGTTGGCCAGAAGTTGGAACCAGCGGTAAATGATCTGGCTTCCATAATGAACTTGAAGTCGATTAGACTTTCCAAGTTTGTCGCAAGTAAACAAACAGTGAAGACGATAATCCACACGTATTTGTATAGCTTGATTAATTGACGCCAGAAGTTGTGGTGCAAGTTATCAAGATAGCGATGGTGCATCGATGCCTCTGATACCAAGAATAATCCGCATAAGAGAATAAAGCAGATTAGTGGAATTTTATAACTTGTAATTAAGTAGAAGATACTTAATAGGAAGTTATTCATTGAATTGGTTAGAAAAGACGGTACTCGATATCCAAAGATTTCTAGGACAACAAGGATAATTGCGCCTTCTCTGAATAGGTTGATGAATCGTTCAACGCTGTTGCTGTTGGTTCGATTCAACACGATATTATAGACGTTTTGCATTTTGATGAACTCCTTTAATTCATTAAAGATAGTTATACCACGAAAACATTAAAAATAATATAAAAAAAGAACCCAGTGGGTTCTTTTTTCAGCCCCAGTGGGTCTTTTTCAAAGAGTTATTACTTATTAAATGTATCGTTTTCCACTTCTCGAATGAAAGTAGCCAAATGGTCGTAATATACTGGTGCGTTATCAATCATGTGATGGTGACCAGCATTAGGAGTTGAAACAAACTTAGCGTTTGGAATCATTTTAGCCATTCGCTTACCAGTTTCAACTGGCATTGATTCGTGTTCACCGAAGGTAACTAGGGTAGGAACGTGGTTTTCTGATAAATGATTAGTGTTGTGCCATTCGCCTAATTTACCAGTGATAACGAATTCGTTGTCACCTTGGAACTTGTTGTAAATATCTGTGTTTGAAATACCAATTAGGTGTTCCAACTTAGATGGTTGTTTACGGTCGATGTACCCCTTGTTTAGTTGGTCAACATCGTTTTGGTAACGTTCGTTATCGTAGTCATTTTCGGCTTCACACTTCTTCATGAAGGCTAATTCGTCAGGAGCAAATTCCTTTTCACGAATTTCATCTAAGTGCTTAGTGTAGTCGTCAATGTCATCAACCATTGATGAGATGATGGCACCCTTTAGGTGGTCACCGTATTTTTGTGCGTATAGTTGAACTAACACACCACCCCAAGATTGACCGATTAGATAGAAGTCGTCTAGTCCTAATTTTTGTCTAACTTCTTCAACTTCGTCAACGTAGTAGTCGTAAGTTAAAATTTCGTCAGCAACTTTAGGGTCTGAAAAATCAGGGGTATCGGAATACCATGAACCTAATTGATCGTAGTAGGTAACGGCAACATCTAGACCTTGTTTCTTTAATTGGTCGGCTGAGTTTTCCCAGTATTCGTGGGTTCCACCAGGGCCACCGTGTAAAGCAAGTAAGTTAATCTTACCTTCACCAGAAGTATGAGTCCATAAATGATAGCCATTATCTAAAGTGATAATTTTTGTTTGTTGTTTCATGACAATCCCTCGTTTCAATCTAAATTATTATTAATCTTAGTCCTTGTTGAAGGGTAGTTCAACAGCTGAGTCTGATAAATCAAGAGTGTACTTAACATCTTGGTTACCACGAATAGACTTGTCAAAGTCTGTTGCGTAGACTACGACAGCTAGTTGATGACCAGCCTTAACCTTGTAGACATTTGGTTGTAAATCAAAGTTAATTTCGTAGAATTCGTTAGCTTGAAGTTCACTCACTTGGTAAGCGTTGTTTCTGTTTTGCATGTTGATGTGACCTTCAGCAATTTTCTTGAATGGAGTCTTCTTCTTGCTCATCTTGAATTCACGAAGGTTATCTTCACGCCATAGGTAGCCTAATTGAATCTTAGCGTGATCAACTGATTCAGGTTGAGCGTTTAATCTAAAGTCTTCACCTAAATCAATTAATTGAGCACTTAGCATACCAAAGTCTTTTGAAGATGACGCGGTTAAGTGGATGTGAGTTTTACCGTTGATGGTGACATCCTTTAATAGTTTGTCGAAGGTGAAGACGACACGGTTGTTAGCAATAGGAGCATCATCTTTTCCAATCACTAGATTGTTTTCCCATTTGTTGACGTCATTGCAATAAGCTTCAAAATCATTTTGATCCAATGAATCAGAGAAGATAACCTTATCGTCAGTAACTTCAGAGTTGTCTGATGGTTTTGTTAGTTCGAGACGCTTTAGATTTTCATCTTCGTCGAATTCATCTACCTCATACCAATTTTGGTCGGTAGTGTTGTCTTGAACTAAGATGTTAGGAATTAGGCTGTCAGCATTGTTTTCAACGTCCATCAACTTGTTGGTGAACCATAGGTTGACCATGTCAGTGAAATCAAGTGATTGGAAGGCGTTGATGTAGATGTGTTGACCTTGGTGTAAAATCATCTTCTTTGAGATGTTTAGTGGGTCGACAGCATGCCAAATGTTAGCGACGTTTACTGGTTTTACGTTTTCGTCGTTTAAACCATGGACGAAGAACATGTCAGCCTTAATCTTCTTGGCATCGTTTAGGTAGTTACGTTTGTTCCAAAAGGCGTTGTAATCACCAGATTGTCGATCTTGCTCGTTAGTAATATTGGTTAATTGAATTTCCCATTTCTTTTCGTTCTTGATGTCTTCGGCAGCGGATTTCTTACGACTGTAAGTTTCGGCAGCTAGAACATCGGCGTCTTCTCCTTGGAAACCGCCGGGTGCCATAACTAGTCCGTTTTCTCGGTAGTAGTCGTACCAACTAGAAATTGCGGCTTCAACTAAGCAAGCCTTTAGTCCGGCAACACCGGTAGTTGCAGCAGCAATTTGTAATGTACCTAGGTATGAACGTCCAGACATTGCAACGTTTCCATTTGACCAGTAGGCTTCGATTTGGTTGTTGTCTGTACGGTTGGTAAAGGCCACACGGTTACCAGCTAGCCATTCAATGACGGCAGTTGCTGAGATGGTTTCATACTTGTCACCAGTGGTTCTAAATCCATCAGATTCGTAAGTACCAATTCCAGCAGAGTAGACAACTGCGTATCCACGGGCCAAGAAGTAATCATTTAGAGTATATGATTGTTCACGGCTAAATGTTTGTTCTGCCTTTCTAGTCTTACCTTCAACGTTACGTGCAGCGGGTAGTTCTGGTTCTTTTTCTTTCTTGTTTAAATCTGATAGAGACACAGTGTTAGGTTGTTTGTGCTTTAGTCCTTTGTTAACGTTATGAGTTAACTTTTCACCGTCGGCATCGTTAGTGCCTTGGTTGTACGGACTAGCGGTAAAGATGACCGGCACCTTGTTCTTATTACTTTCCTTTGGACGAATGATTTCAGTCTTTAGCAAGTCCAACTTACCGTCATTATCGGTGTCCATTGGTGCTTCCACATAGACAACTTCACGGATTAAATTATTAGTGTCATATACTGGCATACTCTTTCCATTGAAGATAAGTGGTTTATCGAATTGATTGTAGTTTTGTGCGAAGTAACCTTCACCGGCTAGGTAGTCGATTAGAGTCACGCCGTACTTAGTGTGGGTATTTAATAGAAGATACCATGCACAAATTACGTCATATAAATTCATTGGATCATGAACGTCAGCGACTGGTAGATTTAGTGTTTGCATCTTAGTGATTGAGTTATCGATTAAGAAATCTTCGCCAACGCTAAATTGTAGAAGTTGTAACGCAATGTTGTAAAACGCAATCTTTGATAGTGGGGCGTTTTTGTCTAGGTAGGTTAGTGCGTCATCTTCGAAACTAGCCATGATTTGTGAAATTTTTTGACCTCGAATGGCTAAACTTTGTGAATCCAAGAAGTAAGTCATCAAGAAGTGTTTTAGTAAAGCAGATGGATTATCAATTTTATCTGTTTCATCGTCTAAGAAATGAATTGCTCGTAGTTCATTCTTAGCGACTTTTAAATTGTAATCAGCAATTGCATATTGATGATTTTTCATAATTATTCTCCTAACTATGTATAGGTTTGTTTTCATTATATCAGATTAAGCCTAACATCTATTTAGTTTTACTGATAAATACTTAATGATAATCTAGCAAAATGATATAATGATAGCAAATAAAACGTGGAGGGATGATTATGGTAACAGAGATTGACGGAGGCGCCATTGTGTACCGTGTAGTTAATAACAAACCAGTCTACCTATTAGAAAAAAGTGCTACTAGTGACTTCTGGGGGTTCCCCAAGGGCCATGTGGAAGGTGACGAGACACTAGAACAAGCAGCGATTAGAGAGATTAAGGAAGAAACCGGCATTGATGCCACTATTGATACTGAATTTAGTATTGATGCAAACTATGACATGAAAAATGGTCATCATAAAGTGGTTACTTTCTATACATCTCAAGTCGATAGTGATAAAGTAACGCTACAAGCTGAAGAAATCAGTGACTATGTTTGGGCTCCATATGATGAAGCAATCAAGACAGTTACCTTTGATAATCTAAAAGACATTTTGCAAAAGACTAACGAATACATCGTAGAAAAGCTGGGATAGCCAATGGATGCAAAAAAATTAATAGTGATTACCGGTCCGGCTGGAAGTGGGAAGACTTCCCTTCGCGACTACGTGATTGACAAGTACCACGCAGCTAAAGTAATTACGCATACCACTCGATCACCGCGTGATGGTGAACAAAATGGTATTGATTATTATTTTGAAAATGACGAATCATTTAATCAATTGCATTTATTAGAACATGTTCAATATTCACACGCTAAGTACGGCTCTTCAATGGAGGGGATTAACGAAGCATGGAACGAAAATGATTTAGCTATTATTGTGCTTGATACCTTAGGAGCTGCTACATACAAGCAAAAATTAGGTGATCAAGCCATTGTCTGGTTTGTCCAAGTTAACGATCCAGTTATTCTTCGTGAACGAATGATTAAACGTGGCGATGACATCGAACATGTTAATCAAAGAATTGATAGTAATGAATACAAGCGCGACATTGAAATCCCAGATAACTTAAAAGATGTAGCGACAATCATCGAAAATAATGATTGGCAAAAAGCGCAAAACCAAGTTGATGAATTAATCAAAACAATCTAAAAAAGACCTAACGTAAAGTTAGGTCTTTTTATTTATATTAATCTAATTATTGCTAACGAGATAATTCCGATAATCACAATTACTAATAAACTCTTAGTGATAATAGCAGCTATGAGAGATGGAACTGAAGCAATTAAGTTTTCCCAGTTGATGGAAGGTAAGTGTCCCAGGTGTTGGACGAACAGTTCTGAGAACCATAACGTTGCCATAATCACGATGGGGACGAAACTTAGAAACTCTTCAACTGGTTTCGATAATTTGAATTTCTTTAATAGGATGAACGGCATCACACGTGACAACCAAGTAACTAGCGTACATCCAATAATGGTTAGTAGCGTGAAATTAAAAGAAGACATGTTTGATAATCACTCCAATCAGACAAGTAATCAGTGTTACTAGTAGGATTAATAGGTTGCTTGGAATAAAGATTAATCCAATAAATACCATGATGAAGGTGATTAAAATCATCAATAGTTTCAATTTCAATGGCATACCATTTTTGGCAATCACTTGTAGGTATAATAATCCGATGAACATTGCGACAAGGGCAAAGTCTAATCCAATTGCGTATGGATTATGGATGAAACTACCGGCGATGGCACCGACAAATGAGGCACCGGCCCAGGTGAAATAAGAGACAATGTTGGCGGTATTAAACCAGGTAAACGTTAACTGATTATCAGTGTAGTTAACCTTATTCATACCCAAAGCAAAACTCTCGTCTGTCAAAAAAGAACCAATTAAGATGTTTTTGAACATCGATTCATTCTTAAAGTATGGTGCGGTTGTGATACTCATTAGAATCATTCTGGAGTTGACCAGAAAAATCGCAAGCACAATCGAGAAAACGGGATTGTGTAAAGCCATCATTGATACCAAAATGAATTGAGCCGATCCGGCATAAACGGTTAACGATAAAATGGCGACTAGCCAGGGGCTAAAACCAAGGGACTTCCCGATAATCCCAAAAGCGAGTCCGATTCCGATGTAGCCAAACATGGTGGGAATACTATCTTTGATTGCTGCTTTTGCAGTTAGTTGATTGTCGATACCTCATCACATCCTTATAAAAAAATTAGTTGTTAATAAGATATTGTTTAAATCGTTCACTGTCAACTGCAGTTAGTTCTGCTTTGACCTTGGTTCCTTCGGCCACGTATTCGGTTGAAAGTACGTTGGCATCAGTGTTTAGGTAGTTAACAATGTCACCCTTATCGAACGGAATTAAAAATTCTTCAGTAACGTAATCCTTGTAACTATTTTCTCGAATGATTTGAACCAATTCGTCGATAGAGTCTTCTTCAAGTGCTGCCATGATTAGGTTATCACCAGCACGTTGAGGACGAGGTTCATCTAGGATGTCAGCCTTGTTAAAGACGGTAATCATTGGGATGTTTTCGACCCCGATTTCCTTCAATGTTTGCTCAGTGGTCTTCATCATTAGTTCCTTATTTTCATCGGCTTCGTCGACCACCTGAACTAATAAATCAGCATTAGCAGCTTCGGCCAAAGTGGAACGGAAGGCCTTAACCAATTGGTGAGGTAACTTACTTACGAAACCAACGGTGTCAGATAGTAACATGGTTTTGTTGTCATCGAAAATTAGTTTTCTAACGCTGGTGTCCAAGGTAGCAAACAACATGTTTTTAACCATGACTTGCTTTTCTTGGTTTTCACCGTATCGGTTAACCAGTTGGTTCATGATGGTCGACTTACCTGCGTTGGTGTATCCAACCAAGGCTACAGTAGGGATGTTTTTACCATCACGTTGTTTTCTTTGTGTTAGGTCTGATTTTTGGATATCCTTTAGTTCTTGTTTAATGTGAGAAATATCCTTTTCAATCACACGACGGTTTAATTCAAGTTGGGATTCACCGGAACCACGGTTGGTGAATCCACCACCACCGCTACCAGTTTGTTGATCTAGTCGTTGACTAGCACTGGTGTGCAAACGGGGAAGTTGATATTGCAACTTGGCCAATTGAACTTGAAGCTTGGCTTCATGAGTTCTAGCACGGTTAGCAAAGATTTCCAAAATTAGGCCTGTACGGTCGATGATTTTCGTTTCAGTTTGCTTTTCTAGGTTTCTGATTTGGCTAGGTGATAGTTCATCATTAACGATGACCATGTCAGCGCCTTTATCCAAGACGGTCATCTTTAATTCTTCAACTTTACCTTTACCGAAGTATGTGGCTTTATCGGGATGATCTAGCTTTTGAACCAAACGAGCCACAACTTCTAGGTTATTAGCTTCAGCTAGGGCAGCTAATTCAGTCATTGAGTACTCGAATTGCTCATTGTCTAGGTTTAAACCTATGATAACGGCAGTTTGTTGTTCTGTATCCAAATGAATACCTCCTTGTTATTTTTATCCATTATACCATTTACATATGGTGAATAAGAATGATTATACAAAAGATGAAATATAATAAAAAATTAGAGGGATTTAATAAAATTATGAGCATAACTTTCATAATGATTAGATTATCTAAACCATTCACAAGTCTTGATGCATTAACATTTTCTTTACTTTTAGATTTAGAAAAATTCAACTAAATTAAAATTAAATTAGAAAAAGTATTGCATTTTATAATCGTCTGGTGGTATGATTTTCTCAATCCTTTTAAACAAAAACTTTTTAGTAAGGAAATTGGGGGTAATGGAAATGAAAATGAAATCCGTAGTAAAGCTAGGGGTTGTTGGTGCAGCATCAGCATTCCTATTAGCAGCCTGTGGTAATTCTTCAAAAGAATCCACAAGTAAGTATATTAACTGGCAAACCAGTTCTCAATTACCAACATTGGATGCTTCAAAAGCAACCGATACAGTTAGTTTTGGTGCATTAAACAATAGTAATGAAGGACTATTGATCAATGCAGCTAACAACAAGTTAAAACCTGGTGTAGCCGAAAGTTACAAGGTATCAAAAGACGGTAAGACATACACATTCAACTTACGTCATTCAAAATGGAGTGACGGTAAGCCAGTAACTGCCAAAGACTTTGTCTACGGTTGGCAACGTACTGTAAGTCCTAAGACAGCTTCACAATACTCATACCTATTCTCCAACGTTGCAAACGCTGATGCAATCGGTAAGGGTAAGGCACCTGTTTCATCATTAGGTGTTAAAGCTGAAGGTGACTACAAACTAGTTGTTACGTTAAATAAGCCTCAAGATTACTTCAAGTACTTAGTAACAATGGCACCATTCTTACCACAAAGCGAATCAGCTGTTAAAAAGTTCGGTTCAGCTTACGGTACATCAAGTAAGGACATGGTATACAACGGACCATTCAAAGTTGAAGGATGGACTGGTACCAACAACTCATGGACTTTAGTTAAGAACAAAGACTACTACAATGCAAGCAAGATTAAGGTTGCCGGTGTTAAGTTCAACGTTCAAAACGATGCCAACACTTCATTAAACCAATATGAAACTGGCGAACTTGATGAAACTGCATTATCAGGTGCACAACAAGTTGCTAAGTACAAGAATTCAAGCGAATTCCACTCACAAAAGCAAGCATCAACTTTCTACATTGAATTAAACGAAAAGAAAGATCCTATCTTTAAGAACGCAAATATTAGAAAAGCTATCTCATTAGCAATTGACCGTGATGAATACACTAAGAACACTTTAGGTGACGGTTCAATCTCAGCTGTAGGTTACGTATCACCTGATATGTCAAAACGTAACGGTAAAGACTTTACTGAATACGCTGGAACCAAGACTGGTGTAACTTACAACTTAGCAGAAGCTAAGAAACTATGGGCTAAGGGTCTAAAAGAAGTTGGTAAGAAGTCAGTTGACTACTCAATCCTATCTGATGACACTGATTCAGGTAAGAAGACTACTGAATTCCTACAAACTGCTCTAGAAAAACTACCTGGCCTAAAGGTATCTGCACAAAACATTCCATTTAAGTCAAGATTAAACCGTTCACAAAATGGTCAATTTGACATGGTTGTTAGTGCATGGGGTGCTGATTTCCCAGACCCAATTTCATTCCTACAACTATTTACTTCTGATGGTTCATACAACAACGGTAAGTGGAGCAATGCTAAATACGACGAATACGTTAAGAACGCTGAAGGCGTAGATGCAAACAACCCTGCTAAACGTTGGAATGATCTAGTAAATGCTGAAAAAGAATTAATGGCTGACCAAGGAATTATTCCTCTATACCACCAAGTAAATTCTGAAGCTATCAAGCCTCGTGTAAGTGGTGTACAATTCTTCCCTACTGGTTCACCTTATGACTTCAGAGATGCTACTATTTCAAAGAAGTAAAAACTAATTAAATTAAGTTTTTCATTGTGAAGAGTTTTAGATAGCTACTATAATATAGGTAGTCGAATCTAAAACTCTTCCGTACATAAAGGGGGGAGATTCCCCCGAAAGATTGCGAGGATATAAAAATATGGTTAAGTTTTTAGCAAAGCGAATTTTTTACTTGTTATTAACGTTATTCATAGTTGTCACTGTGACATTCTTCTTAATGAAGTTAATGCCAGGGACTCCATTGACTAACGAAGCTAAACTTTCTCCAGCCGAACGTTACATGGTGTTAAAACAATACGGTTTGGATCAACCAGTTTGGCAACAATACATTAGTTACCTAGTGAACGCCGTTCACGGTAACTTTGGAACATCATTCCAATTCAGTGATCAACCGGTTTCATACCTAATCTCAAGTCGTATGGGACCATCACTTCTATTGGGTGCTCAAGCAATGGTTGTCGGAGTGATTGCTGGGATCATTGTTGGTGCCATCGGGGCAATCAAGAAGAGCACATGGGTTGATACTTCAACTACTATCATCTCAATTTTAGGAATTTCAATTCCTTCATTCGTCTTCTCAGTATTACTACAATACGTAATTGCTTTGAAGTGGGGATTACTACCAATCGCTGGTTGGAGTGGATTTGCATACACAATTCTTCCAACACTAGCATTGGCAGCAATGCCATTAGCTGAATCAGCACGTTTCGTACGTACTGAAATGGTCGACGTTTTAAGTTCAGACTACATTGAATTAGCAAGAGCCAAGGGACTAAGTAAGTTCGGTATTATTTACCACCATGCTTTAAGAAATAGTCTTATTCCTTTGGTAACAATCATCGGTCCATTGGCCGTAAACATCATGACTGGATCACTAGTTGTTGAAAACATTTTCGCAATTCCAGGTATTGGTGAACAATTTGTTAACTCAGTGTTAACAAACGATTACCCAACAATCATGGGACTTACAGTTATGTATTGTTTCCTATTATGTGTCGTATTATTAATTACCGACATCATATACGGAATAATCGATCCAAGAATCAGAGTAGCAGGGGGAAGAGAATAATATGGCAGATAAAGCAAAACAACTACCAAAAGACGCCTTTGAACCATTATCAGATGGTGCCCATTTAGATAATGAAAAAATCGCGGCACCTTCTCTTACTTTTGTGAAGGATTCATGGCGTCGTCTAAAGAAAAATAAAGCGGCAATGATTTCACTATACATTTTGATTTTCTTATTTGTCGTATCATTTGGATCAGCATTTATTCCTGCATTCAGTAATATTGCTACACATCCAAACTTAAATAACTTACCACCACGTATTCCTGGAATTGACATTCCTGGATTTAACGGAACTTTAGTGCAAGGTGGAGCACGTATTAACGCCTATACAGGTGATGCTGCCAACCATTACTTCTGGTTAGGTAGTGATTACTTAGGTCGTGACTTATTCGCAAGAACATTATTTGGTACTAGAATCTCACTATTAATTGCTGTTGTCGCAACTTTCTTCGATTTAACTATCGGGGTTGCTTACGGAATTGTCTCAGGTTGGATTGGTGGAAAGGTTGATACTTTCATGCAACGTATTATCGAAATCCTACTATCAATTCCTAACCTAGTTGTTATGATTCTTCTACTATTGGTATTAAAACCAGGTATTCCTGCAATCATCATTGCGATTGCATTTACTAGTTGGATTAACATGGCTCGTTTGGTTCGTGCTCAAACACTTGAATTGAAGAGTCAAGAATTCGTACTAGCTGCTCGTTCACTGGGTGAAAGTTCATTTAAGATTGCTTTCAAGCACTTATTACCAAACTTAACTTCAGTGATTATCATTAATACTATGTTCACTATTCCAAGTGCGATCTTCTTCGAAGCATTCCTATCATTTATCGGAATCGGGGTTCCAGCTCCAGCAGCTTCATTAGGTACTTTGATTAGTAACGGTCAAAAGTCATTCCAATTCTTACCATATCAAATGTGGGTTCCAGCAATCGTTCTTTCATTATTAATGATTGCGTTCAACATTTTAGGTGATGGTTTAAGAGATGCATTTGACCCTAAATCAAGAGAGTAGGTGACTAGAATGGAAAACAAGGAAAATATCTTAGAAGTTAGAAATTTATCAATTAATTTCAAAACTTACGCAGGTACTGTTCAAGCCATTCGTGACATTAGTTTTGATTTAAAGAAGGGTGAAACCCTAGCAATCGTTGGGGAATCCGGTTCTGGTAAATCAGTAACTACTCGAAGCATTATGGGATTGAACGCACCTAACGCCGACGTTGTCGACGGTACCATCGAATTTGATGGCCAAGACATTCTTAAGTTAGATGAAAGAGAATTAAGTAAAATACGTGGTAGCAAGATTGCTGAAATCTTCCAAGATCCAATGACTTCATTGGACCCAACTATGAAGATTGGTCGCCAAGTTGCCGAACCACTAATGATTCACCAAGGTTTATCCAAAGAAAAAGCAATGGCTAAAGCCTTGGAAATGTTAAAACTAGTTGGTATTACTAATGCCGAAGAACGTATCAATGATTATCCTTACCAATTCTCTGGTGGGATGAGACAAAGAATCGTGATTGCGATTGCGTTAGTAAACTACCCAGAAATCTTAATCGCTGATGAACCAACCACTGCGTTGGATGTTACCATTCAAGCTAAGATTCTGGAATTAATGAAGGAATTACAAACCAAGATTAACACTTCAATCATATTCATTACCCATGATTTAGGGGTAGTTGCGGGTATGGCTGATCGTGTTGCAGTTATGTATGCGGGTAAAATCGTTGAATACGGAACTGTTGATGAAATCTTCTACAATCCAAAGCACCCATACACTTGGGGACTATTAGGTTCAATGCCTACATTGGATACCAACGAAGATGTACTACCATCAATCCCAGGTACTCCTCCAGACCTATTGGAACCACCGGTAGGGGATGCGTTTGCTGCTAGAAATAAGTACGCATTAAAGATTGATACAATTGAACAACCACCATTCTTTAAGGTTTCTGACACTCACTACGCAGCAACATGGTTGTTAGATGATAGAGCTCCTAAGGTGACTCCACCAGCTGACATCGTAAAGCGTCAAGAACACTTTAAAAAGACTAAACAAGGATAGGTGGTGACAATATGTTAGATAAAGATGCACCAAAAATTTTAGAAGTAAAGAATTTAAAACAATACTTTAACGTTGGTCGTAAAGACGAAGTTAGAGCTGTTGATGATATTACCTTCAACGTCCATCAAGGGGAAACATTTGGACTAGTTGGTGAATCTGGCTCCGGAAAGACAACCACAGGTCGTGCAATTAGTCATTTGTATGAACCAACAGGTGGTAAAATTATCTTTCAAGGCAAGGATGTTTCAAAACTAAAGACTAAAAAAGATGAAAAAGAATTCAGAAGTGATATTCAAACAATCTTCCAAGATCCTTACGCATCATTAAACCCACGTATGAAGGTTAAAGATATTATTGCCGAAGGTATCGACATTAACCATTTAGCTAAAGACAAGGCTGATCGTGATGCTCAAGTTGAAGAATTATTGGAAACAGTTGGTTTGAACAAAGAACACGCCAACAGATATCCTCATGAATTCTCTGGTGGACAACGCCAAAGAATTGGGATTGCCCGTGCTTTAGCTGTTAAGCCTAAGTTCATCATCGCTGATGAACCTATCTCAGCATTGGACGTGTCAATTCAAGCCCAAGTAGTTAACCTACTTAAGGACTTACAAAAGAAACGTAAACTAACATACCTATTTATTGCCCATGATTTATCAATGGTTAAATACATTAGTGACCGTATTGGTGTTATGCACTATGGACGTATGTTAGAAATCGCTGATGCCGATGAACTGTACGCTCATCCATTACACGATTACACCAGAAGTTTACTTTCAGCTGTTCCGGTACCGGACCCTGAATTTGAAAGACAACGTGAGATCGTAGATTACGATGCAAGTGTTGAAAGTGACGGAAAGCAACGTAAGTTAGTTGAAATTGCTCCTAACCATTATGTTCGTGCTGCCGATGACGAAATTCAAATGTACAAGGATCGCTTAAACAGCTAAAAAAATAACCGTTACTTTATTAAGTAACGGTTATTTTTATGTTTATTAGACGTTTTTACTTAAGTTGTTGTAGTATTCAACGCTGATTTCACTGGCGTCAGCATTTGATACTAATTTTGAAACACTACCGTTTTCGATTGGTTCGGAAACATCGATGGTGTCATCCTTGAATTGGTCAACAGCCCATCTGATGATGGTACCGTGAGCCGCAATCATGATGTTGTCACCGTCGTTAGCGTTTTGAATGACTTTCTTTAATCCAGGGATGAAACGATGCAATAGGTCTTGATTGTTTTCAGCATCACCGTAAGGGTCGTGAGCAGCGATTAAATCGGCTGTACCACCCATACCAAGTTTGCTGATCATCTTACCGTAATCGTCCAAGCCGTCTGGTCCACCAATTTGGTGCCATGCAGCTTCACTATCGTTTCCTTCAAAGTAACCAAAGTTTTCTTCACGGAAAGCTTTATCTGCAATAGGTTCTTCGATATCTGAGGGATTTTGTTGCAATACATATTTTCCAGTATCAAAAGCACGAGGCATATCACTGGAATATGCATGATTGAATGTGATTGAGCTTAATCTTTTTCCGGCATCAATGGCATCGGCAATTCCCTTTTCGGTAAGAGGGGCGTTGGCGATTCCTTGAATACGGTTGTATTTATTTAAATAAGTTTGTCCATGACGAACAAGATAAATGTTAATCATCAGAAAAAACCTCCTGACATATTTGTATGTCTACATTTTATCATATATGGCAGGGGTAGAGAAAAGATTAGGTTAAGTCCCGATTTGCTTTTCTTTCTATCATATATGTGCTAAAATTAATAACCAAATTTTAAGATAGGAGCGTAGCTCAAATGTCTGAATCAATTAAAGAACAAGAACAAAAACACTTAAACGATGTTTTAGCTAAGGTTGAAGTTGCTAAAGCTGAAGCCGTTAAGAAAATTAATCGTGCTGAAAAAGATGAGCATGATATCAATAAAAACTTCTATAATGATGTGCGTTTGAAGACCAGTACCTACTCTGGAATGATGGAAACATCAGTCTCCATTCGTCAACAACAACAAATGCTAGAAGAACGTGAAAATAGTTGGAAACATGCAACTAAGGAATACGACAAACTTTCTAAGATGCAAGAACGTCCTTACTTTGCTCGTCTAGACTTCGAAGAAGAAGGCGAACACAAGGCAGAAACTATTTATATCGGTTTAGGTTCTTTTGCCGATAGTCCAGATCACTACTTGATTTATGACTGGCGTGCTCCAATTTCAAGTATCTACTACGATAGCAAGATTGGTAAATTGACCTACCATACACCAATGGGTGAACAAACCGTAAACGTAACTTTGAAACGTCAATTCCAAATTAAAGATGGAAAGATTGAAACCATCTTTGATACCGACCAAGTGGTTGGGGATCAAATGTTATTGGATAATTTAAATGGTAAGTCCAATACCAAGATGAAGAGTATCGTTACTACCATTCAAAGAGAACAAAATAAGATTATCAGAGATACCAAGTCAGACTTGTTATTCGTGCAAGGAGCTGCCGGTTCTGGTAAGACCGCTGCCGTATTGCAACGTGTCGCTTTCCTATTGTATCAATACAGAGGTAAGCTAAGTTCAGCGCAAGTGGTATTGTTCTCACCTAACCAATTGTTCAACGACTACATCAACCAAGTGTTGCCTGAATTAGGTGAACAAAACATGGTGCAAATGACTTACTACCAATACAGTAGTTTGCGTGTACCTAAGTTCAAGGTTGAAACTCTTTCAGAACGTTTCGAAGAAGATAATTCAGAAGATAAGAAGCTAAGAAATATCAACAATCTTAAGAATAGTCTAGAATTCTTTAAGGCTGAAACTGCCTACACTAACCATTTGAATAGTGAAGACATGAAGTTCAAGAACTTGAAGTTCCAAGGCGATATCTTTATCTCAAAGGAACAAATTGCAGAAATCTACTACAGTTTCAATGAAAACTACAACCTAAGAAACCGTCTAGACGCTACCAAGGAGCGTTTGATCAAGATTTTGAACCGTCGTGTCAAGGCGGAAATGAAGAAGGCTTGGGTAGAACAAGCCGTGCAAGACTTGAGTAGAGAACAAATTCAAGCCGTGCAAAACGCACATCCAGACGAATTCGAAAACGCTGACAAGGAATTCGATTTCCTAGCAAGACACATTGTTATAGGTGCCTTTAAGCGTATCAGAAAACAAATTGTCCACGGTCGTTTCCTAGGGGTGAACAACCAACTAGTACACTTCCTAAGAAACGTGCCAAACCTAATTGACCTAGCCAAGTATGACTTAACCAAGGAAGACTGGACTAAGTCAGTTGATACTTCAATCAATCAAATGAAGAACGGTCACATCTCAATGTCAGATGTTTCAGTATACCTATATCTATTCGACCGTATCTCAGGTAAACGTCCAAAGACAGACATCAAGTACCTATTCATTGATGAAGTCCAAGACTACACCGCATTCCAAATGGCATTTATGAAGTTCACATTCCCACGTGCTCGTTTCACATTACTAGGGGACTTGAACCAAGCTATCTTCACTCATGAAAATAGTCATACATTGTTATCAGAACTATCAACTATGTTCGATTCTGAAAAGACTAACGTCGTTCAACTTACTAAGTCATACCGTTCTACTGAACAAATCACTGACTTTACTAAGCACATTCTAGAAGGCGGTAGCCAAATCGAATCATTTGCTCGAGTTGGTGATAAACCAGTCATGCAAGTGGTTGAAAATAGGAATGCTGCTCTCGATAAGTTAGTCGCTAGAATCGATAATGATAAGGAAAAACACGACACAACAGCCATTATTGTCAAAACTTTGGCTGATGCGAAGTTATTATCCGAACAATTAGACGATAGAAATGTAAAAAATACGCTTATACAGACCGAAAACCAACGTTTGACTACAGGAACACTAGTAATACCTGCTTACCTTGCTAAAGGGCTAGAATTTGACTCTGTGGTTATGTTTGACGCAGATGACAAACATTTTGGTGACGAAGCAGACCGTCAACTGGTTTACACAATCTGTACTCGTGCTATGCACGAACTAACAATTATAGCTGAAGGAAAGCCAACTCACTTGTTTGATGTTGTGCCTAGCGATTTATATGATTTACAATAATCGCAATTAGTAACAAATAAAAGCGCCTATCCATAGGGATTAGGCGCTTTTTTGTCGTTTATAAGATGTTCGGTGGTATTATGGACGTACTACTTTTATTTGAACGGAGGCGTAAAATTGTCAGATCCAATCAATTACTACGCATTTAAGAAAGACGAGTGGAAGGACTTATACAAGTTACGCTCGATCCCCGTTACTACCGACGGGCTAAAACAAATTAAGGCCTTTAACGATGAGATTTCAATTCAAGACGTGCGCGACGTCTACATTCCCATCGTCCATTTGTTGGATCTATGTACCCAAAATTTCAACCAATGGCAAAAGACCAAGACCGCCTTTTTGGATAAGCAAGACCGAAAGGTGCCATTTATCATCGGAATTTCCGGAAGTGTGGCCGTTGGTAAATCGACTACCGCAAGACTATTGGAAGTATTGCTATCAAGATACTTCGAAGACAAGAAAATCCAATTAATCACTACCGATGGATTCTTGTACAATTCCGCAGAATTAAAACGTCGTGGCATTATGGACAGAAAGGGTTTCCCTGAAAGTTACGACATGAAGTCATTGATTAACTTCTTAAACGAGGTTAAATCAGGTAAGCATAACGTCAAAGCACCAGTCTACTCACATGACGTTTACGACATCATTCCAGACGAGTTCGATATCATCGACCAACCGGATGTATTGATTATCGAAGGGATTAACACATTACAACTACCAAGTAACCAACAAATCTATGTTTCTGATTTTACCGATTTCTCAATTTACATTGATGCCGATGATGATTTGATTGAACAATGGTACATTGAACGTTTCGAAAAATTGATGGATACCGCTTTCCAAAATCCATCTAACTATTATTACGAAATGGCTCACACTGATAGAAAGAAAGCTATCGAGACTGCCAAGGATGTTTGGCAACAAATTAATTTACCTAATTTGTTGGAAAATATTAAGCCTACCAAGACTAGGGCGGATCTAATTATTCACAAAACAGACAACCATCGTATCGATAAAATTTTGCTTAGAAAGTACTAGATTTAATTTGACGCCATTCATTTTTCTATGTATGATAAATACAATTTAATGATTGGAGAGTGAATGGTTTGGCTGAAATGGATTTATCATCGTTTGATAAAATCTTGGTGCTTGACTTCGGAAGTCAATACAACCAATTAATCACCCGTCGTATTCGTGATTTTGGTGTATATTCTGAATTAAAGCCCCATGATATGACCATCGACGAAATCAAGGCTTTTAACCCTAAAGGGATTATCTTCTCTGGGGGTCCTAACAGTGTGTATGCAGAAGATGCATTAACTGTTGATCCTAAAATTTTTGAAATGAATATTCCAATTCTGGGTATTTGTTATGGTATGCAACTAATGGCATATAACCTAGGTGGAGGACAAGTTGATGGGGAAGATCATGGACAATATGGTCACGCTGACATCGACATTACCTCTGATAATGCGGAACTATTCAAAGATTTGCCTAAGGAAGAACCAGTTTGGATGAGTCATGGAGACCTTGTACGTAAGGTTCCGGATGGCTTTGAAAATGTGGCAACTGCAGAAGGCTGCCCAATTACTGCAATGCAAGATACCGCTAGAAAGTTCTATGGAATTCAATTCCATGCGGAAGTTAGAAATACCAAGTACGGTAATGACATCCTAAAGAACTTCGTGTTTAACGTTTGTGGCGCAGAAGCTAACTGGTCAATGAATGACTTTATTGACTTACAAATCAAGCAAATCAGAGAAGAAGTTGGCGATAAGAAGGTCATCTTAGGTCTATCCGGTGGGGTAGATTCAAGTGTTACCGGTGTTCTATTGAACAAGGCGATTGGTGATCAACTAACTTGTATCTTTGTTGACCACGGTCTACTTCGTAAGAACGAAGTGAAGGAAGTAATGGATAGTCTAGAAGGTAAGTTTGGTCTAAACATCATCCAAGTTGATGCAAGCAAACGTTTCTTAGACAAGTTATCCGGTGTTACTGATCCTGAACAAAAGAGAAAGATTATCGGTAATGAATTTATCGAAGTCTTCAATGAAGAAGCTTTGAAGCTTAAGGATGTTGATTTCTTAGCTCAAGGTACTCTATACACTGACGTTATTGAAAGTGGTACTAATACTGCTGAAACTATCAAGTCTCACCATAACGTTGGTGGTCTACCAGAAGACCTACAATTTAAACTAATCGAACCAGTTCGTTCATTATTCAAGGACGAAACTAGACGCTTGGGTGAAGAAATGGGGATGCCAGACTACCTAGTATGGCGTCAACCATTCCCAGGTCCTGGTCTAGGTATTCGTGTTATTGGTGAAGTTACTGAAGACAAGCTAGAAATTGTTAGAAATAGTGACTACATCCTACGTCGCGAAATTGCTGCAGCTGGATTAGATAAGGATATTTGGCAATACTTCACCATCCTACCTGGTTTTAGAAGTGTTGGTGTGATGGGTGACGGTCGTACTTACGACTACACCATCGCTATCCGTGCCGTTAATTCCATTGATGGAATGACTGCTGATTTTGCTAAGATTCCATGGGATGTCTTATCAGAAATCTCAACTAAGATCACAAACGAAGTAGAAGGGGTAAACCGTGTAGTATACGATATTACTAGTAAGCCACCTTCGACAATTGAATGGGAATAATCAGTTCCTAAATAAAAGAGCTCAACACTTGCTGTTGAGCTCTTTTTGCATATATGTGTCTTACTTTCTTAAGAAAAGATTAATATTCTTAGTGTTTTCTTATTTTTCTCTTTTTAATGGTATTATTTATAAGTGATTTATTTATTTCATATACATAAATACTAAGGGGGATAAATTATGAAATTAAATAAAATTATTGCAACACTTTCCGTTGCAACAATTTTGGGTGGTAGCGCAATTGTTTCTACCCAAATGGTCCAAACAGGTGTGACTGCAAATGCAGCAAAGCACCACAAGAAACATAGGAAGGCTGTCTGGAAGCACGGTATGCCAAAAGCACTAAGAGGTAGTTATGTAACAAAGCACTTTGGTGCTGACCTAATGGAAACATTGGATATGAGATCTAAGACATTTACTTCATGGGAAGCAGGAATGCCACCAATGAACAACTACCATTTAAGATACAAAGTGGTTGGCCACAATAAGTTTACCATTCTATACGATACACATGCTGGTGGTAACTTCAGATCATCAAAGAATTCTAAGATTACAATCACCAAGATTAATAAGAACCACTTAAAGGTTCAATATGATCATCACATCTACCGCAAAGTAAAATAATTATAATAGGGTGAATAAATATGAATAATCTAAAAGCTAAATTCAAGACTTTAAATCGAGTTCAACAATGCGTATGGGTTGGTGGAATTATCGTTGCCGTCCTAATTATTTTCAATGTTGGTAAGAGCATTTTCGTGCCAAACCAATTAAGCGGTAGTTATACTGCCACTATCAATGCGGGATTTATGACTTCTAAAGATACAATGAAGTTTGATGGAAACACAGTAACCGAATTAAGAAAGTATGGAAAAGACATTAAGAGTACGTACTCTATCGACGGAAACGACATTACTTTCAAGTTTAACGATGGTACTGTAGCTCATGCGAAACTATCAGACGACGGAAATTCATTTAAAATTACCAGTGCAGAAGGATTAGCTGCGTTAGGTACAGGGCTTAAGTACACCAAAGATGAGTAATTAAAGGGGATAATAAAATGATCAGTGCAAAAAAAGTATTTGCCACATTTGCTGTAGTGCTTACTTTAGGGGGAGCTGTTAGTTCATTAACTAGTGTTGAAACAAGTAATGTGACTGCACATGCCTCTAGGAAGCACGTTAAGAAACATGTTAAAAAGTCAAGTAAAGATTTTCTAATTCATATAGGATACGCTTATAATTATTCTTTGAATTATTTTACAGGATATGAATATCTACCATCTAAGAATTATTCAGTTAATGTTCCAAACGTAAAAAAATATGAAAAAACTTATCATAACTATGTTCAAACAAATAAATATCCAACAGGATATAAGACATTCGCATACAAGCTAAAATTATTAATTGCTGGAATGAATGCAACTGATTATTATGTTTATGGTAAGAATGGTTTTGAAAATGACTTCGGTGGTAAATGCCAAGCCGTAATAATGGAAGGTAATACTGTAATTTCAATGCAAAAAACTGTTGTACCATTGATTTTAAACAAAATCAGACGAAGTGATTTGAAAAAGTTATCTAAGTTACGTGGCAACATTATGAAGTACTACTTCGAAAAGAAGACTAGAAAAATCTATAAATATGGTGGCGACGAACCAAGTAAGTCAGGATACAAGTCTTTAAGAAAAGTATGGGATACATCTAGAGAATATTACCAAACACTAAAGAAAGTATTCGAGTACATTAAATAAATGAAAAAGCTTAACCATTTTGGTTAAGCTTTTTTATTTATTTTCTGGTCTGTCCATTACCATTAATAACGTATTTATATGATGTTAATGCTTCTAGTCTCATTGGACCTCTGGCGTGGAGTTTTTGAGTGGAGATACCAATTTCGGCACCAAAGCCAAATTCGAAACCATCGGTGAAACGAGATGAGGCGTTGACGTAGACGCAGGCAGCATAGTCGTTAGAAACGATTACTTCGGAATGGTGAGTACCGTGTTCGTTGATGTCACAAGTTTGCTACCTATCAGCAGTTAGGTACGGAAACGCAGCGACCGCAACCGTCTTACAATTCACTGCCCCTGTCTTTATTATCCCCTATTATTCAATTTCGAGGCGAAAATTGCCTATCAGATTAGATGTTATTCTAATTATTTTAGCCGCAGTTGGTACATATTTACTAGCGACAAAAGGGGACTTTGAATCATTAACCATCTCTAAGTTGGGATTATTCTTTGGAATTGGAGCTGTAATCGCGGGTGCAAACTGTACGTTGATTCCAATTAAACTCTTAAATAAGTATGATCCAAGGTTAGTATGTGGATTGGCGATGTTACTTGGTAGCTTACCCATTCAACCAATCGTCGTAATTGACACACCGCACGTAAACATAAACGAAACATTAATATTTGAATTGATTTTCATTACAATTGTAGGCACTATGGTTGCCTACTTATTCTACGTCGCTAGTCTAAACTATTTAGAACCTGCGGTGACCGGAACCTTAAGTTCGTTTGAACCGCTAACTGCTGCGATTTTATCCGTATCGTTTCTGCATCTAAAGTTAACCTTTGTCGAATTAATCGGTGGGGAATTAATTTTGATGATGGCATTTGTTCAAGCGTTACCACAGAAAAATAAATTAGAATAGAAATTTTAGAAAATGATAGAACCCTTATGAATAGTGATATCTTTCACAATGTTAGAGTAAAATGATAAAAATGTTATTAAAAATTTATTATATTTAGCTTTATTATCGGATGAAAAGGTGTTACATTATATGTGAAAACAGTATCAATTGTATTTATTAAAGGAGATTTTATCAATGAAAGCTGCAGTAGTAAGAGACAACTCAGATGGATATGTAGATGTTAAAGATGTTGAACTTCGCCCAATTGAAAATGGTGAAGCTCTAGTTCAAGTTGAATACTGTGGTTTATGCCACACCGACTTACACGTTGCCAACGGAGACTTTGGTGACCAAGCTGGCCGTATTATCGGTCACGAAGGTGTAGGTAAAGTTATTCAAGTTGCCGATGATGTAGATAATCTAAAAATTGGTGATCGTGTATCAATCGCTTGGTTCTTCAAGGGATGCGGTCACTGTGAATACTGCCTAAGTGGTAGAGAAACATTATGTCGTGAAGTTAAGAATGCTGGTTTCACTGTTGACGGTGCCATGGCTGAACAAGTAATTGTTGATGCTAAGTACGCTGTTAAGGTTCCAGAAGGCTTGGACCCAATCGAAGCTACTTCATTAACTTGTGCCGGTGTTACTATGTACAAGGCACTAAAAGTTGGTCACACTAAGCCAGGTCAATGGGTTGAAATGGTAGGTGCCGGTGGTTTAGGTAACCTAGGTGTTCAATTCGCCAACAACGTATTCGGTGCTAATGTTATCGCCGTTGCTCGTGGTAACAACCTAGAAAAAGCTGAAGAATTAGGTGCTAAGAAGGGTATTGACTACCGTTCAGAAAACCTATCAGAAAAGGTTAAGGAAGAAACTAACGGTGGTGCTCACGTTTCAGTTATCACTGCTGTTAACCCAATTGCCTTTGATCAAGCTATTAATGCTTTACGTCCAGACGGTCACTTAGTTGCCGTTGCGCTACCAAAAGGTAACATGGACCTAAACATTGCCCAAACTGTATTGAACGGAATCCACGTTGAAGGTTCACTAGTTGGTACTAGAGAAGACCTACGTGAAACTTTCCAATTCGGTGCTGAAGGTAAGGTTAAGCCAATCGTTCACACTAGAAAG
Organism: Apilactobacillus zhangqiuensis; assembly: GCF_019656215.1. GTDB lineage: Bacteria > Bacillota > Bacilli > Lactobacillales > Lactobacillaceae > Apilactobacillus > Apilactobacillus zhangqiuensis. Next base: position 169,888 of record NZ_BPLK01000002.1, read on the forward strand.
CTATCAGAAATCAACGATGTTATCGACGAAATGAAGAATGGTAAGATTGTTGGTAGAATGGTTATCGATTTTACTAAATAATTTTTAACTAATTAAAGCATTGTCTTTTGGACAATGCTTTTTTTGTACTAAAATAATGACATTAGGAGGTTTGGTTATGGCTAAATATATTTTTCATCCAAATGACATCAAAGAAATAAAGAAACAATACGATGTAGCAATCGTCGGTTCAGGTGCCACAGGATTAATTAGTGCAATTCAAGCTGCAGAACTGGGTTTAAAACCAGTCGTATTAGAAAAGATGGACAAGTTAGGTGGTAACTCAACGAGGGCTTCTTCTGGAATGAATGCTGCTGAAACTTCCGTTCAATTACAACACCACGTAGTAGATAGCTTCCAAGATTTCTACAACGATACATATATCGGTGGTGGTAGACAAAATAACGTTGATTTATTGAAATACTTTACTGAACATGCTGCATTAACCGTTGATTGGTTAGCCCAACATGATATTAAACTAGATGACTTAACAATTACCGGTGCGATGAATACTAAGCGTACTCACCGTCCAAGTTCACAAGCTCCAATTGGTGCTTATTTAGTCACTAGTTTCCTACAAATCATCGAAAAGATGGGCATCGAAGTCTACAACAATGTTGATGTCGAACATATTGATAAGAACAGTTTCGACATCTCAGGTGTTGAAGTTAAGGATGCCGATGGCAACGATCATTCAATCAAGGCCGGTGCGGTCATTCTAGCTACTGGTGGTTTTGGTGCCAACAAGAAACTAATCGGTCAATACCGTGATGACTTGACTCATTACCGTACCACTAACCAAGAAGGAGCAACCGGAGATGGTTTGAAACTAGCCACCGACGTCGGAGCCGCATTGGTAGATATGGACAAGATTCAAGTCCATCCAACCGTTCAACAAGATAATGATCATGCATTCTTGATTGGTGAAGCCATTCGTGGTGAAGGTGCCATCCTGGTAAATACCAAGGGTGAACGTTTCATTAACGAATTGGATACTAGACAAAAGGTGACCGACGCAATCAACCAACAAGACACTAAGCATGCATACCTAATCTTAGATGAAGAAGTCGTTAACCACGCTCAAGCAGTGAAGTTCTATGACTCCATGGGAATGGTTATTCATGGCGATACTATCGAAGAACTAGCTGACAAGATTGGTGCCGACGAAAAGACATTGGCAGATACCATCGCTAAGTGGAACCAAGCAGTTGAAAGTGGCAAGGATGACTTAGGTCGTACCACCGGAATGAGCCGTCAATTAACTCATCCTGATTACATGGCAATTCACATTGCGCCAGCCGTTCACTACACCATGGGAGGAATTAAGATTAACCACTTCACCCAAGTGCTAGATGACAACGATGATGTGATTAACGGTTTGTTTGCTGCGGGAGAAACATCCGGTGGTTTGCATGGTAATAATCGTATCGGTGGAAACTCAATCGCCGAAACCGTCGTCTTTGGTCGCCAAGCTGGCCAACAAGTTTTCAAGTATTTAAACAAATAATATAGATAAAAATAAATAAAGGAGGTTTACATATGCACAGTGGAGAAATTGCAGAATGGGTTGCAGCAATTGCCGAAGCGTCTTCAGTCGTTGTCGCATTATTTCTTCCTTACTACAACCAACACGTTGAAAATAAGCGTAAGTTACGCAACGTTAAGATGTTGATTCATCGTATGGGTAAACGTGCGATGAACGGCGACGAGGATGCGATGGAACATCTTCAAGCCATCTTAACTACTGCTTATCTAAAAAACATGAATTCTAAGACAGAAGACGTCATTAATGATGGACAACAAATATTAGATATCATGAATATTAGTGAGGGAAAGCCAAACGCAGAACAAAAGGGTCAAATCAAAAAGTTATTACACGAAATTGATGAAATCTAAAAAAAGAAGCCGTATCTACGGCTTCTTTTTATTTGTTGTAATATTGAACATTTCTTTCGTTTAGTGGTTGGCAATCACGATTGTTTTTGCCAAATTGAGCGATGAACCAATCGACTTGTTTTGGACTCACCGTTAGTTTGGAATTGTCGATGACTAACCATTCAATCCCTTCGGTTAAAGGTGGGGTGGTTAGTGATCCTTGGTAGTGGAAACCAGTTGAAAGACTGGAAATCCAGTTGGTTAGTTTTAATGACACACCGTGGTGATTGCTTTCTTCAAAGTTATTAATGATGTCTTGTAATTCGGCATTAGCATTACCTAAAGTTGGGAATAATGCCACCACTACGGTTTGGCCGATTTCATTTTCATGAACTAGATGAATTTCAATCGGATTAACTTTATCGTCGACGATATGTTCAGCGGGAGCATGGAAATGCACTTGTTTGAACTTAAAGTCACGATTAAAGATCGTAGCATTGCCCATCCCTGTTAAACGAATGGTAGTGTGGTCATCAATTTCAGTATTTAATTGGTAGAACTCATTGGCATGAATTGGCAGATAATCAGCAAAATGTTGACTGTCATGAGTTGATAGCATAATTGGTGATTGGCGGTGACCAAAGTCATTCTCCCAATTATTTTGTTCATTGTAATCTAACATACAAAATGTATCTTCTTTCCATTAATAATATGAGTTTGCTTTTCTAGTATGTTAATATAACATACATGGTAATTAATACAACTCGGAGGAAATTATTGTGCAATTTACATGGCAAAATCAAGATGAACAAAATGCTGGTATCAAGAAGTTCTTAGGTGCCCATGGCGTCTCGCATCGGATGTATAATGATGTTAAATCAACTGGTACAATTCTAGTGAATGGTAACGCAGTTGGCTTGGATTATAAACTTGCCTTGGGCGACGAAGTGACAGTAATCTTTCCACCGGAAACAAGCGATGACGATGTCGCATTTAGTGATGAAAAAATCGATGTCATCTACGAAGACGATAATTGGTTAGTGGTGAACAAACCAGCTGGGTTAACCAGTGTGCCGGGGCCATCCAATCGTGTCGATACGTTAGTTAACCGCATTAAGGGTTATTTAAAAAAACAAGGTAGCACTGATTTAAGACCACATCTAATTACGCGATTGGATCGTTTTACATCCGGAATTGTCTTGGTCGCTAAGAATCGTTTAGCCAATAGTTTAGCTAATCAACAGGTAGCTCAACACAAAATTGATAAGATGTATTACGCAGTCGTTGACGGCATCGGTTTAGATGACCATGGAATGATTGATAAACCAATTGGACGTGTCGGTGACAACTTTAGAAGAGAAGTCATCGAGGAAGGTCAAAAGGCCAAGACCGAATACTGGAAGGTCAGTGAACTTGGTGATTCGACACTTGTGCGTTTGAAATTACACACCGGCAGAACCCATCAGATTAGAGTCCATATGACATCTCTAGGTCATCCTTTATTGGGGGATGAATTATATCAAGGACCACTAGATAGAGGGATTGACCGCCAAGCACTTCATGCTTATTACTTGCAGTTCGAAGATGAGCTAGCAAATCAAGTTCGCACTTTTGAAATTGAATTACCAGAGGATATGAAATCTGTGGTGAAGGAGGATTACAATGACTGAAAAAGCCAAATTAGTACATTGTATTGTCGATGATGCACAACTATATTCTGATGAAGGTTTCTACTTAGGCGACTTGGCCCAACCGATTTCAAATGCCATTAAGGCCGATTATCCAGGGGCTAAAGTCACCAGTTTTATCTGTGCTCACCATCTATTGAAGTATCGAATGTCTCGCGTTGATTCATTAATCAATGCCGACTTAAAACAAAGTCAAAAGATCAATCGTAAGTTGACCAAAGCACTACAAAGCGATAACTATGAAATCAGAGACGTCAATGAGGCCTTGCAACAAAGCCTAACTTTTGGGCAAAAGATATCAGATGCTGTTGCCAGATTCGGAGGTAGTTGGACATTCATCTTCATCTTTATCGTCATCTTGATTATTTGGATGGTCATCAATGGTTTGGCATTGTTTGGGGTCCACTTTGATCCATATCCATACATTCTATTGAACCTATTCTTGAGTTGCTTCTCAGCAATTCAAGCACCCATCATTATGATGAGTCAAAACCGTGCCGCTGAACGTGACCGTTTGCACTCAGAAAATGATTTTCATGTTAACTTAAAATCAGAACATGAACTAAGAATTATCCACGCTAAGCTAGACCACTTAACCCAAAATCAATTACCTCATGATTTGGAAGTTGAAAAATTACAACTGCAAATCCTAGGTGAAGTTAGAAGTGAGCTAGCTAAGTTGCGTGACGAAAACACTAAATTAAAAGAAAAACTAAAACAACAGGAGAATCAATAATGGAAGATAACATTCAATTAGGTGCAGACGTTTTCAACAAGATGATGTTTGTGCTAGAAACACCAGTAACACAAGACAACCACAAGTACTACAAATTCATGGATCAAGAAATGCAAGAAATTGCCGACAACATTTGGGCAATGCCTGCATACATGAAGGAAGACGATGACTTTTCAATGTTCTTCATCATCACTGAAATTGAAAGCGGTGAAACAGTGATTGCTTTCTCAGAAGGCAGTTTACAAGATGGTAACTTTTCACTAGGAGAACCAATGGTTTCTGGAAAGGGACTTAACATTTTAAATGAACATGATGAAAAAAGAGCTGCTTCAGTTCTTCATTTCTTGAACCAAATTTCTAAGGCTGCTGAAGGAAATTGGCGAATGATTGAGGACTAAAATTGCCAATTTTTAATGTGTTCTAAAAGTGCGTCATGATGGGCTTTATGAAAGTTTTCATAAAAGCCTATTTTTTTGTAAAAAAATCTTTGCTTTTTAGAAGAATGGTGGTAATATTTTCTAGTCGCTAAAATGCAAAATATTTAAATCAAACACAAAAAGGGGGGCTTAGATCATGTTAATGAGAAGAGCACAAATCGAAGATTTTAACGCAATTGAACAAATTATTTTCGAAGGGAAGGAATTGCTTGCCAAACAGGGTGTGAACCAATGGCAAACAGGCTACCCAAATGCAGAATCATTAATGAACGACATCGTAAACGGATGGACTGTTGTACTTGAAGAAGATGGTGAAATCTTAGGCACAGCTGCCGTGATTGACGGACTAGACACTAGTTACGAAAATATAGATGGCCAATGGTTGACTGACGGCCCTTACCTATCAATTCACCGCGTAGCAGTTTCCAACAAACACCACGGCAGAGGATTAGCTCAAAAGTTATTTGAAGGCATCTTCAATGCAGTGGAAAAGATGGACAACGTGCAAAGTGTTCGTATTGACACAAACCCACTTAACTTGGGCATGCAACATGTCATCAAGAAAGCTGGATTTGTAGAAACCGGCAGAGTAGTTCCAATCTCTGCAACAGATTCTTCAAACGTCGTAATGAACTACGCATACGAAAGAGTAATTAAACAACCAATGTTGATTGCCTAAGCTGATTTTTTTAAATCAGCTTTTTTTGTTTTCTGACAAAAGGTATAATGAAAATTAGAAGAGGAGGTGGCAATATGCACGAACATGAACATAACGATGTTAACGCCATGTCGCAACGTCGGTTCTTTACGGTGACAATCTTAAACTCATTAATTACTCTGATTGAGTTTTTAGGGGGAGTTTTTTCAGGAAGTTTGTCACTATTATCAGATGCCTTTCATAATTTCGCAGATTCGGCATCGGTAGTCGGAAGTTACTATGCACACCGAATTAGTCAAAGGCCCCAAAATCAATTGAACACATTTGGTTACAAGCGAGCTCAAATTATTTCAGCTTTTTTGAATTCACTATTTCTAGTGATTATCTCGGTTGTACTAATCGTTGAAGGGGTGCAAAAACTATTTAAACCAGAACAGATTAACGGAAACTTGATGCTAATTGTTGCTGTGGTTTCGACAGTTGCTAATTTGGTATCCACACTACTACTAAGTCGTGGGTCCAAGCATAACTTAAACATTCGAGCTACATACCTACATTTATTGAGTGATACGTTAGCTTCACTTGGTGTGATTTTGGGTGGTATTTTGATTAAGTTATTCGACTGGGTACTAGTCGATCCAATCATCACCATCATTGTGGCACTATACATTTCAGCTGAAGCATATCCCATCATCAAAAAGACCGTTAAGATTTTGATGCAAGGTTCCCCAATGGTGGATTGCTATGCAATTCAAGAGGACATGATGAATATTGAAGGAATTACCGGTGTTCACCACGTTCACATCTGGTCAGTTGATGAAAACAGCATCGTGTTCTCAGCACACATTAACATGCAAGACATGCTAATTTCTGAGGCCGAAAAGATTTATGATCCGGTCGCAAAATTACTACACGATAAGTACGGAATCGAACACGTGACACTTCAAGCTGAGGTTGAACGTGGCAAGAAGGAAGATTTATATCTCGATTCCAGAAACGATATTGATTAATAACCAAATAAAAAAAGACGCTTTTCAAAACGCAAAGTGTCTTTTTTGTTTTGAAAAACGGCCTTTTAAATTATACTCCATGTGGAGCAGCTACAAATTGTCTGTCATACCACTCTTCCCAAGTGATTTCACTATTACCATTGGCGAAGTATTTCATATCTAATTCACATAATAACTTGGCATAGCTATGACTACAATAAATAATGGTGTCTTTGGCAGCATGTTGTAATGATTCGTACTTGTTGCGATAGACCTCCTGATTGATTTGCCATAACATGGATTGATCAGGAACCTGACTTAAAATCTCCATGTTTTGAGTTCTATAACATGTAACATAGAACTTACTAAATGACTTGATACTAGTAACTTTGGCTTGTTCGCTAAGCTCATCGAAACTGAATAACTTTTCTCCCATAAAAACGCCTCACTTTCGTATCGTAGATATTAATATTTAATATCTCGCCCTAATTATATAATTTTCCCCGAAAAATAGAAATAAAAATGGTAAAATAGTATATAAAGTTGTAAGATACTCTTTAGTAGATTTAAATTTAGGAGACATGGATATAAAAATGACCCCAAAAAAAGAGGACTATTTAAAAATTATTTTTGAGCTAGGTGGAACCAAAGAAAAGGTATCCAACAAGAGGATTGCCATTAGTTTGGACATTGCACCAGGATCAGTTACTGAAATGGTTAACAAGCTATTAGATGAAGGATTAGTTGAACACGAACCATACGCGGGAGTGTCACTAACTGACGACGGAATCAAATTAGCTGAAGTCCTAGTTAGAAAACACCGTATTTGGGAAAGTTTTTTAGTAAACGAACTAGGATATCCACTTCCAGATGTTGATAAAGAAGCTGAAGTGTTGGAACATTCTACCAGTGGTAGATTGCTAGAAGCAATGTACAAAAAATTGGGGCACCCATCTCACTGTCCACATGGAGGAGTTATTCCAAACATGTCAGGACATTATAAAGAAGATAGCCATCGCCTATTAAATGATGCCGATGATGGAGAAACAGTTGTAGTTGATCGTTTCATCGATAATCATGACCTACTAACCTACTTAGGCGACATTCAATTAGATATTGGTGACAAGCTAAAGGTAATTAAGCATTCACCATTTGAAGGACCGGTAACGGTTCAAAATCTAACTGATAATCAAGAAAGTGACATAAGCTACAAGGCTTCTCACTATGTATTTATAAGAAATGCTGATTAATTAAGAGACTGAATTGAAAAATTCAGTCTTTTTTATTATCATCTTAATCAATGTTATAATTAGAAAAATATTAGACAACACGGAGGTGAGATGGTTGAACGAAAGACAAAGAAGTAAGTTAGTCGTTGAGACCTGTTTACTTGCTGGAAAGATTATGATTGAAAACGGATCTGAAATGGTCAGAGTTAATGATACCATTGATCGCATTTCCAAAAATGCCGGGGCAAATGAGGCCAGGGCATACGTTACTTTGACCGGGATTATCATGTCGGCAACTCCCGACATGGGTTCGCAAGTGACAGCAATCGATAAAAGAACGTTTGATTTGGAGAAGGTATCAACGGTTAATGATTACTCTCGTCAGTTCGCTGATAAGAAAATCTCACTTGGTGAATTTTATCGTCGTTTAAAACGAATGGATAAGAATGTTAGACCATTCCCATTCTGGCTACAAATGATTGGTGCATTTATGGTTAGTGCCACTTTGGAAGTGGTCTTTAGAAGTAATTACACCGATTTTTGGGCAGCCGGCTTTGTTGGGATGATGGGTTGGTGCATCTATTGTTTGACCGATCACTACACGGACATTCGTTTCTTAAATGAATTCATTGCGGCGATTTGTATTGGCTTTATGTCGATATTGATAATTCGTGCCGGGATTGCAAAGAGTGCCGATGACTTAATCATCGGGGGATTGATGCCACTGGTTCCAGGGGTACCAATTACCAATGCGGTAAGAGATACCTTATCCGGTAACCTGGTATCGGGTCCATCTCGAGGAATTGAAGCGATTATGAGCGCTTGCGCATTAGGTTTTGGTGTGGCAATGGCAATTAAGATTTTGGGGTGATTGATATTGGTAAACGTAATTGTATATAGTGTGTGCGTTTATTTCGCCACCATTGGCTTTGGCTTATTAATTAATCTACCCAGAAAGGCATTGAACATGGCCGGAATCGTTAGCTTGATTGGCTGGTTAGTCTTTCATGCTGTCAATGTCCACATGGGCGGATACTTAGCCGCAGATATTTTAGGAACCTTTACCGTTGGGATTCTTAGTATTTTTGCGTCTCGTTACAAGAAGATGCCGGTAATTATCTTTAACATTCCAGCGTTGGTTCCACTGGTTCCTGGAGGACAGGCTTATCAAGTTATGAAGTGTCTAGCGACTGGTAACTATGCGTTAGCTAAGTCGAACCTGATTCAAGTTATCTTCATCGCTGGTGGAATCGCATCTGGTTTTTTGTTTGCGGAATTTTTAAACCAACTATACTTAAGATTTAAAACATATTTGAGAACAAAAAAAGCAACGAGATAATCTCGTTGCTTTTTTATTTTGTGTTTTATCCGAAGAAGAAACTGATAATTAAGACAATCAAAACGAATGTGGTAATCCAAACGTATAGCATATCTTTTTCCTTGTAGAAGGAATAGATTGATACGATTACTCGTAAGACTGGAGTAAGGATTAGACAGAAGATTCCAAGCATCATAATTGCGTATGGTTTTAATGATGCAATTCCACTAAAGATAGCTTTAAAAGTAGTGGGGAAGGCGTCATGAGCATATCCTGACTTACCAGTAATTAGAAGTAATAATAGACCAATAATCATGATGGTAGCTGAGATAATGACACCGACTCTTAGAATCTTTCCGATAACTAATTCGATACGATTCATTTCTTCTTTAGTTGCTGGTTGTTGTGTATTCATGATCTAACCTCCTAGAATCCTTTGTATAACATGCTACATGCGATGTAGAACATGATAGGGACGAAGATAATACGAATCCATCTAGCAGGAAGAACTTGCATGACGCGCGAACCGATTGTAGCACCGACTAGGATTCCTAGAGCTAATGGCACGGCCACTTGTGGCAAGATTGAACCATTGAAGAAGTAGACAGTTGCTGAAGCAGCTGCGGTAACTCCCATCATTAGGTTACTAGTAGCACTTGATGGCTTTAATGGCATCTTCATGAAGGTATCCATTGCGATAACTTTGAAGGCACCTGAACCAATTCCAAGTAAACCGGAAGCAAGACCGGCACCAAACATTACTGATAGACCACCGGGGATGTTTTCCACCTTGTAGTCGATTTGCTTCTTTTCAGATTTATCGTAGTAACTTGAGTTAAGACGAAGTTTTTCAGCTAATGGATCATCTTTGGTGCTTAGATTGGACTTGTTTTTGTTCAATAGTTTCTTGACCATGTTAAATGCGGAGAATAGTAGTAATAGTCCAAATAGTATGTAAAGGTATTTAGGCTCTAGAATTCCTGTAAGTAAGGCCCCAGATAATGCACCAATGGTAGTGGCAATTTCTAAAAACATTGCGACACGTAAGTTTAAGACTTCATCTTTTAGATAAGCGATAGTTGATCCAGAACTAGTGGCGATAACCACGACGATACTGGCCCCGATAGCGTATTTAATATCTAAATGGAAGAAGAGGGTTAGAACAGGGGTGACGATGATCCCACCACCTAGTCCAAGAACAGCGCCACCGATACCCGCAAGGACACCGATGACAATCATTAGAATGACTGTTTCAATCATTTGTTGCTCCTCCTAAAATTATAAATTACTTAATATTATAACAATTATTAGTTTCATTGCACCAATCCTGGTTTTAAAATTAGAAAATCCACTTAAGAATGCCGTTAGCTGTGGTATAATGGCATTAAAAAGTGATTAGGAGGATCGATGCACTATGATCATCGATAAGGATTATACCCGCGGTGTTAAGCTCTTTGGTGGGTTAGTTTTATCATTATTTGTTACTGCTTCGGTAATGATTGATTCAGGTTATCTTAGATTTCTTGACTCAATTTTTATCGGTCAAATCCAAAAAACTACTGGCGGATTTAAAGATACAGTCATGCACATGGCTACTACTTTAGCTAGTCCAAAGATGGATATTATCTGGATTTTCGTTCTGGCATTCTTTATGTGGGGATTTAAGTATAAGATACAAGCACTATGGGGAATCTTTACTTTAGCCGGTGCTGATGTGATTGGCTTCATTGTTAAGAACATTGTTAGACGTGATCGTCCAATCTTTCACAGCGCCTCAGATACCGGATTCAGTTTCCCAAGTGGACACGTTTTAGGTATTTTCATCGTGATTGCGGTAGTATGGATTGTCATTCTTCCACAAATCCAAAGTAACTTAATCAGAAGATTACTATATGTATTAACATTTCTCTTTGTACTATTAGTAATGGTATCTAGAATCTACCTAAACGCACACTACCCAACCGACACTGTTGGTGCCGTAGTTATCGGTTACACATGGTTACAAATTTCTGAAATGTTATATGTAAAATATGCACCAAGATTAAAACAAAACTGGCGTCCAGTTTTACATTCATACCTATAATAAAAAAGAACTGATGAAATTCATCAGTTCTTTTATTTTGCCCAAAGTTCGTCTAACCAGGTGATAGCTAGGTCAAACCACTTGGCAACGCGAGCATTATTGGAATCATCATTCCAAGATGTAATGTTATTAGCAAGGCCCATTCCATGAGGACCATGGTGGAAGATGTGTAGTTCATTATCCACATTGTATTCGTTTAGATTGATGGAATACTTAAGGGCATTTTCCACAGGTACAAATGGATCGTCTGCGGTATGCCAGATAAAGGTTGGCATGTTCTTAGCGGAGACGTGTTCGTCGGCCTTGATTTGTTGTTCATCTGATACCCAGTTTAGGATGCTTTCCTTATCTTTTGGGAAACCACACGTTAAGTTAGTCACAGGGTAGCTTAGGATAACCGCGTTTGGTTTTAAAATATCCTCGTTATCCACACCTGCTAATTTTTGCATCCAATCGGTATGGTAAAAGTCGTTGTAGAGACTACAGATATGACCACCGATGGAGAAACCGGCAATCACGATGCGGTTTTCATCAATATTAAATTCGTTGGCATGTTCTCTAATGTATTTGATGCTGTTGGATAACTCCTGGAGTGGATTAGGCATTAGTGGTATTGCTTCTTGTTCAAATGTGTATCTTAGATAAAAACTTTGGTAACCGTTGGCACTGAAGTTTAACGCGAAGCTTTCGGCCTGGTGGAGTGAAATGTGGGTGTATGATCCACCAGGAACAACAATTACAGCAGGATATTTGTATTGATTAGTTTGCACATCTGCTGATTTAAGATATCCTTGAAGAAAAGCGTTTGAGTTTTGACGAATCGATTCTCTGATGATTCTCATGTAAGCACCTCTCAATTTGTTTTACATATATTTTAACGCAAGGAGATAATGATTGTGGATAAAAAGAAAAATTCACCCGAAAAAGAAGTGGCGGTCACTGAGTTACGCACAGATGACTTTGCTGACTATTATGAAATGATGCGCGATGAACAACTAGCTAAAAAGACCGGTTTTGAGCCAGTTAACGACGAAAAGAAGGCACACATGTTGTTTGAATCCGAAAATGATACCAATAAAACCTATGCAATTCGACTTATCAACGGTGGAAAACTAATCGGGATTATTAATATTTTTCCTGAAATTGGGGATAACTTCGAACCAGATTACGAAAATATCGAATTAGGATACTTTATTAACACTAGTTATCAAAAGCGTGGGTACATGACATATGCATTAGGGCATGTCTTAGATGACCTAAAGAATCCTGTAAAGGTAGTTGAAGCAACGGTCGAAGCCCGTAATTTGCCTTCACAAAAAGTTTTACACAGTTTAGGTTTTGCACAGGTGGATGAATACGATGACAACCTGGTTTTCGGAATGAAAATAAAATAGTATTGTAATCAAGTCCACATTAATATATAATATTCTAGAAATCTAAGAAGAGGCGCAGCTGACATTAGTAGCCATCATGAGTCGATAAAGCGACTATGATTGAGGGTGAAAGGGGATGCCTGCCGAAACGACCGGTTCCTTTATGAGTCGAGTCCGTTGGGTTCTAGCTTAACAGGCTAGAGACTGTCGTGGTTAATTCCACGGAGTGCTTTGTGATCAATAATTAAAAGAAATTATTATGGTCTCTTCTTGTTTACAGGAAGAGACTTTTTTAGTTATTATCGGCACCTCTTAGAAATTTTTATAGAGGGTGAAATACATCATGAGTGAAAACTCAAATAATCACGTAAAGAGAGGTCTAAAGACTAGACACGTTTCTATGATTGCCTTAGGTGGTTCAATCGGTACCGGTCTATTCGTAGCCTCTGGTTCAGTTATTAGTCAAGCTGGACCTGGTGGAGCATTAGTTGCTTACTTATTAATGGGACTAATGGTTTACTTTTTAATGACCAGTTTAGGTGAAATGGCAACCAACACACCTATCTCTGGCTCATTCGCAGCTTACGCAGGTAAGTATGTCGACCCAGCTCTCGGTTTTGCCATGGGTTGGAACTACTGGTTCAACTGGGCCATTACTGTTGCCGTTGATATCTCAACAGCAGCTCTAGTAATGAAGTTCTGGTTACCACACATGCCAGGTTGGATTTTCAGTGCAATCACATTGCTATTAATCCTTTGTGTGAACGCATTATCAGTTAAGTCATTCGGTGAAACAGAATTCTGGATGTCATTGATTAAGGTTATTACTATCTTTATCTTCTTAGCTGTTGGTGTTTTAACTATTTTTGGTATCATGGGTGGCCACTACATTGGTCTATCTAACTTCACTTACAAGCAAGCACCATTCGTTGGTGGTCTTCCAATGATCTTAGCGGTATTCGTTGTCGCTGGTTTCTCATTCCAAGGAACTGAATTGGTTGGTATTACTGCTGGTGAATCAGATAACCCAAGAGAAGCCGTTCCACGTGCTATCAAGGATGTTTTCTGGAGAATTATCTTATTCTACATCCTAGCAATCTTTATAATTGGTGCAATTATTCCTTACACTAGTCCTGATTTATTAGGTTCAAGTGCTACCGATGTTGCAATCAGTCCATTTACAATCGTATTCAAACGTGCTGGTTTAGCAGCCGCTGCTTCCGTTATGAACGCTGTTATCTTAACTTCAGTTATCTCATCAGCTAACTCAGGAATGTATGCTTCAACTAGAATGCTTTACTCAATGGCTCACCAAGGATTCGCTCCTAAGTCAATGGGTAAGACTAACCGTCGTGGTATTCCAGTTGGTGCTTTAGCGGTAACTACTGTGATTGCCTTACTTACCTTCATCACAAGTATCGAAGGCCCACAAATTTACCTATGGTTAGTTGCTGCTTCCGGTCTTACTGGTTTCATCGCATGGGTCGGAATTGCACTATCACATTACCGTTTCAGAAGAGCCTTCATCAAGCAAGGCCACTCACTAGACGAATTGAAGTACCATGCTACTTGGTTCCCAATGGGACCAATCATTACTTTAATTCTATGTATCCTAGTTATCTGTGGTCAAAACGTAAACTCATTTGCTAACTGGGATTGGGAACAAATCGGAATTACTTACATCTCAGTACCACTTGTATTAATCCTATATATCGGTTACAAGATTAGACACAAGACGCATATAGTTCCTCTAGACGAGGTTGATGTATCTCCATCTGATTTAAAAGACTAAGAAAAATAATATAATGAAGATGCCTTTTTAACGGTATCTTTTTATTTGCCATTAATTTCTTCATATTCAAAACGAGTCGAATGTATTAGAATAGTATATTAGAAAAACAAATTAAGGAGATTATTATGATAGTACTTGCTGGAACCATTGGAGCCGGGAAAACCTCTTTAACTAAGATCCTATCTGCTCATCTTGATTCAACTGGGTATTACGAATCAGTGGACGACAACGAAATCCTTCCATTGTTTTACAAGGATCCTAAGAAGTATGCATTCTTATTGCAAATTTACTTTTTAAATACCCGCCTAAACAACATTGAAAAGGCCCACAATGAAAAGTTAAGTGTGATGGACCGCTCTATCTATGAAGATTCATTACTATTTAGATTAAATGCTGATATGAAACGTGCGACTTCAACTGAAGCTGATATATACGACTCATTACTGGAAAATATGATGGAAGAAATTCCTGGTTCCTTGAACCAAAAGAATCCAGATTTATTAATCCATATCAATATTTCATTCGATACCATGTTAAAACGAATCAAAAAACGTGGTAGAAGTTATGAACAAGTGGATAAAGATCCAGAACTATACAACTATTACCAAGACTTAAACAGTCGATACAACGACTGGTATGACAACTATGATTTATCTCCCAAAATGCAAATTGATGGTGATAAGTTTGACTTTATCGAAAACGATGAAGACTTAGCAGCAGTTCTAAAACAAATTGACGAAAAAATTGCTGAATTGAACTTAAAATAGTTGCCAATCACATTTTTTTATAATATTATTGAGTCAACAAATAAACGCAAGGTATGTTTTTAAGTAGACAACAAAGAGATGCAATGGTTGGTGTGAATTGCAAGTCGAAATTCCGGCATACGCAAAAGCGGGTAGGTAATGCTACACGGCAGGTGACCGTTATCTCCAAACGAGTGTTTAGCATATGCTAAGAACTTGGGTGGTACCGCGAAAAGAAGACCTTCGTCCCAATGGATGGAGGTCTTCTTTTTTATTTGCAAAATTGGAGGTATTTACTATGTTAGATATGAAAATGATTCGTCAAAATGCTGACTGGGTGAAGGAAAAGCTAGCTACTAGAAATATCAAAGCTGAAACAATCGATGAACTACTAGGTTACGATGAAAAGCGTCGTGAACTAATCGTAAAAAGTGAAGGATTAAAAGCTAAGAAGAACGATGTATCAAAGAAAATTGCTGAAGCAAAGCGTAATAAAGAAGACGCTTCTGACGCAATCGCTGAAATGCAACAAGTAGGTAAGGAAGTTAAGGAATTAGATGAACAACTTGAAAAGGTTGAACAAGATCAACAAGACCTAGCTGCTCACTTACCAAATATTCCAGCAGATGACGTTCCAGTTAGTTTGACTGAAGAAGGTGCCGTTGAACTAAGAAAATACGGTGAACCTCGTAAGTTTGACTTCGAACCAAAACATCACTGGGACCTAGGTGAAAAACTAGGTATCTTAGACTTTGAAGCAAGTGCTAAGGTTGCCGGTAGTCGTTTTGTCTACTACATGGGTGCAGGTGCACAACTAGAACGTGCCATCTACAACTTCTACTTAGACCAAAATGCTAAGGCCGGTTATAAAGAAGTATTACCACCATACATGGTAAACTCAGCATCAATGTTTGGTACTGGTCAATTCCCTAAGTTTAAGGAAACAAAGGCCGGTTTCGAAATCGCTGACAGTGATTTAACAATGATTCCTACTGCCGAAGTACCATTGGTAAACTACTACAGAGATGAAGTAATGGATGCAGACAAACTACCAGTTAAGTTTACTGCA
This sequence comes from Apilactobacillus zhangqiuensis, assembly GCF_019656215.1. GTDB lineage: Bacteria > Bacillota > Bacilli > Lactobacillales > Lactobacillaceae > Apilactobacillus > Apilactobacillus zhangqiuensis. Next base: position 185,920 of record NZ_BPLK01000002.1, read on the forward strand.
TTATCACCAGCATTTAGATCAGAAGCAGGTAGTGCCGGAAGAGATACTAGAGGTCTAATTCGTCTACACCAATTCAATAAGGTAGAAATGGTTCAATTCACTAAGCCTGAACAATCATGGGATGCACTAGAAAGCATCACTGCTCATGCCGAAGACCTATTGAAGATGTTAGGTATCCCTTACCACGTGATTACATTAACTACTAGTGACATGAGTTTCACTGCTGCAATGACTCATGACATCGAAGTATGGATGCCAGCCCAAGGTCGTTACCGTGAAATCTCAAGTTGTTCAAACACAACTGATTTCCAAGCACGTCGTGCGCACATCCAATATAGAGATGAAAACGGTAAGCTACAATACGTTCATACTCTAAACGGTTCTGGTTTAGCTGTTGGTAGAACTGTTGCTGCTATCTTAGAAAACTTCCAAAATGAAGATGGGTCAATCAACATTCCAGAAGTACTACAACCATACATGGGTGGTAAGACTAAGATCGAGAAAGAAGACTAATTGAATAGTTATAAGTAAAGCGATAATCGAAAGATTGTCGCTTTTTTATTTTTTTAAAAAAAGGGGTAGACAGATAGCAAAAATTTAGATATAATATTTTTTGTTGAGTTAAAGAGAACGGCTCAGAAGCAAGTCATATCAACAATTAAGTAAAATTTCTTGTTGACATCACTTGAAAGAAATGATACTATTAAATAGTTGTCTTGTTAAGAGATAACTTGAAAGACCTCATGGAGGATTAGCTCAGTTGGGAGAGCATCTGCCTTACAAGCAGGAGGTCACAGGTTCGAGCCCTGTATCCTCCATATGAGCCGTTAGCTCAGCCGGTAGAGCATCTGACTTTTAATCAGAGGGTCGGCAGTTCGAACCTGCCACGGCTCATTGGCTCTATGCCATATACATTTTAATACAATCATGCGGGCGTGGCGGAACTGGCAGACGCGCTAGATTTAGGTTCTAGTTTCCTTATGGAAGTGGGGGTTCGAATCCCTTCGCCCGCATTTGCAATTTGCATAATTGCTGCCGACTTAGCTCAGTTGGCTAGAGCGCTTCACTAGTAATGAAGAGGTCGGGTGTTCGAATCATCTAGTCGGCATTATGCGGAAGTAGTTCAGTGGTAGAACATCACCTTGCCATGGTGGGGGTCGCGGGTTCGAATCCCGTCTTCCGCTTTTGCATAGTTCTGCCGGGGTGGCGGAATTGGCAGACGCACAGGACTTAAAATCCTGCGGTTAGTGATAACCGTACCGGTTCGATCCCGGTCCTCGGCATTTCAATAATTTAATACTATTATGCACCCATAGCGCAACTGGATAGAGTGTCTGACTACGAATCAGAAGGTTGTAGGTTCGACTCCTACTGGGTGCATTTTTTTATTTTCGGGAAGTAGCTCAGCTTGGTAGAGCACCTGGTTTGGGACCAGGGGGTCGCAGGTTCGAATCCTGTCTTCCCGATAATATAACCAAAAGAGAAAACATTAATTTGTTTTCTCTTTTTTTTGTTTTTCGTTAAAAATCTTTGCATTTTAAATATAAGTCCGTATAATTATAGTCAGAATTAGTCAAAGAACGAGGTGGTATTATGCAGGGTAAGAATATTTCAGATATTATTGAGAAGTATTTAAAAGAAATGATTGCTGAAGACGAGAGAGTCGAAATAAGTAGATCTGATATTGCTAGCCATTTCGATGTTGTTCCATCGCAAATTAACTACGTTATTAAGACTAGGTTTACCATTCAGAATGGATACGTAGTCGAAAGTAAACGTGGTGGCGGTGGTTACATCCGCATTGAAAAGGTGAAGCTGCTTGATAATATAGATATTTTAGATACACTGATTAATGCCATTGGCGACGGTTTAACCCAACGTGAAGGTAAGGCAATTATCAACACATTGGTGTTAAATGATCTAATTACTGACAATGAAGCCGATTTAGTGTTAGCATCTATTAACAAGCAGACGCTAGCCGTTGGCAACAAACTACTTGAAAATGAGATTAGAGCGAATATAATGATTGCAATACTTGATCATTTAAGATACAAAAGCTAGAAAGTGAGGCACGATATGGATAACATTTTTACTCCAAGCGCAAAGAACGTATTGATTTTGGCACAAGAACAAGCCAAAGTGTTTGGCCACCAAGGAATTGGGACAGAACACTTATTACTAGCTTTATCAATGGAAGATAACGGCATCGCAAAGTCAGCTTTAAAGCAATGCGATGTTCACGAAGATGATATTAAAGGTGAAATGGAAATCTTGGTTGGATATGGTAATTTAACCGATTCAGACAAGGACACCTACCTACCATACTCACCAAAGGCTGAAGCAATATTGACCTTATCTGGCCAAATTGCTAAGAAATATGGTGCTATTAAGATAGGAACGGAACACTTATTACTTGCTATCCTGGATACCCCAGATACCTTAGCTGCTAGAATTTTAGTGGCTCTAAACGTTGTCGAAGTAAACGACGTAAAGAAGGTACTACTACGTAAGATGGGATTCCCAGGTGACTCAAATTCAAATTCAAACTCAAAGAACATTCCACTACCAGGAACGAGAGCAGCTCGTAACAATGGAACTACTCCTACATTAGATTCTCTTGCAACTGACCTAACTAAGTCAGCCAAGGATGGTCTAATTGATCCTACTATTGGTAGAGATGATGTTATCAAGCGTGTAATTCAAATTCTTAGTCGTCGTACTAAGAACAACCCAGTGCTAATCGGGGAAGCGGGGGTAGGTAAGACTGCCGTTGTAGAAGGCCTGGCACTAAAGGTTGCTCATAGACAAGTTCCAGAAGACATGCAAAACAAGCGTATCATGATGCTTGAAATGGGAACTCTAGTCGCTGGTACTAAGTACCGTGGTGAGTTTGAAAAACGTCTAATGAAGATTATCAGTGAAATCAAGTCAGTAGGGAACGTAATCCTATTCATTGATGAACTACACACTCTAATGGGTGCTGGTGGTGCTGAAGGAGCAATCGATGCTTCTAACATCTTAAAACCAGCACTTGCTAGAGGAGATCTTCAAACAATCGGTGCTACTACTTTGGATGAATACCAAAAGTACATCGAAAAAGATGGTGCATTAGCTAGAAGATTCGCAACTGTTTCAGTTGATGAACCAACTAGAGATGAAGCTGTCGAAATCCTAAAAGGAATTCGTCCTAAGTACGAAAGTCATCACCAAGTTAAGATTACTGACGATGCGATTGAAAAGGCCGTTGATTTATCAAGTAGATACATCAGCAATCGTTTCCTACCTGATAAGGCAATTGACTTGATGGATGAAGCTGCCGCAATGGTTAGAATTAACAACCTAGACGAAAACAATCCGTTAGAAGAACTAGAAAACAAGATTAACGAATACAGTACTCAAATGGAAAGTGCCATCGAAGAACAACGTTTCGAAGATGCCGTTTCACTTCGTCAAAAGGAACAAGAACTACAAGAAGAACTAAAGATTAAGCGTCAAGAAACCGCTGATATCAGAAAGCAACGTCAAGAAGACCACAACTTTGATATCGAAGAAACTGGTGAAGACGTCGCTAAGGTTGTCTCAGAATGGACTGGTGTTCCAGTAACTAAGATGACTAAGGCTGACAGCAAGCGTTTAGTTAACCTAGAATCAATCCTACACAAGAAGATTATTGGTCAAAACGAAGCCGTTTCTGCTGTATCACGTGCAATCAGACGTGCTAGAAGTGGAATCAAGGATCCAAACAGACCAATTGGATCATTCATCTTCTTAGGCCCTACCGGTGTTGGTAAGACTGAATTGGCTAAGGACTTAGCTGAAGAAATGTTTGGTTCAAAGGACGACATTATCAGAATTGATATGTCTGAATACATGCAAAAGGAATCAGCTTCTCGAATGGTTGGTTCAGCTCCAGGATACGTTGGATACGATGAAGGTGGTCAATTGACTGAAAAGGTAAGACAACATCCTTATTCAGTTGTCCTATTCGATGAAGTAGAAAAGGCTCATCCAGATGTCTTCAACTTGTTACTACAAGTATTAGACGATGGATACCTAACTGATTCTAAGGGTAGACATGTCGACTTTAGAAACACCGTCCTAATCATGACTTCTAACCTAGGTGCTAGAACACTACGTGATAAGAAGACCGTTGGTTTTGGTGCTGAACTAGATCATGAGGATGAGAACTACAAGCAAATGAGAAAGACAGTCGAAGAACAAATGAAGAGATTCTTCAGACCTGAATTTTTAAATCGTATCGATGAAACAATCATCTTCCACGAACTAAACGAAAAACAAGTTCAAGAAATTGTTAAGCTAATGTCTAACGATTTATTGAAACGAGTTCATGACTTAGGTATCAACGTGAAAATGACTCCAGCAGCAATTGAATTAATTGCTAAGAATGGTTTCAATCCTGAATACGGTGCTCGTCCAATTCGTCGTGCATTGCAAAATGATGTCGAAGATAAAGTTTCTGAAGAAATTCTTTCTGGTGAAATTAAACCAGGGGATGACGTTTCAATCGGAGCATCTAAAGGCAAGATTACGATCACTAAAAAAGAAGCCGTTAAGGCATAATAAAAAAGAGGGAATTATCCCTCTTTTTTATTGTCTAAATCTTGACTTTATATACCTTCGAGAGTATCATACTAAATATATAACTACGAAGTGAAATGTGTGTCGGCGATCTATTGTCCGTCAGACACGCCTATATTAACCAAAAATAAGCTTCATTTTGAATTGCTTATTTTGGTTTTTTTTTGCCCATTTTTAGATAAAAAGGGTAAAAAAATGCAATTGTAACATAATTGTAATATTTCACTTGCGTAGAAATTTTTGGAGGGGTGAAGAACTTGGCAGGACATTTAGTTAAATATGGTAAACACCGTATTCGTAGAAGTTACTCTCAAATCAAGGAAGTTCTTGATTTACCTAATTTAATTGAAATTCAAACCGATTCATACAAGTGGTTCTTAGATGAAGGTTTGCGTGAAATGTTTAACAGCATTATGCCAATTGATGATTTCCAAGGAAAATTATCCTTAGAATTCGTTGATTACCAATTATTAGAACCTAAGTACACTGTTAATGAAGCAAGAGATCATGAGGCTAACTACTCAGCTCCACTTCATATCACATTGAAATTGACCAATCATGAAACTGGTGAAATTAAGACCCAAGATGTATTCTTTGGCGATTTCCCATTGATGACTGATCAAGGTACTTTCATTATTAACGGGGCAGAACGTGTAATTGTTTCTCAATTAGTTCGTTCTCCTGGTGTATTCTTCCACAAAGAAGAAGACAAAAATGGACGTATCAGCTATGGTACTACTGTAATTCCTAACCGTGGTGCCTGGATGGAATTCGAAACTGACGCAAAGAACTTATCATACGTTCGTATTGATAGAACTAGAAAGCTTCCAATTACTGAACTAGTTCGTGCATTAGGTTTCGGTTCAGATGACGAAATTACTCAAATTTTGGGTAGCAATGATAGTCTTTCATTGACTCTTGAAAAAGATGTCCACAAAGACACAGAAGATTCACGTGTTGAAGAAGCATTAAAGGACATTTACGAACGTCTACGTCCGGGTGAACCTAAGACTGCTGATTCATCTCGTAGCCTATTGACTACTCGTTTCTTCGATCCAAAACGTTACGACATGGCTCCTGTTGGTAGATACAAGACTAACAACAAGTTAAGCCTAAAGACTCGTTTACTAGGATTAACCCTTGCTGAAACTTTAGCTGATCCAGATACTGGTGAAATCATTGCTAAGAAGGGTACTGTAATTGACAAGAATGTTATGAAGGAATTAGCTCCATACTTGGACCGCGAAGACTTCAAGGCATACACTTTCAACCCTTCAGAACAATCAGTTGTTCCAGAACCAATGACTGTACAAATCATCAAAGTACAATCAGAAAAAGACCCAGATCATGTTGTTAACATGATTGGAAACGACAATATCTCATTGGATTACCATCACATCACTCCAGCAGATATTATTTCTGCTATCAACTACTTCTTCAACTTGCAAGAAGGAATTGGTGAACCTGATGATATTGACCATTTAGGTAACCGTCGTATCCGTTCTGTTGGTGAATTACTACAAAACCAATTCAGAATTGGTCTAGCAAGAATGGAACGTGTAGTAAGAGAACGTATGTCAATTCAAGACACTACTACTGTTACTCCACAACAATTAATCAACATTCGTCCTGTAGTAGCTTCAATTAAGGAATTCTTTGGTTCATCACAATTGTCACAATTCATGGACCAAACTAACCCATTGGGTGAATTAACTCATAAACGTCGTCTATCTGCATTGGGACCTGGTGGTTTGACCAGAGACCGTGCCGGATACGAAGTTCGTGACGTTCACTACACTCACTATGGTCGTATTTGTCCTATTGAAACTCCTGAAGGTCCTAACATTGGTTTGATTAACTCACTTTCAAGTTATTCTAAAGTTAACAAGTACGGTTTCGTGGAAACACCTTACCGTCGTGTATCATGGGATACTCACAAAGTAACTGATAAGATTGATTACTTATCAGCTGACGAAGAAGATAACTTCGTTGTTGCTCAAGCTAACTCTCCATTAAATGAAGACGGATCATTCAAGAACGATGTTGTTATGGCTAGATACAAGTCAAACAATATTGAAACTAAGATTGAAAACGTTGACTACATGGACGTTTCTCCTAAACAAGTAGTTTCAGTTGCCACTGCATGTATTCCTTTCTTGGAAAACGATGACTCCAACCGTGCCTTGATGGGTGCTAACATGCAACGTCAAGCTGTTCCTTTGGTTAACCCACATGCACCACTAGTTGGTACTGGTATCGAATACAAGGCAGCTCATGACTCTGGTGTTGCTTTAATCTGTAAACACCCAGGTACTGTTGAATACGTTGACGCTGACGAAGTACGTGTTAGAAGAGAAGACGGTTCATTAGATACTTACAAACTAATGAAATTCCAACGTTCAAACGGTGGTAAGAACTACAACCAACGTCCAATCGTTCGTGTAAACGACAAGGTTGACGCTGATGAAATCCTAGCTGACGGTCCTTCAATGGAAAACGGAGAACTTGCTTTAGGTCAAAACCCTGTTGTTGCGTTCATGACTTGGCAAGGTTACAACTTCGAAGATGCCATTGGTATTTCAGAAAGATTAGTTCGAGAAGATGTATACACTTCAATCCATATTGAAGAATACGAATCAGAAACTAGAGATACCAAACTTGGACCTGAAGAAATGACTAGAGAAATTCCTAACGTTGGGGAAGACGCTTTAAGAAACCTTGACGAAGAAGGAACTATCAGAATTGGTGCTGAAGTACATGATGGTGACATCTTAGTTGGTAAGGTTACTCCTAAGGGTGTAACAGAATTATCAGCTGAAGAACGTTTACTACATGCTATCTTCGGTGAAAAGTCTAGAGAAGTCCGTGATACTTCACTACGTGTACCTCATGGTGGTGGCGGTATCGTTCAAGACGTTAAGGTCTTCACTAGAGCAAATGGTGATGAATTAGCACCGGGTGTAAACAAGATGGTTCGAGTTTACATTGCTCAAAAACGTAAGATTCAAGTAGGGGACAAGATGTCTGGTCGTCACGGTAACAAGGGTACTGTTTCCATTGTTATTCCTGAAGAAGATATGCCTTACTTACCAGATGGTACTCCAATTGATATCCTATTGAGTCCCATGGGTGTGCCTTCACGTATGAACATTGGACAAGTTCTTGAATTACACTTAGGTATGGCTGCTAGAAAACTAGGTATCCACGTAAGTACTCCGGTATTCGATGGTGCTCGTGATTCAGATATCTGGGACGCTGTTAAGGAAGCTGGTATGGCTTCAGACGGTAAGTCAATTGTTTACGATGGTAGAACCGGTGAACCATTCGATAAACGTGTTGCAGTTGGTGTAATGCACTACTTGAAACTTGCTCACATGGTTGACGATAAGATCCATGCTCGTTCAATTGGACCTTACTCACTAGTTACTCAACAACCACTTGGTGGTAAAGCACAATTTGGTGGACAACGTTTTGGTGAAATGGAAGTTTGGGCCCTAGAAGCTTATGGTGCCGCATACACATTACAAGAAATCTTGACTTACAAGTCAGATGATGTTGTTGGTCGTGTTAAGACATACGAAGCTATTGTTAAGGGTGAACCAATTCCTAAGCCAGGTGTTCCTGAATCATTCCGTGTTCTTGTAAAAGAACTTCAAGCTCTAGGATTAGACATGAAGGTTCTTAACGAAGACAACCAAGAAATCGAACTTCGTGACTTAGATAGCGAAGAAGACGACGGTGTTGTTAACGTTGATGCTTTAAGCAAACTAGCCGAAAAGCAAAAGAAAGAAAAAGAACAAGAAGATGAAGAAAAGTCTGAACAAGACGATAAAGCAAACACCAACTTTAAGGAATAAAGAAAGGGGACTATCCATTGGTCGATGTAAACAAATTTTCAAGCATGCAAATTGGATTAGCTTCTTCTGATAAAATTCGTAGTTGGTCATTTGGTGAAGTTAAAAAGCCAGAAACTATCAACTACAGAACTTTAAAACCAGAAAAAGATGGTCTATTCGACGAAAGAATTTTCGGTCCTACAAAGGATTGGGAATGTGCTTGTGGTAAATATAAACGTATTAGATACAAGGGTATCGTCTGTGATCGTTGTGGGGTAGAAGTTACACGTGCTAAAGTACGTCGTGAACGTATGGGTCACATTGAATTAGCTGCTCCAGTAACTCACATTTGGTACTTCAAAGGAATTCCAAGTCGTATGGGTCTTGTGTTAGACATGAGCCCACGTGCTTTGGAAGAAATTATCTACTTTGCTTCATACGTTGTTACAGATCCTGGTGATACTCCACTAGAAAACAAGCAACTAATCTCAGAACAAGATTACCGTGAAAAGAAACTTGAATACGGTAACCGTTTCGAAGCTAAGATTGGTGCTGAAGCAATTAGAACTTTATTGAACAATGTTGATATCAATAAAGAAGTTGCTGAATTAAAAGATGAACTAAAGAAGGCTACTGGTCAAAAGCGTGTTAGAGCGGTTAGACGTCTAGATATTCTAGAAGCCTTCCTACAATCAGGTAATGACTTGTCATGGATGGTAATGGAAGCAATTCCAGTTATTCCACCTGACTTAAGACCAATGGTACAACTAGAAGGTGGCCGTTTCGCCACTTCTGACTTAAATGACTTGTACCGTCGTGTTATTAACAGAAATAACCGTCTAAAGAGATTATTAGATCTACATGCTCCTGGTATCATCGTTCAAAACGAAAAACGTATGCTACAAGAAGCTGTTGATGCTTTAATCGATAACGGTCGTCGTGGTCGTCCTGTTGCCGGTCCTGGTAACCGTCCACTTAAGTCACTATCACACATGCTTAAAGGTAAGCAAGGTCGTTTCAGACAAAACTTACTTGGTAAGCGTGTTGACTACTCTGGTCGTTCTGTTATTGATGTTGGACCATTCTTGAAGTTCAACCAAATGGGACTTCCAGTACCAATGGCCATGGAACTATTCAAGCCTTTCATTATGAAAGAACTTGTAAAACGTGGTAGTGCTTCAAACATTAAGTCTGCTAAACGTCAAATCGAACGTAAGGATGAAGAAGTATTCGATGTATTGGATGACGTAATTAAGGAACATCCAGTATTACTTAACCGTGCACCTACATTGCATAGATTAGGTATTCAAGCATTCGAACCAGTATTGGTTTCAGGTAAATCAATGCGTCTTCACCCATTAGCTTGTGAAGCTTACAACGCCGATTTTGATGGTGACCAAATGGCCATCCACGTTCCTTTATCAGACGAAGCACAAGCTGAATCAAGACTATTGATGCTAGCTGCTACTCATATTCTTGCCCCTCGTGATGGAAACCCAATCGTTGCTCCTTCTCAAGATATGGTTATCGGTAACTACTACCTAACTATGGAAGAAGAAGGTCGTGAAGGTGAAGGTATGATCTTCAACACACCTGAAGAAGCAAAACTTTCATACCAAAGTGGTTTAACTCACTGGCACACTCGTGTTGGTATCGCCGCTTCATCAATGAGCGAAAAGCCATTCACTGACGAACAAAAGGACAAGATTTTGGTAACAACTATTGGTAAGATTATCTTCAATGGTATTCTTCCAAAGACGTTCCAATACTTGAACGAACCAACTGATACTAACCTACATGGTCACTTATCTGATAGTTTCTTCCTAGAACCTGGTGAAGATATCCATGAACACTTGAAGAATGCTCCTCTAAATGGTTCCTTCAAGAAAGGTTTCTTATCAGACATCATTGCTGAAGTTTACAAGCAATACAAGGTAACTGAAACTTCACAACTACTAGATAGAATGAAGGACTTAGGTTACAACGAATCAACTAAGTCAGGTTTAACTGTTGGTATCACTGATGTTACTGACCTTAAGTCAAAACCTCAAATTATTGCTGATTCACACAAAAAAGTTGAAAACGTTACAAAACAATTCCGTCGTGGTTTAATTACTGACCAAGAACGTTACGAAAGAGTTATCGGTATCTGGAGTGATGCTAAGGATGAAATTCAAAATGACTTGTTGAAGAGCTTCGATCCTCAAAACCCTATCTTTATGATGAGTGACTCTGGTGCCCGTGGTAACATCTCTAACTTTACTCAATTAGCTGGTATGCGTGGTTTGATGGCCGCACCTAATGGTGAAATCATGGAACTACCTATCACTGCTAACTTCCGTGAAGGTCTATCAGTTCTTGAAATGTTCATTTCTACCCACGGTGCCCGTAAGGGTATGACTGATACTGCCTTGAAGACTGCCAACTCAGGTTACTTAACTCGTCGTCTAGTTGATGTGGCTCAAGACGTTATTATCAGAGAAGAAGATTGTAACACTGACCGTGGAGTTATCGTTGCTGCATTGAAGCAAGGTAACGAAATGATCGAACCTCTATACGACAGAATCATTGGTAGATATGCTATGAAGACAGTTAAGAACCCAGAAACTGGTGAAGTAATTGTTAAGCATAACCAAATGATTAATGAACCTGAAGCTGAAGCAATTGAAGCTGCTGGAATTAAGGAAGTTGAAATTCGTTCAGCATTCACTTGTAACACAGTTCACGGAGTTTGTGAAAAATGTTACGGTCGTAACTTAGCTACTGGTTCACCTGTAGAAGTTGGTGAAGCAGTGGGTACTGTTGCTGCTCAATCAATTGGTGAACCTGGTACTCAATTAACTATGCGTAACTTCCATACCGGTGGGGTTGCTGGTAACGCCGATATCACACAAGGTCTTCCTCGTGTTCAAGAAATCTTCGAAGCTAGAAACCCTAAAGGTAAAGCAGAAATTACTGAAGTTACAGGTACTGTATCTCTAATTGAAGAAAACCCTGCTGAAAGAGTGAAGGAAGTTACTGTTAAAGGTGACGCCGACACTAGAACTTACAAGGTTCCAATTAATGCTCGTATGAACGTGGCTGAAGGTGACTTCATCCGTCGTGGACAAGCTATTAACGAAGGTTCAATTGATCCTAAGGAATTAATCAAGGTTCGTGACTCACTATCAACTGAAGTATACTTGCTAAGTGAAGTTCAAAAGACTTACCGTATGCAAGGGGTAGAAGTTAGTGATAAGCATGCTGAAATCATGGTTCGTCAAATGCTACGTAAGGTAAGAATCATGGACTCAGGTGACACTGACGTTCTTCCAGGTACTTTAATGGATATTAACGACTTTAAGGAAGCTAACGCTGACGCAGTTATTTCCGGTAAGATTCCAGCAACTGCACGTCCAGTTATCTTAGGTATTACTAAGGCTGCCCTAGAAACTAACAGTTTCTTATCAGCTGCATCATTCCAAGAAACTACTCGTGTTCTAACAGACGCTGCTATCCGTGGAAAGAACGATCCATTAGTTGGTCTTAAGGAAAATGTTATTATTGGTAAGCTAATTCCAGCTGGTACTGGAATGAAGACTTACGGTGAAATCAACGCTAAAGTTGAAGAACAAGAATCACCAAAAGTTGATTCAAACGACGTTTACTCAATTAGCCAAATTGAAAAACGTATGAATGAAGAAGACGTAAATAACCAATAATTTACAACATAAAAATAGCAACCGCTGAATAGCGGTTGCTATTTTTTTATACATAGAAACATCAAATATGATAGATAAATAAATGGGATAAACGGAATTTTTTCACCAAGCCTTTTGATAAACGGATATGCTATTAAAGCAAAAAGACTAGCTGTGAAAAGGATTAATAGAATATGGTTACCGATTAATAGAAACAAAATTGCAAATAGATCAATATCTGCTTCACCGATAAAACGATAGTTGTAGTTTAAAAGATAGAAGAAAAAATAAATTGGCGTTAATACTAATATTCTAGAAAAGGGGAGAGCAAAAATAAAAACAATCAACAGTAGTGAGTGTAGAATAATAGTTGAGACCATTTGATTGTGCATATCTTCTAGACTTAGGTAGAAAAGATAGACAATGATAAGCAATGGCACCATGCTTCTGGTTTCAATAAATATTAATGGAAAGATTGTGCCTAAGAACACTTCATTTATAAACGAAAAACACGAGTATGTCTTATGACAGAACCTGCATCTACCGTGATTGAATAGATAAGAGAAGATAGGGATTAAATCGATTACTTTTAGTTGATGTTTGCAGACATCACAATGGGAAAATCCAAGTAGACTTTCTTGATGATCGAATCGATAGAATAAGGCAGTGAGAAAGGATCCAAATGAAGAACCCAAGATAAATAAAATGAATAAAAACATATTTAAAACCTCCGATAATATTTACGAAAGAATTACTAAGTTTCATTGACACAAATAGGACGTCGTGATAATATTATTAAGTGCTTATTCATCCGGTGAACTTTTACATAAAAAAGAACCACCTGGATGTGTGGACTTAAAAATAAATTTTATTGGAAGGAGGAATTTTTAGATGCCTACTATTAACCAATTAGTACGTAAAGGTCGTCATTCTAGAAGTTCTAAATCAAAAGCCCCAGCTTTAAACCATGGGTACAACAGTTACAAGAAGAAGCAAACTAACAACCCTGCTCCTCAAAAACGTGGAGTAGCTACCCGTGTTGGTACTATGACTCCAAAGAAGCCTAACTCAGCTCTACGTAAGTACGCCCGTGTTAGACTATCAAACTTGATTGAAGTTACTGCATACATTCCTGGTATTGGTCACAACCTTCAAGAACATAGTGTTGTTTTAATTCGTGGTGGTCGTGTTAAGGATTTACCTGGGGTACGTTACCACATCGTTCGTGGTGCTCTAGATACTGCCGGTGTTGCTGACCGTCGTCAAGGTCGTTCAAAATACGGTACTAAGAAGCCTAAAGACTAAAACATTTATTCCGCTATAAGAAAACAAGGAGGATTTTTAAATGCCAAGAAAAGGAAATGTTCAAAAACGTGAAGTTCTTCCTGATCCAATCTACAACTCAAAATTGGTTTCAAGCTTAATTAACCGTTTGATGTTAGATGGTAAGAGAGGAACTGCATCAGAAATTTTATATGGTGCATTTGATCTTATTAAGAAAGAAACTGGAAATGACCCAGTTGACGTATTCGAAGAAGCTATGAACAACGTTATGCCAGTACTAGAAGTTAAGGCTCGTCGTGTTGGTGGTTCAAACTACCAAGTTCCTATCGAAGTACGTCCTGACCGTCGTGTTACTCTAGGTTTACGTTGGATCGTAAACTACGCACGTCTACGTGGTGAACACACAATGGTTGAACGCCTAGGTCGTGAACTTATGGATGCTGCTAACAACACAGGTGCTTCAGTTAAGAAACGTGAAGACACTCATAAGATGGCAGAAGCTAACCGTGCATTTGCTCACTACCGTTGGTAAAATAAACGTACAAACTTATTTGTACATTTAATTGAGTGGCTAATGTGTTATTATATTAGCCACTTTTTTACAAAAGAGATTTATTTTTGAGAGGAGAAACTTTTTATAATGGCTAACAAACGTGAATTCCCATTAGAAAAAACTCGTAATATCGGTATCACTGCTCATATTGATGCCGGTAAGACTACTGCTACTGAACGTATCTTGTACTACACTGGTAGAATCCACAAAATTGGTGAAACTCATGATGGTGCTTCACAAATGGACTGGATGGTACAAGAACAAGAACGTGGTATCACTATCACTTCAGCTGCTACTACTGCACGTTGGAAAGATACTCGTATCAACATCATCGATACACCAGGACACGTGGACTTCACTGCCGAAGTTGAACGTTCACTACGTGTTCTAGATGGTTCAATTACTATCTTGGATGCTGCTGCTGGGGTTGAACCTCAAACAGAAACTGTTTGGCGTCAAGCTTCAGAATACGAAGTTCCTCGTATCGTGTTCGCTAACAAGATGGATAAGCTAGGTGCTGACTTCGAAGCTTCTGTAGAATCTCTACACGAACGTCTAGATGCTAACGCACACGCTATCCAAATTCCTATCGGTAAGGAAGACACTTTCCAAGGTGTTATCGACTTAGTAGAAATGAAAGCATACATCTACGATCTTGATGCAAATGGTTCAAACTACGATATCGTTGATATTCCTGACGAATACAAAGAAAAGGCTGATGAAGCACGTGCTAACTTAATCGAATCACTTGCTGACATCAACGACGGAATCATGGAAAAATACCTTGAAGGTGAAGAAATTTCAGTTGATGAAATTAAAGCTGCCATTCGTCAAGGTACTCTTAACTTAGAATACTACCCAGTATTAGCTGGTTCAGCATTTAAGAACAAGGGTATTCAAATGTTAATGGACGCCGTATTGGACTTCTTACCATCACCACTTGATGTTCGTCCATACAAGGCTACTGATCCTGAAACAGGTGAAGATGTTGAACTTAAAGCTGATGACAACAAGCCATTTGCTGCCCTAGCATTTAAGGTTGCAACTGACCCATTCGTTGGTCGTTTAACTTTCATTCGTGTATACCAAGGTACTCTAGAATCAGGTTCATACGTTCTTAACGCAACTAAGGACAAACGTGAACGTGTTGGTCGTTTACTACAAATGCACTCAAATGATAGAACTGAAATCCCAGAAGTTTTCTCTGGTGATATCGCTGCTGCTATCGGTTTGAAGAACACCACTACTGGTGACTCACTAACTGATCAAAAGCACCCACTACACCTAGAATCAATGGTATTCCCAGATCCAGTTATCTCTGTGTCTGTTGAACCTAAGACTAAGGCTGACCAAGACAAGATGAACCTTGCCCTACAAAAGCTATCAGAAGAAGATCCTACATTTAAGGCTGAAACTGATAACGAAACTGGTGAAACTATTATCGCCGGAATGGGTGAACTTCACTTGAACATCATCGTTGACCGTATGAAACGTGAATTCAAGGTTGAAGCTACTATTGGTCAACCACAAGTTGCCTACAGAGAAGCATTTACTAAGCCAACTAAGGCTCAAGGTAAATTCGTTCGTCAATCTGGTGGTAAAGGTCAATATGGTGACGTTTGGATTGAATTTACTCCAAATGAAACTGGTAAAGGTTTCGAATTCGAAAATGCTATCGTTGGTGGGGTTGTTCCTCGTGAATACATTCCTTCAGTTGAACAAGGTCTAAAAGAATCAATGGCAAACGGTGTTCTTGCTGGTTACCCATTGATTGACGTTAAGGCTAAGTTATATGATGGTAGTTACCATGATGTCGATTCATCAGAAGCTGCATTTAAGGTTGCTGCATCATTAGCATTAAAAAATGCTGCTAAGTCAGCTGGCCCAGTTATCCTAGAACCAATCATGAAAGTTGATATCGTGGTTCCAGAAGAATACATGGGTGATGTTATGGGACAAGTTACTGCACGTCGTGGTAACGTTGACGGTATGGAAGTTAGAAACAAAGCTCAACTAATCCATGCTATGGTTCCACTATCAGAAATGTTCGGTTACGCAACTACATTGCGTTCAGCATCTCAAGGTAGAGGTACTTTCTCAATGACATTCGATCACTACTCACCAGTTCCAGCCGCAGTTCAAGAAGAAATTATTGAAAAGAACGGTGGAAACAAGTAATTAGTGTTTCTAAAATTAAGAAGTGTTGATTAATTTCAACGCTTCTTTTTTTATACATAAAAATAACTAATAATTTTTCTTGAATAGAATTATTTTTAATGGATTTATGCAAAATTATTTATTTTTGTACGTAGGGAAATAAATTCAATCAGTTATCAATTAAATATAATATGGAAGAAAAAAATAAAAAATTTCAATTTTTTTGTAAAAAGTTGAAATGAAAATAATTAAAAATAATTTCAATAAAATGAGTGAAAGCCCTTGAAACACCGCGAAAAATCTAGTATTATATACAAGTACCTGTTCGAGGGGTTAGTATGCTCTCAAGCAGATATGAGAAAAGCGTTGATGTGGGAGGTTGCGACACACCCGGCCACTTTGTCATGAAGGGTGCGCCGGTAATTTCCACGGAGTTAGTCGTATTTAAAATACAGACGAGGAGGGAAAATAATGGCAAAGCAAAAGATTCGTATCCGTTTAAAGGCATATGAACACCGTACTTTAGATCAATCAGCTGAAAAGATTGTGGCTACTGCGCAAAGAACTGGTGCCAGTGTTTCTGGTCCAATTCCATTGCCAACAGATAGAACTGTTTACACTGTTCTAGCTTCACCACATAAGTTTAAGAAGTCACGTGAACAATTTGAAATGTTGACTCACAAACGTCTTATCGACATCTTAAACCCAACACCAAAAACAGTTGATTCACTAATGAAGCTTGATTTACCAAGCGGTGTTGATATCGAAATTAAACTATAATTAATCAAAATTACAATATATCGGAGGTGTACTCATGACCAGAAAAGGAATCTTAGGTAGAAAAGTCGGAATGACTCAAGTTTTCACTGAAAACGGTGAATTAGTACCAGTTACTGTTGTAGATGTAACTCCAAACGTTGTTCTACAAACTAAATCAACTGAAACTGATGGATACAACGCTATCCAACTTGGTTACGAAGACAAACGTGATGTTTTAAGTAACAAACCAGAAAAAGGTCATGTAGCAAAAGCAAATACAAATCCTAAGCGCTTCATTAAAGAAATCAGAGATGTTGAGCTTAGCGATTACAATGTAGCAGACGAAATCAAGGCAGACATTTTTGAAGCCGGTGACATCGTAGATGTAACAGGTATCACAAAGGGTCATGGTTACCAAGGTAACATTCATAAGGATGGTCAAGGTAGAGGTCCTGAAACTCACGGTTCTAGATACCACCGTCGTCCTGGTTCACTTGGTGTAATTATCAACCGTGTTACTAAGGGTATGAAATTACCAGGTAGAATGGGTAACAAGCAAGTTACTATTCAAAATCTTGAAGTAGTTAAGGCTGACGTTGACAACAACGTAATCCTAATTAAGGGTAACGTTCCTGGTGCCAACAAGTCATTCCTAACTGTTAAATCTGCAGCTCGCGGATCACAAAAATAAGAAAGGAGGAACCATAAATGACAAGCGTAGCATTATACAAACAAGATGGTAGCAAGAACGGAAACGTTGAATTAAACGATGAAATCTTTGCTATCGAACAAAACGACAGTGTTGTATTTGACGTTGTTTTGATGCAAAGAGCATCAATGCGCCAAGGTACACACGCTGTAAAGAACAGAAGCGCTGTTAGAGGTGGTGGTAAGAAGCCATGGCGTCAAAAGGGTACTGGACGTGCTCGTCAAGGTTCAATCCGTTCACCACAATGGCGTGGGGGTGGAATTGTCTTCGGACCAACTCCTCGTTCATACAGCTACCACTTACCAAAGAAGGTTAGCCGTCTAGCTATCAAGTCTGTTCTATCAGAAAAGGTTGCTAACGATAACTTCGTAGTTGTTGACTCATTAAGCTTCGATGCTCCTAAGACTAAAGACTTCTCAGAAGCACTAAACAAGCTAAATGCTTCAACTAAGACATTAGTAGTCTTGGAAGAAGACAACAAGAACGCTGTATTATCAGCTCGTAACCTAAAGAACGTTGAAATCGTTTCAGCTAAAGGTTTAAACACATTGAGCGTTGTAAACAGTGACAAGATTGTCATCACAAAGGCTGCTCTTTCTCAAGTAGAGGAGGTGCTCGCATAATGGAATCACGTGATATTATCCTACGTCCCGTTATTACAGAACAATCAACTGCTATGATGGACGAAAAGAAATACACTTTTGATGTTGACTTACGAGCAACTAAAACACAAGTGAAGAACGCAATTCAAGACATCTTTGATGTTAAAGTTGCAAATGTAAATATTATGAATCTTAAAGGTAAGCTAAAGCGCCAAGGTCGTTTCTCAGGTTACACTAAGAAGCGTCGTAAAGCGATCGTTACTTTATCAAACGATTCAAAAGAAATTAACTTATTTAGCAATAAATAAAATATCAATTTAGGAGGAAAACACCGTGGCTATTAAAAAATACAAGGCAACCAGTAATGGTCGTCGTAACATGACTAGCATTGACTACAGTGTTTTGACTACTTCAAAACCTGAAAAGTCATTATTGGCTCCTAAGTCACACACTGCTGGTCGTAACAACTATGGTCATATGACTGTTCGTCACCGTGGTGGTGGTAACAAGAATCAATACCGTATTATTGATTTCAAGCGTAACCATGACGACGTTGATGGTATCGTTAAGACTATCGAATACGATCCAAACCGTACTGCTAACATTGCGTTAGTTGTTTACACTGACGGTATCAAGTCATACATTCTAGCACCTAAGGGTCTAAAAGTTGGCGACAAGGTTCAATCAGGACCAAACGCTGATATCAAACCAGGTAATGCATTAGCATTGAAGGATATCCCTGTAGGTACAGTTATTCACAATATCGAATTAAAACCAGGTAAGGGTGGACAATTAGTTCGTTCTGCTGGTACTTCAGCTCAACTATTGGGTAAGGAAGGAAAATACGCACTAGTTCGTCTAGCATCAGGTGAAGTTCGTATGATTCTTTCAGTTAACCGTGCAACTATTGGTAGCATTGGTAATGAAGAACACTCATTAGTTAACATTGGTAAAGCTGGTCGTAACCGTTACAAGGGCCAACGTCCACACGTTCGTGGTTCTGTAATGAACCCTAACGATCACCCTCATGGTGGTGGTGAAGGTAAAGCTCCAGTTGGTTACCCATCACCATTATCACCATGGCACAAGAAGACTGTTGGTAAGAAGACTCGTAGTAAGAAGGCTCGTTCCAACAAGTTCATTGTTCGCCGTCGTAAGGGATCAAAGATGTAATAAACTAAGTTATACCTTTGGGTATACACTTCCCTATACTGATTTTGAAGAGGAGGTTTCATAATGTCTCGTAGTTTAAAAAAGGGACCTTTTGCCGATAAGCATCTTTTAAAGAAAATCGATGCTCAAAAAGACCAAGACAAGAAAGACGTAATCAAGACATGGTCACGTCGTTCAACAATCTTCCCTAGTTTTATTGGCTACACTATCGCTGTTTATGATGGAAGAAAGAACGTTCCAGTTTATATTCAAGAAGATATGGTAGGTCACAAACTAGGTGAATTCGTACCAACTCGTACTTTCCATGGACATGGAAACGACGATAAGAAAACTGTTTAAGCAAGGAGGATAACAAATGGCTGAACAAGTTACATCAGCAAAAGCTACTGCTAGAACTGTTCGCATTGCCGCACGTAAGGTCCGCCTTGTAGTTGATCTTATTAGAGGTAAAAGCGTTTCAGAAGCAGCTGCAATCTTGAAGTTCACTCCAAGAGGAGCTTCACCAGTTGTTTCAAAAGTTTTAATGTCAGCTGTAGCAAATGCAGAAAATAATTTTGATTTAGATCGTGAAGACTTGGTAGTAAGCGAAGTTTTTGTTAACGAAGGACCAACTTTAAAACGTTTCCGTCCAAGAGCAAAAGGTTCTGCTTCTCCAATCAACAAACGTACTAGTCATATCACAGTTGTAGTATCAGAAAAATAGGAGGGATTAGCCGTGGGTCAAAAAGTAAATCCTACTGGATTACGTGTCGGAGTTATTCGCGATTGGGACGCAAAATGGTACGCTGAAAAAGCTGACTTTGCTAACGATCTTAACGAAGACCTAAAAATCCGTGAATACATTAGTAAGAGACTCGCTGACGCTTCCGTATCAAGAGTTGTTATCGAACGTGCTGCAAAGCGTGTTAACGTATCAATTCACACTGCTAAACCAGGTATGGTTATCGGTAAAGGCGGATCAGAAGTCGAAAATCTTCGTAAAGAATTAAACAATTTAACAGGTAAGAGAGTTCACATTAACATCATCGAAATCAAGAAACCTGATTTAGATGCAAAACTTGTTAGTGAAAACATTGCTCGTCAATTGGAAGGCCGTGTAGCATTCCGTCGTGCAATGCGTCAATCAATGCAACGTTGTCGTCGTGCCGGTGCTAAGGGTATCAAAACTCAAGTTTCTGGTCGTCTAAATGGTGCAGATATGTCACGTGTGGAAGCATACGCTGAAGGAACTGTTCCATTGCATACACTAAGAGCAGACATCGATTATGCTTGGGAAGAAGCTCACACTACTTACGGATCAATTGGTGTAAAAACTTGGATCTACCGTGGTGAAGTTTTACCACAAGCAGCTAAAGATGTTCAAGAAAACGATAAAGGAGGGAAATAAACATGCTAGTACCAAAACGTGTTAAGTTCCGTCGTGAACACCGTGGTAAGTTACGTGGTCATTCAAAGGGTGGAAACACTGTTTCATTCGGTGAATTTGGTTTACAATCAATCGATTCACATTGGATCACTAACCGTCAAATCGAAGCTTGTCGTATTGCTATGACAAGATATATGAAGCGTGGTGGGAAAGTTTGGATTAAGATTTTCCCTCACAAGTCTTACACTGAAAAAGGTGTAGGGGTTCGTATGGGTAATGGTAAAGGTTCTCCAGCAGGATGGGTTGCTCCAGTTAAACGTGGAAAAGTCCTATTCGAAGTTGGTGGAGTTTCTGAAGAAGTTGCTCTAGAAGCTTTACGTTTAGCTTCAGCTAAACTTCCTGTTCGAACAAAGATTATTAAACGTGAGGAAGTAGGTGGCGAATCAAATGAAGGCTAAAGAAATTAATGAACTAACCACTGCTCAAATGCATGAAAAAGAACAAAGCTATAAAGAAGAACTATTCAACCTTCGTTTTCAATTAGCTACTGGTCAATTGGAAAACACTGCAAGATTGAAGCAAGTTCGTAAGAACATTGCACGTATCAAAACTGCTTTGCGTCAACAAGAACTAAACAAATAGAATACGATAGGAGGTCAATGTAATATGGAACGTAATATGCGTAAGGTCTACAGAGGCCGTGTTGTTTCAGACAAGATGGACAAAACCATTACTGTTGTTGTTGAAACTTACAAAACACATCCTACTTACGGAAAACGTGTTAAGTACTCAAAGAAGTACAAAGCTCATGATGAAAACAATGAAGCTAAGTTAGGCGATGTTGTAGAAATTATGGAAACACGTAAGCTATCAGCTACTAAGAATTTCCGTCTAGTTAATATCGTTAAAAAAGCTGTTATTATCTAACATAAGAATTTTATCGTATTCTGAGTAAATACCGGAAGGAGGGTATTAGCTAATGATTCAACAAGAAAGTCGTTTGAAAGTTGCTGATAACTCAGGTGCTCGTGAACTTTTAACTATTAAAGTTTTAGGTGGATCAAGCAGAAGATATGCAGGTATCGGTGATATCGTTGTTGCTACTGTTAAACAAGCAACACCAGGTGGCGTTGTCAAAAAGGGTGACGTTGTTAAGGCTGTAATCGTAAGAACTAAGTCAGTATCACGTCGTGCAGATGGTTCATACATCCGTTTCGATGAAAATGCTGCCGTACTTGTTCAAGATGATAAAAGTCCAAAGGGAACTCGTATTTTCGGACCAGTTGCACGTGAACTACGTGACAACGAATTCATGAAAATCGTTTCTCTAGCCCCTGAAGTACTTTAATTAATCAATGTCAACCAAGGAGGTGCCAAGAAATGTTTATTAAAACCGGTGACAAAGTTCGCGTTATTAGTGGTAAGGATAAAGGTAAAGAAGGTACTGTTACCAAGACTATCGCTTCAAAAGATCGCGTAATCGTTGAAGGCATTAACATTGTTAAGAAACATCAAAAAGCTTCACAAGCTAACCCACAAGGTGGCATTAATGAAGTTGAAGCTCCAATTCATGTTTCAAACGTTATGTTAATTGACCCATCAACTAACGAACCAACTAAGGTTGGATTCAAAATTGAAAATGGTAAGAAAGTTCGTATTTCTAAAAAATCAAACAAATCAATCGATTAAAATTTAATTGAAAGGAGGATACCTTTCCATGTCAAACCGTTTACAAGATAAGTACAAAAATGAAATTACAAAAGCATTAGTTGAAAAGTTTAACTACTCTTCAGTTATGCAAGCTCCAAAAATTGAAAAGATCGTTCTAAACATGGGTGTTGGTGACGCTGTTACTAACGCTAAGAACTTAGACGAAGCTGTTTCAGAATTAACTCTAATTTCTGGTCAAAAACCTCTAGTAACTAAGGCTAAGAAATCAATCGCCGGCTTCCGTTTACGTGAAGGTATGTCAATTGGTGCCAAAGTTACTCTACGTGGTGAACGTATGTATGACTTCTTAGACAAGTTAGTTAACGTTTCATTACCACGTGTTCGTGATTTCCATGGTGTTAACAACCGTTCATTCGACGGTCGTGGTAACTACACTCTAGGTATTCGTGAACAATTAATTTTCCCAGAAATTAACTACGATAACGTTAACCGTGTACGTGGATTAGACATCGTTATTGTTACAACTGCTAACACTGACGAAGAATCCAAAGAATTGTTAACTCAATTCGGTATGCCATTTGCAAAATAATAGGAGGGTATAAATAATATGGCTAGAAAAGCATTAGTTGTAAAAAGTGAACGTCCTGCTAAATTCTCAACAAGAAATTACACTCGTTGCGAACGCTGTGGTAGACCTCATTCAGTTTACAAGAAGTTTCATTTATGCCGTCTATGCATCAGAGATCTTGCGCACAAAGGCCAAATCCCTGGTATGAAGAAGGCAAGTTGGTAAAATTAACTATAATTAGATAGGAGGTCTACGTTAATGTCCATGACAGATCCAATCGCTGACTTATTAACTAGAATTCGTAACGCCAACATGGCTCGTCACGATTCAGTTGAAGTTCCAGCTTCAAAAATCAAAAACAACATTGCTGAAATCTTAAAACGTGAAGGTTTCGTACGTGATGTTGAATACGTTGAAGACGACAAACAAGGCGTTATCCGCGTATTCCTAAAATATGGTAAGAACAATGAACGTGTTATCACTGGTTTGAAACGTATTTCAAAACCAGGTCTACGTTCATACGTAAAATCTGATTCAATTCCTAAGGTATTAAATGGTTTAGGTATTGCAATTATCTCAACTTCTGAAGGTGTTATCACTGATAAAGAAGCTCGTGCTAAAAAAATTGGTGGAGAAGTATTAGCATACATTTGGTAATACTTTTTGCTTGAATTGGAGGTGTAATGAAATGAGTCGTATTGGTTACAGAAAGATTGTTTTACCTGAAGATGTTGAATTATCAACTGAAGGTAACAACGTAACTGTTAAAGGTGCTATGGGTTCACTAACTCGTGAATTCTCACCAATTATCAAGATGAACGTTAATGATAACGTTGTAACTTTTGAACCAGCAGTTAGATACGATAACAAGACCCGTGCAATGCACGGTACTATGCGTGCTAACTTAAATAACATGGTTGAAGGTGTATCAAATGGTTTTACTAAGACACTTAAGCTAGTCGGTGTTGGTTACCGTGCTCAAGCTAAGGGTTCTGTCTTAGAATTAAACGTTGGTTACTCCAACCCTGTTGAAATTGAAATCAATGATGATCTTAAGGTTGAAACTCCAGATAGTTTAACTATTACTGTCAGCGGTATCAACAAAGAACACGTTGGTGACTTTGCAGCTCGTGTTCGTGCTGTTCGTTCACCTGAACCTTACAAGGGTAAAGGTATTCGTTACGAAAACGAAGTTGTACGTCGTAAGGAAGGTAAGACAGGTAAGTAATGAGGTAGATCTCATTGCTTAACTATTTTAATTAATATTTAAGAGGTGACTATTTTGATTAATAAACCAGATAAAAACAAGACACGTCAACGTCGTCACTTGCGTGTCCGTAACAAAATCTCTGGTACTGCTGTGTGCCCACGTTTGAACGTTTACCGTTCTAACAAAAACATCTACGCTCAAGTTATTGATGACGTAGCGGGTGTTACGCTTGCTAGTGCCTCAACTCTAGACAAAGAAGTTAACGGTTCAAACAAGACTGAACAAGCATCATCTGTTGGTGCTTTAGTTGCCAAACGTGCCGTTGAAAAAAATGTTAAAAATGTTGTTTTCGACCGTGGTGGTTACTTATACCATGGACGTGTACAAGCTCTTGCTGAAGCTGCGCGTGAAAACGGACTAGAATTTTAATAAAAGGAGGAATAACCGCAATGGCTGAATTTATTGATCCAAATAAATTAGAACTTGAAGATACTGTCGTATCAATCAACCGTATTACTAAGGTTGTTAAAGGTGGACGTCGTCTACGTTTTGCTGCTTTAGTTGTTGTTGGTGATAGAAATGGTCACGTCGGATTCGGTACTGGTAAAGCTCAAGAAGTTCCAGATGCTATCCGTAAGGCTGTTGAAGATGGTCGTAAGAACTTAATTAGTGTTCCTAAGGTTGGTACTACTATTCCTCATGAAATTATCGGTACTTATGGTGGTGGTAAGATCATGTTAAAACCTGCTGAAGAAGGTTCTGGTGTTGCCGCTGGTGGTGCCGTTCGTTCAGTTATGGAATTAGCTGGTATTGACGATGTTACAAGTAAGCGTTTAGGTTCAGATACTCCAATCAATGCTATTCGTGCTACTTTTGAAGGACTAAAAGCATTGAAGAGTGCAGAAAAAGTTGCTACTTTACGTGGCGTTTCTGCTCAACATTTAGCAGAATAAGGAGGGGTTAGAAGATGGCTCAATTAAAGATTACTTTAACTCACAGTGCAGAACACCGTCTCCCCAAACAACGTAAAATTGTTAAGGCGCTAGGTTTAGGTCGTATTAACAGTACTGTTGTTAAACCTGACAACGAAGCAACTCGTGGAGCATTGTTCCATATCGCACACTTAGTTAAAGTTGAACAAGTTAAGTAATAAATAACAAGGAGGTGCACTTCAAATGAAATTACATGAATTAAAAGCTTCCGAAGGTTCACGTTCATCAAGACAACGTCTAGGTCGTGGATTAGGAAGTAAAGGTAAGACTTCTGGTCGTGGACAAAAGGGTCAAAAGGCTCGTAGTAAGACACGTGTTGGATTCGAAGGGGGCCAAATGCCTTTCTACCGTAGAATTCCTAAGCGTGGTTTCACTAACATTAACCGTAAGGAATACGCTATCGTTAACTTATCTACTTTAGATCAATTTGACGACGGTGTTGAAGTTACACCAGAAACTTTAATGGAAGCTGGTATCGTTAAGAGTGCCAAGGACGGA
Source organism: Apilactobacillus zhangqiuensis (assembly GCF_019656215.1). Taxonomy (GTDB): domain Bacteria; phylum Bacillota; class Bacilli; order Lactobacillales; family Lactobacillaceae; genus Apilactobacillus; species Apilactobacillus zhangqiuensis. The sequence goes on from NZ_BPLK01000002.1 coordinate 211,577, forward strand.
ATTAAGATTCTAGGTAACGGTGAACTTAACAAGAAGCTAACTGTTAAGGCTAACAAATTTTCTGATGCTGCTAAATCAGCTATCGAAAATGCTGGCGGTAAGATCGAGGTGATCTAAATGCTATCAGCCTTGAAAAACGCTTTTAAGGTAAAAGATATTAGAAATAAAATCATGTTTACTTTGGGAGTATTGATTGTTTTTAGATTAGGTGCTTATATTACAGTTCCTGGTATAAATGCTAAAGCACTCCAAAGCGTTGCTTCATCTGGCTTGGTTAGCATTTTAAACACCTTTAGTGGTGGTGGATTAACTAACTATTCACTATTTGCTATGGGTGTTTCACCATATATTACTGCGCAAATCATAGTTCAACTATTACAAATGGACATCGTTCCTCGTTTTGTTGAATGGAGCAAACAAGGTGACGTGGGTAGACGTAAGTTGAACCAAGTTACTAGAATACTTACAGTATTTCTTGCTTTCGTGCAGTCTATTGGAATTACAGCCGGATTTAACACTTTAAGCAGTTTGAACCTTGTTCAAAATCCTGGTCCTGCTACTTATTTGAGTATCGGTTTGATTTTAACCGGTGGTTCAATGTTAACAACTTGGATGGGTGACATGATTACTGATCGTGGTATTGGTCAAGGTGTTTCAATGATCATCTTCGCCGGTATCATCGCAAGAATTCCAACAGGAGTTCAACAATTATATAAGGAATACATCGTTGGAGATACTTCTTCACAATTATGGCCTTCTATCTTATTCTTAGTTGCGCTATTCGTTGTAGTTCTAATAATTGTTACTTTTGTTACCTGGTTCCAACAAGCTGAACGTAGGATTCCAATTCAATATACTAGAAGAGAAACAGGCGCGGGTGACAATAGTTACCTACCTTTAAAGGTTAACGTTGCCGGTGTTATCCCTGTTATCTTCGCCAGTTCGTTTATCTCAACACCACAAGCAATCTTGCTTTTCTTTGCAGGTAAACATTCTGGAGATGGTTGGTACCAAGTATTGAGTAACGTATTTAATATGCAAACTCTTTCAGGTGCTACCTTATACACTGTATTAATTGTTGTCTTTACATTCTTTTATGCTTTTGTTCAAGTTAACCCTGAAAAACTTTCAGAAAACTTACAAAAACAAGGAAGCTATATTCCAGGTGTTTGGCCAGGAAATGGAACTCAAACTTACGTATCAAAAGTCTTAATGAGACTTAGCGTAGTTGGAGCCCTATTCCTAGGAATTGTTGCTTTAATTCCTTTAATTGCACAAAACGTTTGGAGCCTAGACGAATCCATCGGTTTAGGTGGTACTAGTTTACTAATTGTTGTTGGTGTTGCCATCGAAACAATTAGACAAATTCGTGGTTTAATGATGAAACAAGAATATGTAGGATTCATTCAATCACCTCGTCCAAATGATTTATAAAAGTGTGAATGGAGGTAATTAAATATGTCAATGAACTTAATCTTAATGGGGCTTCCTGGAGCTGGTAAAGGTACACAAGCTGAATCCATTATTGAAAATTATGGTATTCCACATATCTCTACTGGAGATATCTTTCGTGCCGCTATAAAAGACCAAACTGAAATGGGATTAAAGGCAAAACAATATATTGACAAAGGGAACTTGGTTCCTGATGATGTAACATGTGGAATTGTTAAAGATCGTCTTGCACAAGATGATACTAAAAAAGGATATATGTTAGACGGCTTTCCTAGAACTATCGATCAAGCAAATGCTTTGCAAGAAATTTGTAAAGAACTTGATCGTCCATTGGATGCTGTTATAAATATTGACGTTGACCCTAAAGTTCTTGTTGATCGACTTTCTGGTAGATTTATTTGTAAGAACTGTGGTGCCACTTACCACAAGCTATACAAAATGCCAAAAGTTGAAAATACTTGTGATATTTGTGGTGGCCATGAATTTTATCAACGTAGTGATGACAAGCCTGAAACAGTTAAGAACCGTTTAGACGTAAACATCAAGATGAATACACCATTAATTGATTTTTACAAAGAACGTAACTTATTATTCACTGTTGATGGTGGTCAAGATATTGATGATGTTACTAAAGACATTGACAAAATACTTAAGCAATTCTAGTAATTGCTTCTGCGGCTAGCATTGTTGCTGGAAGTATGTTTGTGTGATAAACTAACCCATGTGTATTTGCGATTAGCTACATGGCGGTCTTTGTCGATAATATCTTGGCATTTGGCTAACTTTATGTAGTAATCGTATTTTTCGAGGAGGAAAATTCTTTGTCTAAAGATAATGTTATTGAAATTGAAGGTAAGGTTAGTGAAACCTTACCAAATGCTATGTTTCGTGTTGAACTAGAAAATGGTCACGAAATTTTAGCTCACGTTTCCGGTAAGATTAGAATGCACTACATTCGTATCTTACCTGGTGATCGTGTCACAGTTGAAATGTCACCATATGATTTAAGCAAGGGACGTATTACTTACCGTTATAAGTAAGGATACTGTCTTGAAGTATAGGAGGGTTATATAATGAAGGTTCGTCCATCAGTAAAACCAATGTGTGAAAATTGTAAAGTAATTAAGAGAAAAGGCCGTGTTATGGTCATTTGCTCAAATCCAAAACATAAACAAAGACAAGGTAAGTAATTTTATATAAACAGGAGGTGTGTTTGAATGGCTCGTATCGCCGGAATTGATTTACCACGTGATAAGCGTATCGTTATTGGTCTAACTAGCATCTTTGGAATTGGTCAAAGCAGAGCTGCTGAAATCCTTTCAAAGGCTGGCGTTTCAGAAGATGTTCGTGTTCGTGATCTAACTCCAGACCAAGAAGATAAAATCCGTGAAGTTGTTGACAATTACAAAATTGAAGGTGACTTACGTCGTGAAGTAAGAATGAATATCAAGAAGCTTCAAGAAATTGGTTCTTACCGTGGAATGCGTCACCGTCGTGGTTTACCTGTTAGAGGTCAACACACAAAGAACAACGCCCGTACTCGTAAGGGTAAAAAAGTAACTATTGCTGGTAAGAAAAAATAATAAATAAAGGAGGTTAGTAAATCATGGTTCAAAAGAAAGGTTCTCGTAAGCGTAGAGTAAAGAAGAACATCGAATCTGGTGTTGCTCACATTCACTCTACTTTTAATAACACATTAGTTATGATTACCGACATGCAAGGTAATGCAATTGCTTGGTCATCTGCTGGTGCTTTAGGATTCCGTGGAAGTCGTAAATCAACTCCATTTGCTGCACAAATGGCTTCAGAAGCCGCTGCTAAGACAGCTATGGAACATGGTATGAAGACTGTTGAAGTTGCTGTTAAAGGTCCTGGTTCAGGTCGTGAATCAGCTATCCGTGCACTTCAATCAACTGGTTTAGAAGTTGCTGCTATTCGTGATGTTACTCCAGTTCCACATAATGGATCTCGTCCTCCAAAGCGTCGTAGAGTTTAATTTATTCTCATCTCTGTATGATGGACTAATTAATATTTAACTCAGAGCGTTTTGAAAGGGGTAGAAGATAAGAATGATTGAATTTGAAAAACCTAATATTCATAAGATTGATGAAACTGATAATTATGGAGAAGTTGTTGTTGAACCACTAGAACGTGGATACGGAACAACTCTTGGAAACTCGTTGCGTAGAATTTTACTTTCATCTTTACCTGGTGCAGCCGTAACTAGCATTCAAATTGATGATGTTTTACATGAATTTTCTACAGTACCTGGTGTTGTAGAAGACGTAACTCAAATTATTTTAAATGTTAAGAAGATTTCATTGAAGTTGGATGCCGAAGATGGCGAAGACAAAGAAATGGAAATCAATGTTACAGGTCCAGCTCAAGTAACTGCTGGAGACATTCAGGCTGATGGTGATGTAACTGTCTTAAATCCAGACCTACACATCGCTACAGTTGCTGAAGGTTCTACATTCCATATGAGAATGACTGCAAACAAGGGTCGCGGATATGTTTCTGCTGATGAGAATAAGGCTCGTAATGATGGAATGCCAATCGGTGTCTTACCAGTTGATTCCATTTATACCCCAATCGAACGTGTTAATTATCAAGTTGAAAACGCACGTGTTGGTCAAAGATCTGACTTTGATAAGCTAACTCTTGACGTTTGGACTGATGGTTCCATCACTCCTAGTGAAGCAATTAGTTTAGCAGCTAAGATTCTAAATGACCATCTTGCTATGTTTGTTGATCTTACCGATGAAGCCAAAAACACTGAAGTTATGGTTGAAAAGGAAGAAACACACAAAGAAAAGATGCTTGAAATGACAATTGAAGAATTGGACTTATCAGTTCGTTCATACAACTGTTTGAAGCGTGCAGGAATCAACACTGTTCAAGAATTAACCAACAAAAGCGAAGCAGACATGATGAAGGTTCGTAACTTAGGACGTAAGTCACTTGTTGAAGTAAAGAATAAGTTAGAAGCCCTTGGATTGTCATTGCGTAAAGAAGATTAGTATAAAGGAGGATATCCATTTATGAGTTACCGTAAATTACAACGTACTAGTGCACACCGTCGTTCATTACTACGTAACCTAACTACTGACTTGTTAGTAAACGGTGAAATTAAGACCACTGAAGCTCGTGCTAAAGAAGTACGCTCAACTGCTGAAAAGATGATTACTCTTGGTAAGCGTGGAGATCTTCATGCTCGTCGTCAAGCTGCAGCATTCCTACAAAACGTAGTTGCTGATGCTAAAGAAGATGGTGATGACGTAACTGTTACTACTGCATTACAAAAGCTATTTGATGAAATTGCTCCTAAGTATGCAGAACGTAACGGTGGTTACACTCGTATTCTAAAGACTATGCCTCGTCGTGGTGACGGTGCATCAATGGTTATTTTACAATTAGTTGATTAATTAATCGTAAACTTAATTAAATAGTAACAACAAATCACTAGGGCTATTGATATAAAGCGTTATGATGATGGGCAAGCCCCAAGTCTAGCTTGAATGGAGCTTTGCTTCGCATCAATAGCCTATTAGTGATTTTTTTATACATATTTTTAAACGGGGTGAATGAAGTGTCTAGTAAGATTATCAATGTATCAAACCTAAAATTTAAATATACTGATTCAACCAACTTTGCTGTAAATGATTTATCCTTTGATATTAATGAAGGTGAATGGGTATCCATTATTGGAAAAAATGGTAGTGGTAAATCAACACTAATTAGCTTACTAGATGGTTTATTAAAAGCCCAAAGTGGCAGTATCAAAGTTGATGGAATGGAATTGAACGAAGATACTGTTAATGACATAAGAGATAGAATTGGAATCGTTTTCCAAGATCCTAACAACCAGTTTGTGGCATCGACTGTTGAAGACGATATCGCGTTTGGTTTGGAAAATAGAAACATGCCACAAGTGGAAATGAAAACTGCTGTTGAAAAAGCACTAACCGATGTTGATATGTTGGATTATGCTAAGAAGGACCCAACCAGATTATCTGGTGGGCAAAAGCAACGTGTTGCTATTGCAGGTATCTTAGCAATTAATCCAAAGATTATTATTTTGGATGAAGCTACCAGTATGTTAGATCCAAAAGCAAAATACTTAATTACAAATTTGATTAATAAGGTTAGAACAAAGTATAATTTAACTGTATTATCGATTTCACACGATATTAATGAAATTGAAAAATCAGATCGTACTGTTCTAATTCGTGATGGAAAGATGGTATTAGACACAACACCACAAAAACTATTTACGAAGTTAGACAATGTCGAGGAATATGGTTTGAAGCTACCTTTCTCAGAACAACTCCGTTTGAGATTAAAAGAAGAGGGCTTTGATATTTCTGATGACTATTTGAATGACGAGGAGATTGTAGAATGGATAACGCAATACTATTCAAAAATGTAAGCCACGTATATCAAGAAAACACGCCATTAGAATTTCATGCTCTAGAGGATGTCTCATTAAAAATTAAGAGTGGCTCTTTTGTTTCAATTATCGGTAAGACCGGTAGTGGAAAATCCACTCTGATTAAACATATTAACGCTTTACTTAAACCAACTAGTGGTAGTGTCACAGTTGGTGATAAGGAAATTACAAATCGAACAAATAACAAACACTTAAAGCCATTACGTCAAAAGATTGGAATGGTTTTCCAGTTTCCAGAACAACAATTGTTTGCTGAAACGGTTGAAGAAGACATTGCATTCGGTCCAAGTAACTTTGGTGTTACCGGAGATAAACTAAACGATACTGTGATGCACGCAGCCGACTTGGTTCAGTTAGATTACGACTTATTGAAAAAGTCACCATTTGATTTATCAGGTGGTCAAAAGAGAAGGGTAGCGATTGCTGGCGTGCTAGCAATGAAGCCGGAAATTTTAGTATTGGATGAACCAACTGCTGGCTTAGACTTAGAAGGTCAACAATACATTTTGGATTTAATCAGAAGACTTAACCGAGAAGAAAACATGACAATCGTTTTAGTCAGTCATCAAATGGATGACGTTGCTAAATATTCTGATCGAGTGGTTGTGATGAGTGGGGGCAAAGTTGTCAAAAAGTGTTACCCCGACGAACTATTCACGGATGTTGAGTTCTTGAATAAGTATGATTTACAAGTGCCTGAGACTGTTAAGATTACCAAGGATTTGGCTGATAAAGGTGTAAAACTAGATAAATTATCTTTAGACGCGGACGAATTAATTAACGGCATCATTAATAAATTAAGGAATGAAGATAAGGATGAATAACTTTATATTTGGAAGATACCTTCCTGGTAACTCACTGATTCATAAATTAAATCCAGCTGCCAAGATGTTAATTGCATTTGCCTATATCATCGTGGTTTTCTTTGCCAACAACTTAATTACATACGCCGTGATGGCAGCGACAGTATTGTTATTCGTCTTGCTTTCAAGATGTTCTTTTGGATACTTTATCAAGGGATTAATGCCTATGCTATGGGTAATTATCTTTACTGTCATGATTCAGGTATTCTTTGGATCAGGTGGTCATGTGTACTTTTCATGGGGGATTGTAAGATTAACTAGTTACGGAATTTTAAACGCAATCGTATTAACAATTCGTTTCATGTTAATTATCGCAATGTCGACAGTGTTGACACTAACAACATCACCATTGGAAATATCACATGGTATTAGTGCGTTATTGAAGCCACTAAAGAAGTTTAAGTTTCCAGTTGAAACTTTCTCTTTGATGATTTCAATTTCATTGAGATTTGTTCCAACATTAACGGATGAAACCAAACTAATCATGGATGCCCAACGTTCTCGTGGTGTCGACTTCGGTGATGGGGGGGTAATCAAACGGGTTAAAGCGTTTGTCCCATTATTGATACCTTTGTTTGTGAGTGCATTTAAACATGCTGATGATTTAAGTATCGCGATGGAAGCAAGGGGATATCAGACTAACAAACAACGATCTCACTTCCATACATTTAAATGGAAAACAAATGATTTTGTATGCATGCTATTAATTTTAGTCATGGCGATAGTTATATTTATATATAGGAGTTAGATAATAGAAATGTCATATCGTTATAAAATCACGATGGCTTATGACGGGACCGACTTTTATGGTTTTCAACGTCAGCCAAAGAAAAGAACCATCGAAGGAATCTTGACCAAGATTGTTAATAAGATGGCCAAAAATCCGGATCCAGCAATTACTGTTTATGGTTCAGGGAGAACAGATGCAGGGGTTCACGCATTAGGGCAGGTCGCTCATTTTGACTTTCCATACGACCTACCTGAAGAAAACATGCTAAAGGCGTTAAATAGCATGCTACCTTTGGATGTTCAAATCAAAAAGGTAGAAAAAGTTCCAAATGACTTTCACGCTAGATACGATGTATCAGGGAAGAGATATATGTACCGAATGGATATGGGTGAATTCCGTAATCCGTTCAAACGTAGATATACAGCTCAATGGCGTTTTCCTGTTGATATTGAAAAGATTAACATTGCACTAAAGGACCTAATTGGTGAACATGACTTCACAAGTTTTGTAGCATCAGGTTCTTCAGCTAGAACCAACGTTAGAACTATCTACGAAGCAAAATGTCGAATCGATGAAAAAGAAAATGAATTGATTTTCGAATTTTACGGTAATGGATTCCTATATAACATGGTAAGAATCATGGTAGGGGTTTTAGTTGAAATTGGTTCAGGCTCAAGGGATGTACATGATATTTTAAGACTATACAAAGTTAAGGATCGAACTCAAGCAAGAAGAACGGTTCCCGCTAGCGGACTATACTTAAAACATGTATACTATGAAGGAGATGATCCTGCTCATCCTACAAAACTACCTCATCATCAAAGATGATTTTAGGTTGACTTTATAATTAAAAAATTGTAGTATAAAGCATGGTATTGTTTGCCCCACAATAAGCCCCGGAAACTTATATTGGTGTCGAACAAACACAGAAACATGGAGGAAGATTAAAGTGCGTACAACATATATGGCAAAACCAGGTGAAGTAGAACGCAAGTGGTACATCATTGACGCAACTGATATCAGTTTAGGTCGTCTATCAACTGTCGTTGCTTCTATTTTACGAGGAAAAAACAAGCCAACATTTACACCTCATGTAGATACTGGCGATAACGTTATTGTTATTAATGCTTCAAAAGTTGCATTAACAGGTCGTAAAGCTAGCGATAAGCTATACTCCCACCACACAGGTTATTTAGGTGGTCTAAAACAAAAAACTGCTGGTCAAATGTTAAATGATACTCCAGACAAGTTAGTAGAAACATCAGTTAAAGGTATGCTACCAAGTGGTACATTAGCTCACAAGCAATTACTACACTTACACGTATACGCTGATGCTAACCATGCTCACCAAGCACAAAACCCTGAAGTATTAGACATTAATAACCTAATTTAAGGAGGAAACTTAATTGGCTCAAGTACAATATCGCGGCACAGGCCGTCGTAAAGACTCAGTAGCCCGAGTAATTTTAGTACCCGGTACTGGTAAAGTTGTTATGAACAAAAAGGATATTGAAGATTACATTCCATTCCCTAACTTAAGAGCAGTGGTAATGCAACCATTCAATGTTACTGAAACATCAGGTAACTACGATGCTTTAATCAATGTTAACGGTGGTGGTTTCTCAGGACAAGCTGGTGCAGCTCGTCACGGAATCGCTCGTGCATTGCTAGAAGTAGATCCTGACTTCCGTGCTTCATTAAAGAGTGCCGGTTTATTAACTCGTGACGCTCGTATGAAAGAACGTAAGAAACCAGGTCTTAAGAAAGCTCGTAAAGCTGGTCAATTCTCAAAACGTTAAGATACACTTATCTTTCTGTTTTCAAAAGAACTTCCCGTGTGGAAGTTCTTTTTTTATACATAAGTGGACTTATTAATTAAAATAGTGTTTAATATTCAATGTTGTTTTATATGAAAGTAAAATTTCAAAGAGGAGATGATGATCATTAGAAATAAGGCTTATAGGATGAACATCTTATCCGTGTTTATCGCAATAATTATCGTACAAACCAGTATTCCTGGATTAGGAAATATTCCAATCGGACCACTTAGCGTTACAATTATTCCAATCACTGTTGCATTAGCAGCGATTATCTTAGGAACTAAGGATGGGTCAATCATCGGTGGTATTTGGGGATTAATCACATTTGTTCGCGCTTTTTGGTGGCCAACCAGTCCATTGGCAATTTATGTATTTACAAACCCACTAGTATCAATCCTACCTAGAATTCTAGTTGGTTTAGTTGCTGGACTTATTTTTAAACGTCTATACAAACCCAATAAGCCATATCGTATGTATATGTCAATAACTGGCTTTGTTAGTTCGCTGGTGAATACCGTTGTGTTATTAGGTTTGGTTTATGCATTTTATCGTGGGGATGCATTTAACATTTACCACATTAACGTTGATCAACTACTACCATACTTATTATTTGTAGCCGCAACTAACGGTTTAGTTGAAGCATTTCTATCAGCCACATTAGTACCAGTAATAGGTTCACCATTATTAAAGATAAGAAAAAGCACTGATGAATAATATCATCAGTGCTTTTTTATTATTTTTCTTCATCTTCAGTGGCTTCACTGTCTTGGTTTTTACCCTTTGAGTTGTGAGGTCCTTCTTTTACCATGGTAATGTTCTTGTTGTTAATAACAATCTTTCCGTGGTATTTATCCTCTAATGCAGGATCGGTAGTTTGAAAACCAATCATGTATGAGTTGTTGTATCCTTTTTCAATGATTCCTTGGAATTTCTTCTTTTCTAGCATGAATGAAACTTGGTCACCTACATCAAATGGTGACTTGTCATTGCTTGTTAATTTATCTTTTACCAAAAGCATACATCTCCTAACTTATACCTTAAAATTACAGAAAAATGAGTCATTTGTCAATTAAACAATATTTACGTTAAAATTTGATTTTCTTTTTTTTAGCAAATAGTTTAGAATATTAAATAATATAAGGAGAGATTCTGTGAGTAAAAGAAGATATCGAAAAAGAAGAAAGAAGAAAACATCTAACTTTGGATGTCTTATTTTTATTTTGATCGTTGGAGTGCTGTTATTCGCAGGGGGAATGAAGATATTTGATCGAATTTACACGTATGACTCCTATACACAACAGAACGTGTTAAAGAAGCATCGTAAGTTCATCAACTCATTATTACCTGCGGCAAATGACGTACAAAGACGTTACAACATCCTGGTTAGTATCAGTTTGGCCCAAGCGATTCTTGAATCTAACTGGGGAACTAGTCAATTATCTACTCAATATAATAACTTGTACGGTGTTAAAGCGTCTGGAAACCAACCATCTGTGAATCTTTCTACCCAAGAGTTTGTAAATGGCCAATTTATCACCATTACTGGTCGTTTTAGAGTATATAGTAATTGGGCTGAATCTGTTGAAAGCCACGCGTTATTGCTCGTAAATGGGACTGATTGGAACCCAAATCAGTATAAGGATGTAATTGACTCAGATAATTACGTTGCTGCTGCCAAGGGACTACAAGTTGACGGATATGCGACTGATCCAACTTATCGCAATAAGATTATTGAAATCATCCGTAAATACAAGTTATATCAATATGATAAACAAACAACCACTACAGGAGGAACATCAAATGAAACTACTGGAAGATAAAATTAAAGAAGTCGGACGTGTACTACCAGGGGATGTATTAAAAGTAGATGCATTTCTAAACCATCAGGTTGATCCTAAATTGATGGCTGAAATGGGTAAGGAGTTCGCCAGACTATTTAAGGATGATAATATTACCAGAATCGTAACTGTTGAATCTTCCGGAATTGCTCCTGCAGTAATGGCTGGATTATACATGGATGTACCAGTTGTATTTGCTAGAAAACATAAAAGTCTAACACTAACAGATGACGTATATACTAGTGAGGTATATTCATACACTAAACAAACAAGTAACCAAATTAGTATCGATAAAAGATTTATTCAACCAAATGACCATTTATTAATCATTGATGATTTCTTAGCTAATGGCCAAGCCGTTCAAGGATTATTGGACGTTGCTAAGCAAGCTAACGTATCAGTTGATGGAATTGGTATCGTAATTGAAAAATCATACCAAAAGGGGCATGATTTGATTGAAAAGACAGGGATTCATCTAGAATCACTTGCGAGAATTAAATCATTAGATAACGACAAAGTCACTTTTGTAGAAGATTAAAAAGAGTCGGCATAATTTGCCGACTTTTTTATTTGGTGCTAAATGAAAATATGCACAGCTATGATATAATTAAACTATATATAAATTTGAGAGGATTGTGTTTTTTGTGCCAGTAAACGATTTAATTTCAGGAATGAATGATAAACAAAAAGAAGCAGTATTATGTACCGAAGGTCCTCTATTGATAATGGCCGGTGCAGGTAGTGGTAAGACCCGTGTCTTAACCCATCGCATTGCTTACTTAATTGAAGAAAAGAACGTATTGCCATGGAACATCCTAGCAATCACTTTTACTAACAAAGCAGCTCGTGAAATGAAGGAACGTGTTTCTAACCTACTAGATTACGGTGGAAACGACGTATGGATTTCTACTTTCCATGCTCTATGTGTCAGAATTTTAAGAAGACATATTGATAAGATTGGATTTAACCGTGCATTTACCATTGCCGGTAGTAGTGAACAAAGAACTTTGGTAAAGAGAATTTTAAAGGACTTTGATATTGATCCTAAGAAGAACGACCCAAGAGCAATTCTTTCAGCTATTTCAAACGCTAAAAACGATTTATTAGACCCAATTCAATACAGCGAATCAATCGACCACAACAGTCCATTTGAAGAAACTGTATCAAAAGTTTATGACGAATACCAAAAGCGTCTTCACGGAAACCAAGCATTGGATTTTGATGACTTAATCATGTTAACTATCCAATTGTTTGAATCCGATAAAGAAACATTGGAATACTACCAAAACAAATTCCAATACATCCACGTTGACGAATACCAAGATACCAACGAAGCCCAATACAAGCTAGTTACTATGCTTGCCAAGAAGTATAGAAACATTTGTGTGGTTGGTGATTCAGATCAAAGTATTTACGGTTGGCGTGGTGCTAACATGAACAACATCTTGAACTTCCAAGATGACTACAACGAGGCTCACACAACATTACTTGAACAAAACTACCGTTCAACTAAGAATATCCTAAGTGCTGCTAACGACGTTATTCAAAACAACGTAGCTAGAAAAGCTAAGAATCTTTGGACTGAAAACAAAGAAGGGGACAAGGTTTCATACTACCGTGGCCAAAGCGAAATTGATGAAGCGCGTTTCGCAGTTACCCAAATTCAAAAGATTATGGATGAAAAGCATTACTCATACAATGATTTTGCCATCCTATACCGTACCAACGCTCAATCACGTATCATTGAAGAAACACTTCTAAAGTCAAACATTCCATACAACATTGTTGGTGGACACAAGTTCTACGACAGAAAAGAAATCCAAGACATCTTGGCTTATCTAACATTAGTCGCTAACCCAAGTGATTCAATGAGTTTAGAACGTATCATCAATGAACCAAAGCGTGGAATCGGTGCTTCAAGTGTTGATAAACTAAGAGTTTTCGCTGGCGAAAATGGTTGGTCAATGCTAGAAGCTGCCAAGAATGTTGAATTAAACAACACACTTTCAAGTCGTGCTAGAAACTCAATTGCCGACTTTGCCAATGTGATGACTAAGATTCAAAAGGTTGCCAAAGAAGGAAGCGTAACTGATGTTGCACAACACGTATTGGATGACACTGGTTACTTAGCTGAATTGAAAAAGACCAATTCTCTTGAAAACAAGGCACGAATTGAAAATATTGAAGAATTTATTTCAGTAACTCAACAATTCGACACTAACAGAAGCGAAGAAGACAACGAAGATGGTAACGAACCATTAACTGACTTCTTAGCTGATTTAGCCCTAGTTTCCGCACAAGACGACGTTGAAGAAAACTCTCCACAAGTTACCCTAATGACACTTCATGCTGCCAAGGGTCTAGAATTCCCAGTCGTATTCTTAATGGGAATGGAAGAAGGAATCTTCCCACTAGGGCGTTCAATGGAAAATGAAAAGGAACTAGAAGAAGAACGTCGATTAGCTTACGTAGGAATCACTCGTGCGCAAGAAAAACTATTCTTAACCAACGCATTTTCAAGAATGTTATATGGTCGTCGTCAAACCAATCCTGAATCTCGTTTTGTAAACGAAATTTCACCAGAATTAATTGAATCTGAAAATAACTTTGCACAAAGCAGTACTGTAAAGACTCCATTTGATTCCAATAGAAGCCAACGTAATGCTCGCTTTGCTCAACAACGTGCTTACAAGCAACCAGCTAAGAGGGTACAAAAGCCTGAAGGTACTGGTGCTGACAAGAAGGCATGGACTGTTGGTGACAAGGTTGAACACAAAGCCTGGGGTACAGGTACAGTTGTGAAAGTTAATGGTACTGGTGAAGATATGGAATTAGATATCGCATTCCCAGACAAGGGATTAAAGAGACTATTAGCTGCATTCGCACCAATTCAAAAAGTTCAATAGAGGTGAGCTAATTGACTGATCAAAATAACGATATTCAAACTGAATACAACCAATTAAAAGACCAATTAAAACAATGGAGTCGTCAATACTATCAAGAAGATAGTCCAAGCGTAGAAGATTATGTTTACGACATGAACTACCGTCGACTTCAAGAAATCGAAGCTAGCTATCCTGATTTAATTGCTAGTGATTCACCAACCCAAAACGTTGGGGGGCAAACTTTGCCTGGTTTCAATAAGGTCAATCATGAAATACCAATGCTTTCTTTGGGGGATGTCTTCTCTGAAGAAGAATTAAAGGACTTCATCGACCGATTGGATAAGAACTATCCAGAAGTCACTGAGTATAACTGTGAGTTAAAAATCGATGGTTTAGCAATTTCACTTCGCTACGAAAACGGAATTTTAGTTCAAGGATCAACTCGTGGAAACGGAACAATTGGTGAAGACATCACCAATAACCTAAAGACGATTGAATCAATCCCACAAAAGTTAACTCGTCCAATTGATATTGAGGTTCGTGGTGAATGCTACATGCCTAAATCATCTTTTGTGAAGTTAAACGAACAACGTGAAAAAGATGGTGAATCTGTGTTTGCCAATCCACGTAATGCCGCTGCTGGAAGTCTAAGACAACTAGACTCTAAGGTTACCGCTAATCGTAAGCTAAGCACCTTTATGTACAACGTTGCTAACTATGATGATTTACAAACTAATACCCAAGCGGGATTGCTGGAAGAACTTAAGGAATTAGGTTTTACCATTAATCCCACATACCGTGTGATTAAGAACATGGATGATGTGCATGAATATATACAATATTACACACAACGTCGTGACGAACTAAGCTATGGTATTGATGGAATTGTTATTAAGGAAAATGATTTATCCTTACAAGAACAAATCGGAACGACTGTGAAGGTTCCAAAGTGGGCAATTGCCTACAAGTTCCCACCAGAAGAAGTTGAAACTAAACTACTAGATATTGAATGGACTGTTGGTAGAACCGGTGTTGTTACACCAACAGCCATTATGAATGAGGTTAAATTGGCAGGTACTAAGGTATCTAAGGCATCATTGCACAACCCCGATTATCTAGAAGAAAAGGGTGTCCGCATTGGCGACACTGTGAAGTTGCACAAGGCCGGAGATATCATTCCAGAAATTTCTGAATATATCCCAAGTAAGCGTCCAACTGACAGTGTGGAATACGTCATTCCAACCACTTGTCCATCATGTGGTGACAAACTCGTTCATTTAGATGAAGAAGTTGCTTTGAGATGTATTAATCCCAAATGTCCTGCTCAGTTAAGTGAACAAATTAATCACTTTGCTTCTAGAAATGCGATGAACATTGATGGATTGGGACCAAGAATTGTTCAACAACTATTCGATCGTCACATGTTAGACGATTCCGCCAGCTTGTATAAATTAACTCAAGAAGAGCTTGAAACTTTAGACAAGTTTGGTAGTAAATCTGCAACCAACTTGTTATCGGCAATTGATAATAGCCGTAGCAATTCTGTAGAACGTTTACTATTTGGTTTAGGAATTAGACATGTCGGTGCTAAAGCTGCCAGAATCATCTCTGAACACTTTGGCGACATGGATAGTTTAATGCAAGCGAGTGCTGAAGACATTGCTGAGATTAACGGAATGGGCCAAACAATCGCTGACAGCATTGTGACTTACTTCGAAAATCCCGAAGCACAAAAGCTAATTGATGAATTCAAGTCAGTCGGTGTTAACATGCAATATCTAGGCGCTACCCAAGCTGATATTGATACTTCTGACTCACCAGTTGCTGGCAAGACAATGGTATTAACAGGAAAACTTTCAGAATGGACTCGTCCCAAGGCTAGTGAATGGTTGGAAAACCACGGTGCTAAAGTTACTGGAAGTGTTTCTAAGAAGACCGACGTTTTAATCGCCGGTGAAGATGCCGGAAGTAAGTTAACAAAGGCCCAAAGCCTCGGCGTAGATGTATGGACCGAACAAGATTTTATTGCTGTAGTTAATGAAACTAAGTAATTTGTGGAGGAAAGCAAATTGAAAAAATTAAATGTTTTATTTGTAGCACTACTAAGTGCATTAGTGTTAGCAGCTTGTGGAAGTAGCGATAATAGCAGTTCATCTGGTACTCAAGTTATTTCTCAAACTAATAGCAATTATTATCAAGGTGTAATTAAGAACGGTCACTACCTAACAAGTAAATCCAGAGGGGTTTCTGTTCAACAAAATGACAACCAATTAAACCTAAAGGGTTTTGAAAATGGATTACTAAGTATCTCAAAGGATCAATTCCCAACAGATACATATATCCTACAAGAAGGCCAATATATTGACACTAGTACTGCTGAAAATTGGTTAGATCGTAAGAGCAAAAAGAATCCGGAAGGATTAAACCCAGAAGGTAGTGACACCAAGGAGCCACTATACTTACAACAAATGGATGAACAAGATTTTATGGAACAAAGTCATGGTTCTCTAAAAATTAAGGGAATGACTGTTGGTCTAGGAATCAACTCCGTTTACTACTACCGTAAGGAAGCTTATGGTGCCGTTTACCAAAAGAAATTAAACGATAGTGACATTGAAAAACAAGGTAAAGAAATTGCTAACAAGGTATTACAACGTTTAAGACAAAAGAAGGACCTAAAGAATATTCCAATCGTGATTGCTTTGTATAAACAAGCATCTAACGATAGTTTAGTTGGTGGTAACTTCTTCGCTTACTCAGTAAATGACTCTGGTTCAACCAGTGTTGATAACTGGAAATCACTAGACATTAAGAACTATGTTCTACCAGATAGTTCAACCAGTGAAGTCAATAGTAACGATGAAGATGCTTTTGAAAACTTCAAGAACCAAGTACAAAAGTTCTTCCCTAACCTAAGTGGTGTTACAGCTCAAGCACATTATGTTGATGGTAGCCTACGTGGTTTACACGTTAACATCACCACTCAATTCTATGGACAAAGTGAAATTATTAGTTTCACTCAATATGTAGCTGCAACAGCTAAGAAATACTTACCAAACAGTATTCCAATTGATATCCAAGTTAGTTCTTCAGAGGGGATTCAAAGTTTCTTATCAAGAAAAACTGGATCAAAGAATTTCTATACTCACGTTTTTACCAGTTACTAATGTGAATGTGTTAAAATATTGATAGCATTATTATCAAATATATATAAGAAAGAGGGAACAACGATGTCTGAAAAAATTAGTAAAGAGACAGTAAGTCACGTTGCTTCATTGGCAAAGCTAGAACTAACCGATGAACAACTACCATACTTTACTGACCAATTAGGTAGTATCATGGGAATTTTTGATTCCTTAAATGATGTAGATACTAGCAATGTCGAACCAACATTTAGTGTTACAGATCAAATTAACGTTATGAGAGAAGATGTTGCTGATAATTGGGGACAAAGGGATGCTTTATTAGATAATGCACCGGATGTTTCCGACGGATTAATTAGAACACCTACAATCATTGATGAAAGCGGGGACTAGTGAAAGATGGACTATTTAGGAAAAGATATTTTTAGCATTCACGAAAGCCTAGTTAATGGTGATATTACCGCCGAAGAATTAACAAGACAAACTATTGAAAATGCTAAGAAGAACGATGAAGATATTAACGCTTTCGTCGTTTTTGATGAAGAAAATGCAATTAAGCAAGCCCAAGAAATTGATAAGGCTGGAATTGACCCAGATAACGTATTATCAGGTATTCCAGTTGCTATGAAGGATAACATGTTAACTAAGGGTGTATTAACATCTGCAGGTTCAAAGATGTTATCAAACTTTAAACCAATTATTGATGGTACCGCCGTTACTAAGATGAAAGAAGCAGGCACTATCAACATTGGTAAGACCAACATGGATGAATTTGCCATGGGTAGTTCAACAGAAACTTCATTCCACGGTAAGACTAAGAACCCATGGGACTTAGATAAGGTTCCTGGTGGATCATCAGGTGGTGCCGCTGCCGCAGTTGCTGCAGGGGATGTCTTAGTATCACTTGGTTCAGATACCGGTGGTTCAATCAGACAACCAGCATCATTTAACGGTGTTGTTGGTATGAAACCAACATACGGTCGTGTATCTAGATGGGGATTAATCGCATTCTCATCAAGTTTAGACCAAATTGGTCCATTGACTAGAACTGTTAAGGATAACGCCGTTGTTCTAAATGCCATTGCCGGTAAAGATGAACATGATATGACAAGTTCAAATAAGGAAGTTCCTGACTTTACAGCAAACATCGATAAGGGTGTTAAAGGTATGAAGATTGCTTTACCTAAGGAATACTTAGGTGAAGGTGTTGATAAGGATGTTCAAGATGCTATTTTAACCGCTGCTGACAAGTACCGTGAATTAGGTGCCACTGTTGAAGAAGTATCTCTTCCAAACAGTAAGTACGGTGTAGCAGCTTACTACATCATTGCTCCTTCAGAAGCATCATCAAACTTACAACGTTTCGATGGTATTCGTTACGGTTACAGAGCTCAAGATGCTAAGAACCTAGAAGAACTATACGTTAAGAGTCGTTCACAAGGTTTTGGTGACGAAGTTAAACGTCGTATCATGGTTGGTACTTACTCACTATCAGCTGGTTTCTTTGATGCTTACTTCAAGAAGGCTGCTGAAGTTCGTACCTTAATAATTGACGACTTCAAGAAGGTTTTCCAAGATTACGATGTAATCCTAACTCCAACAGCTCCTACTCCAGCTTTCAGCTTGAAAGATGAAAAAGACCCAATCACTATGTACATGAATGATGTTTTAACCATTCCTATTAACATGGCAGGTCTTCCAGGAATGTCAGTTCCTGCAGGCTTCTCAAACGGACTACCAATTGGTATGCAATTAATTGGTAAGCCATTTGATGAATCAACTCTATACCAAGCTGCTTACGCTTTCGAACAAAACACTGATTTCCATAAGCAAGATCCAAAGATGGGGGGAGCACAATAATGAACTTTGAAACTACAATTGGACTAGAAGTCCACGTTGAATTAAAGACTAACTCTAAGATTTTCAGTCCATCTCCCGTACAATACGGGGTTGACCCTAACTTAAATACCAACGTAATTGATTGGGGATACCCAGGGGTATTACCATCAACCAACAAAGGTGTTGTTAAGTCTGGTATTATGGCTGCTTTAGCACTACATGCTGAAGTTGAAAAACACCCTCACTTTGATCGTAAGAACTACTTCTACCCAGATAATCCAAAAGCTTACCAAATCACACAAAAGGATACTCCTGATGCGCATGATGGTTGGATTGAAATTGAAGTAGACGGTAAGAAGAAGAAAATCGGTATTGAAGAAATGCACATTGAAGAAGATGCCGGTAAGAATACCCACGGAAACAAGTTCTCTTACGTTGATTTGAACCGTCAAGGTACTCCACTTATCGAAATTGTTTCAAAACCAGATATCGCTTCACCTGATGAAGCATATGCTTACCTTGAAGCTTTACGTGAAAGAATCCTATTTACAGGAATTTCTGACGTTAAGATGGAAGAAGGTTCAATGCGTGTGGACGTTAACGTTTCAATCCGCCCATACGGTCAAAAAGAATTCGGTACTAAGGTCGAATTAAAGAACTTGAACTCATTTAACTACGTAAGAAAAGGTCTTGCATACGAAGAAAAACGTCAACAACGTGTAATCATGGCTGGTGGCGAAATTCAACAAGAAACTAGACGTTTCGATGAAACAACTGGTAAGACTGTTCTAATGCGTGTTAAGGAAGGTGCGGATGATTACAGATACTTCCCAGAACCTGACCTACCAGCACTAGACATCACAGATGCATGGATTAACGAAATTAACGATGATATGCCTGAAATGCCAGCTAGTCGTCGTCAACGTTACGTTAACGACTTTGGTTTGAAGGACTACGATGCAATGGTTCTTACTCAAACTAAGGAAATGGCTGACTTCTTCGACGCCATGATTAAGCTAGGTGCGGATCCTAAGATGGCATCAAACTACCTACAAGTTAACGTTAACGCTTACTTAAATGATGAACAAAAAGACTTATCAGAAACAGAAATCACACCGGAATACTTAGCTACAATGATTAAGTTAATCGAAGATGGCACTATTTCATCTAAGATGGCTAAGAAGGTCTTCAAGGGTATTACTGAAGGTAAGGAACCTAAGAAGTTCGTTGAAGATAATGGAATGGTTCAACTATCAGACCCAGCACAATTACAACCAATTATTGATGAAGTTCTATCAAACAACCCACAATCTGTGGAAGACTTCCATAATGGTAAAGATCGTGCTATCGGTTTCTTAGTTGGTCAAATTATGAAACAAACTCGTGGTAAAGCTAACCCACAAGTTGTTAACAAGTTATTAATGGCATCAATTAATAAATAATTTTTAGGAGAATTGGAAATGCAAAAAAGAGCACGTGTAATATACAATCCAACATCTGGCCGTGAGGCTTTGAAACGAAGTCTGATTGATATTCTCGCTGTTTTCGAAGAGGCTGGTTATGAAACTAGTGCATATGCAACTACTCCTAAACCTAATTCAGCACGTGATGAAGCCAAACGCGCATCGTTAGATGGCTTTGATTTAATCGTTGCTGCAGGTGGGGATGGAACCATTAACGAAGTTGTTAACGGGATTGCACCACTAGAAAAACGTCCTAAGCTGGCAATTATTCCAGCAGGGACTACCAATGACTTTGCCCGTGCATTGCATATTCCAAGAGAAGATCCAATTGAAGCGGCCAAAGTTGTGTTGAAGGGACAAACTTTCAACATGGATATTGGTAAAGCCGGAGAAAAATACTTCATGAATATCGCGGGTGGAGGTTTGTTAACCGAATTAACTTACGATGTTCCTTCTGATTTAAAGACTATTTTTGGTTACTTGGCTTATCTAGTTCGTGGAGCTGAATTGCTTCCAAGAATTAAGCCAATTGAAATGGATCTTGAATTTGATGATGGAGAATTTAAAGGTAAAGCTTCAATGTTTTTGCTTGCTATGACTAACTCAATCGGTGGTTTAGAACAAATTGTTCCGGATGCCAAGTTAGACGATGGCAAGTTTACAATGATTATTGTTAAGACTAGTAACATTATTGAAATTGTTCAATTACTTGCGAAAGTCTTAAGTGGTGGTCGCCATATCAATGACCCTCGAATCATTTACAAGAAGACCAGCAAGTTAGTTGCTAATCCTGTCGAAGACAAGATGCAGATTAACTTAGATGGTGAATATGGTGGCGACGCACCAATGACATTTATTGACTTAAAGCAACACATTGAAATGTTTGCGAATGTCGATGAAATGCCAGAGAAATCTATCAGTTTTGATGCTGAAAAGATTGAAAAAGAATTCGTCGATAAAGTTGATAAATTATCATAGTGGAATTTAAAAACGAAAAGTTTTGTTGTATGATTATTTTAGAAGATTACAACAAAACTTTTTTGTTTAGAAAAAGGGGTAAATATGAAATTTAAAGCACCAGTTACAAAGAACGAAGAATATGAAGTCGATATTGTCGACTTAACATACCAAGGCTTAGGAGTAGCCAAGATTGAAGATTATCCTTTGTTTATTGAAGACACTCTTCCAGGCGAAAAAGCTTTGATTAAGGTAATCAAAGTTAACCAAAACTTTGGTTTCGCGAAGTTAGAAAAGTTACTAACTAAATCACCTGATCGTGTTGAAAACATCGACAAAAATTACACTCGTACAGGAATTGCTCCATTACAACATCTAAAATATGATGCACAATTGGAATTCAAACAACACCAAATTCAAGAACTTTTCGACAAGTCCAAGATGGATGTTGAAATATTGCCAACTATTGGGATGGATGACCCAACTCATTACAGAAACAAGGCCCAAATTCCAGTTCGTTCAATTAACGGTAAACTACAAACTGGTTTCTTCCGTAAGCATTCACACGACCTAGTACCCATTGAAGATTTCTACATTCAAGATCCAGAAATCGATAAGGCCATCGTGGTAGTTAGAGACATTCTACGTAAGTATCACATTGAACCATACAATGAAACTCAACATAATGGTGTGATTAGAAACATCATGGTTAGAAGAGGTCACTACACTAATCAAATGATGATTGGATTGATTACTCGTACCAAGAAGATTCCAATGGTTGATATCATCGTCCGTGAAATTAAGGAAGCTTTACCTGAAGTAACAAGTATCATGCAAAACATCAACTTGTCAGATGGTAACGGTTTGTTAGGTAAGAGTACTGTTTGCCTTTATGGTAAGAAGTACATCGAAGACAAGTTACTTGGTTTGAAGTTCGCTATTTCATTGAACTCATTCTACCAAGTTAACCCAGAACAAACTGAAAAACTTTACTCTCTAGCAATTGAAAAGGCGCAACTAGATGGTACTCAAACAGTAATCGATGCTTACTGTGGTATCGGTACTATCTCATTAGCTGTTGCCGAACATGCTAAGAAAGTTTACGGTGTGGAAATCGTTAAGGAAGCCATCGAAGATGCTAAGATTAACGCGCAAAAGAACCACATTAACAACACTACTTTCGTAACCGGTAGTGCAGAAGACCAAATGGAAAAATGGCAAGCACAAGGATTGAAACCAGATGTTATCATGGTTGATCCTCCACGTAAGGGACTTGCATCATCATTCATCGACAGTGCTGCTCAAGTAGCACCTAAGAAGATTGTTTATGTATCATGTAACCCATCAACATTAGTACGTGATGCTCGTCGTTTAGCTGAATACGGTTATGAAATTACTCAACCAGTTCAACCGGTTGACCAATTCCCACAAACTGTTCACGTTGAATCAGTGACTGTATTTGAAAAGAAATAGATAAGAGAAAAGACACCCTGCGAGAGGGTGTCTTTTTTTATTTGTCGAATTTCCAATTTCGACCTTTATTAATGTTTATTTTATCTTGTATAATATCATTAGGTTCAACTTGTAGTTTTTCGCACATGTAGTAACAATATATTAATACATCTGCTAATTCTGACTTCAAGTTTTCCTTATCCGTGGATGATAAAGAACTATCATCTTTTTTCCAAAGAAATATTTTTTCGACCTCAGAAGCTTCAATACCTAAAGCTCTAGATAATGATATAAGAGTATGATATTCATTCCAGCCTCTGTCGTTTCTAAATTCAATTAATTCTTGAATTATATCTTTATATTCCATAAAAATCTCCTTTAAGGTAGGTACTTTATAAATGTCAGATAGCAACATAGCTAAACCAATTATTAAAAAATATGATTACACCATTAATAGTGACATAAAACAAGAAATTTTAAAACAAAATAATACTAAAGAAGAACATGAACTAATAACCAGATTTCCAACAGTATACATAGTTATAGATAAAATTCGTGGTAAAAAAAAGAAATTTGGTCAATTCAAAGCGTACGTTGGTGAAACCAACAATATTGTACGTAGAACAGAAGAGCATTTAAATAGCGAATCAGAAGATAGAACGGATTGGACAGAACTAAATAATTCTAAGGATGCTAAGATTATTGTTATTGCCCATAAAGAATTTAACAAGTCGTTAACTTTAGATATTGAAAATCAATTAATGAAATATCTTCTTAGTGATGACGCAATTGGTGAACTAAATAATCGTAGATCTAATGATCAAGATTTATACTTTACAAGAGATCATTTTAGAGATATTTTTCAAAATATTTGGGAAGAATTATCTAAGAAAAATAAAGATATCTTCCCGAGTGTTGATGACATTACCAATTCTGCAATTTTTAAAGCATCTCCCTTTCATAAGTTAACTGATGAACAATTAGATGCCAGAGATGAAATAATTGATAAAATCAAAGATATTAAAAAAGGAAATGGCACGGATAATTTAATTATTATCAAGGGTTCTGCAGGAACAGGTAAGACGGTTCTATTAAGCTCTTTATTTGCTGAGCTCAATAAACCTGATAATCAAGAAGCATATATGCTTGTAAATCACAATCAACAGGTTAAAGTATATGAAAATATAGCTCAAAAAATAGGTATTAAAACAAGACTTGGTGATTCAATAGTTAATAAACCAACAAAGTTTTTAAATAAACACCAAGTTGGAGATGAAAATTCAAAAATAGATATTGCTTTAATAGACGAAGCACACTTACTGCTTACTGAAGGTTATATGGTTTATCAAGGTTCAGGTCATTTGAAAGATATAAGAAGCATATCAAATGTTGTCGTAGCTGTATTGGATCCAATGCAGGTATTAAAGGGCAATGGATATGTTGAAAAATCGTATTATGATAAATTAATTAGTAAGTCAAGAGAGAATAATCAATTAATAGAGTTGTCTGAACAAAATAGAATGGATGCTTCTATAGAAACCATTGATTGGATTGAAGATATTGTTACTAAAAATGAAATTAATAAGATTCCTAGAGATGATAAGTATGATTTAAGAGTCTTTAATGATGTTAATAATATGTATAAAGAAATTAAAAAGCATAATGATAGTATTCAATCATTAACAAAGGGTTTATCAAGAATGGTTGCTACTTATGATTGGGAATTTAGATCAAGTAGATATAATAAAATTATTCAAAATGATGGTACTGTGGTCGATGATTTATGGCGAGTTTCAATTGGTGATAAATTTAATCTTCCTTGGAATTATCAATTACCGGTTGAGAAGAAATATAAAGACTTATCATGGGCAGAGCAACCTCAAACAATTAATGAAGTTGGTTCTACATTTACAATTCAAGGCTTTGATTTGAATTATTGTGGTGTTATTCTTGGTCCTTCAATCAAGTTTAGGAACGGAAAAGTAGTTTATGATGGAACAGAAAGCTTTGACAGACAAGTTACAGACAAAAGAACAATGAAAAACGGAGAACAAAAGGATATATCATCTGAGTTAATTCGCAATCAACTAAACGTGCTACTAAAACGTGGGGTACATGGACTTTTCATCTATGCTGTTGATGACGAACTAAGAAAAGAATTAATCAGACAAAGCAAATAGACAAAAGAGACACCCCTCACAGGTGTCTTTTTTGCACTTCCCAAGATTTGGGTATATATTACTTTCTATTGAAAACACAAAATTAAACATAAAAGTAGGCGAAATATATGCGTATTAATATTATTCAACATACTCCAAACGAACGACCAGGTTCGATTTTGGATTGGGCACATGACAGGGGACATGACGTTTACATCTACCATCCATACCAATTTGGTATCCTACCAAAGGTAGATGAAACTGATATGTTAGTTATCATGGGTGGTCCAATGAGTGTTAACGATGATATTGATTGGATTGAGTTCGAACGGGACATTATCAGAGAACTTGCTGAAAAAGATGTTCCAATCTATGGTGCCTGTTTTGGTGCGCAACAAATTGCCAAAACATTTGGTGCCAAGATTACCACCTCAACAGAAAAGGAAGTTGGTTGGGCACCAGTATATTTAAGATCCGAACGCATCCCTGGCATTTATAATAAGCTTACTGCAATGCACTGGCATGGTGAAATGTTTGAAATTCCTAAGAATGGGGAATTATTATTCTCCAGTGATTTGGTGGAAAACCAAGGATTCATTATTGGCGACAGAATTGTTGGTTTACAATTCCACTTTGAATTAGGTACTGACGAAGTCAGAGAAATCGTTACCAACGACAACAAGTACGTTGCTGGATCAGCATTGAATCAAACTAATGAAGATATCTTAGCTAGACCAGTACCAAAAGAAAACAAACAAGTGATGTATGCAATTTTGGATTACATCACACAAGGCAAATAATCGTCATTTTAGCCACTTTATTAATTATTAATATAAATAGACGCAGAGTCTACTAAGATTGATTTAAGCAATCATTTAGCATTAAAAAAAGCATTCGAACTTAATCGAATGCTTTTTTATTATTTACTGTTTTTCAAATGTCTTTGTTGTAGGTAGTAAACTGGAATACCGATTAATGTTAATAGTAATCCGATTAATGCTAAAACAGTTTGAGTAATCAATGTTTCAGCAAGGATGAAGATACCACCAACTAAGGCGATTATTGGTACGATTGGGTACCATGGCACCTTGTATGGACGAATCATTTCAGGTTCCTTACGACGTAGTTTGAACACCGCAATGAATAGTAGACAGTTAAAGATCCACATAACGAACACTAACATGTCAGTTAATAGGTCAAAACTACCAGCAAAAATCATTAGAATAGCGATTACAAATTGGAAGATTCCTGAAGTGTATGGCACACGAGTTTTCTTTGAAAGTTTAGTGAACCAATCACTAAATGGAAGTGACTTGCTTTGACCCATGGCATAAGGAATTCTCATACCTGATAGGGTGTATCCGTTCAATGAACCGTAAACAGAAACTAGGATACCGATAGTAACTAACTTACCACCGAATTCACCAAATAACTTGATAGCAGTTTCTGAAGCGGTGTTTTGATTACCAGCGATATGATCAATTGGTAGTGTCTTTAGGAAGGCAACGTTTACCAATGTGTAGATAACCATAATCAAACTTAGACCGATAATGATGGCCTTTGGTAAGTTCTTCTTAGGGTTCTTAATTTCACCGGCAACGTCACAAACACCAATCCAACCATCGTATGCAAACATAGTTGCTAGTAAACCTGACCCGAATGCAGTCCAGACATTAGCGTGATTACTTGGACTAATTGGTAAGAATGAAACGTGAACAGCGCCAGGAATAAATAGACCAAAAATAGCAATTAAAATAATTGGAATTAGCTTACAAATAAGGGCAATTGTTTGAACGTTTCCACTAATCTTTGATCCCAATAAGTTAATGAATAACACACTCAATGCCACGATGATTGCCATTGGGTTTAGGATGTTTGGGTTTAAATGGAATAGGTTAATTAATTGTGTTGAGAAGATAATTGCTTCAGCAGCAATGTTAGCAGGGTAGTAGACCAGGATTTGGGCCCAACCCATTGAGAAACCGGTAAGTGGTCCATAAGTATAATCAAGATACTTGATGGCTCCACCGGTCTTAGGAATGGCAGCTGCTAATTCAGATACAGTCAAACCGGCACAGATAGTTAGTAGACCACCAACAATCCATGCTAAAACGGTTAGTGTAAATGAATGAGTACTGTTAACAACACTCGCGGTCTTGAAGAACACACCAGCACCAATAACAGTTCCCATAACTGTTGAAAGAGCAGCCATCATGCCAATTCCACGTTTTAATTCGTTTTCTTGCATGACGAATTTCCTCCTAGATAATTTTTATCTAAAAAAAGGAGGGGGTCTAAATAGACACCCAACCTTTTTCAAAAATAATATTAGTTATTATTTGTCTTCGCTTTCAACATCGTGTTTACGTTGGAATTCAGCAATGTTCTTGTATTCAGTTTGAAGTTGACGACTTAAACGAATGTAGATAGGTGCTAATTCACGGTAAACCTTGTAGTTGTCAGGATTTGGCTTGTGGGCGTTAGTTACTCCAACAAAGTCCTTAACCTTTTCAAGGTCATCGATGATACCTAATGAGTACATACCTAATGTGGCAGCACCTAAAGCAGTACCTTCAAAACTTTCTGGAATGTTAACATCTTGTTCGAAGATGTCAGCTAACATTTGACGCCATAGTTCTGAACGAGCAAAACCACCAGTAGCTTGGATACTTGTTGGCTTACCAATAACTTCTTCTAGGGCAAGACTAACAGTGTATAGGTTAAATACGATTCCTTCTAGAGCGGCTCTAATCATATGAGCACGAGTGTGGATACGAGTTAGACCGAAGAATGAACCACGAGCGTTAGCATCCCAGATAGGAGCACGTTCACCACCTAAGAATGGGTGGAATAGTAATCCATCAGAACCTGCTGGAATATTTGCGGCGATTTCAGTTAATAGGTCGTATGAATCCATGTGCATTTGTTCGGCAGTAACCTTTTCAGGTGCACATAGTTGATCTCTTACCCAACGGAAGACGATACCACCGTTGTTAACAGGTCCCCCGACAACCCATTTGTCTTTTGATAAGTAGTAACAGAAAACACGACCCTTAGGATCAATAACAGGTTTGTCGGTAACGACACGAACGGCACCAGAAGTACCAATTGTAACGGCTAGAACACCTGGCTTAATAGCATTAACACCAAGGTTAGCTAAAGGACCATCTGAAGAACCGATAACGAATGGAGTATCTTCATCGATACCAATTACGTTAGCGTAAGCTTTGTTTAGTCCCTTGAATTGGTATGTAGTGTCAACTAGTTCAGGAAGTTGGTCACGTGATACACCTGTTAATTCAAGTGCTTCGTCGTCCCAATCCATCTTGAAGATGTTGAACATACCAGTAGCATTGGCAATTGAGTAATCTTCTTTTAATTCACCAAATAGTTTGTATAGGATGTATTCCTTGATACCTACGAAGTAGGCAGCCTTGTCGTATACATCTTTTCTTTCATTCTTCAACCACATTAACTTGGTTAGAGGAGTCATAGGGTGAACTGGAGTACCAGTCTTTTCGTATAATTCCTTAGCCTTACCGCTTTCCTTTAGTTGGTCAGCGTAGTTAACGGCACGGTTATCAGCCCATGTAATAGCACGAGTTAATGGTTTGTGGTTTTCATCAAGTAAAATCAAACTGTGCATAGCACATGAGAATGAGATACCCTTCAATGTACCATGCTTAAGGTCAGCCTTACGTAAAACTTCAGTTAGACCTGCAAGCATGGCAGAGAAGATTTCTTCTGGATCTTCTTCGGCCATATCTGGAGTATCTTGGTATAAAGGATAACCATCGTTTGAGTATCCCTTAACTTCTCCATCGGTATCGTACAAAACAGTTTTTACACTGGTTGTTCCAATATCAACACCAATGATGTAGTTCATAACATAACTTCCTTTCGATCTAAAAAGAGAGACTTAATTTATTTTTTAATAATGTTAACTATTATAATAAAATCCGCATAAAAAGTCATCACTAATTTATTTAGTTACCGCTTTCATTATATTGAAAACAAAAGGCCGATTCAAGTGTTTTAACGTGTTTTATAGTAATTTGCGGTCATTATGATTATAATAAGGTTAATTGTATAAAAGAGGTGAGTGAATGGATACCAGAATGTCTTTGTATCATCAGAAACCAAAGTCTACTAAAAACTACGGGCAGTTTTTTAAAAAATATGCATGGTTAATTGCAATTTTAATTGTTTTACTAGGTTCAATCTTTGGATATGTTGCATACCAAAGTTATGAAAATAATATGATTAATAAGTATCAAGTTAAGGGAATCATGATTAGTCAATCAAATGGCTATATTGATTTTGTTACCTTAGCCAATACCGGCCAAAAGTTTGTCTATATTCGAGCTAGTCAGGGTGCTACATATACGGATGATGATTTTAGTGATAACTTCCAACGCAGCCAAGGATCTGGTTTACAGGTTGGTTCTTACCATGTTTTCAGTACGCAAACTGCAGTTAAGGATCAATTGAAGAACTTTACTAGAGAAGTTGGCGATGACTATGGAACACTACCACCATTGGTAGAGGTGACTTCGCCTTTATCTGATGATCAGGTCAACAGACTTTCCGAATTCATTTACATGGTCCACAAGTATTACGATACCAGCGTTGTTGTTAGAAGTAGCACGAGTGTGTTTAACCGTTTAGACAAAAAGATTAAACACGACGTGCAATTCTTTAGTGGCAATGTGGACAATAAACGCGCTAATTTTATTGAAGTCAGGAATGATCGCAAGATTAGTATTGATGGGTCAAATGTTTATGTTAACCAGATTGCCTTTAACGGTAATAAAAAAGGTTGGCAAGAATATTTATTGAAGAATCAAGACCGTTAATATATATCGATATTAATGAAGATATTTGCTAAAATAGAAGATATATTAATTCGAATTTAAGTAGGGGAACCCAGAATGTTAGAACAATTTCAAATGTATTTTAACAAGCTTGGATATGACAAACAGACGCTGATTCAAGAGCGTGTTTATCCAATCATCAAGAACCATGATAGTGTCTTAGGACTATCACCAACTGGATCAGGAAAGACAGTCGCATTTTTAATTCCAAGTATCGAAATTCTAGAACCTGAAGGTGGTTCACAACTATTAATCATCGAACCATCTCAAGAACTAGCAATTCAAACCGCAAAGGTAGCTAGAAACTGGGCTAATTTGCGTGGGATGAAAGTGTTGGCGTTAACCGGTGGTGCTAACATCAAACGTCAAATGGAACGTTTGAAGAAGCATCCTGAAATAATTGTCGGTACAGCAGGTAGAATCAAGAACTTAATTGACGATAAAAAATTAAAAACTCATCTTTTTTCTACTATTATAATTGATGAAGCTGACGACCTATTACAAGGTGAAACTTTGACCACGGTTAGAGACATTGTTTCTTCCATGATGTCGGATGTTCAATTGGAATTCTTCTCAGCGACAGCGACACCAATTCTAGACCAACTATCAGGTTGGTTTGGTAATCGTGAAATCGTAAAGGTTGATGTTAGAGCTGAAGATAAGACCCAAGGTCACGTTGAACATGGGATGATGAATGTTTTACGTAAGAATCGAAACAAGATGCTAGCACGTTTACAACACGTGGCAGGTTTTAAGGCATTGGTATTCTTCAATCAGACCGTTGATTTGAACAAGACCTACAGTTTCTTTGTCCACAATCATTATCAAGGAGTTGCTAAGCTAACTTCTGATCAAAATCAAACTAAGCGTCAAAAGGCGATGGATGATTTCAGACTTGGACGTATCAAATTGTTATTGACCACCGATGTGGCTGCGCGTGGTTTGGATATTGCTAAACTACCAGCGGTCGTTAACTACGATTTACCTGATGAAGCCATCGACTATGTACACCGTGTTGGTAGAACCGGTCGAATGGGTGAAGACGGAATGGTAATTAACTTCGGTGATGACCACGATTTGAGGGACTTAAAGAACCTATTATCTGATTATGATTTTGACTTCCAACCAAGTTACTTCTATAAGAATAAGATTGTAAAATCCGTTCCAAAGACTGCTGAAAAGGTTGTCGAAATTGTTGAAAAACCAACTAAAAAGGATAAATCATCTAAGGATGAATCAAGTAAACCTCGTGTTAAGAAGGTTAAAAAACAAGTGGTTTCTAATCCAGCACCTAAAAAACGCGTCAAGAAAAACAAGCATACCAAGAACAAGGGAATGCGTAACAAATGGCGAAAAAACAGCAATAAGCAGGGTTAAGGAACTTTACATTATTTTATTAAAATGCGACAATATTAATTGTCGTTTTATGGCTCCATAGCACAACTGGATAGGGCGACCGCCTCCTAAGCGGCTGATCTCGGTTCGATTCCGAGTGGAGTCATAAAAAAGAACTCACATTTTTCAGGTGAGTTCTTTTTTATATTTACATAACTTTTACATTAAAATGACTTTAAATTTACAACCCGCCGATATACTAAGCTTGTAACATAAAATATTGGTTAGGAGATATTGATATGATTAAAATGAATAAGGTTCTATCAATTGCTTCAGTTGTTTTAGTTTCAGGTTCACTATTAGCTGCCTGTGGTAGCACAAGCGGTTTACAAGCTAGTGGGGATGTATCAGTAGTCGGTTCAACTGCTTTACAACCATTAGTTGAACAAGCTGCAAAGGATTACCAAAAGGATAATTCAGGTGTTAACATTTCTGTTCAAGGTGGCGGATCTGGAACAGGATTAAGCCAAGTTCAATCCAAGAGTGTTTCAATTGGTAACTCAGATGTGTTTGCCGAAAACCAAAGCGGAATTGATGCTAATAAGCTAACAGATAACAAGGTTGCCGTAGTTGGGATGGCACCAGTTGTTAACAAGGGTGTTGGCGTTAAGAACATTTCACTAGAAAACCTAAAGAAGATTTTCGAAGGTAAGATTACTAACTGGAAAGAACTTGGTGGTAAGAACCAAAAGATTGATGTTATTAATCGTGTAAAGGGAAGTGGAACTAGAGCGACCTTCGAAAGCAACGTATTGAAGGGTGCTTCAGCTATTCAAACTCAAGAGCAAGATTCTAATGGTGCAGTAAAGAAGATTGTTTCATCAACACCCGGAGCAATTAGTTACCTAGCATTCTCATTCATTGACAGTAGTCTTCAACCACTATCAATCGATAATGTTGCCCCAACAGACAAGAATGTTGAAACTAACGCTTGGAAGATTTGGTCATATGAACACATGTACACACCAAAGAAAGCCGACAAGAACGCTACTAAGTTCATCAAGTACATTGAATCTGGTAAAGTTCAAAAGACTTTAGTTAACAAGCTAGGTTACATCAGCATTTCAGACATGAAAGTAACCAAGGACAGTAACAATAAAATCGTAAAATAAACCAATTAAAAGAGATCAACTTAAGTAAGCTGGTCTCTTTTTTTGCACAAAATTCTAAAATTTACATAAAATTTACAAAAAATCTAAATTAGATTTACATTAAATCGTTATACTTAGTTTTGTAAATTGAAAAAGGATGATTGTATTATGATAAAAATTAAGAAATTAGCGATTATGACATCGGCAGTCTTATTCGCTGGGACAGTATTAACAGCGTGCGGAGTTAGCTCTGCGTCAAACGATAAAATTACAGCGGTTGGATCAACTGCTTTACAACCGTTAGTAGAAGAAGCAGCAAACGATTACCAAAAGGACCACAAAAACCTATCAATTACGGTCCAAGGTGGGGGTTCTGGTACTGGTTTGAGTCAATTACAAGCCAAAGCCGTTACAATCGGTAACTCAGACGTGTTTGCTGAAAACCAAAAGGGAATCAAAGCCAAAGGCATCGTCGATCATCAAGTCGCGGTAGTCGGAATCACACCTGTAGTTAATAAGGGTGTCGGAATTAAAAACATCAGCATGAAGAATTTACAAAAGATTTTCGAAGGAAAGATTACCAACTGGAAACAAGTAGGTGGTAAAAATATTCCAATCGAAGTCATCAACCGTGTAAAAGGTAGTGGTACCAGGAATACATTTGAAGCAAATGTAATGGATGGCCACAGTACCGTTAAAGCACAGGAACAAGATTCAAACGGAACTGTTAGAAGAATTATTGCTACCACACCTGGAGCAATCAGTTATCTGTCATTCTCGTTTGTCGACAAGACCATTCAATCACTATCAATTGATAACGTAAAACCAATCGATAAGAACGTTGAAACCAACGCTTGGAAAATCTGGTCTTATGAACACATGTACACAGCTAAGAAGATTAGTGATAACACCAAGAAGTTCTTGGCATACATGAATTCAGAAAAGGTACAAAAAGGTTTAGTAAAGAAATTAGGTTACATTAGTATCAGTGATATGAAAGTGAAAAGGGATGCTAACAACAAAGTAATTAACTAATTGGGGGGAAGACTCATGGAAATTAATAAGAAAATATTAATGCCATCCAAGGAAACGCGCCAAGAAAGATTTGGTCGTACTTTAAGTTTTATCAGCATTTCAGCAATTGTCGTCTTGGTGGCGTTGATTTTATACTTCATTATCTCAAAAGGGATTTCTACATTTACTGAAAACCACGTTAACTTGTGGGACTTTATCAGTAAAACAGATTGGTCACCTTCAACCATCGGTAAAGATGGTAAACCAGAAGTAGGGGCGCTACCTATGATCGTGACATCATTTAGTGTTACTTTCCTATCCGCACTACTTGCCACACCATTTGCAATTGCCGCTGGTATTTACATGACAGTAATCGGGCCTAAGAAGAGTCGTGGCTTTCTACAAACTGTTATCGAATTACTAGTTGGGATTCCTTCAGTTGTTTACGGTTTTATCGGATTAACCATTATTGTTCCAATCGTTAGAACTTTATTTGGAGGAACCGGATTTGGAATTCTATCAGCAACATTAGTATTGTTCGTCATGGTGCTACCAACCATCACGTCACTAACTGTTGATAGTCTAAACGCAGTGCCAAAGCATTTATCTGAAGCATCACTTGCACTAGGTGCCACACGTTGGCAAACAATCTACAAAGTTATTCTAAGATCAGCAACTCCAGGGATCTTAACAGCCATCATCTTCGGAATGGCCAGAGCATTCGGTGAAGCCTTAGCCGTACAAATGGTAATCGGTAACGCTATCTTAATGCCTAAGAACTTGATTACACCGTCATCAACATTAACCAGTCAATTAACTACCGGAATTGGTAACACTGTAATGGGAACTCTAGGCAACAATGCACTATGGTCATTAGCCTTGGTTCTACTTCTAATGTCACTATTCTTTAACATCTTGGTTAAGTTAATTGGAAAGAGAGGTAAGTTCTAATTATGAATCCAAAAGTAGTTAATAAAATTGCAACCGGTGTGATTTACGGTTTAGTAATCCTAGTCGTTGCAATCCTAGCAGCCTTAATCGGTTACATCTTGGTAACCGGTGTGCCTCACATTTCATGGCACTTCTTAACCAGTCCGGCTCAATCATTCTTAGCTGGTGGGGGAATTAGAGATCAACTATTTAACTCAATCTACCTATTAGTGCTTACATTAATCATTTCATTTCCAATTGCTTTAGGAGCTGGAATTTACTTAGCTGAATACGCTCCTAGGAACTGGTTTACTGAAATCATTAAGACAACCATCGAAGTATTAAGTTCACTTCCATCAGTTGTTGTGGGACTATTTTGTTACCTATTATTTGTTGTTCAAATGAGAATGGGATTCTCAATCCTATCAGGTGCGATTGCACTTACATTCTTCAACTTACCTCTATTAACAAGAAACATTGAAACATCACTAGAATCAGTTTCATCACTACAAAGAGAAGCAGGATTATCACTAGGTTTATCACAATGGAAGACAATCACTGGCATCATCCTACCAGCCGCAGTTCCTGGAATCATCACAGGGATTATCCTAAGTGCTGGTAGAGTATTCGGTGAAGCTGCCGCATTGATTTACACAGCAGGTCAAAGTGCTCCATTTGTTGATTACACTAACTGGAACATCTTCTCTGACACTAGTTTCTTG
This sequence comes from Apilactobacillus zhangqiuensis, assembly GCF_019656215.1. Taxonomy (GTDB): domain Bacteria; phylum Bacillota; class Bacilli; order Lactobacillales; family Lactobacillaceae; genus Apilactobacillus; species Apilactobacillus zhangqiuensis. The sequence continues at coordinate 246,654 of NZ_BPLK01000002.1, forward strand.
AATCCACTACGTCCGGCAGAAACACTATCCGTTCATATTTGGAAAGTTAACTCTGAAGGAATTACTCCTGATGCTAACGCCATCTCAAGTGGATCATCAGCCGTATTAATTATCGTAATTCTACTATTTAACATTTTCGCGCATTGGATTGGAAACCGTTTGTACAAGAAAATGACTTCTAGTAAGTAAGGAAGGTTTAACATGAAAAACTACAATTTAAATCAACAATATGTACGTGACTTCGCAGTCGAAAACGCAATTGAAGCTCACCATGTAAACGTTTCTTACGGTGAACACCAATCAATTTTTGACGTATCACTATCATTTCCTCGTTTCAAAGTAACTGCCATGATTGGTGCTTCAGGATCAGGTAAATCAACTTTTCTACGTTCAATTAATAGAATGAACGATAACGTTGCTACCGTCGACGGGGACATTATGTATCGAGACGTTAACATCAACGACAATAAGATTAACGTTTACGAATTAAGAAAACACATCGGAATGGTGTTCCAACGTCCCAACCCATTTGCTAAGTCCATTCGTGAAAACATCACGTTTGCACTTAAAAAGCACGGCATTAAGGACAAAAAGGAACTAGACCAACGTGTTGAAACCAGTCTAAAAGAAGCGGCTTTATGGGATGAAGTAAAGGACAAACTAGACGAAAGTGCTTTATCATTATCAGGTGGACAAGCTCAACGTTTATGTATCGCACGTGCGATTGCCATGAAACCAGATGTTTTACTCCTTGATGAACCAGCATCAGCGCTAGATCCAATCTCAACTTCAAAGATTGAAGACACACTAAATCGTTTGAAAGAGAAATACACAATCATCATTGTTACTCATAACATGCAACAGGCTTCTAGAATGAGTGATTACACTGCATTCTTCCACCAAGGCCATTTAATTGAGTTCAACAAGACTTCTCACATCTTTACCAGACCAAAGATGCAAGCAACAGAAGACTACATTTCAGGAAACTTCGGGTAGGTGAATTACATGACTTCTATTTTAAAAACAGAAAACGTTCATTTGTACTACGGTGAAAAGGAAGCCCTACATGGCTTTGACATCGAGTTTGAAAAAAATGAAATCACGGCTTTAATCGGACCATCTGGTTGTGGGAAATCCACATTTCTAAGATGTTTAAACCGTATGAATGACTTAAGAAACAACACAACTATCACTGGTAGTTTTAAGATTAACGATCAAGACATCTATGCACCAACTACCGACATGACCGAATTAAGAAAAGAAATCGGAATGGTGTTCCAACAACCAAACCCATTTCCTTTCTCAGTCTACGACAACGTTGCATATGGTCTAAGGATTGCCGGTGTTAAGGATAAAAAAGTGCTAGATGAAGTAGTTGAAAAGAGCTTAAAGCAAGCTGCCGTTTGGGAAGAAGTAAAGGATGACTTAAACAAGAATGCGTTGTCATTCTCAGGTGGTCAACAACAAAGAATTTGTATCGCTAGGGTATTGGCGGTAAAGCCTAAGATTATTTTGATGGACGAACCCACAAGTGCGCTAGACCCAATCTCAAGTGCCAAGATTGAGGATACTCTGTTAGAATTAAAGAAAGATTTTACGATCATTATTGTTACTCACAACATGCAACAAGCTTCAAGAATTGCTGACAAAACTGCATTCATGCTAAACGGGGATTTAATTGAATACAACAAGACTTCCAAGATGTTCTTAAATCCTGACAAGCAACAAACTAGTGACTACTTAAATGGAGAATTTGGATAGGAGAGCTGATTATGAGTCAAACATTTAACGATAAACTAAAATTATTACAACAAACCTACATGAAGATGGGGATTAATGTTTCTGATCAAATTTATCAATCAATCAAAGCTTTCACAGAAAACAATCAAAAGTTAGCAAACGAGATCGTTAATCGTGATAGCAAGGTTAATGACGAAGAAGTTGATCTAGAAAAAGAAGCATTAAACTTAATTGCGTTAAGACAACCAGTTGCTTCTAACTTCCGTTCAATCATTACATTATTGAAAGCTAGTTCTGATTTGGAAAGAATTGGTGATCACGCATCATCAATTGCCAGAGAAACTCTTCGTATTAACACAGAAAGTCGTATTCCAGAAGTTAACGAAGCAATTAACCAAATGGCTTTAAAAATTAGGGGAATGCTAGAATCATCATTAGATGCCTACGTTCATTCCGATCAAGAAGCAGCAAAGCTGGTTGCACAAGAAGATATCCTAATTGATAAGAAGTTTGTTCTAGCTAAAAATCTAATCGTTTCTGAAATGGAAAAGAATAGTGATAAAATTGAACTTGCAACTATCTATCTAATGGTAGTTCGTTACTTAGAAAGAATTGGGGATCATATTGTTAACTTATCAGAATGGATTGTATATAATTCAACTGGTAAGATTGTCGAATTGAACCCTGGTAAGATTGAACCGGAATTGATTGCAAAAGAACTAAAAAACAGTCCAAAATAGGGAGGTTTAGATGGGATGAAAAGTCTGTTGTTAGTAACAAAACAATTAAGATTAGCCGCTGATGTGAGTCAATTGGCGTTGCAAGACGAATATTTTGTTAATAGCGTCAGTGATGACGAAGATATCGAAATTATGGCTAAAAAGAACAACGTCTTTGCCGTCATTATCGATTTATCAATATTTGAAGACTTTAGTCACGTTAAAAGGCTGATTGAACAAGTTGCTAAGACATTCTCAGGCCCTATTATTACTTTTGATGACCAATACGATGATTTAAAAGAAAGAGATTGTTTTGAATTAGGTGTTAACGATTACTTCAGTGATTTCGTTGGTGCCCAAAGAATCATGTTAAGAACATTAAAACATGTCAAAATATACGATGAGATGGTAGAGAATACTGATAAGACTAAACGCAAAGAGCATTTTAAGGACTTTGAGATTAGTTTGAAGCATTTTCAGGTAAAGTATAAGGGTGAGGTTTTAAATTTCACACCGAAGGAATTTAACATCTTCTATTACCTAATCAGACATCATGACCAGGTATTGAGTCGTGAGCAAATTTTTAATGGTGTCTGGCGTGAAGATCGAGACGATGGTGATGCATTTATATCATCTCGTATCGTTGATATGCACGTTAGTCACGTTAGGGATAAACTCAAAGACTTACCTGGAAATGACGTTGAAATTAAAACGGTTCGTGGGTTCGGATACGTATTACAATAAAAAATCCCGCTTGGAATTTCCAAGCGGGATTTTTGTTTAGAATTTATTAGTTTAAGAATGCAGTAACTGCAGCTGCTAAAATAATGATAATTAAACCGATTATTGTAACAACCATTTCTTTTTTAGTTTTGTTTTGATGTAGGAAGTAGATACTAGTTAAAGTAGCTAATACAACTGATGTTTGTGATAACACGAAACCAGTAGCTAAACCATTCATTTTAGGTTCTGCAGAGATTAGGTAAGTTAGAGCTGCAAATCCGAAGAAGAAACCTGAAATGATTTGTAGATAAGAAGACTTAGTAGCAAATACATTGTTGCTCTTAACGTGGAACAAGCAGTATACAACGGCAATTAAGAACATTCCAAGAGCTTGAGGGAAGAACGCATGCATACCATCTAAGTGACTTGATGCTTGTGGTGCAGCTGAGTAACCCCAGTAACCAATAACACCGATAACTAAAAGACCAATTGCTTTCTTTAAGTCAGCAGAACTTTTAGTATCTTTGTTTTCTTGCCAAGCAGTCATAGTAGCACCGATGATGATTACGATTAAAGCAATAAAACCAATAATACGGTGTGATTCTGAGTGCCAGTTACCTAATGCAAATACACCCCATAATGCGGTTACAATTAATTGTAACGCAGTGGTGATAGGCATTACTCTTGATGATCCAACTAATTCAAAGGCTTTAAATGACATGATTTGTCCGAAAGCCCAACCAGCACCTGAAAGTAATGCAAGTGCAAAATCCATACCAGTCGGAATTGAATTACCTGAGATTAAAAGAAAAATAGCAGAGAAAATAAGTGTTCCTAGAGTGGAACCATAAATTTGGTTAGTAGGTTTGCCTCCAAATAATGAAGCGATAGTAGGGTATAGACCCCAACCTAGAACTGGACCTAGTCCAATTAATAAAGCAACAGCGTTCAAAGCGTGTCCTCCTTATCCTTATATATTATTTCTATAATTAACAATTTACCACAAGTGTTGGTATCATAGTTAGAAATCAAACGTATTTCATTTAAACTTAAATAAATCTTAAGTTTTAAAACGCCTAAAGTAATATAACATATTTATTAGGGACTATGTTTTAAAAAACGTAATGAAATCGTTTTCATTTTCCAAGAATTATGTTATATTATTTTTACGGAAAAGTAAAGCGCTTACATTTATGGAACATAAAAAATTTTTTTAATAAAAGAAGGGGTATTAAAATATGCCATTTGTCGTATTAGTGTTAGGAATATTATTGCTTTTGTTCCTAATCATTAAATGTAAATTAAATACATTTATTTCATTGATTGTTACATCTGTTGTTGTTGCTTTAGGTTTAGGAATGAACCCAGCACACATCGCTATTTCCATTAGAAACGGTATCGGAAGTTCTTTGGGGGAACTAGTTATCGTCTTTGGATTTGGTGCAATGATTGGTCGTTTAGTTTCTGATGCCGGTGGTTCTTACAGAATTGCCAGAACACTAATCGATCTATTCGGAAAAAAGAGACTTCAATTCGCAATTGTTGTTGCTTCATTTATTATCGGGATGTCATTATTCTTCGAAGTTGGATTGGTTCTATTAACTCCAATCGTATTCGCCGTAGCGCTTGAAGCTGAAGTTCCATTCGTTTACCTAGGTATTCCAATGGCAGCTGCATTATCAGCTACTCAAGGATTCCTACCACCACAACCTGCACCAACTGCAGTTGCTACCGCATTGGGTGCCAACATTGGTCAAACACTTCTATTAGGTATCATCGTTGCGATTCCTTGTGTGATTGTAGCCGGTCCTTTATACACAAAGATTGCTAAGAAGATTGCTCCAGAAACTTTTGTTGTTAAGAAATCTCTACCAGCCTTTGGTGAAATGAAGAAGTATGATTTAAAAGACACTCCAAGCTTTGGAATTGCCGCATTTACTTCATTACTACCAGTTATCTTAATGGCAATCTCAACTGTTTACGATATGGTATTTAACGGTGGTAAAGCCGTTAAAGATCCACATGGTATTGGTGCTGTTGTTGCTATGTTTGGTAACCCAGTTATCGCCATGATTGTTACTTTATTATTTGCTATCTGGGCAATGGGATTCCACCGCGGTAAGAAGATGGATGACATCACAAACACTGTTACTGAAGCTATTAAGTCAATCGCAATGCTTCTAATGGTTATTGGTGGTGGATCAGCATTCAAGCAAGTATTAATTGATGGTGGTGTTGGTAAAGCCGTTCAAAATGTAATGGGTCACGCTAATTTATCACCAATTATTCTAGCTTGGTTGATTACCGTTATCCTACGTGTTTCACTTGGTTCAGCTACTGTCGCAGGTATGACTGCTTCTGGACTAGTAACTCCACTAATGCACACAATGAGCGTAAGCCCTGTATTAATGGCATTAGCAATTGGTGCTGGATCACTTGCTGCATCACACGTTAACGATGCCGGATTCTGGATGTTCAAAGAATACTTTGACTTAAATGTAAAACAAACATTGAAGATTTGGACCGTGCTAGAAACAGTCATTTCCATTACTGGATTATTGATGGTTCTACTACTAAGTCTATTCGTTCACTAATAATTTAGATACGAAAAAAAAGCGATGAGATAATTTTATCTCATCGCTTTTTTTATGCTTCTTTATCATTGACGAATACTACTAGTTTTGACCAGAAGTAATTAAATACAATTACGACGATCTGACCAAATATTTTTAGTAGGTCAAAGTTGTTTTGACTGATGATGTTAACACCAATTATTAAGATGATTTCTTCTAAAATTAATGAAGCCACACGGCCAAGGAAGAATGAAATCATTTCTGAGATGTATTCTTTAGCGGTACTTGCTTTAGATTCAAATACCCATTTTCGATTGGTAAAGTAGGCGAATAATACACTCGCTACCCAAGCGATAAATGTATTCCAAAATACATACATGTTCGGTACTAGGTGATAAAGCACTAATGCGACAGCAATGTCGATAACAGTGGTTAATACACCCCAAAACAAGTAGGCAATTACCTGTTTGTATTTATTCCACAAATTTTTCATTATTTCTTCTCTTTCACAATGTATTTAGGACGGTGCTTTGTTTCTAGATAAATCTTTCCAATGTAGTTACCAACGATTCCTAGACAGAATAGTTGAACACCGTTAATTAATAGAATGATTGATACTAATGATGGCCATCCTGATACTGAACCACCGAATAAGATTGCTCTTAAAATAACAAAGATAAGTCCAATTAGTGATAAGAAGAATGAAACACCACCAACCCAGGTTGCCACTTTAAGTGGTACATCTGAGAAATCAACGATTCCTTCTAGTGAATATTCAAGTAGTTGGTATAGTGACCAGTGAGATTCACCAGCAGCTCTTTCAACACCATCATATTCAATGTACTTAGTTTTAAATCCGACCCAACTAAAGATACCCTTAGTGAAACGGTTGTATTCAGTTAATTTTAAAACATTATCAACGTATTGACGAGTCATTAGACGGTAATCTCTAACGTTTTGTTTGATTTCAACGTCAGACATTTTATTAATCACCTTGTAAAAGCTTGAAGATAGGAAAGCTCTTACGAAGTTTTGTTTTCTACTCTTTTGCACACAGCCAACGACGTCGTAATCGTCTTCTTTTATGTACTTAATCATTTGAGGAAGCAATGCAGGTGGATCTTGTAAATCCACGTCCATAACTGCGACATAGTCACCACCAACGTTGTCTAGTCCAGCTGACATTGCAGATTCCTTACCAAAGTTACGTGAGAATGATACGAAATGAACGTTTTCATCGTTTTCACGCAATTTCTTAATTTCTTCCAAAGTATTGTCTGAGGAACCATCATTGATAAACCAGTATTCATGATTGTAGTTAAGGTTGTTAGCGTGCATTTCGCTAAAGACTCTTTCTACTTCATCATAAAAGATTTTAATGGAAGGTTCTTCATTATAACAGGGTACAATTAAACCAATAGTTTCCATAATTGTAACCTCCTTCATTAATCCATAATTATTTATATTTTATCATAATACTTCAAAAAGGTTTTCATAGATAGCACTAAATTTTTCTTAAGATATATTTCTAATCGGCAATGATGCAATTATTTTGTTATAATTAGGTAAATATAATTTTTTGTGGAGGCATAATCTTGAAAAAACCGATTAAAGTGATGACCATCTTTGGAACTCGTCCAGAAGCTATTAAGATGGCTCCAATCATTCTAGAAATGAAAAATAATTTAGATGAGTTTCAACCCATCACCGTTTTGACTGGCCAACATAAAGAAATGCTAGATCAAGTTATGGATATTTTCCATATTGAAGCTGATTACAACTTACACGTAATGAAGGCTCAACAAACATTAAGTTCAATTACAACCACTGTCATTAACAAGCTAGACAGTATTATTAACGAAGCTAAGCCAGATATTATTTTAGTTCACGGTGATACAACCACTACGTTTGCAGCGGCAGTGAGTGCTTTTTATCACCAAATTCCACTTGGTCACGTCGAAGCGGGACTAAGAACATGGGACAAGTATTCTCCATACCCAGAAGAAATGAATCGTCAAATGACCGATATTTTATCTGATGTGTACTTTGCACCCACAGAATTAAGTAAAGAAAATTTATTAAAACAAAACCTAAACCACGATCGTATCTATATTACAGGGAACACCGCAATCGATGCTTTAAAACAAACGGTTGATAGAAACTACCACCACAGCGTGTTAGATGATATCGATAAGACTCACAAGATTATTCTATTGACCATGCACCGACGTGAAAACCAAGGTGAACCAATGCGTCGTACTTTTGAAACTATCAAAAAAGAAGTACTGAACAGAAAAGACATTGAAGTTGTATATCCTGTTCACTTAAGTCCAGCGGTTCAATCCGTTGCCCATAGTGTATTCGATGGGGTAAGCCGTGTGCATTTAATTGAACCATTGGATGTTGTGGACTTCCATAATATGGCGGCACGCAGTCATTTCATCATGACTGACTCCGGTGGGGTCCAAGAAGAAGCACCTTCATTAGGTAAACCAGTATTGGTTCTAAGAGAAGCGACTGAGCGTCCAGAAGGGGTAGATGCTGGAACATTAAAACTAGTGGGAACAGACCCTGAAAAGATTAGTGCAAGCATCGACCAACTATTGGATGATGAAGAAGAATACAACAAAATGGCCACTGCCAAGAATCCATATGGAGATGGAACTGCTTCTAAGCAAATCCTAGCAGCGATTAAGGAAGCATTTGCTACCAATAAGCTAAGTGGTGATCGTAATGAAGATTAAGGATAACGCTATAAAATGGAAACGATTTTTCTTAGTCGTAAAGAAGCATTACAAGGAATCAAACGTATCTGATTCAGCAGTAGTAATTGCATTCTATTCATTGTTATCACTATTTCCAGCGACAATCATTGTTGGAAACCTACTAGAATTATTACACGTTAATCAATACGAAATTCTAGACTATCTAGAACCACTACTACCATCAACGGTATTTAAGACGGTTAGTCCAATCGTTATTTCGGCACTAAAGGGCGCTAATGCGGATAAATTATCTATTGGGTTAATTGTTGCCATCTGGTCAGCCAGTCGAGCATTAGCAGCGTTTCAACGTGCGGTTAATTCATCGTATGGAATAAAAAATGAAAGTAATCTAATGAATCGAATCGTTTCGTTTATCTGGATGCTATTGTTGGTAATCTCATTGGCAATTTTCCTATTATTCTTCGGATTTGGAAAGGTCATCATCAGCTACTCAGCTTACCTAATGGGATTATCGAAGATGAACGTAGGACTATTTATTCTATTAAGATATCCACTAACCATTATCGGTGTCTTTTTATTGGTATTGCTGATGTATTACTTCGTACCAAACGTAAACACCAAGTGGCGTTATGTTTGGATGGGATCATTGATTGTTACAATTGGCATGATAATTCTATCCAAAGGATTCTCAATTTATCTGCACTACTTTGCACGTAGTGTCGATGCTTACAAGGCATTAGGCACCTTTGTTATTTTAATGCTTTGGTTATACATCATTGGGATGATATTGATTCTAGGGGCCGTTATCAATGCTTCTGTTCAAGATGTTAAGAACGTCGAAATTAGGAGTAGAAAGCCCAGCATCAAATCATTTATACCAAACAAGAATAGATAAGATTGTAAAACAAAAAAATCGTTGATAAACATCAACGATTTTCTTTTTAACCATTTATTTTTTTGTAAGTATCAACTAAACTTGAAGCGAATTGATCAAGCTTTTCAATGTCGTCTTCATCCGGTTCCAAGTTGATTTTAACACCTTCAAAACCTTGAGTGGCGTTAGTCTTCTTGAATTGGTTGATGAAGTCATCAACTGAAGTGTTGAAGAATTCTTCGTAGAAGATATCACCAGAACCGGCAACACCGAAGACCTTGTCTGAAAGATCTAAGTCACCTAAGTCATCGAAAAAGTCCAATCCTTCTTCTGGAAGGTGACCTTCGTTGTAGGTGTATGCACAAACGACACAGATATCTGCATCTTCAAAATCTTGTGCATCTGTTTGTGAGATTTCGGTTTGAGTTACATCAACGCCTAAATCTTCTAGACCTTCAGTAATGATATCAGCGACGTCTTCGTTGTTACCTGTGATGGTTGCAAAAACTACATGTGCTTTCAAAGTAATATACGTCCTTTCGCAATCTGATAACTAATTATACCAAATGTAAAATGGGATGTTAAATAAAGGAGTGAGAGTAATGGCATCTAAAATCACCATGATTGAGGCCCAAAAGAGAAAAGGGCGTTTTAATGTATATGTAGACGGGGCATACGCGTTCCCAATTAGTGAAAATGTCATGATTAAATACCGTATTTTTAAGGGAATGGAAATTGATGATGAGTTAAAGGAAGAACTTGTTAATGCCGATGATATTTCAAAACTTTATAGTAAGGCAATTAATTTTTTATCCCATCAATTAAGAACGGAAAATGAAGTCGTTAAGAAACTTCAATCGTACAGTGAAAACGAACAACACATTGCGGCAGTGATGCAAAAGCTAGTGGAACTAAAATTAGTTAACGATCAAAGCTATGCTGACAGTTATGTTCGAACAGAAGTTAAGAAGCAGGATAAGGGACCATCGAATGTCTTTTATAAGTTAAAAGAAAAACAAATCAACGAAAACTTGATTGAAAATGCCTTAAATAACTTCTATTCACACGATGAAATGATTGAAAACTGCCAAATTCAAGCAGATAAGATTTTTAAAAAGCATAAGCGCGATGCATTCAAGAATCGTTTAGATAAGACTAAGCTTGCATTGATGAAGAAGGGTTATCCAACTGACGTTGTCCTAAGCGTCATGGAAGACATGGATTTTTACGTCGATGAAGAACAACAAATGGATTTATTGAAACAACAGGGTGAAAAAATTTGGCATCGTAACCGTAAGTACGACGGGATGCAACGAATCATGAAGACTAAACAAGCGCTTTATCGTAAGGGGTTTGATATGGATGATATCAATTCATTCATAGATGATAAAAATATAGATGAATAAAATGGTATAATGATTACTGGAGGTTTCGGATATGTTTAATAAAATAAAAAATTCCTCGATGATCTTATGGACAGTCGAATTGCTACTGGTGGTAAGTATTATCTGGATATGTACAAAACTTGAGTTCCTTTTCAGCCCAATTGGGATGTTTATCTCAGCAGTATTCATGCCAATCCTAATCGCTGGGGTATTGTTCTACATGTTAAACCCAGTGGTTAACCTATTAATGAAAATTAAAATTAGTAAAACCAAAAAGATTTCCCGTAACTGGGCAATCGCCATCGTATACATATTTCTAATTGGAATAATCGTATATCTATTCTCATCATTTCTACCAAGATTGATAACACAAGTTACTAACTTAGTTACCAACTTACCAAAGATTGCAGACGACATTAACCATTATGTTGAAGTACATAGTCAAAAGGGGATTTTTAAGAAATTCTATTCATCTGAATACATTTCTTCATTACAATCCTATGTCTATAACTACTTCCAACACAGTCTAGGTGGAATTACTTCAAGCGTTGGAACAATCATCTCAACAGCGGCATCAGCCGTAATTGTGATGATTACCGTACCAGTTGTATTGTTCTACATGTTAAAAGACGGTCATAAAATGATTCCAAACATCGCCAAGATGTTACCACCAAGAAGCCGTCGTAGAACCATTAAGTTATTGGGCAAGATGAGCGATACCATTTCTCATTACATTGGCGGTCAAATGATTGAATGTCTATTCGTTGGTGTATTTACATCCATCGGATATGTTTTAATCGGCCAAAAGTATGCACTACTATTGGGAGTGTTTGCCGGTATTTGCAATATCATTCCATACGTTGGTCCATATATTGGAATTATGCCATCTGTATTCGTTGCACTTTCAAACAGTGTTGGTGAATTAGTATGGGTTGTAATTGTGGTAATTATTGTTCAACAACTAGACGGTAACTTGGTTTATCCAAATGTAATCGGAAAGTCTTTGAATATTCATCCGTTAACCATTATAATTATTTTAATGGCTGCCGGAAATATCGCTGGATTAATGGGAATGATTCTAGCAATTCCACTATATGCCGTTGTTAAAGTGGTCGTTCAATATCTATACAGTATTTGGATGATTGAACAATCACACAAGTGAGTTAGCAAAAAAACAAAGAGAGACAAAGCAGGAGATACTATGACAAAAGTAATTACTTATGGAACATTTGACCTACTACACAAGGGTCATGTTCGTTTATTAAAACGTGCCAAGGAATTAGGCGACGACTTAACAGTTTGTGTTTCTACCGACGAATTTAACGCTGAAAAAGGTAAGAAGGCTTATACTTCATACGAAGATAGAAAGTATGTATTGGAAGCAATTCGTTACGTTGATCACGTTATTCCAGAAAATAATTGGGACCAAAAGATTAAAGACGTTGTTGATAACAACATCGACATCTTCGTTATGGGAGATGATTGGGAAGGTAAATTCGACTTCCTAAAGGATTACTGTAAGGTTGTTTACTTACCAAGAACAGAAGGTATTTCAACTTCTAAGATCAAGAAAGACTTAGGTCTAACTGACGAAGACGATTGGAAGAAATAAAAAAGACATCCTCGATTTAATCGGGGATGTTTTTTAATTCACATATGGAAGATTGTTTTAATATGTTACAATTGTATTTATATATTATAAAACGGAAGGATTCGAATAATGGGTAATAAAAAAATAGAGCAAAGCGTTGATAAACGTCGTACTTTTGCCATCATCTCTCACCCGGATGCTGGTAAGACAACAATTACTGAACAATTGCTATTGTTTGGTGGAATTGTTCGTGAAGCCGGAACTGTTAAGGCGAAGAAGTCTGGTAACTTTGCAAAATCTGACTGGATGGAAATTGAAAAGAAACGTGGAATTTCCGTTACTAGTTCTGTGATGCAATTTGATTATGCCGGTAAGCGTATCAACATCTTGGATACCCCTGGTCACCAAGATTTCTCAGAAGATACTTATCGTACTTTGATGGCCGTTGACTCTGCAGTCATGGTTATTGATGCTGCCAAGGGGATTGAACCACAAACTAAGAAATTATTCCAAATTTGTAAGATGCGTGGAATTCCAATCTTTACTTTCATGAACAAACTTGATCGTGATAGTCGAGACCCAATGGAATTAATCAGTCAACTAGAAGATGTCTTGGGAATCGAAGGATACCCAATGAACTGGCCAATCGGTTCAGGAAAAATTCTAAGAGGACTGTACGATCGATACAACAAACGTGTCGAACTATACCGTCCAGAAGACGAAAACAATCCATACTTACCATTGGATGATGAAGGTAACTTGTTAGAAGACAACAAGTTATCAGAAGACAGTGTTTATCAAGATGCTAAAGAAAGCATGGATTTAATCACCGAAGCTGGTAATCCATTCGACGAAGAAAAAATCAAGAATGGTGAACAAACTCCCGTCTTCTTCGGTTCAGCCTTGGTTAACTTCGGGGTAAAGACTTTCTTAGATGCATATCTAAATTTTGCACCAAAACCAAGTGAACACGAAACCGAAAACGATGTTGATGTAAAACCTGAAGACGAACAATTTACTGGTTTTATCTTTAAGATTCAAGCTAACATGAACCCTAAGCACAGAGACCGTATCGCGTTTGTACGTGTATGTTCAGGAATGTTTGAACGTGGAATGGACGTTACTTTGGAAAGAAACCAAAAGAAACTACGTCTATCCAACGTGACTGAGTTCATGGCTAACACTCGTGAAAATGTTGAAAATGCCGTAGCCGGTGACATCATTGGTTTATACGATACTGGTAACTTCCAAATTGGTGACACTATTTATTCAGACAAACGTGATGTTAAGTTCACCAAGTTACCTCAATTTACACCTGAACTATTCATGAAGGTTTCTGCTAAGAATGTTATGAAACAAAAATCATTCCATAAGGGAATCCAACAACTAGTTCAAGAAGGAGCGGTTCAACTTTACACTTCTTACACTACCGGTGATTACATCCTAGGTGCCGTTGGTCAACTTCAATTTGAAGTTTTCCAATTCAGAATGAAAAATGAATACAACTCTGAAGTTGTAATGGAACCAATGGGTAGTAAGACTGCTCGTTGGATTAACCCAGACCAATTAGACGAAAAGATGTCTTCTTCAAGAAACATCCTAGTAAAAGATGGTCATGGCGATCCATTGTTCTTATTCGAAAACTCATTTGCTGAACGCTGGTTCAAAGAAAAGTACCCTGATGTAGAACTTACTTCAAAACTATAAAATAAAAAGAGCTTAGATATTATCTAAGCTCTTTTTTTACGTCTTCACTAACGATGTAGTGAAGGTTATTAATTTCCATCCAATGAACATCTTTTTGATCGATGATTTCTTGGGTAACGAAGAAGGAGTTACCGTTATGGAGGAATCCAATACAGCTACCGTAAGGAAAGTTGTAAACGGTAACACTTTGATGATTATCATTTTGAATTGTGGCAGGGTAGTGAACTTTTTTAATTTTCCATGAATCAGTATTGGTTAGCTCTTTTGCAAATGGATATTGCATTCTGTAGAAGTTTCTATCGACAATCCATTGGTTAGGACCAATGTTTAACCACAGTGCGTTGTCGGTGGTAACTTGATAAAAGACCTTCCAAATACTTTTCTTTGGTAATAAGACATGGAGAATTTCACCGTTAGTGTCATTATAGACTTTAGTGTATTCTCTTAAACGAATGTAGAACGTGTTCTTTTGCACGTTGTGCCAGTCATCTCGACGGTAGTATATGATTAAATGTTTCATGTAGTCATTAAAAATACCGTCTTCATCACCAGAGTAGTTCATTAATTTAAAGCCAGCTAGCTCCGGAATATTAATTTCGAATTTATTATTATATTTTCCAATTGCCATTTGAGGAAGACGAATCATTGAATATGTATCATAGTTAATGAAGAAAATATTAACTGGCTTTCCGTTCAATCGATTGTATTGAAGGGTAACTTGATTATCTTCTTTTCGCATGTAGGTTGAAACGCCCATTATTTTGAACAAAACATAGTGATCAAAATCGGGGATAATGAAACTTACTGGATCACCGACGAAACCGTGAATAACATTAAACTCGTGGAGATAATGTCCTTCTTCGTCCACATAGTAAATAGTCATTTTTGCCCTTGGTTTAGGAGAAGAAGGGGCTTCTTCAATATTTTCGGTGGTTGTTGCGACGTCCTTATCAACTGTTTTGTTGGTTGAGTCATCGAAATCATTTACTTGTGGCTCGTCTGAATCATGTTTGCGTTTAAATCGACGAATAATGTCATGGATAAAATGAAACATACCTTCTCCTCCTCTCTAACAACCATATTAACATATGATAGTACAAAAAAAGTTAAAAAAACAGCTAAGAATAATCTTAGCTGTTTTTATATTTATTCAATTATTTAGCATTAACGAATACTTTGTTTTCGTCGTCAACTTCAACGCTCAAATGCTTACTACTTGGATTGTTTAGATAGTAGTCTGCGACTTTATCTTCAACTTCCTCTTGGATTACTCGGCGAAGGGGACGAGCTCCCATTTCAGGATTGTATCCTTTTTCAACCAATTTATCCTTGGCAGCATCTGAAACATCGATGGTAATACCACGGTTTTCAAGCATCTTATTCACATTGTCTAGCATTAGGCTGACAATCTTCTTCAAGTCATCCTTGCTTAGTTGGTTAAATTCAACGATGTCATCGAATCTGTTTAGGAATTCTGGTTTGAAATAATCTCCTAACTTATTCAATACAGAATGAGTCTTGTTGTTAGCTTCGGCACCAAAACCAACACTAGCGGTTGAAGCACCAGTACCAGCGTTACTTGTCATGATGATGACGGTATCTTTGAATGATACTGTTCGACCTTTAGAATCGGTTAGACGACCATCATCTAGAATTTGTAGGAATGCATGAAGAACGTCTGGGTGAGCCTTTTCAATTTCATCAAAAAGAATTAGGCTGTATGGATTTCTTCTAACTTTTTCGGTTAATTGTCCGGCTTCATCATAACCAACATAGCCAGGAGGTGAACCGATTAGTTTTGAAATTGAATGTGGTTCACGATATTCAGACATGTCAAATCTAATCATGGCTTCCTTAGAACCGAATAGTTGCTTTGCCAATTGCTTAGCAAGTTCAGTCTTACCAATTCCAGTAGTTCCGACGAATAGGAATGACCCTATTGGACGACCGGTTCCATTGAAGCCAATACGGTTACGTTTGATGGCACGAGCAACCTTTTCGATTGCTTGATTTTGACCAATAACGCTACCCGCAAGTTTCTTATCAAGATCCTTTAGATTGTCCTGTTCCTGTTCTTGTAATTGACCAACAGGAATCTTAGTGATGGATTCGATAATTCCTTCGATATCCTTCGTAGATACAGTAGGGTAGGTATTGTCTGATTCATCGAAGTCCTTTAACTTGTAGTTAAGTTCTTCAATCTTGTCACGATAAAAGGCGGCTTTTTCGTAATCTTCTTTCTTCAAAGCATCCTTCTTTTCGTTTTCACACTTGCTTAGTTCATCCTTTAAATCATCTGGGGACTTAACGTCTGATTTAATGTTAAGTTTTGAACCAGCTTCATCAATTAAATCAATTGCCTTGTCCGGTAAGAAACGATCTTGGATATAACGATTTGATAGGTAAACGGCAGCCTTGATTGCATCATCACTGTATTTGACGTGGTGATACTTTTCATAACGTCCCTTGATACCATTTAAGATATGAAGAGCTTGTTTCAATGAAGGTTCATCGACTTGCACTGTTTGGAAACGACGAGCAAGTGCTGAATCCTTTTCGATACCACGGTATTCGTTAAGAGTAGTGGCACCAATTAATTGGAAACTACCACGAGCAAGGGCAGGTTTCAATACATTACCGGCATCCATTGAACCATCGGCGTTACCTGCGCCCATAATTTCATGAATTTCATCAATAAATAAAATGATGTTCTTGTTGGATTGAACTTCCTTGATTAGTTCTTGCATTCTTTGTTCGAATTGACCACGCATTGATGTTCCCTGAACAATGGAAACAACATCTAATCTAATAACACGTTTGTTCTTTAATTTATCTGGAACTTCGTGATGGGCAATTTTAAGTGCTAGTCCTTCAACGACAGCAGTCTTACCAACACCAGCTTCACCAATCAAAACAGGATTGTTCTTGGTTCTACGGTTTAGGATCTCAATCACACGATTGATTTCCTTATCACGACCAATAACCGGATCAATCTTGTTCTTTCTTGCTAGGTCGGTTAAATCATATCCATACTTTGCTAACACAGAATTGGAATTGTTGTTATTGTTATTTTTTTGCTGATTGTTGTCAGGACGGCGGATAGAATTTTGATTATTTTGATTCATCGCATTAAATAAATCATCTAAGCTACTGAATCCAAATGGATCATTCATCATATCAACACCTCCGTTATTGCGATATTGTTCGGATTGCTGACTCAATTTCTGGTAACAGTCCTGACAAATATCGATATGTCTTTTCTCGCCATTGAAATTGACGAGTAAATGAATGGTTGCCTCATTTATATGGCAGTTTTCACATTTCATACGACTGCTCCTTTCTGAAAACAACTAAATGGTTAAAGATTATTTTGACCTTTACTGACCATTTGTAGAAATATTATAACTCATCGTAAATTTAGTGCAAGCAATTTGTTTAGATTAAAATAATGATGATTTTTTTCATATTTTTTAATTATGATATGTTTTAATTAGTACCAATCGTATATAATATATATTGAAAGAGGGAATATAATTATCGCAGATAAGAATTATACTGAATTATTAAATGACCTAAAAGACAACAAAATCAAAGAATTGGTAGTCAAACCCGACGAGTTCACTGAGTTTCAAGTTGCATACATGAACTTTGATACTAGAAAGCGCGTGATAGGGAAGGCCGATCAGAACGGTATAATTACGTATACTTACCTATCTGATAGTGGTACCAATAGTTAAAAATGTTGAGTTTTATCACATTAATTGATATTCTAAAATTAGTATAAGAATAAAAGGAGATTTTCAAAATGGAAAAACGTCAATTTAAAGTTGTTTCTGAAACCGGAATCCATGCTCGTCCTGCAACACTTTTAGTTCAAACTGCTACTAAATTCAAATCAGAATTAAAACTAGAATACCTTGGCAACACTGTTGACTTAAAGTCAATCATGGGTGTTATGTCATTAGGTGTTGGTCAAAACGCCGAAGTAACTGTTATTGCTGATGGTCCTGACGAAAAAGACGCAATTGAAGCAATTGCAAAATCATTCAAAGATGAAGGATTAACTGATTAATTACAAGTTATATATGGTAAGTTTATTAAAATAATGAGTCAGAAATATTTTATGTTTGGTTGTCATAATAGTTCATTGTCATTATTGAACAAATATGGAAACAACTACTTCGATAGAATTGTTCTGGCTCGTTTTTTTATTAGAATAGACAATTATGGCATTCGTATGAGTTTGCAATGCAAACAGCAAAACAATATAATTACAAATAATTAATATTAAAAGAAAGAGAGGTGCTACTATGAATATTGGGATCTTTACTGATACTTATTTTCCACAGGTCAGTGGGGTTGCCACATCTATTAAGACACTAAAGGATCAATTGGAAAAAGATGGTCATCAGGTATATATCTTCACAACTACTGATCCCCACGTTGATAAGACCGCATATGAAAAAAATATTTTTAGATTTTCCAGTATCCCCTTTATTTCTTTTACTGACCGCCGAATTGCGGTAAGGGGAATGATCCAAGCTTATCAAATTGCTAAGAAACTTAACTTGGACATTGTTCATACACAAACCGAGTTCTCAATGGGGATCATTGGTAAGTTTGTGGCTAAATTTTTAAGAATACCATGTATACATACTTATCACACAATGTATGAAGACTATTTACACTATGTGGCCAAAGGTAAGCTATTAAGACCAGTACATGTTAAAGATGCAACGTTAGCATTTTGTCACAATATGTCAGGGGTAGTGGCGCCAAGTAAGAAGGTATTAGATACACTAGTAAGATACGGGGTAAAGAGTCCGATTAGGATTATCCCAACCGGAATTAACATCAATAAGTTTGCGACTGAATCTGATTTTGACATACGCAAAAATTTAGGCGTTCAAGGTGATGCGCCTGTGTTATTATCAGTGAGTCGTTTGGCTTATGAGAAAAATATTGAAGAATTGATTAGCTCTATGCCTAAGATTTTAGCTGACAAACCATCAACCCAACTTGTGATTGTAGGGGATGGACCAGCTAGAGACGATTTGAAGAAACAAGTCGATGACATGAATTTAAACGCCAACGTTAAGTTTGTTGGTGAAATCAATAACGATGAGGTATATAAATATTACCGAGATGCCGACTTATTTGTATCGACATCAAATTCAGAATCACAAGGTTTAACGTATATTGAAGCAATGGCTGCCGGAGTCAAAGTAGTGGTTGCATCAAGTCCATATACAGAAGACTTATTAAGTGATAAAGCATTAGGGATGACTTTCTCAAATAATGATGGCTATGTTTCAAGCGTATTGGAATACTTGAATCAAACTAAAGCTAAACCAGATCCATCAAAGGAAGAACTTAGACAAACTAAGTTACATGAAATATCATCAGAAAACTTTGCCAATCGCATTGTGGCTTTCTACAAGGCTGCCCAATTGGATTTCAACAAAGAATTTAGTGATGATAATGGGATAAGCGACTAGGAGGATTTATGATAAAAATAGATATGTTTTCAACTGCCGACAAGGTAAAGGGACAAGGAGTCGGTAGTGCCTATCTAGAGTTAATTAAATTAATGGAAAAGCGTTTTTCAGATGAGTTTGAGATTGAAATCAATGATCCAAAGAAATCTGACATTACTCACTACCATACAATTAATCTAAGATATTACTTTTCTACTTTTCAAAAGAAACGTGGAAGAAGAATTGGATACGTGCATTTTCTACCAGAAACATTGGAAGGTAGCTTAAGTCTACCTAAGCCAATCAAATGGATTTTTTATAAGTATGTAATTGCGTTCTACAAACGAATGGAACACATTGTAGTTGTTAACCCAACTTTTATACCTAAGTTGGAAGCATATGGAATTAATCGTGATAAAATTACTTATATTCCAAACTTTGTTAGCAAAAAGGAATTCTATCCTTTTACTGAAGATGAAAAGTTAAATGTTAGAAAAGAACTTGGTATTGATAAAGACAAGTTCGTAGTGGTTGGAACAGGCCAGGTGCAAACTAGAAAGGGAATTCTGGATTTTGCCAAACTAGCAGAGGAAAATCCAAATGTCGAATTTATTTGGGCAGGTGGTTTTTCTTTTGGTAAAATTACTGATGGATATAAGAAATTAAAACTATTGGTAGATACTCCACCTGCAAATCTTCATTTCCCAGGAATTGTTGATCGTGATAAGCTTGTTCAATACTATAATGTTGCTGATTTGTTCCTATTACCATCATTTAATGAATTGTTCCCAATGTCAGTATTGGAAGCATTTTCTTGTGGAACTCCAGTGATGTTAAGAAGTTTGGACTTATATAAAGAAATCATCAGTGGTTACTATGAACCATTTACTACTTTTGAAGAAATGAATGATAGTTTGCATCGCTTAATTGATAATCGAGATGAACTAAAAGAGTTATCTGATAAAGCTTTGGCTGCATCTGATTACTATTCAGAAGATCATCTAGCTTCAATTTGGCATAAATTCTATAAAGGTCAGATAAAAGAGGGATAGTAATGTCGAAGAGAAATGTAATAACGTTCTTTATGATGTTTCTAATTGGGATACTGATTTTTTGGTATTTTGTTAGAGACATCAACATGAATGTATTGATTGCAGATTTTTTTACTATTAATTGGTGGTGGATCGCCGTTGCTTTCCTATGTATGTTGTTATACTTAGGACTGGAAGCTGTGGTCACGAAGACAATTGTCGATACCCAAGTTGATCACTTTACATGGTGGGATGCGATTAGGGTTCCATTGGTTGAACAACTATTCAATGGAATTACACCATTTTCATCTGGTGGACAACCCGGACAACTATACGTCATGGTTCAAACCGGTGTGGATGCTGGTAAGGCTAGCTCAACGCTTTTGATGAAGTTCGTGGTCTTTCAGACCATGATAGTAATTAATTTCATTTTGAGTCTTATTGTCGGATTTCAATATGTTGAAGAAAAGTTGCACTACTTAGCTTGGCTTGTATTGTTTGGCTTTTTCGTTCACTTATTTGTGATTATTGCCTTGTTATTAATTATGTATTGGTATACATTTACTAAGAAACTTGTTGATAATTTGGTAAAACCACTTAAGATATTCATGAAGGACGACAAGTATCTTTCATTCAAAGAAATGTTGGACAATAAAATTGATACATTCCATATGGAAAGCATCAGAATCGCTAAACAATGGAAGTTAATGTTAAAGATTATTGTTATTACTTTCTTCCAACTAGCTTTCTATTACCTAATTCCATACTTTATTATTTTGGCGTTAGGGTTTGATCAAGTTAACATCATCATGATTGTTAGCCTACATGTTTTAATCTTTATGATAATCTCGTTATTCCCAATCCCTGGGGGAGCTGGGGGAGCAGAGTACAGTTTCGAGACTTTGTTCAAGAGTTTTATCACCAATAACACGAAGTTGATTCTAGCGTTAATTGCTTGGCGCTTGATAACTTATTACTTAGGAATGATTTTAGGGGCGGTTGCATTCTTCATTCGTCCTAATAAGATTGATAAGTAAGTTTACTAACACTTTATATTTTTTTATTTTGGAGGCATAGAAATGTCTAGTCATATTAAGAACACCAGAAAGTTCTTTAATACAAAATTTGGCTTTTTTGTATTAATTGTGGCCTTATTCTGGTTGAAAACATATATTTCATACCGTATTGATTTTACCTTAGGTGCAAAGGGAGGAATTCAACAATTCCTTTTAGCTGTTAATCCATTACCAGCTGCCTTACTAATCTTTGGGATTGCTTTGTACTTTAGAGGTAAGTTAGCTTACTGGCTAATGCTTATTATTGATTTAATTGAATCAATCTGGATTTTTGCCAACGTTTTATACTACCGTGAATTCTCAGACTTCCTATCATTTGGAATTATCAAGGGTTCAGGTACTGTGCAAAATAACCTCGGTAAGAGTTTAGCTGAAATCTTACATCCATTAGATTTCTTCGTATTTATTGATATTATTGTATTGATTTTATTATTGTTATTCAGAGTAATTAAGGTTGATCATGCTCCATTTAAAAAGAAGAACGCCTTTGCAATCACCATTCTATCCTTAGTATTGATGTTTGCTGAATTTGGTGTATCTAATGCAGATAGATCAGGACTACTAACAAGAACTTTTGATAACAACTACATTGTTAAGTACCTTGGCTTAAATGAATATGCAGCATTTAACGCATACCAAACTCACAAGGAAAGTGAAACTAGAGCGCATGCTAAACCATCTGACTTGAATAGTGTATTTACATATCTAAAGCATAACCGCAGTAAAGCTAATATTGAATACTACGGTAAGGCTAAAGGTAAGAACGTATTCATAATTCATTTGGAAAGTTTTCAACAATTTTTAATTGATTACAAGGTGGACGGTAAGGAAGTAACTCCAAACCTAAACAAGTTCTACCATAACCAAAACACACTATCGTTTGATAACTTCTATCATCAAGTAGCACAAGGTAAGACCTCTGATGCTGAAATGATGCTAGAAAATTCATTGTTTGGTCTACCAGAAGGATCAGCAATGGTTACTTATGGTACCCAAAACACCTACCAAGCTGCACCAGCTATCTTAGCTCAAAAGGGTTACAGTACTGCTGCATTCCATGGGGATGTTCCAAGTTTCTGGAATAGAGATAATGCATACAAGTCATGGGGTTACCAATACTTCTTTGACTCAAATTACTACACTGAAAAACCATCATACAGTGTTGGTTACGGTTTGAAGGATAAAATCTTCTTCAAGGATGCAGCTCAATACATCCAACAATTACCACAACCATTCTATGCAAAACTAATTACATTAACTAACCATTACCCATACGAATTGGATAAACAAAATGTATCATTCCCAGCTACTAAGACTGGTGATGATACTGTAGATCCATACGTACAAACTGCTCATTACCTAGACCAAGCCTTTGGTGAATTCATTAATTACCTAACTAAGACAGGTCTAATGAAGAACAGTATGATTGTGCTATATGGTGATCACTATGGTATTTCAAACAACCATAGACCAGCTATTGCGCAATTACTACACAAGAAGTCCATCAATAGTTATGACTTAGCACAATTCCAAAAGGTTCCATTCATGATTCACATGGATGGCCTAAAGGGTGGAATTGATCATACCTATGGTGGTGAAATTGACGTATTACCAACACTATTACATTTACTAGGTGTAAAGGATGATAATACAATTCAATTCGGTAATGACTTACTATCTAAGAAGAGAAACCAAGTTGTTGCATTTAGAAATGGGGACTTTGTATCTCCTGAATACACAGTAGTCGGTGGAAGTGTATACCTAACTAAGACAGGTAAACAAATTACACCTAATAAGAAACAAGCTGATGAAATTAAGAAGATGCAAAACCACGTTACTACAGAACTATCACTTTCAGATAAGGTAGTATTAGGTGACTTACTACGTTTCTACACACCTAAAGGATTCAAGAAGGTAGATAAGAAGGATTACAGCTACAAGTACGCTGATGGAATGAGACTTCTTAAGGAAATGGATAAGAAGAAGAAAACCGATCTATTGAATAAGTTGAAGAAGAAAGACACAATGAACTTATACAAGACCGATGCACCAGAATTGAAATAGTATCAAAACGAAAGGGATGACTTTTAAAGTCGTCCCTTTTTATTTTGAAATTAATGTTGACGCCGTGTCGATATTTTGATAATATAAATATTGCTGTTGATGAGGCGGTCAAAAACCTCACAAAAAACGCTAAAAAATCAATAAAAAAACTGTTGACTTTACGTTAATAAGATGGCATAATATTTATTGTTGTCGATAAGCGACAAACGTTGATGTTAAAACATTCATCAGCAAAATAAATAAAAAAGTTATTGACACTGTGTTGATAATTTGTTAATATTAAATAGTTGTCGAATGAGACAACAGTTGATATTAAAAAAGGGTAGATCTTTGAAAACTGAACAAGATTGATAATCGATGATGTGTAAGGAACTTACAACTTGGTTGTAAGAATTAAA
>NZ_BPLK01000003.1:0-360000 GCF_019656215.1 Apilactobacillus zhangqiuensis
TATGACCCGTTGGTCAAGTGGTTTAAGACACTGCCCTTTCACGGCAGTAACATGGGTTCGAATCCCGTACGGGTCATTATATTTGGAGGATTAGCTCAGTTGGGAGAGCATCTGCCTTACAAGCAGGAGGTCACAGGTTCGAGCCCTGTATCCTCCATTCCAAATATATTGGACTGGTTCGTTGGTCTAGTTGGTTTAGGACGCCTGCCTGTCACGCAGGAGGTCACGAGTTCGAGTCTCGTACGAACCGTTGTTGTCATTGACAACATAATTGAATATTTATCTATAGCAAAACATAAATGGTATGGCTCGGTAGCTCAGTTGGTAGAGCAACGGATTGAAGCTCCGTGTGTCGGCAGTTCGATTCTGTCCCGCGCCATTTATGGAGGGGTAGCGAAGTCTGGCTAAACGCGGCGGACTGTAAATCCGCTCCTTCGGGTTCGGTGGTTCGAATCCACTCCCCTCCACCATAGGGATATAGTATAATGGTAGTACAACGGTCTCCAAAACCGTTGGTGCGGGTTCAACTCCTGCTATCCCTGTTAATGTTGCTATGGCGGTAGTGGTGAAGTGGTTAACACATCGGATTGTGGTTCCGACACGCGTGGGTTCGATTCCCACCTACCGCCCTTTTTAATTGGGCTATAGCCAAGTGGTAAGGCACTGGACTTTGACTCCATTATGCGCTGGTTCGAATCCAGCTAGCCCAGTTGAATTCGAACTAAAATGGCGGTATAGCCAAGTGGTAAGGCAGAGGTCTGCAAAACCTTTATCATCGGTTCAAATCCGATTACCGCCTTTGGCTTCATTTTAATATTATGCCGGAGTGGCGGAATTGGCAGACGCGCTGGACTCAAAATCCAGTGATCGCAAGATCGTGTGGGTTCGAACCCCACCTCCGGTACTAATCAAAAAAGACTATCCGAAAGGGTAGTCTTTTTTGTATTTGTGATTACTTTAAAAAATATTAAAGTTATGATATTATTTTAAGAGTTATAAGCGTATTCCCGATAGGATTCACCTTGATAGTGAAGATGCCTTGTAACCAAATTAATAGGGGGAATCATTAAAATGCAAGAAAGACATTTATTTACATCAGAATCTGTTTCAGAAGGACATCCAGATAAAATTGCTGATCAAATCAGTGATGCTATCTTGGACGAAATGCTAAAGCAAGATCCCGATTCCAGAGTTGCTTGTGAATGTTCAGTAACTACTGGTTTGGTATTAGTTTTTGGTGAAATTACCACCAAAGCATACGTTAACATTCAAAAAATTGTTAGAGAAACTATCAAAGAAATTGGTTATGACAATGACCAATATGGCTTCGATGGTAATACTTGTGCAGTATTAGTCGCCATTGATGAACAATCACCTGATATTGCTCAAGGTGTTGATGATTCTCTAGAAACTCGTGACAGTAGTGAAGATGATCTAGATAAGATTGGGGCAGGTGACCAAGGTCTAATGTTTGGTTATGCGGTGGATGAAACACCTGAACTTATGCCACTACCAATTTCTCTAAGTCATAAACTAATGAGAAAAATTGCCGATCTAAGAAAAGATGGCACAATTCCATACTTAAGACCTGATGCTAAGGCCGAAGTAACTGTTGAATATGATGACAACAACAAGCCAGTTGCTGTTGAAACTGTTGTTTTAAGTACTCAACATGATCCAGATATTACTTTAGAACAAATTAGAAAAGATGTTATCGAACAAGTAATTAAGGCTGTTATTCCAGCTGAATTACTAAATGACAACACTAAATTCTTCATTAATCCTACTGGACGTTTCGTAATTGGTGGACCACAAGGGGACGCTGGTTTAACTGGTAGAAAGATTATTGTTGATACTTATGGTGGAGCTGCTCACCACGGTGGTGGTGCATTCTCTGGTAAGGATGCTACTAAGGTAGATAGATCAGCTAGTTATGCTGCAAGATACATTGCTAAGAATATCGTTGCTGCTAAGTTGGCTACTCGTATCGAAGTCCAAGTTGCATATGCTATTGGTGTTGCAAAACCTGTTTCAATTTCTGTAAATACTTTTGGTACTGCTACTGTTTCAGAAAATGACCTAATTAAAGCAATTAGAGAAATTTTTGATTTAAGACCAGCTGGTATCATTAAGATGCTTGACCTAAAACGTCCTATTTACAAAAAAACAGCCGCTTATGGTCACTTCGGTAGAACTGATATTGATTTACCTTGGGAACACACTGATAAGGTTGAAGAACTACAAAATTTCTTTAAATAATATATCTTAAAACGATAAAGACGATTTATTTGTAGAAAAGTACTTATAAATCGTTTTTATTTTGATGGAGGAACAATGAGTATTAATACGCAAAAGAACAATGTTTTATTAGTTACCATATCATTGTTTATCGCTACATTTATGAGTGCTGTTGAAGGAACAATTGTATCAACTGCGATGCCCACAATTGTAGGGGATTTACATGGTGTTTCAATTATGAACTGGGTGTTTTCAGTTTATTTACTTACCAATGCGATATCGACACCAATCTATGGGAAATTATCAGATCAATTTGGTAGAAAGAAGATTTTTATTTTTGGAATTGGGATTTTCCTAATTGGATCCATTTTTTCTGGAATGTCTAATTCAATGACTACACTAATCATTTGGCGCGCAATTCAAGGGGTTGGTGCTGGTGTGATTATGCCACTATCCTATACGATTGTTGCGGATATTTATTCAGATGAGAACAGGGGTAAAATTTTAGGATTAAATGGTGCTATTTGGGGAATTGCATCAATCCTTGCACCATTAATTGGTGGATTCATAGTTGATAGACTTAGTTGGCATTGGATTTTCTTCTTAAACGTACCATTGGGAATTCTTGCCATGATTATTTTTATGGTTAGTTTCCATGAAAAACACGTGTTTGTTAAACAATCTATCGATTACCTTGGAATGGTATATCTATCATTATTGTTATTATCATTGATGTACATCATTCAATTGATTAGTGATCTATCTGATAATTTACAACCAATTTCATACTGTATTTTCTTCTCAATATTATTATTGATATTATTTGTAAGAAAAGAACATTGTGCTGAAAACCCAATTATTCCGATGAAGTTATTGAAGAACAGAACCTTCGTTATTCAAAACATCATTGCATTTCTAATCAGTGGATTTTTGATGGGATTAGAAGTTTATCTTCCAGTTTGGACACAAGGTATCTTTGGATATCCCGCAACGCTTTCTGGATTAGCAATTACACCAACCTCAATTCTTTGGATCTTTGGTGCATTCGTTTCAGGATGGTTGTTATCTAGAATGAAGGCATTTTACGCTACAATTTTTGGTTTGTTCTTCATTTTAATTGCTGCTATTTGGGTGTTCTTACTTCCATTTACAGTTTCATTTGGCTGGTTCTTCGTAATTGCGGCAATTTGTGGAATTGGTTTTGGAATTACCATTACCAATGGAACAGTGATTTCACAAAATAGTGTTGAAAAATCAGATGTTGGTGTTGCTACTTCATTTAATACACTTTGTAGAATTTTTGGTCAAACATTGATTGTGGCCGTTTTAGGTATCGTGATGAATAGACAATTAACAATTGGAATTCTCCATACCGATGGCGCTAAAATGGATATGATTAATAAAATTGTTAATGTCAAAACTGCTCATTTAGTTCCTGATAAGTTAATGGAACCATTAAGACATGTAATTTACGATTCATTACATCAAGTATTTTGGATCTGCCTACTTATCGTTATTTTTGCGATAATTGTAAATTTATATGATCGTATTTTAGCTAAAAAGTAAAATAAAAAATTCCAACTATAATTAGTTGGAATTTTTTTGTATTGCCAATAGGATTGGTGGGCAATGAACTTGATTAATAAATTGATATTGCATAACAGAAAATGTTTTTTGATTTAAGCTTTGAGCATATTCAATGACGGCATCCTTTTCTTGTGGACCACCGGTGTGTCCGTAATATAGAACTAAGACGACAATTCCATTAATTTCAAGTTTATCTAGACATGCCTTAATTGCTACAAGGGTGGTATCTGGTCTGGTGATAATGCTTTTATCGCTACCAGGTAAATATCCTAGGTTAAAGATAGCGGCATTAATTGATTCGTCTACTAATTGATTAATGTTTTCGTGACCGGTATTAAATAGGGTGACGTTACTACTTAAATTTTTTTCATCTAATCTTTGTTTTGTGTATTCAATTGCTTCTTTCTGAACATCGAAGCCATAGACTTTTCCGTTTTCACCAACTAATTGTGATAAAAACGCAGTATCATTTCCTTTTCCAACAGTGGCATCAATGACTGTATCGCCATTTTGCACCAGTTGAGATAATAGGGTATGGCTATATCTAACGGATGGTTGAATTTTCATTATTGAACGCTCCTTAACTAATAACTATCAATAATTCTAACACATTTATTAATTGTCCTTGATTTTAATTCTTTAGACTGGTATATTTAAAATAATTAAATTACCGAATAGAAATTGTTGATACGAGGTAGTAGATTGACATTGCTTTTCAGAAACTAAATGGCTGCTGTGAATTTAGACCAATGTTAATTGAACTAGTCGTAGAGATCTTGACTGAATCTAAGTAGGTTAAGACGTTTTCCGCGTTAAGGACTTGAGATGTATCTATATTTTTATAGATAAACTTAGGTGGTACCGCGGAATTTTCGTCCTATAGGCTTTATAGCTTATAGGACTTTTTTTATTCGATAACTGATTAAAGGAGGAATTTTTATGGCTTATAATCACAAAGATGTTGAAAAGAAATGGCAAAAATATTGGGAAACTAATGAAACTTTTAAAACAACAAATGATGAAAACAAAGAAAATTACTATGCTCTAGATATGTTCCCATATCCTTCTGGTCAAGGACTTCACGTAGGACATCCTGAAGGATACACTGCAACAGATATCATGGCTAGATTTAAGAGAATGCAAGGAAAGAACGTATTACATCCAATTGGATTTGATGCATTCGGTTTACCTGCAGAACAATACGCATTAAAGACAGGTAACCATCCTGGTTCATTCACTCAAAAGAACATCGAACACTTTAGAGAACAAATTAAGTCATTAGGTTTCTCATATGACTGGGACAGAGAAGTTGATACTACTGATCCTAAGTACTACAAGTGGACTCAATGGATTTTCGAACAATTATACAAAAAAGGTTTAGCTTACGAAGATGAAATCGAAGTTAACTGGGCTCCAGACTTTATGGGTGGAACCGTTGTTGCTAACGAAGAAGTTATCGATGGTAAGACTGAACGTGGTGGATACCCTGTATACCGTGTTCCAATGAAGCAATGGGTATTGAAGATTACAGCATATGCCGATCGTTTAATTGATGACTTAGACGACTTGGACTGGCCAGAAAGCATTAAAGAAATGCAAAGAAACTGGATTGGTCGTTCAAAGGGTGCAAGTGTATTCTTTGGTGTTAAGGACCATGATGAAAAGATTGAAGTTTTCACAACTAGACCAGATACATTATTCGGTGCTGGCTACATTGTTTTAGCACCTGATCATGATTTAGTGGACAAGATTGCTACTGATGACAAAAAAGAAGCAATTGAAGCATACCGTAAGGAAGTTGCTACTAAGTCTGATTTAGAACGTACTGATTTAAACAAAGATAAGTCTGGTGTATTCACTGGTGCTTATGGAATTAACCCAGTTAATGGTGAACAAATTCCAATTTGGATTGGTGACTACGTTCTTTCATCATACGGAACTGGTGCTATTATGGCTGTTCCAGCACATGATGACCGTGATTATGAATTTGCCAAGAAATTTGATCTTCCTATCAAACCAGTTATCGAAGGTGGCGACATCAAAAAAGAAGCATACACTGGTGATGGTGTTCACATTAACTCAGACTTCTTAGATGGTATGAACAAGAAAGATGCCATTGATGCTATCGTTAAGTGGTTAGAAGATAACAATGCTGGTCATGCAAAGACTAACTACCGTTTGAGAGACTGGATCTTCTCACGTCAAAGATACTGGGGTGAACCAATTCCAGTTATTCATTGGGAAGACGGTGAAACTGGTTTAGTACCAGAAGACGAACTTCCATTGGTATTACCTGAAACTGATAACATCGAACCATCAGGTACTGGTGAATCACCATTAGCTAACATTGACGAATGGGTAAATGTTGTTGATGAAAATGGTCGTAAGGGTAAACGTGAAACTAACACTATGCCACAATGGGCAGGTAGTTCATGGTACTACTTAAGATACATCGATCCACACAATGATAAGATGATTGCTGATCCTGAACTATTAAAGAAATGGCTACCAGTTGACCTATACATTGGTGGTGCAGAACATGCTGTTCTTCACTTACTATATGCTCGTTTCTGGCACAAAGTTCTTTACGATTTAGGTGTTGTTCCAACTAAGGAACCATTCCACAAGCTAGTTAACCAAGGAATGATTTTAGGAACTAACCACGAAAAGATGTCAAAATCAAAGGGTAACGTTGTTAACCCTGATGATATCGTTGAAGAATACGGTGCTGATACATTGAGACTATACGAAATGTTTATGGGACCATTGACTGAATCAAAACCATGGAGTACTGAAGGTATTAATGGTGCGAACAGATGGGTCAACCGTGTTTGGAGATTAATGATTGATGACGAAGATAAACTTCGTGACAGAATCACTACTGTAAACGATCATAAATTAGATAAAATTTACAACCAAACTGTTAAGAAAGTAACTGATGATTACGAAAACCTTCGTTTCAACGTTGCTATTTCAAGCATGATGGTATTTGTAAACGAATGCTACAAGCAAGATAGTTTATTCCTAGATTACATGGAAGGATTCGTGAAGTTAGTCTCACCAATCATTCCACATATGGCTGAAGAACTATGGAGTAAGTTTGGTCATGATGAAAGCATTACTTATGCTAAATGGCCAGAATACGATGAAAGCAAGCTAGTTGATGACGAAGTACAAATCGTAGTTCAAGTTAACGGTAAGGTAAGAGCTCACATTAAGGTTGCCGCTGATGCATCTAAGGATGCTACTCAAGAAGCAGCTATGAGTGACGACAAGATTAAGGCAGATATTGAAGGAAAGACAGTTAGAAAGGTAATTGTTGTTCCTGGTAAGATTGTAAATATCGTTGCTAACTAAATAAAAAGAGTGATAATTTAACGATTATCACTCTTTTTTTGTGCCTTAAAGTGTTATGATATTGATTACGAGTAAAATATTGATTAAAATGAACAAGTTAGAGAAATTTGAAAGTGGGAATGCGATATGCATGAACAAGATAAAAATATGAAAGATAATTTAGCTCAAGATAAGATGATAGAGGGATCCGCATGGATGACTGCGGGAAGCATCTTATCAAGAATATTAGGAGCAGTATACATAATTCCTTGGAGTATAATGCTTGGGACATTGTATTTACAAGCAAACGCGTTATACGTTCAAGGATATAACGTTTATAGTTTAATATTAATTATTTCTATTGCGGGAATTCCATCTGCGATTGCAAAACAGGTTGCTCATTATAATGCCTTAAATGAGTATGGAGTCAGCGTCAGGTTATACAAACGAGGATTATTATTATCATTAATCACTGGAATTGTCTGTGCGTTGATTTTATATATCGGTGCTCCAGCATTCGATAATGGAAATCCTGATTTAATACCAGTTATGAGATCATTGTCATGGGCAGTATTAATTATTCCAACAATGAGTTTGACACGTGGATACTTCCAAGGATTCCAAGATATGGCACCTTCAGCTATTTCACAATTTGCTGAACAATTATTCCGTGTTATTTATATGCTGGTAGCCGTATTCTTCATCATCAAGATAATGAAGGGTAATTGGGTTACTGCGGTTTCTCAATCAACATTTGCCGCCTTCATTGGTTCAGTCGCTGGATTATTGGTTTTGGGATGGTACTACTTAAAGCGTCGTCGTTACTACCGTTCATTGGTTAAGAACAGTAATAATAAAATTCACGTGAATGCCAATAAATTATATGTGGAAATTATTCAACAAGCTGTTCCATTTGTTATTTTAGGTGCTGGAATTTCAATCTTCCAATTAATTGACCAATTTACATTCTTCAAGATTATGCATGTTGCAACTAATGACTCTAATCAAGTTCTAAATCAGTTATATGCAATCTTTGCTGGTAATGCTAACAAACTAATTATGATTACCATCTCGCTTGCTTCAGCAATGGCAATCACAGTTGTTCCATTATTATCAGAAGCTTACACCAAGGGTGATAAGAAAGAAATCAGCCACCAAATATCAAGTGGTTTTGTACTATTTTCATTCGTAATGATTCCAGCAGCACTAGGGATGACTGCAGTGGCAGGTCCATTAAACCGTCTATTCTATGGTACTGGAAATGGTGATTTATCAGCTAATGTTTTAGCATTTTCATCAATTATTTCAATCTTCTTCGGACTATTTACGGTAGTTACTGCAATGATGCAAGGAATTTCTCAAAACAAGGTTGCTGTTAGATTTTTTGTTTATGGAATTATTGCTAAAGTTGTATCACAATTCCCAATGGTATTCTTCTTCAAGGAATTCGGTCCGCTAATTTCTTCTGCAATTGGATTTATGGTCGTAAATGGATTGATTATTAGTTCATTGGATCGTCAATTCAAGATTAGAAGTGATAAGATGCTAACTCAAATTAATAGTATTGTACTTTTCTCACTTGTGACATATTTGGTTGCATTGGCAGCTGTATATGCCGGTAATATGTTTGTTGGTCTTGTTGGCAATCCATTCACCCGTGTTGGCAGCTTTATCGTAGTTTCAATTGCAACAGTATTGGGTGGAGTAGTATACGTTTACCTAGCACTAAAGAGTAGAATTGCTGATACCGTCATTGGTAGCAAGGCTGCTTCAATTAGAAACAAGTTGAATATTAAATAATAACTGAAAGCATGGGTAGTGATGATGAAAAATAAGGATATATTTACGCAGCCATTAGTAGCGATGCTATTAGCGATTACTAGTGGTGGTATTGATGCTTATACTTTTATCGAACAAGGCGGGGTGTTTGCTGGATTACAAACTGGAAATTCTATCTTGTTCGGAATTAGCTTAGCCGACCATGATTTTGCTCAATCTTTAAAGTACATCTTTTCAATTGCTTTTTTCGTATTAGGTATCTTAATCATAAAGGTAATGCAAAGAAAGATGAATTCAATCAATACTAGAAAAGTGACAATTATGTTTTACGAAATTGCAATCGTCTTGATTGTTGTTTTGTTAGTAAAGAGTGGGGCACATGTTTTAATCGTTGGATTACTATCCTTAGTATCAGCGGCTCAATTGCAAGAATTTAAGTTGTTAAAGGGAAATCCCTTTAATCCACTAATGATGACCGGAAACATTAGTAAAATAGCTAATAATGCCTATCTAGCATTAGTTGACCATGATAAAAAAGCGAAATCGTTATTGATTGATACAATCATGGTGATTACAAGCTTTATTCTAGGAACTTTTATCATGGGGTTCATTGATCATTATCTACATGCTTATGCGGTATTAGTAATCATTATGCCGTTATTAATGGTAATAATAATTAATTTTTTAAATCGTAAATAAAAAGACAGAATCAATTATGATTCTGTCTTTTTTTCATTTTCTTTCATGAATTCAGGAATATGTTCAATAATTTGAGTAGGAAGGACTACGTATTGTTTTTCGGCTAATTTATCTGCAATAGCACTATGAGCATACACGGCAGATAAAACAGCATCAGTAGTATTTTCGAACTGAGATACAAATCCAGTAATCATTCCAGCAAGAGTATCACCCATTCCCCCGGTCGCTTGGGCAGGAGTACCACCCGGGTTAACCCAAATGTCATCGTTATGATATACCTTGGTGTGATGTGATTTAACAACTACAGTCGCATTTAAATCTTTTACGGCTTTTTGATTATTTTCATCGGATTGGTCACTAATTTTAATCCCAGAAAGTCTTTGCCATTCCATTTGATGTGGCGTGAAAATGAGCTCTGCATCAGGAAGTGAAAGGTTGTGATTAGCAATCAATGTAATTGCCGATCCATCAATAATTAATTTTTGAGATGAATCAATGTTATTAAAGACAGTTTTTAAAATGGTAAGGCTATTTTCATCGGTGCCTAGGCCAGGACCAATTAGGACAACATCGAAACCATTAAGCATGGACTTAACACTGTCTAGGTCATTAAAGTCTACAAACATTGCTTCTGGAATATGGGTGTGAAGACTAGAAAGATTGACTGAATCAGTAAAAGTAGTTGTTAATCCCGCTCCAGAATAGACGCAGGCCTTAGAAGCCATAATAATAGCACCGCCAAAGTTATTAGTACCACCAATGATACCAACACGACCAAAGGTGCCTTTATGGCTATTATTTGGGCGTTTTATGATTGTGTTGTTAACGATGTCAGTTGAAATATATGTCATTTTAATTCCTCCCAAAGCTTTTGTCTTCAGTATAGCACTAAAAAATTAGGACTTCATTGATGTGTTTTAATTAGATTATGCTAAAATATATGGAAAGGTAAAGGAGGATTTCAAAATGATTAATTGGGATGAATTAGCTCAAGACTACAAAGAAGATTACCTAAAGGATTTAGCTGACTTAATTTCTATCGATAGTGAAAGAAATGATAACGAGGCTACTGATGAATTTCCTTTAGGACCTGGTCCAGCTAAAGCATTAGTAAAGTACTTAGAAATTGGTAAACGAGACGGTTTCACTGTTAAAAACCTAGATAACCTAGTTGGTTACATAGAATACGGTAGTGGAGATAAGACATTTGCTATTTTAGCCCATGCTGATGTTATGCCTGCCGGTGAAGGATGGGACAGCAATCCATTTGAAATGATGATCAAAGACGGTAAAGTAATTGGTCGTGGTGCCTCCGACGATAAGGGACCTGGTTTGGCTGCATACTATGGTCTAAAGATGATGAAGGATCAAGGAATTGAACCTAACTGTAAGATTCGATTCATTATTGGTACAGATGAAGAAAGTAATTGGACTGGAATGAAGCATTACTTCAAGTTAGAACCAGAACCAGATTTTGGTTTCTCTCCAGATGCTCAATTCCCAGTCATTAATGGTGAAAAAGGAAACACAACATTTGAAACTACATTTGGTACTAACCAAGAAGATTCAGCTGATTACTACCTAGCAAACTTCGATGCAGGACTAAGAGAAAACATGGTTCCAAGAGATGCGTTTGCTGAAATTAAGACTGCATTTAAAGATCAAATGGCAGAAGAATTTTCAACATTTATGCAAGATCGTAAATTAGATGGTGGTTCTGAAATTACCGAAGATGGAATTAAATTACATCTAATTGGTAAATCAGCTCACGGAATGGAACCAAGAAATGGTGTTAACGGTGGAACATTCTTAGCAAACTTCTTGCGTGGATATGATTTCTCTGGTGATGCAAAGAACTTTATTAAATTTGTTGCTGAATTCCTACATGGTGACTCACGTGCGAACAGAATTGGTGCTAACTACACTGACGAAATCATGGGTGATTTAACAATGAACATTGGTATTTTAAAGTTCAATCCAACTGATGGTGGTTTTGTAAATACTAACTTTAGATATCCTAAGGGGATTAGTGTTGAAACAATTGGTGATCACTTAAGCCAAGCTGCAAAAGTAATGGATGGAAATGTTAAGAATACAGACGACATGGTTCCACATTATGTTGATCCAAAAGACCCAATCGTAAACAAACTAATCAATGTTTACCGTGAACGTACCGGTAAGACTGAAGCTCAACCTCAAGTAGTTGGTGGAGGAACTTACGGTCGTATGATGAAGAGAGGGGTAGCATTTGGTGCTGAATTCCCTTGGACTGTAAACACAATGCACCAAGCTAACGAATATCAAGTCGTTGATGACTTATTATTAGCAATGGCGATTTATGGTCAATCAATTTTCGAATTAGGTACATTAGAAGATAACTAAATACAAAAAATCCCAAATCAAAATGATTTGGGATTTTTATTATCTGATTTTTTTAAGTTCTTCATCAATCATGTTTAAGACAATGTCGACGTTAGTGTCTTCTGATAGGTCGTATTTTTGAAGGTCAATCTTCATTTTTGGACTCTTATCGTATTCTTCATACCATTGTTTGTATGCTGACCACATGTGATAGTAGTATTCTTTTAACTTAGGATCGTTATCGAATTGTTCATAGTCACGGCCGCGCATCTTAATTCTGTGTAGAATGGTTTCAAAATCGGTTTCAGCATATACCATTAGGTCTGGAGCTTTTTTAGGAAGTTGATCTAATTCGCCCATCATCTTGTCCAATAATTCTAGGTAAATTTTCAATTCCATGTCTGAAATATTACCTTCAGCATTATTTTGTTTTGTGAAAAGGGCATCTTCATAGATTGATCTATCTAAAATGTTGTTGTCATCTGATAGAGCTTTCTTAATCATTGAAAAACGCTTGTTTAAAAAGTAAATTTGTAATAAGAATCCATATTGTTCCGGATTGTTATAGTACAAAGGCAAAACAGGATTTTCGCCAACTGGTTCATAGAAGGCTTTAGTGCCTAAATGTTTTGCAATTTTACCGGTCAAGGTTGTTTTACCAACACCAATCATCCCTGCTGTAATTATCACCATATTAACTCCTCATTTTTTGAAATAGTAATAATATTTTATCATATTTTAAAACCGAACTTAATATCAAAAAGAAAAACCCAGGTGTAAAAATACCTGGGTTTGTTGTTATTTGTTATTTTTTTGTTCTGAAAGTAAGTCACGGATTTCACCCAATAGGATGTCGGTCTTGGTATCCTTAGGAGTAGTATCGCGTTTTGAAACTTTGTTGTAAGTTCTTACAATCAAGAATACAACGAAGGCAACAATCAAGAAGTTAATAACATCGTTGATGAAACTACCGACTCTGAAGTGAGCTGAACCCACTGAGAAGACGATTGATGATAGGTTCATTTGACCCATGAAAATACCGATTAAAGGATTAATCAAGTTTGAAGTAAATGACTTAACAATGGTTGTGAATGCTGAACCAATGATTACACCAACAGCTAGATCTAAGACATTACCTTTAGAGATAAATGCTTTGAATTCTTTAAACAAATTGCAAACCTCCTTTCACTATGTAACTGTATTTAATACTAACATAAAAATTTATAAAGAATTGCTTAAATCAGTATACTTAAGATATTTTTAGTAATATTATGAAACTGAGTAAGGGGTGATACGAATGAATTATAGAAAAACAATTATTGCAACGCTAAGTGCATCTGTTTTATTGGGGACTGCGTTTAGTTTTAACGTGGATAGTCAAGCTAAGAAAACAGTACATAAGGTTAAAATTCATAAGAAGGCAAAAGCAAAGTCTAGTTCAGCTACCTCTAATTTTGCGATTGTTCTTAAAACAAGAAGTAATAGTAAGTTAGAAAGTTATGTTTTGACTAAGCACAAGAAGTTTTTATCTACCAAGCAGTTTGCCAATCGATATGGGCAAACTAACAAAACTGTTGCTGCAATTCAAAAGTATTTTAAAAAGTATCATATTAAGACTATCAAGTATGCCGGCAACCTGGTATTAAGAGGTTATGGTAGCAAGGCCAACATTCAAAAAGCCCTAAAATATAAACAACTTAGGGTTAAAGTGAATGGAAAGTTTGTCTACCGTCCAAATCATGAACCAAAGATGAGAGGTAAGCTTCAAAAGCACGTCAACGGCTACTTAGGTTTAAGTAATTATGATCACGTAAATAGTAATTCTGCTAAGAAAACCAGAAGTAAGGCAATGAAACGTAGTCCTAAGGATTTCGTTAAGCGTTACGGAGTATCTTCATTAAAGCAAGCCAAACGTGGTAACAAGCATAGTATTGGTATCATCTCATTTGGTGGATTTAAGAATTCCGATATCACTAGATTTTGGAAGAAGGTAGATGTTCCTTCAAGTATTAAACGTGTTCACGTTTACAAGGATGACTATGCATCAATTAAGTCACAAAGTGATGAAACTACGATGGATATCCAACAAGCTGGTGCGATTGCACCAAAATCCAACATTAACGTTTATATTTCTCAACCAACTATCTCTGGAATGGTAGAAAGTTTTGCTAGAGCCATCAGTGCTAATAAGTCTGACAGTTTATCACTAAGTTGGGGAATTAGCGAAGCTGAATTACAACAAATGATGAACGAAGGATTCATTCCAAAGAGCTATAACTCAATTATGAATAGCTTGTTATTACAAGGTGCGGCTCAAGGAATTAGTATCTTTAATTCAACTGGTGACAATGGTGCTTATGATGGTATTGAAGGTGGGGTAACTGGATTAACTGTTGAATCTCCAGCATCTTCACCATTCATTACAGCAGTTGGAGCCACCAGTGTGCCAATCAACTATACTGTCAACGGTCATAATGTAAAAATTGATAAGGAACGTGCATGGTCCAATGATTTCTTATATCCATACTTTAACAAGTTGAAACTATACAACAGTGATCAAAACAGCTTCTTAAGCACTTATTTTGTTGGAACTGGTGGAGGATTCAGTAAGTTTAACCAAACGCCTGCTTATCAACAAAATGTAAGTGGCGTAAATAGCTATAACGCTGTTCAATATTGGGATATGGATAGTGGCTACGCTAAACAATACGCAAAGCCATCCAAAACGTCTGGT
The DNA here is from genome assembly GCF_019656215.1 of Apilactobacillus zhangqiuensis. Taxonomy (GTDB): domain Bacteria; phylum Bacillota; class Bacilli; order Lactobacillales; family Lactobacillaceae; genus Apilactobacillus; species Apilactobacillus zhangqiuensis. The sequence continues at coordinate 14,735 of NZ_BPLK01000003.1, forward strand.
ACTGCAACAGGTAGAAACTTACCTGACATCGTAGCTAATGGTGATCCACAGACAGGATACACTGTTTTGTATAACAACCATTGGTTTACAGATGGTGGAACAAGTATTGTTGCTCCGCAAGTAGCAGCCGTAAATGCTTTGTTTGCTACTAGAGCAAATCATCGTTTCGGTCTATGGAATCCACAACTATATGCGTTCGCAAATAGTGTTAATTCGCCATTTAATACGCTAGATGCAGATAAAGATAACAGCAACTTATACTACACTGGCCAACCTGGTAAAAAGTATAACCAAGCAACCGGTTTAGGAACTGTTAACTACAAAAAGTTATATCAATTAATGAAATAAAAAAATCCATCCTAATTTGATTAGGATGGATTTTTTATTTGTTAGTCTAGTGGTTCGTTGATTCGTTCAAGCATTTCCTTAGCAATTAGGGCGTGCTTTGAATATTTCTTTAGTTGATGGGTAGTAATCTTGGAAGCGGTCATTTTTTCAAACGCTGCACTGTAATCGATTGCGACAGTATCAGCTGGAATCTTAATTGGATCTAAGATGCGCTTTTTGAAAGAATCACAAGAATCTTGATAAGCTTTTTGTAATCTTTCAACAGTTTCATCATAGCTGTGGGAGATTAAAGACTTTGCGAAACGAAAATCTTTACGACTGTATTTGTTGCAAATGAACATTACTAAACCAATCATTTTATCTTTTTTTTCTTCTGCCATAATTTCATCTTCTTTCGATTAGATATCGTGCCTATACTCTCATTATAGTATTAAAAAAATATTTTTCTCAAGAAAACAGATTAACTTTATAAATTCTTAATTATTAAACAAGATACATGCATTCAATACTTATAACCACTATAATTGTTACTATAAAGTGAATTCAGGAGGATTGAAATGCCAAATCAAGATTATATCGAGGTTCATAATGCTTTTCAAAACAACTTAAAGCACTTAGATATTAATATCAAGAAACACGCGATTACTGTCTTTACAGGACTATCTGGTGCTGGGAAATCATCGCTTGTTTTTGATACTATCGCCGCAAACTCTAGAAGAGAGCTGAACGAAACATTTCCTAGTTTCACACAACAATACTTACCTAAGTATGGAGCGCCACACGTTGGTAGAATCGATAATCTACCTGTGGCAATTGTGATTCAACAAAAGAAAGTTGGAAAGAACCCAAGATCAACACTTGCTACATACACTGGAATTTATTCATTGTTAAGACTACTATTCTCTAGAATTGGTAAGCCTTGGGTTGGATATTCTGATACATTTTCATTTAACCTACCACAAGGGATGTGTGATAAATGTCAGGGATTAGGATATATTGATCACATTAATCCGGATAAGGTAATTGATTATGATAAGTCATTAAATGAAGGGGCAATTACATTCGTAAGTTTTGGTCCTGGTACATGGCGCTGGAAGCGTTATGCATACACAGGATTATTTGATAACGATAAAAAGATTAAGGACTACTCCGAAAAAGAATTAAATGATTTACTATACGCTCCACAACATCATTTAACTGATGCACCAAAGGAATGGAAGAAGTCCATCTTATATGAAGGTGTGATTCCAAGAATTAAGCGTTCCATTATTGAAAGTAAGGAAGGAGAACACCACAAGGAAGCCATTCAAGAAATCGTTACTAGAACAGCTTGTGATAAGTGTCATGGTACTAAGTTAAGACCAGAAGTACTTACTTGTAAGATTAATGGTTATAACATTGCCGATGTCTTACAAATGGATTTAAACCACGTCATTGAGTTTTTAGATTCAATTGATGAAAAGTTAACCGTTGATTTATTGAGAGAACTAACTACCAAGATTCAATCATTAATCGATTTAGGGTTAGGATACTTAACATTAGATAGAAGTACTGACACATTGTCTGGTGGGGAAACACAAAGAATTAAGATTGCTAAGTACATGAACAGTTCACTATCAGATATGGTTTATATTCTAGATGAACCAAGTGTGGGATTGCATCCGGCTGATATCAAACTAATTAGTCATGCTTTGAAAAAATTAAAGGATAAGGGCAATACGGTTCTAGTTGTTGAACACAACCCAGAATTAATTCCAATCGCTGACTACGTCGTTGAAATCGGTCCTAAACCGGGTAAAGATGGTGGAAAGATTATGTTTAACGGAAAGTATTCCGATTTACTTAAGAGTGACACCATCACCGGCAAATTATTGCAAGAACCTTTATTATTTAAGCAAGCTAAGAAGTTTAGTGACACATTAGATTTGAAAGATGTTAACATTCATAATCTAAAACACGCTAACGTATCAATTCCACTTAATGCTCAAACCGTTATTTCAGGGGTTGCCGGTTCTGGTAAAAGTTCATTAATCCAAGCAGTTAAGGATAAACTAAAGACTGGATACATTGATTTAACCCAAGATGCCGTTGGTGTCAACATTAGATCAACACCTGCCACTTACCTAAATATTTTGGACGATATTAGAAAGTTGTTTGGGGATGCTAACAGGGTTTCAAGACAATTATTCAGTTATAACGGTAAGGGTAAATGTCCACTATGTAAAGGTCGTGGGGTTCAAATCACCAATATGGCCTTCATGGATCCAGTTGTTCAAACCTGTGAAAAATGTCATGGTAAGAGATATAGCGATGAAGCTTTACAATACAAACTAAATGGTTTGGATATTGCTGAAGTCTTGAACCTATCAATCAAAGAAGCAATTAAGTTCTTTGCTGAAGTTGCCGAAATTCACGATAAGTTGGTTAACATGCAAAGGGTTGGTTTAGATTACCTTTCATTAGGTCAATCACTTGATACTCTTTCAGGTGGGGAAGTTCAAAGACTAAAACTTGCACTACAACTTAATAAGACTGGAACAGTATACTTACTAGATGAACCAACCGCTGGTTTACACATGAAAGATGTATCAATAATGACTAATTTATTCGATGAATTAGTTGAAAAGGGTAATACCTTAATCATTGTTGAACATAATCTTTCAGTAATTAGTAAATCAGATTGGATGATCGACGTGGGTCCTAAGGCTGGTCGTTACGGTGGTGAAATCCTTTATTCAGGAACACCAAACGATTCTTTAGATGATGCTAAATCAGTTACCGGAAAAGCAATGAAAGAATACAATAATGCTCGAAAATAAAAGACGCGCTTAAGCGTCTTTTTGTTTTATATAAATTTATAGCGCTTTTTAGACGATTTCACTGGACAGAATAGTAGATATGATTATACTTAATAATATTAGTTTGTGTACTATATAAATTTGTATCGATGATTAAATTGCTATTTTTATGGCCTAAAATCTAAATATTTTGTTACAATAAAATAAGTACGATTAAAAAGTAACTAAAAATTATTAATACATTAAAAAAACAAAGGGGAATAAAACTTATGTGTGGATTTTGTGGATATGTAAATCATAAAGATGTGCCTAACGACACCATTGAAAAGATGGCTAATCGAATTAAGCATCGTGGCCCTGACGATGAAAAGTATTTCCAAGACGATAAGGTATCAATGGGATTCCGTCGTCTATCAATTATTGACTTAGCTCACGGTGGCCAACCACTATACAGTAAAGATAAGAAGAAAGTATTAACCTTTAACGGTGAAATTTACAACTACCAAGAAATTAGAGATGAATTAATTTCAGAAGGTTGGGAATTTGAAACTGACGTTGACTCAGAAGTTCTAATTCGTGGTTACGAAGCATGGGGTCCAAAACTATTGGACAAACTTCGTGGTATGTACGCATTTGTTATTTACGACAGTGCTAACAACGAAATCTTTGGTGCTCGTGATCATTTCGGAATCAAGCCTCTATACTACTACGACGATGGCGATGCATTTATGTACGGTTCTGAATTAAAAGCATTCTTATCAAACCCTGCATTCAAGAAGGAATTAAACCTAAAGCTTCTACCAATTCACTTAAGTTTTGAATTTATTCCATCAGCAGAAACAATGTTCAAGAACGTTTACAAAGTAATGCCTGGTACTTACTTCATTCACCACATCGATGAAAAGAAGACTGAAACACACAGATATTACAAGTTCAACTACGATCACATTGACGAATCACAAACTGTTGAAGAAGACGCTAAGAAGATTGAAGCAATTGTTAAGGACTCAGTTAAGGCCCACATGATTGCCGACGTTGAAGTTGGTAGTTTCTTATCAAGTGGTGTTGACTCAAGTTATGTTTTAAATGAAGCTTCAAAATTAAAGCCTATCAAGTCATTCTCACTTGGATTCAACGATTCTAAGTTCAGTGAATTGTCATGGTCAACTGACTTTGCTCAACAAATCGGTCAAAAGAACACACCAATTAAGATTACTGGTGATGACTACTTTGATTTCTTACCAACTATGATGTACTACATGGATGAACCACTATCAAATCCATCAGCTATCCAATTATTCTACTTAGCTCAAGGTACTAGTAAAGAAGTTAAGGTTGCTTTATCTGGTGAAGGTGCCGATGAATTCTTCGGTGGTTACAATACTTACCTAGAAGCAATTCCTTTTGAAAGATACCAAAAATACGTTCCTGGCTTCATCCGTAGCGCACTAGCTAAGATTGCTACTAAGATGCCTCGTTTCCACGGACGTCGTTTCCTAATTCGTGGTGCTCAACCATTGAGTGAAAGATACTACCGTGTTAACTACGTATACAACTACGATGACAGAAACAAGTTATTAAAAGATCCATCATTGAACGTTGATTCAGGTGCATACTCAAAATACATTTTTGACGAAGTGGCTGACAAAGACGAAATGACTCAAATGCAATACTTTGATATCAATGCATGGTTACCATTTGATATTCTACAAAAGGCTGACCGTATGAGTATGGCTAACTCTCTTGAAGTTAGAACTCCATTGGTTGATAAGAAGGTTGCTGAATTTGCTGCAACTATGCCAATTAAGACTCGTATCAACAAAGAAGGAACTAAGATTTCACTTCGTAAAGCAGCTGAACGTGCATTACCTGATAAGGTTGCTATGAAGGAAAAACTTGGTTTCCCATCACCAATTGCATCATGGATCAGAGAACCTAAGTTCCATGAAAGAATTGTGAGAGCATTTACTTCTGATGTTGCTGAAAAATTCTTTAACACTGATGAATTGTTAAGAATTCTAAAGGAACATGATGAAGGTAAATCAAGCATGCAAAAGATTATGACACCATACCTATTCATTCTATGGTATGAAGTATACTTCCCAGAAGATACTAATGCTGATACTATTAACAAGGTACAACTACAAGCATAATTTTTAAATCTTGATATAAGGAAGTAAAAACAATGGCTCTTGGAATTGATGAAATAAAAACAATATTAACTGAACATGGACTAATACAAGAAATTGTATCAGGTGAGGATGTTTCATTTGATGAAGTAACTTACGATTCCAGAAATGTTAAACCAAATACATTATTCTTTTGTAAGGGTAACTTCAAACCAGAATACTTAGCTATGGCTAAGAAGATGGGTGCGACCGGTTACGTTTCAGAACAAAAGTATGATGAAGGTAATGGCTTAACTCAAATCATTGTGAATAACGTGCAAAAGGCAATGTCTCTAGTAGGCGCTGCCTTTTACTGCTATCCTCAAAATGATTTGTTTGTTATTGCTTATACCGGGACTAAGGGGAAGACCACTTCTTCTTATTTTGCTAAAAGTATTTTAGATAATACCAATAACAACAAAACAGCATTAATTTCTACAATTGATACTGTTGTTGGAAACGAACCATCACAACGTTTCAAGTCACACTTAACAACTCCTGAATCATTGGATATCTTTAACTACATGAGACAAGCGGTTGATAACGGAATGACTAGTTTAGTAATGGAAGTTTCATCACAAGCATACAAAAAGTTAAGAGTCTACGGACTTCATTTTGATGTGGGAATTTTCTTAAATATTTCGCCGGATCATATTGGTCCAAACGAGCATCCAACATTTGCTGATTACTTACATTGCAAAGAACAACTAATGGTTAATTCCACACATTGTATTATTGATGCAGATACTGACTACATGTTAGATGTTTTTGAAGCAGCAAAGGCAACTACTGATCCAGATAAGATTTATTTATTCAGTAGAGATAAAAAAGAATTTAACGATGTTCAAATTGATTTCAATTTCTCAAGCATTTCTGACACAATTGATAGCAATGAAATTAGGGTAGTCGCTAATAGTAATAAGGCCAAAGCCATGAATGTCGAAGATGACTATAAGATTGGCGTTGTTGGTGATTACAACGAAGCCAATGCGATGTCTGCAATTATCTCCTCAGCATTGGATAATGCTAGTGCTTCTGATGCTAAAAAGGGATTGAAGGATGTATTTGTTCCAGGAAGAATGGAATCATACAAATCTAAGAACAACGGAACAATTTACGTTGATTATGCTCACAACTATGCCAGCATGCATGCACTATTAGGATTCTTAAAGAGTAATAATCCGGATGGAAAAGTAATCGTGGTGGTTGGAAGTCCTGGTAATAAGGGGTTAGATCGTAGAGAAGGTTTTGGAAAAGCACTAACTGAAAGTGCAGATATTGCTTTCTTAACATCTGATGACCCTGCATTTGAAGATCCAAAGGACATTATTAATGAAATAGATTCCTATATTAATCATGATAAAGTTGATGTTCATATTGAACTAGATAGAAAAATGGCTATCAAAAAGGCTATTCATGCCGGTGATAATAATGCTATGATAGTAGTTGCTGGTAAGGGAAGAGATCCTTACCAAAAAATCAACGGCGTAGATACTCCATACGAAACAGATCCCGTCGTGGTACAAAATGTTTTGAGAGGGATAGATAATGAGTAATTTAGAATCTAATTTTACAGTTGTTCTATTAGGTAGTGATTTCAATGCTTATGGAATGGCTCGTTCATTATATGAAAAATACAGAAAACCCGTGAAGGCATACGCTGAACAAGCACTTGCACCTACACGTTTTACAAAAATTGTCGATTTAACTTTGATTGATGGATTCAGTGAAGATCCAAAATGGATTGAAGCTATGAAGGAATTAAAGAAGGAATATGCATCACATAAAGAACCAGTTATTTTAGTTGGTTGTGGTGATGGCTATGCTGAATTAATTTCAAAACATAAGGATGAACTAGAAGACGTATTCGTTTGTCCATACGTTGACTATGACCTAATCAAAAAGTTAAACAGTAAGGAAAATTTCTATAACTTATGTGAAGAATATGATTTGCCATATCCAAAGACAAAGATTATTTCTAAGAGTGACTTTGAAAGTGACGAAAAGATTGAACAACCATTTGGTTATCCAGTCGCATTGAAACCAACCAACAGTGTTGAATGGTTAGATGTTCACTTCGAAGGAAGAAAGAAAGCATTTATTATCGAATCACAAGATGAATTCGAAGATGTAATTGAAAAGATTTATACCAACGGATATACTTCTGACTTAATTCTTCAAGACTTTATCCCAGGTGACGACAGCAATATGCGTACTTTAAATGCATACGTTGACAAGAACCACAAGGTCAAGATGATGTGTCTAGGCCATCCACTATTGGAGGATCCATCACCAGCAGCCATTGGTAACTACGTAGCAATTCTTCCTGAATACAACGAAAAACTATATTCAATGGTTCAAGGTTTCTTAGAAAAAATTAACTATGTTGGTTACGCTAACTTTGATATGAAATATGATACTCGAGACAACACTTTCAAATTATTTGAAATTAATTTGAGACAAGGTAGAAGTAGTTTCTTCGTTAGTTTAAACGGCTACAACTTAGCTGATTGGGTAGTTAGAGATTATGCTTTTGATGATTTAGCAGATAAGGAAACTGTTTATGCTAATGAAAACAAAGATAATCGCTACCTATGGTTAGGTGTTGGCGAAAGAGTCTTCAAGAAATATGCTAAAGACAACGCAGACAAAGAATTTGCACTTCAATTAATTAAGAAGGGTCAATACGGTACTACTTTCTGGTATAACCGTGACAAGAGCTTTAAGCGTTGGTTATTAGACGTTTGGATTAAGCATAACTACGCTAAGAACTTTAAACGTTACTTTAGTGAAAAATAGGGATGATAAAATGAGACATTTCTTTTCAATTATTGGTGGAATGGGAACAGAAGCTACCGAGAGTTATATTCATTTATTGAATAAACGTACACCAGCTAGTAATGATCAGGAATATTTAAATTATATCCTTGTAAATCATGCAACTGTTCCAGATAGAACCAATTACATTTTAGACAATACTAAACCAAACCCATTGATTCCGTTAAAGGAAGATATCAAGCAACAATCACAATTGAATCCTGAGTTCTTTGTGATTCCATGTAATACGGCTCATTTCTTCTTTGATGAATTACAATCAGCAACTAACGTGCCAATTTTGCATATGCCAAAAGAAGCAGTTGCTGAAATTAGTAATGTGTATCCTAATGCTAAAAGAATTGGTTTAATTGCTACCAAGGGAACCATCTTTGATGGTATTTACGATACTGAAGTGCAAAATGCTGGTTATGAAATCATTAAACCAACTGAGCATATTCAAGAAGAAACAATGGATTTGATATATAAATATGTCAAAGAACAAAATAAAGTTAATAAAGAACTATATCATCATATATTGGATGAAATGAAAAAAGAGATGAATTGTGATGTCATCATTTTGGGTTGCACAGAATTATCTGTGGCTGAAGAACGTGCTTCAGATCATAATTACCCAGTGATTGATGCTCAATCAGTCTTAGTTGATCGTTCTATTGAATTAGCTTTAAAGAACAGAGAAAAAGACATCGAATAATTCGATGTCTTTTTTATATTACATTATATATAGTGATGACAATCAAAGTAATGATAACTACAATTAGACCGATCACATTGAAATTAATAAGGTGATTTTGTTGTTTGTTTGTATAGTTTAATTCTGTTAGTCCACCAAGTAGGATGGCTAATACATCAGCAAATATTGCGGTGTAGAAACGATGATCCGAAACTCGAATGGTGATAACGATTTGTGTAATCAGTATTAATATATATATTATTCGACTGGCAATTAACCACTGGATAACTCTTTTAACTGATACCCTGGTGATACCAATGATGGTAACTGCTATATAAATAAATAACATTATTAGTGTTAAGCTAGCCCACATAATATCTCCTCCTAGAAAGTATTTTATCATAAATAACCATAATAAAACTTGAATTAAATTATTAGAGTGATAGAATAACTACAATGCTAAAGGAGGTATGTTTTATGACAAGAAAAATTGGTATTATCGGAGACGGTAGTGTGGGTGCCGCAGTCGCACACCATATTGTTGTTTCTGGAATTGCAGATGATTTAGTAATAATTGATCACAATGAAGCAAAAGTAGAAGCTGATGCTTTAGACTTTAGGGATGCAATGTCTAACATTAAGAACCATACAAATATTGAAGTTAATAACTATGACAGCTTAGCTGATGCAGATGTTATTATTTCAGCAGTGGGCCACATTGAATTAATTAGAGAAAATAAGGATAAAAATGACCGTTTTGCCGAATTAAATGCTAACGTTAAGGAAGTTAAAGAGGTGGCAAAACACATTAAAGATTCTGGTTTTCATGGAATCATTATCGTAATTACTAATCCAAATGATGTCATTACTTCCTTATATCAACGTGAAACTGGCTTTGCAAAAGAACGAGTTATCGGAACTGGTACATTACTTGATTCAGCAAGAATGAAGAGAGCAGTTGCAGCAAAGCTTAACATTGATCCACGTTCAGTAATTGGATATAACCTTGGTGAACATGGTAATTCTCAATTTACTGCATGGTCAACAGTCCAAGTATTTGATAAGAGTATTTTTGATTACGCAAAAAAGTATAATATTGACTTAGATGAAATCGATAACGATGCTCGTGTCGGTGGATTTACAGTCTTCAAAGGAAAGGGATACACTAATTTCGCTATTTCAGCTTCAGCTGTTAAGTTAGCTGAAATTGTTTTACAAGATGCTAAAACAGAATTAGCAGTGTCCAACTACCGCGAAGAATACGGTACATACCTATCTTATCCAGCCATTATTGGACGAAATGGAATTGAAAAACAAATCGATTTAGATCTTCCTGAAAAGGAACAAAAACAACTTCAAGCTTCAGCAGATTATATTAATCAAAAAACTCGCGAAATCAGCGATTAATCAGTAATTAGGAGAGATTAATATTTTCTAAAAAAATACCTTGATATTAATAACGCGTTTTGATATTATCAATACCGCGTTATTTTTTATTAAGGAGGCAAAAAGATGGCTGAACCAAAAGAATTACAAATTGGCGACCACGTTTCTGCACCTAGATTCGGTTATTTAAAACATGACTTTGCTGGAACAATTGAAAAAGTATACGAAAATTCAGTAATGGTCTTTATCGACGAACACCATGAAGAAGATGGCATCGTCGTTAATGAATATAATAAGCGTGCGGTTGTTAGCAAGAAAGTTGCTAAACCATCAAAGAAAAAAACAGCTTAACAAACTTACCAAAAATTGTAACGTGTGATATAATATTTTTGTATCTGCGGGTATAGTTTAGTGGTAAAATATGAGCTTCCCAAGCTCAGGTCGCGGGTCCGATTCCCGTTACCCGCTTTGTCGCATAAACCGACAGATACTGTTCTATAATAAAAGACTAGTAGACATATTCCAATAACAAGCGACATCGGATTTGGTGAGAGCCGATGATTAGGGTATGTTGAATTCGCACTTTTTAGAATTATGATTAATTAAATAATAAAGCGGATATTTTATATCAAATAGAGTGGTACCGCGGGTTATTCCGTCTCTTACAATTATTAATATTGTAAGAGACTTTTTATATATTTATGGAGGTTTTGGATAATGGAAAACAAAGAATTAGTTGCTAATGCTCTTTCAAAAGCATTAGATAACGAACTATCTGTAGAAGACATTCTACCAAAAATTGAAAGACCTAAAGATTCAAAAATGGGTGATTTAGCTTTCCCTACATTTATTTTAGCTAAAAAGTTTAGAAAGGCACCTCAACAAATTGCTGCTGATGTAGTAGAAAAGGTTGATCAAAGTTCATTTGACCATGTTGAAGCTGCTGGACCATACGTTAACTTCTTCCTAGATAAGTCTAACTTCAGTGAAGATGTATTATCTGCTGTTTTAGGCCAAAAGGAAAACTACGGTCAAAACGAAGATGGTAAGGGTGGTAACGTAACCATCGATATGTCTTCACCAAACATTGCAAAGCCAATTTCAATGGGTCACTTAAGATCTACTGTTATTGGTAATTCTGTTGCCGAAATCTTGCGTAAAAATGGATACAACCCTATTAAGGATAACCACTTGGGTGACTGGGGAACTCAATTTGGTAAATTAATCACAGCATACTTAATGTGGGGTAATGAAGAAGATGTTAAAAAAGATCCTATCAATAACTTAGTTAAATACTATGTTAAGTTCCACAAGATTGATAAGGAACAACCTGAACTAGATGATGTTGCTAGAGATTGGTTCAGAAAGCTAGAAAATGGTGATGAACAAGCAACTAAACTATGGAAATGGTTCAGAGAAGTATCACTTGAAGCCTTTGGGGAAATCTATGACAAGTTAGGTATTACTTTTGATACTTACAATGGTGAAGCATTCTACAACGATAAGCTACAAGACGTTGTTGACTCACTACAAGAAAAAGGATTATTAAGCAAGTCACAAGGTGCTACAATCGTTGATCTTCAAAAATACGATTTAAACCCTGCTTTAATCTTAAAGAGTGATGGTGCTTCACTATACATCACTAGAGATATTGCTACTGCAATCTACCGTGACCAAACTTACCATCCAGCTATGAACCTATACGTTGTTGGTTCAGAACAAACTTACTACTTCAAACAATTGAAGGCTGTATTAATGGAAATGGGTGTTCCTTCAGCTAAGAATCTACACCACATTCCATTCGGTTTAATTACTGTAAATGGTAAGAAACTATCAACTCGTTCAGGTCGTATCATCCTATTGGACGAAGTGTTGAACGAATCAATTGCAATTGCTAAGAAACAAATTGCAGAAAAGAACCCAGATCTTCCTAACAAGGAAGAAGTTGCAAAAGAAGTCGGTGTTGGTGCCATCGTCTTTGGTGACTTGAAGAATGAAAAGATTAACAACATTGACTTTAACCTAGAAGATCAATTACGTTTTGAAGGGGAAACTGGACCATACGTACAATACGCTCGTGCACGTGCTGAAAGTATCCTACGTAAAGCCGGTGACATTGACTTCTCAAACGTTGACAAGAAGCTTAATGATGCAGAATCATGGAATGTTATTAAGTTACTAAATGACTTCCCAGCAAGAGTTAAGATGGCTTGTGATGAATTTGAACCTTCAGTTATTGCCAAATACTCATTAAGACTTGCTAAGTCATTTAACAAGTACTACGCTCACACTAAGATTTTAGATGATGATGAACAAAAAGATGCTCGTTTAGCATTAGTTAAATCAGTATCAATCGTTCTAAAGGAATCACTAAGACTACTTGGTGTTAAGGCTCCAGACGCAATGTAATTAAAGAAAACAGATTTAACAATTAGTTAAATCTGTTTTTATTTTACCAATTAGAGTTGATTTGGGTTAAAATAGTATTAATATCATCTCAGTGAAGGAGTAATCATACTAGATGAAAAATGATAAAAAACCAAAAAGTGCTTTTAAAAAGATTTGGCACCGATATCAACTAACTCGTTGGATTATCGTGACGTTTTTATTACTGTTTTTTGTAATGAGTGCTTATTGCACATTTGTTGCTAAGACTACGCATGTTCAAGACTTGCAGTCATCTTTGGAACAATCTACCGTTATTTACGATGGCAATAATAAAAAGGCCGGTAAAATCTATTCTCAAAAAGGAACATACGTCGGATTTAAGGATATATCATCAAATATTCCCAATGCGATTTTGTCAACTGAAGATAGAAACTTCTACAAAGAACACGGTTTTTCCGTTAAAGGATTTGGTCGTGCCATGCTATTAATGGTCAAGAACAAGATCATGCATCGTGACTATATTAGTGGTGGTGGGAGTACACTAACTCAACAATTGGTGAAGAATGCTTATTTGACTCAACAACAAACGTTTAGTCGTAAATTGAAAGAATTATTCTTATCCATTCAGGTTGAAAATGTATATAGCAAAAACGAAATTTTAACCATGTACATGAACAATTCTTATTTTGGTAATGGGGTTTATGGTGTTGAAGATGCATCAAGACGTTACTTTGGAATGAATGCTAAGGATTTACCTGTTCAAGATGCTGCTGTACTTGCAGGAATGTTGACGAATCCAAGTGCATACAATCCTGTAGATCATCCTAAATTAGCATTGGATAGAAGAAATGTCGTTCTACAATTGATGGCTGACAACAATAAGATTAGTCAATCAGAAGCAAATAAGCTAAAGAAGACATCAATCCAAGTAAAGAATACCTACCAGTACAAAAGTGGTTATAAATACCCATATTATTTTGATGCAGTAATTGATGAAGCGATTAATAAATATGGATTATCCGAATCAGATATTATGAATAGAGGATACAAGATTTATACAACGTTAAATCAAGATCAACAAAATAGTATGCAAGATGATTTTGCTAATGATAGCAACTTCCCAAGTAACGCTTCTGATGGTACTAAGGTTCAAGCCGCATCGATTGCGTTAAACCCAGCAACTGGTGGAGTAACAGCTGTGGTTGGTGGACGTGGTCAACACGTTTTCCGTGGGTACAACCGTGCTACACAGATTAAACGTCAACCAGGTTCAACCATTAAGCCATTAGCCGTTTATACTCCAGCATTGGAAAGCGGTTATAACTATAATGACACGCTTCAAAATAAGAAAACGTCATATGGTTCTAATAAGTACACACCAGAAAACTATAACAATGTATATACAGGAACAGTTCCTATGTACACTGCATTAGCACAAAGTATGAACGCACCAGCAGTTTGGTTGCTTCATAAGATTGGTGTGGACAAGGGATATGAATCTGTTAAATCGTTTGGGCTACCCGTGCAAAAGAAGGATAAGAACTTGGCTTTAGCTTTAGGTGGTTTGTCATCAGGTGTATCACCTCAACAAATGGCAGGTGCTTACACCGCATTTGCAAATGAAGGTAACATGACAACACCTCATTACATTAGAAAGATTGTTGATTCCTCTGGAAATGTAATTGTTAACAATGAATCAGTAACTTCTAAGAAGGTAATGTCAAAGGATGTTGCTAACCAAATGACTAGCATGATGTTAGGTGTCTTTGATAACGGTACTGGAGCCTCCGCTAAACCAAGTGGATATTCAATCGCCGGAAAAACTGGTAGTACTGAAGCCGATAATACAGGTGATTCAGATGCTACGAGAGATAAATGGATTATTGGTTACACCCCTAAAGTTGTTGTTGCAACCTGGGAAGGTTTTGATAATACCAATGCTGGTCATCACTTGGAAAACCTAAGTGGTACTGGAGTAGGTCCATTATTCAAGACAGAACTTCAACAAATCCTACCAACTACAGGAAATAATGACTTTAGTGTTAAGGATGCTGCATATATGGATTCCCAAGAAAAGAAGTCTTCAAGTAGTTCTTCTGATTCTGGTTTATGGGATAGCCTTTCTGATGGAGCCCACAAGGTATCTAAGAGCCTTGGTAAGGGTTGGGACAATTTAAAGAAAAACGCAAGTAATTGGTGGAATGATGCCAAGAAATTTGTTGGAGACTAAATTGACCAATTAATATAAAACGTCGTATCATTGTTATTAAGTGATACGACGTTTTTTAGTTAAAGGAGTAGTTAAATTGAAATTTATTCATGCCGCTGATTTACATTTGGAAAGCCCGTTCAAAGGGTTGAAAAATGACGAAACTCCAAATGGATTATGGAAACAAATATATGAATCTACCTTTAAATCATTTGAAAGAATTGTAAATGATGCCATTGAATATGATGTTGATTTCGTATTATTGGCCGGTGACTTGTTTGATCGAGATAATCAAACACCCAAAACCTATGATTTTTTTCAATCACAAATGCAAAAACTAGATGAAAACAATATTGATGTATATATGATTTATGGAAATCATGACTACTTTGATATGCAAAAGGAATCCGTATCTTTTCCGAAGAACGTTCATGTTTTTGGTAATGATGTTGAAACTAAAACATTTACTTTAGATGGTAAAAAAATTGCTATTACCGGTTTTAGTTACGCTAATAAATGGATTACCGATAAGAAGATAGACGAATATCCTGTTAAAAGTGATGTAGATGTGCAAATAGGGATGCTACACGGTGGTTTGGAGCAAACGGGGGATCATTATGCTCCATTTTCATTAGAAGACCTTATAGGTAAGAAATATGACTACTGGGCATTAGGCCATATTCACAAACGCCAACAATTAAATGAAAATCCATTAGTTTTTTACTCAGGTAATATTCAAGGAAGACATAAGAATGAACCAGGTGATAAAGGATACTTATTGGTTGATGATTCTACTGGAAAGTTGGAAGCAACTTTTCATGCGACATCTTCAATTGATTGGTTAACAATTGATATGAATATGGACTTCGTCGACGTTGAAAGTGCTAAAAATCATATTTTACAAGTTCTTATCGGGAATAAGTATGAAAATATGCAATTGATTAGTCTAAATATCATTTTGAATAGTCCAATTTCTGACGGACAAAGACAAGATTTAGAATATCGAGTTACAAATGCATTGAGTAAGGACTATGAACAGTTAAATGCCTGGATTTATGAAATTAACGTTCGATTAAGTGATAATCAAAAAATGTCATCAATTGACCAAGATATTTGGGATGAGGCACAAGCTAAAGTGTTCTCAGAAGGTGAAATTATTTCAGTTTCTAAGTCATTACGTAAGTATGATTTTATTGCGCAACATTTGGATGATTCTAAAGATGCATTAATGGAACAAACCAAAATGAAATTATTAGGTGGAAAGGAGGATTCTGATGAAGATTAATAAGTTAGAAGTACTGGGCTATGGAAAGTGGCATGATGTAACCTTTGACTTTAATGACGACAATCTCCAAATTATTTTTGGTAATAATGAAGCTGGAAAAACAACTTTACTTAGTTTGATTGAAGGCATTTTATTCGGATACGTTGATGGGCGTGGTAGTTCTTATGAACAATATATTCCAAGAGATACCAAGTCTTATGGTGGAAAACTAACAATTACCACTGATGATAATCGTCATTTTATTCTAACCAGGATTGCAGGAACACACGGTGGGGAACTTTCCATTTATGATGTTGATAATGATATGCAAACCGCAAATGATATTTTGGATAAGATTGTGGGACCAATCGATCGTGATACATTTGAACAATTATTTTATTTTGGTGATTTAGATATCAAGCAAATCTCTAAGTTAAGTAAGAATGAATTAGTGAGTCGAATTCAAAAGGTTGGTTTTGTCGGTAGTGATCAATGGTTAGAGTTACGCGATAAGTTTGATAAGGAAGCCAAAGACTTATACGCGCCAACCGGACGTAAGCCACCTTTGAACAAAAAACTTAAAGAGTACGACGTTTTATTAGATCGAATCGCCGAAAGCAAGAATAGTTTAAAAGATTATAATCAATTGATTAGTCAAAAGAATGCTTTAGAAGCAGCCATTAATCAATCTAAACAAAAGGCAAACGATTTAGAAAAGAAAGTTACAGAGCTAAATCACTTCAAACAGCTTTGGCCAGTTTACCAGCAGTTATCATCATTAAAACAAAATAACTTTGAATTTAAAGACGGTTTTTCCGATAACGACGTTAAAGAGTTTAACGAATTAACTAACCAGTTATTCCTAATCAATCAACAAATTGATAGTATTGAAAAATCAATTAATCAATTAAATGATTCCATGAATGATGACGCTGATTTGCAAAGTTTTAATAATCATAAAAATGAAATTGATAAATTGGTTCAATCATTCTCTAAAGTTAACGAACAAATTAATCAATTAAGCGTTAACCAATCAATGATTAATGAAATCAATCGTCAGGATAGACAGCAAGTAATTGCTAATAGGGATGATATTTCCGCCGTTGGAGACATTAGACAACAAATTGAGATGCTTCAATCCACTAAGACAAAATCATCTAGTGGTATTTCCATTATTGGTATTATTGGTCTAATTGTGGGAATTGCATTACTTACAGTACTACCGGGTGTAATGAAGGTATTAGGAATTATTGTATTACTGCTCAGTGGAATTTATACCGGATCCGTTAAGTTTAAGAAAAACGAAGATAGTAATTCTAATCAAAAACGGGACGAATTAAATAACCAATTATTATATTATGGTAATAAATACTCCTTTAATGCTGAAAACGTGGATGATTGGCTATCTGAACAAAAGTACTTAGCTCGTAAGACTCAGGATAATAATCAAAAGGCCAAGTATGAAGATGAAATGAATCAATTAAACGAAGGTCTAAAATCATACTTTGCTGAATGGCAACGAGTATTTAGCGGCCTTAACGTTAATGATTCGTTTGATAATCAACTTTCCCAAATTCGTACTCATTTAAATAAAATGAATGAGGAAAATGCAATTAACTTACGTAACAACAATCAATTACAAAATTACTTGCAACAAAAGTCAGCATTAATTGATAAACAAATTCAGTATAAGAAGGAATACGCTGAATTCTTGGAAACAAGAAAAGTTGATAATGGTGATGAATTCAAAGAGGTTGTTGAAGAACAAAGAAAGCACTCAATCAAAGAGGCACAATTACAAAACGTTAAGAATCAAATCACAGAAGATGACGTTAAAGCTCTGAGTGCATTTAAAGACCTTGAAGAACTAAGTAGCAAGTTAAACGATTTTAATGCAGAAATGACTACTGAAAAGCAATCATTGCTAAATAATTCTCAACACCTAGAGAGTTTAAATATTCAGTTAAAACATGTAATTGCGGACGGGACTTATAATGAATTAGTTCAAAAGCAAAGAAATCTAGAAGCAGAAATCAATGACATGGTTGATCAATGGATGAGTATGAAATTAGCTAATTCATGGATTGATGAATCGTTGAATATTGCAACTGCAGATAGAATTCCATTGTTTGAATCAAAAGCAAAAGAATTCTTTGCTATTTTGACTGATAACAGATACACAGGAATTACATACTATAAAAGTAAGCTAAAGGTGACGAGGGATGATAAGGTTCAATTTGATGCTGGGGAATTATCCAGAGGAACAATTGAACAACTATACCTTGCACTAATCTTGTCATTATCTGTTGTTTTTGGTAGAGACTACCGTTTACCTTTAATTATTGATGATGGATTAACAGAGTTTGACCAACAAAGAACTGGCAATGCAATTAAACTATTAGAACGTATTAGTGAAACAATGCAGGTGATTTACGTTACTTGTGATTCTGATATTTTGAAATTAGTTGAAGATAAAGCGATATTAAATTTAAACGAGCAATAAAAAAAGACTCCGGAAAAATCCGGAGTCTTTTTTTAATTATTATTTACTGCTTGATGAGTCAGTTAAGTATGATGATAGGATGTTTTGTAAGTCCTTATCCTTAATTTCAACTCCACCATTCTTAAGAACCTTAGTTACAACGCTCTTTAGAGTAGTGCTATCGCTCATCTTAGAAGTAGCGATTTGATCCTTTAAATCATTGATGTGGTCACTGTATGAACCCTTCTTAGGGTGGTTAACCATTTGGATGATTTGGTATCCGTATTGAGTCTTAACAGGTGTCTTAGTGTATTCACCGTTTGATAGCTTGTAAGCGGCTTTTCTAAATGCTGAATCGATGCTTGAATCAGTGTTATCAAATGGAGTTAAACGTCCTGAATTGTTCTTGTTTGAAGTGTCTTTTGAGTACTTCTTAGCAAGATCTGAGAAGTTCTTACCATCCTTAAGTTCTGAAATAACCTTTTCAGCAGTCTTCTTGTCAGATACTAAAATTTCGTTAACAGTAACCTTTGGTTCGTAAGTCTTAAATTGTTTCTTTAGGTCAGCATTTGAGTATGAAATGTTTGCTCTAACAGCTGCCTTTAGAAGTAGGTTAGATTTTAGTTGGTTCTTGAAACTGGTAGTAGTTAAACCTTGTTGTTCAAGTAAAGTTTCAAATTCTGAACCATATTGACTCTTGTATTGGTTGTATTGAGCGTTAACTTCTGATGAAGAAACCTTGTTACCATATTCCTTGTTCAATACCTTGTCTAAAATCATTTGTTGTAGAACTTGTTTACCGTTTGAAGTGTTCTTCATGCTACTGTAGTATTCGCTTTGGGTAATCTTACCACCATTAGTAACGGCAACAGTCTTATCACCACAGGCAACTAATGAAACACTTAGTAGTGCACCGGCAAGTCCAACTAGAACTTTTTTATTCATAATGTAATACACATCCATTTCTTTATTTTGTCTATCATTTACTGATAGTTTTACGTTAACACATAGTAAATTTTATCACAAAAAAACTTAAGAAATTTTTAAATTTATTTAGTGATGTTATTAATTCTTTGGTTAATTAAGTCTACGTGTGGATTAATTTTAAATTGATATTCATCAATGTCTCTTTGCATAGCTTCAATGGTAGGCTGTGACTTGCTAACTTCGTCTTGCAATTTGGAGATGTTAGCAGTTAATTTTTTCTTTTGATCTAAAACGTTAGAAACACCGTTAACTTTATCCTTAGTAGATGAATAAACGCTATTGGCAAATTCCTTTGGATCACGTTTAGTCACGTACAAGTAAGTAGCCAAACCAGCTGCAGACAATCCTAGTAG
Organism: Apilactobacillus zhangqiuensis; assembly: GCF_019656215.1. Taxonomy (GTDB): domain Bacteria; phylum Bacillota; class Bacilli; order Lactobacillales; family Lactobacillaceae; genus Apilactobacillus; species Apilactobacillus zhangqiuensis. Next base: position 34,626 of record NZ_BPLK01000003.1, read on the forward strand.
CTTTAGCATTGATTTAATCATGCTTATTCCTCCAATGAATTAATAATATTTGCTTTAATTTGTTCAAAAGCTTCTTCATTGTACTTATCTGAGTTGTCTTGAAAGCTCATAGAAAAGCCATCGTTTTCACTATATCTTGGAATAAGGTGGAAATGTGAATGGAACACAGATTGGTAAGCCAATTCACCGTTGTTGTTTACGATATTCATTCCTAGAATGTCAGGGGCTGATTTCTGAATAGCTCTTGCAATCTTTGGAATTCTTGAAAATACTTGTTCAGCAAGTTTTTCGTCATATTCGTAGATATTGGCAACATGTTTCTTTGGGACAACCAAAGTGTGACCAGGTGTAGCTTGTGAAATATCTAAGAAAGCTTTCACATATTCATCTTCGTAAATAGTGTAGCTTGGGATTTCACCATTAATTATTTTGCAGAATACACAATCACTCATATTATTCTTCCTTTCTTTGATATTACTGTGATTATATACATATTAACATAAATTAAGCTTAAAGGAACTTGTGATATAATTGAGTTTAATAAATTTCATAGGGGTGATATTCCGTGTCATTACAAGTGGATAATTTAGTGGGTGGATACTCACGAATTCCAGTCCTAAAGGATGTATCATTTGATGTAAAAGACGGTGAACTAGTCGGTTTAATCGGTTTAAATGGTGCAGGGAAGTCAACCACAATCAATCATATCATTGGATTGTTAAAACCTTTTTCAGGATCAATTAAGATTAATGAAATCGCAATGCAAGATGATATTGAAAAATATAAGAAACAAATTGCCTACATTCCGGAATTTCCGGTTTTATACAAAGAATTAACGTTGAGAGAACACATTGAAACTACCATTAAGGCTTATGATTTAGATGAACAAGCTGCTTGGGAAGATGCCAATAGAATGTTAAAGATGTTTAGATTAGAAAACAAACTAGAATGGTTCCCGGTTAATTTTTCAAAGGGAATGCGTCAAAAAGTAATGATTTTGTGTGCATTTATCACAAATGCCAAGCTATTCGTTATTGATGAACCTTTCTTAGGGTTAGATCCTGTTGCGGTAAACGATTTGCTTAATTTAATTGAAGAGCAAAAGAAAAAGGGTAGCAGTATTTTAATGTCTACTCACGTTTTGGATACAGCAGAAAGATTTTGTGATCGCTTTGTTTTGATTCACAATGGGCAAATCAGAACAGAAGGAAACATTCAAAAACTACAAGAAGAATTTGGTAGTAAAGATAGTTCTTTAAATGATATTTATTTGACTCTTGCAAAGGAAGAAAATAATGAATAGCCTATTTAATCAGCGTTTGCAATCCCATTTTACGCAAATGTCTAAGTATTTAAGATATGTATTTAATGATTTCTTTGTGATAGCATTAATGTTTATCATCGGTGGAATTGGATATCAATACGCGATGTTTATTAAACATCTTAGAGCAGGCCAATGGTGGGAAAAAATCGTTTTAGTCCTACTGTTATTAGTAATCATTCAATTGAATAGTCTAGTCACCTTTGTTAAAAGAGCTGATTTCGTCTTTTGGTTACCGAAAGAAAAAGAATTTTTTGCTTTTCAACGAAGTGGATTAAGATATTCAACATCTTTAGCGGTGATTGTTCAAATTGTTTCTTGGTTTGTGATGATTCCATTTATTGAAAAAGCGATGATTACTACTAGTCTCGCTTTAGTTGTGATGTTTTTATTAGTCATGATAATTTTAAAGATGGTGGTTTTGAACTTTCAAATGGTTGATAATTACCATCATGAAGATAATCTCTTTAGCGCCAAACTATGCTATCGATTGATCATGCCACTAATTGCCATCTTAATAACAATCTATGCTAACGCCTATATTGGTGTTGCTATTAGCATATTACTGTTAGTTCTATCACATGTGATGGTTGCGAAATTGCAAAAACAAAGCATTAATTGGCAAATAGTTATCGAAAAGACGGAAAGCCATGAAAACAGTTTGAATCGTTTCTTCAATATGTTTACCGATGTTGAGAACATGCAAGGGGCAGTTAAGAGACGTAGCTATCTTGATTCATTATTCAAGATATTTAACAATGATGTTTACTCGGTTTTATATTCAAGAGGAATCGTTAGAGATAAAGAAATTAGCGGGCTATTAACGCGAGTTTCTATTCTAGGAGCAATTATTATTGGAGCAGTCAAACTTGAATGGATGGTCATTTTAATTGCAGTCCTATTTATGTATTTAATTGTTTTTCAACTTATTCCATACTTCACTAATTTTGAAGACAATGTATTTACTTCTTTATATCCAATTAGTTTTGAACAACAAATAAAATCATTCACCAATGTAATTGGCAAGATAATGATTTTAGTGATTATCGTCTTGATGATTGGATCAATTTTTATGTTTAATTTAATAGCATCTCTAATACTATTTTTGATTTTAGTGATTGAATGGATATTATTGATTAAAATTTATGTACCAAAGAAAATAAGAAAAGCCAGTTCAAATTATTGATGTTGCTTGACGTAGCTATTAAAAAGCCAGTAAAATAGGTTACAGAATAAAATTAGAACATTTGGCAGATTTAATTAGTCAAAACCTTGGTTTTGGCTATTTTTTATGAGGAGGATAATTCGTGAGAGTTAGAAATAAGCCATGGGCAGACGGTTACATCAAGGATAACCAAAAATACATTGTTACTGATCCTGAAAATTGGATTGGTAAATGGTCACAACGTTTCGAAAAGAAACAACCAATTCATATTGAAATTGGAACAGGGAAGGGTCAATTCATTGTTGAAATGGCTAAGAAACATCCTGAAGTTAACTTTTTAGGAATTGAAATTCAAAAAACAGTTATTGCGATTGCTTTGAAAAAGGTAGTTGAAGCTGATTTACCAAACTTACAATTGGTTCATACCGATGGTGCAGGTGTCGATACTTTCTTCGGTAAGCATGAAATTGACACTGTTTATTTAAACTTTTCAGATCCATGGCCAAAGAAGCGTCATGCAAAGAGAAGACTTACATCACCAACTTTCTTAGACAGTTACAAGGCAATCCTAAAAGAAGATGCACCTGTTGTTTTCAAGACAGACAATCGTGGCTTATTTGAATATTCAGTAGTTACTTTCAATAATTACGGAATGTACTTCGACTTATTATCACTTGATTTACACAATAGTGAATACATTGAAGATAATGTTGAAACTGAATATGAACACAAGTTTAGTAGTAAGGGTCCAATCTACAAGATTGTTGCTTACTTCAATAAAAAAGAAGACTAAATTAATAGTCTTCTCGTAGGTCGTTAATCCATTTGAATTGATAGTTAGAATTAATTTCAAAGTATCGTTCAATTATTTCATCGTTTTCTAAGACGTTGATAGCGCCAACGTAATCTTTATTGTTATTCTTTTTCATAACCCAGCTACCGTAAACTTTGCTCTTGTTTAGAGTATTTTTTGCATGAGTTATTTGTAGGTTAATTTTTTTAATATGTTTTTCTTGCTTAATCTTCTTAGCAACTAAAACACTAGTGCCGATAACTCCAATGGCAAGGGTTGAAACGATTGCATTTCTAGACTTAATGATATATCACATCCTTTTTGTATAGGATACATTATATTACATTCAAATTTATAATCAAACTGCATCGAAAATAACAAGAAATAAGTTATAATAAAGAAAAAATAATTGGAGTGAATAAACATGGAACAATTACCAACAATGAACTTAGATGAATTAAAGAAGACCGTTAGCGATGGCAAGTACATGCTATTCTTCTCAGCTGACTGGTGTCCTGATTGCTCATTTATTAAGCCAGCAATGCCAGAAATTGAAGCAGAATACCCTGATTACAAATTTATTGCAGTTGATCGTGACCAAAACATTGATTTAGCTGCTGATTTAGCAATCTTTGGTATTCCAAGCTTCGTTGCATTTGAAAACGGTGAAGAAATTGGCCGTTATGTAAATAAAGATAGAAAAACAAAGAAACAAGTAGAAGAATTTATCGATTCTCTATAATAATTAATATGTGGAAGGTAAGATTTAATGTTAATTGCAAGTTATAACCCAAAACAAACTGGTGACATCTTAGTTGTCATCTTGGATGAAGACGCGAAAGAACAAAAGGTAGAACAAATTGGTAATATTGTAAGAATTTCTGATTCAGAAAATGATCACGTTACTGGTTTTAACTTCACTGATGCTTCTGAAGTACTACCTCGTCTAAAGGACGTAAACGGTGAAGTTACCTTAACTCAAGAAGATTTAGATGCCCTAAACAAGTCATTATCTGATAATGAAATTAAGGACACTATTGAATTGGATACTGATCCAAAGTTTGTTGTGGGATATGTAAAATCTGTTAAAGAACATCCTAAGTCTGACCACCTAAAGATTACTGAAACTGAAATTAATGATGGAAAGACTCTACAAATCGTTAGTGGTTCTCCAAACATGCAAGAAGACATTAAGGTTGTTGTTGCTAAAGTTGGTGCAATGATGCCTGATGGTCTAATTATTTGGCCTGGTGAGTTAAAGGGTGAAGAAAGTAACGGAATGATTTGTTCAGGTCGTGAACTATTGATTCCAAACGCACCACAAAGACCAGGTGCTTTGATTTTACCTAATGATTATCAAGAAGTTGGGGAAGCTTTTGATTTTGATAAGGCTGACACATTATTTTCAAAATAAGCAAAAATAGGAGATTTATCTCCTTTATACATAAATTTTTAGATTAAGGATGACGCTTGAATGGAACACTATGACGGACCTGCTTTTTACCGTAAATATAACGTTTTAGGTAAAAACAACGAATTAAAACATAATAATAAGTCTAATAAAAGTGAATCCCGAACTAATAGAGATACAACTGTAAGACAAAATAATAATTCTGATGATTATCTTTTACTTAATAGAGATAATCCAATTGCTAAGAGGGCTGCCGCTTTTAAACCTAGTCATAATTCAACCAGCGGCTCAAAGGTTCAATTCTACCAAAACGAAACTTCAAGTAAATTCAGAAAGATTATGAATCAACTTGATCGACATGATGAAGAATTGATTGGAATGACTAGCGATGTTACTGGTGCTATTGATTTGGATAGAGAAGATTTTGCTACTTCTGACGACGAATCAATTGCTACTAGCCAAGCTGATGCAGTTGATAAGCAATCAATCAAAGAATTTAACGACATAGAGTCAGAGCCATATTCAACTCCTTACATTGATAGAAGTAAGGCAGCTGAAAGTGAGGCTGATGCACAAGGTCCAACCGTATCTGACAGTGAAACAGTTTCTGTAGAGGATACCGTTGCTGATTCGATTCAAAGTTCAAGTGATGAAGTACAACAAAGCGCTGAACAAAGTAGTTCATCTAACCAGTCTTCATTTGATAAGTTTATGGGGATGGTGAATCACGACGTTGATAAACAATCAGAACCAGAAGATGAAGATGATGACTATGTTGGTGAAGAATCGAATGAAGACAGTTACTCAACCTTAGATAATGGTGAATTGTCCTCACAAGCTGATTTGAAAGATTCTTCATCAGTAGATGATAATTACGGTCAATACACTACTTCTGAAAATATAGAAGATAGTTTAGATTCAGATGATGCGGAAGAAACCGCAACAGAAACAGAATCTGATGTAGACAATAAGGATGAAGAAAATGTTGACGAACCAAATCATGAAAAGAGAAATATTGAAAATCATGGTTTAGGACATTCATTAGCATCCATTTTGAACCAAGAACAAAATGTGCAAAAGGATTTGTCTATCTTTAACAATCGTCCATCTGTACAATCTGATAACGATGATGATTCAACTGATTCCGACGATTATGAAGAGGTATATCATCATGACGAAAGCGTTTCAGCTGACTATGACGATAAGGAATACCAATTTCCCTCTATGGATTTATTGGAACCATCTGATGAATTTGAAGATGGTTCAATGGATGACTGGATTGAAAATCAAGCTGAAATTTTGGATGAAACACTTAGTGCATTTAACGTCGATGCTAATGTTGTTGATTGGACAAATGGTCCTACTGTTACACAGTTCCAAATCAAACTTCAACTAGGTGTTAAAGTAAGTAAAATTACTAATTTAACCGATGACTTGAAGTTAGCATTAGCTGCTAAGGACATTAGAATTGAAGCACCAATTCCTGGAAAAACAACAGTGGGAATTGAAATTCCTAATCCAAAACCACGACCAGTTAGACTATCTGAAGTCTTAGATACACCACAGTTTGAAAAGACAGATAAACCACTTACTGTGGCTTTAGGTGTTGATTTGACAGGTAAGCCACAAATGACTGATTTGAGTAAGATGCCTCATGGTTTAATCGCTGGGGCGACTGGTTCTGGGAAGAGTGTCTTCTTAAACAGTTTATTAATTTCACTTCTATACAAAGCAACACCAGCTCAATTGAAGATGATTTTAATTGATCCTAAGGCCGTTGAAATGGCTCCTTATGATAAGTTGCCACATTTACTTTCACCGGTTATTTCAGATCCGAAGCAAGCATCAGCTGCTTTGAAGTGGTCTGTTAAGGAAATGGATGAAAGATATGAAAAGCTTGCTGCTGCGGGAGCAAGAAACATTGAGCAATTCAATCAAATGGCTGAAAAAACTGGTGAATACACCAAGAAGATGCCATACATCTTGATTGTAATTGATGAGTTGGCTGACTTGATGATGGTAGCTTCTAACGAAGTGCAAGATTATATCGTTAGAATCACCCAAAAGGCCAGAGCTGCAGGGATTCATTTGATTGTTGCAACTCAAAGACCTAGTGTGGATATTATTACTGGTACAATCAAAAATAATATTCCAACCCGTGTTGCCTTCATGGTATCCAGTCAAGTCGATTCAAGAACAATCATTGATACAGCCGGTGCCGAACGATTACTTGGAAAAGGTGATATGTTGTACTTAGGAAATGGGGCAAGTCAATCCGCTCGTTTACAAGGTACATTTGTCACTAACGATGAAATCGAAAGAGTAACCGGTGAAGTAAGAAAACAAGGCGAACCTAAGTACGCTTTCCAACCAGATTCATTATTGAAGAGTGTTAACCAGGTTGAACAACAAGATGAATTGATGCCAGATGTTTTGGAATATATTTCCAATGAAGAGACTGTATCTACATCAAAACTACAAAGAGTCTTCTCAATTGGATATAATCGAGCTGCTAGTTTGATCGACGAATTGGAGAAGCATAATTATGTATCAGGTCAACATGGCTCCAAACCAAGAGATGTATATTTGACTGAAAGTGATTACAAAAAGTTAAATATTTAAAAAAAGGGCGCCATATCAGCTCAAATCTGATATTATAAGATTAATGAGAGATAAAAGGAGCATTTAATTATGGATGCAAAGAAGATATATCACTTTGTCGGTGTTAAAGGTACAGGAATGTCGGCAATGGCAAGAATCCTTAAAGATAGAGGATACGAAGTACAAGGTTCAGACATTGATAAATACACATTTACTCAAGTTGGTCTAGAACAAGCGGGAATCAAAGTACTCCCTTTTAACGTAGATAATATTAAAGAAGGTTTGACTGTAATTGCAGGAAATTCATTTACAGATGATCAACCCGAAATTAGAAAAGCAAGAGAAATGGGACTACCAGTATTTAGATACCATGAATTCTTAGGTGAAATGATTAAAGGTCACACTAGTATTGGTGTTTGTGGTGCCCATGGTAAGACAAGTACAACTGGTTTACTAGCTCACGTATTATCAGGAATTGCACCCACTGATTATTTAATCGGTGATGGTACTGGTAAAGGTGTGCCAAATGCTAGATTTTTCGCTTACGAAGCTGATGAATACCGTCGTCACTTCTTAGCAACTAGTCCAGATTACGCAATTATGACTAACATTGATTTTGATCACCCTGATTACTACACAGGTATCGAAGATGTTAAGAGTGCATTCCAAACTTTCGCTAACCAAACAAAGAAAGGTATCTTTGCTTGGGGAGATGACGAAAACTTAAGAGACATTAAAGCTGATGTTCCAATCTACTACTACGGTACTAGAGAAGACGATGACTTTAGAGCTGTTAACGTAGTTAAGAGTACTTCAGGTTCGGAATTTGATGTTGAATACAAGGGTGAAAAACTTGGTCATTTCCAAATTCACTTATATGGTGAACACAACGTGTTAAACGCATTAGCAGTTATTGCTGTTTCATACTTCGAACACGACAACTTGGATGAAGTTCAACGCGAACTTGAGACTTTCAAGGGAGTTAAGAGACGTTTTGCTCAAAGAAAAGTTGCTGATATGACAATTATTGATGACTATGCTCACCACCCATCTGAAATCGATGCAACTATTGATGCTGCAAGACAAGAATATCCAAATAAGAAGATTATTGCGGTATTCCAACCACACACATTTAGTCGTACAATCGCCTACTTAGATGATTTTGCTAAGAGTCTAAACAAGGCTGACGACGTATACATTACTAAGATTTACAGTTCACCACGCGAAAAGTCTGGTAAGATTTCAAGTGCTGATTTAGCCAATAAAATCACCAAAAATGGTGGTTTAATTGAGGCTGAAAACATGTCTCCATTATTGGAATATCATGATGCTGTTGTCGTATTCATGGGTGCTGGAGATATTCAAAAGTACGAAAGAATTTACGAAAACTTGTTGAATGATGTAACAAATAACATGAATTAAAGACTTGTAGTTTCTTGCGATTCTGGTAGAATACTTCTAACACATCGTAAACAAGGAGGTTTATGGATAATATGAATAACTATGATCAAGCTGGACGTCGTTTAGTAAACGATGCTTTCGGTATGAATAAATTTTTAACCAAAACATATGGATGGATGACCCTTTCAGTATTAATTTCTGGAATTGTTGCTTACCTAATGGGTGGAATGTACCATGTTAGTTTTAGTTACGGTGCAACTATCGTAGGTTTCATTCTATGGTTTGTGTTAGCTTTTGCTACTCAATCTGTGGCAATGCGTAGTGCGTTTGCTGGATTTATTATGTTGGTAATCTTCTCAGCGTTAACTGGGGGACTATTCTCATACATCTTTATGGCATACAGCTCAACTGCGATTGCTGAAGCATTCTTCACAACTACCATTGATTTTGCTCTTATGGCATTCATTGGTCTTACTACAAAGAAGAGCTTAGATAGAATTGGTACTCAAGCAATGGCTGCGCTTATTGCGTTGATTATTGTAAGTATCATCAACATCTTCCTACACAACCCATTATTTGACCTATTCATTTCATTTATTGCTGTTATTATCTTTACAGCATTTACTGCTTATGACAGTCAAAAGATTAAGGAAGCATATAACGAATATGGTTCAGAAGTATCAGAAAATGGTTTAGCCATTAATGGTGCAATGATTTTATACATGGACTTTATTAACCTATTCCTAAGCTTATTAAGTATTTTTGGGATTGGCGATAACAACAGATAATAAAAAAGATGGTGTTTATACAACACCATCTTTTTTATTTTTTATATAATATACTATGCGTGCATGTTAAAATTAAATTATCGAAGAAAACGGTAAGGAGAATTATATGTCTGATAAGAGATTATTATTAATCGATGGAAATAGTATTACTTATAAAGCCTTCTTTGCTTTAATTAAATTAGTAGATCGTTTTACTAATAACGAAGGGGTACATACTAACGCAATTTATGGTTTCAATAACATGTTAAATATCATGTTAGACAAAGTGAAACCAACTCACGTTCTGGTAGCCTTTGATGCTGGAAAAACTACATTTAGAACAGAAATGTACGCTGATTATAAGGCTGGTAGAGACAAGACTCCTGAAGAATTAGTTGAACAATTCGACTATGTAAAAGAACTACTAAAAAATCGCGGAATTAAATATTACCAATTAAACAATTACGAAGCAGATGACATTATTGGTACGCTTTCAAAACAAGCAGATGGTTTAGGATTCGATACAACGATTGTTACTGGAGATAATGATTTAACTCAATTATGTTCAGACAAGACAACTGTATCAATCTCTAACCGTGGGGTATCTGGTGTTGTCAGATATGACACAGATTACGTTAAGGAAACGATGGGAATTACTCCTGAACAAATCATTGATTGGAAGGCTTTAAAAGGTGATTCATCCGATAATTATTCTGGGGTTACTGGTGTCGGTGATAAGACATCCCTAAAGTTGGTTAAACAATTCGGTAGCATTGAAAATCTATATGATCACATCGATGAAGTTTCAGGTAAGAAACTAAAGGAACACTTAGTTGAGGATAAAGATGAAGCCTTCTTAGCTAAGAAGTTAGCTAGAATTAATCGTGAAGCCCCAATTGAAATTTCTGTTGATGATACGAAATACCAAGGAGATCATATTGATGATTTAATTGCTTTCTATCGTCAAATGAATTTTAGAAAGTTTCTTAGCGAAATGAACACTACTCAAAATGCTAATATGAAGGATATTGAGTATGTTGAAATTAACGATGATACTTTGTCTGAAATTGCTAAACAAGATAGCGATAAGGTCACATTTTACCTTGGTATGGATGGCGATAACTATCATGATGCGCCATTCATTGGTTTCGCTTTAAAAGCAGGCGACAAGATTTATGTATCAAGTGATGTTGACTACCTAAAGAATGATCAAATTAAACAAATTATTGAAAGTAATGATATTAAAAAAGACGTTTTTGATGCGAAGAGAACTTACGTAGGTTTAAATCGTTTGGGCATTACATTGAATAACGTTGATTTTGATTTATTACTATCGTCATACCTATTGGATACTAATGACAATAGCAACGATTTGGGTAAGGTTGCTAATCGACATGATTATTTTGATGTTCAATCAAATGATGACGTTTATGGTAAGGGTGCTAAACGTGAAATCCCTGAAGGCGATAAGCTATTTAACCATTTCGCTAGAAAGTTAAATGCCATCGATGCTTTAAGAGACAAATTATTTGATGGGCTAAAAGAAAATAACCAATGGGACCTATATACCGATGTTGAATTACCATTAACTTTTGTGTTAGCCAGAATGGAAATTGCTGGTGTGGTAGTGGATAAGGATGTTCTAAACGAAATGCAAAGTAAACTTTCAGAACGTTTAGAAGAAATTAAACAAACTATTTATAACGATGCTGGCGAAGAATTCAATATTGCATCCCCTAAACAACTGGGTGTAATTCTATTTGAGAAATTACAACTACCTGTTATTAAGAAGACTAAGACTGGTTACTCAACTGCTGTGGGTGTATTAGAACAACTAGCACCTGATTATCCAATCGTTGAAGCTATTCTTGAATATCGTCAATTATCAAAGATTCTATCGACTTACGTTGAAGGATTATTATCCGATATTCATGGCGATGGGAAGGTTCATACTAGATACCTTCAAACACTTACTCAAACAGGAAGACTATCTTCTGTAGATCCTAATCTACAAAACATTCCTGTTAGAACTGAAGAAGGAAGAAAAATCAGACAGGCCTTCGTGCCAAGTCATGACAACTACCAAATCTTCTCATCCGATTATTCTCAAATTGAACTAAGAGTGCTTGCTTCAATCTCTGGTGATAAGAATATGCAAGATGAATTCATTCACAACGATGATATTCATGCTTCAACCGCCAGAAGAATATTCGGTTTGAAGGATAATAGTGAAGTTACCCCTGAACTTCGTCGTCAAGCAAAGGCGGTTAACTTTGGAATTGTCTATGGAATTTCCGATTTCGGTTTGGCTAAGAATACCGGAATTAGTCGTAAGGATGCTAAAGAATTTATTGAAAAGTACTTTGCTGAATATCCTGGCGTAAAAAAATACATGGATGATAGCGTTAAAAGTGCTAAGGAAAACGGCTATGTTGAAACCATTCTTCACCGTAGACGTTACCTACCAGACATTAATTCCAAGAACTTTAACCTAAGATCATTTGCAGAAAGAACAGCAATGAATTCCCCAATTCAAGGAAGTGCAGCTGACATCATTAAGATTGCAATGATTAAGATGGAAAATGAATTAAACAAACGTGGCATGAAAACCAAGATGTTACTACAAGTGCATGATGAATTGATTTTTGAAGCACCTGATGAAGAAATTGATGTATTAAGCGAATTAGTACCAAAGGTAATGGACTCAGCAGTTGAATTAAACGTTCCTCTAAATGTTAAGAGTCATTATGGAAAGAATTGGTACAGTTTGAAATAAATTAAGTGAGGTTTAATGATATGCCTGAATTACCTGAAGTAGAAACTGTTAGAAGAGGTCTTACTAACTTAGTGGAAAGTGCTAAGGTTAAGACAATTGATGTATTATATCCAAAAATGATTAATGTTAGTGCAAAGGAATTCAAGGATACTCTAGAAGGCCACACTATTAATCGTATTGATCGTCGAGGTAAATACCTATTATTCAGATTTGATAACAATATGACCTTGGTATCACATCTAAGAATGGAAGGTAAGTATGATGTGGAACCTGATGGAACTGAACCAACTAAGCATACTCATATTATTTTCCATATGGATGACGACCGTGAACTAAGATACAAAGATAGTCGTAAGTTCGGTCGAATGTATTTAGTTAAAAATGGTGATGAAAAGACTCTTTCCGGTTTAGGTACAATTGGTCCTGAACCGACAGACGAAACTCTAACTTTTGATTACATGAAATCAATCATGAACAAGGCTAGAGGAAAGATTAAGCCATTTTTACTAAACCAAAGTAATATTGCTGGATTAGGTAATATTTACTGTGATGAAGTTTTATGGTTGACCAAGATTCACCCTGAAACTCAAACTAACTTAATTACCGATGAAGAAATTGAAGAATTAAGAAAGAACATTATTGCAGAAATAAAAATGGCAATTAAGGGACATGGAACTACTGTTCACTCTTATTCAAATGCATATGGAGAAGCTGGATCATTCCAAAACCATCTACATGTATACGGTCGAAAAGGTGAACCTTGTGAACGTTGCGATACCTTATTAGAAAAGATTAAGGTTGCTCAACGCGGAACAACTTTCTGTCCTAACTGCCAAAGAAAAGTGGTTGAATAACATGACGAGAGTAATCGGATTGACTGGTGGCATTGCTACTGGAAAATCAACTGTATCAGAATATTTAACGAGCGTTGGATATGAAATCATTGATGCCGATAAAATTACTCACCAAGTTCAATCAAAGGGCAGCAAGGGTCTAGAGGCTATTGCTGCCTTTTTTGGTAAAGATATTATCAAAGAAGATGGTGAGTTGAATCGACAAAAGTTAGGTTCAATTGTCTTTAATGACAAATCTAAATTAATTGAACTAACCAGAATTATTGATCCATTCATTCGAAATGAAGTGATTAGAAGAATCAATGAGACTAAAAATGATGTAGTTATCCTAGATGCACCAACTCTATTCGAAAATGGATATCACTTCATGTGTGATGACATCATCAGTGTTGTTTGTGATTTTGACGAACAGGAGAAGCGTTTGATAGAACGTGATTCTTTATCGAAAGAAGATGCCGATGCCAGAATTAATAGCCAATGGCCATTGAAAATCAAGGCAGAATTGTCTACTTATGTCATTGATAGTAATGGAAGCATTATGCAAACACGCAATCAAGTGGTAAAATTGTTTAATAACATAGATTAATTGAGGTGAAACATATGCAATGTCCTCATTGCCATAAAAACTCTTCGAGAGTAGTCGATAGTCGTCCTGCCGAAAATGGCCAAGTAATTAGACGTCGTCGTGAATGTGAAAATTGTAATTACAGATATACAACATTTGAAAGAATTGAACAAACACCATTATTAGTTATTAAGAACAACGGAAATCGTGAAGAATTTGATCACGAAAAAATACTTCGTGGAATTATTCGTTCTGCTGAAAAGCGTCCAGTGCCAATGGATGCAATGACATCTATTGCAGATAAGGTTGAAAATCGTATTCGTTCTTTGGGCGAAAACGAAGTATCAAGTCAACTAATTGGTGAATATGTGATGAAAGAACTAGTGAATGTGGATGAAATTGCTTATATTCGATTCGCTAGTGTTTATCGTCAATTTAAAGATATGACGGTCTTTTATAATGAATTAAAAGAGGTATTAGATAAGGACCAAAAAAATAAGAATTAGTGGGGAATTAATATGACAGATCAATGGCGAGAGGTAAATCCTCTATCCAAGTTTATATTGTTAGCAGATGATGATTTATCCGACTTACAAAGAACTTCTTTGGATGTTTTATATCAACCAATCATTGGTGTCTTGCCATATGCTTTGATTAACAATTTTTGGCGTATGAGTCATGAAAAAAAGACACATCAAGCACATAGTCATTTTGAAACCTTGTCTTATTTAAGTGTCGATATGAAGTCATTTTATGAGGCCCGCTTGAGATTAGAAGCGGCCGGATTGATGAAAACGTACATCAAGACCAATTCAAACGATGAAAAACAATACGTCTATCGTTTAGTTAGTCCACTATCTGTTAATGATTTTTTTATGGATGATTTACTAAGTGTCTCACTATTACAAGTCATTGGTGAGGATAGATATGTTGACTTATACAATGAATTTATCAGACCAGGATTTGATTTATCTGAATATAAAGATGTATCTAAGAACTTCCTTCAAGTGTTTAATATTCGTGATAGTGAAGTTACAAATACGCCTAAGGCGGTTGCAAAAGTTAAGGATAGTATTAAGGAAAATCATGACGATGTTTCCTCCGGTCCGGTTATTGAAAAAAGCAATGACTTCGACTTTAATTTGCTATTGGATATGTTGAACCAGTCATATGTAAATACTACTGATGTTAAAAAGAACATTAATCTGATTAATTCTGAACATCAGCTATATGGTATTGATGAAATAGAAATGGCCAAATTGATTGAAAAGGCAACAAACGTTACCAACAACGTTTTTGATCCAAACAACTTCAAGATTTTGGTATCTAGACAGTTCCAATCTAATACCGCAAATGTATCCCATCAGACTAAACAGGTGAATAATTCTACTGAAGCTAATGTTAATGATTTGAATGCGCAAGAAAGGCAATTGATTAAATCTGCAAGTGAATATGCGCCAATTGAATTTTTGAACTATTTAAAGACTGCCAAAGGTGGATACGTTCACAGTAACGAGGAACGCATGATTTCTGATTTAGTAGCTAGACAAATATTAAAGCCAGAAGTAATCAACATGATTGTTTATCATATCTTAATTGATCAAGAAAAGTCCGGTTTAAACAAGAACCTCTTTGAAGCAATTGCAGACAATTGGTCACAAAATAATGTTACCGATGCAAGTAGGGCAGTTACCTTTATTAAGGACAGACAAAAAGAGCTAAATAAACCTAGAAAACCTCGTTTCAATAATAATCGTAAGATGACGGTTAAAGAAACACTTCCTGATTGGGCAAAAGACAACGAAAAACCAAAGGAATATGGTAAGGTTAACGAAGATAAGAAAAAAGAATTAGAAGCTAGAATTCAAAAGCTTCGTAACAGTAGAAAAGAGGGTAGAGAATGAAAAACTTAAGTGATGAATTTGCAAAAACTTTGAGTAAACCTAAGTACAACGAACGCTACCAACAATCAGTCAATGCCGTTTTAAATAATGATGATGTTAAGTCATTTTTGAACAAGCACAAGGATGAACTAGAAGATGACGTTGTTAAACGTTCTATGTCTAAGTTATATGAATTCGTACAAGAAAATAACAAGCTAAAAAATAATCAACCAACAACGATTCCTGGATATACGCCAGTATTAGTCGTTAATAAGGGGTTGATTGATATTTCATATGTTCCTACACAAAAAACAAAGGATAATATGAAAAAGGCTAAAGTACTTAAACGAATTCATGCGGTTGCAATGCCTAAGAACATTAAGAACGTTACATTGGATCAATTTGATTTAAGCGAAAATGACTATCGTATGAATGCGATGGGATTAGTTACCGATTTTATTGAGGAATACACAAATGCTCCAAAAAAGTGGCATCAAGGAATGTATTTATACGGTGAATTCGGTGTCGGAAAAACATTTCTAATGGCTGCAATGGCCAATGAACTAGCCAAGAATGGATTTGAAGTAACATTAGTTCATTTCCCAAGTTTCGCAGTTGAAATGAAGAGTGCCATCTCAAGTAATTTAGTTGCTGATAAGCTAGATGCAATTAAGAAGACACCAATTCTAATCTTGGATGATATCGGTGCTGATTCAATGTCATCTTGGGTAAGGGATGACATTTTGGGAGTTATTCTTGAATACAGAATGCAAAACTCACTAAGCACATTCTTTACTTCAAACTTCTCAATGCAACAATTTGAAGAAGAACACTTAGCTGTTAACAATAAGGGTGACCTAGAACCACTAAAAGCTAAACGAATTATGCAACGCGTTCACTACTTAGCAAAAGAAGTAGGGATGTTTGGTCAAAATCGTCGTCCACAATAATTAATGCTTGACAATTTTAGCGTGACTGTCGATAATAAAGACAGTTGATAAAAGACATGATTTTAAATCTCGACTTACAGGGAGAGGATACGTTTGCTGGAAGTATCTTCATGTTCAGATTTGAAGTTACCACTTTTATTTTAAATCAGAGGAAAATTCTGAATCGGGTTGTTTCGTTATAGACTATTATGAGGCCTATTTGTTAGTGCAAATAGGTAGAATTCGGGTGGAACCACGTTATTAACGTCCCTAGTGTCTATTTATTTAGATGCTAGGGACTTTTTTGTTTCTATTCGAAAATTACACAAGGGAGTGCTCTATTATGGCAAAGATTTCATTTGAATTTCCTGACGGTAGCGTAAAAGAATTCGATCAGGGAGTAACTACTGAAGATATCGCTAAATCAATTTCTATTAGTTTGGCTAAGAAATCAGTAGCTGGTAAGATTGACGGAAAAATGGTTGAAATCGATTTACCACTTGAAAAAGGTGGCAAGATTGAAATCGTTACAAAAGATACAGAAGATGGTCTAAAGGTATTACGCCAAACAGCTTCACAATTACTAAAAGCTGCCCTTGCTGACCAATTTAACAACATTCAATTTGGTGAAAGTACTTCTGACGAAGATGGTTTCTTCGTTGATACTGACAAGCGTGATTCACAAGTTAGTGCTGATGAACTACCACAAGTTGAAGAACGCATTAACAAAATGGTTTCAGACAACGTAAAAATTGAAAGAAAAGTATTATCTCTAGAAGATGCTTTAAAGCAAGTTGATGGAGATCCATACCAAGCTAAGCTAGTTAATGAATTAGCTGAAGATGGTAAAGTTGTGTTCTACCAAATCGGTGACTACTTAGGTTTAGGTGAAGGTGTTGTATTACCAGAAGCTAAGGCTGTTAAGGAATACAAATTACTTTCAGTTGCCGGTGCATACTGGGAAGGTAAATCATCAAACCCAATGCTACAAAGAATCTTCGCCACAGCATTCTTCAAGAAAGCTGATTTAGAAGACGACTTAAAGAGAAGACAAGAAGCTAAAGAAAGAGACCACAGAGTTATCGGAAACAAGCTAGACTTATTCTTCGTTGACCCTAAGGTTGGTGCTGGTTTAGCTTACTGGATGCCAAATGGTGCTACTATCCGTCGTGTTGTTGAAAGATACATCATTGATAAGGAATTAGCTAACGGTTACCAACACGTTATCACGCCAGTTCTAATGAACTTAGATGCATACAAGACATCTGGTCATTGGCAACACTACCGTGAAGACATGTTCCCACCAATGGACATGGGTGATGGTGAAGAACTAGAATTACGTCCTATGAACTGTCCTAGCCACATCCAAATCTTTAAGCACCACATCCGTTCATACCGTGAACTACCAATGAGAATTGCTGAACTAGGTATGATGCACAGATACGAAAAATCAGGTGCTTTATCAGGTCTACAACGTGTTCGTGAAATGACTCTAAATGATGGTCACACATTCTTAAGATTAGACCAAATCCAAGACGAATTTAAGAAGGTTCTTGGTTTGATGGTTGAAGTATACAAAGACTTCGATATTAAGAATTACCACTTCAGATTAAGTTACAGAGATCCTAAGAACACTGAAAAGTACTTCGATGATGAAGAAATGTGGAGCAAGTCACAATCAATGCTTAAGGGTGCCATGGATGATCTTGGCCTAGACTACGTTGAAGCCGAAGGTGAAGCAGCGTTCTATGGTCCTAAGCTTGATGTTCAAACTTACACTGCAATGGGTAATGAAGAAACACTATCAACTATTCAATTAGACTTCATGCTACCTGAAAGATTTGATCTACACTACGTTGGTGAAGATGGTGAAGAACACCGTCCAGTTATGATGCACCGTGGTTTAGTTTCAACTATGGAAAGATTTATTGCTTACCTAATTGAAGTATACAAGGGTGCATTCCCAACTTGGTTAGCTCCAAAGCAAGTTAAAGTTATTCCTGTAAGTATGGAAAAATACGGTGACTACGCTAAGGAAGTTAACAGCAAGTTAGCTGCGTTAGGTATCCGTACAAGTGTTGATGACAGAAACGAAAAGATGGGTTACTTAATTCGTGATGCTCAAACTAACAAGATTCCATACACAATCGTTGTTGGTGAAAGCGAAATGAACTCTAACCAAGTTTCTGTACGTAAGTACGGTGAACAAGATAGTGAAAGTCTAAGTCTTGATGACTTCATAAAAGAAATTCAAGAAGACATTAGTAACTACTCAAGAGAAAAATAATAAATGTTGTTGACAAGTATCACTCATGTGGTATTATATAAGTAACGAAAAAGCAGAAGCATCCCGCTTCTCGCCTGAGTGATCGAAAAAGATGGCTAGGCATGATATCGGATTAACCTTTGATTTAATGTTCAAAGGACCAAAAGCGGGTGCTCGATTGTGGGTATCCGCTTTTTTCTGCTTTTTAATATACTTGGAGGTGAATTACCATAGCAAACGATATGATGGTTAATGATGGAATTCGAGCTCGCGAAGTTCGTTTAATTGGTGCTGATGGTGATCAATTAGGTATTAAGTCAAAGGACGAAGCAATGCAAATTGCTGAAGCTGCTGGATTAGATCTTGTAGTTGTTGCTCCTAAGGCTAAGCCAATGGTTGCTAAAGTTATTGATTACGGAAAATACCGTTTCGAACAACAAAAGAAAGCTCGTCTATCTCGTAAGAAGCAAAAGGTAGTTAGTGTTAAGGAAATTAGATTAAGTCCAACTATTGATACTAATGATTTTAATACTAAGTTGAAGAGAGCTAAGACATTCATCTCAAAAGGTGAAAAAGTTCGAGTTTCAATTCGCTTTAAGGGACGTGCCATCACACATAAGGAAATTGGTCGTGATGTTTTAAACAGAATGGCAGATTCTACATCAGATGTTGCTAGCGTTACTCAACGAGCAAAAATGGATGGAAGAAGTATGTTCCTAATGCTCGCACCTAAGTCAAGCGATAAAAAATAGATAGTATTGTTATAATACTTAAGTTAAATTAAGGGAGGATTTTTTCAATGCCAAAGACTAAATCAAATCGTGCAATTGCAAAGCGTTTCAAGAAAACTGCTAAAGGTGGTTTAAAGAGTGCTAACGCATTCACAAGTCACCGTTTCCACGGTAAGACAAAGAAACAACGTCGTAACCTACGTGGTACAAGCATGGTAAACGATACATTAGCAAACAAATACACAAAGATGTTTTAATTAATACTTTTAAGTAAGACATAATTTAGGAGGAGTTAAATATGCCAAGAGTTAAGGGTGGAACAGTTACTCATGCACGTCGTAAGCGTGTTTTAAAAGAAGCTAAAGGTTACCGTGAAGGTAAGCACAGTCTATTCAAGACTGCTAAAGATCAAGTTATGAAGTCACGCGAATACGCATTCCGTGATCGTCGAGCAAACAAAGGAAACTTCAGAAGATTATGGATTGCTCGTATCAATGCTGCTGCTCGTATGAACGGCTTAAGCTACAGCAAGTTAATGCACGGTTTGAAACTTTCAAACATTGAAATGAACCGTAAGATGCTAGCTGACTTAGCAGTTAACGATGAAAAAGCATTTGCTTCATTAGCAGAAACTGCAAAGAAAGCTATTAAATAGTCTATAAAAACTTTCACCACTTAAGGTAAGTAGGTGGGAGTTTTTTTCTTATTATGGGCACTGGTATTTCTGGTGCTCATATAATACATAATATTATTGAGGAGAATTAAAATGATTTCTAAGTTTAAACCAACATGGATGATTCCAGTCGTATATAATATTTCACCATCAAAACTAAAAGACATGGGGATTAAAGCTGTTTTTAGTGATCTAGACAACACTTTGATTCCTTGGAATAATCCTGATGGGACTCCTCAATTAAGAGAATGGATATCTGAACTCAAGAAAAGCAATATTGAATTGATTGTTATTTCAAATAATAAACATAGCCGAGTTCAAAGAGCTCTTAGAAGTTTAAAATTAAACTTTATTCCACGCTCCTTAAAGCCACTTCCAAGAGGAATTAATAAGGCTTTAAGAGATTACCATTTGAATAATAAAGAAGTAATTATGTGTGGAGATCAATTATTAACCGATGTTTGGGCTTCTAATAATGCCAAAGTTAGAAGTGTGTTGGTTAAACCATTAATTGAATCCGATGCTTGGAATACCAAACCTAATCGCTTCTTAGAAAAATTAATATGGAAAAAATTAAGAAAGAAATATGATGATTTAAATTGGCAGGAGGATATAAATGACAGAAATTAATCAATTACAAGACGAAGAAATCAGATGTATTGGTTGTGGTGCTTTAATTCAAACCACAGATCCTGATGAACTAGGATACACTCCTAATTCTGCACTTGAAAAGGGAAAAGAAAGTGGCGAAATTTATTGCCAACGTTGTTTTAGACTACGTCACTACAATGAAATTTCACCGGTTAGTTTAACTGATGACGATTTCTTAAAACTATTGAACCAAATCAGAGATGCTAACGCGCTAATCGTATACTTGGTTGATGTTTTTGACTTTAATGGAAGCTTAATTCCTGGATTACACCGTTTCGTTGGTGATAACCCAATTATGTTAGTTGGTAACAAGTCTGACTTACTACCAAACTCACTAAAGCGTTCTAAGCTAAAGGATTGGATCAGACAACGAGCAAATGAAGCTGGAATTAGACCAATTGATGTTGAACTGGTTTCTGCTAGAACCAATGAATCAGTTGATGACTTATTGAAGAATATTGATAAGTACAGAAATGACCGCGATGTTTACGTTGTAGGTGTTACTAACGTTGGTAAATCCACATTGATTAACCAAATCATCAGACAAAACACTGGAATTAAGGAATTAATTACTACTTCAAGATTCCCAGGTACAACTTTGGATAGAATCTCTATCGACTTAGAAGACGGTCATGAATTAGTAGATACTCCAGGGATTATTCATAAGGAACAAATGGCTCATTACTTAAACGGTAAGGACCTAAAGATTGTTCAACCACAAAAACCAATCAAACCAAAGGTATATCAATTGAACCCAGAACAAACACTATTCTTCGGTGGTGTAGCACGTTTTGATTATGTTCAAGGCGATAAGAAACATGGTTTTACTGTTTATGTTGAAAACAACTTACTAATTCACCGTACTAAGTTAGCAAATGCTGACAGCTTCTATGACAAGCATTTTGGTGAATTATTAACTCCACCAAGCAGTGAATCAATTGATGATTTTCCTGAATTGGTTCGTTTCGAATTCAAGACTGATCAAAAGAGCGATTTAGTATTCGAAGGACTTGGATGGATCACCGTTCCAGCAGGTGTGGTAGTAGCCGGATGGGCCCCTAAGGGTGTTGACGTATTAGTTAGAAGAGCAATGATATAAAAAGCGAGGTACAAAATTGAAATTACGTGGAAAACAAAAAAGATATTTAAGATCACAAGCTAACAGAATGAAACCTTTATTTTCAGTTGGAAAGAATGGTTTAAATGAAACTTGGCTAGAACAAGTATTGGATGCATTACACAGACGCGAATTAATTAAGGTAAACATTCAACAAAATTCTGATTTAGAAGTAAGTGATGTTCAAGAATACATTGAAGCAAACAGTGATATCAATGTTGTTCAAACAATCGGGAAAACATTACTATTATTCTTACCTGCAAGTAAGGAAAAATTCCAAATTTACTCTGTAGAAGTTAGAAATATTTAGAGGAGTTCTTATCGATGCATAGTGAAAAGGTGCAAACTTTACCCAAGTTAAAATCTTTAAACAAACGCAAAAAAATCGGAATTATTGGTGGAACCTTTAATCCGATTCATAATGGTCATTTATTCATTGCAGACCAAGTAAGGAGTCAGTTAGGACTAGAGAAGGTTTACTTTATGCCTGACTGCATTCCTCCTCACGTTGATCACAAGGATGCAATTGACGCTGATGACCGCGTTAACATGGTTAATTTAGCAATTAATGACAATGATAAGTTTGACATTGAAATGTTGGAAATCATCAATCGTGGTAAAAGTTACACTTATAACACTATGGTAGAATTAAAGAGAAGACATCCCGACTATGAATACTACTTTATTATTGGTGGTGACATGGTTGAATACCTCCCTAAATGGTATCGAGTAGATGATTTATTCAAATTGACCCATTTTGTTGGTGTTAGAAGGGAAAATTATCCAATGTCGACAAATTATCCTGTGATATGGGTAGATGTTGCTAAGCTGGATATATCTTCAACTTTAATTCGCAAACTAGTGTCTAACCATCAATCAATTCGATACTTGGTTCCAGACGCAGTTTTAAAATATATAAAGGAGCATAATCTTTATGAATAATGTTGAATTAACATATACAAATAAGTACATCCCTTTATCTAGAGAAGAACTAATCGAAAAATTAAAGAAGGCTTTAACCCAATCAAGATTTGAACACGTTTTACGCGTTGAACAAATGGCGATTGAACTAGCAAAGAAAAACGATGTAGATGTTGAAAAAGCAAGCGTTGCCGGACTTTGCCATGACTATGCTAAGCAAAGACCAGATGACAATTTCATTGAATTAATCAAGAAATATCGTTTGGATGATATTTTATTGCAATACGGTAATGCTATTTGGCATGGTGAAGTTGGTTACTTGCTGGTTCAAAATGAACTAGGTGTTACTGACATCGACATTTTAAATTCAATTAAGCATCACACTACTGGTGCAAAGTACATGTCAAAGTTAGAACAAATTGTATACATGGCTGACTATATCGAAATGGGACGTGATTTCCCAGGTGTAGAAGAAGCACGAGATATCACATTTAACAATCTAGCTGACGGGGTGGCATATCAAACTAAGCACACGCTACAATTTTTAATTAGCTCAAATAAACCCGTTTATCCTAAGACCATTGATACCTATAACGAATGGGTAAATGGATCAAACATCAAATAACGAGGAGATTTCAAATGAATAGTAAAGAAAAATTAGAAGTAATTGTTAAAGCAGCGGACAGCAAGAGAGCTCACAACATTGTTGCTTTAAACGTACACGAAGTTAGTTTAATGGCTGACTACTTCGTAATTATGGATGCTGCATCAAACAGACAAGTTAAGTCTATTGCTGACGAAGTAGCTGACCAAGCTGAAGAGGCTGGTATCAGTGTTAAAGAAGTAGAAGGTAAAGATACTGCTAAGTGGATTCTATTGGACTTAGGTGACGTTATTGTTCACGTATTCCAAGAAGATGAAAGAGAATACTACAACCTAGAAAAACTATGGTCAGATGCTGATTCAGTAGACGTTTCAGAATGGGTTAAGGACTAGTCAAATGATTTATCAAGAATTCGCAAAATTCTATGATGAATTGTTTGATGAAACAATGTATGATCAATGGCTTTCTTTTGTGAAAGCGAATGTATCAAAAAATGATTCAATTATGGACATGGCTTGTGGAACCGGACGCTTATTAGCGCTTCTTGCCTCGCAAAACTATAATGCTTGTGGTATGGATTTGTCTGAAGATATGCTTACATTAGCCGAAGAACATTTAAGAGATATCAAACCAGACATGCCGCTAATACAAGGTGACATGACTGAAATGGAAGGAATTCCTAACTTTGATGTGATTACCTGTTTCGATGATTCATTATGTTATTTACCAGATCAAAACCTATTACAAACTGCTTTTGAAAAAGTACATGAACATTTAAATGATAATGGACAATTCTTATTTGATGTAATTACGCCATATCAAACAGATGTAGTATATCCGGGATACATGTATAATTACCATGATGATAGTAACGCCTTTATGTGGCAGTCATACTTAGGTGATGAAGATCACTCGGTAGAACATGACTTAGTATTTTTCAGGTATAATGAGTCAATCAATGCATACGATCAGTTTAGTGAAATTCATTTGGAAAGAACTTATAAAGTTGATACGTACATTGATTTATTAAAGAATGCAGGATTCAAAGATATCAAGGTTAGTGCTAACTTTGGTAAAGACGAGATCACTGATACTACAACCAGATGGTTCTTTGTATGTAAGAAGGGATGATTCGATGAAGGCTGTTGGTATAATTGCTGAATATAATCCGTTTCATAATGGGCATAAGTACCAAATTGAGCAGGCAAGACAAGCAACTAATGCCGATATAGTCATCGTTATCATGTCTGGAAATTGGGTACAAAGAGGGCAACCCGCAATAGTAGATAAATGGACTAGGGCACAAATGGCACTGGCAAATGGTGCGGATATGGTAATTGAGTTACCTGTACAATGTGTTGTCCAGCCGGCTGACATCTTCGCTAAACACGCAGTGAATATTTTAGCTAGTCTTAAGTGTGAGTGGTTATCATTTGGTAGTGAACATCCAGATATTAATTTTAATCAGTTAGCAAATCTAGATTTAAAGCAAATTAAAATAGATCAGAATTACACTAAGAGCTATGCTGAGTTAATTAGGGATGCTTTAATTGATTCAACCGGTGAAGATGTCAGTGCCCCAAACGACGTATTGGCATTAAACTATGCAATCGCAAACCTAAAAAACAGTCATCAAATGAAATTAGTCCCTATCAAGAGAAATGGAGCTAACCATCACGACCATGATTTAAACAATAATGGGACGATTGCAAGTGCATCATCAATTAGAGCTGCTATTATGGATGAAAGTAATCAACTATCTCAGTATCTTCCTAATAACACTGATGTTGATGTTTTAAAGAATCATGTTAATTGGGAAGATTTCTGGCCATTATTAAGATATAAGATTGAAACATCAAGTATTGATGAGTTAAATCACATCTATCAAATGACAGAAGGTCTAGAATACCGATTAAAGAAGTATATCTATGATGCACGGTCATTTGATGAATTCATACGTTTAGTTAAGTCTAAGCGCTACACATACGCGAGACTTCAACGTTTATTCGTATATACGCTTCTAAATTGGCGTAAAAGCGATGATCTAAGCCAAGAATACGTAAGAATATTAGGCTTTAATAAAAGCGGTAGAGCGTATTTGAATGACATTAAGAAGAAAATAGAAATACCCGTAATTACTAAGATTAATAAGGAGTTATCTGAAGCTCAATTAAATTTTGATGTAGTATCTGGAAGGGTTTATGAAAATATAAATCATTTTCCACAAGATGCCGGAAAAATTCCATTAATTTATTAATTTTTAGGCCAGGTATCAAGGATATGACCTTGACAAAATAACTTCTTAATATGTATAATTAACGCTGTTGCATTAGGAGGAATAGACATGAAATGGTTCTTAAAGGAACTATCCGAATACAAAAACAAGCCACTTTCAGTATCAGAAGATATGAACTTATCTGATGATATTATGAGCAGGTATAGCAAATATGTTATTTCTGCTGATGACGATATTCACGTTGATGCTAACGTTTTCTCTGAAAACGGTGATGCAATCGTGACTGCTCGTGTAACAGGTAAGATTGTGGTTCCTTCATCAAGATCATTAACTCCAGTTGAGTTACCATTGGATTTCTCAATTAATGAAGTTTATGTTGAAACTAACTTACGTTTGAAAGAACGTGAAGATGAAGGTGAAATTGCTTTCCTAGTAGATGACGAAGGCGAAATTGATTTTGATAAGTCAGTTGCCGATAACATCATCTTACAAATTCCAATGCACATTTTGTCTCCTGAAGAAATCGAAACTGGTAAGATGCCAGAAGGAAATGACTGGGAAGTTATTTCTGAAGATGATTTAGCTGAACAAGAGGCAAATGATAAAAAAGTAGATCCACGTCTTGCTAAGTTAAAGGATTTCTTTAACGATAGTGATAATTAAGCAAGACTTAAAATTTTTCACTAGTGGATATTTTAATATAAAGGGGGTTTTTGCATTGGCTGTACCAGCAAGAAGAACTTCAAAAGCTAAGAAGGGTATGCGTCGTGGTCACATTAAGTTGGCTAACCCAGGTTTGAGTGCTTGCCCAAACTGTGGTGAATTACGTAAACCTCACATTGTATGTCCTAGTTGTGGATACTATGATGGTAAACAAGTTGTTAATGAAAACAACTAATTAATTAAAAAAGCTACCAGAACACCATGGGTTCTGGTAGCTTTTTTTATCTAAGTATAATTATTTTATTTATTAAGCCATTTATATTAAACTGAAGAAGAGCTAATGGTTCGTTTTCTAATTTAAAATAGTAAATTAGTGAAAAAATTTAAGATTTTAATAATAATATTCGGATTAAGCTCTTCTATTATGAGAAAAAACGTGATAAAATGTACAAAGTAAGTTAAGATTTTCTAAAATAAATGGAGAGGTGTAATTTAATGAGCCGTATTTTGATAATTGAAGATGAAAAAAGCTTAGCTAGATTTGTAGAGTTAGAGTTGAAGCATGAAGGTTACGAAACCGAAGTAGCCTTAGATGGTCGTGAAGGACTAGAAGAAGCACTTAACAATGACTATGATGTTATTCTTTTAGATCTTATGTTACCAAAGCTTAATGGTATGGAAGTTGCTAGAAGACTTCGTGAAAAGAAGACAACTCCAATCATTATGATGACTGCAAGAGACTCTGTTATTGATAGAGTTTCAGGATTCGATCATGGTGCAGATGACTACATCGTTAAGCCATTTGCTATTGAAGAACTATTAGCTCGTGTTAGAGCATTACTTCGCCGTATTGATATCGAAGGTGACGAAAACGCTGAAGATCAAAAGGTTGTTTACTTTAAGGACATTACTGTCGAAAAAGAAAGCAGAATCGTAAAACGTGGAGACGATATTATCGACTTAACTAAGCGTGAATACGAATTACTACTTACTTTAATGGAAAACGTAAACGTTGTATTAGCCAGAGACGTTCTTTTAACTAAGGTTTGGGGATATGATTCAAGTGCTGAAACAAACGTTGTAGATGTTTACATCCGTTACCTAAGAAACAAAATTGATAGACCTGATCAAAAGAGCTACATCCAAACTGTTAGAGGAACCGGTTACGTGATGAGATCATGATTTCCAACCATGATGATAAAGTTTCAAAGACAGTAAGCAGCAATAGAAGATGGTTTTCTCTTAAATGGAAATGGTCAATTGGATCAGCAATTATAATTTTTGTAATCCTATCAATTTTTTCTTTTTTGATTTACAATCGTTTTTCTGATGTGCTATTACACCAGGAGAACTCACGTACTATTGAATCGGATGTAACAATATCAAATCGATTAAGAACAATTAATCGATCATTGGATGAAAAGTCAGTTAGTACTGCTTTAAATCCAAACAGTGGTTTTAGGGACGGCAACCCTAATAATGGAATGTCAACAGACGTTTATTCTGATTCTATTTATACTAACTTATTTAGTAAAGATATCGTGGTTAGTGTATACAATAAGAATTCAGACCAAATCTTCTCATCGAAGAAGTCGCCAAAAAAGATTTACAATTTCAAACCGGTAGATAGCCGTAAAACGGTTATTACCAAGAACTCAGGTAAGACAATCTTAGTTTTAGATTCACCAATTTATTCTGCCAAAACGCATGAATTAATCGGATATCTAAGAGTAGTTGATTCAATGTCTGACTATAATTTGTATATAAACAAATTAGCCGGAATTTTATTTGTAATTTTAATTATTGGTATCTTCTTCTCTGCTGCATTGTCGTACTTTCTATCATCATACATGCTTCGTCCGATTAAGATTATCTCTAACACCATTCATAGTGTTAAAGAATCACCTGAAACGGACAGTCGTGTGCCTAAGTTAACTCAAAACGATGAGTTGACTGACCTAGGGGACTTATTTAACGACATGATTGATACAATGCAAAGATACATTGATCAACAACAACAATTCGTTGAAGATGTTTCCCATGAATTAAGAACTCCAGTCGCTGTAATTCAGGGACACCTAGATATGCTTTCTCGTTGGGGAAAGGATGACCCTGAAGTCCTAGATGAATCAATTAAATCTTCAATCTACGAGATTAATCGTATGAAGAGTTTGGTTCAAGAAATGTTAGATCTTTCTCGTGCTGAACAAGTTGAAATAAACTATGGAAACAAGACTACGGACGTTCAAGATGTTGTTCATCAACAATATAATGATTTCCAAATGATTCACCCTGATTACAAGTTCATTTTAGATGATGATATTGGGGAAGAAACAATCATTCAAATCTACCGTAATCACTTAGAACAAATCTTGATTATCTTGTTAGATAATGCTGTTAAGTATTCTAAACAAAGAAAGGAAATTCATATTTCACTTTCTCGCAAATATCGTTACGTTGATATTGCGGTTCAAGATTTTGGTGAAGGGCTAAGTCAAGAAAGCATTGATAAAATCTTTAACCGATTCTATCGTGTTGATAAGGCAAGAAGCCGTAACCAAGGTGGTAATGGTTTAGGACTATCAATCGCCAAGCGTTTGGTAGAAGCCTACAACGGTAAGATTAATGTTGAAAGTTCATCGGGATATGGATCAATCTTTACGATTTCCTTCCCAATCCTTTCAAAGGATAAGATTGAACACTTAAAACAATTGGATATGAATGCTAAGCAATAATGCTAAAAAAAGAGATGCCGTTAAGCATCTCTTTTTTTATGTCTATTTATTGTTTTGATGTTTGTATACCAAACCAAATGGAACTAAGTTTTCGTTGCCTTCTTTTATACGCTTAATGTTACTTCTGTGTTTAATAAAAATAAAGATTGTAAGAATAATACCAATAACACCAAGTACATAATCATGATCCAATAAAATCAAAATTGTGATTAAAGGAAATGAAATCATACTTGCTACACTAACCATACTAGTTAGGTAAGTAAATGAAATTTCAAAGATAAAAGCACATAAGAATAAGATTGGATGAATTGCTAATAGCATTCCTGCACTAGTAGCAACGGCCTTACCACCCTTAAATTTAGCAAAGATTGATAATGTATGTCCCAATACAGCGAATAAACCAAATACGATTGGTGATACGTTAGAGATATGGAAGAATGTTGGTAGCAATGTTGCAATGGTACCTTTTAGAATATCTAAAACCATAACAACAGCACCGGCAGTCTTACCTAGTTCTCTAAATGTATTGGTGGTTCCCATATTTCCAGAACCTAGTTTAGTAATATCTTTATTGAAAAAGACCTTACCAATCCAGATTCCATTAGGAATTGCCCCTAGTAAGTAGGCGACAATTAATAAAATTGTGATTTTCAAAAATGGTTCCTCCCCAAAATTAACTATCTATTAATTTTACCATTTTTAAGCATTATGACAACATCTTCTCAATATGGGAGCGCCAATATTCCCTTTTAAAAGCGTTTTAAATAAGGTAATATATTATATTGTATGAAAGGGAGTGCGTTACGATGGCTAAGAAGTCAGAAAATTATAATGATGACTCCATCCAGGTCCTAAAGGGTCTGGAGGCAGTTAGAAAGCGCCCTGGTATGTATATCGGTTCTACTGATAGCAAGGGTCTTCATCATTTGGTATACGAAATTGTAGATAATGCAGTCGATGAAGCATTAGCAGGATATGGTGATGAAATTGACGTCACTATCCATAACGATAATAGTATAACTGTGGTGGATCACGGACGTGGGATGCCAGTGGGAATGCATTCATCAGGTAAGCCAACTCCCGAAGTTATCTTAACAGTGCTACATGCCGGTGGTAAGTTCACCGAAAATGGTGGCTACAAGACTTCAGGGGGACTACACGGGGTTGGATCAAGTGTTGTTAATGCACTTTCAACTCACTTAAGCGTGACAATTGTCAGAGATGGCTACAAATATGAAGAAGATTTTGAAAATGGTGGTCAACCAATTGGAACTTTGAAAAAAATTGGTAAGACAAGTGAACACAGTGGAACAACTGTAACATTTAAACCAGATTCAGCAATCTTTACTACCACAATTTATAATTATGAAATACTAAAACAACGTTTAAGAGAATCCGCCTTCTTGTTAAACGGAATTAAAATTACTTTAACTGACGAACGTGAAGGTCAAGAACGAAGCGATGAGTTCTATTTCAAAGATGGAATTAAGGAATTCGTTCAATACTTAAACGAAGACAAACACACATTGGGTAACATTATGTACTTTGACGGATCAAAGGATGGCGTTGAAGTAGAAGTGGCAGCACAATACAACGATGGTTATACAGAAAATACATTATCATTCGTTAATAACGTTCGTACCAAAGATGGTGGTACTCATGAATCAGGATTTAGAAGTGCATGGACTAAATCATTTAATGACTTTGCTAGAAGAGTGAAGTTACTTAAGGATAAAGAAAAAAACTTAGATGGTAGCGATGTTCGTGAAGGACTATCAGCAATCATCTCTATTAAAGTGCCAGAAGAAATGCTTCAATTCGAAGGGCAAACTAAGGAAAAGTTAGGAAGCCCAGAAGTGCGTTCTATCGTCGATAACATCGTTTCTGAACAATTGGGTTACTACCTAATGGAAAACGGTGAATTCGCCCATGAATTGGTTCATAAGTCTCTTCGTGCGCGTAAGGCAAGAGAAGCAGCACGTAAGGCAAGGGATGAAAGTAGAAACGGTAAGAAAAAACATAAGAAGGAACGTCTATTATCTGGTAAGTTAACACCAGCTCAATCTAAAGATGTTTCAAAGAATGAATTGTTCCTAGTCGAAGGGGATTCTGCCGGTGGTTCTGCTAAGCAAGGTCGTGATAGAAAACACCAAGCAATCTTGCCACTTAGAGGTAAGGTATTGAATACCGAAAGAGCTAAGCTAGCCGATATTCTTAAAAATGAAGAAATTAGTACCATGATCTACACAATTGGTGCCGGAGTGGGTCCAGAATTTAGCATTTCTGACGCAAACTACGATAAGGTTATTATCATGACCGATGCCGATGATGATGGTGCTCACATTCAAATTCTACTATTAACATTCTTCTATAAATACATGCGTCCAATGGTTGAACAAGGTCGTGTCTACATTGCACTACCTCCTTTATACAAGATTCAACAAAAGGCCGGTAAGAAGAATCATGTTGATTATGCATGGACTAATGACGAATTAACCGAAAAATTAAAAGAATTTGGTCAACACCCAGCTCTACAAAGATTTAAGGGTCTAGGTGAAATGAATGCTGATCAATTATGGGAAACTACTATGGATCCTGAAAATAGAACATTAATTCAAGTTCAAATCGATGATGCTGCTTTAGCTGAAAAGCGTGTTACTACATTAATGGGTGACAAGGTTGAACCAAGACGTGAATGGATTGAAGAAAACGTTAAATTCACACTTGAAGAAGACGGCAGTATCTTAGATACCACCAAAGAAACAGAAAACGAGTAGATAGGAGGAACTATAGTGGTTAATCATTCAGTTATTGAAAAACTAACGCTTGAACAAATCATGAGTGAAAGATTTAGTCGTTATTCTAAGTCAATCATTCAAGAAAGAGCGTTACCAGACGTTCGTGACGGATTAAAGCCAGTTCAACGTCGTATTCTATACGCCATGAATAAAGACGGAAATACTTATGACAAGGGATTTAGAAAGTCAGCTAAGTCCGTTGGTAATGTTATGGGTAACTTCCATCCCCATGGAGATAGTTCAATCTATGAAGCATTAGTACGTATGAGTCAAGAATGGAAGATTAGAGAACCATTAATCGAAATGCACGGTAACAATGGTTCAATGGATGGAGATCCAGCTGCGGCTATGCGTTATACAGAAGCACGTCTAAGTAAGATTGCTTCTGAAATGCTAAGAGATATTGATAAGGATACTGTTGATTGGGTGCCTAATTTTGATGACACTGAAAATGAACCAACAGTATTACCATCACGTTTCCCTAATCTATTAGTTAATGGTGCGACAGGGATTTCATCTGGTTATGCTACCGAAATTCCTCCTCACAACCTATCTGAAGTATTAGATGCTTTGATTTACCTACAAAAGCATGCGGATGCTACTTTGGATGACTTAATGCAATTCATTAAGGGACCAGATTTCCCAACTGGTGGAATTGTGCAAGGACTAGATGGTATTAAGAAGGCTTACGAAACTGGTCGTGGTAAGATTGTTATCCGTTCTAAGACAGACGTTGAAGAACTACGTGGTAACAAGACACTTATTCGTGTTAGTGAATTACCATACGAAGTTAATAAGCTACAACTAGTTAAGCAAATCGATGAAATCAGAATTAACAAGAAGATTGATGGAATTGCTGAAGTAAGGGATGAAAGTGATAGAAACGGTTTATCAATTGCCATCGAATTAAAACGTGACGTTGATGCTACCGGTATTCTTAATTACCTATTTAAGAATACTGATTTACAAATCAACTATCACTTTAACGTCGTAGCAATTAATAAGATGCGTCCTGAACGTTTATCATTAAAAGAAATTCTAGAATCATACTTAGATTACCAACGATTGATTGTTGCTAAACGTACTAAGTACGACTTAGATAAGGCAATGGCTAGACAACACATTGTAGATGGTCTAATCAAAGCCTTATCAATTCTTGACCAAGTTATTAAGACTATTCGAGCAAGTGATAATAGAAAAGATGCATGTAATAATTTAATCTCTGAATTCGACTTTTCTGAAAAACAAGCAGATGCGATTGTTAAGTTACAACTATACCGTTTAACTAATACCGATGTGGTTGAACTACAAGCTGAAAAAGATAAGTTAAGTGCAGATATCCTAGAATACAACACCATCTTAAATGACAAGAATGAACTAAATAAGGTATTAACCAAAGAGTTCAAAGACATCAAGAAAGCTTATGGTAATGATCGTCTTACTAAGATTGAAGCAGAAGTTGAAGAACTTAAGATTAGTAAGACCATTACAGTTCCAGAAGAAGACGTTGTTGTCCTAGTCAGTCATGATGGATACCTAAAGCGTAGTAGTGTTCGTTCATATAAAGCTTCTGAAGTTGAAGAAAATGGTCTAAAGGAAGACGATTATCCAATATTCCTAGAACAAATGACCACACTACAACATCTATTCATGTTTACTAATAAAGGTAATCTAATTTATCGTCCAGTACACGAAATTACAGATGCTCGTTGGAAGGAAACCGGTGAACATATTTCTCAAACAATTGGTTTAGCCGATGACGAAGAAATTATGAAGGTAATGTCATTTAAGACATTGAAGGAAACCGGTAAGTTTGTTATCTCTACTAGCGACGGATACATTAAGCAAACCGAGTTTGATAAGTTAACTCCTGGTAGAAACTACCGTTCAAGACCTGCTGTATTTGAAAAATTAAAAGATGATAGTGCGAATGTAGTTAATGTTGATTACCTATCAGATGCGAATGCTAATCCAAATGTCTTTATTGCATCTAATGTTGGACTAGCTACTTGTTTTGAATTAGATGAAGTGTCATATTCTGGTGCAAGATCTACCGGTGTTCGTTCTATGGACATTAGGGATGACGAACATGTTGTTGATGTTCAATTAGTAGAACAAGACGATAAGGTAGGGATGATTACTCAACGTGGATTCTACAAGAATATGAAGGTAGACGAAGTACCGCTTGCTAGTCGTGCAAGGAGAGGAGTACAAGTTCTAAAATCATTGAAGAAGAATCCTCATGAATTGGTTGATTTTGTTAAACTAGAAAAGGCAACTGACAGCTTTAACCCAATTAGAGTATTTACTAATAGACGTCGTGTCCATGATATTATGCCAAGCGACCATCCTGTAAATGATCGTCAATCAAACGGTTCAGCTGTGATGGATGTGGATGCTGAAGGTACGCCAACCAGTATGGCTGTGTTACATCCAGAGGTTGTGGCAAATATCAAATAATTTATACTTCAATAGAAATTTATTATTATTATCATAAAATATATTGTTATTTTATGATGAATAGGTTATTATATTTTAATGAACTATTAATAGATAATAATATGTAATAAATGTATAGGGGTATAAGCATGAAAAAGACTAAACAAGAAAACATTTTCTCATCTAAAACACTTTCATACTTTTTGCAATTAGCAGAAACTATGAACTACACTCAGGCTGCGCAAATTTTGGGAATTACGCAACCTGCTTTAACCCAACAAATTAAAAAACTAGAAAAGACAGTTGGCGCACCGTTATTTTACTCAATTGGTAAAAAGCTAAAGTTATCATCTGCCGGTAACATTATGCTTAAGTCAACTAAGGACATTTATGAGATTCTAAACCAAACTGCTGATGAAATTGAACAATCAAACAGCGCATCAACTGGTGACATTAACATTGGTGTTCTATCATCAATCCAAGTTAAGGTTTTTGAAAAATTCATTTCCCAACTTTACCAAAAGAATCCTGAACTAAAAGTTAACCTAAGAATGTTAACTCGTAAGGAAATCTGGGAAAGTTTGGAAAACAACCGTATTGATTTAGCAATTATGTACTTACCAGATTCATCAATTAAGAACTGGAAGCCATATGAAGCTCAAAAGATTATGAGCGATGACTTAATGTACATTCACCACAACGAAAAATTAGCTGGTAAGGATAAGATTAAGTTTAAGGACACATTGGATCGTCCATGGGTTACTTACCCAGAAGACTACTTCTTAGATTCAATCCTAAAGACTGAATACAAGGATCAACTTCTAGACAATCCTAAGAGTGGTGCTTGCTTCTCAACTCCAGACCAAATTTTACGTTTTGCTGTTAATACAGGATTAAATACTGCTCTTCCAAGCTCATTTATGATTGACAAAGATACCAAAACATTGGAAGATAATAATACATGGGTTGCCCGCTTAAATCCAAATATCAATTTTGATTTAGCATTCGTTTACAGATCTAACAAGAAGATGATTCCTCGTGTTGGTTCATTCTTAGACGAATTCGATGCCTTCTTAGATGAAGAAGATTATCTATCAAGATTAAAGGACAACTACTAAAAATACGAAGGAAGTTTTATTATGGCTAAAGAATTAGTTTTCGGACATCAAAGTCCAGATACTGATGCAATTTGTGCAGCTATCGAATATGCATATTTACAAAATAAACTAGGATACGACGTTGAAGCCGTTGCCCTAGGTACTCCAAACGAAGAAACTAAATTTGTTTTAGATTACTTCGGTCAAGAAGCACCTCGTGTAATTACTGAAGCTTCATCAGAAGTAGACTCAGTTATGCTAGTCGATCATAATGAACCTCAACAAAGTGTTTCAGATATTGATAAATTAACAGTTACTCACGTAGTTGATCACCACAGAATTGCAGATTTCAACACTGAAAAGCCTGTGTTCTACCGTGCTGAACCAGTTGGTTGTGTAAGTACTGTATTATTTGAAATGTTCAATGAAAAGAACGTTGAAATTCCTGAAAAATTAGCTGGTCTAATGCTTTCAGCAATCATTTCAGATACTTTATTACTAAAATCACCAACAACTACTGATGTTGATAAAAATGCTGTTGCAGAATTAGCTAAGATTGCTAAGGTTGATGCTGAAGAATACGGTATCAAGATGCTAAAAGCTGGTACTAACGTTGATGCTAGATCTGACAAAGATTTAATCGACGGTGACGCTAAGTCATTCACTATGGGTGGTAAGGCTGTACGTATCGACCAAATCAACACTGTTGATTTAAACGACGTTTTAAAACGTAAAGAAGACTTATTAAAGGCAATGGAAGAAGAAGCTAAGGCTGAAGGCTACGACTTATTCTTAGTAATTGCTACTAACGTATTAGACAGTAATTCTGAAGCCATCATTTATGGTGAACCAAAGGATGCTGTAGAAAAAGCATTTAACCAAAAAGTTTCAGAAGATACAATTGCACTTCCTGGTGTGGTATCAAGAAAGAAACAAGTTGTTCCTCAATTAACTGATGTTTTAGTCTAATACTAGGACGTATTTAAAGGACACATCCTAATGGGTGTGTTCTTTCTTTATATAAAATATAAAAATCTGACAGCGTTGCTTCCGGAATACGGCTGTCTCAAATAAAAACAATAGGAGATCTTCAAAATGGTAAAGGTATTTAGAAATTTAGCTACTTCAAAGACAATGGATTTATTAGGAATCGCAATTATTTTCTTATCTGCGTTTCTTTCCGGTTATTTATTCGAAACATTAAACGATGTGACTCACTGGGGTCATTGGGCAATTTTTATTCCATTTGGATTAATTAGTGCTTTTGATGCCTGCATGTCAATTATGTCTACTAGACTAGTGGGTCGTTTTAGTAATCTGGGTAATTGGATTGGTGTTCCAGAAATTATCTTAGGATGTGCAATTGATTACTTATTGGGAAATCATGGTGCAATCCTAACTTATCCAATTAGTTTCATTATCCAAATTTGGGCAATTAGAACGTGGACTAATTCCGATAAGTTTAAGAAGTCCGATTTCATGAATACCAGAAAGGGACTATTGGTATTTGTATTATTGTCACTACTATCATTAGCATTTAGCTTTGGTATTAATTACATTGGATATGGTAGTTTAAATTCATCAGATGCCGTTTTATATATATTAACCAGTTTTGTTTTCGGAATTTCATTGATTGCAAATATCATGAATGCAATGAAGATATCTACACAATGGAAATTCTGGCTACTATACGACTTTATTCAGTTAGCAAAGGCAATTAGTCAATTCAACTTTGCAAACGTTGGTAAGTACATCTATTACATTTTAATGGCGCTTGCTGGTAATGCATATTGGAAGGATTAATTAATATATTTTTCTGTGCTAATAATTTGCATTATTTTTTATAATCGTTATCATTATAGTTATATCGTGTACGATATATCTCCGCCAGATATATCACATCAAGCAAAAGGAGCTGTTACTATTATGAAAAAATACAGTGAAGAAGAATTAAGAAGTAGATTAACTGACGAACAATACGAAGTTACTCAAAATGCCGGTACAGAAATGCCATTCTCCAATGAATATGATAATTTCTTTGAAGATGGTTTATATGTTGATATCGTATCAGGTGAACCTTTATTCACTTCAAAAGATAAATACAACTCTGGATGTGGTTGGCCTGCATTTACAAAGCCAATTGAACAAAGTAGCATTAAGAGTAATTTAGATACATCACATGGTATGGTTAGAAACGAAGTAAGAAGTAGCGAAGCTAACTCACATTTAGGTCACGTCTTCCCAGATGGTCCTAAAGACAAGGGTGGATTAAGATATTGCATTAACTCAGCATCATTAAGATTTATCCCAGTTGATAAGTTAGAAGAAGAAGGCTACGGCCAATACGCTGCAGAATTTAAATAGGAAGGGAGATTTGTTTTTATGAGTAAAGATACAGCTATTTTCGCAGGAGGTTGTTTCTGGTGTATGGTAGAACCATTTGATCAACAACCAGGAATTGAAAGTGTTATTTCCGGTTACACAGGAGGACACGTTGCAAATCCAACATACGAACAAGTATGTAGCCACACTACCGGTCATACTGAAGCTGTTGAAATTACATTTGATCCTGAAGTAATTTCATACAAGGACTTAGTCGAAATTTACTGGAGACAAACCGACCCAACTGATGCTTCTGGTCAATTCCAAGACAGAGGTGACAGCTATCGTCCTGTTATCTTCGTTAACAGTGAAGAACAAAGAAAAATTGCTGAAGAATCAAAGAAGCAATTAGCTGAAAGTGGCATGTTTGATGAACCAATCGTTACATCAATTGAAGATGCCAAACCATTCTATCCAGCTGAAGATTACCATCAAGATTTCTACAAGAAGAACCCATTAAGAGCTCAAATTGAAGAATTAGGTGGCCGTCAACAATTTAAGGATACAAAGTGGGCTAAGTAATTAAACAAACTAAAAAGGTTCCTAGCTAATGCTAGGAACCTTTTTTTAGTATCTATGTCTGAAATAATGACGTTTAGAATGATATTGTCTATCTTGATATGTCTTTTTGTATTCTTTTCGATATTTTCTTTCGTAATGTTTCTTAACTGCGTGATGAACAACTCCAGCAGCAACAGCATCACGTACATAGTGGTGCTTTTTATAATTACTGTGACGATTGTTATTAAAAGTTGGTGCATTTTCCGGAGTTGGAACTTTGATATCATTATTTATCTTGGATCTACCGGTGGAATAATCGAACTCTACGCCAGGTTGAACATTGAAAATGTAGACATTAAAGTTTAGCTTTCCGTCTGTTGAAATAGCTTGCATGTGAACACCACGAGCCATTAATTCATTTCCTCTAAAGATAGGGGTAACTTGGAAGATAACCTTCTTGTCTTTTCTAAGAGCTTCTCTTACTTGTGATTCGTAAATTGTTTGTAGTTTTTGATTGCTGAATGCAGTTTGGGTAAATAAGTTCTTTAAGTTATTTTGATCACCAGATTGTACTGATGGTTCGTATTTACCATTAACGCTGATTCCTTTGGATAAACTGTACGCAATTTCATGGCCACGATTAATGATGGCGTCATTGTTAATAAATTTCTGGTGCCATCCGGTTGGTTGAACCACTTGTCTTGTTCTTAAACTATCATTTGC
Source organism: Apilactobacillus zhangqiuensis (assembly GCF_019656215.1). Lineage (GTDB taxonomy): Bacteria > Bacillota > Bacilli > Lactobacillales > Lactobacillaceae > Apilactobacillus > Apilactobacillus zhangqiuensis. The sequence continues at coordinate 73,629 of NZ_BPLK01000003.1, forward strand.
AATATTACGTTTTTCTAAATATGCTGTATTTCCTTCGGAAGTTCTATTTAATGAATCAAGGTTTGTATATTCAACATGATTATATTTCCAATCAGATGCTTTTAGGTTTGAAGCATCATTATTTACCGTCATAATTGCAGATGTATTATTTTGGTAATTAAGTGACGCTAAATCACTTGTATCTGTATTTGGTAAGTTTGTAGTAACATCAGATGATTTACTGCTTTTGGCAGAATTATTATCGTTACTATTATTCGCACAGCCACTCAAGACTAATGAAAGTCCAATTGTTAAAGTGGCCATTAGTTTAGTATATTTCAATGAATTTTCCTCCTAATAAATCTATGTATGATAAAATAGTTGTCTAATGTTAAATACGTAAGGAATGTTACTTTTGGCGCTAAGAAAAACGCATATTGCTTCAGCAGAAGCAATTATGATGGGATATGCCATTTCTACAAATCAACCATTACCAATTATTGTAGCAGAGGCAATTGGAGTATGGATTGGTAGCCAACTTCCTGATATTGATCAAAGACAAACTAGAGTTAATAGGAAAACCGGGGTAGAAACAACGATGCTGACTTTATGGGGCCATAGGACATGGTCTCACAGCATTTGGGTACCAGCTTTCTTATTTATTTTAGCACGCTATAGCGCAAATAGCCCAATCCTTAACGGAATAAGTGTCAATGGATATAAAATAATGGGATACTTTTATTTCACGTTGGTATTGGGATACTTTTTGCATGAGTTATTAGACTCTTTTTCAATTGAGGGAATAAGATGGTTATACCCATTAGGAAATCATAAAATCATTCGTAAGAAGGGCATGTTTAGATATAAAGTTCATAGTATGAAAGAAATCATGATTAGATATGTCTCTGTTATTTTGATAATAATTGAATTGATTTTTTACTTGTATAAAAACATAAAATAAAGGGGTGCATCTTGGATGCATCCCTTTATTTGTTTTCTCTTAATTGATCAACGAATTCTTTACTTGGGGTCACAAAGATGGTCTTTTGACCTTCGTAAATAACGAAACCAGGTTTAGATCCGTTGGGCTTTCTAATTTTTTTAACTTGAACATAGTCAACTGGAACAGTTGCTGAATCCCTTGCCTTAGAGAAGTAAGCAGTAAGCATCGCAGCAGTTTCAATTGTTTCGTCATCTGGATTAAAGTCCTTAATGATAACATGAGAACCATGAATTTTTTGTGTATGCAACCATGTATCTCTTTTATCGGCATCTTTCATTGTTAACTTATCATTTTGAAGGTTGTTTTTACCTACAAGAATATGAACACCTTTGTCAGTTACAAACTCTTCTGGTTTGCTAATTTTAGTATTCTTGTTTTTATTCTTGGTATTACGGTTATTGTGGTGCTTTAAATAGCCTTCATTTTTTAGTTCAACTTTGATGTCATCTAAATCAGATGGATTAGCGATTTCAATCTGTGAAAGAATGTTTTCAAAGTAATCAATTTCATCATTTGTTTTCTTTAGTTGTTCAGTTACAAACGAAACGGCATTCTTTTCCTTTTGATAGCGTTTGAAGTACTTTTGTGCATTCTCAGAAGGAGTTAATTGATTGGAAATAGTAATATCAATTTCATTTCCATTGTCATAGAAATTAGGAAGGGCAATCTTAGTCATTCCTTTTTGAATTTTGTATAAGTACGTGGTTAGGATTTCACCCTTAATACGATATTCATCTGCATACTTAGTGTTCTCTAAAGTCTTTTCTAGTTTTTTCTTTTTGTTTTTATTCTTTTTTAGTTCACTTTTAGCAACTTTTATTAATTGGCCACCTTGTTCGCGAACACGATCCAATCTAGCTTTTGTTTCATAAAAGTTATCCAGTAATTCGCCCAATGTATCGTATTGAACGTTATTATCTTCAAATGGATAGACGTTAAAGCTATTACTCTTACCATGTTCGATCATAGTAGGAACAGGTTCGGTAAAGTGATTAAAGAAGTTATTAAACTTGTCCCTAGTGGTTCCATCTTGATGTAATGCTTGAGCAAGATATAAGGAGGTATCTTTGCCCAATCCTTGAATTCTCTTGCGTAGTTCAGAAGATAGCACTTCTTGGTTTGGAAACTTCTTGATTAAATCTTCAATCTCTTGATAGTTGATCCCCTCATCGAATGGATTTACCATATCCTGGTTTGGTGGGGTGATGTAAGTATCACCAGGTAAGATAGTTCTATATCTATTCTTATCTGCACCAATTCTTTTAATTGCATCGATAATTCTCATATCATCTTGTGTATCTACTAAGATGATATTACTGTGTCTAGCCATAATTTCTACGACCAAACGCATTTCCTTTAAATCACCAATTTCGTTTCTAGTTGTGAAATGAAAAATCATCACACGGTCGTTATCGATTTGTGATACTTTCTTTAAAACTGATCCACTAAGATGTTTTCTTAATGTCATCGTGAAAGTAGTAGGAGTGTGCGGATTAACGTATGGGATTCTTGAAACTTGCACACGCGCATAGTTAGGGTTGGCTGAAATTAAAATCGGATAGTTTTCATGATTTGAACGAACTGTTAAAACAATTTCGTTATCGTATGGTTGATTAATTTTGGATACTCGACCACCTGAAACTAATTGATTCAATTCACCAGTCATTGCATGAGTAAATGATCCATCAAATGACATTATCTCATCTCTCTTTCGTACAAAGTATTATATTCTAGTATAACTGATATACAAGCAAATTAGCAAAAATAACAGAGTTCTCATGATATAAATGTGTTTTAATGTTATAATTTTATTTATAAATAATCGTATGCATTATGTAAAAAGGATGAAAGATAATGAAAATTGCAATCGTAACAGATAGTACTTCTTATTTATCAAAAGAAGAACAAGAAAAATATGGAATTCATATTGTTCATATGCCTGTAATGATTGATGGTAAAAGCTATGAAGAAGGCAGCAACATCTCAACAGATGAATTCTATGAAAAACTAAAAAACTCACAATCATTCCCAAGTACATCACAACCACCAATGGGTGAATTGATTAACATGTATGATTCATTAGCAGATGAAGGTTACGACACTGTAATCAGTATTCATTTAGCAAGCACTATTTCAGGTTTTTACAATTCATTGTCAGCACTTGCACCAACAATTGAAAACATTAAGGTGATTCCTTACAATTCAAAGATTACCGTGAAATTAATGGGTAACTTAGCAATTGAAGCTGCAAAGAAGGTGCAATTGGGGGCTAACGTTGACGAAATTATTGAACATTTAGATCGCGTTAGAGAAACAATTGATGAAGTATTCGTTGTTGACGATTTACAAAACCTTGTTAGAGGTGGAAGATTATCAAATGCTTCAGCATTTCTTGGAAGCTTACTTAAGATAAAGCCATTACTAACTTTTGATAAAAAGACTAATGAAATCGTTGCTTTTGAAAAGGTTAGATCACGCAAAAAGGCACTTAAACGTACTGAAGAAATTTTTAAAGAAGCTGCATCTAAGGTTGATTATCCATTAAAAGCAATTGTTATTAATGGTAATGATTCAGAAGCAGGACATGAATGGAAAGAAAATATTCAACAATTATATCCAGATATGAGCATTGAAGAAAGTTACTTTGGACCAGTTATTGGAACTCATCTAGGTAACAAATCTCTTGCTTTAGCTTGGATGATTGATACAGACAAAAAGGACTAGTTTTTTCTAGTTCTTTTTTATTATTAAAAAACAATTAGAAAATACATTGCTTTTTCTAATTTTTAGTTTTATACTCATAACAACTTATAAAGATATGAGGTGTTGTTTATGAAATACGGAATTATAGGAGCTGGAGCAATGGGATACAGGTATGGTGTTTTGTTGCAAGAAAATGCTGGAGTGGAAGTAGACTTCATCGAAACCTGGGAACCTAATGTTGAAAAGGTAAAAGAGCAAGGTGGGGTTTACGTTTCACGTGACCACGAGAATAAACATTTAGTGCCGATTAATATCTATTATCCTGAAGATTATAAAGAACATCCTGATGTTTGGATTTTCTTCAAGAAACAAATGCAATTGGAAGAAGAACTAAAAAGAGATAGTGCCGCTGGAATCTTCCATGACGATCAATATGCCTTTGCAGCAATGAATGGTATGGGGCATTTTGAGAAAATTGAAAAGTACTTCGAAAAAGATAAAATTGTTTGTGGTACCGCAATGATTGCAACTGTTTTGAATGGACCTGGTGATGTTGACTTCATGGGACCTGTAAACGGTGAATCAATGCATTTAGCACCATACAATGATAAAGAACCTGACGAAACAGTTAAGGCTCTATATAATGACTTGAAAGACGCGAAATTAGGACCAATCATGGCTAATAATTGGATTAACATGTGTATGACAAAAGTTGTATTTAACGCTGTTGTTAATACCCTTTGTACAATGTTTGAAGTTCAAATGGGTCAATTTATTCAATATCCAAAAGCTCCTGAAATGGCCAGACAATTATTTAATGAATCATTTGATGCTTGTGAAAGAGCTGGAATCTATATGGATCAAAACAGAGATGAACAAGTTCAAACAGTTATCGATAACTGTCATCAACTAAAATTCCATTATCCATCAATGTATCAAGACTTCTCAAAAGGTAGGGAAACAGAAGTTGATTACATCAACGGATATATTGCTAAACTAGGGAGGGAAAATGACTATGTTTGTCGCACCCACGAATTTGTTGTAAATCAAGTTCACTTAGTTGAACAAATGAGGCAATTCAAATAATTAAGCTCTGGATATAATTGTTTTGTAATCATAAAAATGATAGTATAAAGTTGTAACAAAAAATTTGGGAGTAGGTAGTTATGCGTAAAGTGCAGATGGAACGGAATGTGAACATCTGACGAAAACTTAGGTTGCGATGTAACTACCGCATTCGCCACAACTTTTTTATAATATCAACTTTTTATAATTATATGAGTGGCAGCTCCAATAGGAGATGTCTTTTGATGAATGTTTCAACTATATTCAGGGTTCCACGTATTAGCGTTAGGGACGCCGCTACAATTGCCATTTTAATGGCAATGACTTATGTGTTAGGAAGAGTCGGTATACATACACCAATCGTTGTATTTACTTTCTCATTTTTAGCTACTGCTGTATTGGCTTCAATGTATGGACCAATTATTGCAGGGATCGTAGGTGGGGTATATGACGTAGTCGTTACTATCCTTAGCGGTCAAATGTATTTGCCTGGATTTACTGTATCAGCTGTTCTATCAGCTTTCATTTTTGGTGTATTCTTATACAAAAATGAAAAGTTCAGCCCATGGAAAGTTATTTTAGCTCAATTAATCATTACTTTATTAGTAAATACTTTCTTGAATACTTTATGGTTATCAATGTCTACATTGACAGCTGGATACAGTTTCAAAGCCTTTTTAATTACTAGATTGGTTAAACAAGTTATAGTAACACCAATTCAAATGGTATTATTAGTAATTGTATTAGGTAATCCAATTATGCAAAAGTTGATAAAATCTCGTTGGCAATAATTTAGATTTGGAGTGTAATTATGAGTAGTATCTATGATTACCAGTTAACTGAAATGAATGGTCAAACAATTAATTTCAGTGATTTAAAGGGTAAGGTTATCTTAATAGTTAATACAGCTAGCAAGTGTGGTATTGCTGGACAATTAAAAGATTTACAATACTTATATGATAAGTACAAAGATCAAGGATTTGTCTTAGTTGGTGTTCCATCTAATCAATTCCATATGGAATTAAAGAATGATGAAAAAACCAGCGAATACTGTCAATTACATTATGGGGTTACATTCCCAATGGCTAAACAAGCAAAGGTAAATGGTAAAGATGAATTACCATTATTTACATACTTGAAGTCAGCTTCTGGTAAGGGTCGTATTAAATTTAATTACACAAAATTTTTAATTAATAAAAATGGTGAATTTGTAAAACGATACTCACCATTAAAGAATCCACGTAAGTTTGAACAAGATATTATCAATGAATTAGATCAATAATAAAAAGCATCCGTTGCGGATGCTTTTTATTTTATAAAGGGGGTTAAGAAGTGTTTTCTGCATTAAAGACGATTGAGTCACTAAAGAATTTATATGGATTTTTAGTGGCATCGGCAATAGCTTGGTTATTATCATTAATCGCGAAAGCATTATATTTATGGGTTATAACAACAGCTGCAGTAATGATTATAGTTATAGCAATTTTATTCATTAGGAATTATATCCGCGTATTAAAAAATAAATACTAAACATGCTACGAGCATCCTAGATTGGATGCTTTTTTTGTTATAACTAAATATATTATTGGTGGGGAAATGCAGAGAACACTTCTCGATTTACTTAAAATTATCTACTTTACATAATATATATTATGCGAAGTAGACTATAAAAGAAGAAGTAACAATGATTTTCATTTTTGCATTTATTATTAAACTTAATTTTATTTATATATTCTCGTAATATGTTTATGATATGATTTGTATAAATTATTTGGAGGTTTTTTATATGATTACCTTTAGTGATCTTTCTAGTAATGATGATTTAAATTATTGGTCAGATCTATATTCAAGTTCTTTTCCAGCTAATCAGCAAATTAACGTTAATGATTTAACTAATATTGCTGATTCTAACAAATCCGTTAAAATGCTGCTAATTCAGTTAGACTCTAAAAATGTTGGTATCATTTATCTTGTTGATTTTGACGAGCAAGCATTCATATTATATCTTGCTATTGATTCTAATATGCGTGGTAACGGTTTAGGAAAATTAACCATAAATGCCTTGAAATCAAGATTTATGGATGGTTTTATTCTTGAATCCGAGTCGATCTTGATTGATTCTGATAATCCTAAACAAAGAAATGCTAGATATCGTTTCTATACCAATAACGGTATGATTGATACTGATTTGGCAAGCAAGGATTCTGATGACGAATTCCACCTACTTACTTCAAATAAGGATGCTGGTGTTGATTTATACAAGAAAGCCAATAAAATCCTTGGATTAGATGTAGATGTAATTAAATACAATAAATAGTAAAAAATAGGACGCTCTCTGCTGCACGTTTAAACGTTTATATGTATAGTTATACATTTGCGTGCAATGTGAGACGTCCTAAATACATAGGATATTTTTTGCTAAGACTTATAAAGTTGGTTTTTAAGTTTCATGTGATAGAATGCATTCATACTTAAAATTAAGGAGAAGCAAAATGAATGTTTTAAAGTTAAAAAGATCTGCATATTTAATTATTGGGATAATAGTTATATTAATTGCTCTAGGAATTAGAAATACCATTGATAACGGAAAATTCTATCAATTTACAAATAACAATGCTGGATTACTTGTGAAAGCTGATGAACATAAAAAAGTAATTTGGAAAATGGTAAATCAAGATTCTGACGTTACATATCTTTACTTTAATAAAAATAATCAAGTTTTAATTGCTGAAGATAAATCTGATCTAAATGGAATCTATAAGAATCCAAACAATTACAGTGATGACATTGGAACATTTAAAAATAACGGTGGCGAAATTACTTTTAATATTAAATACGATGAAGAACAAGTTAACATTAAAATCTATAACTTGAAGAAGGTCAACGATAGTAAATTTGTTGCTGTTAGTGAAACTAATTCAGGAAGTACTTCATTTAAAAAGAATATTACAATTACAAAAAATGGATTTATTAAATAAAAAGAAGGGGATAGATATCCCCTTCTTTTTTGTATATTCCCCCTATTTCACTAAGAGAAATAAAAAAGCATTCCATTGGAATTGGAATGCTTTTTCTTTAATCGTTATCAGAAGAAAGTTTACCAACTTGTTTGAAGGTAACTTTTCCCTTTCCGTTATCTTTACCAGAAATGTTGTTTCCATCCACTTGTAAATCAGTAAATTTCTTGTCGTCTTCTGAATGTTGTTCCATTGTTACAGTATTGCCATCTGCCTTGTAGTCCTCAGTATCATCAGTACTGAATTCTTCTGGATCGTTGGATGCGTAGTATGTACCATCTGTCTTAAATACGACATAAGTAACATCAAAATCATCATCGGCAGAATCTGATACTTTCCAAACTGTATTCTTTGAAGCATCCTTTTTAATTACGCTTTCAGCACTTGGACCAGAACTAAATGGATTACCACTAGACATAGTGTTTTTAATGCCCAAAATAACGATAATTGCAATTACTACAATTGCTGCCCAAAAAACTTTGGGACGATCTTGTTTAAACTGTTTAATTTTATTCATGATAACCTTCCCATTTTAGTTTAGTCAGTTACTTTTCTAGTTGTTTCCTTTAATGTTATTGCATAACCTGATTTGGTTTGGCCTTGCTCGCTTACACTTAGATTTGCTTGAATGTTGTTATTGTCATCAAGTTTTAAATCTGAGAATGTAGCACTGAAGTCATTACCATCTTCATCAGTTAAATGCATTACAAGTCTATCATTACTTAAACTATATTCGGCGATATTATCACTATATTTAGATGAATCACGATAGGCATAAATATCACTAATAGGATCGTTATCCCCTTTTTCAGTAGTGTAAATCACCTTGTCTTTACTCAAGAAATAAAAGTATTCAGTTTGATCATTTAGTGTGGCTTTCCATACTCTTTTGTCTTGTGTAGATTGGTTAATAACTGAAACTGGAGTTGGACCAGTAAGACTACCTGTAAAAATAACATTTTTAACACCAATAATTACTGTAACAGAAACTACCGCAACGATTACCCAAAAAATATTGCGATGAGCCTGCTTAAAAGCGCTAATTGCTGACATTAAATATCCCCCTTGAATTAAAAATATATTTCATATGAAACTAATAAAATTATAACATAGAATTAAGAATTATTAAGAAAATATAAAGTTTTTAGTAATTTGTTATACTTATCCTAAATAAAAAGAAGATATTTACACATTTCTGTTTATACCGTATGTATAAATTTATACTATTCATTACTTTAACTTATGCTATACTAAAATAAGATTAATTTTATTTTTTAGGGAGATTTTTTATGAATTCTATTAAAAATTTTAAAGCCAAGAATCCTAAGGCTTTTTGGGCAATTATAGTTGTTGTTGTCGGACTTGTTGTAGTTGGTTTCGTTAACAATAACAATAACGGTACACCTTTTAGTTTCAGTAAAACACCACAAAAGATGATTCAAGACGCCGGAACTGACAAAGTTTGGAAAATGTCTTTTGCTGGACATGCCGAATATCTAAAATTTGGTGACAATAACAAGGCTTATGCAGGAGAAGATAAGGATGACGTATCAAGCATAAGTAATGATAACTACAAATATTTGAGCAATAATGAAGTAAAGATTACTGGATTTAGCGCAGATGACGGTTACGTTATTGATCTTAAAGATTTAAAAGTTGAAAACAACGAAATTAAAGGATCAATGGACTATTCATACAATGGTGATCATAAAGGTATGGACGTTACATTAACACAAGAAGACTAGAAAAATATTATTAAGAAGAAAGCATACGCAGATGCTTTCTTTTTTGTACTTTATGTATAAATACATTTAATCTATGATATACTAATAAGTGAATAATTTTAATTTTAAGGAGTTTCTTATGAATTTTATCAAGAATTTTAAAGCCAAAAGCCCTAAAGCATTTTGGACAATTATCGTTGTCGTTGTAGCACTTGTGGTAGTTGGATTCGCTAACAATAACAACAATGGTTCACCTATTAGTTTTAGTAAAACACCACAAAAAATGATTGAAGATGGTGGAACAGATAAGGTATGGAAACTTACTGCTAATAGTGCACCTAATGACCCATTGTATATTCAATTTGGTGCAGACAATAAACTATACGGTGGCGATTCTAAAGATAACATTTCTACTAGTGATCCTGCTAAATACACATTTAAAGATAATGACAATTTAGATATTGATGCACCTGGTGCATTCAATATGGATTTAAAAAATTTAAAAATTGAGAATAATAAAATTAAGGGAATTGCTACAGATAAGAAAGAAAGTATTGAAATGACCTTAACACCTGTAAATTAATAAATAAGATTAAATAAAAAAGCATTCCAGATGGAATGCTTTTTTATTTGTCATCAACTAATCTAAATTTGATTTTAGCCCCTACTTCTTGGGAACTATTAGCATGATCAACTTTGACATTTAATTGTTTGAATGGGAATGTTGCTTGCATATGAGTAACTCTATTAGACATATCAGGCATATTCTTCATTAGTTCATTAATATCCAATCTCTTGGTGTAGAAACGAACAAGTGCCCTCACCCAATTAATTCCAGTTGCTCTGCTTAGGAAAATAGTTTCAGTCAAACGTAATGGTCTGATACCGACATATTCAGATTCACCCTTTTTGTTTTGATTGAACAAGATTTGAACTAATCCAATCCAATTAGAGCTTTGAATATGTTCTTTAGATTCATTAATATCTCTTTGTAATGCTTCGTCGTCTAGAACATAAGGAGTTTCGTATGCCGTTACATAGTCTAAATCACTCTTATTATTACTAATTAGCTTTTCTGTTGAGATAAAGTAACTTTCATCTTGGGTAACAAAGAAGTTTAATGCATAAGTAACGTCCTTAGGTAAGACAACCCCTGTTTCTTGATCAGGTGGCAATACTTGAACGTTCAAATCAGTATATTTCTTTAATTGTTTTAATAAGAAATGTCTGTTTCCTGGAATGAATACTCTAACTGGTTTTTCTAATTCAATGATATTTAAAATGGCACCTAGCTGAATTGGTTCGATGTATTGCTTATCACTAATTTGTGGACTAAGTGATAATGCATTAGGATTATTATTCATAACAATCGTCTTGTAACCAATTCTGTGTAACTGAATTAACATTTCAGCAGTGTAATAATCAGCACCTGTATTAGGACCTAGTTTATTACCACCACGACCAATAACTAACGCTGTCTTTTCTGATTCTTGAGTAGATTCATTTTCAATTTCATAACTACTGTAAAATGAACGAATGTTTTGATCAAATTCACCAGCTGATGGTTCAATTGCTTTATAGGTTGGATATTCTCCTGCGGCATGATATAACTCACGCACCTTTTCAATTGGTTGATGCCAAGTTTCAGCCATCATTCCATCACCGAAACCATGATCATGAGCAACCTCAATGGTGCTTAATTTCATTGGTTCCTTGATAATTAATTCTTCGACGTCCAGTAGTTCCTTTAATTTGTAGAAATAGAATTGATTAATTTTTGTTAATTCTTCTAATTCATCAACTTGATAGCCACGTCTTAGCGCTTCAATTAGTACTAGTAAACGGTCAGACTTAGGATGAATCAATTGACTAATTAATTCATCACTACTGATTTCATACATACTTGGCAAGACATCGCGTGGTGAGAACTGTGAACTACGCAAAGCCTTTAGCATTGCTTCTTCAACGGTTCTCCCAACACCAATAGTTGAACCAACGGATTTCATAGTTGTATTTAGATGTTGGTTAGCTTCTGGAACATTATCAAATGGCCAAACCGGCATCTTTATTACAACGTGATCCAGTGTAGGTTCCATAATTGGTGTTAAACGATGATAGTTAGCATGTAATTGAATTTCGGGTAAAGAATTACCAAGTAAAAGATTGGTACATACGTAAACCAATGGGTATCCAGTGGATCTAGCAGCTAGTGCGGAACTACTGTTAATCATTGGGTTAATTTTAGTAATGTAGTAGTTACTACCGTCATCAGGATCTAAAGCGAATTGGATATGACATAGACCAACAATGTTTAGTAAATCCATCATTTTAAATGTGGCAGTTCTCAAACTTTGATATTCAATATCATTAAGTGTTTGAACTGGTGAAATTACGATTGAATCTCCGGAATGGACACCGACAGCATCGATATTCTCCAAGCCACTAATTAAAATTTTAGTGTTAGTTTGATCTCTAACGGCAACTGTTTCAATTTGCTTGTATCCAACGATGCTCTTTTCAATGATACATACGCTATCGTCCTCAAATTCGTCTTCTAACATGTCTGAAAGTTCTTCTGCATTATTACAGATGATTCTTTCAGTGCTTTCCCTACGATTAACTTTTTTAATGTTAACTGGGAAACCAATTTCTCTAACAACTTCAAAGGCTTCAGATTCACTTCTAACGATTTTAGAAGGAACGGCTGGTTCATCAATGCTGTTAATAGCAATCTTCATCTTGTCAGGATTATTGATAACCTTTAAAGACTCTTTAGAGATTCCTAAAACACGAACTCCTAAATCTGCTAGAATTCCTTGGTTTAATAGTTCCTGTGTAACGTGGATTGCTCTTAATCCCCCTGCAATTGGAAGAATTGCGTCAGGAGACTCTTTCTTAATTACATCAAGAACATTTTTTAAATTAATTTCTTTAATAAAGACATTAGCCGGTTGGACTTCCGAAAGAGTAAGTGAAAAAGGATTATTATCAATCACTAAAACTTGAACGCCATTTTTCTTTAGAGCTGTCATCATTTGAAATGCAGCGGCATCAAGCTCAGTTTCACTTCCAATTTTAGAAGGTCCACCACCTAAAATTAATACCTTCTTGATTTTATTATCTATCATTAGTTATCTCCTTTGTGAGCTAACGTTTTCTAGAAATTCTTCGAACAAGTCAGCACTATCCTGTGGACCAGGTCCACCATCAGGTGAGAATTGAACGGAAAAAGCAGGATAATCACGGTGTCTGATACCCTGAACAGTTCCATTAACCAAATCAACATATGTAATCAATAGTTGATCATGGATGATTGATTTAGGATCAACAGCATATCCTTCGCTTTGTGATGCATAGATGATTTGGTTGGTAATAATTTGTCTGATGGGATGATTACTACCATGGTGTTCACCATCTAATTTGTAAACGTTAGCGTCATTAGCCAAGGCAAACAATTCGTGACCTAGTCCCATCGCAAACATAGGAATTTCTTTTTGTACTTCTCTAATCATTTGTAGCACGGAATCGGGTAAATCCCTTGGAGAACCAGGTCCGGTTGATAGAACAACTCCATCCGGATCTAAATCAAAGATTTCCTGACTACTTGTATCAAATGGCATCACAATAACATTGCAATCAAGGTCAGCTAGCTTACGTAAAATACCATACTTAAGGCCGAAATCGATTAGAACGATATTATATCCATCACCAGTGTTTGGAAATGGAGCTTTAGTTGAAACTTGATTTACCTGTTGATTAGTAAGCACAGTCGCATGAAGTTGATCAAAAGCATGTTCATCATCAACATCGACGATACTTGCTTTCATGGTTTGCTTGCGATTTAATCGACGAGTTAATTCTCTGGTATCAATGCCTGCAATACCGGGGATGTTGTGTTGCTTTAAAAATAGATCTAAGTTTAAGTTTCCTAATCTATTGGTAGAAATGTTGGAGTATTCCTTAACGACTACTCCTTTAGAATTCGTCACGATGGCTTCAAAACTTTTATGATTAATCCCTGTATTACCAATAGATGGTTGTGTAAACACAATGATTTGATTATGGTAAATTTGATTTGTTATAACTTCTTGATAGCCTAACATATTAGAATTTACAATAATTTCTCCAGTTGTGGTTGCTTTAGCCCCGAAGGCCTTACCTTTATATGAAGTTCCATCTTCTAATATTAAATATCTAGTGGTCATAACAACAATCTCCTTAAATATTTTATTTAAGAGTTACTTTTCATCAATTTCAACAGAATCTTGATCATCGATTTCGTCAACTTGAACGTTGATGATTTCTTGTTTTGATGTTGGAATGTTCTTACCAACAAAGTCGGCTCTAATAGGTAATTCACGATGTCCACGGTCAACTAAAACCGCTAATCTGATGTTCTTGGGACGACCTAATTCAGCGATTGCTGATAAGGCAGCGTTAATGGTTCTACCTGTAAATAGGACATCATCAACTAAGATAATGTTCTTGTCTTTCAATGAAACAGCTTCGTCAGAAAGAACGGCAGGTTCATTGTCTGTATGTTTAATGTCATCACGATATTTTGTAACGTCGATTCCAACTACTGGAACTTCTTTATTTTCAAGTTTTTGTAAACGGTTAGCAATACGTTTAGCAAGGTAAATACCACGAGTCTTAATACCGACTAATACTAAGTTATTTACCCCTTTGTTCTTTTCAATAATTTCGTAAGTAATACGAGTTAACGCTCTTTGCATGGCCATTTTATCAACAACGACTTTGCTCATGATAAATCCTCCTATTTTTGATTGTACTTATTTCTTAATTTAGTAATTGTTTGTTCAAAAATTTCTGGTAATGGTGTTTCAAAAATCATCTCTTCATTCGTCTTTGGATGAACAAATCCTAATTTCTCAGCATGTAAGAATTGGCCATTACCCTTTAATGTATTCTTTGGTCCATATAGAGGATCTCCAGCAAGTGGATGTCCAATGTACTTCATATGCACTCTAATTTGATGAGTACGACCGGTTTCTAATACACATGATACAAGTGTATATTCACCGCCAAATCGTTCTAACACCTTGAAATGAGTAACGGCATTTTTACCATCATCTACAATCGCCTGTTTTTTACGATCTTTTTTAGACCTACCAATTGGTGCATTAATAACACCGCTATTTTCCTTAATATTTCCGTGTACCAAAGCAATATATTCACGAATGTTTGACTTATCTTTTAATTGTTTAGATAAAGATTCGTGAGCGTAATTGTTTTTAGCAACCATCAATAAACCGGATGTATCCTTATCAATTCTGTGTACGATTCCTGGTCGATAGGTACCATTAATTGTTGAAAGTGGAGAATGATAAAGTAATGCATTCACTAATGTATGATCAGGATGTCCTGGAGATGGATGGACGACCATTCCTTGTGGTTTATTTACGACAATTACGTCATCATCCTCGTACACAATGTCTAAATCGATGTTTTCAGGTTCGACATTCATGGTCTCTGGTTCAGGAATGGATACCTGAATTACTTCACCATCTTTAACATCATATTTTGCCTTTTTCTTTTGCCCATCTACTAGGACTAATCCATCTTCAATCAAACTCTTGGCTCTAGAACGACTCAAGTCATCAACGTTTTCAGTTAATGACTTATCAAGACGAACATTACCTTTTGTGACTGTGTAAGTTACTGTATCTTTAATCTAAATCACCATCTCTTAAAATTGCAAAAAATAACAAGATGATTCCTAATGTAATGCAGATATCTGCAAAATTAAACACTGGGAAATTAATAAAATCAACTTGGAACATATCAACTACATATCCTTGTAAGAAACGGTTAATGAAGTTTCCTAAAATTCCAGCTAATAAGATTGTTGTACTTGTTAAATAAAGCTTTCTACCCTTTAATTTTATCATAAAATAGACAATCGCTACGACTGCTACAAGCGTAATGATAGAGAACAACCATTGTTGTCCTTCTAAGATGCTCCATGCAGCACCACTGTTATGCAAATTAGTAATTGATAATACTCCAGGGATGATTGTTGTACTAGTTGTTTCTGAAATGTTCGCAGAAATCCAAATCTTTATTACTTGATCAATTCCAACAAGAGCACAAAGGCTAATTAATATATATACAATTGGCATTGAAAAACTCCTTTAGAATAGTCCTGTAATCTTACCATCATTATCAATATCCATGTCTAAAGCTGCAGGATGTGATGGTAAACCAGGCATTGTTAGAATCTTACCAGTTAAGACAACAATGAAACCAGCACCTAATTTAGGTTGGATGTCAGAAACGTTAATTGAAAAGTCAGTTGGTGCACCAAGTTCTTTTGCATTGTCAGTAAATGAGTATTGAGTCTTGGCAACACAGATTGGTAATTTGTCCCAACCATTTTTAACTAGTTTCTTTAATTGTGTCTTAGCTTTATTACTTAAAATAACACCATTTCCACCATAGATTTTTGTAACGATGGCATTTAATTTATCCATAAATTCATCATCGTTACTGTATAGTGGCTTGAATTCTTGGTCATTGTCGCAAGCGTCTACTAATTCTTCTGCTAAATCAATTGCACCTGCTCCACCATTTTCCCAAACAGTTGTGTTGAAAGGCTTTACACCTTGCTCTTTGATGTAATCGTTTAGTGCGTCAATTTCTTTTTCAGTATCACTAGTAAATTCGTTTACAGCAACGACAACCGGCTTATTGTATTGCTTCATGTTAGCAATATGTCTACCTAAGTTTTTAGCACCCTTTAATAATGCATCAACATTTTCTTGATTTAAATCATTCTTGTTGACCCCACCGTTAAGTTTCAATGCCCTAACTGTAGCCACGATTACGATTGCATCTGGGCGTTTGCCTAACTTGTCAGATGTGATATCTAGGAACTTTTCTCCACCTAAATCCGCACCAAAACCAGCTTCGGTGATTGCGTAATCAGCGTGTTGAATTGCTGCCTTAGTGGCTAAAATACTGTTACATCCGTGAGCAATGTTAGCGAAAGGTCCACCATGAATGAATGCGGGAGTGTGTTCTAGGGTTTGCACTAGGTTTGGTTTAATTGCATCCTTTAATAGTAAAGCCAATGCACCAGTAACTCCTAAGTCACTTACAGTAATTGGTTGTCTGTCATAGTTGTAGCCAATTAGGATTTTACCCAATTTTTCTTTTAAGTCGTTTAGGTCTTCACTTAAACACAATACTGCCATGATTTCACTTGCGACAGTAATATCAAAACCGTCTTCACGAGGTACGCCTGATGTGCGTCCTCCCAATCCGACGATGACGTTTCTTAATTCTCGGTCGTTGATGTCAACGACTCTCTTCCATGTGATTGTTCTAGGATCAATGTTTAATTTGTTACCATGATGAATGTGGTTATCAATTAATGCTGATAATGTATCATGTGCTTCTGTAATAGCTGGAAAATCACCAGTGAAGAATAGGTTAATATCTTCCATTGGTGCTACTTGAGCATATCCACCACCAGTAGCTCCACCTTTAATTCCCATAACAGGTCCAAGTGATGGTTCTCTTAAAGCAATAGCTACTGATTTATTAATTCTGTGGAATGCATCACCCAAACCAATTGTTAGAGTGGTCTTTCCTTCTCCAGCAGCAGTTGGATTAATAGATGTAACTAAAATCAGTTTACCGTTTTTTGAACCAGCGAATGGTAAGTTGATTTTTGCTTTGTATTTACCATAAGGATCCATTTGATCATCACTTATATTTAAACTTGAAGCAATTTCGCTAATGTTTTTTAAAGCAGCTGATTGTGAAATTTCAATATCTGTTTTCATGGTAAGAACATCTCCTAGATTTATGTAATTTATTTTTTAAGCAAGTTGCTTAGCTCAATTATTGAATTGACAGGTAATAGCATGCGATAGTGCTTGTTGTTAATTTCAATATCAGCTGTACGCTTAGTGAAACTAACGTTATCAATATCTTTAATATCTGCTTCCAACCATTTTGGATTCATTAGCTTACTTACTGTTATTTTATCATCTTCGATAGTAATTCTTCTAAAAAGAATTTGAAAAATAGTAAATAAGAAGAATACTAAAAAGAAAAAGATTGTAATCCATTGAATCACTGTTACTTCAAGCCAGAAAATAATACCAATAAATAGAAGTGCAAAAGTCCATGCCCAAGTAATTACGGTATATAAAGGCTCTGGCTGGTATAAAAATGTTCGTTTTTGGGTTATCATTAAGTAAAACCTTCCTTTGGAGAATTAGATTATGTTTAAATTATACACTGATGC
This sequence comes from Apilactobacillus zhangqiuensis, assembly GCF_019656215.1. Lineage (GTDB taxonomy): Bacteria > Bacillota > Bacilli > Lactobacillales > Lactobacillaceae > Apilactobacillus > Apilactobacillus zhangqiuensis. The sequence goes on from NZ_BPLK01000003.1 coordinate 91,398, forward strand.
GGCTACTATGCACAATTCTGGTGACAGTTCTTGTGGAATTTTAATTGTGCATGATAGTGAACAATACCAACAAAAACTTAAATTAACTTCAAAAAACAATCATGAAGCGGAGTTTGAAGCATGTTTACTCGGTTTTAAGGCCATTTCGTCATTAACTAATAAAGACTCAATTATTGTTTATTATACGGATAGTAAAATTGTTCGTGAGAGCTTAGAAAAACAATACGCAAAACACTATCAAGAATATGTTGATCAAATTATCGAAGAACAAGCTAAATACAGCATGGTAATCAATAATTGGATTCCAGATACAAAAAATGAAGGTGCCCATAATCTTGCGACACAGGCCCTTCACTTATTTTACTAATTTAATATAATTTTCAATTGGTTTGCGATATTCATCAATATCATAATCGACTTTATCAGCAATCATTTCTGCTAAAATTTTACCTACTAAAGGTCCGGTTGTTAAACCAGATGATCCTAGTCCACTTCCGACTAGGATTTTTTCATATCCGGGGATGCGACCAAAGAATGGAGCAAAATCGGATGTGTATGCTCTGGTTCCAATCTTAACTCTAATTAGGTTTTCCGCATTTATCTGACTAGACATGCTGTGAGCACTGTTTAAAAGATCATCGATAACATCTGCATCAGCTGACAAATCAAAACCCTTATCATCTTCATGACTAGCTCCCACAATTAAACGTCCATTGCCTAATGGGATGAAATCAGATTCTCCCTCAGGCATTACAACCGGCATATCCACGTTAGCACCAAGAATTTGAGTGGTAGATAATTCGATTAATTGTCCCTTTTGTGGTCTAACATCAACATCCAAAGGAAGTTCTTTTAAAATATCCTTTGTCCAGGCACCAGTCGCTAGGATAATGTCATCAAATTGCATTTCTTGACCATCAAATTCAATATTACCTTCTTTATTGATAGATATTGTTTGATTAATTACCGTCAAATTTTTGCGTTTTGCTATTTTAGTTAAGTGACTAGAGTATTTATCACCATTTAATCTAGCACCACCCGAAACGAATACACCAGGATATGAGCTATCGATAATTGGAACGAATCTCATTACCTCATCAACGGTCAGTTCTTTGATTTCTCCGATAGTATCGGTTTCTTCTTTGCGTTCTTCAGCTAATTGATAAAGTTCCTTTAGCTTTGTGGCATCATCTCTAGTAATGATGGTTCCACATTGATTATAAATGCTTTCAGGCATCTCAGATTGCTTTGAAATTTGTTTTAACAATGTTGCTCCGTCACGAGCTAAGTTATACCATTTCTTGTTTCTTCTTTTTGATAACCATGGAGAAATAATTCCGGCAGCAGCTTTAGTTGCCTGACCATTACCATCATCAAACATGGTTACATCGAAATCATTACCAGAATCTAGTTGGCTTAGGAAGTAAGCAGCTGTTGATCCAACGATTCCACCACCGATAATTGCTATTTTCTTGGTCAATATATACACCCTTTATTTTCTAATCTTTTTACCCCAGAACTGGAAATAATCGGTTCTCAAGTAACCGTTATATAGTTTACGAGTCTTAGTTGGGGCTTGTCCGTAGAACTTATCAAATTCTAAATCAGAAGTTAGGAAGTACTTAGACCAACTAGTCATTGGCTTAAATACTCGGCCTAAACCTTTATATAACTTACGAACTTCTTTTTTGTAGCTTAGACGTTCACCATATGGTGGGTTAGATACAACTACACCATTGATTTTATCAGTCTTAAAGTCTAGCACAGATAATTGTTTAAACTTGATGTCATGTAGTAATCCCACTTCTTGAGCGTTAACTTTAGCAATATCAATCATGTTTCCATCAACATCAGATGCCATGATGTCTAATTCTTTATCGTAGTCTGCTTTTTCATCAGCTTTATTTCTAACGTCTTCGACAATTTTTTCATCAACCCAATCCCACTTCTCGCATGAGAATTCACGGTTGAATCCAGGTGCAATATTTCTAGCAATCATTGCAGCTTCGATTGGAATAGTTCCTGAACCACACATTGGATCTAAGAAAGGCATGTCTGGGTACCAACTAGTAAGCATAATTAAGGCAGCAGCCATGTTTTCCTTGATTGGTGCAGGACCTTTTGCAACACGATATCCACGTTTAAATAAACTTTCACCCGTTGTGTCTAAAGTTACCATAACATGATCTTTGTTAATTCTAGTTTCTAGCTTGTAAAGTTGACCAGTTTCTGGAAGTCTTGTACGACGATGGTATGTTTCATTTAACTTGTTAACTACAGCTTTTTTAGCGATTGCTTGAACGTCCGGAACACTGTGTAAAGCAGAGTTGTGTGAACGACCATTCATCGGAAATTGGGCATCCATTGGTAACAATTCGTCCCAAGGAAGTGCTTTAACATTTTGGAACAAGTCTTCGAATGTTTTGGCTTCAAATTCACCTACGATGATTTCAACACGGTCGGCAGTTCTTAACCAAAGGTTAGTATTGATGATATCTTCAATTGTTCCTTCAAATCTAACTCTTCCGTTTTCAACTTGTGCTTCATAACCTAAGTCACGAAGTTCTCTACCAACTAAAGCTTCAATTCCGGCGGCACATGTGGCCATTAATTTAAAAGTTTTCATTTAATTCATCCTTTTTATGAATTATTTATTTTCAATAAAAAAAGGGAGGAAGAAAACTTCCACCCTTTTCCTGAATGGTGTACATTCCTGTAAGCCATGTTTTGTGCTTTATATTTAAGTCAGGCCTTTAAATATAAAGTAGTAATCATCTATCTGAGAAATAAATTTCTCCCCCACACTTGGTTCAATTTCCGTGTGTGAAGCTCCCCTACCAAAGTTTGGGTTTCCCGCTCGCGGGGTTTACCGCGTTCCACCAGTATCGTTTCCGATCCTGTATCGTCACTGTGGCACTTTCAGAAGTACTAGAGCATAGCAGAACCTTAGCTCGTTTCTTCGCCATTACTACAAATTGTAGTCCCCCGGCTTATTTTTTCACCGAGCACGAACACTACAAGCATCGCAGCTTGTGCGAGAGTGGACTTTCCTCAGCCAACATAAGTTGACCGCGATTACTCAGAACATACACCAGTTATTAACGATTAATATCTGTCGATGCTACTTGGTCCTTCAGTAGAACCAAATACACGTTGTTCTAGGTTAGATACACGCTTTAAAAGTTCATTTTCAATGCGTGATCCGCCTAAATTGTCATGATTTGATGGTGCTGAATTTGAATCATTGAAATAACCAGATGGAGAAACGCTTGGTCCTGGTGTAACAGTACCAGCAGATTGCTTCAATCTTTGTACTTCCATTCTTAATTGATTGTTTTCATTTTCTAGACTATTGATTCGGTTATCGAATGCTTGGTAGTCTTTAATTATACCGTCCAAGAAAGTATCAACTTCATTTGGATCGTACCCTCTCATCTTTTGAGAAAAACTCTTTTCCAAGATGTCCTTAGGGGTAAATTGTATATTGTTCATTATTCACACCTCATATCATAAATAATCACGAACAAGTACTATTATACCAAAAACTTAAACATTTTCAATTTATTCATCAAAATTATTTAAATTATTTTGGTATTCGTTCGCGGCTTCTTGTAACTCTTCAAAATCAATTAAATGATAATCATAGTCATGTAATTCTGAAAATCTTTTAATCTGCTCATAATCATATTGTGTTTTACCAGGATTGTCAACATCATAGATTAGTAGAGCTCGATCGGTGTGGTTAAGCATAAAATCTTGGTATGCTCTTAATTGCATTGGCGATTTATATGGATCATTAGAAACGCTAGCAGAGAAGTCCACTTTATTAATGCTTTGTGATAATTTTATTTGATTTTGCTCGTTCCATTGATTACCAAACTCCTTAAATGGTAGCATCATAGAAATTTGAAATTCATCTGGATATTCCTCTTTTATCTGATCAGCAACTTCAACAGTCCACTGCTCAACACCCATCTGACCACCAGTTATTATCCAATCAACCCCATCTTCGATTGATTGTTTCAAGTTATTTTCGATTACGTTTTTAATTACTAGTTCTTTTGGATCCTTATCACCAAATACACCTAGTTCATAACTTCTGTATCCAGTCACCCAAAGTCTTGAGATATTAACACCTCCTACCTTATTATTAACTTTTCAATACTAATGGTATAATATCATTAATAAACTTACAGTAATAATTTATTATTTTTGAAAGGTGGTACACATGGCTATACGTTATCCAAATGGTAAAGCTTATAATACCGGCTTGGATAAAAAACATTCGTCCCCCAAGAGTAAATACGTAAAACCAACATTATATGGTGGTCGTGGAATGACTCTTGAAGAAGAATTAAATCGAAGCAATGAGTATTATTTAAGTAAAGATATTGCCGTAATACACAAAAAACCAACCCCTATTCAAATCGTTAAAGTTGATTACCCCAAAAGAAGTGCTGCTACAATCAAAGAAGCATATTTCCGTAAAGCATCTACTACCGATTATAATGGTGTATATAAGGGAAGATACATAGACTTTGATGCAAAGGAAACGAAAAATAAGACTTCGTTTCCCCTATCAAACTTCCATGAACATCAAGTAGAACACATGCGAAAATGCGTTAATAATGGTGGAATTTGTTTCGCAATTATCAAGTTTGTAGTACTAGATGAAGTTTATTTATTCAAAGCATCTGACCTCTTTTATTTCTGGGATAAACAAAATAATGGTGGAAAAAAATCCATAAAAAAGGATATAATTGAGGAACTTGGTTATAAAATTAATTATTCATTAAATCCCACGATACCTTATTTGGATGCCGTGGATGAATTAATATAGACCGTAAAGGAGAATAATAATGTCTCAAAATAATCCTAATTTGGGCAGTCGTGTCCAAAGAAACCAAAAGCAACATAAATCATCTAAGCACGCTACATGGATTAAAAAAGTCATTGTAGGTGGTTTAGGATTTATTTCATTGCTAATCGTACTTGGAAGCATCGTTTTTGCAATTTATGCTTCAAGCGCACCTGAAATTAGTTATCAATCCTTATCTAGTGATAACTCAACCAAGATTTATGATAAGTCTGGTCATGTTATTTCACGTTTAGGTGTCCAAGATCGAGATTATATTAAATCTGATAAGATTCCTAGCCAATTAAAGAATGCGATTGTTTCTATCGAAGATCGTCGTTTCTACAAGCATCATGGTGTTGACCCAATCAGAATCCTAGGAGCTTCATTATCCAATGTAACTTCTGGTTCTTTAAACCTTCAAGGTGGTTCTACTCTAACTCAACAATTAGTTAAGTTGTCAGTATTCTCAACTGCCGCTTCTGATAGAACCTTCAAACGAAAGGCTCAAGAAGCTTGGTTAGCACTAAAGATTGAACGCACATATTCAAAACAACAAATTCTAGAATTCTACATTAATAAGGTATACATGGGTAACAATGTATACGGTATGCAAACAGCTTCAGAATATTACTACGGTAAATCATTAAGTAAACTTTCAATTGGTCAAACTGCTTTATTAGCTGGTATGCCACAATCACCAAGTTACTACAACCCATATGTATATCCTCAATATGCAAAAGATAGAAGAAACGAAGTATTGAATGCGATGGCTTCTTACGGTGCAATCACCAAGAAACAAGCTGAAGAAGCTAAGAAGACAAGTATCAAGACTGGTTTAGTTAAGAGTCACAAGGATAATTCATTGGATTCTGTTAAAGAAAAATATGTTGATGCATATCTAAAACAAGTTATTCAAGAACTTAAGGCCAAGGGTTACAACACTCAATCCGGTTTGAAGGTTTACACTAACTTAGATTTATCAGCACAAAAGAAGCTTTACAATTTAGCAAACAATGATGCCTCCGTTGGATTCCCTAACAACACCATGCAAGTTGGTGCCACATTAGTTGATCCTAAGACTGGTGCTGTAAATGCCATGATTGGTAATAGAAAGACTGATATCCAATTAGGTTTAAATAGAGCCGTTCAAACTGATAGATCAAGTGGTTCTACTGCTAAGCCACTAATGGATTACGGCCCTGCAATTGAATATCTAAACTACCCTACTTATCAATTAGTTCACGATACTCCTTACACTTATGCTGGAACAAGCACAACACTAAAGGACTTTGATGGTAGATACGAAGGAACAATTTCAATGCATAAGGCATTGGTTGAATCAAGAAATATCCCAGCTATCAGAACTCTTGAAAACGTTGGTGTAAGTAAAGCAACAGACTTCTTAAATTCATTAGGAATGTCATTTAGCGACCCATTATCACTACAAAATGGTATTGGTTTATACATCTCAACAGAACAAGAAGCCGCAGCCTACTCAGCATTTGCTAATAATGGTGTTTACCACAAACCATATTTAATCAGTAAGGTTGTAACACCTGATGGTGAATCACACGACTTCAGTTCTGAAGGTTCACAAGTAATGAGCCCTGCTACTGCATTTATGATGACATCAATGCTAAAAGGTGTTATGAACCAATCAAACGGTTCTGGTACTGCAGCTTACATTCCTGGTTTATACCAAGCTGGTAAGACTGGTACTACTCAATACCCTGATAACACTTATAAGGGTTACCTACCTTCATATGCAGCAATGGATTCCTGGTTTACCGGATACACACAAAACTATGCCCTATCTGTTTGGACCGGATATGATCACCCGTATGAAACTGGAAATTATCTAACGGCTGAACAAACAGATATTGCACAAAGAATTTACAAGTATGAAATGCAATATATCTCTCAAAACCAAACTAACAACGATTGGGTAAAACCAAGTAATGTAACTGCTGTTAAGTCTGGTGGCCAAACTGAGTACTACAAGGATGGTTACTCATCTATCCAAGGTGATAGGACAACTGGTTACTCAGGTGGATCACTTTCATCAGTACTTGATAGTACTAAGAAGCAAACCAAGGATACTAAGTCAAACAAATCATCTGACGATGATGACGATAAGGATTCTCAAAAGGATAAGAACGAAGCTAAGAAGAGTTCTGGTTCAAATGGTAACAACAATGATTCAAACAAGAATCAACAAAACAACCAGAACCAAAACAATGATGGTAATAATTCAAACAATGCCAATAACAATAAGCAAAACAATAACGGCAATAACAACAACAAACATTAATTTATAGCTATAAAAAAGCACCTAGAATTTTCTAGGTGCTTTTTTATTTTGAACTTATTTATCAATTTTGAATAAAGGAATATCAGGCTTATTTTGTGTCCCCTTATCACTAAATTTAGCGTTCTTACTAAACTTTTGTTCATGTTGTCGACGATTACGTTCAACGTCAGCAGGCGTCTTTATATTGGCTTTTTCCCAGTTAACCAAAATTCTGTCCATATACTTCAAACTGTATACTTGATTTAGCACAGATTCTCTAAGGGCTAATTTAATCATTTGAGGGTCATATTGATCATCATTAATCCATTGATTAATGGTTTCAATTTCAATTGGAGATAAAGGACGACCGAATTCCGATTCAATTGAATTAAATACCTTCTTACGTTCAGATTCTGTGATTTCATTAGAACCAATGGTACCTTCAAAAGCATTATCTTCGATATCTTTTTCAGGTGTGTCTGAATCCAACTCAGATAATTTCTCATACATTAAAGAGAAGTCATAGACATCAAAAGATTGACCCTTTGAATTTGATAGTGTTTTAATTCGCATTAACTTTTTCTCTACTAGTTCATGCAAGACCTGATAAGCCTTCGCAGTTGAAAAACCGGTTGAGTTAGTAATGTCATTAATATCAGGGAAATAATTACCTATATCGATGTTCCTTTTAATTTGAAGATAAATCACCAGCTGATCACTAGTCATTCCTAATTTAGGATAATTCTTTAATAGATAATTAGAAATGGTGGTTTGACCGGATTGAAGTATCGTCTTTGCAAATTTATCCATTAAAACATACCTCTTTTTGTCTATACATTAGCGATAAATCTTAATACTTTACCCGTCTTGAAATCAATCACTGCATAGTTTAACTCGTTTTTAGAATTAAAGTAGCTAACTGTCCACGCAGGTTTTTCGTTAAAGATTGTTGGAGCAACACTAATTAATTTTGTAATTCTTTGCTTTTGATTAGCGATACTTTTAGCTTTGTTTGAAGAAATACCGTCCTTTACATTAGCGACATTAATGTTACCAGTCTTCTTTTCAATTATTACGTATTGCTTTTGATTGTCTTTGTTAGGACCTTCAATAGTGTAATAAGTTCGATTTAAATCAGACATGTAGAAGTGATCTACTGATTTAATACCAACCTTCTTTTCTGCCAATGTAGTAGCTTGATGCTTCGCAGATGAAAGTGGTTGTCTAGCCCATAGGAATAATCCTACGATTATTAAAAATAAAACCATAATGATTCCAATTAACCATTTAATAATTCTAAAGTAGTTAATCTTTTTAAAAAACGAAACACTCATTTTCTGACTCCCTTACACCTTTTTAAATTTTTCGATAATCTTTCTTTTATCAAGTAACTGTGGCTTGATATGACTTGGGATTAAGTCAATAAGATTACTGCCATATGGTCCTTCAATAACTTCTTTATCCCTTAGATAAATCAAACCATTTGATCCAGATAATTCTATCACATCTTTGATTGCATCCTTTATATTTAAGATACTTAATGGGATGGATAATCCATCATTAGGATTACCATGCTCATTATTAATTAAGTCATACTGTGCCTGTAGATATATATCATCAAATGAATCAATAGCCATTGAATCAATAATTAATGTATGGACAGGTTTATTTCTATTACGTAAAGACTTTAATAGATTGTTATCTCCAACAATTATGTTTTGAGAATCAACCACAATCTTCTTTACAATCTTGTCATCATTACCACTAAAGTCCTGACTTAAAATAACGTTATGTTCATTTACGTCAGATTCATATAATGTTTTAGCGATTTCTTTTACCCTTTGTTTTGAACGTGTAAGAATAAAGGAATTCCCCTCATTATACTTCATGATTTTTTCAATTGGCATAGGAATTTGAAGAGCTTCATCCAAAATAAGGCTCACTTGACCATTCAAGTCATTCTCATCTTCAAACTTAATCATTCTAGTATTTTGACGTTTTAATTCCAACTTATCATAGAAGTATTGAGAACGTTTTGATGAATAGATGGCACTGTCTAAGAAAATAATGCCATTAAAGTATTTATACAGTTCATTTGGCAGAATATTTTCATTTCTGACTAAACCACCGTATAATAAGCCATTTTCAACGTCCTTATCTTCATTAACATTAAATGCAAATATAAGTCGTTTACCTAACTTGGTTAGTTTAAATAAACGAACTATATTCTCATCTAGGAATGAGCAGTACTCCTCTAGTTTATCAAAGAATGCATACAAGATAGCTTTATCATGACCGTTAAAATGATTAATAGATCTTTTCATATCGTCTACTATATCTAAAATTGTTTGTTGATTTCTAGAGATAGAGTTAAATAATGATTTCTTGTTTAACACAAACGTCTTAAATCTCTCAATGTCAGGTTTAACGATATAGCCATCTACAGTTCGATTAAGCTTGCTCTTCGAATAAAAGGCATTAAGAAAATCATCCTTAATTGTTTCGAATTGATCGGTATTTTTAGCTAATAGGTTTTCAATTTTTTTCGCCATCACAGCTTGCTTCTTCGCCTTGCTAAAGATATCAAAAATATTTCGATTATGGGTTTGATACATTAAGTTGGTAACATGATTACAAATAATTTTGTTAGCACTTAGTTTAAATTGAATTCTGTAGTTATCTAGTGCATTATCACTTAACTTTCTAGAATCCTTAATTACCAAGTAAGGATTATTTTGATGCAATCTTTGAACATTTTGAAGTAAGTAATCATGAGATACCAATATAACGTTAGCATTTTGATAATCATGAGCTAACTTTTTAATGTAGTAACCTCGATTTTGTTCATCGCTAACCACATTTAAGAAATAGTTTTGATTATTATCCTTATCAAGTTTTAATTCGTTAATATCACCTGTTTTGGTGAATGTTAGCCAGATTAAAATCTTACATTTTAAGAACTCAGTATTTTTAGAGTTACTTACGACGTTTAAACTATCTGAAAACTTATCTAAATCAATGTAATCCGTTACCGGTCTTACAATCAGGCTTCGAAGACGATTAGATGTAATTTTGTTTATATTTTTTACCTGTGTAATTATTGAAGATTCAGCGTTAAAATCATCATCTCCAGCAATAACAATCTTTTGATCTTTCCTAATTAGATAGCTAAGCGGGAATAGATAACTAAAATCGTAATTGAATTCATTATTTTCCTCAATCAATAGATTATTACTTTCTGATTCTGAATGATAATTTCCATAAATGGAATTCATTAATTTATTCTCGGTATTATTAAATTGAGTTACCCCTTTAAACATCTTTGCTTTCTTACGTTTATTATTGGGATACTTCAATTCAACAAAATCACTATCAGTGTGATATTTAATCTTACGCACCTTTAAATTTTTAATATTCATAATCTTTGGGTTGTTGTCATTGCTTTTAAGATGATAAGCACGTTTGAACATGATTAAGGTATCCATTGGAAGGGATGGACTAATATTTAAAATCTGTTTAATTGTCTTTTTAGGCAGATTGTCTAATTGATGTAGTAAAATAATCAAAATTTTAGCGGTTGCTAAAGCATCACTACTTGATGAATGCGGATGATCATGAACTATGTTTAAGTTTCTGCTTAAATCAGTTAGTTTATAACTAGGTTCAGTCGGTAATAACAATTGACTTAACGTAACGGTATCAATTGCTTTGTTTGTTAATTCTTTATGATTTACCCTTTTTAATTCGAAATTTAAAAACGGGAAATCAAAATTGACGTTATGAGCAACAAAGACTGTTTTATCAAGCAGCTGATAAATCTTATCCGCTACTTCAGCAAAAGTTGGTGCATTAACGACTGTTTGGTTTGATATTCCAGTTAATTTTGTGATTTCAGTTGGAATACTAATTTCAGGATTAATAAATGAATTAAATGATCCAATGATTTTATTGTTTTGTACAAAAGTACAACTAAATTGGATTATTCGATTAGTATAGTTGGATTGACTACTACCAGTAGTTTCAATATCCACCACTGAAAAAATGGTATTACTCATGATTTCGTTCACCAATCTTTCAAAAAATACTTACCTTAATAATACTACATTTATGCTGTGTTTATCTATTGTTTACGAACACAAATATAAATATTTAAGTTATTTTTATTATGATGATTTTATGATAATATTAACATTAAGAGAAAGTGAGCGATAACATTGACAAATCAAGCAATTGGACATAGTCATGCCAAAATAATACTTATGGGAGAACACAGTGTAGTGTACGGTCAACCGGCCATTGCACTACCCGTTCCCAAAATTGACTTAAACGTTAGAATAATGGAAAAGCAAAATGGTATTTACATCAATAGTAAATACTTTATTGGTAACTTAAATAATGTCCCAAATGATCTTTTAGGAATTAAGAATTTAATTGATAGCACCCTTTCGAAACTTCATCATGAGGATGCTTCTTTTGAGATGATTATTGATAGTTCGATTCCTTCTGAGCGTGGGATGGGTTCTTCAGCTGCAACTTCTGTTGCAATCGTCAAAGCTTTGTTTCATTACTTTAACGCTAGTTATGATAAGGATTTATTGCTTGATTTAAGCAATGTTGAAGAAACAATCACGCATGGTAACCCTTCTGGATTAGATACAGCTACGGCTGGATCAGACAATCCAATCTGGTTTATCAGAAATGAAACACTAAACGAAATTAACTTTAATCTAAATGCAGTCCTAGTAATTGCTGATTCAGGAATTAAAGGAAGAACTGATATCGCAATTAACTATGTTAAACAACAGATAAATAACAATAAAGAAGACACCATGAAATCAATAAAACACATAGGTGACTTAGTTACTCGTGCCAAGTTTGATATCGAAAATGACAACCCTATCGAATTAGGTAAATTAATGACTAAAAATCAAAAAGAATTAAAGAAATTAAAAGTAAGTAACGATAAGATTGATGAATTAGTTGAAATCGCAAACAGAAACGGTTCCCTTGGTACTAAACTAACTGGTAGCGGACTTGGTGGATGCATTATCGCTTTAGCTAGAAACATCAATGAAGCACAAAGCATTGAAAATGCGTTACTAAAAGCTGGTGCGTTAGACACTTGGATTCAACCTTTTAAATAAACTCGGAGGAATATATAAGATGTTGGGTGAAAAAATTACCGCAAGAGCACACACAAATATCGCTTTAGTTAAGTACTGGGGTAAAGAAAATGAGCAATTAATTATTCCCGCAAATAGTAGCCTATCACTAACACTTGATGAATTTTATACCGACACGAGTGTGCAATTTGATGAATCTCTTAATTCTGATGAGGTAACACTTAATGGAAACCATGTTGAAGATAATAAAATTACTGATTTTATGGACGTGATTAGAGAAAAAGCAAACATTCATACATTTGCGAGAATTGAATCGACAAATCATGTCCCTACTTCAGCTGGATTAGCATCTTCTGCTTCCGCATATGCTGCACTAGCAGCTGCTGGTAGCAAAGCTGCTGGTATTGATTTAAATAAAAAAGAATTATCTCGATTAGCAAGACGTGGTTCTGGTTCAGCAACTCGATCAATATTTGGTGGATTTGCAGCATGGAATAAGGGAACTAATGATGAAACATCTTACGGATACAGTATTGAAGATCCTGTAAAAATGGATGTTAACATGATTGCAATTATTTTAAATAATCAACCCAAGAAAATTAGTAGCCGCAAAGGTATGAAAATTTCGATTGAAACCTCCCCTTATTACCAAAGTTGGATTGAACAAACAAAGTCAGATTTTAAAACCATTAAAAAAGCGATTGAAAACAAAGATTTTACCACTCTTGGTAAAACTGCAGAACTAAATGCTATGAGAATGCATTCATTAACATTAAGCTCTGACCCATCATATTTATACATAAATGCAGATAGTCTCGAAGTGATTAATATGGTCAAGGAACTTAGAAAAAATGGCGTTGAATGCTATTACACTATGGATGCTGGTCCAAACGTTAAAATCATTTGTCAAAGCGATAATATTAAATCAATTACCGATAAATTATCTGATAAATTCGATAATGATCGAATCAAAGTATCTGGACCTGGTGAAGGAATAAAGTATCTATAAAATCGAAAGGACTAATTTAAAATGATTTCTGTAAAAGCACCCGGAAAACTATATATTGCTGGTGAATACGCTGTTGTCGAGAATGGATATCCAGCTATCATTGTTGCAATTGATCAATATATTACAGCCAATATTAGTGAATCCGAAAGTAATGTTGGTGTTATCCATTCAAAGCAATACGAAGATGAAAGAATTGAATGGATTTACGAAAATAATCAAATCAAAATCCTAAACGATAGTAGTTCTTTCAACTATGTCATTTCAGCAATGAAAACATTTGAAAAATATATCGAAGAATTAAACATAAGTCATAGAGTATATAACATTGATATCGATAGCAATTTAAATAGTGAAGACGGTAAGAAATATGGATTGGGCTCATCTGCTGCTGTCACCGTCGCCACAATCAAGGCACTAAATGAGTTGTATGATTTAAGATTAAGTAAAATCAAGATATTCAAATTAGCTTCTATCGCCCATTTAAGTATTCAAGGTAATGGTTCATTGGGTGATGTCGCTGCAAGTAGTTTTGGTGGTTGGATTGCCTATAGTTCATTTGATAAACGATGGTTAGATAATCAAACCAATCTAAAAGATGTAATGGAACAAAGCTGGCCTCACTTAATGATTGAACCACTTACCCCTCCTTCTGATTTGGAATTACTAATCGGTTGGACAGGAACTCCTGCCTCAACTTCTAACTTACTTAAAAGTGTTCAATCATCATCAAATGTCGATCGATATAAACAATTCTTGAGTAAGAGTAAACGATGCATTAATAAAATGATTAGTGGATTTAAAGACAAAGATATCAGTGTAATTAAAAACCAAATCAAAGAAAATAGAAATATCATTATAGAATTAGCTAGTTTTACTGGCATCGACATAGAAACACACAAGTTAAAACGACTATGTGAAATTGCTGAAGAATATGATGGTTCCGGAAAATCTTCAGGTGCTGGTGGTGGAGATTGTGGGATTGCCATCGTAGAAAAACAGTCTCCCATTAAAGATATCGAATCCAAATGGACTCAAAACGGTATCGTCCCACTTCACTTAAACATCTACTCAGAACAGGAGGCATAATCCAATGGTCAGTATCCAATCTCATCGAAAAGATGAACATGTTTCATTAGCTATTAAGTTTTATGACAAAAACAGCCATGCTGGTTTTGATCAACTACGATTTGTACATCAAGGAATTCCTGAAATTAGTCTAGATGACATTGATACATCAACTAATATTGAAGACATAAAGATGGATTTCCCTATTTATATTGAAGCCATGACTGGTGGAAGCGAATATACAAAGAAACTAAATAAAAAACTTGCAAGAATCGCAAAGAATACCGGGATTGCCATGGCCACAGGTTCTCAAAGTGTTGCATTAAAAGATAGTAGTGTATCTTCTTCTTTTGGAGTGGTTAGAAAAACAAATCCTAAAGGAATTATATTCTCCAATTTAGGAGCATCTGCAAACGCTTCTAAAGCAAAAGAAGCTATTAAAATGATGAATTCAGATGCAATTGAAATTCACATTAATACACCACAAGAAATGATTATGCCTGAAGGAGATCGTTCATTTAAATGGATTGATAACATCAAGTCAGTTCAAAAGGAGTTAGATTGCCCTGTAATCGTTAAAGAAGTCGGTTTTGGTATGTCTAAGGAAACTATTCAACAATTAGTCGATGCTGGCGTTAAGAATATTAATATCAGTGGTAAAGGCGGAACTAGTTTTAGTAAGATTGAAAATTATCGCAGAAAGAAACAAGAGATGGATTATCTTGAAGGTTGGGGTCAAACCACTGTTGAATCCCTTTTAGAAGCACAAGAATTTAAAGACCAAGTTAATATCATTGCTTCCGGTGGTATTAGAACACCATTAGATGCGATAAAAGCTATTACTCTTGGTGCTAATTCAGTTGGAATTGCTGCCCCTATTCTATATTCATTAATCAAAAATGGTGAAGAAGACACTATTGAATTTATCAACGATTTTATTTACGGAATCAAGTCAATAATGACCATGCTAGGCGCTAAAAATTTATCGGATTTACAAAGTAAAAAGTTGATATTGAGTCCAGATCTTTTATCCTATGTAAAACAACGAGGGCTCTCCTATTAATTAAGCAAGCGGTTTTTGCTTGCTTTTTTCTTTTATTGTTATAAGTTAAAGTAACTTTATACTTTTAACTAAGGTAATAAAAATTAAGCATAAAAAAAGATTCCTGTATTTATTGCAGGAATCTTAATTTAATCTAACGACTAATCGTCGTCATCATCGTTTTTGTCATAATCTTTTACTTTGTCACCAATCTTAAAGGTTTGCATCATCAATCCATCTTTAGTCTTCTTCATATTTGAAGTAAACTTGAAGATTTGAATATGATCATGACTACCACCATCGTCATCTGGAACATCAAAGTCGTACTTAAATGTACCTGATACAATTGAATGGTCACCTGCTGGGACTGTTGAATTAACAGTTGGTTCAATACTTACACTGTCAAATTTATTATCATTAATTTGAGCAATTTCGCCCTTGATCCAGTTTTGGGTTTCTTGGGCATCTGAATTGCTTGAACCGTTAACAAAATATTGACTTGCGTCAAAATCAGAATTGTCATTAACTGCTGAACCTAAATCACTAACAAAGTCATTGAACTTATCAGATGCATCGTCCTTATCAACAGATCCAGGATAATTTAGATCAACTTCTTGACCATCGTCACCCTCGCTTAGATGATACTTATCTGATTTAGTTGTATTTCCATCAGTGTGTAATACACCATAAACGTATAGAGTTGATGAATATGCTCTTTCTGATACTTTTAGGCTTCCACTATTGTCAGTAGTACCAATTTTTTCATCATTAATGTAGACATCCGCATTTGGACCTGCATTAACAGTGAACTTAATAGTCTTTAATGGCATGTAAATGTCATCACTACTATCAATGTATGAACTTTGATTGTTAGGAACATTTTTACCTGATAATTTCTTTGAAACACTGATGTCGTAATCACCTGGTAAGATGTGTCCTAAACTAAATTCTGATTGACTATCACCAGTTTTACCTAATGATTTGCCATTTAAGGTAACGTCTGCAGAATCTACACTTGTAGTTATTGAAGGAACAACTGGCTTAACCTTAACTTTGTAGTTAGGGAAAATGAACCATTTTTTACCATCTTGAGTGTATTCAAAATTACCATCTTTAGATTCACCAGAAGAACTTAATTGGCTCTTCAATGATTCTAAATCATCATTGTTTTTGTTCATGTGCTTTGATAGTGGTGCCATTGTGCTATCACTAACAGTTACATTACTGTCAGTTGATTCAAAATAAGAATCAGTGTTTTTATCATCAGTCAAAGAAGTCATTGCACGATCAAGTACAGCGCTCTTTGAGTAATAATGATTACCGAAAAGATAACCAGCAAAACCAACTACAACTAGAATCGCAACTAAGATTCCGATAACTCTGTTTCTGATTTTGTGTTTCTTATTTTTCTTAACGCTGTTTCTTGTTGCTGTAACATTTCCATTATTTGATGGTTGTTGAGAAACACCGCTATTGTTGTCAAACTGTGTTTGTTCGGGAACAACATTATCATTATTTTGAGGTTGTTGATAATCACTGACCGTATTATCAATGTTTGGTTGATCTGTTTTATCAGCTACATCATTTTCCAACCTTTGACCACAATTGTGACAAAATTGTTCGTCTGAAGGAACCTTAGTACCACAATTTGGACAAAATCTTGAATTTTCCATTGAGGATCACTCCTATACTAATACCTTGAATAGTACGTATAAAACAACGTAAACTGCAAGAATTGCTAAACCTGCAACATGTAGTTTATCAAATTTGGAATTTTCATTACCTGAAACAATTGAATAAGTAAGTCCATTAAAACTGTTAATCCAAGTAATAATTAATACGATAAAAATAAATCCAACAGCGTAAGCTCCTTGTACAAATAATGCAATTAATGATACAAGTAATAAAATGTTTGAAATATTTGTAAAAGCAGCTAATTTGTTCATGTATTGGAAGAAATCAACCTTTTTATTTTCGCTCTTTGAAATGATTTGCTTACCAATAAATCCAGCTAGTACGAATGCTACAACCATAAGAAAAACTAGTAAGTCAACTTTTCCAGCAGTACTACTAATTGTGTTAAGAATATCAGTTTTTGAATAAGCATTACCCAATCGTTCTAATTGAACTATAATTGCACCATTAATGTAATTAGCAATTCCTTTAAAATCAGGGCTACTTGGATTGTTAGCAACATCATATAACTTACCAAAGAAAGTTACAGACATAAGAACTGAAATAACCGCACTAATGATAAATGAAACTAGACCAAAGTACTTGTTTTCAGCCTTAACAGCCTTTGATGGTGCTTTAATTGTGTCTAAGAACCAAGTAAAGTAACTGCTTGACATTTGCTTAGCCTTTTCAACATTTTCGTTTGTAGCAGCTTGAGCTTGTCCGTTGTTTGATGCAGTGTTTGCTTGTGCGTTTTGGGCAATTTGTGCACCACATTTTGGACAGAACTTAGCTCCTTCCTTTAATTGATTACCACATTTAGGGCAAAATTTTGTACTCATAAAAAATACCTCCAGAAAATATGTAATTAAAATAATATTATACCAGCATTAATCATAACATACTTTGAGTTAATATTCTTATAATAATCTTATATTTAGATAATTTGATAAATAAACAAATGTACAAAAAAGAACTGTTATACTAAACAGTTCTTTTCAAAATATATTAATCTGCGTTGAAACGTAATCCCTTAGGGAAGAAATTTTTAATAGTACCATTTACTACTTTCCCAAATCCAACTGGTTGGTCTTTGCAAATTAGTTGATACCATCCCTTCTTAATATCCTTATCACAATTGATAACATCCCCATGGACATATTGCTTCCAATCATCTTCGGAAATATCCAAACGATTAACTACTTCATCACTATGCAATGCTAATGCTAATGCATAACTTGGTTCGAAACGTTTCTTCTTAATTGTTCCTAAATGAAGTCCTGGACGCATTACCTTTAATCCTTTTAAGTCAGGAAGTGAATTATCAAAGGTATACAATTGATCTCCGAACAGAATTAAATGCTTTGGATCAAATTTATTTAAATTACTGTCTTTGAATTCGTTCCATAGTTTCTTATCATCAATTGATAAGTTACTTTGTAAACGATGCTTAATTTTTTTAGCATTGCCTTCTTCATTACTAGATAGTTTAGAAACAAAGTGGCCCTCACCTTTGAAGTGATTAGGAAATAGTCTAACGGTATTAGTTAATTCTTCATTACCATCTGCCCATTGTGGCTTACCACTAAGCATCCCTTCATACTTCTTAATTGGATCAATTGAAAAATCATATGTGTCTTTCATCCATTCAACAATTTGTTCGTCTTCTTCTGGTGCAAACGTACATGTTGAATAAATAATCTTACCACCTGGTTTTAACATCTTAACCGCTTGTTCAATGATTTCCTTTTGACGAGTGGCACATTGACTTGGATAATCTGCATTCCAATATTGGATAGCATCATTATTCTTTCTAAACATCCCTTCACCAGAACATGGTGCATCGATTAGTATCTTATCGAAAAAACGTGGGAAATGTTTAGCTAAGTTATTTGGATTTTCATTTAGAATTAACGCATTTCTGATTCCAAATCTTTCGACATTCTCTACTAGTACCTTAGCACGTTTATGATCAATCTCGTTAGTTACTAGTAATCCCTGATTATTCATATAACTGGCCACGTGAGTAGTCTTTCCACCTGGAGCAGCACATAAGTCTAATACATAGTCCCCTGGTTTAATATCAGCTACCTCACCTACATACATCGCACTTGGTTCCTGTGAATAAATCGCACCACTTTGATGTTCAACACTCTTACCGTTTACATCACCATAGTATCCGTACTGACAGTATTCAATTGATTCATTATTTGGTTCTTCTGGCATGTGTTCCTTTAATGGATTAATTCTAAATCCTGGATTGGTCTCTTTATCTAAACTGGCAAAGAATGACTCTGCATCATCCCCCAGTAATTTTTTATATTTAGTTTTAAAATCGTTTGGTAATTGCACGAGATTACTCCTTTTGCATTGACTTACATTTTTGAATTGGTTAACATATTACTATTATATTTTTTTAAAAGAGGTGAAACAACTACATGGATAAGAAACTTATCGCAATTGACCTTGATGGAACTACTCTAAATAGTGAGTCAAAGGTTTCACAAAAAACTATTAATACTTTAAATAAAGTAATTGATTTAGGTCATGTTGTCAATATTGTATCAGGCCGTCCACCACGTTTGATTACAGACATCTATAACCAAATTGGTTTAGACAATCCATTAATCAGTTTTAATGGTAGTCTTGGATACAATCCATTAACCGAATGGAACAAGGCATATGAATATAACATTAATCGCGATATTGTGTTTGATGTCTTAAAACAAGACAAAGAACTAGGGATTAATCTAATGGCCGTTGAAGGTAAAGAACTATTCTTGGCTAACCGTGAAGCAAATGATGAAGTTGGCTTCTTCCCAACTAGTCTTGAACCTTCTGAATTCATTACTAAAGAAAACTTAAAAGAAAACCCAATTTGCTTAACCTTACAAATTCAACACAATAAGATGGATAAATTCATTAACTATGTAGATCGTAACTATGGTGACACATTAGAAATCTCACCATGGGGAGGTCCTGACTCAATCGTTGAATTAGCATCTAAGGATATTAGTAAGGAAACTGGTCTAGAGGTCCTATCTGACTACTACAATATTGACCAATCTAATATCATTGCTTTTGGTGATGAATTTAATGATGAAACCATGTTAAAGTATGCTGGCTTGGGTGTCGCTATGAAGAATGGTCAACCTAAGATTAAAGAACTAGCCGATGATGTTACTAAATACGATAACGATAATGACGGTTTAGCTCGCTACCTAGATAACTACTTTGAACTATAAAAAGACTTGAGATAATCTCAAGTCTTTTTTATTTTGCTTATTTATTTGGATGAAACATTTGAGTACTCTTAACCGCTAATTGCCAACCTTCATAGTAGTGGTTACGTTTATCTTCATCCATCTTAGGATAAAACTCACCTTGTTTTGGTTTGATTTGTTTAATTTCGTCAATATCACGCCAAAAGCCTACAGCTAATCCTGCTAGGTATGCAGCACCTAATGCAGTTGTTTCTGATATCGATGATCTTTCAATTGGTGTATTTAATATATCTGATTGGAATTGCATCAAATAATCGTTTTGAGCAGCTCCACCATCAACTTTTAAATGTTTTAAATCTAATTTGGTATCATCTACCATCGTGTTAACAACATCCTTGGTTTGATATGCTAGAGAGTCCAAAGTAGCTTTAACAAAATCTTCCTTAGAAGTAGCTCTAGTTAGGCCAAAGATAGCACCACGACTATCTTGGTCCCAATATGGGGCACCTAGACCGGTAAATGCTGGTACTACATACACGTCATGATCATTTTGAGAGTTCAATGCTAATTCCTGGGTTTCCTTAGCATCGTTAATCATTCTAAGACCATCTCTCAACCATTGAATAGCAGACCCTGCAACGAAGACACTTCCTTCGAGTGCATAGTTAACCTTGCCGTCAATTCCATATGCAATAGTGGTCAGCAAACCTCGATTAGACAATACTGGCTTATTACCTGTATTCATGACGATAAATGAACCGGTACCATAAGTATTCTTAATACTTCCCGCTTCTAAACCTAATTGACCAAATAATGCCGCTTGTTGATCACCGGCAATTCCAGACACTGGAATTTGAACGCCATAAAAGGCATATCCGGCGGTATACCCATAGATTTCAGATGATGATCTAACATTTGGCAATATTTCTTTTGGAATATCTAAAGCAGCTAGAATTTCATCGTCCCAACTTAATGTGTGAATGTTATACAACATCGTTCTACTTGCATTTGAGTAGTCGGTTGCATGAACGTGTCCACCAGTTAGTTTCCATAAAATCCAGGTATCGATGGTTCCAAATAAAATATCCCCATTTTCAGCCTTTTCTCTAATACCTTCAACATTATCTAATAGCCACTTAATCTTAGTAGCTGAAAAGTATGAGTCAATCACTAACCCCGTCTTTTCATGGATCATGTCAGTATAACCAGCCGCTTTTAAATCATTTGCAATATCACTGGTTTGCTTAGATTGCCATACAATTGCATTATGAACTGGTTCACCGGTAATTCTGTCCCACATGACTGTGGTTTCTCTTTGGTTGGTAATCCCAATTCCACGAACCTTATAAGGCGGTATCTTGGAGTGAATCAATGCTTCTGATATAACGGTCTGTACTGCGTCCCATATCTCATTAGCATCATGTTCAACCCATCCTGATTGAGGGAAAAATTGCGTAATTTCCTTTTGTGACTTGCTAACCACTTCCCCGCTATGGTTAAAAATCATTGCGCGGACACTGGTGGTTCCCTCATCAATTGACATTATATACTGTTCGTTTTGCATGTTATTTCCTCAGTTGTTATTTTTCGTCGCTCTTTAGTTTACCTGCAACACTGTAGTTACTCTTCTTCATTTCGTTTAAAACGATGTGAACGTGTTCTGCTGGAGCACCGGTGTTCTTTACAATTGCACTGGTAACATCTGCAACTAATCCTTTTAATTGTTCTTCGTTTCTTCCTTCGATTAAATCAATATGTACTAATGGCATAATCATTCTCCTAACCTATAATTTTAATCTGATTATACTTTAGATACTTATATATTTCAATTTTTTAAAAGTTTAATGTACAATTATAGAAATGAAACTAACGAAGGAGGGGTTAGCATGCCAAAGTTTCCAGAATACGATGCATGTACTAGTATTTTAGTCGGTAAAAAAGCTTCTGTTGATGGTTCTACCATGATTGGTCGTAACGAAGATTGCAAAGCAACCTGGCCAAAACATTTTGTGGTTCATCCTCATAAGGAGTACAAGGAAAAACCTGTCTTTAAAGCGCAAGAAAATGCTTTTACCATGGAATTACCTACTGTTAGGGGTAAATACACTGCTACTCCAGAATGGACCAATAAAGAGGGATTATTTGAAGAAGAAGGCATCAATGAATACGGTGTTGCGATGAGTGCTACTGAAAGTGCTTATTCAAATAGTTATGTATTGGGATTTGATCCATTAGTTGAAGATGGTATCAGTGAAGCCTCTATCGTTACTGTTGTTCTACCATACGTTAAAACTGCCCGTGATGGCGTTAAACGCCTTGGTGATATTGTTTCCAATTACGGTTCCAGTGAAAGTAACGGAATTCTATTCTCAGATCAAGACGAAGTGTGGTACTTCGAAATTGGTTCCGGTCATCATTGGGTAGCAATGCGTATTCCAGATGATTGCTATGCGGTCGTATCAAACCGCCTAGCTATTCAAAATATTGATTTTGACGACCCAGGTAACTTTATGTGGTCGGATGACATCATTGAGTTTGTTAGGAAAAACCATTTAAACAACTCCAATAATGGTAGTTTTAACTTCAGAGAAATCTTCGGAACTAGAAACGAATCAGACCTATACTACAACAATCCACGTGTTTGGTATGGCCAACGCATGTTCAATCCGGAAATTAAACAAGATCCAGAATCATATGATCTACCTTTTGTTAGAAAACCAAGTCGATTAATTTCAGTCCAAGATGCAAAGGACTTCCTTGCATCTCACTATCAAGGAACTCAATTTGACCCAGTTGGTAAAGGTAGTCACGAAGATAAGACCAGATATCGTCCAATTAGTTTGGCAAAAGCACAAGAATCACACGTTCTACAAATTAGACCAAACTTACCAATTGAAGTTGGTGGTATTCACTGGTTATCAATGGGTGTTGCAGCCCAAAGCATATTTGTCCCATTCTTTGCCGGAATCAAAGATACTCCACTAGAATACAAGATTGGTAAGTTAACCTACGAACCAAAATCGGCATACTGGATTTTCAAACTTGCTGGAGTGTTATTGGATCCACATTACAATACCTTCATTGACGTTGTCGGTGATGTTCAAGAAAAACTAAACATCTATTTCCAACAAAAAATTAATGAAGCTGATATTAAGGCAAGCAATTTAGCACCTCAAGAAGTTGCTGATTTTGTTACCAAGATTAGTAATGAATGTGCTGAATATGCAATGGATAGCTATAGACACTTATCATACGAATTAATCTCAAAATTAACCAATTTTTCAAAGTTAAACTATAATACAGACGAAAACCTATAATTAAAAAGATGGCCTAATCGCCATCTTTTTTTGTACAAAAAAAGAGCAACGCATAAGCGTTACTCTTCATTTTAGATACAAATTTTATCTTAACGACGAAGTGCTTCTTTAATACGAGCAGCCTTACCATGACGTTCGCGTAAGTAGTATAGCTTAGCACGACGTACGGCACCACGACGAGTTACTTCTAACTTAGCAACACGTGGTGAGTGTAGTGGGAAGATACGTTCAACACCTACACCTGAAGTAATCTTACGAACAGTGTAAGTAGCTTGGATACCTGTACCGTGGCGTTTGATAACAACACCTTCGAATACTTGGATACGTTCGTTGCTACCTTCAACAACCTTAACAGATACCTTAACAGTATCTCCGGCTCTAAATTCTGGAACATCACTCTTTAGTTGTTCCGCGTTAATCTTTGAGATTAATTCGTTTTGACGCATAATATAACATCCTCCAACTAGCATTCTTGTCTTTACTTGTTGCAACAGCGGAATACCGTTTTTATTTAACTATAAAAATAGTCAATTAGAATACTAACATAACCACAATTACTTGTAAAGATTATTTTATTCTTCTTCTATTTTTACTTCTGCTAATAATTTCTTTTGTAAATCGGTTAATTGACTGTAATCAATTAAGTCTGGGCGTCTAAGATATGTCTTTCTTAGCGCCTCTTTTTCTCGCCATTCTTCAATCTTTTGGTGGTTACCACTAGTCAACACATCAGGAACTGTCATACCTCTAAAATCTGCCGGTCTAGTGTATTGAGGATACTCTAATAATCCACTTGAGAAGGAATCACCTGGTGCGGATTCATCATTACCTAAGACATCTGATAATAATCTAGCTGTCGCATCAATCATCACCATTGCTGGTAACTCTCCTCCGGTTAAGACGAAGTCACCCAATGAATATTCATCGGTAACTAAGGTCTTAATTCTTTCATCATATCCCTCATAATGACCACAAATGAATGTTAAATGGTCTTCTTTAGATAACTTTTCAGCCTCTTTTTGATCAAACTTCTTTCCCGCTGGATCCAATAATATTACGCGGCCCTTAGAAATACCTTCTTTGGCAGCTTCTTCTTGAGTGTGAGCCAAAGCATCAAAAATGGGTTGAGCTTGTAGTAACATTCCTGCACCACCACCAAATGGGTAGTCATCAACGTTACCATGCTTGTTAGTAGAAAAGTCCCTAAAGTTTGTAATATTAATATCTAGTAACCCCTTATCCTTTGCTTTTCCAAGGATGGAATCGCCCAATGGTCCATCAAACATGTCTGGAAACAAGCTTAAGATATCAATCTTCATCGTCGAGCCCCCTAGGAACATCCACAGTAATTACTTCATCATCCAAATTAACGTCTAAGATAACTGAATCAATCTTAGGCAATAATAAATCGGACTTATTATCACGTGAGACAACCCAAACATCATTGGCACCTGGTGAAAGAATTTCCTTAACTGAACCAATCTTTTGACCGTCAGTATCTTTAACATCTAGACCAATGATTTGGTGATAATAGTATTCGCCAGGTTGTAAGTCATCACTATCAAGTTGATCTTCAGCAATCTTTAATTCTGAAGGTTTTAAGTATTCAACATCATTGATAGTTGGCTTGTCTTTAAAGTGTAGCAAAATAAAGTTCTTATGAGTTCTAACACCATCGATCACTAACTTTTCGCTCTTAGTATCATTTAAAAACGCATAAACTTCATTACCAACTTTAAAACGTTTTTCAGGGAAATCGGTAATAGACATTACACGAACTTCACCACGAAGTCCCTGAGTATTTACAATCTTTCCAATATTATAAAAGTTCATTATTCATTTCCCCTTTTATGTTAAAAAACTCTTAAACAAAACACCAAGGTTTCATTTAAGAGTTTTTATTCTTACTATCATCAATAATCAGTCTTACGCGCTTATCACCTGAAACACGAGCACTATAAACAATCGTACGAATTGTTTGCGCTACATGACCCTTTTTACCAATAATTCTACCAACATCGGCAGGATTGGTAACAAGATGATATTCATAGAAACGATCCGATTCACTATGATCGATAGCAACATCCTCTGGGTATTCCACCAGTGGTTTTACGATTTTTTTAATCAGCTCATCAAAATTAGTCATAACTCGATATCACTTATTTCTTAGAGTATTTAGCTTCATGATATTTCTTCATGATACCAGCATCAGATAGTAAGTTACGTACAGTATCTGAAGGTTGTGCACCCTTGTTTAACCATTCGAAGATATCTTCTTCTTCTAGTTTAACAGTACTTGGTTGAGTTAATGGGTTGTAAGTACCAACAGTTTGGATGAAACGACCATCACGAGGGCTACGTGAATCAGCAACTACAACACGGTAGAAAGGACGCTTCTTTGAACCCATTCTCTTCAAACGAATTTTAACAGACATTAATAAACACCTCCTGTATTTCTTTTAACGATATTAAATATAACAGTTATTTTAATGCTTGTAAAGGTTTTTTTCTTTACACCATGATTTTTTTATTGAAAATCAGTTAAAAGCGCACTTTTTGCCAGTTGATCCATGTATTTTTCATTGTTAATGACAAAATTGTGGACACTTTGATAGTCAGAAAAATTAATTTTCACGTTTTTAAAAATCTGATTTTCAGCTAATTCTTTGGCTAAATTAACATCATTAACTGACATTTTTGCCACAAACGGCGAATCTTCATAAATCTCATCCCAAGAATTAGATAGTAGTGCCTTTGCTCTTTTGATATTAACGTTATTATTAATTGCCATTCTTAAGACATCTGGTTTTAACATTTTATCACACCCTAATCTGGTCTAAATATAAGACGTTATCTTGTTCATTCATTATCGATAGTTTATTGGCATAATCTAGTAAGATCCATGTCATTTTAAAGTTAAGTTGGTTTAAATACTCTTCACCTTTACCATCAGTGAAAACAATGCATCCCTGCTTGATTAATTTGTGTTCATGCACATAGTCAACAATGCTTTGATACTTGGTACCCCCCTGCAATAAACGCTTCTTAAATCCATGATTATATTCAATTGCATGCACCTTTGCATCAAATACAAAGCAATTTACTTCAATATTTCGCATCGACTGAATTGAATCAACTACATTGACCATCTTTGCATACTGATCATCACTGATTGAACCTGAGCTATCAATAAAAATATTAATATAGTCGCTGTGATTTCTTATCCTGCCAGCAATATCCATTCGATAAGGTTGTCTTCGGTTAAAGCGGTTATAAGTTCTAGATGGTCGGTTACTTTTACTTTTCGCGATAGATTTAATTATTTTGCCTAGGTTTACCTTAGGCGTCACAGTCGACTTAATTTGTTTATCAACTGGCATTGACAGTTCACCACGATAATGACTATAAGCATCCCTTAGTAACTTATCAATTGTTTCTTTTCTTTGGTTAAAGTCTTGATCACTGATATTACTATCATCGTCAAAGTATCGATGATCATCGACAATTCGTAAATTATCTTTATTAAGTTTGCCGACACCATCTTGTTTGTCTTCCCTAAAGATTTCATATAGCTGTTTAGCATACTGACTAGAATCCAAATTTGGTCTCATATCGAGATTATATTGATAGTTAATTTTATCTAGTGTCCATCCATTGTCGTAAATATCTGAAACGTATTGATTAACGGCAACATCAGCAGCCACGTCATTTAGTTGATTGTGATTGGTGTATCTAAGGGGATGCAACCACACGATATGCATCGCTAAATGCTCCAAGATTGCAATTAAATCATTATCACTGGAGACATCATCCTTTAAATGTGCAGGATTAAATACTAATTCCAATTGATTATCAAACCACTTCAATGCAAGAAATGACTTTATCGTATCATCTGATTGTCGGTTCAAATTAAGCAAAATTTCGCCGTATAAGCTCTTGTTACGAATTAATGATAAAATCCCTTTGGCAATTATACCGTCAATTGATTGAGGACTATTTTGGCGATTATCCGCATTGATTAGTTCGTAAATATCACTATTAAGTGTCATATTAATCACCTGTATGCATTAAAACTAATTTGCGTTAATTTGTCGTATAACTGGTTAGCTATTTGATTGTCTTGAGCCGTCTTGTATAAATCATCAATCAATCCGGAATCATTAATCACCATTCTAGCAATCGCATATTGACCATCCTGACTCAATAAATCGATATATTTGTTTAAACGAAAACAATAATCATCACTTATGACTGATATGGATTTAACGTAATCACTAACCAGTGATTGTTTGGTTACCTCGTCTTGCTTAGTTAACTTAGCCACTACAGTTTCTAACTCATCAGTTAAATCAATTTCATTATCACTTGATTGGCTAATATTTTTAACAAATACTTCCGCAATTGACAAACCCACATTTCCAGAAATCACTTCGGTTAAAATAGCTAAATCATAATTATTAATATCTTGATTCAAAATATTTGAAACACGGTGCCATGCTCTAGGAGTCGGTTTAATATAATCATTGCTATGATCTAAAAATGATGGATTATCAGCGATAAAATCAATAACTTGTTGATTAACCCCATTATCTTTTGCCCAATTCAACCAATCGTTGACATCCGTTTGCATGTTAATACGCACGGTTCTATCGGTAATGGCGTCATCACTTGCATATACGTCGTAATTATTCATATCATCTGGGTTTTCAGCAATAATAATATGGACTTGTTCTGGTAATACCACAGAATTAATACGGCGTTGTAATACTAGATTCATTAATTCACTTTGTACATCAGTGGTGCCACGATTAAATTCATCTAAAAACCAATATATTGGCGTCTCTGGATGTTCTTCAGCATATTTAATAATTTCAATGATGGTGTGAGAATAACCAAATTTAACATCTGCTAATGTGCCATACTTATCAGTCTCAATAAACGAATTATCAGTTAATGGTGGAACAGGAATTGCCAAATCACCTTTTTCTGACAAACTAACCACCGTAGTGAATAATTTGGCATGATTTTGCTGTGCTAATTGATTTACTAATGCAGATTTTCCAATTCCGGCAGGTCCGACAATATTTGCGACTGAACCACTTTTCTCAATTAAATCTACTGCTTTCATTGTTTTAGTAAAACCTAATGCCATACAAATCCCTCCTAAAAAAGACACAACTACCCAGGGTAATTATGCCTTTTCCGTTATTTACGCTTTTTGTTACGTTTGCGCTTGTTTTTATTCATTTTCTTACTAATTTTTCTACTCATGCGTTTCATTGCCATTTGAGATAGCTTGCCACCAAGGCCGCCACCCATTCCTGGCATTGAAGGCATTCCATCCATGCCCATGTTACCCATCATTTGTTCCATACCAGACATGTTACCGTTAGACATCTTATTCATCATGTCTTTCATTTGATTAAATTGCTTAATCATACGGTTAACTTCTTGGATTGGGCGTCCACATCCACGTGAGATACGACGTCTTCTTGATGGATTTAATAAATCAGGGTTATTACGTTCTTCATATGTCATTGAGTAAATAATTGCCTTAATGTGTTCTAAATCCTTAGGATCCATATTAACGTTCTTCAAGGCAGGATTGTTAGCCATCCCTGGAATCATCTTCATGATTTCATCCAAAGGTCCCATCTTTTGAATTTGTTCTAATTGATCCAAGAAATCTTCAAATCCAAAAGTATTGTTTTGCATTTTTTCAGCTAATTCTTTGGCTTGCTTTTCATCATAATCGTTTTGAGTCTTTTCGATTAATGATAGGATATCACCCATTCCAAGGATACGAGATGCCATACGGTCTGGATGGAAGACATCAAGTGCTTCCATCTTTTCACCTTGTCCGACAAACTTGATTGGCTTTTGAGTTACTTCACGAATTGAAAGAGCAGCACCACCACGGGTGTCACCATCTAACTTAGTTAAAACAACACCGGTAATGTCTAATGCATCGTTAAAACCTTCAGCAGTGTTAACGGCATTTTGACCAGTCATTGCATCAACAACCAATAGAATTTCATCGGGATGAGTTAATTCCTTAATGTTCTTTAGTTCATCCATTAAGGTTTCATCAATTTGTAGACGACCAGCAGTATCGATTAATACATAGTCATTATGGTCTTCTTTGGCTTTAGCCATCCCATTTCTAACAATTTCAACTGGATCTACATCAGTACCTTGTTGGAAAACAGGAGCATCAATTTGTTTACCAACTGTTTCCAATTGGTCAATGGCAGCTGGACGGTAAACGTCGGCTGCGATTAGTAATGGACGAGCATTTTCTTCTTTTTTAAGTTTTAATGCTAATTTACCAACAGTGGTAGTTTTACCTGCCCCTTGTAAACCAGCCATCATAATTACAGTTGGAATCTTTTCAGATTTGTTCAATGGGACTGCTTCTTCACCCATTGTCTTAGTTAATTCTTCATTAACAATCTTTACGATTTGTTGAGCAGGATTTAATCCTTCCAATACTTCCGCTCCACGAGAACGTTCTTGGACACGCTTAACAAAATTTCTTACAACTGTGAAGTTAACATCGGCTTCAAGTAAAGCAAGTCTAATTTCACGCATAGTTTCTCTTAAGTCAGCTTCAGAAACTTTTCCTTTTCCACGTAAATTACGCATTGCTTTTTGAAGACGTTCTGTTAATCCTTCAAATGCCATTTATTTCACCACTTTCATTTTTCTTCAGTTATTTCTAAATCATCAACTAATTGATTTAGTTTATCGTCATTTGGATAGTTATCCTTAACATAATTTCTAATTGCATCAGTTTGATCATTTCGTTTTACAAAATCTGCATACAAGTGAAGCTGTTCTTCATATTTTTCCAGAATTACTTCTGTCCTTCTTATATTATCATACACAGCCTGCCTACTTACATTAAACTCCTCAGAAATTTCTCCTAATGAGTAATCATCGGCATAGTAAAGTTGAATATAACTGTCTTGCTTATTTGTTAATAATGGACGATAAAATTCGAATAATGAATTAATTCGATAATTTTTTTCCATTTCCAATTAAATCAAGTCCTTTCAGTTCGAACTATTTAATTAGACCCTTAAATAATCCATATACAAAATCATTTGCGTTAAATTCTCTTAAATCTTCTACCTTTTCACCCAAACCAACATACTTAACCGGAACGTGTAGTTCGTTTCTAATTGCTAAGACAATTCCACCCTTGGCAGTACCGTCTAACTTAGTCAGCACAATTCCAGAAACATTAGTTGTTTCTTTAAACAACTTGGCTTGGTTTAAAGCATTTTGACCTGTGGTTGAATCTAGGACCAATAGTACTTCATGAGGAGCATCTGGAATTTCTCTGGTTAAGACTTTCTTCATCTTGGCAAGTTCGTTCATCAAGTTAACCTTGTTTTGTAGTCTACCAGCAGTATCTACGAATAAAATATCATAATTTTCATCCTTAGCCTTATGAACTGCTTCATAAACCACTGCAGATGGATCACTTTGTTCAGGTTTCTTAACAATATCGACTCCATCACGTTTTGCCCATTCGTCTAGTTGTTGAATGGCACCAGCTCTAAAGGTATCGGCTGCGGCTAATAATACTTTCTTGCCTTGTTGTTTATACATATTAGCCATTTTACCAATGGTAGTGGTCTTACCAACACCATTAACACCAACAAATAAAATGACAGTTGGACCTTGATCAGCAAAATGAATTTCAGTGTTTTCATCATTGCCACTTTGGTCATAGATATCAATCATCTTTTGAATGATAACGTTTTGGACATCGTCTTTGCTTTTGGCATTTTGTAATTTAACTTCATCCCTTAATTGGTCAGTTAAATTAACGGCCATATCAAAACCAACGTCTGATTCAATCAACGTATCTTCTAAATCTTCGAAGAAGTCTTCATCAACACTTCTAAAATTAGCAAACAAACGATTTAGTCGTTCACCAAATGTACTTCTTGATTTTTCTAGTCCTTCAGTAAACTTAGTTTGATCGTCTTCGACTGGCTTTTCATCAGAAGTTTGGTCTTCAACTGATTGTTTTTCAACTTTTTCATCATCAGCATTGTCTGATTCTTTTGAACTTTCCTCTTGATTAGATGATTGTTGTTCTTCACTAGTTACGGTTTCTTGTTCACTAGTTTGTTTAACATCGTCATCTGTTTTTTGTTCATCATCAACAGGAGCATCAGTTTCAGTATTCTTTACTCCTTCAGCTTTACTATTGTTGTTTTCTTCTTCGTTGTTACGCTTTTTAAAAATATCAAATAATCCCATAGTTTATTCCTCCGCGGCATTAAATTTGTTCAGGTTAGCTGTAACCACTTTAGAAACTCCGGAATTTTGCATGGTAACTCCATACAAGGTGTCGGCATAAACCATCGTTTCTTTTCTATGTGTAATAACAATAAATTGAGTTCCATCATCTAGTTTAGTCATGTATCTAGCATATCTATCAACGTTTTCTGCATCCAAAGCAGATTCAGCTTCATCTAAGATACTGAAAGGTACCGGCTTAACTTTTAACACAGCAAAAAGCAATGCAATAGCGGTTAATGCCTTTTCTCCTCCTGATAATAGGGACATATGACGATACTTCTTACCAGGGGGTTGAGCCATAATTTCAATTCCAGTAGTTAACAAGTCATTTGGATCAGTTAGTAATAACTTCGCTTTTCCACCACCAAAAATTTCGTTATAAACCTTTGAAAATTGGGTCGCAATCGCGTCAAAAGTATCTTTAAATTTCTTTTCAACGGTAACATCAATCTTGTTCATGGTATCAGTTAATTGTTGACTAGAATTTTTCAAATCGTCTGATTGTTGCACTAGGAATTCGTATCGTTTAGATACTTCCTTGTATTCATCAATAGCTGATACATTGACAACTCCTAAATGGTCAATTGAACGACTTAAATCATCAATATGAGCCTTAATATTATCAATAGTATCGTCAACTACAATATCATCAATCTCATTTAGATTAACTTCGTATTTACCAATCAATTGTTGTTTTAGACTAGCAAGTTGCTTTTCCAATTGTTCAAACTTATTGGTTTGTTTATTTAGATAATTTTGTTGGTTAACTGAATCCATTGTCTGCTTATCAATTTGGTCTTCGACCTGCTTAATTTCAGATTGATGTTTTTCAATAGATTCTTTGCATTCTTGCAAATTACTTTGGATAACCTGAATTTGTTGGTTAACTAGCATAATTTCATCATCTTGATTTACTGAAAGCATGTTGTTACTAATTGCTTCGTTTAATTCATCGATGCTTTCTTTTTCATCATCAATATCGGCATCTAATCTGTCAAAATCTTCAATTAGATTTGCTTTTTGATCACGGAAATTAGATAGTTTTTCCTTCAACACAATTAACTTTTCACGAGTTGATTGTATCTTTGAAGAGTTATTATCCTTCATTGATTCCAAAGTTTCAATCTTTTCTTGAATATCTTTAAATTTAGTTTGATTATTTACCAAATCAATATTCAATTGTTCTTTTAGCTTCTTGTTTTGACGTTGTTTTTCATCAATGTCATCATCAAACAATCCACCGTTAGACATTCTAATTGCCTTTAGTTCACGTTGTTTTCTGACGAGAGATTCTTTGGCAAACGTCAATTTGTTATGAATTGAATCTAGTTGACCATCATATTGACGCTTATTGTCATAGAAAACATCAGACTTGGCATTTAGTTCCTTTAATTCATCCTGTAGTTCAACTAGTTTAGCTTCAGTTTGCTTAGCAACTTCTTGACTGTCCTTAAATTGCTTTTCTAACTCAGCTAACTTGTTCTTTTGAGTCAATACACCATCATATTGACGCTTATTAGAACCACCGGTAATAGAACCACCAGCGTTAACGATTTCACCGCTTAAAGTCACGATTCGGTTAGAATGTCTGATCTTATTACTAATTTCGGTTGCAGTATGTAAATCCTTAACGATTAAAACATTACCTAACAAGTGGCTAGTAACAGAACGTAGTTTGTCGTCAATTTGCACTAATTTATTTGCCACACCAATAAAACCATCACTATTTTGACAAGTGCTTAAAACGTTATTGTTAACACTGCGTTGCGAAATTTCGTTTACGGGTAAGAAAGTTGCTCTTCCTAAACGGTTATCATTTAAGAACTTAACAGCTTGTCTGGCTGAAGCATTGTTAGCAACCACGATTTGTTGTAATTGATTACCCAATGCAGTCTCAATTGCGGTCGTATATTCTGATGGAACTTTAATGAAATCAGATACTGATCCTAAAACACCATTTAACTGGTTCTTATTATTTAAGACACTTTGTGCACCACGATAGAAGTTACTGTGATCGTTTTGCAAATTATTCAAACTATTGTATTTGATTTTTAGATTTTGCGTATCTTCTAATTGTTTGTACCAAATAGATTGTTGTTCATCTACTTGTTTCTTAAGATTGTTAACTTGAGCTTGATAATCATTGAAATCACTTTGAACTTTTTGAACCTCTTCGTTCTTTTTGTCATATTCATGATTCAACTCTTCAACTGATTGCTCTAATTGGTTGATTTCGTCGTTAACACCAGAAATCTTTTGACGATTAGAATCATTTTGAACATCAGCTTGTTTTTGTGTCTTTTCTAAATAAGTAGATTCATTGTTAACGTTAGCAATCTTTTGCATAATTGCTAGATATTCACCACGAGCATCTTCGTATTCTGATTTCTTATCAGCGATCATTTGATTAATCTTATCTTCATCGATTTCTTCAAGGTATTGTTTATGCTTAGCAATTTCTTGATTTAATTTATCGATTTTAGTATTGATTTCTTTTTCTTTAGATTGTAAATCAGCAACTTGAGAGTTTAATTTTTCTAAGTTAGATTTATGTTCTTTTAAGCTAGTCTTTTTAAACTCAATTTCTTGTTTTGAAAGATTTTGTTGGCCGGATAACTGTTCAATCTTCTTGGAATAGTTTAAAAGATTATCTTGTTGTTCTTCTTTCTTAGTTAAAAGCACTTCAAGTTGTTCATTTAATGACTTCTTTTGACTAGTAAGTTCATTTAAATGTTGATTAATATCTTCAGCATTTTGCTTTTCTTCCGCAATAATCGCCTTGGTATTATTCCAATCAGCACCGACTTGATTTAATTCAAGCGCAATTCTTGAAACATCGTATTTTTTTAATTCCTTCTTTAAATCCAAATACTTAATTGCTGTTTCACTCTGCTCTTTTAACTGATCATTTCGATCTTTAAGCTCAAAAATGATATCTTCAACTCTATCCAAATTTTCATGAGTTTGTTGAAGTTTTAAATTAGCATCATGTTTTTGTTGCTTGTACTTGTATACTCCAGCAGCAGTTTCAATAATTGAACGACGGTCTTCAGGCTTACTGTTAAAAATGTCTTCAACACTACCTTGGGAAATGATTGAAAATGAACCAATTCCCATCCCTGTATCCATAAATAAATTATTGATATCCTTCAAGCGACATTCAGAATTATTAATTAAGTATTGGCTTTCACCACTTCGATACAAACGTCTTGTAATGATAATTTCTGAATATGGACTATTAATGTATTGATCGGAATTATCTAAAGTTAATTTAACTTCAGCACGATTAACCGGTTTATGAGTACTAGAACCAGAAAAAATAACGTCGGACATCTTTGAACCACGTAAAGTCTTAGAAGATTGTTCCCCGAGTACCCATCTGATAGCTTCAATAACGTTACTTTTACCGCTACCATTAGGACCAACAATCGCAGTCAAACCATCTGTAAAGTTAATGGTTGTTTTGTTTGCAAAGGATTTAAATCCAGCAATCTCTAATGATTTTAACTTCAAAGTGATTTCCCCATCCTGTTTTTATTCTGTAAGGTTTTTAATTGCCTTCTTAGCAGCACCTTGTTCTGCATTCTTCTTAGAGTGGCCTAAGCCAACACCTTTTTCGATACCGTCGATGGTAACAGATACCTTAAAGCGACGGTCATTTTCTGGACCATTTTCGTCTAACAAGTGATATTCAATATCAACTGGCCCATTTGATTGTGCCAATTCTTGTAATTCAGTTTTGTGATCAAAGAATTCGTCGAACCATCCCTCGTCTAATTTAGGGAAAATTACTTGATGACAAAACTTAACTACAGGTTCCATTCCTTGGTCTAGGTATACAGCCCCGATAAATGATTCAAAAATATCACATAATAGAGAATCACGGGTTCTGGCTTGCGCCTTTTCTTCACCTTTACCTAAACGAATATATTTATCAAATTCACATTCTCTAGCGAAACTACTAAAGCTGTGTTCATTTACCATTGCGGCTCTAAGTCTAGTTAGACGGCCTTGTGGTAAATTAGGATAACGCTTGTAAATGTATTCAGATACTACTAGTTCGTATACAGCATCACCTAAAAATTCAATTCGTTCGTAAAATTTTAAATTCTTACCTGGATGTTCATTAACGTATGAAGCTTGAGTAAATGCTTCATCTAACAATGATTCATCCTTGAACTTAATGTTAAATCGTTTTTCTAATAAATCATCAAATTCTTTTTCCAAGTTTTTCCCTCCAGTGAATAATACAACAAAAGACGATTACTATTGAGTAATCGCCTTTTTAATTATTTGTTATCAGCGTTAGACATAACATAGTCCACAGCTTCATCAATAGTCTTAATGTTTTCTGCATCTTCATCTGAGATATCAGTACCAAAAGTACTTTCTAGAGATAATACAAACTCAACAAAATCAATTGAATCAGCGTCTAAATCGTTTTGAAAGTTTAAATCACCTTTAATGGTATCTCTATCAATACTGAATTGATCAGCAACCATATCAGCAATTTTATTAAATACTTCTTCTTTTGTCATAATCTATCTCCTTAAAATCGTAATTGATAATTCTAATTATAACAGATTTTTAGTTATTTTTGGCGTTTTGTTTGATTTGTTGCATATCTTCGGCATGCTTATCAAAGTATTCGACAACGTCGTCGATAGTCTTGTTATCAATCATTGTCTTGATTTGGAAAATAGTGTTCTTGATTGTTACAGCTTCACTACTACCATGAGCTTTAACAACAGGAGCCTTAGCACCCATTAATACGGCACCACCGTATTGTGAGTAGTCCATTTCCTTAGCAATCTTCTTAAACGTTGGCTTAAGCATTAAAGCACCAACTTTTGACTTAGCACCACCGGACATGATTTCACCCTTAATTAATGTAAGTAATGAAAGAGCAGTTCCTTCGATTGCCTTCAATGCAGCGTTACCAGTGAAGCCATCAGTAACAACAACATCAGCAGCACCATTCAATAGTTCACGTGATTCAACGTTTCCAATGAAGTTTAGGTTTTCATCCTTAGATAGCATTTCATTAGCTGCCTTATGTAATGAGTCACCTTTATCTGCTTCAGTACCGTTGTTTAATAGACCGATGCGTGGGTTTTCAATATGTCTAACAGTTTCAGCATAGTACTTACCCATGAATGCGTATTGGTATAGGTTGAATAGTTTTGATTCAGCATTAGCACCAACATCTAGCATAACAAAGTTATCATGTTCTTCATCATTTACGATTGGTAGTGTAGTTGCTAAACCAGGACGATCAATTCCCTTAATCCTTCCAATAATGAATAGACCAGCGGCTAAAATAGCACCAGTGTTACCAGCTGAGAAGAAAGCATCTGCTTCTTTGTCTTTAACAGCTTGAGCAGCCATGTCTAGACTTGAGTTTTTCTTCTTCATAACAGCTTTAACAGGTTCTTCACCCATTTCAATAATTTCGTCAGATTGAATTAGTTCAATTCTTTCTTCATTTTTAATTAATGGTTTAACTTTATCGATTTGACCAAATAACTTGAATTCAATATCAGGATATTGGTCTCTTGCCATTTCTACCCCTTTAACAACTTCTAATGGGGCGTTGTCTCCACCCATGGCATCAATTGCGATTTTCATTTATAAAACTCCTTTAATCAAACATTTTCTTATTATTTTTTTGGTGAACGTAACTATATAATTTACTATACATTGGATTGTTTTGCCAATCATTTGTACTTACAATCTGAATTGCCTCTTGCTGAGCAACGCTTAGCATTGTTAAATCTGCAACCGGATCTCCAACCTTGAAATCTGGAAGACCAGACTGTGCTTTCCCCATGATATCACCAGGTCCCCTTAGTTCCAGGTCCTTTTGAGAAATAACAAAGCCATCATTACTTTCAACCATGACATTCATTCGTTTAACACCCGTCTCAGTTTTGGGATCAGATACTAGTAAACAGTATGACTGACTACTACCTCTTCCAACTCGACCTCGTAATTGATGTAACTGAGCTAAACCAAAATGATCAGCATTAAATACTATCATCATTGTGGCATTGCTAACGTCCACACCTACTTCAATAACTGTCGTAGAGACCAAAATTTGAAACTCATTGTTTTTAAATTCTGTCATCACCAAATTTTTATCTTCGTCTTTCATTCTACCATGAAGTAGACCAACTTTGAATTCGGGTTCAAACATATTCTTAAAATTATCGTAGATGTTAATAGCATTCTTCATGTCGACAGCTTCAGATTCTTCCACCAATGGTGTAACAACATAGATTTGTTCTCCGGCCTGCAATCTTTCCTTAATAAATCCAACAGAATTCTTGAATTGGCCTTCCTTAATCCATGCTGTTTTAACCGGTTGGCGACCATTTGGCAATTCATCAATAACTGAAACATCCATTTCACCGTATGATGTAATGGCCAGTGTTCTAGGGATTGGGGTTGCCGTCATTGCTAATACATTGGTCCCTTCATTTTTCTGCCTTAATTTAGCACGTTGATTAACACCAAAACGGTGTTGTTCATCAATGATGGCTAGACCTAAATTTTTGTATTCGACACTATCCTGAATTAAAGCGTGGGTTCCAATAACCAAATTGATTTCGCCAGACTTAATTCTGGGTAAAAGTTCATTTCGTGCTGCTGGTTTTGTATCACCAGTAAGCAGTGCAACATTAACCTTTGTATCTTTAAAGAGTGTCGCTAATTTATTGGCATGTTGTTCAGCCAAGATTTCGGTAGGTGCCATTAAAGCAGCTTGATACCCACCATCAATACATGCCAAGATTGCTAACGCTGCCACAATCGTTTTTCCAGAACCTACATCCCCTTGAAGGAGGCGATTCATCTGTCTAGTCGATGATAAGTCATTTTGAATTTCATTTACCACACGCTGCTGGGCATTTGTTAATGAGAAAGGAAGATGATCAATAAAATCGTCCATATCGGTTTGATTAAACTTAATTGCCAAGCCAGCATCCTTTTGTTCCTCACTCTTCAATGCTTGCAGACGCATTTGAAATAAGAAAAATTCGTTAAACTTAGCGGTTCTTCGAGCTAAATACGCATCTTTGGTATCTTTAGGAAAATGCATATCCTGGATTACTTGTTTTTGTGACTCTAACTTATACTTTTCAATAATATCTTCTGGAATCACATCATCGATAACATCCTTATACTCGTTAAAGGCCAACTTTACCAAATCACTAATTGTCTTTTGGCGAATGTGCTTATTGGCGGGATAAATCGGGTTCATTTCATTGCCATCGATGGAAGATAAAATCTTAATTCCAGACAATGATGCTTTAGCCTTATCAAACCGACCATATATAAGAACTTCCTTTCCAACCGGAAGTTGTTTCTTTAACCATGGTTGATTAAAAAACGTTACTTTGACGACATCATTATCAACTAATAGCCTTATGTTCAATAGATTTCTTTTCCTGCCAAAGTGAGCAACTACTGGATCAGCTGCAATCTTACCTTTGATTGTTACCTTTTCTTGGTCCACGGTTTGAGACAGGTCTTTGACTTGAAAATCATCATATCTAAATGGGTAATATGTTAATAAATCGTATATAGTATCGATACCCAATTCATCCAAAGCTTCGACCTTTTTAGGACCAACACCCTTTAAAATGGAAACACTATCGTTTAAATTTTTCAACATATCACCTCATTTTACTTATGTAATAAAAAAATCGGAGAAACCTCCGACATTTTATTCAACAGAAATTAAGTATGGATAGACTGGTTGTCCTCCAGGATGAACTTCGACTTCTAAGTCGTCATCAATTGATTCAACTTGTTCAGCTAGTTCATCAGCTTGATCTTGTGTAATGCCTTCACCATAAATAATAGTTACGACTTCACTATCCTCATCAAGCATTTGCTTAATCATATCAACGGTAGTTTCATTTAAGTCATCTTTAACAACCTTAATCTTACCATCGATAATTCCCATGTAGTCATCTTTGTTGATTTTAACACCATCGATTTCAGTGTCTCTTACAGCATTAGTAACATCTCCACTAACAACTGTATCTAACATATCTTCCATTTCAGATACGTTATCATCTAGACTAGCATCGGGATTGAAAGAAAGCATTGTAGTCAAACCTTGTTGAATTGTCTTGGCATGAACAATTTCAACAGGAATTTCAGCAACATCAGCAGCTTGTTGAGCAGCCATGAAGATATTACCGTTATTGGGAAGAATAATTGCTTTCTTAGCGTTGCTATTGTTAATAGCATCTAGAATGTCTTGAGTACTTGGGTTCATTGTTTGACCACCCTTGATAACATCGGTAACACCTAGACTTGTAAATAATTCACCAATTCCATCACCAGAGGCAACTGCAATGATTGCAGTTTCTTTCGGTTCTGACTTAGTTTCTTTCTTAGATTCATCGTCTTTTTCAATAATTGTTTCTTGTTGTAGACGCATATTATCAATCTTAACGTTGGCTAAATCACCAAATTTTTGTCCCCATGAAATAACTTCACCGGGTTGTTCAGTATGAACATGGACCTTAACAATTTCATCATCATTAACAACTAATAATGAATCACCTAAACCAGCTAAGTGCTTATAGAATTTATCGTAGTCAAAGTTGTATTCAACTTCCTTACCACGACCAATTCTAACCATGATTTGTGTACAGTAACCAAACTTGATATCATCTGGGTTCAACTTACCTTGCGCACTTTCATGGCTTTGTTCATGACTAGCATCAATCATTTGATCCATTTCACCAGTATTTGGTTGATGACTTGCTTCAATTTCACGGCCATTTAAAACATCACTAAATGCCTTAATTACGAACACTAAGCCTTGTCCACCTGAATCAACTACACCAACTTGTTTTAATACTGGTAACAAATCAGGTGTTGATTGAAGAGCCTGTTCAGCAGCATCTGCTAAAATATCAAATAATTCAGCTAAGTCGTTAGTGGTTTCACTTTGACCCGCTTCAGAAATCCCTCTAATAACTGTTAGAATTGTTCCTTCGGTTGGCTTCATTACTGAACCATATGCTGTTTTTTCACTATTTTTAAAGGCTTCTACGATGTCTTGTGCAGAAAGACTATCCTTTTCAGCAACGGACTTTGAAAATCCTCTAAAAATCTGTGACAAGATAACTCCAGAGTTACCTCTTGCACCCATCAATAGTCCTTTTGCTAAAGATTGGGATAATTCTCCAACAGATTCGCTAGTATCACGACTAACGTAATCTGCCCCACTTTGGAAAGACATACTCATATTTGTCCCAGTATCACCATCTGGAACTGGGAAAACATTAAGTGAGTTTATAAATTCTGCATTATTATTAAGGGTAGTAGCAGCGGCTTGCACCATTTGATCAAATTTTGATCTATCTATATTTGAAATAGACACAAAAATGAACCTCCTTTTAGTCTAGAACTCTTACACCTTGAACGACGACATTGACAGAACTAGCACTAATGCCAAGCATAGATTCTAAATTATACTTAACCTTGCTTTGAACATTTTTACATACTTCTGAAATTTTAGTACCGTAGCTAACAATGATATTTACTTCAATTGAAACATCATTATCTTGTTGTGTTACCACAACTCCACGGGAATAGTTATCTTTTTTCAAAATATCGTTTATATTGTCTCGAATTTGATTTTTACTTGCCATACCAACAACCCCATAGTTATCAGTAGCAGCTCCACCAACTACGGTGGCAATCACATTGTTATCAATATCAATTAATCCATAATCAGTTCTCATTTTTACGGCCATCACAATAGCCTCCTTAAAAGATAGATTTCTTAATATATTCGTAATATAATCTTACCACATGTTTAAAAAAAGCTAAAGTATTGATATAATGAATATCGAAGGCTGTCAAGTATATTCACTTGAAAGAAAAGCATTGCAAAACAGCCTTCGATATGCTAAATTATTAGAGTGAGATGTAATAAAAGCAACGCTTTTGACTAGAAATCAATTAAAGGAGGAATTTACCAATGGCTAAAGATTTTATTAATGGTAAAAGAACTCATTATGGTAACAAACGTTCCCATGCTTTGAATTCTTCACGTCGTAGCTGGAAGCCAAATCTACAAAAGGTTCGTATCCTTGTAGATGGAAAGCCTAAGAAAGTTTGGGTTAGTGCCCGTACTCTAAAATCAGGTAAAGTTACTCGTGCCTAACAATATTAAAGTCTGACTCTTAATGTCAGACTTTTTTTATACCCTTTAATAATCAATAACAAAAAAGAGAACTGATAATATCAGTTCTCTTTTTTATGCATCTTTACTTTGGATCACACATAATACCCCGTCATCAAAAGCAAAATGGCAATTATCACCATCAAACTGATTACTGGAATAAGCAAACGGTCTTTCTACATAGTGATTATCCAACGTATAAACCGCGTCATAAATTGATAAATGCATCGCATTCATTGGAATAAATGCAAGGTAGTGCATCATATCAATCTTTTTGATTTCGTGATTTCCTGGAGTAAAGTATTGAATTATATTTTGTTTATCGATAATTCTAATTTTATCGACAATATCCCGGAACTTAGGTTCCGTCGCCAACAAATAGTTAGAAATAAAATGATCAATTCTACCACCGGTTGCTCCAAATATATTAATGACATCAGCTTTTAACTCATCTGATGCAATCTTTAGTGCTAGCTGGGTATCAGTATAGTCTTTATCAGGATTATAAGTTCGAATGTCAGAAACATTATTTGAAATAATTTCAAATTCTGATTGATCCATTGAATCAAAATCACCAATTGAAATTAGTGGTTTGATTCCCATTTGAACTAACCACACATTTCCTCGATCGACCCCAATCCAATCGCCATCGATTTCGCCTTGCCTTAAACTATCAGGCCATAAATCAGTTGGCCCACCGACTAATAAATTGATCGTTTTCATAATTATTTAGTAGCGTCCTTAATTGCTTGAATTCTTTCAGCAGGATTTTCAGCACCGAATACGTATGAACCAGCAACTGCAACAGTTGCACCAGCTTTGGCAGCTGCCTTAACAGTTTCGTTGTTAACTCCACCATCAATTTCGATGTCAAAGTCGTATCCTTCAGCCTTCTTGATGTCATCTAATTGCTTAATCTTCTTAACAGTTTCGTCTAGGAACTTTTGACCACCGAAACCAGGGTTAACAGTCATTACTAATACTTGGTCAACCATGTATAGTACTGGTTTGATTGCTTCAACGGGAGTACCTGGGTTGATTACTACTTCAGCCTTAACACCCTTGTTCTTGATCATTTGTAATGCACGGTGAATGTGTGGAGTTGCTTCAACGTGTACACCAATAATATCGGCACCCTTATCAGCAAATTCATCAACAAATCTTTCAGGGTTAACAACCATTAGGTGAACATCTAATACTAAGTTAGAAATCTTTCTAATTTGTGGAACCCAGTTAGGACCGTATGAAATTGCTGGAACAAATGAACCATCCATTACATCAATATGTAATAGTTCTGCGTCCTTTTCAACTTTTTCAATATCTTTTTGTAAATTTAAGTAATCTGCACTTAAAATTGATGGTGCTACCTTAATCATTATTTATTCCTCATTTCTTTTTATTATAAATTGGTTTTTTATTTTTCAATAAATCATATAGCTGAACATAATCATGATAACGTTCATGGGATAGTTCATCCTCATCTAGCATTGCCTTAATTGCACAACCAGGTTCATTGATGTGAACGCATCCCCTAAACTTACATCTATCAGCATTTGCTCTGAATTCAGGGAAATAATCTCTCAATTCTTCAGGTCTAATATCAAAGGCTTCATATGATGAGAAACCAGGTGTATCAGCTACTAATCCATTATTAATTTGAATAAAGCTAACTTTTCTGGTTGTATGTTTCCCACGGTTTAACGCCATAGAAATTTCACCAGTTGCTAAATTTAAATTTGGGGAGATTTGGTTCAATAACGTTGATTTTCCTGCCCCTGTTTGTCCCATAAAGACTGTTTCCTTATTTTCAAACAATGATTTAATTTCGTTAACTGATTCAGATTTATCATCACTATTGCTAGGAAGGATAACCTTGTATCCTGCTTGTTCATATACCTTCTTTACACCCTTAAAATACTCGAACTGTTTATCGTCCAATAAATCAGTCTTGGTAAAGTAGATAATCGGTGTGATTTTATTAATTTCAACCGCAACCAATTGACGGTCCAACAAGTTATATGAAAAATCTGGCTGAACAGCAGAAGTAACAACTACAGCTTGATCAATATTTGCAATTGGAGGACGAACTAAAGAGTTTTTACGATCAAAAATCTTTAGTAAATAACCTTCTTTTTGTGAACTTGATTCAAACT
Source organism: Apilactobacillus zhangqiuensis (assembly GCF_019656215.1). Lineage (GTDB taxonomy): Bacteria > Bacillota > Bacilli > Lactobacillales > Lactobacillaceae > Apilactobacillus > Apilactobacillus zhangqiuensis. Next base: position 135,682 of record NZ_BPLK01000003.1, read on the forward strand.
CGACGTCATCACCAACTAAAGGAGTTATTTTTCTTTTTCTAAAGTTACCTCTAGCTCGTGTTCGGTATATCTTTCCGTCACTAATAATATCATAGAATCCACTAAGGGATTGGAAAATTTTCCCTTCAGCCAATGTATCACCTCGTTAATTTATTTACTATTTTTATTATACCTTTCATTACTTCATTATCAAATCACCATTTCGATAAATTCGATATTGTGGTTTTTGATTTTTCTTCAAACTGTATGGAATACTGATTGTAGTGTCCTTATTGATAAAGATAGTCCGGTAGAACTTTTCGTTACCACCGTCTTTGTTCGAATAAATGGTAATTTTATTTAATCCGCTATTATCAACCTTTTTATATGGAAGTCTAACGGAAACGTTGACACTTCTTCTTAAATCATGGTTATCAGAAGCACCCTTAGAAACCCAAAGTTCGACGTTATCACCATAACTTAGTAATAATCCAGTTGATGGACTTTGTTGGTAAACTTTTCCAGCAGATTGACTGTTAGAGTTTTCATAAAAAACTTTGACGTTCAAATGATTTTGTTTCAGATAACTTCGTGCTTGTTCTTCTGTCTTACCCACTAAATTTGCTACTTTAAAATTTTTGGTATTAACCGCCACTTCCAAAGTAATGGTCTTATTATGTGCTTCAACCAGCGTTCCTGGACGAATACTTTGACTAAGGACTGTATCTGACTTAAACGAAGTTTCATAACTATAAGTCTTTTTGACAATGAAGCCCATATTGGTTAATGAGTGTTCAGCTGAATCAACTGAATCACCAAGGTAATTATCCATCTTCACTTTCTTATAACCACCAGAAACCTTCAAAACAATTCCTGAGTGGTTAATCATCTTAGTTCCTTTAGCAGGATTTGTGCCGATGACTTTATTAACGGCAACGTCAGTGTTATATGTGTACTTAACCCGACTCACAATTAAATGCGATTTTTTCAACACCTTAGTGGCCTTGCTTATTGACATGTTAGAAACGTTGGGTACTGTCACACGAGTAAAAAATGTGAAGTTAAAGAATAAAAAGATTCCAGAAATAAAGGCAAACAAAATCACGATTAAAGTTAAAAGTTTAAAAATGCGGTACTTATCTTTGTATTCGCGTTCATCTTCGGATTTACGATCATGAAACTTATTTAAGTCCTTTAAATCTAAGACCTTAGTTTCACCATCATCAATTTCCTTCTTTGGAATCATGAAATGTAATTTGGCTTCGTCCATTCTTTCCTCACTCATTGAAGTGAGTAAATCTTCCTTCATGTCTAAAACCGACTTGTAACGATCGGATAATTGTTTAGCAGTTGCTTTAATAACCACGTTTTCAAGTGCTTGTGTCACTAGACTATTTTGCTCAATTATTGAAGGTAAGTTTTCATTTGTATGCTTCATTGCAATATTTACAGGTGAATCTCCGTCAAAAGGAACCTTACCAGTAAGTAATTCATAAAGGATAATTCCTAATGAATAAACATCTGATTGAGTGGTTACCTTCTTACCTAACGCCTGTTCAGGTGAAATGTAGTGGATTGAACCGACTACCGCATTGGTCTGTGTGAATGCATTTTGACTCTCAATTAACGCAATTCCAAAGTCGGTAACCTTAACGACACCCTTTTTATCAATTAACACGTTTTGTGGCTTTAAATCACGATGAATAATTCCGTGACTATGAGCCTCGTAGACCGCATCAATTAATTGCGTCATGATTGCAATCACCTTACCGATGCCAATTGGATAATTCTTTTGAATATAATTCTTTAAGTCCTGTCCATCGACGTATTCGGTTACTAAATATTGCAAATCACCAGATTGATTCAAATCATAAACTTGAACAATGTGCTTACTTTTTAGTTTATTAATAGCTAATTTTTCATATTTAAAATGACGTTTTGCCTTTTGACTACCTTGAAAATCAATTCTAATAATCTTAATTGTAACAAGACGGTTTTCCTTCATATCATATGAAAGATAAACGTTAACCATCCCACCTTCACCAATCTTATCGATGATTTTGTAGCGGTCATTTAAAACGTATCCTTTTTCCATAAACGATCACTCCTAACCTAAATCATCGATTAAAATCGCGGAGATATTGTCTTTCCCACCATTTTCGTTGGCAGCATCGATTAAATGATTAACCTTGTCCTGTCCGCTTAATCGCATGTTTAAAATTTTGGCGATTACCTCATCACTAACCATTTTAGTTAGGCCATCACTACATAATAATAATTGATCGCCTGCTCTAAACTGGATATTTGAGATGTTAACATCAGCATCTGAAGAAACGCCCAATCCCTTTACAATGACATTTTGTAAGTTGGAATCGACACTTTCTCCATCTTTTACTTCGCCTTTTTCAATTAAAAAGTTGATGTATGAATGATCAACGGTAAGTTGCTTAAGTTGACTACTTCTTAATAAATAGCAGCGACTATCTCCCAAATGGGTTAATAGGTATTGATTTCCAAAGAACAATGCGACAACCACAGTGGTTGCCATTTTACTTAAACTTTCATCTTTAATGCCCATTTCAACAATCTTATTATTTACATCGCCAATCGTCTTAGATAGCCATGCTTTAGTATCGGTAATTGAACTAATATGATGATTTTGAAAAGCTTGTCCAATAAAATCAACCGCTGTCGATGCAGCGATTTCACCACCATTGCTACCTCCAACCCCATCGGCTAGAATTGCAATTAGAGCACCCTGTTGATTTCTAAAATAGCCAACATAATCTTCATTACTAATTCTTTGTTTACCAATAACAGAATTAGCAGCAACTTCCATTTTTATTCACCACCATTTTTTATTAAATTACATACAAAGAATCCATCTGAATCATAATCATCTGGGTAAATTCGAATGTAACCATCATTTAGCGGAATACTCATTTGAGAAACTGGATCAACACGTTTAAAATCAGGATTTTGTTTTAAAAATTCAGCAATAACGTCAGAATTTTCTTGATTTAAGATAGTACAAGTACTGTAGACTAGCTTACCACCTTTTTTAAGTTTCTTGGCAGCAGAAGTTAAGATATCAAGTTGAATCGATGCTAATTTTTTCACATCTTCGATTCTCTTTTCGTATCTAATTTCTGGTTTTCTTCTAATCAATCCAATTCCTGAACATGGTGCATCAATTAAAATTTGGTTGAATGTTTCATCATCATATAAATCATCAAGTTTTCTTGCATCACATGCTTGCGTTGATAAAACATCACTAACACCAAGTCGTTTGGCATTCTTTTTCACTTGTTTCAAACGATTATTGTGCAAGTCTAGTGCGTAAACGTGTCCACCAGCATCTTTAGATAAATGTTCAGCAATTTGTGTAGTCTTTCCACCCGGTGCAGAACAAGCATCTAAGATAACGTCAGATTCCTTAATATCCATTGACTCGACCGGTAACATTGCACTTTCATCTTGAATTGTCATTTGGCCATTCTTGAAAGTATCACTGTAACTTGCTGATTTCTTGGTCAATATTAATCCAGATTCGACAAGTTTACTATTTTCAACTCCATATCCGTCAGCCTTTAGTTTATCCGATAATGATTGTTTACTAATTAGTTTGGAATTAAAACGAACTGATTGTTTAGATGGTTGGTTAATACTCTTTAGAATAGAAAGGGTCTTTTCTTCCCCCACCTGTCTGTTTAGTTCTTCAATCATCCATTCAGAAATACTGTATTGAATTGATAATTTCTTAATTGGATTTTTAATGTCAGAAAAATCAGGTAATCCTTTTCTTTCAATTTGATGAAGAACACCGGTTACTAATCTTCTGATTCCGTCATGTCCCATCTTTTTAGCAATTTTAATGGTTTCATTGAAAACAGCTCTGGTCGGAATTTTATCCAAATATTCCATTTGATAAATTGCTGAGTATAGCAATTCCTTTACCCAATCATCAACCTTGTTATCATTCTTTAAGAAATGATTTAATTGATATTCTAAAGTTAAACGATGTTGGATAACACCATAAACAATATTGGTAAGCAACGCGATATCACGACTGCTTAGGTCACTATTTTCGATGACTTGGTTTAGTTGTAGGTTGGAATATGCTCCATTTGAAATTTTACTAAGCGTCTTTACAGCCAGTAATCTAGGGTTACTTGACATCTTCTATCACCATATCTCCTTGTTTAATTGATTGGCCAGCTCCGTTTAGGAAGGCATTGATTGGTTGCTTTGGCTTACCTGATGGTTGGATTTCCAAAAGTTGTAGAACTGTTCCGTCTCCACAAGCTACTTTTAAAACTTTCTTTGTCTTTTCAATAACTTGACCTGGTTTTAATTCAGTTGTTTCATCTAAGGGCTTAGCGCTCCAAAACTTTGTACGTTTGCCTAACATCATAGCAAATGCATTAGGTGACGGACGTAGCGCTCTAATCTTGCGATCAACTAAAAATGCGGTCTTAGTAAAATCTAACTCTTCTTGTTCTCTAGTAATGTTTGGTGAAAATACTACTTTATCTTCATCTTGAGGAGTTGGATTAACATCCCCTGAAGCCACCTTTGGCAAGGTTTCTAGTAATAAGTCTCGTCCAATGATACTTAACTTATCAAATAATGATTGAGTATCATCGTCTGGTTGAATGTCTAACGCAGCTTGAGATAATACATCCCCAGCATCCATTTTCTTAACCATGTACATAATTGAAATTCCTGTTTGTTTATCACCATTAATCAATGAATATTGAACTGGCGCACCACCACGGTACTTTGGTAACAATGAACCATGAACATTAACTGCTGCAATCTTGGCAGCATTCAATAGTTTTTCTGGTAAGAATTGACCAAAAGCAGCAGTAATAATGAAATCTGGATTAATTTCGATAATCTTGTCCATTTCTTTGCTACCGCTAATCTTTTCCGGTTGAAGCACTGGAATAGATAATTCCAACGCAGCTTCTTTTACCGGTGATGGCTTTAATACTCTTTTTCTACCAAAAGGTCGATCTGGTTGAGTGACAACTGATTGTACATCGTAGTCATCACTATCGACTAAACCTTTTAATACGGGAACGGCAAATGATGGTGTTCCCATGAATACAACTTTTTTCATTCTATCTACATCCTTACATAAAGTTCAAAGGATCAGGGTCTATATTCACGTATAGTCCCTTTTGGGCATCCTTTTGATAATGATTTAATATATATTCCAAACATGGTTTCATATTTGGCTCATTTTTATACTTAATAATAATTTGATAATAATACTTATTCTTTAATTTCAAAATTGAGCTAGGCGAAGGTCCTAACATAATCGCCTGATCACTTAGCTTGGCCTTTAAAATTTTAGCAATTTCAAACATCTTTGCTGCCGCCTTGGCCTCATTAAAATCTGAAGCAGATATCTTAACCGTGAAATAATATGGCGGATAGTTGGTTTGATGTCTGACATTCATTTCTTTACGATAGAACAATTCATAATCCTGTCTTTGAGCTAGTCTAATCGCATAGTGATCAGGATTAAAGGTTTGAATATAAACCAATCCTTTTTTCTCAGCTCGACCAGCACGTCCACTAACTTGTGTTAATAGATTAAATGTCCGTTCACTGGAACGAAAATCTGGCAAATCAAGCGAGGTGTCGGCATTTAAGACTCCAACAAGCGTAACGTTTGGAAAGTCCAATCCCTTCGCAATCATTTGTGTTCCAAGTAAAATATCGGCCTCACCGTTACCAAACTTTTGTAAAATTCGTTCGTGAGCACCTTTTCTCCTTGTCGTGTCGACATCCATTCGTAGAATTCGCGCATTTGGTACTAGTGATTGAAGCTTTTCTTGTACCTTTTGCGTTCCAGTTCCATAATATCTAATCTTCTTACTACCACAATTCTTACACTTATTAGGAATTGGTTCTTCGTGTCCACAATAGTGACACTTCATCGTTCTTGAATCCATGTGTAATGTTAGTGATATATCACAGTTTGGGCAGTGTAAAACAAAGCCACAACTACGACACATCACGAAAGAGGAATATCCCCTACGGTTTAACATCAATACAATCTGTTCATGCTTTTGTAAACGATTGTTAATTGCTGATAGCAATTCTGATGAAAAGTCTTCCTGACCGCTGTTTTTAACCTCTTCCTTCATATCAATAACCCTGACTTCTGGTAATGCTTGGTTATTAATCCTATGTGGAAGTTTAATCAATTGATAAACGCCTTTGGTAGCTCTGGCTCTTGATTCCAATGAAGGAGTCGCACTACCTAAAACTAACGGACAGTTGTGAAAATTCGCCCGCCATTTTGCAACATCTCTAGTATGGTATCTAGGTGAATCATCTTGCTTATAACTTGCTTCGTGTTCCTCATCCATGATAATGATACCGATATTATCCAGTGGTGCAAAAATGGCAGAACGTGCGCCGACGACCACGTCAGCTTCACCGTTATTAACACGGCGCCATTCATCATATTTTTCACCACTTGATAAGCCACTATGTAACATTGCAACACGATTGCCAAAGCGCCCTTTAACTCTTTTAACCATTTGAGGTGTTAATGAAATTTCAGGAACTAGCATTAAAGCAGTCTTCCCTAATTCAAGTACTTTTTGAATTGATTGAAGATATACTTCTGTCTTACCAGATCCAGTAACACCTTCAAGTAAAAAGACAGTGTCTTGATTTCTTTTAGTTGCTGCACTAATTCTATCAACAGCGCTTTGTTGGTCATCGTTTAATTTTAACGGCTTGTTAGTGTCAACTTTGCCTTGATATGGATTACGATATTCCTCTTGTAAGAATCTATTAAACCATCCCTTATCCACCGCACTTTTAATTGCAGCTTCTGGAATATCAAATTCATGCACTAGCTTACGTTGCGGAATTTCCTTATCGTTGTGATTGATAATAAAATCAAGAATTTTAATTAAGTTCTTGGAGTTCTTACGAATCTTGGTTAATTCTTCATCGGCTTGTTCAATCGTTAAATTAGCTTTAATCGCATATATCTTTTTAGCTTTGGCTCCGTCTGAAACCTTATATTCAACAGACAGCTTATTAGCCTTACGGTATTGAATAATCTTTTTCAAAACACTCGCTGGATATTCATCCACGTCAAAATCAACGACATTATCATTGCCAAATATGGCCAAAATATCGGCGTCGACTTCAGTAGAATCCTTTAAAACTAATTGCTTTTGATACTTAGCTCTCATGACACTTGGCAGCATCGTTAAAATACAGCTGATTTGGAAGGAATAGGTCTTTTCTGCCATCCATTTGGACATATCTAATAATTCGGCATTCAAAACTGGATCTAAATCCAATAGTCCTGAAATTTCCTTTAATTCACCATCAAAAGTTCCGTTTTTTTCGATATCCCAAACGATTCCCTGAATTTTACGTCCACCATTTCCAAACGGAACAACGACACGCATTCCTTTTTGCAATTTGCCATTTAATTCATCAGGCACTAAGTAAGTATATGGTTCGTTAGTTTGCATTGTTGGTACATCAACAATTATTTTTGCTAAATTCAATCTAACTCCCCCTTTATTTTAGTCGATTCGTTCGCTAATGATATCAATTAATTCACTAGCAATTTTATCCTTACTTTCTACATCACTTTTCTTAAATACACCTGTTTCATCAATAAATGAAACTTGATTATTGTCACTGTTAAATCCGATTGCCTTGTTGCTAACATCGTTAGCTAACAATAGGTTTAATTTCTTCTTGGCTAATTTTTGTTTAGCATTATCCAATAAGTTTTGCGTTTCAGCTGCGAAACCAACAACAAATTGATGATTCTTTATTTTTGATAGCTCTTTTAGAATATCCGGTGTCTTCACCAGATGAATGTCCAATTCGTCATCGTTTTTCTTAATTTTTTGTTCAGAATATTCAGCAGGAGTGTAATCAGAAACGGCTGCAGCCATTACTAAAACATCTGCATCATTAAATTGATCTTCTATTGCATTCTTCATTTCGCTAGATGAACTAACGTTTATAACTGACACGTTGCCATTGATATGTTGAGTTTCTGAAGATGAAATTAATGTCACTTCAGCACCTGCATTCATCGCCGCTTTCGCAATTGCATATCCCATCTTTCCAGAGGAGTTATTGCTAATGTATCTAACTGGATCAATGGCTTCTCTAGTTCCACCGGCAGTAACAATCATCTTTTTGCCAGATAGCTTATTACTTTGATGATCAATTAATTCAAGTCTTTCAATAATCTCTTCTGGTTCAATCATTCTGCCTTTTGCTTCGTACCCTTCGGCAAGGAATCCAGAAGTTGGATACATTATCTTATATCCGTCTGACTCGATTTGCTTAATGTTTCTTTGAGTTGCTGGATTGTCCCACATATTATTATTCATTGCTGGAACAAGTACCTTTTTAGATGGCGTTGCAAGCAGTGTCGTAGTAACTGCATTGTCACCAATCCCATTTACCAATTTAGCAATTGTGTTAGCGGTTGCTGGAGCAACAATTGAAATGTCAGCCCAAGTTGCAATATCTATATGGGTGATTTCATTAGCATCCTTTTCGTCAAAAGTATCTGTGAAAACAAAATTTTTGGTCAATGTTTGAAATGCCAATGGAGTAACAAACTGTTGCGCTCCACCGCTCATAACAACTCTTACTTCATTTCCATTTTTAATTAATAATCGCGCTAAGGTTAATGACTTATATGCTGCAATGCTACCGGTAACATATAGTGCTATTTTTTTATTATTCACTAATCAAACCTCCCATATCATAAGAACTTATTAACTATATTGTATCAAAAAATCAAAATAAAAACCCTTGCATTGCTGCAAAGGGTTAATTTATTTATTTGTTATCTCTAGTTAGTTCAACCTTGCCGGCAACGATTTCTTCGAAAGCCTTACCAACAGATTTTCTAGATTTGTATGAGTCTAATAATAATGGTGATCCAGCATCAATATCATGTGCTCTTTTACTTGCTAACATGATTAATGAGTATCTTGAATCAACTCTTTCAAGTAGTTTGTCAACAGATGGATATAATAGCATTAGTCTTCTTCTCCTAACATTGATAGATAATCCGGCATTACGCGGTTTACTTTAAGTCTTTCACTGTTAACGATAGTCTTAATTCTATCTACAGCATTTTCAACTTTGTCGTTTAACACAGCATAGTCATAGTTTCTCATCATCTTGATTTCTGAAACTGCTGTCTTGATACGCTTGTCGATGACGTCCATGTCATCAGTTCCACGACCAATTAAACGATTCTTTAGTACAACTAAATCAGGTGGGGTTAGAAATACAAATACTGCTTCTGGGCAATTAGCTCTAACCTGCATTGCACCATTAACTTCGATTTCTAAGAATACGTCATGACCTTCATCCAAAGTCTTATTAACATAGTTCAATGGAGTTCCATAGTAATTGTCAACGTACTTTGCATATTCTAGCATTTCACCATTTTTGATATGGTCTTCGAATTCTTCTTTACTAACAAAGAAATAGTCTTTACCGTTTACTTCACCTTCACGAGGACTTCTAGTAGTCATTGAAATTGAGTACTTGAAATCAACGTCTGGTTCGTTAAACAATGCTTTTCTAACAGTACCTTTACCAACACCAGAAGGTCCTGAAAGAACAATTAGCATTCCTCTTTTTGCCATTTTAAAACCCCTCAAAATTTTATAATACTACCATTATGGCCTATTTTACTGATTTTTTCAAATTTATTTTTTGGTTTCATCAGCTAACTTTAATAATTCATTAGCATGTTGAAGTGTTAAATCAGTAACCGTTGTTCCAGACAACATTCTGGCAAGTTCATCGACACGCTTTTGAACAGATAACTTGATGATACTTGTCTTGGTACGATTCTTATCAATCTTCTTTTCGATAAAGTAGTGATGATCAGACATTGCCGCAACCTGTGGTAAATGCGTGATACATAGTACCTGAGATTTTTGGGCAATTTTACTGATTTTTTCAGCAATTGCTTGAGCTACTCGACCAGAAACACCGGTATCGACTTCATCAAAGATGATTGAAGTAACACCTTGCATATTAGTAAATAGTGTTTTTAGTGCTAGCATGATTCTTGACAATTCACCACCAGAAGCAATCTTTGATAGTGGTAACATTGCTTCTCCGGGGTTAGTTCTCATGTAAAATTCAACACGCTCTGTGCCATATCGATGGAATTCACCGATTGGTAACTTTTCAAAATTAACCTTGAACTCAGTTTTAGCCATGTATAAATCAGATAATTGGTCGTGAACCGCTTCTTCTAATTTAGTTGCTACTGCATGACGTTCTGTGTTCAGCTTATCAGCTAATTCACTTAACTTATTGACGGTTGATTCGTATTGTTCATTCAAATCCTCACCAGTGGTCTGGTCGGCTTGCATGGTTGAAAGTTCCTTAACAACGTTATCATAGTGCTTTAAGATTTGTTCAATCGAATCTCCATACTTACGTTTTAAACCATAAATAACATTCAATCTTTCTTCGATTTCTTCTAATCGGCCTTGATCAAATTCCTGTAAATCCATTTGATCTGAAATATTATCAGAAGCATCTTGCAACAAGTAAAAGGCATTCTTAATGTTGTCAGAAATTTCTCTAAATTGTGGATCAACTTCTTCAATTGATTCCATTGAATTCTTGGCTTCACCAATAACATCTAATGGATTAAAGGTTTCATCCCCATTAATAGCACTAAAACTCATATTCAATGCATCAACAATTTTTTGATAATTAAGCAAATGGTCTCTTTGGCTGACTAATTCTTCTTCTTCACCAACCTCTAGATGAGCATTGCTAATTTCATTTTCTTGAAATTCCAACATATCAAGTCTTTGTGACCATTCTTTTTCATTACCGCGTTTTTCCTTGATTGAAGCTTTCAGTTGTTGGTAATGATCGAATGTTTCTTGGTATTTAGCTAATGTATCACCTATTTGTTTATGACCGAACTCATCAAGTAAGTGAACGTGTCTTTCGGGTTGCATTAGTTCTTGATGTTCATTTTGACCATGTATATCGACGATTGTTTCACCGATTCTCTTTAACATGGTCGTATTAACAAGCATCCCATTGACACGACAAATATTACGCCCATTTCTGTAGATTTCTCTTTGTAAAATGACGCTATTGTCACTATGATCAATTCCCATGTCATCTAACACTTTGTAAGTTAGTCCGTCTTCAGGAAATACAAATAAACCTTGAATTAGTAACTTATTACTACCTGTTCTAATAAAGTTTTGTGAACCTCTGCCACCGGCCAATAAACCGACGGCATCGATAATAATTGATTTACCTGCACCAGTTTCACCGGTTAAAACAGTCATCCCATTGGAGAAATCAATTTCCAAATGATCGATAATCGCAAAATCGTTAATTGATAGATTTTCAAGCAATCAAAAGACTCCCTTTCATTACTTTAGTTCGTCAGCTCGTTTGATTATGTCTTCAATCGAAATATCTGGATTAATTGAAGGATTGTCCACAGATTTTAAATCTACTAGGAATTCAATGTTTCCTTCGCCACCCTTAATTGGTGAAAAATCTAATCCTTCAACTGAGTATCCAGCGCTAACGGCAAATTTTATAATGTCTTCTAAAACTTCGGCATGAACAGCGTGGTCTCTAACGATACCATGTTTACCGATTTTATCTCTTCCGGCTTCAAATTGTGGCTTAATTAGTGCCGCAACGTGGCCATTTTTAACAAGAATATCTTTTAGTGGTGGCAAAATCAAGTGAAGTGAAATGAAAGAAACGTCAATTGAGGCAAACTCTGGTTGACCCTCTGTGAAATCATCTAATTTAGAGTATCTAAAGTTGGTATGTTCCATAACAACAACTCTTGGATCTTCACGTAATTTCCATACCAATTGATTACTACCAACATCTAAGGCATAACTTCTTTTGGCACCATTTTGCAACATAACGTCAGTAAATCCACCAGTGGATGAACCGATATCTAATACAGTCTTGTCTTTAACATCAAGATTAAATACCTTTAGCGCTTTTTCAAGCTTTAGGCCACCTCTACTAACGTATGGCATTGGCTTCCCTTTTAAATGCAACTTTGTGTCTTCAGGAATCTTAACACCTGGTTTATCCAAACGTTCTTCGTTTTTACCTAAAACTTCACCGGCCATTACAGCTCTCTTGGCTTTTTCTCTTGTATCAAAAATACCTTGTTGAACAAGTAGCACGTCTACTCTTTCCTTTTTCATGCGAACTACTCCTATTTTTCTATTTTAAAATAATCTAAAAATGATGATAATAGCTCAATGTCTACATCATTTTCTTCTTTTAATTCGTCTAAAATTTGACGACTGTGGTTGATTGTTTCTTCTAGATAAGAATATGCCTTATCTAATCCCAAATGATTAGTATACGTATTTTTTACGTCATCTTGGTGAACTGGTTTACCAAGCTCTTCTGAACTTGAAGTGACGTCTAAAATATCATCATAAATTTGAAAGGCCAGACCGTAGTCGGCACCGAATTGATTTAATTTATCAATGACGCCTTGGTCCGCATCAGCCAAGATACCACCAGAAATCATAGCATATCTAATTAAGGCCCCAGTCTTTCCTTCGTGTAGCTTCTTAATTTCATCCAATGATAACTGCTTGTTTTCATTCAAAATATCCATTGATTGACCAGCAACCATCCCGGATGGTCCAGCTAATTTAGATAAATAATAAGTCAATTGAGCTTTTTTATGATCATCCAAATGATTATCTGTTAACCATTGAAAAGAAAGCGTCAATAAACCATCACCTGCTAATGTTGCTAATCCGGCACCATAAATAACATGGTTAGTCTTTTTTCCACGTCTCAAATCATCATTATCCATTGCTGGCAAATCATCGTGAATTAATGAGTAAGTATGAAGTAATTCAAGAGCACTAATTGCCTTTAAATCATCCTCTGTCATGTCATGATTCAACGTCTTTAGAGTTGCGATACTCATAAGTGGTCTTAATCTTTTTCCACCAGCCATTAATGAATAACTCATTGATTCAGCAAGTTGATCATTACTAACGTCTTTTTTAACCTGACTGGCTAATTGTTGTTCAATTTTTGGCTTATATTCATCGATAAAATCAGTCAAAAGTACAGATTGATTCATTACTTATCTTCACTTTCTTTTTCGAATGCAACTTCGGAATCATCATCTGTCATTTCCTTAGCTAATGTCTTTTCGGCATTCTTCAAGGTACTTTGTAGTTCACCACTTAGCTTAACTCCTTTTTGGAATTCGCTTAGTGCCTTTTCCAAAGGAATATCACCTTGCTCTAATTCGGAAACGATTTGTTCTAGTTTGTTCATGTTATCTTCAAAGCTTGCTTTTTCAGCCATTATTTACTCTCCTTTTTTACCTCGTTAACGGTTGCTTTTGCATATCCATCAATTAGTTTTAATTCAATATCATCGTTTTTCTTAATGTCATCAACCTTTTTAATGACCTTGCCTTCGCTGTTAGTTGTAAAACTAAATCCACGAGACATAACTTTTAGTGGGCTTAGATGATCTAGTGCATCCACTCTTTGTGTTAGTTGGTTTTGCTTATTCTGAATTAACAACATAATATTTCTTTTTAATTGATTATCTTGCACTTGCAAAACTTGTTGTTGTTCTTTAATTAAGTTCTTTGGTGAATTAATTTTTAAATTGTAAACCAAATCATTTAATTTTCTATCTGATTGATTAATTGTTTCTTTTAGTGAATTCATCAATCTTTCGTTTAACATATCAATTTTTTGAACATATGAGTCGTACAATCGTTCTGGTTGCTTGAAAATATATGATTGTTGAATCTTAGCCAATCGTTGCTGTAATTGATTTAATTTATTTCTGAACGCATTAAAAATTCGAACCTGATCATTTTTAATGTCAGTCATAACGTCAGTCAACACCGGAACAGCAAGTTCAGCAGCTGCAGTAGGTGTTGCTGCTCTAACGTCAGCAACTAAGTCCGCAATTGTCGTGTCAGTTTCGTGTCCCACTGAAGAAATTACAGGAATCTTACTGTCAAAGATTGCTCTAGCTACGATTTCTTCATTGAATGGCCAAAGATCTTCGATGGAACCTCCACCACGTCCGATGATCAATGTATCAAAATCGTCTCGTTCGTTAACACGGTTAATTTGACGAACAATATCGGCAGCAGCTGCATCCCCTTGCACTACGGCAGGATATAAAACGATTTGAGCAATTGGATACCTTCTTCTAGTAGTTGTAATAATATCTCTAATAACAGCTCCACTAGGTGAAGTAACTACCGCAATTCTCTTTGGATACTTTTCCAAGGCCTTTTTAGGAGCGTTGAATAATCCTTCAGCAGATAGCTTTTTCTTTAACTGTTCATATGCTTGATACAAGGCACCAACACCATCTGGTTCCATGTGATCAATATAAATTTGATAGTTACCGGTTGCTTCATAGACTGAAATTCTACCAGTAACTAATACTTTCATTCCTTCTTCGGGTTTAAACTTAACCTTACCGAAAGCGGATTTAAACATGATAGCACTTATCTTGGCGTTATCATCCTTCAAGCTAAAGTATTGATGTGCTGGTCTCAATCTAAAGTTAGAAATTTCACCTGTTAAATAAACCTTATCTAAATAGGGATCACGATCAAATTTTTTCTTAATATAGCTTGTTAAATCGCTAACACTTAGGTAATCATTACCCATTAATATCACTCCACTTTGATAGTTCTACGGTTTGTCTCATCAATGTAGCGATGGTCATTGGACCAACACCACCAGGTACAGGAGTTATGTATGAGGCTTTTTTAGCAATTCCATCATAATCAACGTCCCCAACTAATTTACCTTCATCATTCACGTTTTGACCAACGTCAATTACAACGACGCCATCTTTTACATCGCTTTCCGTCACTGTATTAACCTTACCAGTAGCAGATACAATAATATCGGCGTCTAATGTGTATTCTTTAATATTTGCATAGTGGTTTAACACTGTTACTTCTGCACCAGCATTGATTAATAAAGCTGCCATTGGTCTACCAACGATGGTACTTCTACCAATTACAACTGCTTTTTTACCCTTTAAATCAATACCGTATTCTTCAAACATTGTCATAACACCCTTAGGTGTACATGCGACAGGATAGTTACTTTGTTCGTTTAAGAATAACTTACCAGAATTAATCACTTGGAATCCATCCACGTCTTTATCTGGGTTAATTTGGCTCATAACGTATTTTTCATTAATGTGCTTTGGTAATGGTGATTGAATCAAAATTGCATCAATGTCATCGTCATGATTATAGTCGTTCAAAATGTTCAATAATTCATCTTCAGTGGTTTCTGCAGGAAGAGCCTTAACGATTGACTTAATTCCTAATTGTTGAGCTTTCTTATGCTTGCTTCTCACATAGCGGTGGCTAGCTTGATCATCCCCGACGATAATCACAGCTAGACAAGGATTTTTACCTTGTTCGTTTAATTCTGAAACCATATCTGCAGTTTCTTGATTAACTTTCTTTGCTAAAGATCTTCCATCAATAATATTGCTCATCGTAAAACCTCCAAAGGATTATTTAATTCTCTTTTATTTTAGCATATAAAAAAATGTTTATGTAATAAAAAAAGACTCGCTTTTACGCGAATCAATTTTCTTAATCAATTGTGTTTTGTAAAACAGCATTAACAAATTTTCTTGAGTGATCATCACTGTATTTCTTTGTTAATTCAATCGCTTCGTTGATTGCCACCTTTGTAGGGACATCATCGACGTATTTAATTTCAAAAAACGCAAGTCTTAGAATTGCAAGATCAGTCTTGGCAATTCTGTTAATGGACCAACCGGAAACAAGATATGAGATTATACTATCGTCTAAGCTATCCTTATTTTCGATAACTCCATCTACTAAAGTATTATAGTATGATGGAATTTCTGTTTCTTCATCGGTTCTTGAGATAGCATGAAAAAATAGTTCTTTATCGGTTGTATCATTTGCATTGATTGCAAACAATGTTTGAAATGCATACTCTCTTATTTTATGTCTAGTAAATTCCACTATTTTTCACCCTTATCGCTACTATTGCCGTTTAATAAACTTTTTGAATTAGCTCTTTTACTTTGCTTTTCATGAACGACACCTTCTACATGGACGTTAACTTCACCCAAGTCAAGTTCAGTCATGAATAGAAGTTGTTGTTTTACTTGTTCTTGAATTTCTAGAGCAACTTTAGGAACAGAAACCCCGTAATTTAGATATACGTAAACATCAACAATTAATTTTTCATCTTTAAAATTAAGTCTAATGCCTTTACCCATTTCTTTACGTCCGAATAGTTCATTAACACTTGTTGCCAATGACCCACGCATGCGTTTTACGCCTTTAACTTGGACAGAGGCAATACTTGCGATTACTTCCAATACATTTGGTGAAATCTGAATATCACCAAGCTTTGAACTAGCCTTTGGTAAAGAAATATTTGTTTGTTCTGCCATAAAAATTACCCTCCAATCAAAATAAAAGCATCAATTGTTTATTAATTAAGCTCTTGAGATGTATGTTGCATCATTGGTGTTAATAACTAGCTTGTCACCAGCGTTAACAAAGAATGGTACTTGTACAATTAAACCAGTAGTCATAGTAGCTGGCTTGCTACCACCTGAGGCAGTGTTACCTTTGATACTTGGTTCAGTTTCTGCAACTTCTAGAGTAACAGTGTTTGGTACTTCGATACCGATAACTTCATTTTCGTATTGAACGATACTTACATCCATGTTTTCTTGTAAGTAGTTTAAAGCATCCTTGATCTTGTCACCAGGTACAGTAATTTGATCGTATGATTCCATATCCATGAATACGTAACCTGCACCATCTTCGTATAGGTATTGCATGTTTCTAGTATCAATTTGTGCTTGTTCCATCTTAGCACCGGAACGGAAAGTCTTGTCTTGAACAGCACCTGTTCTTAGGTTCTTAAGTTTAGTACGTACGAACGCACCACCCTTACCTGGCTTTACGTGTTGGAAGTTAATGATACGCCAAATTGCGTTATCTACTTCAATAGTTAATCCCGTTTTAAATTGGGCAGTTGAAATTGTTGCCATGATTAAAACTCCTCCTAGTATTACTAATATGTTTTATATGATAGCAATGTTAGTGCAGCGATTGCAATCGTAATCGTTACTACCATTGTATCATGTTAGCTTTATTTAAATAAGTCTTTGGTAATAAAAAAAGCCTGAAAATAAATCAGGCTTTTTCTACATTATTCACTAATTACTTAGCAACTGCTTCAGATACTGGGTATACTGAAACTTGGCGCTTGCTGCGGCCCATACGTTCAAAACGTACAACACCATCAACTAAAGCAAATAAAGTATCATCACCGGCACGCTTAACGTTTTTACCTGGGTAAATGTGAGTACCACGTTGACGGTAAATGATTGAACCAGTAGTAACTTTTGATCCATCAGCAGCCTTTGTACCTAGACGACGACCAGCAGAGTCACGACCGTTGGCTGTTGAACCTCCCCCTTTATGGTGAGAGAAGAATTGTAAATTCATTTCTAACATTGGATTACACCTCCGTACAATTTAATCTATTGTAATATCTAATTTAATATAATCAGCATAACTTTGAGAAATATCCCGCATTCCATTTTGGAATGTCGATAAGATTGCTTGAGCAGCAATTTCATCTTCGGAAGAATTAGCTTGAGGAATTGTAACTTCCATAAAACCACCTTCGATGTCATCACTGACAACTTTAGGTTCTAAGTTTGCAACTTCTGTTAATCCATTTACTGTAGAAATAGATAAAAC
Organism: Apilactobacillus zhangqiuensis; assembly: GCF_019656215.1. Classification (GTDB taxonomy): domain Bacteria; phylum Bacillota; class Bacilli; order Lactobacillales; family Lactobacillaceae; genus Apilactobacillus; species Apilactobacillus zhangqiuensis. The sequence goes on from NZ_BPLK01000003.1 coordinate 153,509, forward strand.
AGAAACTGCAGCGCATACAATATCCTTACCATACTCACCTGAATCAGCATGACCGGATAAACTAAAACTAGTAATACGATCACTTTGCTTATCATGAATAATATTTGCTAATATCATTTTTTATCCTCTAATTAAGCCTTGATTGAGTCAATCATAACCTTAGTGTATGGTTGTCTATGACCCTTCTTAGAACGAGAACCCTTCTTAGGCTTGTAACGAAGAATAGTAATCTTCTTACCACGGCCTTGCTTTTCAACAGTACCTTCAACTGAAGCACCGTCTACAAGTGGAGTACCAACCTTAGCTGAGTCACCACCAACGAAAACTACTTGATCAAAAGTAACCTTTTCACCTTCGTTTGCGTTTAGCTTTTCAACGTAGATTGCTTCACCTTCAGCAACTTTGTATTGCTTTCCGCCTGTTACGATAATTGCGTACATAATGTGCACCTCCTTGAATAATATGCTTAGACTCGCCGAAAATAAGCGCTCCTTAGAGAAGACTTAATACTCATTTCGTGCGGTTGTAGCTGTGAAAGTCCACAAATACAACAAAGTAAGTATACATATTTTGAATAATTTAGTCAAGAAAAAAAGCATATCATAAGTGATATGCTTCAACAATTTATTCAAATGTCGCGAGAGAGATTCGAACTCTCGACCTACGGTTTAGAAGACCGTTGCTCTATCCAGCTGAGCTATCGCGACATCAAAACTCAACAAAAAACATTATATCGGATAATCGACATCGTGTCAATATCATTTTTAAATCAATTAAAATTTTTATAATGAATTAGTTTCACTAAATTGAGTTGACAATGACTTATCATCAACGCCAAGGTCTACTATACCAAATTTTAGGAACATTTTCCAGGAAAATTGGAAATCTTTTTTAGAATGATTATAAAATCCATTAAACATCATTCGTTTGATTGATAAATATACTTGATTGAAGTCTCGATCAGCATCGATGCTTGTAATTTTATTGAAATCATCTTCATCAATAACAATTACATCTAACCAATTATGAACACTGGCAAACAACAAATAATAGTTTGTTACATTCACTACATCTTTAGTAATCATATCCTTGTAATTTTTAACATCAATGTTTTCTTGATCTTTTTTATATACAGAGAATCGCTTTGAATCCTCTGCAAGTTTAGCTAACGCTAAATCCAATTGGATAAATAGTTTTTGTTGCTTATTATTGCCATTTAAGAGCAATTGTTGCTTTTGCCCCATGCTATTAAACTTGGCAACCGCTTGTTGAATCATTTCGTCAAATTTTAGCAATCTAAACACCTCGTATTTATTTTATCATTATGATCATCATTTGAAAAATAAAAAAGAGTCGGCATAAACCGACTCTTTTTCAGATGTTTATTAGTATTTTTCCATGTATTGGTTACGTTCCCAATCAGAAACTTGAGCACGGTAAGCATCGTATTCTAAATGCTTAGCAGCTAAGTAACTGTTGAAAATCTTTGAACCTAATGCATGCTTCATTGTTTCATCAGCAGATAACTCTTCTAGAGCATCTAGTAAGTCATCTGGTAAGTTAACAATTTCGTTTTCTTTTCTTTCTTGAGCATCCATTCTGTAGATGTTACGGTCAATACTCTTAGGAGGCACGATACCGTTCTTCAAACCATCTAGACCAGCTTCTAGAACTGAAGCAATTGCTAGGTATGGATTTGCTGAAGCATCAGCACTTCTTAATTCAAGACGTGTAGCTTGTCCACGAGCATTTGGTACTCGGATAAGTGGAGATCTATTTGAACCAGACCAAGCAACATAAACTGGTGCTTCGTATCCAGGAACAAGACGTTTATATGAATTTACCAAAGGGTTACAAATTGCAGTGTAACTCTTAGCATGTTTGATTAAACCACCTAAGAAATGGTAAGCAGTTTCAGATAACTTCAAGTCACCATTTTCATCGTAGAATACATCACCACTATCGTCAAATAATGACATGTTTAAATGCATTCCAGAACCATTGATACCACTTAGTGGTTTTGGCATAAATGTAGCGTATAAGCCGTATTTTCTTGCGATTGTTTTAACAACTAATTTAAATGTTTGAATATTATCAGCAGCGTTTAAAGCATCTGCATATTCGAAATCAATTTCATGTTGACCAGGAGCAACTTCGTGGTGAGCTGCTTCAACGTCAAAGCCCATTTCTTCCAATGTTAGAACGATTTCACGACGACAGTTACCACCTAAGTCAAGTGGTGCCATATCAAAGTAGCTACCTTCATCATTCAATTTAACAGTTGGCTTGCCATCTTCATCCATCTTGAATAGGAAGAATTCAGGTTCAGGTCCAATATTAAATGATGTAAATCCAGCATCCTTCATGTCTTTTAGAACACGGATTAAGTTATTTCTTGGATCACCTTCAAATGGTGTTCCATCAGTTTTGTAAACTTCACAAATAACTCGAGCAATCTTACCGCGTTCTGAACTCCATGGGAAAATCATCCAAGTTGATAAATCAGGATGTAAATACATGTCACTTTCTTCGATTCTTACGAATCCTTCGATTGATGATCCATCAAACATAATTTTGTCATTTAATAAATCATCTAATTGACTGATTGGAACTTCAACGTTTTTTAAAGTCCCTAAAACATCAGTAAACATTAAACGTAAGAATTTTACGTCCTCTTCTTTAACAATACGACGAATGTCGTCTTTTGAATAATCATGCTTTGTAGCCATATACATCTACTCCTAACGTATTCAACATTAAATTAGTTAAAAAGAATTATTTGCAGCATCATGTGAATTTAATCCACCGATGTTCAAAAGTTCATCAGATAAAATTTTACGTGCTTCTTGATCAGTTAATTCCTTCGCATCGTTATTCTTGTTATTTTCTTTACGTTTCTTGTAGATTTCTTGAATTTTGGCAATATTTAAACCTTCGTCTAAATAATCCTTAATTTCTAAAATCACGTCGATATCGTTCAAAGAATACATACGGCGGTTACCATCATTTCTTTCAGGTAAAACCAAACCCTGTTCTTCGTAATATCTAATTTGTCTTGCGGTCAAGCTAGTTAACTTCATAACAGTTCCGATTGGAAGTACTGAAAGCGAACGTCTTAAATCCTTTTCTTTCATATCTAACTCCTTCTAACAACATTATAATAACATTATATTTTAATATGTCAATATTCAATGTAATAACTTCTCACATATTATGGCACTTTTTTGTCATTTAGCCAATTAAATACATCTTTTTCGATGCTTTTTACAACTTCTATGTTAGATATTATGTCATACCAGTTAACTTTCATCTTATTTCTAAACCAAGTTAGCTGCCTTTTGGCATAATGTCTAGAATCTTTTTTAATTAATTCAGAAACATCATTTAAATCTAAGTCACCGTGGAAATAATTGATAAATTCGCGATAACCAATCCCCTTATATGCTGGTAAGGATACGTCACCTTTTTGATCTAACCATTTTGCTTCATCAATCAATCCTTGCTTAAACATAATATCAACACGTTTATTGATGCGATCATACAATACTTTTCTATCAGTATTAAGTGCAATAATATATGGATCTATTGATACATCATTATTTGTTTGTTCAGAAAACTTAACCCCAGTATTGTGATAAACTTCTAGCGCTCTAATTACCCTGCGTTCGTTTTCTTCACCAATTTTTCGAGCAGATACTTCATCAATGCTATTTAACTTAAGCCATAAGGCGTGTTTACCGTTTTCTTCAGCAAACGAATGCATTTGATTTCTGTAATCCTCACTATCGTAATGGTCACCACCAAGATTTAATCCATCAACGAGGGATTGAATGTAGAATCCTGTTCCACCCACAATAATAGGGAGTTTTCCTCTTTTATGAATATCATCAATTAAACGATTAGCTGAATCAATAAAATCAGCTGCTGAATATCTTTGATCAACATCAATAATGTCTATTAAATGATGAACAATTCCCTGTGATTCTTCTTTAGTCACTTTAGCCGTTCCAATGTCTAAGTGTTTGTAAACTTGCATCGAATCACCAGAAATAACTTCACCATTTAACTTTTTAGCCAACTTAATTGATAAACTTGTTTTACCAACTGCTGTTGGTCCAACAATTATTAGCACTTTTTGCATATTATCCCACCATTTCTGCCTATATAAGTTTAGCATATAAAATATCGAATTAAAATATACTTAAGACTGGATAAATAAATAAAAAAACATCATAATAGGAGGTGTAAAGCAAATTATTATATAGGAGGACTTAAAATGAAAAAATTCGCTAAAGGATTCTTTGTTGGTGCATTAGCAACTTCAAGCGCAGTTGCTGGAGCATTATTCTCTTTCAAGAAAAAAGTTGTGGACCCTGTTGAAGATCAAGCTGACAAACTAGAAGAAAACAGAAAAAGAGTTGTTCGCAAACAACGTTCTGCTCACTTAAACTAATATGAAACAATAAAAAAGCACTTTACATATTGTAAAGTGCTTTTTTATTTACTTCTTAGTCTTTCCATTCCAGTTTCTAAAACCTGATTTTAGAATATAGATATCTTTGTATCCATTCTTACCAAGTAGAATAGCCGTCTTAATACTCAAAGTTTTACCTTGATCGTATAAGTACACTGGCATGTCTTTTCGAATGTTCTTATAAAACATCTTAATTGTTGAGTAAGGAATACTTCTGGCACCTAAAATGTGACCGGATTCAAAATCTCTGTTTTCTCTTAAGTCAACAATTTGTCCCTTGTGACTACCTTGTTTGAATTCTTCTTCATCAACAAAAGTAGCAACACGGTTTGCTCTCATTCTTGTAATGCTGTTATAGATTAGGATTGCTAATAAAATAACAACAATTAAAAGCATGGATGGAATCATGTGTTATTACACCCCTAATGTTATTTGTTAATGTTTCTTAAAGCTAATGAACCGGCACCAATAACCCCAGCATCGTTACCTAATTGAGCTAGACGAATCTTGGTAGAATCTCTAACGGGTCTAAATGCATTTTCTTGGAAGTACTTAGTTGTTGGTTGTAATAATGTGTTTCCGGCGTTTGAAACACCACCACCGATAACAATGTTGCCAGGGTTCAATGTGTTACCAACGTTAGCTAATGCAAGACCTAAGTAGTAACATACGTAATCTACAACTTGGTTTGCAAAAATATCACCGTTGTCAGCTAGGAAGAAGACAACCTTTGAAGTTACTTCTTCACCTGAGTTAATCATTTCCTTTAGTCTTGATTGACCAGTGAATTCGCTTGAAAGGTTCTTAGCAACCTTAACAACACCAGTAGCTGAAGCGTATTGTTCTAGACAACCACGCTTACCACAAGTACATTCGAATCCACCTGGTTCAACAGTAATGTGACCAATTTCACCGGCACCGCCGTTAACACCGTGAGCTAATTCACCGTTAACGATAACACCTCCACCAACACCAGTTCCTAGTGTTACGAATACAACGTCTGAGTCCTTACTTCCGGCACCCTTCCAGTATTCACCTAGTGAAGCAACGTTAGCATCATTATCTAAAGCGAATGGTAGGCCTAATGCTTTTTCGATTTGATCCTTAATGTGTTGGGTAGTCTTCCAGTTTAGATTGTAAGCCCCAATTACAGTACCTTCCTCACGGTTTACTGAACCTGGAGTTCCCATTCCAATTCCAATAAAGTCGTCAATTTTATGATCAGAGTCCTCCATCTTTTTTGAGATAGAGTTAATGATATTTGGAACAATATTTTCTCCGTTAGCGCTTACATCGGTGGTAATAGCCCACTTATCTAAGATTTCACCGCTATCAGTTAGGAATGCCAACTTAGTTGTTGTACCTCCTAAATCGATTCCAATTAACTTACGTACCATTTTAGTTTCCTCCTAAAAATTGTATTATTTCTTTTCTTCGATTCCATGTTCATGTTTTAATACAAGCTTTGCCTGTATGAACTCTTCTTTAGTTACAAGTCCGGCATCATGTAGATGATCAAGCTCTAATGCCATGACCTCTATATCCCACAATCTTTTGCCAACGTAAACATAGATTCCAAATTTTTTTAAAAGTTGTTGAACATCGTACAACGTCTTCATTTTCCCACATCCTAACGAAAAATGCACTAATTAATTTGCAAAATAACCAGTTTTTAAGCAAAAATATGCAAATACAATCAACACAATTAATGCCAATATTTTCTTCACCATTGGAATTTTAAATTCTGATGGTAGTCCGACTACGTAGGGTAACAAGAACCCTGCAATTAGACCACCCATATGTCCGACAATGTCAATGTCTGGTGACATAAAATCAAATCCAATGTTTAAGACAATCAGTAATAGAAAACTTTGTGACATCCTTCTAACGTACATATTATCATGAAAAGTTTCACCTAACATCAAGAATACACCGAACAATCCAAAGATAGCGGTACTTGCACCAGCACTGGCACCATTTGAGAAAGCAAAACTAGCAATGTTTCCAAATATTCCTGACAACATGAAGATTACAAGGAATCTAATATGTCCAAAAATTTTTTCAAGCTGAATCCCTACATAATATAAACTAATTCCATTCATTAAAATATGTAGAAATGATAGATGAATAAATATCGGTGTTATAAATCTCCACCATTGGCCAAATTCAACCAATGGACGATACATAGCGCCATAATTGATAATCGTATCAGTCGAGTTAGTTGCTAAACCAAATAAATATACAAATACGATAATTGCAATAATTCCTTCTGTCATAAAAGGAGTATCATCTATGTTTCGATATAAACGATTATTTGAAATCTGGGTGAATAATTGTTTCAACTTGTTGATCAAAATCATCTACTTTCCATATTGATTTTTCATACATTCTAATTCTATCAGCAAGTGCAATAGTATTTCCAGGATAATCAACCAAAACACGGTCGTAGTATCCGCCACCATATCCTAGTCGATTATTATTAGCCATATCAAATGCCATCCCTGGAACAATCAATAAATCAATATCATTAATGTCGACCTTTGGGCCATCAAGTGGTTCTGATATACCCATTTTATTAACGAACAGCTCGGTTTCCTCATTGTACTCAATAAAATCCATATCGCTTTTACTAATCACTTTAGGCACGTAAACCTTTTTATTTTGGCTAAGGGCCATTTCAATAATTGGATTTGTATCAATCTCAATATCAGTACTTAAGGTGACACCAACAGAAGACGCATTTATCCACTCATCAGTCTCAAACAACTGATTATATAAATATTGTACATCTTCTATATTATCTAAATTTTTAAGCTTGTTTAAAATTTCTTTTCTAGCGGCTGATTTATCCATCTATTCACTTCCCAGAATATAAAAAAAGGATTTGGGCCTTTAAACCCGAATCCTTATTTTGTTTCACGATGTAATGTAACTTTTCTTTCACGTGGACAGTATTTCTTTAATTCCAAACGATCAGGGTTGTTACGACGACTCTTAGTTGATAAGTAATTACGTTCGTGACATTCTGTACATTCTAAAGTAATGTGTACTCTCATCTTAGTTACACCTCCAAGTTAGTTGTATTTTTAATTTTTATATAAACAACTTTCAACTCTTAATATATTATCATTTTTTATCCGATTTGACCAGAGTTTATATAAATATTGTTAAGGAAAATTACTTAACAGCAATTATTTCAAGCCACTGTCGGATTGAACGTACTTCCAGTAAGCTTGATAAATCTTTTGAGCTAAGTCAATATTATTGCTTTCTGCGTTACTTGGCAAGTTTGGAATTGCAACTACCACTACCACTTGTGGGTTATCTGAAGGAGCAAATGATCCTAAACTCAAAGTAACGGTTTCAACTGGCTTAGAACCCTTCTTTCCACTTGAGTAGAATGTTTGGGCAGTACCAGTCTTGGCTGAAATTGATGGTTTAACAGTATTTAAGGTAATACCAGTTCTGTATTGGTTGGTACCATGAACAACCTTGTAGAAACCATCTGTAACAACCTTTCTTTGGGAAGCAGTCATATCAATCTTGTTTAATACAGTTGGTGTAACGGTGTACTTAACTCGACCTAACTTACCACTCTTGTTTGAAGCACGAATACTTTGAACAACGTGAGGTTGAATTCTGTATCCACCATTAGCGATAGTAGAAATGTATTGAGCAATTTGCATTGGAGTGTATGCATCGTAGTTACCGTAAGATAAATCAAGTGCTTTACCAATGTTTGCTGAACCACTTGGACCTTGAATACCCTTTGTTTCACCAGGTAAATCAATTCCAGTGTACACACCTAAACCAAATTGGTTGAAGTAACCTCTCATGATGTTGAATACGTCTGGATTCATTGTTAATGCTCCACCTTCAACATAATTAAACTTAGCTTCCTTCATCGCTAATTGCATCATGTATGAGTTAGATGAAACTTCAAGAGCAGTTGATGCATCAAGAGCAATATCATGGTTACCATCTTGGTTAAACCATGATGCCTTTCTAATTCCACCGGTTAAGATTGGTTTATCAGTTAAAGTAGAATTAGTTGGTGTAATGACCTTATCCATTAAGGCACCGGAAATCATTGCCCCCTTAACAACAGAACCCATAACGATTGAACTATTGATGGTTCCTAGGGCATTTGGAGTTTCCTTACCTGTTTGCGGATCTCGGTTCACACCGGCCAATCCGATAATTCCACCAGTGTTAGGATTCATAACAACTGCATAAGCACCAGTTGAATTACCAGTTCCTTGATCAGCTTCTTCAACTAATGATTGAATTTTCTTTTCAAATTCTGAATTGATGGTTAATTGAAGGTTGTCACCCTTTTGACCACCATATTGTTTAACGGCTTTATCTAAGCTACCACCCTTAATAAGAGTTTGTGACTTTGAACCACGTAAAGTAGATTCGTATTTTTCTTCTAGGTAACTTTGACCAACACTATCGTTTCTAGAATAACCTTCTGCCAACAAAGTATTAATTCTGTCACTTGGTAGCCCAACTTTTTCAGAAGAAACAGTCCCTACAATACTTTGAATGGCGTTTCCGTTTGGATATTCTCTTGTCCAACTATCACCAATTTGTACACCAGGCATTTCATCTAAATGTTCACCAATTTCGGCAATTTCCTTATTAGTAACGTTCGTTGTCTTAATGTATGTAGTTGATAATTGATAAGAACCACTCATTTTTTGGAAGATTTCAGCTGCATTCTTGGTAGCTTTGTCGGAACTGTAAAGCTTATCATCCATAACCTTTTTAAGTTCTAAAACATATTGTTCGCTAGTGCTTGAACCCTTAGGGAAAGTAAGACTGTTCGTTACCTTCTTAAGGTTATCAGCATTAGATAAGTAGAAATCCGCTTCTTGACGAGGCGTTAATGATGAGGTGTCGACAGTTAGATACTTACCTAATGTGTTTGCAATCTTATATAGGTCGGCACTAGTTACAGATAATCCCTTAGTGTATTGAATAGCTTGGTGCGCTTTGTTTCCAACAAGGACACGACCGGTAGAATCGTAAATCATCCCTCTTTGGACATTTCCATACTTAACAGAATTATCGGATCTGCTAACTTCGGCTTTATATTGGTTTCCGTTAACAATCTGTAGGTAACCCAATTGGATTAATAGGATTGCAAACAGTGCTCCAACAACTGTCAGAATAATGTTTAATCTAAATGGTACCTTTGAATTTTCTCCACGATTGCCGTGGTGAAATATTTTTTGCAAAAAACTATTCAAAACAATCTAACTCCTTAATTATTATATGTTAATCAGTCATTTACTCTGGTTTATTGTATACTATAGTAGGTTACTTTATAAGTAATAATTAAAATACATAGGAAGTATTTACTATGATTAATTCAATTAAAAGAATCATAAAAAAACACAGCTTATATTTATTAAGCTTTTTCATCCCTTTTATTATTATGGCATGTTACTTTGCTTACCGCAATATGTTTCCATTTGGAAATAGTAGTATTTTAACTGTTGACTTAGGTCAACAATATGTCGATTTGTTCGCTTATTTTAGACGAACGGTTCTGTCTTTAGACCTACATAGCTTATTATACTCATTTTCAAATGGATATGGTGGAGAAATGATTGGAATTTGGGCATATTACCTATTAAGTCCTCTAAACATCATTCTGTTAATCATCCCCGCTAAGTTCATCAACTTTTCTATTCTATTAATAATTTTATTTAAATATGGTTTATCTGGATTAACCTTTAGCGTTTTCCTTAAACATAAAGGTGTCAAAAAAGATTTAATCATTTTATCAATGGCGGTTGCCTATGCCCTTAATGGCTGGATGATTGCTAACCAATTAAACGTAATGTGGTTGGATGGTGTTGTCTTGCTTCCCATTATTATCTTGGGAATCGATCAAATACTGAAGAATAATAAATATTACCTTTTTATCATTAGTTATACTGCAATGCTAATCATTAACTACTACATTGCATACATGATTACACTATTTTCAATTATTTATGTAATTGGTAACTTACTAGTCAATGATTCCATTCATCGACGTTTCCGCAAGCTTATCGCAGTTGGCGGAAGCCACATTGTATCATTGTTACTAGCAGCATTTATTTTCTTGCCAAACTTACTTGAATTAAAAAACGGAAAAGCCGCTTACACTTTATCAACTGTTAAATGGAAGGTCGAATATAATCCATTGAAGATGATTAGTAAACTATTTGATGGTAGCTTTAACTTTTCTCAAATGCCGAGTGGTTATCCCAACATTTTTGTTGGATCAATTGTTATCATCGGTTTTCTAATCTTCTTTTGCAACAACCAAATTCAGTTAAAACGTCGAATTATGACTTTATTAATTACATTAATACTAGTCGTTTCAATGTTCTTTGAACCACTGGACCTAGTCTGGCATGCAATGCAATTTCCAATTTGGTATCCTTATCGTTTTTCATTTATCTTCTGTTTTTGGGTTATATATGTCGCTGCAATCGGTTTGGACAAACAAGTTGAACACATTAAGCTAAAAGAAATTCTTATTTCTGGTGTTATCTTATTAGCTGGATTAAGTTACGCAGCTTTAAACATTAATAGTTTTAACTACATGTCGTTAACCAAATATCTGATTTCTCTTGCATTCATCGCAATTAGTTTTGTAGTTATTCATGTTTCCAATAAAGATAATAAATACTATCTACTTTGCCTACTAGTTATTACAGTCGGCGATACTGGATTAAATGCGTTTAACTCATTAAACTCAATTAGTTATGTATCAAACGATGATTACATGAAGTACACTGCTACTTTGAACCGACATGTTAATGATATTAGGCAAAAGGATAATAGTTTTTATCGTATCAGTAAGGACTTCTATCGAACCAGAGATGATCCGATTGGGTCAAATTTCTATGGTGGTTCAACATTTTCATCAACGCTAAGAAAATCTACTCCTGACTTCAACCAGAAAGTCGGGAATGCTTATACCACCGGATCAATTGACTATTCAAATGGAACAATTGTAACTGACTCATTGCTTTCATTTAAATACTTTATCAATACGATTAACTACAACAAAGCCTATCCAATGATTCAAAAGAGCAGCAATCGTTATGACATCGTCAATAACGACGTTCAAAAAATTGATATTTTCCAAACATTTAAGTCAAACAACTCATTCCCACTTGTTTACACCGCATCCGACAATGCATTTTCAAAAATCATTGCTTCGGATCCAATTAAGTATCAAAACTCAATGGTAAAACAGGTAACCGGAAATAATAGCGATGTGTTTAGCGAAAACATGCATTACACTATTCTTTCTCAAAATACAAACGCAATAACCGGTTTAAACAACCAAGTAATTGCTAAAAACAATCTATTAAAAGATGGTCAAATCACCATTAAGTATCAACACAAAAAAGGCATGGTTCCATACTTAATTGTTCCCGCATCAATGAATCAGCAAAAATGTATCATTAAGGTAAATGGTGAAGAATTAAATCTACCAAGTGAATTTCAAAGCACTTTCGTAGTAAGCTTACCAAATAATAAGGATAATCAAATTACCATTAAATTATTAAACGACAAAGTATACACTAACGAGTTTAATATTGCATCCTTAAACTTACCTAAATTTTTAAATGAAACTAAGGCCATTAGAAAACAAAACAATTACATCAAACTAAACAACAATACTGTTTCAGCTAATATTAACGTATCTACAAGGCGTCAAGCAGTAGCGACATCAATTCCATACTCAAACGGTTGGACATTGACCATCGATGGAAAAAAACACCCTATCAAGATAATTAACGATGAATTCATTGGATTTGATAATCTTCCTATTGGTAAACATAAAATCAAGTTATCTTTCTATCCAGCTGGATTAAATGCGGGTATATTAATATCATCAATCACATTACTATTAATGATTGGATTTTATCTATATACGAAAAAAGATAATAAAAAAGGACTCGTTTAATCGAGTCCTTTTTTATTATCAAATTATTCAACACTGATAATCTTAACTTTCATATCACCAGCAGGAATTTCGATAACTACTTCATCATTTACCTTGTGACCTAATAGGCCTTTAGCAATTGGTGAATCGTTTGAAATTTTACCTTCCAATGGATCTGCTTCAGCAGCACCAACGATTTGGTAAGTTTCAGGATCTTCATCTGGTAGTTCTTTAAAAGTAACCTTCTTACCAACGTTGACCATATCACTTTCAACGTCGTCATTATCAACAACGTCAGCGTATTGTAGCATGTGCTCTACAGTAGTGATGCGGCTTTCTAGCATACTTTGTTCATTCTTAGCTGATTCATATTCAGAGTTTTCTGATAAATCACCATAACTTCTGGCAATCTTAATTCTTTCAATGATTTGTGGACGTTGATTTAATCTTAAATCTTCCAATTCAGCTTCAAGTTTTTGTTTACCTTCGACGGTCATTGGATAGCTTTCATCTTTAGCCATTATAAACTCTCCTTTAAATTAATTAGATTGTTGTATCAATATTATTGAATACCTTGTTGTTACCGTGTTTTACCAAGATTGATTGAATCTTAGTTGTTAATAAATCAATCGCAACTTGGTTCTTACCACCTTCTGGGACGATGATATCAGCATAACGCTTACTTGGTTCAACAAATTGATTGTACATTGGTCTAACAGTTTCCAAGTATTGTTGGATAACTTCGTCCAATGTTCTACCACGTTCCTTGGTATCTCTTTGAATTCTTCTTAAAATACGGATGTCATCGTCTGTATCAACAAACACTTTGATGTCCATTAGATCTCTTAGACGCTTGTCATCTAGGATTAAGATTCCTTCAAGAATGATAACGTCACGTGGTTCTTGAGTAACTGTTTCAGTACTACGATTTAATTTAGTGTAGTCATAAACCGGTTTTTCAATTGCTTCATAGTTTAGAAGCTTATTTAAATGTTCTAGTAATAAGTCACTATCAAAAGCTAATGGATGATCGTAGTTAGTTTCTTCTCTTTCAGCCATTGTCTTATGTGATTGATCCTTGTAGTAAGAATCTTGTTGCAAAATCATAATTGAATGACCCAATAGTTGGTTAAAAATGGCACGACTAACAGTAGTTTTACCACTACCTGAACCACCAGTAACACCAATAACAACGGGACGCTTTTTCTTTTCTACCATAATAATCTCTCCATAACCGATTTATCTCATAACACTATCATTGCCGATTAAGTCATCGACATCTTTATCATCATTATAATACTTAACCTTCTTATCATTCATATTAACACTATATGCTAAATAAAAAGTAGTCATATCCTTAGGATTCAAAATTGAATCTAGCGATTTAACCGTTGGGTTATTAATTGGGCTAGGTGGGAATCCTGTATTTTTATACAAATTGTAAGGAGTTGAAGCATTATAATCTTTCTTTGAAAGTTTTTGTCCAGAAACTTTACCATTAGCATACCTAATAGAAGATTGTACTTCAAGAGGTAAATTGCTATTTAGACGATTATATAATATTCCCGCAATCTTTTCTTGCTCTTTTTTATCAACATGATTGTGTTCGATAAATGAAGCCAAAGTAATTGCTTCATCGACTGTTAGGTTTTGTTTCTTTATTTCCTTGAAATATGGACTAAATTCATAATTGGTTTTAGCAACCATTTGGCTAACAATTTGTTTTAAACTCACATTTTTTTGTGAATTGTATGTTGCTGGATATAGGTATCCTTCCAACACATACTTTCTATTCTTAGCCTTAAATGCAGAATCTAAAAGCTTAGGATATTTTTCCTTCAACTGATTCAAGAAGTCCTTATCTTTCATTAAATTCTTGAAGTCATCACTGGAATATTGACTGCTTTGTTCTACCGATTGGGCAATTTCATCGATGTTATCACCCTCGCGAACAAGTAATCGGCCATATTTACCTTGTAGTGGTTGAGCTGACCCACCTTTTTTCAATTTATCGGCAATCTTTTGCAAACTCATTGAAGGTGAAAGTTCATAGTAACCCGCCTTTAGACCTGAATAGTTGTGACTATTTACAAAATAGTCGAATACTAGACCACTTTTAACAATTTTATTGTCTTGTAAGATTGATCCAATTTTCTTATCGGAAGCACCCATTGGGATTCGAACTTGGATTAATTCTTTATCCTTAGGATTCAATGGTTTTAGTGATTCTTTAACATATTGATGTCCAAGAATAAATATGAAAACCCCTAAAACTATTAAGATGGCGATAATACTTAGTGAAATCTTTTTGCCTAGATTAGTGTGCTTCTTTTCGAAATCATTGGAGTTCTTTTCTTCATTCAAATCAGTTTCCTCCATTTAAAAATTAACGTATTTCTACATTGAATTCTTTTTCTAGATTTCTTTGCACTTTTTCCATTGCATTATTTACATCATCATCAACCAAAGTATCATGCTTGTTTTGGAATGTTAATGAGTATGCTAATGATTTTTTGTCTTCAGGAACGTGTTCACCCTCGTATAAGTCAAACAACTTAACATCTACCAAGTATGCTCCACCACGTTTTTCAATGACCTTAACGATTGAATCATTTTCAACGTCCTTGTCAATTAACATTGCGATATCACGCTTAATTGAAGGGTATTTTGAAACTAGTTCGTAGCTTTGTTCCTTCTTAGGTAGGTCGATAATGGTTTGTAGGTTTAAATCAAAGACATAAGTTTCATTAATCTTAAATTGCTTTGCAATCTTTGGATGAACTTGTCCAACAAAACCAACGTAGTGACCATGAACAAAGATGTCAGCTGTTCTACCTGGATGCATTTCTGGATAAGTTGCATTAGCAACGTAACTAATTTCACCATTTAGGCCAATTGTTTCCAAGTATTCGTTAACGATTCCCTTAATTTGGTAGAAATCAACGTTTTTAGCAGGTTGATTCCATGAATTATCAACTAATGAACCAGTCATTGCACCTGCTAAATGTTCAATTTCATCTGGTTTAACGACATCTTCGTTTTCCTTGTAGAATACACGACCTTGTTCATATAGAGACACGTTATCCACTTTTCTAGCCTTGTTGTAAGCAATATCGTCTAATAATCCTGAAACCAGGTTCATTCTCAAGGTAGTATGATCACTACTCATTGGGTAGCTTAAATCAGTTTGAGCTGATTGTCCCATCATAAACATTTTAGCCTTTTCTTCGGTGGTCAATGCATATGAAATCGCATGAGTTAAACCAAGACCTTCTAGAATGTGACGACTGTCTCTGATTAATTGTTGTTGTTCATTTAGTCCACCAGTTGTCATCGTAGTAGTTGGTAAAGTACTTGGTAAGTTATCGTATCCATAAATTCTAGCAACTTCTTCAATTAAGTCAGCTTGGATATGGATATCACCACGTCTAGTTGGAACAGTTACAACTAAATCGTCACCAGTTGCTTTAACACCAAAGCCAAGTCTTTCAAAGATATCAGTTACTTCTTGAACACTTAGTTTCATACCAAGAACATGGTTAATACGTGCAACTGAGATTTCGATAACAGCAGGCTTTGCTTCATACTTACTACCAACTAGAACATCGTTAGTTACTGAGCCATTAGCAATTTCTCTTGCCATTTCACTAGCTGAAGATAATACATCTTCAACAGCCATTGGGTCTACACCACGTTCAAAACGTTGTGAAGCTTCAGTATGGATAACGTGTTTTCTAGCCATTTTTCTAACTTTAATTGGATCAAAGATTGCGCATTCAAATAATACATTTTTGGTATCAGCGGTAATTGAACTATCCATACCACCAATTACACCAGCCATTGCGATTGGACCATTATCATCAGCAACTACTAAATCATTTGAATCTAATTCAACTTCATTTTCATCTAAAGTAGTAATTTTTTCACCGTCATTAGCGTATCTAACTGATACTTTGCCAGAAAGTTTGTCTAAATCGTATGCGTGCATTGGTTGACCAAACTTAAGCATTGAATAGTTTGTAATATCAACAATGTTGTTTACTGGTTTAATACCCGCATTCCAAAGTCTAACTTGCATCCATAGTGGACTTGGTTTTACTTCAACATCGTTAACAACACGGTTTAAGTAAGTCCAAGCAATTTCTTCATTAACATCGCTTTGAATTTGATCTGAGGTCAACTTTTCTGAAGTTTCACTAACCTTGTCTAAATCAAATTTAGC
This sequence comes from Apilactobacillus zhangqiuensis, assembly GCF_019656215.1. Taxonomy (GTDB): domain Bacteria; phylum Bacillota; class Bacilli; order Lactobacillales; family Lactobacillaceae; genus Apilactobacillus; species Apilactobacillus zhangqiuensis. The sequence goes on from NZ_BPLK01000003.1 coordinate 170,165, forward strand.
AGGTTTGTTGTAAATAGCAGATAAATCATGAACTGTTCCGTAAATGCTAAGCATGTCACCACGGTTAGGAGTTACATCTAAATCAATTAGTGCGTCATCCATACCAAGATACTTGTAAACATCGTCACCTAAAGTAGCATCTTCAGGTAAGAAGTAGATTCCATCGGCCCATTCCTTAGGAACAACATCCTTAGGGTAACCAATTTCATCTAATGCACAAAGCATCCCATTGGATTGAATTCCACGCATCTTTGATTTTTTGATTTTCATGTTATCAGCAACTCTGGCACCAGATAATGCAGTGATAACATTTTTGCCTACTTGAGCATTAGGAGCTCCACAGACAATTTGTACTGGTTCATCTTCTCCAACATCAACTTGGCAAATGTGTAAGTGATCTGAATCTGGATGGTCTTCCATTTCCACAATCTTACCTACAACGATTTTTTTAAGTCCATCGCTAGGTTTGATAACAGAGTCAACTTCGACTGATGAACGTTCAATTTTTTCGGCTAATTCGTCAGCAGGAATATCTAGGTCAATGTATTCCTTTAGCCAATTGTATGAAATTTTCATTAGTATCTCTCCTTAATTAAATTGCGATAAAAATCTAACATCGTTTAGGTAGAAATCACGAATATCTTCTACACCGTATTTCAACATTGCAAAACGATCTGGACCAAGTCCGAATGCAAAACCACCGTAAACATCAGCATCAACGCCGGCCATCTTCAACACGTTTGGATGTACCATCCCGGCACCTAGAACTTCAATCCAGCCAGAATGCTTGCATACGTCACAACCCTTACCATCACACTTGAAACAAGTAACGTCTGCTTCAACTGATGGTTCAGTGAATGGAAAGTAACTTGGTCTTAAACGAATATCATATTTGTTACCAAACAATTGGTGTAATAGATATTCAAGGGTTCCTTTTAAATCAGCCATTGTAATGTTCTTATCAATCACAATTCCTTCTACTTGGTGGAATTGGTGTGAATGAGTAGGATCGTCGGTATCACGTCTGTATACCACACCTGGTGAAATCATCTTTAAAGGACCCTTACTGAAGTCATGTTTTTCAAGAGTTCGTGCCTGCATAGGAGAGGTTTGAGTTCTCATCAAGATTTCTTTTGTAATGTAGAAAGTATCTTGCATATCTCTGGCAGGGTGATCCTTTGGTAGGTTCATCATTTCAAAGTTATACTTATCTTCTTCTACTTCTGGACCGCTTTTAACTTCGTAGCCCATACCAATGAACATGTCACAAATTTCGTCAATGATTGATTGAATAACATGTGGATGTCCCTTAGCAACTGGAGTGCTTGGAAGAGTAACATCAATTTTTTCAGCAACTAATTGTGCTTCCAATGCTTTGTTTTCTAATTCTGTTAGTTTTGAATCTAAAGCATTTTGGATTTCATCCCTGATTTCGTTGGCATAACTACCAACTTCAGGTCTTTTTTCAACTGGTAAGTCCTTAATACCTCTTAGTGCTTGGGTAATTGGACCTTTTTTACCAAGTAAATTAACTTTAATTTCTTTAGTAATTTCGTTAACGTCGGTTGCTTGATTGATTTGAGCAATTCCATCATCACGCAACTTGGTTAAATCATCTTTTAATGACATAGTCTTCTCCTCTCATTTCAACAAAAAAAGCCCCATCCCAAAAGGGACGAAGCTTCGCGGTACCACCCTAGTTTATGAACTACAATTTGTAGTTCATACACTCTAAATCCATAACGGTGGAATACCGGATTATTTTTCGTTAATTGTAACTCCCAATATCAGTTCAGAAAATGAATTCAGCTGACTTGTGACTATTCTCATCAAATATAGTCTTTCTGTATTGTTTGCCGCCTACTAATTTTTCTTCAACACATTTAACTAAATAATATCTTAAAAACATTAGTCGGTCAAGGTTAATCGTTAATATCACACCATTGATCTGACCAGTCATGAATTTGTTTCATAATTGGTTCCAATGCTTCTCCTTTTTCAGTTAATTCATATTGAATTAACGAAGAATCACAAAATGTTTTACGAGTAATGACACCGTCTTCTTCAAGTTCTTTTAGTCTTTCAACTAACACACGATCACTACACTTAGAAACAACGTTTGCTATACATTTGAAACGTTGTGGGCCATTTACCAATAGTGTTTCAATAATTAAGCCATTCCATTTCTTTCCTAGCATTTGAAAAGTTTGTTCAAACTTAGGACACAAACGAAAATCGATTGTGGTATTCATTTGACTTTCTTTTGCCATGAATTAACCTCCTTTTTATCATGTCTATTTTTAATTTTGTTTTTTAAATTTTGGTATTTAGGTGCGAAATATTCTCGAATAGCATCGTAGTCATCGATAAGAGAAACTATCACACTTTCCGCATACTTGGGCTTTGTTAAAGTTAATCCCCACATGTGTTTAGTGATGATGTCTCGTTCCTTATCATTTAGATTAGTTATTTTTTCAGCATTTCTAAGCGCTACTCTTGGGTGCATATAAGCATGTGAACCCAATCTAAATTTACTTTCTCGCCAATCATAGAAGAATAAATCATGAAGTAATCCGCCTCGTGCAGTAGATTTGGCATCTAAGCCAAACTTCTTGGCAATTAAATAACTTTCGTATGACACATGAATACAATGTTGTAAACGAGTTGATGAATGATGTTGGATATAGTTATCTAGTCTCAATACTTCTGGACTGTTTAGTAAATCAGAAACATAGCTAACATATTCTTTATCATTTCGCCATGCATCTTCTTTCAATATACTATCTCCTAACTAAATAATTTATTTTTTAAGATGGAACATTGCGATTCCAGCAGCAATCGCTACGTTTAGTGATTCTGCTCTTCCCTTGATAGGAATATATAGATTTTTAGTGGTCTGGTCAAGTATTTTATCTTGCATTCCATTACCTTCATTTCCCATAACTAAGGCGAATGCATCCTGTTTTTCTATTTGATCATAACTCACTGCTTGAGGGTTTAATTCAGTCCCATAAACAGGAACATTGTTGTCTTTAAACTTACTAATCCAATCAAGTAAGTCACCTTCCAGTAACTTCAAGTGGAATTGACTGCCTTGCATTGAACGTAATACCTTAGGATTAAATTGACTTGAAGTCCCTTCACCAAAGATAACGCCATCAAATCCTGCTGCATCAGCAGTTCTGACCATGGTTCCGATGTTTCCAGGATCTTGAATTTGATCTAGTAAAAGCCATGAACCTTTCATATCTAATGAATCAAAATGGTCCTCTTTTGGTAATTCGACAATTCCAAAAATGCCTTGAGGAGTTGAAGTTGAACCCAATGCTTTTGAAACATCATCGGTGATTTCAATCACTTCTCCGTTAAAAACATCAATTTCATTTTGGTGTAATTCATATTGTTTGTTAGTTGTTAATATTACTTCAACGTTTTGATTAGCATTAATTGCTTCAGATACTAAATGCCAACTTTCCAATATATATTGGTTACTATTTACACGACCCTTTTTGGTTTTTAGCTTAGACCATTTTTTTACTCGTTCGTTTTTTGCAGAAACAATTTTTTCCATTACTGGATATGACCCCTTTAAATTAATTATCTTTCCTATTATTTTAGCATAATAATGGAATAAAACATATATGTTACTATTGTTTAGTAAGGAGGAACCAATATGACCAATAAAAATATTGAAATAATCGTTTTAGGAAGAGTTCAAGGGGTTGGCTTTCGCTACAGCACTAAAAAAGTTGCCGATCGATTGAATCTAAACGGTTTTGTGCAAAATCTAATGGATGGCACAGTGTTGATTCATGTTAGTGGTGAATCATCAATAGTCGATGAATTTGTCTCTGAAATCAAAGCTTCACCTACCCCTTACGGACGTGTAGACAACATTAAGATTAATAATATTAATGAAATTTACGGTAAAGGGTTTATAATAAAATAATTCGGACTTTTGTCTGATATAATTCCATTTTTCTGGTATTATTGTAAATGAAATTTACATGAAAGGTTTTTTGTAATGAAAAAATTGAAAAGATTCAGTGCCCTATCCTTGATTGGAGTAATGGCTTTAGTCCTTTCAGGATGTGTGCGTGTGGATTCTAACGGTAAACCATATGGTCTTACATATGAATACCTTGCTCTACCGGGTCAACACATTCTAGACTTTATTGCCAGATTCTGTGGTGGATACGGCTGGGCAATTATCATTTTAACTATTATCGTTAGAATGATCTTACTTCCTGCAATGATTAGTCAAACTAAGAAGTCTACTATCATGCAAGAAAAAATGAGTTTCATCAAGCCTAAGATGAAAGAAATCCAAGAAAGACAAAAAAATGCTTCTTCAAAAGAAGAACAAATGAAGATTCAACAAGAAATGATGCAACTATACAGGGATAACAACATTAGCATGGCCGGTGGTATTGGTTGTCTACCATTAATCATTCAAATGCCAATTTACCTTGCCCTATATAACGGAATTCGTTTCTCACCTGAAGTTTCACACACTATGTTCTTAGGTGTAAAACTTGGTGATAAGAGTCTAATCTTGGTTGCTTTATCATTCTTAGCATACGTTCTTCAAGGATACCTAATGACATTAGGCCTTCCAGAAGATCAAAAGAAACAAATGAAGATGATGTCTTACTTCACACCAATCATGATTGTGTTAGTTACTTTCAGTGCACCTGCTGGACTAGGTATTTACTTCTTCATTAGCGGATTATTTGCTTGTTTACAAACATTAATCATCAACATGTACCGTCCAAAGATTAGAGCAGAAGTTGCAGCACAAGCGGCTGCTCAAGCTCAAAGTGATGAAAAGGTAATTCTACACGACGTGGAAGAAGAAGATTCATCAAATCAACCTGAACAAATCGACGTTCAAGAACATGATACTCATGAAGATTTAAGAAAACGTAATTCAGGAAAACAAAATAGATAAACAAAAAAACACCTTTTAAAAGGTGTTTTTTTGTTTATCTATTTTTAGAAGAATAATAAATCATACTTTGCAGCAAATTCTTTATCAGGACTAATCTTATTAATTCCGACTTTATGTTCAATTTTTCCGTCTGTATGAACATCATCAGCAATTCCCCACCATGGTTCAAGACAAACGAATGGTGCATCCTTTGCTGACCATAATCCACCATATTCAATGTCATATGCTGTCATTGAAACTCCGTGATCAGATACGTCATTGGATAAAATCGTGGTAAATTCTTTATTCTTTATCTCAACTACTTTAGCATCATCATAAAATAACTCATGAGATAACTGAATTGGTTGGTCTAAATCAATTTTTTCAACCTTTTCAAGGTTAGCATATGGAACGTCAAATTGAATTTGATCGTATGTGCCTTTATTAGCGAATCGAACGGAATAATCATCATATTGCTCACTTCCATCCTTTACCAATGGAACATTGAATGCTGGATGGGCACCAACTGAGAAATACATTTCTTTTGTATCAGTATTATAAACGTTGATGTTAGTGGTCAACTTATGATCATTCAATTCATAGTGAATAATTAATTTAAAAGCAAAAGGATACATCTTTTTAGTTTCTTCATTACTAGCGAGTTGTAAGTCAATCCAATCATTTCCTTGGTCTAATGCTTCGAATTCCATATCCCTTGCAAAACCGTGTTGACCCATTTCATAAGCCTTTCCGTCGTAGGTATATTGATTATCCTTTAGTCGACCGACAATTGGAAATAAAATTGGCGCGTGACGGGCCCAATATTTTTTGTCCCCTGACCAAATGTATTCTAATCCATCGGAATTTTGAACGCTATTAATTTCAGCACCATGTGTGTTGATTTTTACTTTTAAGTATTCATTACTAATTGTTTTAATCATAGTCTCCCCCCTAACAAATTTGTACTTTCATTTTACAATAAAGCGCTTTCATTATGCAATTATTATATTAAGATCGTGGAAAAAACTTGTTGTAATCACGTAATAAATGTTCGTTAGATACATGGGTGTAAATTTGTGTGGTTGATAAACTACTATGGCCAAGTAATTCTTGAACCGTCCGCAAATCAGCCCCATTATTCAACATTTCAGTGGCAAAAGTATGTCTTAACATATGTGGATGAATATTGGTCGTCAATGATGTTTGTTTAACAATCTCATCCAAGATGTATTCTACTCCACGACTCGTTAATTCGTCACCATATTGGTTTACGAAAACGTAATCGTGATGCTTATGATATTTGTTTACCAGTAAGTCTCGACACTTTGTTCGATAGCTCTTTAAAGCATTAATCAAGTAATTACCAAATGGTAAGAACCTTTGCTTATTTCCTTTACCAATGACCTTAATAATTCGATTATCAAAATCAATATCGCTGAATTGTAGATTAACACATTCACTTACACGCATCCCCGTATCATATAGAATCTCAATAATCGCGTAATTTCTGTAACTAAGCATTTCATTTTTGCCATGCTTTGCTGCTTCAAACAATTCATACAATTCTTTTTGATAAAAGAAACGTGGCAAATGATTCGGATGTTTCTTTAGATTTACTTGATCAAACGGATTCTGTGAAACTACATCATTTCTTTCCAAGAAGTGAAAGAAAGAACGTAGTGATGAAATCTTTCTGATAACCGTATTTCTACTCTCATCGCGTTTCTTTAAAATCGTTAGATAGTTACTAACGTCTAAATCATCAGTTTGCTGTAAATTACGATCTTCTTCCTCTAGCGTTTTTACGAATTCATTGATATCAGATTGATAAGCAACTGATGTATTTTCAGAATATTGACGCTCATTGATTAAATACTCCATGTACCATTCGATTAATTCTTCATCTTGATATTTTTTCATTGTCTATCTCTCTTATCTTATTAAACTAATAGCCCCTAAGAGTTTTAAATCTTTAGGGGCTATTAACTATTTTTGCACGGATTCTTCGTAATCACCGTTAGGACATACCACTTGGGTACCACCTTTAATCTTCTTTTCTACCAAGAAGTTACCGTCCTTTGGGCAGTCTCTTCCGATTGGCTTATCCCATGTAACAAAATCACATTCAGGATATCTTGAACAACCATAGAAGATACGATTCTTCTTTGATTTACGTTCAATGACGTCACCTTTCTTACATTTTGGACATGTAACGCCAATCTTTTTAACAATAGCTTGTGTGTTTCGACAATCTGGGAATCTAGAACAAGCATAGAACTTACCATATCTGCCCATCTTGATAACCATTGGAGCACCACAGACTTCACAGTTGTATCCAGCTGGTTCATCTTTGATTTGAACATCTTCCATGTTCTTTTCAGCATTTTTAACTTCTTTTTCAAATGGTCTGAAGTACTTGTCGACAACTTCAACCCAGTTTTGCTTAGCTTCTTCAATTTCATCTAAGTTATTTTCTAAATCAGCAGTAAATTCGATATTAACAATATCTGGGAAGTATTCTTCAATGATATTATTAACAATTTCACCTAGTTCAGTAGGTTCAAATCTTCTACCAACTAACTTAACGTAGTACCTCTTTTGAATAGTACTTAAAGTTGGTGCGAAGGTAGATGGTCTACCCACACCGTTTTCTTCAAGTGTTCTGATTAGCTTAGCTTCACTGTATCTAGCAGGTGGTTGAGTAAAGTGTTGATCTGGATTATTCTTAGCCATCTTCACTTCGTCACCCTTAGCTAAGTCAGGTAAGATATTATCTTTTTCTTTTCCCTTGTTATAAACCTTTAGGAAACCTTCAAACTTAAGCTTTGAACCATTTGCTCTGAAATCAACACCGTTTTGTTCCATGTCTACTGTCATAGTATCCATGATTGCAGGAGTCATTTGACTAGCCATAAATCTTGACCAAATTAAGTTATATAACTTGTATTGATCGTTAGTTAGGTATTGTTTCAAACTAGCAGGTGTTCTCTTAACAGAAGTTGGACGAATTGCTTCATGGGCATCTTGAGCACCTTCTGGTAATTTACCCTTCACTGGTTTAGTAGCAGCGAATTCTTCACCGTACTTATCATGAATAAATTCAGATGCTTCGTGCTTAGCTAAAGCAGAAATTCTAGTTGAATCAGTTCTCATGTAGGTAATTAAACCTTGGTTACCATCTTTACCAATATTAATACCTTCATATAATTGTTGAGCAGCCATCATTGTCTTACCAGTCTTAAAGTTCAACTTAACGTTGGCGTCTTGTTGCATTGTACTGGTTGTGAATGGTGGTTGAGGTTGTCTCTTACGTTCCTTTTTAACAACGTTTTGAACCTCAAATGGTTTATTCTTATCAAATTTAGCTAGAACCGCTTGAACTTCATCATTGCTGTTTAGTTCAGCCTTCTTAGCGTTCACTCCATAAAAACTGGCCTTGAATGCTTCTCTTCCCTTCTTCATGTCAGCATCAATAGTCCAATATTCCTTTGGAACGAATTCTTTAATTTCGCGTTCTCTTTGAATGATTAGCCATAGTGCAATTGATTGAACACGTCCAGCACTTAAACCCTTTTTAACCTTTTTCCATAATAGTGGAGAAATTGAATAACCTACTAAACGGTCCAAAACACGACGAGCTTGTTGAGCATCAACTAAGTTCATGTCAATTTCTCGAGGATTCTTAAACGCTTCTTTAACAGCATCCTTAGTAATTTCATGGAAAGCAACACGATTCTTATCGTCTTCCTTTAAACCAAGTAAGTGGGATAGATGCCATGCAATTGATTCACCTTCTCTATCCGGGTCAGATGCAAGGTAAACATTTTTTGCTTTTTTCGCTTCAGCCTTTAGTTCCTTGATTGTTTCACCTTTACCACGAATAGAAATGTAATGAGGTTCAAAATCATTATCAACATCTACACCCATCTTACTCTTTGGCAAATCTCTAACGTGACCCTTACTAGCAATCACACGGTAGGTTCTACCTAGGTATTTTTGAATGGTCTTAGCCTTGGTTGGAGATTCGACAATAACTAACTTCTTTTTTGCCGACTGTCTTTTTTTCTTTGTTGTTGATTTTGTAGTAGTCGCCATTTACATCCCTCGTCATTTATTTCTTTATTTAATATCACCCAAAGGCCAATTATTAATATTTATATTCTTCTAATATGTCTTTGGCAGTAATTACTGGCTTGGCACCAGCTTGAATTAAATCATTACAACCAACCGACAATTCACTATCAATTCTTCCTGGAATCGATAGAACATTTCGGTTATTTTGTAGTGCTAAATTAGCGGTGATTAAACTACCAGATCTATACTTGGCTTCCGTTACCAATATAGAACGTACCAATCCAGCTATAATTCGATTTCTTTCCGGAAAATGATATCTCGCTGGTCGACAACCAACTGGATACTCGCTTAGCAACAAATGATTTTTGGCAATCGTTCGTTGTAGCGACTCATTTTCTCTTGGATAATATTGATCTAAACCGGTTCCAATCACGGCAATTGTTTTCCCATGATTGGCAATTGCTGCCAAGTGAGCTAGTCGATCCACTCCCTTGGCTAATCCAGAAACAATTGTAATCTGATTTTGAATAATTTCAGGCATCAAGCGTCTAATTACTTCTACAGAATATTCCGTATTGTTTCTAGAACCAACAATTGCTAATGCTTCATTTGTTAAAAGCCCTAAATCACCAAAATAAAATAACACAATTGGTGGCAAGTATGCTTCTTTTAAATTCTCCGGATATAAGTCATCTATAATGGAAATCCATTTAACATGATTTATATGATGATCAAGTTCACTATTTAATTTATCACTATTAAAGGAATTAATAAATGTTTTTGATTTATTTTTAGATAACATTAATGTTTCTGCAATCTCATCAGCAGTCATATCCAACTGCTCTGGAATTACGTTAAAATTACTTTTTAACCACTCATAAAACTTATATTCCGACTTAATTCCAATGCCTCTGGTTAATTTAAGTTTTAATAATAATACTCTTGTTTTCATATATACCTCCAGTTTTATAAGGTATATACGAAAAAAGTTAATTCAATAAATCAGATACGGGTTTAAAACTTCTTCGATGAATTGGTGTCGCACCATATTTATTTAAAGCGTCTAGATGTTTTTTAGTCCCATATCCAGCATTGTTGGCTAAATCGTATTCTGGATATTGATTATCGTATTGTTTCATTAAGTCATCACGATAGGTCTTAGCCAGGATGCTTGCAGAAGATACACTGGCACTCTTTGCATCACCCTTAATCAATTTAAGTTGGTGAATATCAACATCGATTTGCATTGCATCAACGATGATTTCTTGTGGTAATTCTTTTAGTCCCATTACCGCTTCTTTCATCGCTACTCTAGTTGCCTCATAGATATTAATATCATCAATTAATTTGTTGTCAGCAATTCCATAAGAAAAATCAATTGCTTTAGCTTTAATTTGCTCAGATAGTTCATATCTTTTCTTTTCAGAAAGTTGTTTGGAATCATTTACTTCATAGACATCAAAATCGTGAGGTAAAACAACAGCGCAAGCAACAACAGGCCCCGCTAGTGGTCCTCTTCCTACCTCATCGACTCCAGCAATGACATTAATTCCCTTCTTCCAGAAATCATGTTCATACTTTAGTCGTTGTTGAAATTCCTCTTTTTCTAGATTTATCTTCTCAATCTGTTTAACACGTTGCGTGATTAATTTTTGCACGCCAACCCTACTATCATCCTTGTACTTTGCAAACAATTCTGAGTTTAAATCATCAACAGACTTTAAAATTTCTTTGATATCTTTGATTGATTCAGCCATTTTATTCTTCCTCTTCTGAAGATAAATCGTTAACATCGTCTAGAGTAAAACGACCTATCTTACCTTTTCTGGAGTCTAAGATAATTCTCATTGAGGCTCTTTCGTAATCATCTTGCATGCCGACTTTTTGAGTAATTTTTAGCAGCAAGTCAACATCAGATAGTTCCATGTCATCTTCTGATAAGTGGTATCTATCGATTAACTCTTTTGGATTAGTGGTTCTAAAGAAATGAAGAGCAAACAAACCAACATCGTCACTATGGTAGATGCTGTCCTTGATTGCACCGGTCATCGCTAATTTATTGGCAATGTCATCATTTTGAAATTTAGGCCATAAAATACCTGGTGTATCTAATAGTTCTAGTTCATCACTTGATTTTAGCCATTGTTGACCCTTAGTAACTCCGGCACGGTTACCAACTTGAGCAGCACGTCGCTTAACAATTTGGTTCAATAGAGTTGACTTCCCAACGTTTGGAACACCGACACAAATTGCTCGAATGACTTTCTTATCGAATCCTTTTTCCTTGGCATCAACGATCTTGTCTGCTAATAAATCCTTAACGACTTTGGTGATGTATTTACCAGTAGTATTTTTCTTTGAATCAATTGCAATTGCAGCATATCCTTGATTCTTAAAGTATGACAACCATTGGTTGGTAATATTTGGATTTGCCAAATCTGCCTTAGTAAGAATCATTAGTCTGGGCTTACCTTGACTAATTCTTGCTACTTCAGGATTAATGGAACTAAATGGGCATCTTGCATCCACCAGTTCAAATACAATATCTACTAAATGAATATTTTCTTCAAATTGACGAATTGCTTTCGCCATATGTCCTGGAAACCATTGAATCATATTTTATCCGCTCCTAACTTATATATATTAATTGTACTATATTAAGCACTAAAAATTAATCACCAAAAAATGAACCTAAATAATTAGGTTCATTTTTTAGTGTTTACTATTTTGAAAATTCATCCAAGCATCATCAAAAATTGTCATACTTGGTAAATAACTAGCATTTTCTTCCAAGTACTCTGAAATTTCATCATAATCAATAGATTGCTTGGGAAATGATTGATCGTAAAATGCATTATTCGCAAATTGAGCAACCGCTTCGGTACTCTTAGGGTTACGTTCAGTCATTAAATACTGGTAAAAACTTTTCATAGTTACTCCTTTATTGATTAGGGATTAGGACTTTAAATTCGAAATCACCATCGCCATTCATATCAATCTTATTAGCTTGGTAAGAAAGTTCTTTCTTGCCACCTAATTTATTAACATGTAAGATAATGCGACTGTTCTTACTATCTAGTTCAACCCACTTTGGAACGTTATAATGCTTACCAACATAACCAATGACAAAGCGAGGTGGAACGTTTAGCTTACCAATTTCCAATTTGCTAGCGGTTAATTCAACATCACCGTTGCTTAACAAATGTGGATCTAAGCTTAATAGATAGCCAACTTTTGAACCTAGAAGTGTAATCTTACCATAAACATAGGCCTGTTTGTCCACCCAGAATTTATAATCCATGTTACTTGATTTCTTTTCAAACTTCTCTAGATAGTAACTGGATAAAGCGTTAATCTGCTTCTTTTTTAGACTAACACTAATTGGTGTGTTGTTCTTTGATGCTGTTCCCATTTGAGGGTTTACCGGTTCACTATTCATTTGCTTCCAAGCATAAAATGCACCACCAAGTAATACAATTACCAATAAAATGAATAGATACTTAAATAATTTTTTCTCTTTTCTTTTTTCCATTACAATTGCCTCTAATTCCAGTCATTATATTTAAATAGTTGAGATACTAGTCTGTCAGTCATGTAATTATAACCCCTGTTATTTGGATGGAAATGATCATCCGGAGAAATATAATTGTTTAACTCACCCTTTGTATCATCTAATTTTAAAATATCCAATGGATTAAAACTTACTTCATCACTTGATTCAATTAACTTTTCTTTTTGAACTTTACTCTTATATTGTCCATATGAAAGTGGTGTGATGTCAACAAAATGAGCTTTTTTATCTCTTAGCACAACACCAGATGTTATTTGATTATACTTGTCGACGTATTGATTAATAACATTAACGTTAGCAAAGTACACATAAATTGGGTTGTAGATACCAAATACATAAATTGGTGCTTTTTTATTTTCCTTACGAATATCATTCATTAACTTATTGACCTTAGCTTGGTAAGTAATAGAAGCCTGTTTCATTCTACTATTAAATTTAGCTTTACCATCGACTAATGCATTACTTTGTAAACTCTGTAGTAAGTCATTACCACCAACGGTCAAAACAATGATGTTAGCTTTTTTCAAACTACTTGAGAGTCCCTTAACATTGTTTTGTACTCGTTTATCGATTTGATCACTGCGTTGACCCGCAATCCCATAATTAAAGGTAGTAACATTTTTATATCCTTTTTTATTCAAGGCTTGTTTAGTTCTTGATACATATCCGCCAGCTTTTTTAGGATCACCAACCCCCTGTGTTAATGAATCTCCTAAAGCAACGATTGAAACCTTTTTGTTCTTGTTTACATTAGTAATCTTAGCGTTATGGCTAACGTTAGAATAAACTTGATAGCTTATTCCTGCTACACCAAATACTAAAATCAAAAATAGTAAAAACTTCAATATTTTTTTCATAATAATCACCCCATAAAAAAAGGTTATGTAGCAATCCATAACCTTCCTTTATTATTTTATTTACGTTTAAATATTTCAAAACGGTATGGATAAATATTCTTATCATCAATGATTCCTTGTTTAGTTGATACCAAATCAAATTGACTGTAATCAATGTTTGGCATCTTAGTATCCCCATCAAATTCGTGGTCGATGACCGTCTTGTATAAACGATCCACATATGGAAGTAATTCGGCAAATATTTTAGCGCCACCAACAACGAAGATTTCTTTATCACTAAATTTCTTCGCAAAAGCTAGAAATTCTTCCAGAGTATTAAAAACAACAACATCATCTGGATATTCACTCTTGTCGTGACTAGTCAAAACAGTGTTTAAACGATTTGGTAATGGTCGTTTAAAACTTTCATATGTTGTTCTTCCAGCCATAATGATTTGATGTGTAGTTGTCTCCTTAAAGTACTTCATATCTGCTGGTAAATGCCATGGTAGTCCGCCATTTAAACCAATAATATGATTATCTGATTCAGCCCATAAAAATGAAATCATTAGTAATAGTCCCCTTTATTATTTATACCGCTACCGGTGCCTTAATTGGATCGTGATGTTTATAATCAATTACTTTAATGTCATCCATATCATAATCAAAAATACTTTCCTTGTCAGGATTTAACCATAATTTTGGCGCTTCATAAGGTTCTCTGCTTAATTGTTCTTCAACTTGAGAAACATGGTTGGAGTAAATGTGAGCATCCCCTAAAGTATGGATAAATTCACCAAGTTCTAGTCCACATTCCTTAGCAATTAGTGAAGTTAGTAATGCGTAACTTGCGATATTAAAAGGTACTCCTAAGAAAATATCACCAGAACGTTGATATAATTGGCAGCTTAATTTCCCGTCATTTACATAAAATTGGAACATTGTGTGACAAGGTGGCAATGCTACAAAAGGAATGTCTTCTGGATTCCAAGCAGAAACAATTAATCTTCTTGAATCAGGATTCTTTTTAATTTGGTCAATTACGTTTTGAATTTGATCAATAGTGCCACCAGTAGTCGTCTTCCATTTACGCCATTGACTCCCATAAACAAGTCCTAAGTCACCATACTTCTTAGCAAAGTCGTCATCTTCGACGATTCTTTGGCAGAACTTTTTCTTTTCGGCTAAGTATTGCTTCTTAAATTCTGCATCCTTTTCAGCTCTCAAACCAAAATCAGTCATGTCAGGGCCTTCGTATTCGTCTGATTCAACCCAGTTCTTAAATGCCCATTCATCCCAGATGTGGTTCTTGTGCTTTAGTAAGAATTGAATATTAGTGTCCCCACGTAAGAACCATAATAATTCACTCTTAATTAATCCAAAAGGAACCTTTTTAGTAGTTAACAATGGAAAACCTTTAGATAAATCAAAGCGCATTTGGTATCCAAATGTACTAATTGTTCCTGTTCCTGTTCTGTCTTCTTTACGATGGCCATTTTCTAAAACGTATTTGGCAAGATTTAAATAAGCATCTTCTAACATGTCATTACCCCTATTCAACGTATTCGCTTAAATATTCCCAGCGACTAATTTTTTCGTCGGACTGTTTATTTAAGTCGTCAATCTTTAATTGTGTTTCAGCCAGTTTATCATAATCATTTCCCAAATGGGTCATTTCTTCTTTTAATTGATTGATTTGTTGATCCAAATCATCAATTTCTTTTTCTAACTGATCGTATTCCATTTGTTCAGCATAAGTTAATTTCTTTTTGGTAGTTTTTTCCTCTGCTGGTTGTTCTTCTTTTTTCTTTGCAGCATGTTCAACATGTGCTTGTTTTTTCTCTGTCTTGTTTTGTTCAGCTGCTTGTTTTAAGTAGTCAGTGAACAAGCCAACATGACTTTCGATATCGCCATCACCGTTAAAGATTAATAGACGGTTGGCAACCTTATCTAGGAAGTAACGGTCATGGGAAACGGTAATTACGGTTCCACTGAAGTGTGAGATGTAATCTTCTAGCACCGTTAAAGTCGAGATATCTAAGTCATTTGTTGGTTCATCAAGTAGTAAAACGTTTGGTTGTTGCATCAATAATTTCAATAAATACAAACGACGCTTTTCACCACCAGATAATTTACGGATTAGTGTCCCATGCATGAACTTTGGAAATAGAAATTGCTCCAATAAGTCGGTAACACTAATCTTGTTTCCAGTATTATCGGTAACATGTTCACCAACATCGGTTAAGTAGTTGATTACACGCTTATCTTCTGGAATTGGTTCAGTTTGTTGTGTGTAATATGCCATCTTAACGGTTTCACCAATCTCAATTGTTCCACTGTCCAATGGTAATTTACCCGTAATCACGTTTAATAGTGATGACTTTCCGGCTCCATTTTCACCAGAAATCCCGATTCTTTCGTTTCGTTGAACTAAATCACTAAAGTTCTTCAAAATCGTTTTATTGTTTAAGGTTAGGTTCGCATCCTTAATTTCGATAACCTTTTTTCCTAGTCTTTGTTGACCTAAGTTAATATCAATATCTTCTTCAGTTTGTAAGTTACCGACATTTTCCTTTAAGTCGTTAAAACGATTAATTCTGGCTTGTTGCTTGGTCGTTCTGGCCTTAGCACCCTTCTTCATCCAAGCTAATTCTTGCTTGTATAATTTTTGCTTTTTATGTTCAGCAGCAACTTCTAAATCAACTCGTTCAGCCTTTTGTTCCAAGTAATCTTGATAATTACCGGTATATTCATAAAGGCTTCCGAATGATAATTCCCAAATCTTGTTAGCAATTTGATCCAAGAAGTATCGATCGTGGGTAACAAATAGTAACGCGCCCTTGTACTTTGCAAGATATTCTTGTAACCATTCAATTGAATCAAAATCCAAGTGGTTAGTAGGTTCGTCTAGGATTAATAAATCAGGTGATTGGATTAGGACTTGAGCTAGACCAACACGTCTTTTTTGTCCCCCCGATAGTGTGCTAACTACTTGATTAACATCATCAATCTTTAATTGGGTCAAAATAGTTTTAACATCATTTTCAGCATTCCATGCATCTTCCTCATTCATCTTAGCTTCAGCATCAAGATATTGTCTTTCTGCTTTAGGATCATCTGGATGATTGGAGTAGTTTTGCAATGTTTGTTCATATCTTCTGATTGTATTAAATATATCCTGACTACCGGCAAACACAGCTTCTAAGATGGTTAATGATTCATCCAATTCAGGTTGTTGTTTTAAATAACCGATTGTATAGGTCTTTGAGGTAATAATTTCACCAGTAGAATCAATATCTTCCTGTGATAAAACATTTAAAAGTGATGACTTACCACTACCGTTGGTTCCAATTAAACCAATTCGATCATGTTCGTTGATGATAAAGTCAAGATCCTTGAATAGCGTCTTTTCACCATATGTTTTAGTTAAAGCTTCCGCTCTTAACGTTTGCATTTAATCACTCTTTCACAATTTTTTTGCAGTCTCAATTAATTCAGCTTTTTCGTTTTGGAATTTACCATTAACAATTCCATTTTCAATTGCATATAATATTTTACCCAATGTTGGACCTGGTTTAACAACACCGTTTTTAATCAGGTCTCCACCATTGACCGCAATTTCTTTCTTATTTTTGATTGGTAAAGCATCATATTGAGCAGTCAACTCTTCTTCAGGCATGTCGAAACCATACATTTTAGCGATGTGGTTGGCCAATACCAAAAGTTCTTTACCAGTTTCATACATAGCCCATTTGTCTAAGGTGTCATCCCTTAGTTTTTCAATTGCTTTTGTACAAATTTCAGTATTCTTAATGACATCATTTGAAGCCTTCCACGCCTTTAGGAAGTGAGTAATTTCACTTCGATTAAGGCCAAATTCGAAGGATAATAACGACCAAACAGAAACTTCATTACTTAGACTTAAGTTATCAATTTTAGCGATAGCTTCCAAATTGTCTTTATGACCCGCAAATTCCGGAACATATTTGTACATGTCCGTATTCACCATATCTAAAATCCCTTGTTTAGGTCTTTTAGCCATCATCATCTTTACAAACTCGGTATAAGTTCTTTCAACCGCGATTTTTTCCAACAATTCACTGTTAGCCTTGATGGCGGATAAGGTATCTGATTCAATGTCAAAATCCAATTTACTAGCAAATCTGACTGCACGCATCATTCTTAATGCATCTTCGTGGAAACGTTCATTAGGATTACCAACAGCTCGAATAAGATGATTTTTTAGGTCTGTCAAACCATCGAACAAGTCAGTAACATCCCCATTTTCTCTCATCGCAAATGCGTTAATTGTAAAGTCACGACGCTTTAAGTCTTCCGCTAATGATCTTACAAATTCAACTTTGTCTGGTCTTCTAAAGTCTTGGTATCCAGATTCAGTTCTAAATGTGGTAATTTCATATCCCTTTTTATTATGAATTACCATTACCGTTCCGTGTTCAATTCCGGTATCTACTGTTTTCTTAAATATCTTTTTAATTTCTTCGGGATAAGCACTCGTTGCAATATCAACATCATGAATATCTAACCCTAATATTGTGTCACGAACACTTCCACCAACAAAATAAGCTTCGAATCCAGCATCTTCAATTTTTTGCATCACTGGACGAGCTTTTTCAAATTCGTTCGGTAAGTTTTCTATCTTCATTTTTATACCTACTCTCAATACAATCTATATTAAATATTAACAGATTAAGATTATAATTTACAGATTGAAGTTTGCTAACTTTAGTGCTGTAATAGGAATAAATAACAATTAGGAGTTGAACCAACGAATGTCCAATGATTATCCATATCAAGATACTTTTGAAATCAATTTGCAGAATAAGGGTTTGGCCCAGATAACAATCAATGAATACACCAAAATCCTATCTGACATGTTTGACTACCTATCCGACTTTAATAAGGGATATCAAGAAAATCATCAGGTTAGTAACTTATTTAATCGTGATATCGAAGAGTATCTCCAAATGTTATTAAATGAACGTCAAATCAATCATAATACTTACAACAAGGTCTTATCTCATATCAACGTTTACTTTAATTATCTATTCACACATCAACTCAACAACAATTTACCCACAATTGATATTAAAGGGCTAAAGCACGAGTCTAAGAATGAATTAAACACTGAATGGTTAGATAAACTAAACGACATCTTAAATGATGCCAACGTTCATTTTTACGCCAGAATGGTTGTTCTATTAATTAGTAAAGGTTTTAAATCAGAAGAATTTTTACAACCTGGTTTTTATGGATTGTTTAATCAAATTACTTTTTCTGATGAAGAGAGAGCTTTCTTGAATTTATTCGATAAATTCATTGAACCAATTCAATTGAAACAAAATAGCCAAGACATTTTCTTGAAGCAACGTCTTGCCAAAGATCCGCACATTACTTCTGCCGGTTTACACAAGTACTTAACTCCCAGCGAACAATATTTAGGATTTTCACTTAGCCCTTCTGAACTGTTTAAGGGGTACGTCATTAATTTCATCAAAAAAAATCCAGATTTAACTGACTCAAAATTATCAAGTCAATTAAATCTGGATCTATCATCGATTAATTATTATAAAGGATTAATCAAAAAAGATTAATCGTCCATATATTCATCAAGCATAAATGCAGCTTCATCATCATTTGGTTGAAGTTGAACATACTTTTTAAGAAGTTCGTATGAATTATCGCGATCACCGTATTCTCTGAAGAATAATACTGCTTGTTTCAAGAAGCTAGCGTTGTCCGAGAAATATGGCTTGGCTGCTAAGTAATTCTTATGAGCTTCTTTTAGTTTATCTAATTTGTCATATGAAATGGCTAGGTTCCAATAGAATTGTGGATCTAATTCATGATTTTCAATGTAACTATTCAATAACTTAATATTTTCTTCATAGTCTTCCTTGGCAACCAATAAATTAGACATTTCCAAAACAATTTCAATGTCGTCTGGATCAATTTCGTTACCTTGTTGTAAATAACCCAGCGCTTCATCGTTTTCAGAAAGCTTAAGAGCTTCTCTAGCGGTCGCTAGGAATAGTTTTTCGTTGTATTGATCAACACTCAATCCTTCTTGCAATACACGGTATGCTTCTTCTTGCTTATTCACGGCATCCAATGCTTGTCCCAAGTATGGGTAAAGAGTTGCATATTGAGGATCTGAATCACGAAGTTCTTCAAACAAATCAATTGCTTCATCGTATTCCTTTAACTGTAGGTAAGTGAATGCTGTTTCAAATTTAACGTCTGATGACATATCGATTGTTTTAATTTGTTTTAGATAACCAATTGCATTTTCAAAATTACTGTCATTAGCATATGAAATCCCGATTCTTTCAACAATGTTAACGGATGAAAGATTGGTAATCCCCTGTTTAATTAAGCTCAAATACAAGGGAATTGCTTTATTGTATTCACCCATTGTGTAATACAATTCTGCTAAAGCAAACGTGATTACTTCTTCGTCAGGAGCCAATTTTTTAGCTTCTAAGAGCTTTTCTCGGCTCACTTCGAATAGTTCTTGTGTTTGATATAAATCGGCCTGAACCATCAAAGATTGAAGATAAGCAGGTGAATCTTTACTGATCTTGCTTAATTGTTCCAAGGCTTCGTCAGTATTGCCTTCACTAATTAAAATGTCAGCGATATCGGTTCTTAATTCGTCTTCATCAGGGAACTTCTTCAATAATTTTTCATATAGTTCCTTAGCTTGGTTAGTGAAACCATATGAGTATAGTTCTTCAGCAAGTGAGTACACCATTTCATCACTGTCATGGTGTAACGCTAGATTATATTGTTTATTAAATTCATCGATTTTTCCTTCTTCAAGGAATTCTAGTGCTTTTTGTGAGTAGCTCAAACATCTCGCTCCTATCGTTTAAAACATATAAAAAAGGCCAGCCCCTAAATGGACTAGCCTAATTATAGCATACTGTTATTATTTAACAGCATCCTTTAAAGCCTTACCTGGTTTGAATGCAGGTACTTTGCTTGCAGGAATTTGAATTTCTGCACCAGTTTGAGGGTTACGACCCTTACGAGCAGCACGTTCACGTACTTCGAAGTTACCGAAGCCGATTAATTGTACCTTTTCGCCCTTAGCCAAACTACCTTGAATTGAATCAAATACAGCATCAACTGCTGCAGTTGCATCCTTCTTAGTTAAACCAGTTTTAGTAGCAACGCTGCTTACTAATTCTGCCTTGTTAGCCATGTGTGTTTCACCTCCCACAATGTTCGGAAAACAATCTATGCTTTTCGACTTATGTAATCACAACAAATTAATGTCATTACATTTATTCAAGATATCACATAAACGCCCGCAATTCAACGATTTTTAATATTTTTTAGCATAAAATATTAAAATTTTTCTTCAAATAACCTTTATTACTTACGTTTTCTGGAAATGATTTTAATCGGGGTCCCAGAAAAGTCAAAGTGTTCTCTAATTTGATTTTCGATATATCTTCTATATGAGAAATGCATTAGTTCTTCATCATTGACGAAGATAACAATGGTAGGTGGTTCACTTGTAACTTGAGTTGCGTAGTAAATACGTAACTTACGACCATTGATACTTGGAGTTGGTGTCATGGCAATTGCATCCATTAAAACATCATTTAACATTGATGAAGAAATACGTTTAGCATGGTTGTCGTAAACACGTTTGATCAAGTCAGGGATTTGACTTAAGCGTTGTTTAGTCTTCGCAGAAACAAACAAGATTGGTGCATATGATAGATATTGGAATTGACTTCTAATCCCTGCTTCAAATTCTTGTTGTGTCTTACTAGTCTTCTTTAAAGTATCCCATTTGTTAACGATAATGATGACACCTTTTCCACCTTCGTGGGCATATCCAGCGATACGCTTATCTTGTTCACGAATACCTTCTTCAGCGTTTAAAACAATCAATGCCACATCACTATTATCAATGGCTCTCATCGCTCTCATTACTGAGTATCTTTCGGTATTTTCGTAAACCTTACCACGTTTTCTCAAACCAGCAGTATCCACCATGGTGAATTCTTGACCATCTTGCTCAAATTGGGTATTAATCGCGTCTCTAGTAGTTCCAGCAACGTTAGATACAATTACTCTATCTTCACCTAAAATAGCGTTAACAAGTGAAGATTTACCTACATTAGGACGTCCAATCAAACTAAATTTGATGTTATCGTCATTTTCTTCTTCTGTTTTTTCATCGAAGTTCTTAATAACTTCGTCCAATAAGTCACCCAATCCTAAACCATGGGCACCAGAAATTGGATATGGATCTCCAAATCCTAAGGAATAGAAATCATAAATGTTAGCACGACTTTCAAAATTATCAACTTTGTTAACCGCTAACACGATTGGCTTATTGGTTCTATATAAAATTCTGGCAATATTATCGTCGGCGTTAGTAATTCCTTCTTTTCCATTAACCATGAAAATAATTACGTCCGCTTCATCGATTGCAATTTCTGCTTGTGCAGTGATTTGTTTTACGAATGGTTGATCACCCATTTCAATACCACCCGTATCAATCATACTAAATTCGTGTCCTAACCATTCACCATGAGAATAAATTCTATCTCTAGTAACACCAGGGGTGTCTTCAACGATAGAGATTCGTTCACCAGCAATACGGTTAAAAATTGTTGACTTACCAACGTTTGGTTTTCCAACGATTGCAACTGTAGGTAAACTCATTTAATATTCACCCTTTCTTTCATAATGAAAAAAATATCCTTCACCAAAAATGAAGGATATTTTTAAAGATTATAATATATTATTGATTATCTTTGTCTAATCCTTTACCAACAATGTCACCTAAAGTGAATCCATTTTCTTCTTCAGGAGCATTTTCAGTAGCATTATCAGTAGCTTCGACATGTTCACTTGAATCTTGAGCATTTTCTGGTTCAGGTTCAAGAGCACGTAATGATAAAGCTAAACGATGTTCACTTGGGTTAACATCTAGAACTTTAGCATCAACAGTTTGACCAACCTTTAATACATCAGAAGGTGTATTAACATGTTTATGTGAAATTTGAGAAATGTGAATTAAACCTTCAACACCAGGAATAACTTCAGCAAAAGCACCAAAATCAACTAATCTCTTGATAGTTGCCTTTACAGTACTACCTTGAGGAGCTTTTTCTTCGATTTCATCCCATGGTTGTGGCTTAGTTTGCTTGATTGAAAGTGAAATTCTACCACGTTCTTCGTCCATACCGATAACCTTAACTTTAACGTCTTGGCCATTTTCTAGAACGTCAGCAGGTTTGTTTACACGTTCGTATGAAATTTCTGAAACATGAACTAGTCCGTCAATACCACCAAGGTCAACGAAAGCACCGAAGTCAGTCATACGTGCAACTTTACCTTCAACAATATCACCAACATTTAGCTTGTCCATAACTTCTGAACGAGCTTCTTCTTGGTTCTTAGCTACAACGTCGCTGTGTGAAAGAACTAAACGGTTCTTTTCAGGAACGATTTCAACAATCTTACATTCGAATTGTTGACCGTTGTATTGGTTTAAGTTTCTTACAAAGTGGTTAGTGATCATTGATGCAGGGATAAATCCACGAACACCAGCGTCTACTACTAAACCACCACGTACTGCGTTTTGAACAGTAACAGTAATAGTTTCATTGTTTTCAGCTTTTGCCTTTAATTCATCCCAAACCTTACGTTCTTCTAAACGACGAATTGATAGAAGGAAGCTTCCACCTTCTTTATCATCACCGATACGTGAAATTACAACAAATTTACCTTTGTCCCCAACTTTAAATTTGCTTTCAACGTCATCAACAGGTTGTGAGGATAGTTCACGACGAGGAACAACTCCTTCAACCCCGGTGTTATCAATACCAATAATTAATTGATGATCCTTGTCAAAGGCCAAAATTTCACCACTGACAACATCGTTAATATTAACTTGGTCCACACTATCCAAGGCTTCTAATAAATCTTTGTTTGTTTGTTCATCTGATTCACTCATCTGATATTTCCTCCTTGAGACTACTATAAGTTACATTCTAGACTATGTTATAAATAAAATCTAGTTTAATGATTAAATTATAGTGTTTGTTTTTTTGTTATTTCATCAGAGATGGCATCCACCACTTGATCAATTGACATTGAAGTAGTGTCAATTTCCTTTGCATCAGCAGCTTTTGTCAATGGAGACACAGCTCTATGAGAGTCTTTGTAGTCCCTTTCTTCAATTTCTTTTTTCAATTGTTCTAGTGGTACGTGGATACCCTTTTCGGCATTATCTTTAAAACGACGATCAGCACGTTCATCAACACTAGCAATCAAGAAAATTTTAACCTCAGCGTTTGGTAATACTGTTGTCCCGATATCTCTACCGTCCATAACAATACCACCCTTAGCTGCGATATCTTGTTGTCTTTGAACAAGTTCTTTTCGAACTGCACCAAGACTTGCAACTGTAGAAACGTTATTTGTAACGTCTTCTTGTCTGATATCGGTGGTAACTTCTTGTCCATCAAGGAAAACTTTTTGTTGTTTTTCCCCCGGTTCAAAAGTAATCTTAGTATCATTTAACATGTCCAAAATCACTTTTTCATCATCTAAAGGATAACCTAAACGTAAAGCCTTTAGTGTAGTTGATCTATACATCGCACCAGTATCACAGTAAATGTATGAGAATCTTGCTGCAACTAATTTTGCAACTGTACTTTTTCCAGCTGATGCTGGTCCGTCAATTGCTACTTGTAACTTACTATTATTCATAAACTTAAACACCACTTAATTTTATTTTACTAGAATTTTTTGACCATTTCTAACAGTGTTAGAATCAGTAATTCCGTTAAGTTTCATTAGATTTTGAACACTTGTACCATACTTCTTAGCAACACGATATAAATCCTTCATACCATCTTGACCAATTACAGCATATCCACTGTTATTATTAACTGTTGATTGGTTAGTAGTTGTTCCTTGGTTTTGAGTATTGCTGTCACTAGTTTGACCTTGTGTACTGTTGGTTGAGTTATTCATTGTGTTGTTGTTCATACTTGATGAATTGCTCATTGATGAAGAGCTGCTCATTGAACTTGAGCTAGACTTCATTGAACTTGATTTTTCTGCATCTTTATTCTTCTTTGAAGACATTGAAGAGGATGTAGATGTAGAAGTAGTTGTTGTAGAGTCATTGTTGTCACTGCCACTTGGACTACTAATCATTCCGTATACCAGTGCAAATAATCCAATTACTACTAGGATAGTAATTAAAACGATTGCGACTGTCTTATGTCCCCTGTGTTTTCTTCTACTTTCTACTCTTGAAAAATTACTGTAATCGTCGTTATTATTCAAAATAATGACCTCCTAATAATATCTTATGTCTTAATTATACATGAATTTTACTATTTATAAAAAAGAGTTTGAATAATACTTTGCCATTTTAATGTTTGTGACTGTGAATTCAAGCTTTTACTTTTCTGTACTAAATCCATCTCTTCTAATTGTAATCGGGTATTTTCCCCATTACAACAATTTCCATCATGGTTAGTAAAGTTTTCGTTAAAGTATCTAAGCAAAAATGCTCTTTTGCAGCCATTGGTTTTCACAAAGCCAAGCATTCTGTTCAATGAAGCGATTAATTCATTTTTTCTTTGCTCAAACATATTTATCACTTGAGTTTTCGTAAAACCATTTTGAAAGTAGTAATTAATTAAATCTGCTTTCTCATCTAAATCGTTATTCTTCAATTGTTCATAGTGATCATAAAAGAAACTGATCATGTCTTCACTCGGAATTGTGTCATCGATAAATCGATATTGTAAGATTTCATCTTTTTCTTTGTATAAGACTATAGAGATGCTTTGCTTACCATCCCTTCCAGCTCGACCCATTTCTTGAACATATGATTCTAAGTTAGCGGGCATATGGTAATGAATCACAAATCTAATGTTGACTTTATCAATTCCCATTCCAAAAGCACTGGTAGCACAAATAATGTCTATCTTATCACTAATGAATTGGTGTTGAATTCGATAACGACTGTCGGCATCCAAATCAGCGTGGTAAACCTCTACACTCAATTTGGTCTTTTCTTTTAGCCACTCACAAACGGCATTTGCAACTTTTTTACTGGAGAAATAAATAATCCCGGGTTTTTTTAACTTATTTGCCATATACAAAAGCTGCTCGTTCTTATCTTCATTGCTGGTAAAAGTATCGACAGCCAGTGCGATATTAGGTCTATTTGTTGAATACTTAATAGTTTCGATGTTTGGTAAACCAATTTTTGCTTTAATATCGTTTACGACATCGTTTGATGCTGTGGCTGTCAACATTAAGGTAGTGGGATATCCGAGACTTGAAATGATGTCTTTTAGGTTCAGATATTCCGGTCTAAAATCAGGTCCCCATTGATTAATACAATGAGCCTCATCAACAACAAACAATGATATTTGATGCTTTTTAAATGCACTTAAAACGTCCGGATTGGATAACATTTCTGGTGACACATAAACATACTTATAACTGTTTAAATGTTTAATGACTCTTTGTCGATCTGGCCATGATAGGTTGGATGTAATTGCCACTGTTTGCTTTTCACCCAAGTATCTCATTCTATCGACTTGGTCTTGCATCAATGATATCAGCGGGGAGACGACAATTACCATCCCGTCAACCATCTTACCAACGTATTGGTAAATCAATGTCTTCCCAGTTCCGGTTGGCAGTACACCAAGAGTATTTTGACCGCTTAAAATTGATTTAATAACTTCTTTTTGTCCAGAACGAAAATCATCGAAGCCAAACCATTTCTTTAGATGTTTTCTTAACTCTTCATCACTTAACATCTTGTTTACTCCTTAATATTTGATAGATTCTAAACGTAAAGAAATCAATATTTGTACTTTCGCTAATTTGGCGAAACTGCCAATCATCAATCGGTTGATCAGAAAAAGCCTTAGATAAGATTGTTTTTCTCTCAAAAGTGATGATTTTATCGTATGGAAATTTATCCCTTGGTAACCAAATCGCCATTTCCAATAAGTGTTCTCTCACCGTCGATATCTTTACCTTTAAATTATTCGCAATCTGATTCAATGTATTACCACTAACAAATTGTTTGTACGTCAAAATGGCGTGATGATTCATCTTTAAAGTTCTAATGTCAGATATTAACGAGAATAATAGCTTATCATCATCGTTAATAATATAGTTGATAAAATCAACCCATCCATCGTATTCCATGAAGTAAGCTTCCACGTTTGAAATACTCATATTATCGGCCATTTGGCGATTAGTCATGCCAAAAACGTCATGGCCAATCATTTGTTGAGCGATGATGTTAGCTTCTTGCTCATCAATTTGTGACAGATACTTAGTTAGATAGTCTTCCAATCGCTTTATGATTTCAGATTTATATTGAATAAACCACCTTTTAACAATCATTGAACTCTTCATATTAGTCTTCACTGGATAATAGTTTTTATTTTGGTAACTATATTCAGATACCGATTGAATTGCTAATAAGAGTCGCGATTTAAATTCATTAACATCGTAGTCGTATTGATACGATGTATTCTTTAATATGTAAAAGGATTCTTTTAAAGAATCCTTTTTAATTTGACCTTTGTTCGTCAATTGATACTGATATTCATCAACTGGCTCAGCCAATCCGTTATTGATTAACTTTTTGATATCATTGTTAATGGAATTCAGATCATATGTTTTAAGAATTGCTGAATATTGCAACAAATCATAACGCATTGCCCAAAAAAGTGTTGAAACGGTTCTTTTGCCGTTTAGCAAGTTTTGAATCAATTTAATTCTTCGCGGTTGCGTTGATGATAAAAGCAATAGCAGCAAATCTTTATTCATTGTTTATCTCTTTTCTTTATATTTTTCCCAAGCGTTGCTTCTGTTATATATAATCACAAACACAATACCAATGAATAAGCCTTTGATAAGGTTAAATGGTGCGACTGTATATAAGACAGAATCCAATAGGCTAAAGCTCAATTTAAATCCTGTTAAATTGATGTATAGTGGTGTAATTACAAAATAGTTCAATACACTTAATACTAACGTTAACATGAATGTTTCAAAAAGAATCATAATCACGTACTTAGCTTTATTCTGAACTAATTTATCAACCAATGTAACTGATAAAACAATTGTTAAACTGGCAATCAATAGTGCTGAAATGCCAATTAAGTTAATCAAAGAAACACCGGTAAAGACAAAGTATAGTACCGCCCTTAGCAATGCTACAATCAAACCACTACGAGTTGATAATAACACAGTTGCCAATAGGATTGGAATATCACCAAAATCTAACTTCATGTATGGTGCCATTGGTAAAATCGGCACAGAAAGATAGGTCAATAGATATGCCAATCCTCCCAAAATTGAAACCTGAACCAGGTTCTTCAAACTAAAATGACTACTTGTACTACTTAACATAATAAATCCTCCATATGAGGAATATCTTCAAAAAAAGCTCATTGATCCATCGAAGACCAATGAGCTTTTTGCGTACTCAAAAAGAGATCTTCTTTATACCAGACTATACTGTCGGCTCTGGAATTTCACCAAATCAACTATCAAACGATAGGTAGCGGGCTGTAACCGCCGGTCGGGAATCTAACCCTGCCCTGAAGATAAACCAATTTTTATTTTTTCAAGAAAAATTATAGCAAAAAATGCCTGTTCAAAACAAGCCCTTTTATCTCTTTTCAGTCATTTCGTATAACTTTTCAACTTCGAATTTCTTTAATGGGCGGTAATCACCTGGTTGTAATCCCTTTAGGTTTAGGAAAGCAAATGATTCACGTTTCAACTTTTTAACTGGATGACCTATTGCCTTGAACATGTTCTTAACCTCGTGGTTTTTACCTTCATGAATGGTTAATTGTACAACAGCAGTTTTTTTACCGTTATCGGTTTCCAAGACATTTGTCTTAGCAGGTGCTGTCTTCTTGCCGTTAATCTTAACACCCAGTCTTAGTTGCTTTAATTCATCATTAGTTGGAATTCCTTCAACCTTAGCAACATAAGTCTTTTCAACTTCGTACTTTGGATGAGTTAGGCGATTATCTAAATCACCATCATTGGTCATCAATAAAAGACCAGATGTATCATAATCTAATCTACCAACTGGGTAAATTCTTTGTTCCACATCTTCAAAAAAGTCTAAAACGGTTTTACGATCTTTTTCATCTGACACTGAAGTAATAATTCTTCTTGGTTTGTATAGTAGGTAATATACAGGTGCTTCTTTGTTGATTGGTAAACCATCAACTTGAACTTCATCAGAAACCTTAACCTTTGTTCCTAATTCAGTAACCACTTGACCGTTTACCTTTACGCGACCGGCTAAAATAATTTCTTCTGATTTACGTCTTGAGGCTACCCCGGCTTTAGCCATTATCTTCTGTAGTCGTTCCGCCATTTTCTTCCTCCTGAAGTAAAATTTCATTATCAATTTTTGGTAATTCGTTTAAACTCTTAATTCCAAACAACTTCAAAAAATTATCAGTTGTTGTATAAAGTTTTGGATGACCTGGCACCTTCTTGTACCCTGAAGTTGCAATTAGACTTTGTCTCAATAATCGTTGAACAGTCTTACTACTGTTTACACCTCTAATATCATCCACTTCAACCCTAGTAATTGGTTGATTATAAGCAATAATTGTAAGTGTTTCTAGCGCTGTTTGAGTTAAGGAGATACTTTCATCGCTTTGTAAATACCCTTTGATTAGGTCATTTAGCTCCTCTTTTGTTGCCAATTGAACCTTATCAGAATATTCCATCAACGTAAAAGGTGAATCATCCTTTTCAAATGAATCCTTCAATTGATTCATTAATGTCTCTAACTCACTAGTACTTAATTCCATTAATGAGCTTAAACTATCATATGTTATGCCATCTTCACCAGATATATATATTAGGCTTTCTAGCTGCGCTAACTTACTAACCAATTACTCTTCACCTTGCTTTGCAATTTTTTCTAAATATAGTTTATTGTCGACTTGGCCAACCTTTACCTTTTGTTCCTTAACTAACTCTAATAGTGATAAGAACGTAGTGACAACAAATTCAACATTACTGGTCTCATCAAATAAAGAATCAAACTCAACGGATTGTTGTTTGGATAATCTATCCATAACGTAAGTTGATTGTTCTTTTACTGTGTATTCCCATTCAATTACCGAATGTACGTATGGTTCATTTGATTTAATCTTTTCAATAATTCGGTCAAAAGCTTGTTGAATTAAATCGATACTGAATTTCTCGTTGTCATTAAAATCAATCATCTCGTCGACACTAGGTAAAACGGGATCAACACTGTGATATTGACTGGTCTTAGTTTCCATCTTTTTCAACACTTTGGATACTTCTTTATATTCCTGATAGATCAGTAATTGATTTACCAATTCATCTCTTGGATCTTCATAGTCGTCATCTTCATTAATTTCATCATTTCTAGGTAACAATAGTTTCGACTTGATAGCCATTAAATTTGATGCCATTACGAAGTATTCACCCGCGATATTAACGTTTAAATTTTCCATCTCGGTTAAGTATTCAACATATTGTCGTGTAATTTCTTCAATTTGGATGTCATAAATATCCATTTCAGATTGCTTGATTAGGTGCAATAGCAACTCTAAGGGGCCATCAAAATCATCAATATGAATATTTATATTGTTAGAGTTATTGAACTCTGGTTCCATTACGTTTCTCCCAAATTTCACAGATTGAAGTTGTATCCATTGTTCCCACAATCTTTTTACCCATATATAGGTCATTTAGATCATCAATCATCGAACAACAGTTATTAATATTCCAAGAATCTGGCGTTAAAACTACTCTTCTTAGAACCAACAAATCATTTTTTTGTTCAATTGAGACTAGTCCAGCCCAATTATCATCTTGATTTTTCCATAAGTAAATAACACGGTTATTGCTATCTTCGTACCAGTTCATTTCATCTTCCAGGTGGTTACCTTTATTCATGTCCGGTAATAAAGAAAGCATATCCATAGCGATTTTTTTATATTCTGTTCTATATTTTAGTAGCATCCCAAATTCCTCCAATCTGTGCTTTAAGCGTGTGGATGAAAATCATCAAACGCCTTATTTAGATGTTCATGGGAAACATGCGTATAAATTTGAGTAGTCGATATATCAGAGTGCCCCAATAGCTCTTGTACCACTCTCAAGTCAGCTCCGTTTTCTAGTATATGAGTAGCAAATGAATGGCGTAAAGTATGTGGAGTAACTTTCTTCTTAATTCCAGCTAAACCAACATAACGTTTTAATTTTTGCCAAATACTTTGTCTACTCAAACCAGATCCATGAGCGTTCAAGAATAGATAATCACAATGTCTTCTCTTTAGCAAAAGATTGCGACTATTTTCCATGTAAGTGTTTATCCATTTAATGGCTTGCGATCCAATCGGAATGATTCTTTCCTTGTCACCCTTACCAATTGTTTGAATAATTCCCATATCTAAATGTAAATTATCCATCTTCAAATTAACGACTTCGCTAACACGTAATCCTGTTGCATACATCACTTCTAATATGGCCCTATCTCTAATACCATATTTATCGTTTGTATCAGGAACATCAAGCAATTTATCAATTTCCTTCATCGTTAATACATCGGGAAGATGATTAGCTGATTTAGGTGTATCTACGTTTACCATCGGATCCTCAATGATAAAGTGATATCTTTGCAGGTATTTAAAAAACTTTTTCATAGTTGAAACAAAACGGATTATGGAATTTCTCGCTTTTCCACAATCCTTCATGTATTTCATATAATCTAAAATGGTTTTTGAATCGACCTTTTTAAATTCATCAATATGATTATCCTTTAAATAATTCATAAATCCTTTAATATCTTGATGATAGCTCTTAATCGTATTATCTGACAATCCTCGTTCAATTACCAAATAATGTAGATAGTCCTTAACTTCGGAGTCCATAATATCACCCGATTTTATTCAATATCAGTTTCTTTACCCTTTTCAGTTAACAACATTTCGCCATCTTTTTGTTCAATTAGACGGTTCTTCAAAAGATTACCGACAGCACGTTTGAATTGACCCTTACTAATACCAAAGAAAGCTTTGATGTCTTCAGGTGTACTCTTATCGGTATATTCAATCTTGCCTTCTTCTGATCTCTTTAAAACAGCGAAAATCATCTTAGAATCATCACTGATTGCTTCGTATGCTCGAGGTTTCATTGAAAGGTTTAAAGTGCCATCTCTTAGAATTCCAATCACTCTTACATTAACTTGTTGACCTAAACGTGGTTCCATTTCGCGTTCACTTGGGTGAATGAATCCTATGCGATAGTCATCAGTAATAACACGAGTTCCAGCTAATTTTAATCTATAGGTTGTCGCCTTCATGTTACGGTTCTTTAGCTTGGGATTAGCTGGAATTGAAATACTCTTGAAGATTTCTTCATCAGCTAATTCACCCCAAATTCGATCTTTTTTATCGATTTTTAAGGCAATCATGACTTTATCGCCATGTTGAGGCCATAACTTTGTTAATTCAGGAAGATCATCGATTGATACGACGATATCCTTATTTGGTAATCCGATATCCACAAAGATTCCCAATCCATATTTACTTTGGACAACCGTCCCAAATGCGTAGTGATCTACTTGAACATCAGGAATGTTTCTTGTTATTTGCATCTTGTGATTTTCATTTTCATATGCAAAACCCTTAAAGTTACTACCAATCTTTAGTGGCTTTAATATTTCGTCCTTATCCAATAGGAATGTTGTTCCTTCAATTTGAACAAAATAGTTTTTGTCATTTTCGTCAGTTACTTTACCAGAAACAACACGGCCTAAAAAGTTATTCATTAATATTCCTCATTTCGAATCGTTATATGTCAATTCTACACTAATTTACATAATATTTCGATAAAAAAAGAGGATGCATTTAAAATGCATCCTCTTTTCGAATAATTATTATAGTGAGTTAGCAGCGCCTGCGTAAACAATTCCGCGACGTGCATCTACTGTAATAGTTTGACCGTCTGAGATGTTTTCAGTAGCACCCTTAGCACTAACAATAACAGGAATTCCTAATGAAATACCTAGTACTGCAGCATGTGATGTCATACCACCATCTTCAACGATAATTGCGCTTGCCTTCTTAATAGCTGGCAAGAAGTCTTTGTTGGTATTCTTAGCTACCAACACGCCACCGTCAACAGCCTTGCTGTTTGCATCGGCAGCGTTACTTGCTAAAAAAGCTTTACCGATAACAGTCTTGTCGCCAACACCTTGTCCTTGAGCAAGTTCTGAACCGATCAACTTAACGCTCATTACGTTAGTTGTACCCTTTTCGCCAACAGGTAGACCTGCAACTACAAGGATTAAGTCGCCTTCCTTAGCTAAGCCAGTTTCAACTGCCTTCTTAGCTGCGAAGTCGAACATACCATCGCTGTTTTCTGGCTTGTCAACAACGATTGGTTGAACACCCCAGTTAACCATTAGGCCACGACGTACACGGTCATCAAAAGTTAATGCTAAGATATCAGCATTTGGATGGTACTTAGAAATCATACGAGCTGAGTAACCAGTTGAAGTAGTGGTTACGATAGTCTTGATGTCAAGATCCTTAACCATTTCAGCAACTTGCTTACCGAATGCTTCAGTAACGTCACCGTTGTTGAATGCAGGACGTGCGTCACCGTATTCATCGTAGTGGTTTTCAGCCTTAACGTCTAACTTAGCCATAGTAGAAACTGCTTCTGCTGGGTAGTCACCGTTAGCACTTTCACCTGAAAGCATAGTAGCGTCAGTACCGCTTAATACAGCGTATTCAACGTCTGAAGCTTCAGCACGTGTAGGACGTGGGTTTTCAATCATTGAGTCCAACATTTGAGTTGCAGTAATAACTGGTTTACCCATTTCGTTACATCTGTGGATTAAGTGTTTTTGAACGATTGGAACATTTTCTGCTGGAATTTCAACAGCCATGTCACCACGAGCGATCATCAAACCATCAGAAACCTTCATGATTTCTTCAAAGTTGTCGATACCTTCTTGTGATTCAATCTTAGGGAAGATTTGAACGTCTTCTTTGTGTTCGTCTTCAAGTAATTTACGGATGTCTAAAACATCTTCTGGTTTTCTTACAAATGAAGCGGCGATGAAGTTAATGTGCATTTCTGAAAGACCAAAACGAATGTCGCTTGAATCCTTTTCAGTAATACCTGGTAAGTTAATTGAAACACCAGGTGCAGTAACAGTTTTACGTGAACCTAGAGTAGCGTTGTTTTGAGCAACAACAACTAGTTCCTTGTTAGCTTCATCGATTTCTTTGATAACTGAGTCTAGGATACCGTCATCAAATAAGATGTGGCCACCAACGTGAACGTCGGATAATAAGCCAGGGTAAGTAACGGCGATCTTTTCTTTAGTACCTTCAATAGAATCGTCCATTGAAATTCTAAATTCGTCGTTAGTGTGGAATTCGATCTTACCATCTTTTTGGATAGTAGTACGGATTTCAGCACCCTTAGTATCAAGCATAAGACCAACAGTCTTACCAGTTCTCTTTTCGGCTTCATGAACTTTGTTCAAACGATCAAAGTGTTCTTCATG
This sequence comes from Apilactobacillus zhangqiuensis, assembly GCF_019656215.1. Lineage (GTDB taxonomy): Bacteria > Bacillota > Bacilli > Lactobacillales > Lactobacillaceae > Apilactobacillus > Apilactobacillus zhangqiuensis. Next base: position 204,217 of record NZ_BPLK01000003.1, read on the forward strand.
GTCACCATGTGAGAAGTTAAATCTGAAAACATTAGCGCCAGATTCGATTAATTTGACAATAGTGTCAACATCGGTACTAGCAGGTCCTAATGTACTTACGATTTTTGTTTTCTTCATAAGTAAAAATCTCTCCTTTTATTTTGTATGATAAATCATCCTTAAAGATGACTATCATGCATAACTAGGTTTCATCTAAAATTGTATCACTTTTTAAAATTTATGTCTTTTATTTTTACGCAATTTTTTAATAATTCAAGATTATTTATAAACTACATTGCCTGGGCCTAATAATTGAATAAGTTTATCGTGTAAAACCTTGCTATTATTCAGGTTATTGTCAGCATTAAGTAGTTTTTTAGTCTTATTTTGTGAATTATATATAACGACTTGGTGAGTTCCATGATTTTGTTTCATCAATGCGTAAACATTTCTCAATACCTGATTGGAATTATGGTCTTCATCAATCTTCAAATACCATTTTTCACTAGGCATTTGCTTTTTGATCTTGCTTAAAACGTTGGCCGCTGGATAAATCTTATCAGCAATCAGTTGATATTGACCATTTCGCTTTTCTGGTTTCCCATTTACCAAGATAACCATTGAAGTCCTAATCCAATTAGCCACCAGCTTATATGTTGATGGAAAAACCGTTACGTTAATATCTCCAGCAACATCGGTTCCGTCAACGAAAGCCATGTTATCACCCTTCTTGGTTCGAATGGTTTTGACACGTTGAACAAACAACAAGCAATTAATTGGTTCGTCATAACTACCCAACTCGTCTGAAGATACAATCTTCATTGCACTTCCTAGTTGTTGATATTGCTCTACCGGATGTCCTGATAAATAAACACCAACGTATTTATTTTCTAATTCCAATTTATCAATCAAACTAAGTTCTTCGGCCGCTATCTTCTTAGGCTTTAAAGTCTTAAACAAGTCTTGTAATCCACCACTTAGGTTAACTGATTCGACGTACTCATCTATTGAATTAGCTAACTCGGATCGGTTATCGCTAAAACTATCAAATGCGCCTACATAAATAAGTGGTTTCAATAAATCGTTTTTTCTAAACTGTGGTGAAATTCGTGATATGAATTCCTCTAATCCTTTGTATGGACCATCTTGTTTTCGTCCTTCAACAATTTCATGAATAAAATCACTACGAATTCCCTTGATGCATCTTAGACCAAAGACGATATTTTGACCATCATCGATAAATCCTTCGAATGATTTATTGATATCAGGTGCCAATACTTTAATATTGCGTTTTTTGGCTTCAACAACGTAAGTATTAATCTTATCGTGATTACCCATTACGGAGTTAAGTAAGCCTGTAAAGAATTGACGACTAAAGTGTGCCTTTAGGTACGCCAATTCAAAAGCCATTTTACTGTATGCCACGGCGTGAGACTTGTTAAAACCATAACTTGCAAATCGTTCAATATATTCAAATGTTTGTTGAGCAGACTGCTTGGAATAGCCCTTTTTTTCGGCTCCTACGATAAACTTATCTCGCATTGATTCCATTACGCCTTGTTTCTTCTTACTCATTGCACGACGTAATAAATCGGCTTCACCAAGTGTAAAACCACCCATGATAGAAGCCACCTGCATTACCTGTTCTTGGTACACAATAATTCCATATGTTGGTCCCAAAACATCGGTAAGTGTTGCATCAATGCCTTCAACTTTTTGTTTGCCCTTCTTCCTGGCAATAAAAGTATCAATGTTTTCCATTGGACCTGGACGATACAACGCATCAACCGCTGCAACTTCATTAAAGTTATCAGGATGTAGTGATTTCAAAACTCGTTTAATACCATCAGATTCAAATTGGAAAATTCCGTTAGTATCACCTTGTTGGAATAATTCAAGCGTCTTTTCATCATTTAAATTAATCTTTCGAATATCAAAATTACCGTTTACGTCTTTTCTAACTAATTGAATAATGTCATTTAGAATTGAAAGGTTCTTCAAACCTAAGAAATCGATTTTCAACAAACCGATTTCTTCAACATAATTTTTAGAATATTGTGTAATCAATAATTCTTCATTTCCTGCTTGAAGTGGTGATGTTTCAACAATTTTATTTTGACTTAGTACTAGACCAGCCGCGTGGGTAGATGAATGTCTTGGATTACCTTCCAATTTAGTAGCAGTCTCAAACATTAACTTATTTAAGGCGTTGTCATGAACCAAGTTCCTCAATTTTTGTGAATTATCATAAGATTCCTTAAGTGTAATCTTTAACTTATTTGGAATTGCCTTACTCCACTCATCTTGTTCAAACTTTGATAGGCCAAAAGTTCTACCAACATCCCTCAATACTTGTTTTGTCGACATCGTATCAAAGGTAACGATTTGAGCAACATTTTGATGACCGTACTTATCGTGAACATATTTCAAGATTACATCACGTTTGTCGTCTGGAATATCCAAATCAATGTCCGGCATTTGAGCACGTTGATCGTTTAGGAAACGTTCAAACAATAGGTCGTATTCGATTGGATCAACGTCTGTAATGTACAAGCAAAATGAAACAAGTGAACCGGCTGCTGAACCACGTCCGGGACCCGTCATGATATTTTGTTGGTGAGCATAGTTAATTACATCCCAAACAATTAAGAAATAGTCATTAAAGCCCATTCCACCAATCACTTGTAATTCATGTTTTAGACGATCACGATAGATTAACCACTTATCCTTAGGAATGGATAGTTCAACTAATCGGTGTTTCAAACCAGTTATACATAATTCTGCCAGATAGTCTTTTGATGACATGTTTCTGCCATTATCATAGTGTGGCAACACCGGTTGCTTCTTACTAATCTCAACATGGCATTGACTAGCAACACGTTCATTGTTAATTAAGCATTCTTCCAGACCCTTTAATTGATAGTCATTAATAACATCGTTACTTGGTTTTAGCCAGTTTTGTGTTTCTTCATGACTTTCACCCAGTGGATTAGTCAATCGTCGATTATCATCTCGAATGCATTGCATTACCTTAAGTGCAAACGCATCATCGCTATTTAGGTTTTGAACTCTAGAGGATGCAATCAAATCGATTTCAGATTGTTTTGATATTGACTGTACTTGATTGATATAGTCATCATCTTCTAGTTTTTCTTCACTAATTGCTAGGAAGATATCATTATCTTGTTTACCGTGCTTAATCCCACTTAGAAAATCAGTTACCAGATCAGTTTGGTGTTGTTTAATTAACGCTGCAACCTCACCGTAATCGGGAACAATTATAAATGTATCTTTAGTGAAATTAATTAAATCATCGATTGAAAGCATTTCGCCTTCTTTGGTTTTAGCTAAAGTCGATAACTTCATGATATTTCTATATCCATCATTATTCTTTGCTAAAAAAATTAATTGATTCGACTCTTCATCCGCTGAAATATTTTCAATGGACAAAGTAAGCCCGATGATCGGATGAATATTATTTTTTATACACTTATCATAGAATTCAATTGCACCATACATAACTTTGTCATCAGTCAACGCCAGGTTAGTATACCCACGTTGAATTGCTGTTGAAATTAATTCATCTATTGAGATTGTACTATTCAACAAACTATATGAACTCATTACGTTTAACGGTGTATAATCCATAAAATCATCCCTTTCCTCAAATAATTATAACAAAAATATCAATTCGTTGGATTATTTATAACTGTTTTTTGCACCATAACTGTGGTAAAATTTCTATGAAATGTGAGGTGGATATGATGAAATTCATTACTTCAAATCTATTAGTTATTTTCTGGGCTGTTATCTTTGGTGAAATCATCGGATACATTGCCAGTCAATTAACTGGATTAACCTATAATTTAACTGAAATTGGTGTCGTATCAGCCGTAGTTGTATTACTTGCTGTTAACGCTTTATCACTTATTTCAAAACACTCAGTAAAATAATAAAAGCTCAAGTTAAATAACTTGAGCTTTTTTGTTTATTCAAATGTTAATTCGTTATTAGCTAAACCAATCTTAACAGTAGACTTAGCTTTAACCTTGTTGGCAATAATTAACTTCGCCAATGGGGTTTCAACTTTTCTAGTTACAAAACGTTGTAACGGTCTTCCACCATATTGTGGATCATATCCATTATCAGTAATCCAGTCTAGTGCTTCATCACTAATTTCAATCTTAATTTGTTGGTCGCTTAAGCGTTGACCTAATTGGTCAATTAGATGCTTAACAATTTCTCTTACATCCTTCTTGGATAGTGGCTTGAATGTGATAATATCATCAATTCTGTTTAAGAATTCTGGCTTAAAGCTCTTCTTTAACAAGTCATTTACTTGTTTCTTGGCTTTATCAGAAATATTACCATCCTTGTCCAAACCATTCAATAAGATATCAGAACCTAGGTTTGATGTCATAATCAATAGCGTATTCTTGAAATCAACTGTGTGGCCTTGCCCATCAGTTAGTCTTCCATCGTCTAAAACTTGTAGTAAGACGTTAAAGACATCAGGATGCGCTTTTTCAATTTCATCAAATAAAACAATAGTATAAGGATCTCTTCTAACGGCTTCAGTTAGTTGGCCACCTTCTTCATAACCTACATATCCTGGAGCAGCACCGACTAGTCTAGAAACTGATTCTTTTTGCATGTATTCAGACATGTCGATTCTTACCATGTGTTCTTCTGAATCAAATAGGTTTTCGGCTAATGACTTGGCAAGTTCTGTCTTACCAACACCGGTAGGTCCTAAGAATAGGAAAGAACCTAAAGGTTTGCTAGGATCTTGTAGTCCGGCTCTAGAACGTAAAACAGCATCGGACACAGCTTCTACCGCCTCATCTTGTCCAACCACACGCTTATGCAAATTGTCATCTAAATGAAGTAGTTTTTCTCTTTCTCCTTGCATCAAACGAGCAACCGGAATCTTAGTTTCTCGACTTAATACTTCTGCGATGCCATCTTCAGTAACAGATTCACTAACTAACCAATCTGCTTCGTGATCTTGACTTTCCATCTTGGCTAATTCTTCTTCTAACTTTGGAATGGTACCGTGTTTTAAGACGGCAGCCTTGTTTAAGTCATATGAGCTTTCAGCTTGTTGCAAGTCATTCTTGGCTTGATCTAATTCAGCCTTTTTATCACCAAGTGTCTTAATTGACGACTTTTCTTGTTGCCATCTAGCATTTAACTTATTAACGGTTTCCTTTAAGTTTGCTAATTCCGGTTCTAACTTAGCTAAGCGAGCCTTAGATTCGTCATCTTCTTCGTTCTTTAATGCAGCTTCTTCTACTTCTGCACGCATCAACTTACGGTTTGCTTGATCCAATTCTGTTGGATTGGAGTTCATTTCAACTTCGATTGTAGAAGATGCTTCATCAACTAAATCGATTGCCTTATCTGGCAAGAATCTATCTGGAATGTAACGATCAGCTAACTTAGCAGCAGCAACCAATGCGTTATCATGAATTCTTACACCATGGTGAATTTCTAGTCGTTCCTTGATTCCACGAAGAATGGTAATGGTGTCATCAACACTTGGTTCATCGACGCTAACCTTTTGGAAACGTCTTTCTAACGCCTTATCTTTTTGCATGTACTTTCTGTATTCATCAACAGTAGTTGCACCAATCAAATGTAGTTCACCACGAGCTAACATTGGTTTTAAGATATTTCCGGCATCCATACTGCCTTCAGACTTACCAGCGCCAACGATATTATGAATTTCATCGATGAACATGATAATTTGGCCTTCGGACTTTTTAACAGCCTTTAGGACCGCCTTCAAGCGTTCTTCAAACTCACCACGGTACTTAGCGCCGGCAATCAACGAACTCATATCTAGTTCAAATAATGATTTGTCCTTTAAGTTTTCAGGAACATCATTGACGGCAATTCTCTTTGCTAAACCTTCAACAATAGCTGTCTTACCAACACCGGGGTCACCAATCAAGACAGGGTTGTTCTTGGTCATTCTAGATAGAATTCTAATTACGTCTAGAATTTCTTCGTCTCGACCAATGATAGGGCCTAGCTTACCTGCTCTAGCTTCGGCAACCAAGTCCACACCGTATTTCTTAAGTGCTTGATAATTATCTTCTTGATTCTTTGAAGTCACCTTTTCGCCTCCCCTAATATTTTCTACTACTTCTTCAATCTTTTTCTTTGTAATTCCTTGGTCTTTAACATAATCAACGACCTTGTTACCATTTGTATCCATTAATGCAATTACTAATGTATCAACAGCAACATAGCCGTCACCCAAGTTCGTTTTTTCTTTTTCAGCATTTTGTAATAGTTCTAACATACTGGATGAAATATTTTGTCCATAGGTCACGCCTTGGCCATCTACCGTTGCAATTTCATCTAGTTGTTGATCTAATTGCTTTTCGAAATCATCTACGTCCATCCCGGATTCAGCAAAAATTTGTCTTGCTAATTCACCTGGTTGAACTAATACCTTGAATAAATGGGTAATTGTGATTTCTTGATGTTTGCGATTAGCAGCTACCTTTTGTGCTTCTGCTAGCGCTTGTGATACTGCTTCTGTTAATTCATCTGGATTCAATTATTTCACCTACTTAATAAAAAAATACCTATGAGAAATTCATCTCATAGGTAAATTTTACCAAAAGGTCACATTAAATCAAATTATTTTGACCTTTTTTGACTAATTATTTTTCTGCGTTCAACTTAGCGATTTCAATGATGACGTCACATGCTTTTTCCATTGTTTGAACGGATACGTATTCAAAACGACCGTGCATGTTTTCACCACCAGCAAACAAGTTTGGCGTTGGTAATCCCTTAAATGAGATTGTTGAACCGTCAGTTCCCCCACGAACTGGGAAAATGTCTGGCTTAACGTCAACATTGGTCATTGCTTCCTTGGCTAAATCAACAACTTCCATGTTCTTTTCGATCACCTCTGCCATGTTGTAGTATTGATCTTTTACTTCAACATGGACACGATCATAATCGAAGCGTTGGTTCATTTCATCAGCGATTTTCTTGAAGTATTGTTTTCTTTCTTCAAAACGATTTCTGTCGTGATCTCTGATAATGTATGACATCTTAGTTTCGTCTGGAGTACCGTTAATTTCAAGTAAGAAGTAGAATCCTTCTTTACCATCAGTGTATTCTGGTCTTTCGTATGCAGGTAGTTTAGCATTGAATTCCATTGCTAATAGAGCTGCGTTAACCATAACATCCTTGGCTTCGCCAGGATGGACATCGGTTCCTTTAATTTCAACAGTTGCACCAGCTGCGTTAAAGGTTTCGTATTGTAATTGACCCTTAGCCCCACCGTCAACAGTGTATGCCATATCAGCACCAAAATCTTCAACATTAAAATTCAATGAACCAGTTCCAATTTCTTCGTCTGGACCGAAACCAACTTCGATTTCACCGTGCTTAATTTCTGGATGGTCAATTAAGTACTTCATTGATGAAATGATTTCTGAAACTCCTGACTTGTCGTCCGCTCCTAATAAAGTGGTTCCATCAGTTGTGATAAGAGTATCACCAGAATACTTATGTAGACTTTCAAATACGTTTGGATCTAAGTTGTATTCACCATTACCTAATTTGATATTTGATTTTCCATCATAATTTTCTACAAATTGTGGGTTCACATTTTCTGAATTAAAATCAGCAGTATCAATATGTGAAATGAAACCAATCTTCTTTACATCTTTATCGATGTTTGAAGGTAAGGTCGCAAATACATATGCACTTTCTTCATTTGTTCTTACGTTAGATAAACCAATTTCTTTTAATTCTTCCTTTAATTGGTTTAAAAATACTGTTTCACGGTCTGCTGATGGAATGTTAGTACTGCTTTCATCAGAGCGTGTGTTAATCTTAACGTATCTCAAAAAACGAGGTACTAAGTCTTCATACTTACTCATGGTGTTTCCCCCTAAATAAATTGATATGGATCAGTGTTTATAGAAGATTCTATCACATCTATTGGCCATTCATAATCTTTTGCCCACTCTTTAAACATTTCTGCTAGATATGGTTTGCAAATACTTTCGATATGGTGGCCAGGATCGACAACTGACATATGGTCTGCAATCATGTCATGACCAACATGATAATAAACATCACCGGTAACATAAATGTCTGCTTCTTTATCTTTGGCAATGTTATAGAACTTACCACCGTCACCACCTAGTACAGCAACCTTTTTGACTGGTTTATTCAATTCATGACTGATTAGTCTAAGACCGGAAACATTGAAGTATTCCTTACAATTACGAGCAAATTGTTCAACTGTGGTTGTTTCCTTTAGTTCACCAATTCGACCCATAAAGTATTCAACACCTTCGTATTCACCTTGGCTAACTAGTCCTTCAACGTTTCTTAGGTCCATCGCTTCAGCTAACCAGTCGTTCATCCCGCCATCGGCATTGTCCAAATTGGTGTGGGCTGAATAAACAACGATGTTGTGCTTAATGATATCGGCATACATCTTGTTTTGTGGGACATCTAAATCCATATTCTTAACGGGTCTAAACATTGCTGGATGATGTGAAAAAATCATATCGCAATTATTGTCAATCGCTTCTTGTACGACTTCTGGTCTAACGTCTAAGGTAACCAATACCTTGTGAATTTCTTGATTAATCGATCCGATTTGCAAACCGATCGGGTCGTTTTCAACCGCGATGTCCTTTGGTGCAAATTTTTCAAACTGGTTAATTAAGTCGAATGCTTTCATTTATAACACCTCTTTAATTTCCTCAATTTCCTTCTTCATTGAATTAATCTTGTCGACTGGTTTATCATGCTTTGCCAAGTTCATTTGTTGAATGACCATTTCAATTCTTTCAATTTCATTTTCCCATTTTTCAACAAATACATCTGAATGTTGTTTCAATAAATATGGGCCAAACTTAATTTCTTGTTGTGAGTATTTAACAGGTTCATCAGTTTTCTTCGCCACAATAATTTCATAAGTGTGACCATCTTCTCTTAAGATAGTTTCATCACTGATTTCATATTGGTTATTCATTAACCATGTTCTTAGACGGTCTTCACCAACGTTTGGTTGAAGTATCAACAATTCGTCACCTGATAAGTGTGACTTACCATTTTCTAGAATGTTTTTGATTAGAGTTCCACCCATTCCGGCAATGGTAACACAATCAATTTTATCCTCAGGTTGTACTGATAATAGACCATCAGCTAATCTTGTATCAATTCGATCACTTAGGCCCTCAGCCTTAATTTCTTGAATTGCGTTGTCTAGAGGTCCTTTAGCAACCTCACTGGCAATTCCAAATTCAATTTGTTTTTGTTTCATCAAATAAACTGGCAAGTAGGCATGATCTGAACCAATGTCTGCAACTCGACTATTTTGCGGAACAAAATCTGCAACTACTTTCAATCTTTGAGATAACTTATTTGCGTCCATAAAAACACCTTTTTCTACTTTGTTATTATTTATATTATAACCGCTATAGAAAATAAAAAACAGATAGCAAATGCTATCTGTTTTAATATTATTCAAGGAAATCCTTTAGTTGTTTACTTCTGGATGGGTGGCGTAGCTTTCTCAAAGCCTTAGCTTCAATTTGTCTAATTCTTTCACGAGTAACACCAAACACCTTACCAACTTCTTCAAGAGTTCTAGTACGACCATCGTCTAATCCAAAACGTAATCTTAGAACGTTTTCTTCACGGTCAGTTAAAGTATCTAGGACACCTTCAAGTTGTTCCTTTAGTAATTCATATGCAGCGTGGTCAGCAGGACTAGTTGCATCTTGGTCTTCGATAAAGTCACCTAAGTGAGAGTCATCTTCTTCACCAATTGGTGTTTCTAGAGAAACAGGTTCTTGAGAAATCTTTAGAATGCTTCTAACTTTTTGAGTTGGCATATCCATTTCGGCACCAATTTCTTCAGGTGTAGGTTCACGACCTAAATCTTGAAGTAATTGTCTTTGAATACGGATTAATTTGTTGATTGTTTCAACCATGTGAACTGGAATTCTAATAGTTCTAGCTTGGTCAGCAATCGCACGTGTAATTGCTTGTCTAATCCACCAAGTAGCGTAAGTTGAGAACTTGAAACCTTTTCTGTAATCAAACTTTTCTACGGCTTTCATTAGACCCATGTTACCTTCTTGAATCAAGTCCAAGAATTGCATACCACGACCAACATAACGCTTAGCAATTGAAACAACCAAACGAAGGTTAGCTTCAGCTAATTCTTGCTTAGCCTCTTCGTCGCCTTCTTCAATACGAAGAGCTAAATTAACTTCTTGGTCAGCTGTTAGAAGAGGTACGCGTCCAATTTCTTTTAGGTACATTCTAACTGGATCATTAATCTTAACACCAGTTGGAGCAGAACCTGAATTCTTTAATTCAGCTTGAGTAACCTTTTTAGCTGCTTCTAAGGCACGTGGATCTGGTTCACCATTTTTATCAACAACACTGATACCAGCATCTTCGATTTTTTCTAGTAATTCGTACATTTCATTCTTAGTTAGCTTGAATGGCACAGCGATAGTGTCATTAACATCGTCATAAGTGACGTGTCCAACTTTCTTTTGCTTCTTAATTAAAGCATTGGTTGATTCTTTTAGTTCTTTCTTGTTTAACTTCTTTTCAGCCATTAAAGTGCCTCCTAAATTACAATCTGTCGTTCAACTGCTTTTGTCTTTGTAACTCGATGATTTCCATCGCTAGTTCAGTTTGTTTATCAACATCCCCTAGCTTCTTGGCATCATTCAATTCAGCTTGTTTGTTCTTAAGCTGAACATCGATTGGCGCCTCATTCATTATTATATTAACATAATCGTCAACCTCTTCTTTATTTGGTGCATCGCTCAACGGTAACATCTCAATATTAATCAACATATTTTGTAACTTTTCTTCTTTGATGAAGTCTTGAAACTCAGCTGATTTATATTCGTCATGCGTTGACATATATCCTTGTGCCAATGTGTACAGAAGTTGAAAATCATCATCCACAAAAGCAAAACCATCTTTACTCATCAAATGTTGCCACATTTCTCGTGACATTAAAATCCGATTGAATAGATAGAGTTCTGCCAACTCAACCTTACTGTGTGATCTAACATTATCAATTGGTTGAATGACTGGATGACCTTGTTGAGGTTCGTCCCTCGATTTTTGAATCGACTTGTTAATATTATTCTTCTGAATATAGGTATTCATTCGATTGGTTAAATCTAACTTGTTCAAGTTAAACTGGTCAGATAATTGATTAACATAAATGTCTCTTTCCAAAGGATCGGAAATCTTAGCAACTTCCTGTAAGACATCATTAATATAACTAATTTGGTCAGTTTCGTTGTCCAAGTTACGGTTTAACTTGAAGTATCGCATCTTAAACGATAGTGGTGATTCATAAGCGGAATGCATGTAACTAGCAAACTTTTCTTCACCATACTGTTTACGATATTCATCGGGATCAATTCCCTCAGGCATTTGAATAACACCTAGTGATAAATCTGTATTAGCAAGTAATGACAATGCTCGATTAATCGCGTTTTGTCCCGGTGCATCACCATCATAACAAACACTGACGCTCGGTGTTAAACGTTTAAGTGTAGCAATTTGTTCACTGGTAAGACTTGTTCCCATTGAAGCAATTCCGTTGGTTACACCTGATTGATAAGCGGATATCACATCCATAAATCCTTCAAACAAAATAACATTCTTTTGTTTTTGAATGGTAGTCTTGGCATCCGAAAGGTTGAATAAGACTTTTCGTTTATTGAAAATGTCAGTTTCGGGACTGTTTAGATACTTTGCTGTTGAAGCGTTTTTATCCATCACACGCCCTGAAAAACCAATTAAATTGCCAAACTCATTTTTGATTGGAAACATAATTCGGTCAAAGAAACGATCACGAAGTTTACCATCATCTGTCTCAATAAATAATCCAGACTTTCTCATGTCATCATATTGAAACTGCTTATTTTCCAAAAACTTATTTAAGATTTGTTCCTTAGGGGCAAATCCCAAACGGAAGAATTTAATGGTCTCATCAGTTAATCCACGCTCATGTAAATAATCTAATGCAGGTTGACCAACCTCAGTATTCATCAAAATATGACTATACAATTCAGTGGCTTGTTCATGCATGTCGATTAATTTTTTCTCAAGTGGATTAACGTTTGTCTTTGACTTCTTGGAATGCTTGTATTGATCAGGAATTTCAATTCCCTGCATATCAGCAACTCTCATCACCGCTTCTGGGTATGAAAGATTTTCCATTTCCATCATAAACTTAAAGACATTTCCACCTCTTCCACAACTAAAACAGTGAAAAATTTGTTTTTGTTCATTAACAGAAAATGATGCCGTGTTTTCACTATGAAATGGACATATACCAAAAAGATTGCTACCAGACTTTTTCAATGAAACAAATTGGCCAACCACATCAGCAATGTTTGTCTCATTTCTAATCTGATCAATTACTTCTTCAGGAATCATTATCAGCATATCTCCTTTCACTGATAAAAGTCGCACCAATTTTAGTGCGACTTTTGTTCAAAATACGAGTAAATATTATACAGTATTTTATCAACCCATCATAGGTTTGTCTATCAATTCTATTTTACGATTAGTTGGTTTAAGTCAGCAAACCAGTTAATCATGTTAGATAACTTAGTTAGTTCACGCAAGTGATTGTTCTTAACGTTTTCATCTTTAGCCATAACCATTGTTTGGTCAAAGTAATCGTTAATTGAATCCTTCAAGTCAAATAACTTGTTGTATTCATCGTTTGCACTTAAACCAAAGAAGTCAATTGAGATTGCTTCAACATTTGAATGAAGGTTCTTTTCAGAATCATTTTCGAATAATGATTCATCAACATTTAAGTCATCAGAAGCAAAATCTTGTTTTTCTGAAATTCTTAGAACACGAGTTAGCGCTTCAACTGATTCCTTGAAGTTATCGTCTTCCTTGTGTTCGTTTAGAATGTCAGCAACGCTAAAGATAAATTCAATGTTATCGTTTCTTGAGTGACCAGCGGCATCAATAATATCATGTCTAATCTTATCGGCCTTTAATTGCTTAACAATTCTGTCCTTGATAAATGAAACGATTTCACCAATTTCCTTGTTTTGGTCCAAGTCAGGAGCAACATTGGCATCCTTTTCAGCCTTGATGAATGCTTCCATCATTTCAGTTAGGTTGAAGTTTAGTTCTTCATTCTTAACAATTCTAACGATACCGTTAGCTTGTCTTCTCAATGCGTATGGGTCATTTGATCCACTTGGAATCATACCAGCAGCAAAGAATGTTAGGATACTGTCAAACTTATCAGCTAGAGAAAGAACTGAACCAACCTTGGTTGCTGGTAGTTCACCTGTAGCTGAAATTGGCATGTAGTGTTCACGAATTGCAGTTGCAACGGCTTCATTTTCACCCTTCAATAGAGCGTATTTTTCACCCATTACACCTTGTAGTTCAGAGAACTCACCAACCATACCAGTTACTAAGTCAAACTTGTAAATTTGAGCAGCACGTTTAACATCTTTTAGTTCTTGGTTGCTTAGTTTAGCATGTTCACCAATTACTTCGGCAATCTTTTCAACACGTTGCATTTTTTCATACATAGTTGAAATCTTATCGTGGAAGCTGACCTTCTTTAGCTTGTTAACGTAGAAGTCAATGTCTTTAGCTTGATCTTCTTGGTAGAAGAACATTGCATCTTCAAGACGTGCAGTAAGTACTTTTTCGTTACCAGCGATAACGTTTTCGATGTATTCATTGTTTCCGTTCCTAACGGAAATAAAGAATGGTAAGATGTTACCATTTTGATCGTTAACATAGAAGAATCTTTGGTTATCCTTCATTGAAGTAATTAGTACTTCTGAAGGTAGTTGTAAGTATTTTTCATCAAACTTACCAAAGAAAGCAGTTGGCCATTCAACTAAGTTGTTAACTTCTTCAAGTAGGCCTGGGTTAATGTTAATTACCCAGTTATTTTCATCTTGAATTTCTTTGATTTGCTTAACGATTAAGTCTTTACGCTTTTGCGCATCAACCATAACGAATTGTTCTTTTAACTTTTCTTCGTATTCGTCAGCTGAATTAATAGTTGTGTCTTGACCTAAGAATCTATGACCACGACTTACGTTTGAAGCAGTTACGTCTAGAATTTGAATTGGTAGTACTTCATCATCTAATAGAGCTACCATCCATCTAATTGGACGGATAAAGTCTAAACGGTAAACGTTCCACTTCATTAATGTTGGGAAAGTCATACTTGTGATGACGTCCTTTAGTCCCATTAGAACTTCTTTAACTGGTTTTCCAGCAATATGTTTTTCGACGAAAACATATTCAGTACCTTTAACTTCTTTAAATGTAATGTCGTCTGTGCTTAGTCCTTGTCCCTTAGTGAAACCGATGGCAGCTTTTGACCAGTTACCTTCGTCATCTAAAGCAATTTTCTTAGCGGGACCCTTTACAGTTTCGTTTACATCTGGTTGTTTGTCAGCCAAACCTTCAATTTGAATAGTTAAACGACGAGGAGTTGAGAATGGCTTAACAGCATCAAAATCAATTCTTTGATCTTTTAAGTAATCTTCAGTCTTCTTAACTAATTGTTTGATACTAGGAGTTACCACATGAGCTGGCATTTCTTCTAGTCCAATTTCAAGTAAAAATGTGTGAGCCATTATTTTTCCTCCTTGTTTTCATCATCTTTTAGAAGAGATTGTCTTAATTTTTCATCTTTAATAAGTGGGAAGCCACGTTTCTTTCTTTCAGCAATGAATGCCTTAGCAATTTCTCTGGCCATTCTTCTGATTCTTGAAAGATATCCGGCACGTTCAGTAACTGAAACGGCACCTCTGGCATCCAATAGGTTAAATGTATGGCTACATTTTAGAACGTAGTCGTATGCAGGGTGAACTAGACCATTTGCGATTTGTTTTTTAGCTTCTGTTTCGAAGTCATCAAACATCTTTAGTAACATTTCTTGGTTGCTTTCTTCGAAACTGTATTTTGAGTGTTCGTATTCAGGTTCCTTGAAGATATCACCGTACTTCACGCCATCACTCCATTCTAGTTCAAAAACGTTGTTAACGTCTTGAACATATGAAGCAAGTCTTTCTAGACCGTATGTGATTTCTGAAGCAACAGGGTTCATTTCTTGACCACCTACAATTTGGAAGTAAGTAAATTGAGTAACTTCCATTCCATCTAGCCAAATTTCCCAACCAACACCGGCACAACCCATTGATGGGTTTTCCCAGTTATCTTCAACGAAACGAATATCGTGTTCTTCTGGGTTAATGCCAAGTTCTTTTAAACTATCCAAGTATAGTTCTTGAATGTTTTCAGGAGATGGTTTCATGATTACTTGGAATTGGTGATGTTGGTATAAACGGTTAGGGTTTTCACCATATCTACCATCAGCAGGTCTTCTAGAAGGTTCAACGTATGCTGCGTTCCATGGTTCAGGTCCAATTGCACGTAAGAATGTGTATGGACTCATAGTTCCGGCACCTTTTTCAGTATCGTATGCTTGCATTAACATACAACCTTGTGATGACCAGTATTGTTGTAATTTTAAAATGATGTCTTGCATTGACAACTTTTCTGTCATGTTACTTCCTCCTAATAAACGAATGGCATAAAAAAAACCTATGCAAAAAGTATACTTAAATACAGTTTACATAGGGACGATTATTCGCGGTTCCACCCTACTTCTGACTTTCGTCAGCAGCTTGATTTCTTTGGTTCAAAAAGTGCCAATCATCGAAAAATGCAAGTAGCTCACACTGTCCTACTATCGCTGAATATCATTTTATTCAATGACCCTCTTTTGTCATTACCATTCGTATTTATTTAATTCAATTATAGTTTACAATTGCTAAAAAATCAATTCTATAATCTTAGGTCATTCATTTGATCTAAGAAACTTTTACTCTTCAAATGAATCCCAACGGAATCAGAGTAAATCTTATCGAGAAGCATTCTTAAATTTTGCTTTGTATTATCATTTACATTAACATTTCCCAATTTGTTTAAATCAATAATTGAAAAACGACGTAAATAATAAATAGTCTTTTGATCTAGGTGCAAACGGTTAGCATCTAATTGGAAATGATTTTGACAAATCAATCCACCATAGGCTTCAGAATAGTCAAAGTTAAGATCAGTCCGACCACAAATGGCACATCCCCTTAATTCTGGTTGAACACCAAACTCACCTAATAGTTGAATTTCACATATATTGGTAATCACCTCTGGATCAACACCGTTATCAATTAATCGTAATGCTGCGAATAACTGGTTAAACCAGTGTGGAATTGGTGTTGAATCGGGAAAAGCAACGTCGACTAAAGACATAATGTACGTAGCATAAGCGTTTAAGAAAATATCCTCGCTAATATTTTCATAATGGTCAGTATCTAATCCACTATAAATATAAGATAAGTTTTCAGCATTTATCTTTCCAGAATACGTACCATAGGTAAAAGGCAAGATATCCGCCATCATCTTAAATCCTCTTTTACGAGCACCTCGGATGAAAAACATCTTCTTGCCTGCCTCGGCCGTTAAAAACTTAACTAACATATCATTTTCTTTGAAATTCTTTCGATATAGTAAAATACCGTGAAAATTCATATATGTTTGTGAATCCATCTTTATTCACCGACCATTTTTAAAATTTTAGTAATTATCTTTCTTGTATCCTAATGACTTAAGAACAGATGATTCATTACGCCATCCTGGATGAACCTTAACCCAAAGTTTTAAGTAGACCTTGCTACCTAATAAATCTTCGATGTCTTGTCTAGCAAGTGTTCCAATCTTCTTAAGCATTGAGCCTTGCTTACCAATTAAGATTCCCTTTTGACCCGGACGATCCACTAAGATGTCAGCTTGGATATCAACATTACCGTTTTCCTTAGTCTTCATGCTTAAGATATCAATTGCAATTGAGTAAGGAATTTCGTCTCTTGCTAACATTAAGATTTTTTCTCTGATTAGTTCAGCAACGATAAAACGTTCTGGGTGATCAGTTACTTCATCTTCTGGGTAGTATTGTGGACCAGCTGGCAATAATTGCTTCAAGTTGTCCATTAGTTCATCAACGTTGTTACCTTGTAGTGCAGAGATTGGGAAAACTTCTTTCCAATCAAGTGCCTTCTTGTAAATATCCATGATACTCAACAACTTGTTTGGATTGATTTCATCAATCTTATTAATGATTAGATATACTGGCTTATCAATTTCTTTTAAACGATTGATAATAAAGTTATCACCGGCACCTCTAGTTTCGGTGGCACTTACCATGAATAAAACAGCATCGACTTCTTTTAAAGCTGAGAAAGCTGATTTTTCCATGAAATCATCTAATTTATTATTTGGTTTGTGAATTCCTGGTGTATCTAAGAAAACAATTTGTGATTCATCATCAGTGTATACACCTTGAATCTTATTTCTAGTTGTTTGTGCTTTATCACTCATAATCGCAATCTTTTGACCGATAATACGGTTTAAAAATGTTGATTTACCAACGTTTGGTCTACCAACGATTGCTACAAATCCTGAATGAAAGTTTGGATCAAATTCCATAATAATTCCTCCGTGTTGTTAAAGTCCAAATATAATTGGAACATATACCAATAATCCGATGATTGCTGCAAAGATTGACGCAATAACCACACCTGCTGCAGCTACGTCTTTTGCCTTCTTGGCAATCTCATCATACTTATTACCAACAATTAAATTAACAATTGATTCACATAACGTATTTACAACTTCAGCGATTAAGACAATAAATATTGCTAACAAAATCCAAACCCATTGGCTCAAATCAATCTTAAGAATAAACGAAATAATCACTACGATTAAAGATGCAATTAGATGAAATCTAAAGTTACGTTCTGTCTTGCATAATATCACCAAACCATCAAAAGCGTGCTTAAATGATTCAGCGAAACTACGATTTTTTCTGACTACTTTTTTATCTTTTAAGCCCATAGTCATCCATGATCTTTCTTTGCAATGGGAACATAACGTCTTCATCTTCTTGCTTCATGTGATCATAACCGTTTAAGTGTAGGAATCCATGAACAACAAGGAAACCTAATTCACGTTCGTATGAGTGGTCTAAAAATTCTGCTTGTTCAGCAACCTTATCGATTGAAACAAAGATGTCACCAATGTTTTCTGGGATTTCTGCGGCCATTTCATCATCCATAATTAATGGAAAATCATCATCACCGTCTTCAATCGCAAAACTAATAACATCAGTTGCGCGGTCAACACCACGATACTTACTGTTAATTTCCTTAATTTCGTCATTATTAACGAAAGTTACTGACATTTCAGTATTATCCTTAAGGTCTAATGCTTTGCTAGCAAATTGCAATACATCTTCCACTAAATCGATGTGCTTTTGGTCTACACCGTCTTTTGTCTTATCGTAAATTTCTAAATCCATTCTGGTACTCCTGTTATAAAATTTCTATTTTTGTTGATATTCTTCGTATGCATCGATGATTCTAGCGACTACCGGATGTCTAACAACGTCTTTAGAATCAAACTTAACAAAGCGAATTTTTTCAACATTTTGTAAGATTGATTGAGCTTGAACCAAACCACTACTTGCATGTTTTGGTAAATCAATTTGAGAGATATCACCATTAACAATCATCTTAGAACCAAATCCTAGACGAGTTAGGAACATCTTCATTTGAGCTGTTGTTGTATTTTGTGCTTCATCTAAGATAACAAATGCTGAGTCCAATGTTCTACCACGCATATAGGCTAACGGTGCAATTTCAATAACTCCTCTTTCCATCAACCTAGCAGTGTGTTCTCTTCCTAGAATTGAATGAAGAGCATCGTAAATTGGTCTTAAATATGGATCGACCTTTTCTTTTAAGTCACCGGGTAGAAAACCTAAGCTTTCACCGGCTTCTACGGCAGGTCTAGTCAAAATAATCTTTTCGACGTCACCGTGTTTTAATGCTGCAATTGCCATAACCACAGCTAAGTATGTTTTACCAGTACCGGCAGGTCCAATTCCAAAGGTAATATCATTACGCTTTACGGACTGAACATATTGTCGTTGACCAAAGTTCTTTACACGAACTGGTTTACCTTTAAAGTCCTTAATTAATATTTGATTGTATAGCTCTTTAAAATAACTTAACGTATCATTTTTAGCCATATTCATAGCAGATACAAAGTCACTGCTATTCAATGTAACACCATTTTGAATTAAGTCCATTAAGTTCTTAAAAATTGAAATAACTTTATTAACATTATCTTCACTTCCGGATACCTTTACATTTGTTCCAAAAGCATTAATTGATACTTCCATACCCTCTTCAAGAATTGTAACGTATTTATTTTGTGCCCCTAATAGCTTAGGTTCAAAATCTAAATTATGAATAATAAATTCTTTGGTTACTTCAGTTTGTTCTGTCAATATAGCGACCCCTTTTTTATTGATAATCAAATATTAGCACAGATTTTGACTTTAAAAAAGTTATTAATATGTACTAACAAAGCGTGATTGCGACCTAACACAACCACACTTTATAAATAATTAGCTTAAGTGAGCTTTTACAGATTGGTTAACTTCGTTTCCGTCAGCTTTACCCTTAACCTTTGGCATGATAGCACCCATTACTTTACCAAAATCAGACATTGCTGAAGCGCCAACTTCACTGATAGTTTCTTCAACTACCTTGTCAATTTCTTCTTTTGACATTTGTTTTGGAGCGTACTTGCTTAGCACAGCTAATTGTTCTTCTTGTTCGGCAACTAAATCATCTCTACCACCATCTTTGAATTCAGCAATAGATTCCTTAACTTGCTTAACTTCACGACTGATAACAGTTAGTTCTTCGTCATCACTTAAATCATGACCTAAAGCAACTTTTTCGTTAGTTAGGGCTGATTTTAGAGAACGAATAACGTTCAAAGCAGTTTTGTTGTGTTCCTTCATTGCATTTTTAAGATCTTCATTAAGATTCGTAGCGATACTCATTATAGTTTCCCTCTTTCAAAATATTCTGCTTAGTTTTAGCAAAAAAAACGTCCCTGAAATAACAGGAACGTTTTTAGTAATTAAAAGCGACGGCTTTTTTTCTTGTTGTTGCGCTTTCTTGCTGCTTCAGATTTTAATTTACGTTTAACACTTGGTTTTTCGTAGAATTCTCGTTTACGGTATTCACGTAAAGTACCGTTCTTGGAAACTGTACGTTTGAAACGACGAAGAGCATCATCAAGAGATTCGTTTTTACGAACGACTGTTTTTGACATATGAAAATTCCCTCCCTCCGAGCTCGAAATACAACAGTTAATCTTTTATTTATTAAAACTGTTCTTAATAATTATACAAAACAATATTTATAACGTCAATATTACTTTTCAATTTAAAACTACTTTTATGACAGTTTTTTAGATATAATATAGTCGTAAAAAAGGAGTGATTTTATTGAAACATATTAATATCTTTGCCATCTCAGATTCTAGTGGTGAAACAGCGATGCAAGTGGCCAAAACCGCAGGTGCACAATTCGAAAGTGCTGATATTTCATACGAACGATACCCATTTATCACTACCGAATCAATGCTAAGTGGTATCTTAAAAATTGCTAAGCAAAAAGAAGCCGTTATCTTTCATACCCTAGTTAACGCTGATCTAAGTAAATCAATCGAAGACTTTTCAATGGCTAATCAATTACAAAACGTCGATTGTGTTCAAAAACCAATGAAGGCCATTAGTAATCAGTTAGGTTTCAACCCTGAACGGGTTAGTGGTTTGGTCCACGATTTAAATGATGATTATTTCAAAAGAATTGAAGCAATGGAATTCTCCGTTGAAAACGATGATGGCAGTAATCCACAAAACCTTACAAAAGCTGACGTTGTCATTTTGGGAATTTCTAGAACTTCTAAGACCCCTTTATCACTATACCTAGCTAATAAGCAATTAAAGGTATCAAACGTTCCAATTGGCCCTACCATCCAATTACCTAAAGAAGTCTTTGATGTAGATCCAAAGAAAATCATCGGACTTACTAGCGTTACTAAAGATATTCAAAAAATCCGCAAAGCTAGAATGGCTTCTTACGGTATCGATGAGGATACACCATATTCCAACTCTAAAAACATTGATGAAGAATTAGAATATGCCAACAATTTATACCACAAACTAGGTTGCTTAATCATTGATGTTCATGATAAATCAATCGAAGAAACTGCTACCGTCATTATGGAAAGCTTAGACCTAGATTCATATAAATAAAAAAAGAGCTGTTAAGCTCTTTTTTTATTGGTTTAAAATATCATCCATTAAATTGTTATTGAATTTTTGTTCTTTTAACATTTTAACTTCGAAATAATGTGGTGAAACTTTCTTTTTAGTGCCTTCAATAGCAACAGCAGGTGTTTCCATGATCTTTGGAACATCAACTAATGCTTCATGATGAGCAACATAGTTCAAAGCATCGAAACCAATCGTTCCTAATCCAATAATTTCGTGTCTATCCTTATGGCTACCAAAATCATTCTTTGAATCATTTAAATGAACAACCTTTAATCGATCTAAACCGATTACGTGATCGAATTCGTTTAATACACCATCAAAGTCTTCTTTAACATTGTAACCAGCATCGTTAGTATGACAAGTGTCGAAAGTAACGGATACTTTATCGTTATCCTTAACACCATCAATAATTTGTGCAATCTCCTCAAAGGTACGGCCAACTTCAGTTCCCTTACCCGCCATAGTTTCTAAAGCAATTTGCACCTTTTGATCAGGTTCAATTACTTCGTTTAATCCTTTGGCAATTTGAGCAATTGCTTTATCTGCACCTTCACCAACATGAGAACCTGGATGTAACACAATTTGTGTTGCACCAATGGCCTCAGCACGCTTAACTTCTTCGTGTAAGAAATCAACGCCAAACTTAAAGTTTTGTGGTTTGGTAACATTACCTAAATTAATGATGTATGGAGCATGAACAACGGTTTCTAAAATACCATGTTCTTTCATGTATTCTTTACCGTCTTCGGCTCTTAATTCATCTATTGGTTTTCTTCTAGTGTTTTGAGGGGCACCAGTGTAAACCATAAATGCATTTTCACCATAGCTGTCAGCTTCTTTAGCAGAACCTAAAAACATAGTTGAGCCATTCATGCTAACGTGAGATCCGATTAAAAACTTACTTGTCATTACTAATCATCCTCATTTCATCAACAAATTTTTCTGAAGAATCTGCAGATTCCCATCCACAGTATTTTTCGTAGAATTCTTCATACTTCTTATCGTATTCAGAATACTTCTTTTCCTTGTTAAATGCATCAATTTGCTTGTAAAAATCATCTTCGTCTTCAACAACAGGTCCAGGTAATTCGGTTCTGTAGTCGAAGTAGAATCCTCGAATGTCATCTTCGTAATGCTTCAAATCATATGCGTAGAATAACATTGGTCGTTTTAAGTTAGCATAGTCAAACATTACTGATGAATAATCTGTAATCAATAAATCTGACATTAAGTATAAATCACTGATGTCTTCTTCGACCATGATATAAACACGATCTTCAAAGCCCTTAATATCAATGAAATCTTTTACAAGATAATGTGGTCTGATAATTAATACAGTATTTTGATCAACTTGTTCGAAGAAAGTCTTCAAACTAAATGGTAGTTCAAAGTTGTAAACACCCTTACGTTTGTAATTATCATCACGCCAAGTTGGTGCATAGGTAATTACGTTTAAATCATCTCTACCAAGGTATTTTTTCTTAAGTTTACTAATGTTGTCTTGATTGTCACCATAATATAAAACGTCATTTCTTGGGTATCCAATATCCAAGAATTTGTTATTAAAATCAAAAGCTCTAGCAAAAATATCTTTAGAGTATTGATTAGGTGCAATCAAGTAATCCCAACGATGAGCTTCATTAGTAAAGTTTAACTTGTACTTTTCAGTATTAGTACCAGGCATCATAACATTTTCAATATCGGTACCTAATTTCTTTAAAGGAGTACCATGCCAAGTTTGCATGTAAACAGTACCCTTATTCTTATTCCACCATTTTGGTGTTCTAGAATTAAATACCCAGAAGTTAGCTCTGGCCATTACCCATACCCATTTAGGCATGAACTTTTTAACCATTTTAATATCAGGATATAATCCCTTAAAAGTTTTGTAATTAGCTTTTCTCACAACAAAGTAAGCCTTAGATTTGTCTTCCGGATACTTTTTAATCCATTTTTCATAGATAGCTGCGGGGTTATCGTTAATATCTTTTCCTTGGAAACTTTCAAAAACAACTAAATTCTTCTTTACTGGTAAAGCAATTAATACATTATTAATTAAAATCAATACTCGACGAATTGACTTCTTAATAAATCTAACCACTTTTTTCTTAATTTTCATCATACAACAATTTCAATCCTTTTAACTTTAACTAAATGTAATCCACGAAACGAGCTCTGAACTTGTAGTGTAGATGTGATCCAACCAATAGGAAGAATAATACGGTTAGCCAGAAGATTAACATCAACATTGGCTTTTGCCAGAACCATGCTTCACCTAGCATTGATTCTCTAAATCCAGAAACAATGTAGAAGAATGGGTTTAATTGTAAGAATCTTACAAAGAATGCTGGGAATGCGTTTGTTTCAAAGTTAAATAGCACTCCTGACATGTAGAACAATACTCTCATGATTGATTGTAAGAAGATACGGTAATCACGAACAAGAATAGTTACAGTTGAGTTAAAGATACCAAATGCTAATAGCCAGCAAATCATTGCAAAGAAGTAGTATAGCCATTGAATCCAGTACAAGTTAGGTAGTACTCCACCCTTTAGGTAACCTAAGATAATTGAACATGCAAGCATTGCCCAGAATGAACTTAAGTTAGTTAAAATCTTGATTGATGGTAATACACTAACTGGGAACTTCATTTTTGAAACCATACCAACTTGTTGGTAGATACTCTTTGAAGCGTCCAAAGTAACACTGTTCATGTAGAACCATGGAGTAATACCGATAACCATCCAAGTTAGGTAATCAACACTACCAGATGTACCCTTCTTCAAACCAACACCGAATACTAACCAGTAGATTAAGATTTGAATAATTGGGTATAGGTATGCCCAAACAATACCTAGATAATGACTTTGGTAATCAGACTTATCTTGATACTTTGAGACTCTAAACATTATTGGTAAATTTTGAATTTGCTCTTTAATTAATGTAATGACTTCCTTCAAGTCGATCACACTTCCTTTACTTTAAAGTTTTAATATATCTGTCGATTACTCGACTTGTTGCAAAACCATCATTGTATTTATTCCAATGGTGATTGAAATTGGTAAAATCTGTTTGTTCATCTTCACTAATTGCTGTTCTTAGGTCATCCAAGGATGTAATTGGTTTCGTAGGTAGCCAATTCAACAAGTCATCTTGAATCCCTGGATTTTGTTTATATTGATCTAAATCAAACATAAAGAACAATAGAGAATGTGCATTAGGCAATAGTGAATAATCAAAAGCAACTGATGAATAGTCAGTTACCAAGGTATCAGTTACAGCCAACAAATCAGTTGTAGATAATTGATTTGAAAACATCACATTTGGATTTTTTGATTCTTTTTGCAACTTCTCTTCTAAGTCCTTTAGAAGTGGATGTAGCTTTACAACTACCATTGCATTTGGATCATTTGATAAAGCCTTAATAACACCCTTAGGTGGATTAAATGACTTTCCTTCATCACGATATGTTGGTGCGTATAGAATTACTCGTTTGTCCTTTAATTGGGGAGCAATACTATAAACACGTCTTCTAGCAATCTTTTGCCATTTTTCCTTAAATAATCTGTCAGATCTTGGATAACCAATCATCTTCATTTTATCGAAGGAAACATGGTAACTGTTCTCAAACACATGGCCCATTGTTTCAGAAGCAACCACGTATTCGTCAAAGCTGTTATAAACTTTTTGGAAACGACGTTTATCAGAAGCACTTCTATCTTTAGTTGAAGCATCTTCCCAACCAAACTTCTTAATTGCCCCGTTGGCATGCCATAATTGAACGACTTTTAAGTCCTTAGGATGGGCAATTCCACCCATGAAAGGAAAGTAGTTGTCACAAAAAACAACATTACTTGCCATTATCTTTGGAATTAAATCAAATATTAATTTGAAACCATCTTTAAACAAAACAGTCTTAATTCCGTAAGCAGCCAAATCAGTGGCTGCTGCTTCACTTGACGATTCATAATATACATATAGCCTTTTATTTTTTGGCAATCGACGAGCCATTGATTTAATTAATCCAAGATTATTATCAAAGCTCATTATGTAAATTACATTCTCTTTTTTTCTGAAATAAAATAGTAAAGATACTACTTTAATTAAAAATATATACATAACCTTCAAAACAGATCCCACCATATTTAAAAACTATCACACAATCCAGTATTATATCACACTTAATGTAGAAAAATTATTACATTTGACTATTCAACCTTGTGTTCATAGAAATGTCCCAAAATAGTAGATGCTTCAGTCACACTGGCAAATGCGTGTTCATCTGATTCATCTAAAGCTTCTTGTAACTCAGATAGTTCATATCTTGAAATGGTTGTAAATAGAATTGTCTTTTCATCATGCTTGTAAGCACCTTCAGCACCATGAATAATTGTAATTCCTCTAGGAATATGGTTTTGGATACTGTCAATCACCGTCTTTGGATGATCGGTTACAACCAATACCTGCATTCTTTGTTGACGGGTGTATGCAAAGTCAATTGCCTTTGCATTTACCACGATACCAATTGCTGAGTAGAATGCATATGGCCATCCGTACGTGAATCCAGCTGCGGTAATAATAAATATATTGAAAGCAATGTTAATTGTTCCAATACTTCTCCCCGTCTTTCTTCGAATGACGATTCCTAAAATGTCTAATCCACCCGTAGAAATCTCATTCTTTAAACTCATCCCTGTTCCAAATCCGTTCACTACCCCACCAAAAATTGCACAAATCATTGGATCATTAGTTAGGTATACCGGATGTAATGACTTAATCATAAAGCTGGCTAAGAAGACAGTTAAGATGGTAAAGCATGTAAATTGATGACCGATTTGTTTCCAGGCCAATATAAAAAATGGAATATTTAATACAAATAAACCAATCGAAGGAGAAATGGAGAATGGTAAAAATCTCCCTGATAAAGTGTTAATCAACTGTGATAAACCAGTAAAACCTGATGAGTAGATTTTACCTGGTGTCCAGAAAAAATTCATGGCAATTGATACCATGATTCCATACATAAACGCAGTCGATGCTTTCGCTAAGTATTGATGTCGTCTTAAAATCCTTTGAACATCGTCCATAAGTTTCATAACCTCTCATTTAATATGAAAATAGTATAACATAAATACGGATTAAAAAAAGACTTCCATAATGGAAGTCTTTTTTTATTATTAAGCTTCTGGTTCGTCTTCAGCTTCTAGTCCTAAGTCATCTAATTGTTTCTTAGAAACAGGTGCTGGAGCGTTAGTCATTGGTTCAGTAGCCTTTGAATTCTTAGGGAATGCAATCACATCTCTGATGTTTTCAGTTTGTGCTAATAATCTAGCAAAACGGTCTAAACCAATAGCTAAACCACCATGAGGTGGGAAACCATAGTCTAAGGCGTCTAAGAAGTAACCAAATTGTTCTTGGGCACTTTCTCTAGTGAAGCCTAAGGCCTTTAGCATCTTCAATTGTAGTTCCTTAGTATGAATACGGATTGATCCACCACCAAGTTCTAGACCATTTAGAATAATGTCATAACTTTGTGCGTGAGCCTTGTGAGGATCTTCGCCATCGTTTAGGTAATGTTCATCACCTTCGTTAGGCATTGTGAATGGATGGTGAGCTGGAACCCATCTGTCGATACCTTCGTCATAGTCGAATAATGGCCAGTCAACAACCCATAGGAAGTCGAATACGTCTGATGGAATCATGTCTTGTTCTTTAGCAATTGCGCATCTTAGGTAACCTAATGTGTCAGCCACAATCTTTTCTCTATCAGCAGCAAATAATAGTAAGTCACCTGACTTAGCTTCAGTAACAGATAACATTTGGTCGACAACACTTTGGTCGTCAAAGAACTTAGCGATTGGACCTGTTAAGCCATCGTCTGTAATCTTCATCCAAGCAAGACCCTTGGCACCAAATCTTTCAACATATGATGCGTACTTATCGATGTCTTTTCTTGAGTACTTGTCAGCACCACCAGGAACGGTAATCGCTTTTACCTTACCACCGTTTTCAATTGTGCCACTAAATACCTTGAAGTTAACATCTTTAACGATGTCTGATAGATCCTTTAGTTCCATACCAAATCTAACATCTGGTTGGTCGGTACCAAAGCGGTCCATTGATTCTTGCCAAGTAATACGCTTGAATGGAGCCTTGATATCAATGTTTAAAGTATCCTTCATTACCTTAACGATTAAACCTTCAGTTAAGTCTTGGATATCTTCAGCATTTAAGAATGAAGTTTCCATATCAATTTGAGTAAATTCTGGTTGTCTGTCACCACGTAAATCTTCATCACGGAAACAACGAGCAATTTGGTAGTAACGGTCAAAACCTGAACCCATCAATAATTGCTTAAATAGTTGTGGTGATTGTGGTAGTGCATAGAATGAACCATGGTATAGTCTTGAAGGAACAAGGTAGTCACGAGCCCCTTCTGGAGTTGAAACTGTTAAGTTAGGAGTTTCAATGTCGATAAAGCCATTGTTGTTGAAGTATTCGTGAACTGCTTGAGTAATCTTACTTCTCAAGATAATTCCACGTTGTACTTCTGGACGTCTTAAGTCTAAGTATCTGTACTTCAACTTAGTTTCTTCAGAAGCTGTGATGTTGTCTTTAATATCAAATGGAGGGTTTTCAGACTTGTTTAAGATTTTTACTTCTGAAACAGCAATTTCAATCTTACCAGTGTTAATGTCTGGATTAACTTCCTTTTCGCTTCGGGCAACTACAGTCCCCTTTACTTCGATTACATATTCATTTCTTAGTTGATCAGCAATAGCCAATGCGTCTGCACTGTTCTTGTCACTAAATACTAATTGGACAATTCCTTTACGGTCTCTTAAGTCAACGAAGATTAATTTACCTAAGTCACGACGTTTGGCAACCCATCCGTCTAAGCATACTTCTTGGTTTAAGTAGTCTTCATCTACTAAACCGCAATAAGTTGTTCGGTTCATAATATCTCTCCTAGTATTATATTTATTTAAAATTCTTTGAAATTAAATCAGCGAAGTTATCTTTAACTTCATTAATATCCACAGTAACTTCGTTTCCATCAGCCATGTTCTTAACATGAATGGTGTTTGATTCTAGTTCTTTATCACCTAAAGTTAAGGTGAACTTAGCATCTAACTTATCAGCACTCTTGAATTGTGCCTTTGGCTTACGTGCTAGGTAGTCTTTATCAGCCTTAAAGTCTTGCTTTCTTAAAGCTTGAACCACCTTAAGTGCTTCTACACTAGCATCATCACCAATTCCAACTACATAAGCATCTAAGCCAAATGTGTCAGGGAATTGGAAATCCTTGGAATCCATAAGTAGAAGTAATCTTTCTACACCTAAACCAAATCCAACACCTGGCATTTGAGGACCACCTAGTTCTTCAACTAAGCCATCATATCTACCACCGGCACAAATTGTAGTGTAGCCTTCGCCTAATTCTTTGGCGTTAGCCATGATTTCAAAGATTGTGTGGTTGTAGTAATCTAATCCACGAACCATGGTGTGATCGACATCGTATTTAATGCCTAAATCATCCAATAATCTAGTTACCTTATCAAAATGCTTTTGAGCATCATCGGTTAGGTAATCTAGAATTGATGGAGCACCATCAACGATTAGTTGATCTTCAGGCGCTTTACTATCTAGCACACGAAGTGGATTCTTGTGTAAACGTTCCTTAGAATCATCACTTAGTTCTTCAAAGTGTGGTTCTAAGTAGTCAATCAAAGCTTGACGGTAGTCAGCACGAGTTTGCTTATCACCTAGTGTGTTAATGGCAACTCTTAAATCGTCGATGCCTAGATTTTGTAGGTAGTTAACGGCCATTGAAATAACTTCAACATCTAATTCTGGTGATTCGCTACCAAATGCTTCAACACCGATTTGGTGGAATTGACGTTGACGACCAGATTGAGGACGTTCGTATCTAAACATAGGTCCCATGTAGTACATCTTAACTGGCTTAGGTGTGTCTGGCCCGTATAGTTTATTTTCAACAAACGCTCTAACTACTCCTGCAGTTCCTTCCGGTCTTAATGTAATATGACGATCGCCCTTATCGTGAAAGTCATACATTTCTTTTGTAACAATATCTGAAGTTTCTCCTGATGTTCTTGAGAAAACATCGAAGCTTTCAAACATTGGTGTTCTTATTTCTTGATAACGATAAGCCGCAAACAACTTTCTAGCTGTTTCTTCAACAAATTGCCATTTTTCAGAAGTTCCTGGCAAAATATCTGCGGTTCCTTTTGGACGTTGATATCGCATGATAATCCCTCCGCAAACTTTAATAACTGAACAAAAAAGCCCCTGTCTAAATAAAATCATTTAGACAAGGGCGCAAAAAGCACGGTACCACCTTTTTTTAACTCTTATGTAACGTATAATTACGAATGGCTTAGCCATTAGCCTCAAAAGTGTCTTTCCAGGATTTCTTTCGTCGTTATTTCACCAAACTAACGCTCTCTTGTACCTAAGAAAATTCCGTACTCTTCTTTTTTCATCAGCGAGTATTCTATTCATGTTTTAGATTAATGTAATTTACTTAAAAAGTCAAGAACTCACATATTTTGCCTCATCCAAATTTCATTGTAGAATGAGATTGAGGTGATAAATATGAAGCAATTAACACAAGAATGGCTTGAACAATTACCAATTAAAAATGTAACTAAACTAACCCCTGTTTCAGGTGGTGATATCAATGATTCTTACGAAATCATTGCTGATAATCAAAAATACTTTATGAAAGTCCAACCTAACAAAGGGAAAGAATTCTTCGAACACGAAGTCGAAGG
Organism: Apilactobacillus zhangqiuensis; assembly: GCF_019656215.1. Lineage (GTDB taxonomy): Bacteria > Bacillota > Bacilli > Lactobacillales > Lactobacillaceae > Apilactobacillus > Apilactobacillus zhangqiuensis. Next base: position 234,289 of record NZ_BPLK01000003.1, read on the forward strand.
AATCAAACTTATCGGCCAGTATGCAACCGTACCAACCATTATTGACTATGGTGAAATTGACGGCGATGGCTTTCTAATTCAAAAATGGATGAACCTATCACCATTTGGTGATCAATATCAATTAGGTCAAATGTTAGCCAATGTTCACAAACACCATAATGACCGTTTTGGTCTAGATAAAGACTTCAAACTAGGACGTGTGCCAAAAACAAACGCTTGGCAAGATAATTGGACCGACTTCTTTATCAAACAACGTTTGAATCCACTAATGGATATGGCAATTAAAAAACGTGAAATCTCCAAAGAAGATTTAAGCCACTTCAATAACCTAAAGGAGGCCTTCAAAAAGGACATGGATAGTCATCATAGCGATGCATCCCTTCTTCACGGCGACCTATGGAGTGGTAACTTCTCATTTCTAGAAGATGGCAACCCAATCTTGATTGATCCTGACGTCTACTATGGTGACCGTGAATTCGATATCGGTGTCACTACCGTATTCGGTGGCTTCAATGCCGACTTCTACGAAGGATACAACGACACCTACCCACTTGATTCCGGATGGAAGAGAAGAATCCAATACTATCAATTCTTCTACCTACTTGCCCACTACGTTATGTTTGGTGGTGGCTATGGACTAGAAGTAAAGAGTATTCTTAGCCAATACTAGTCATTACGATGTAAGAAATCGTAATAGTTATTGATTGTTATTTCGGGGTCCCCGGTCGAATTAATCATTCCATCAGGATCAAATAGACATGCCTTGATGCCAGCATTGTGAGCTGCATCAACGTCTAGTTTTCTATCCCCCATGAACATGCAATCATCACGATTAATCTCATTATGTTTAATTAAATAATTAACAGCTTCCGGATCAGGTTTTCTTTTGAAAGCCTGATTTTTTGTTACCAATTCTGCAAAGTAATCCTTTAATCCAGCATTTTCTAGCATATCGACGGCATCATCGTCTCGATGAGTTAGTAAAAAGTTTCTACCGCCATCATCGATATTTTGTGATAATACCTTATCTACATTCATGAAGCTATTGGCGTCTTTGACATTTTGCTTTTCATATTGGCGATACTTTTCGTTAATGGTATCGGCATCAATATTGAAATGTGCAGCGTATTTTTGCACACAAGTAGCCAATGAATGACGACGCATTACCTGATTAATTTCATAATCATCGATTTCAAACTCATCAATTCTCATATCCACCAATGCGTCAACAAAGGCTTCGACCATAATTGGATATGTATCCATAATCGTTCCATCAAAATCCCAAATTAAATCCATATTTTTCTCCCCCAATTAAAAAAGAGCTTTAAAAAGCTCTTTTTATTTATTTTCTGTATCAAAGATAATCGTAAACGGACCATCATTTTGTAATTCGACTTGCATATCTGCGCCAAAACGACCAGTTTCAACGTGATTACCAGCATCCCTTAAAGCTTGGTTAAACTGGTCATACATGTCTGATGCAAATTCAGGTTTTCCCGCCTTAGTGAATGAAGGACGATTACCATTCTTAGTATCAGCATACAAGGTAAATTGTGATACCGATAAAATTTCACCATTAATTGATTGCAAACTCAAGTTAGTCTTACCATCTTCATCAGCGAAAATGCGTAAGTTACTAATCTTTCGAACTAAGTAATCAATATCATCTTTTGTATCGTCATCCTTAATACCAACTAACAACAAGTAACCTTGGTTAATTTTACCAACTTGTTCGTTATCAATTGATACGCTCGCATGACTAACTCTTTGAAGTACAACTCGCATAATTAGCTCCTTACATAAATGGTCTTTTTACTACGTAAACATCAGGAATATTCTTCAAGTGGTCAATAATCATATCCAATTGTTCTAGGTTGCGAACTCCTACCTTCAATGAAATAACGGCAGTCTTATCGTGATCAACTTTTCCTTCAATTGAATTAATTTGTTTGCAAATAGTGCTAACCTTCTTGATAACATCGTTTAACAAGTTATTACGGTTATAACCTTGCACTTCGATGTTTGCACTGAATGAAGCGTGATTATCTGAAGCAATGTTCCAAGTAACACTTACCAAACGTTCGTCATTATCGTTAATGTTTGGACAGTCCTTACGGTGAACAGATACCCCACGACCTTTGGTGATGTATCCAACCACTTCGTCTCCAGGAACTGGTGAACAACAATGACTTAAACGAACTAATAAATTGTCGACTCCTTCGATTACAATTCCATCTGAAGGTTTCTTGTTCTTATTAGTCTTGTTAGTCTCATCGGTTGTCTTTTCGATTGTTTGGTGGTTCTCAAAGATATCTTTTTGTTGTTGTTCAATTCTCTTCTTCTCAGCTTCATCTCTAATGCTGGCAGTTAGAATATTAACAATTCCGTTTGGTTGTTTATTACCGAAACCAATTTCGGCAAACATATCATTAACTTGATTGTAATATGTGCCCTTGATTGCGTCTTCAAGATGTTCCTTGGTCATAATTTCATTGACATCATAACCGGCATCCTTAACGGCCTTGGTCAAAATTTCACGTCCAGCGTTCACGTTCTTTTCACGATCACGGGTCTTGAAGTATTGACGAATCTTGTGCTTAGCACGGCTTGTGGATACAAGGCTAATCCAGTCTTGACTGGGACCGGCAGAACTAGAAGAGGTCATAATTTCAACGATATCTCCAGTCTTAATTTGGTAATCCAATGGTTCAATTTTACCGTTAACACGTGAACCAACAGTGTGGTTACCAATATCAGTATGAATTAGGTATGCCATATCAAGTGGTCCGGCACCCTTTGGTAATTCCAAAACATCCCCTTGAGGTGTGAATGCATATACGTGATCACCAAATAGGTCACCCTTTACACCATCCATAAAGTCAGAAGCACTGTCAGTATCTTCTTGTAGTTCAATAATGCGTTTAAACCAGTTCAAACGGTTATTATCTGAAGATTCCTTGACTTCATCTGTAGCTCCTTCCTTGTAAGCCCAGTGAGCAGCAACCCCATATTCAGCAATTTGATGCATTTCCTTAGTTCTGATTTGAACTTCTAATGGACGTCCACCAGGTCCAACTACCGTTGTATGCAAGGATTGGTACATGTTGGCCTTAGGCATTGCAATGTAATCCTTAAAACGACCAGGCATTGGTGACCACTTAGTATGAATAGCACCTAAAACAGCATAACAATCCTTAATAGAATCTACGATGCATCTTACGGCTAATAAGTCGTAGATTTGTTCAAATTGCTTCTTTTTAATGACCATCTTGTGGTAAACAGAGTATAAATGCTTAGGTCTGCCGTAGACTTCCACATTCTTAAGCCCCATTTGTTTAACCTGTTGCTCAACTTCTTTAACCGCTTCGTTAATGTATGAAACACGTTCGTCTCGTTTGGAGTTCATAAGATGCACAATACGGTAGTACTGTTGTGGATTTAGGTATCTAAGCGAAATATCTTCTAATTCCCACTTGATTGTCCCAATCCCCAAACGATCGGCTAATGGTGCATAAATTTCCAATGTTTCATTAGAAATACGACGTTGTTTTTCTGGTTTTAAATGCTTTAGCGTACGCATGTTGTGTAGACGGTCTGCCAATTTAACAATCATGACACGAATATCCTTACACATTGCTAATAAAAGCTTACGGTGGTTTTCGGCTAATTGTTCTTGGTTAGACTTGTACTTAATCTTACCCAGCTTGGTAACACCATCTACAATTAGTTCGATATCGTCGCCAAATAATTCGGCAATATCAGATAATTCTGCTCCGGTATCTTCTACAACATCATGTAATAGACCCGCACTAACTGTTTCTGGATCCATTTTTAGTGTAGCTAGAATACTAGCTACTTGAATTGGATGAACAATATAAGGTTCTCCGGATTGTCTAAATTGGTCTTTATGACAAATTGACGCAAATTCGTAAGCCTTTTTAACCATTCCTACATGTTGTTCATTCATGTAACTGGAAATTTCTTTAAATAAGTCTTCTTTAGACCAAATCTTATGTTCAGACATTTCCAAAACCTTCTTCCAATCATTTATTTTCTATATTTTATCATTAATTTAGTGAGTTTAATTCCATATGAACTGATAAAGCTGATAAAAAGTAAAAAGGTGCCGTTTCAGTTCTTAAAATTCTAGGTCCTAGGCCACATGTTAAGTATCCCATGGATTGTAAAGTTTCTACTTCCTTAGGCGATATGCCACCTTCAGGGCCAAAGAACATTGCGACACTTTCACCTGGTTTGGTTTGATCGAGTGTCTTAATCAAATCAGATTTTTCACCGTGTTTAGCTGATTCTTCATAAGCAATCAAGCGATGATCAAAATCGTAGTTGGCTAGTTCTTTGATTGAATTAATATATTCAACTTCTGGAATCACATTTCGATGGGATTGTTCAGCAGCACTTCGAGCAATTTTTCTAAATCGTTGTAATTTCTTTTCTGCCTTATTATTCCACTTGGCAATTGCCCAATCAGTTGGGGTAAAAATAATCTTTTTAACCCCTAATTCGGTGGCTTTTTGCACCACTAACTCGGCCTTTTCCTTCTTTGGCAATCCACAGATAATGACTGCATCGGCTGGAAGTTCAACATTCTTATTCGAAGCTTCAACTACCTTAGCTAAATTATTTTCATTATCAGTTAACTCAGCCACGAATAATTGATGATTACCATCAACAATTTCGAAACGATTACCTTCTGTGGAACGTAAAACACCCATAAAGTGATGAGCGATATCAGCACTAACCTCAAATTCCGTATCATTACTTAATATTTCATCTGTAAAGTAGTGTTGCATCTATTCATCATCCCTTCTTAAATGTGCTGTAATTCCACACCAATCACCTAACATTGATACTTGATCAATCACAAAGTTGTTATCCTCAAGTGTTTGATTGGTAATATCTAGTTTTTCCTTAATGATACCGGAAATGATAATTTGTCCGCCAGGATTTAGATTGTTAATTGATTGTGGAATTAATGGTAATACCGCTTCTGGAAGCATGTTGGCAAAAATAATATCAACCTTTTTAGTAATTCCATCTAACAAGCTGTTTTTGCCAACCTTAATATCGTCAGTAAAACCATTTAGGTCGACGTTTTGTTTTGCGGATGTTACCGCGTCGTCATCGTAGTCGTATGCCTCAATGTCACCTGCGCCTAAAAGTTTGGCACCGATACTTAAGATACCTGAACCAGTCCCAACATCTAAAATGCTTTGGCCTTCTCTAAGAATATTTTCGATTGCTTGAAGACATAGAACAGTGGTTGGATGAACACCTGTACCAAAGGCCTTCTTAGGATCTAATTTGATTACCAATTCATCTCTAGATTCTTTTTTATAATCTTCCCATACAGGAGAAATGGTTAAGAATCTGGTGATACGTTTTGCATGGTAGTACTTTTCCCATTCAGTATTCCATTTATCATCATTTAAATCCTTAGTAACCACTTTGCCAATTCCAGGGTTTAAACCAAAGCTCTTTAATTGATCAACCCTTTCTTGAATTGCTGGCACCTTTGATTTAATGTCAAAGTCTTCTGGAAAGTATGAGTTAATACTCAATACCCCATCATCTTTTGAATCTAATTCCACACCTAAAGATCCAAATTCCATCAAGATGTTAATTACTGCATCTTGAGATTCATCATTTGTTAATACTGATATTTCAGTCCATTCCATTTCAAACACCCCTGTTAACTTTTACAAAAAAGGTGCATCCCTCTTATAGGACACACCCCCGATTAATTTAGCGTACTATTTAGATTCTGTCTTTTCTTTTTTCTGAATCTTAAGCTGCTTAAGTTTTTCCTCATGTTGTTGCAAGTGAGATTCCAAATAAAGCATCAATGAATTTTCATCCTTAAAAATTCGTGGATGTTTTTGTTTATGAAGTCTTAAATCAATTTCATTAATTTTTTGTCTACCTGTCCATTTGTGACCGTATCTGATGATCAAACGGTTATCTAAATGTTTCTTTCCGAATCTAAACACGTAAACGTTATCTGGAGTAAGCAATGGTCTAATGTAAGTCTTTTTGTAGTAGTATCCATTATCTCTTAAAAACTTTTTAGTTCGATTAAGCATTGTTTGTACACCTCCATTTTTAATATTTTGCAATTGCTTTTTAATAAAGCATAATCTGTCCATAAATCATTCTATATAAATTTTATATTAAGTTTGCGAAATTGTCTACCTATATTAGATATAAATAAAAACGCCAAATGTCTGTTATTTACACAGAAATTAGGCGTTTAAGATTTATTATTTTACTTCTCCAACATCAAGAGCTTGATGCTTTAGTTTGGTAAATACATGCTTATCAGCGATCCCTGTAATTCCTCCTTGGAAGAAGAATGCGAACAAGGTTCCTAATCCAAAGTTATTAAATTGGTGAGTAATTACGATTGCGATAATTGCCATGATAGTAGGTGGAATGTATGAGAACCACATTGCCTTTGAGGCATTTCCATCACAGTACTTAAATCTTAAAATTTGCATTAAGTCATCAGCAGGATGTAGCGCAATGTTAACTCTTTGGTAAATTGAAATTGCGATTGCAATGAATGATACACCAACGAAGTTAAGTAATACGTATGCTAATGTCATTCCAATTCCGTGCGCTTCTGGTAACCAGCTACTTACAATACCGTTGAAATAGTTAATTAATAATGAGAATGGTCCTAAGAAAGCTGCGTTACCAATCACTCTGCTCCAGCTCAATTTTCCAACTAGAATTGAGTTAAGAACTGTAATCAACATTCCTAGTCCAAAGAATGCCCAGAATAAAACCCATTTACCATCACCTAAAACGGCATATCCTAGGTTGTTTTCAGCAGCTGTCCAGTATGCTGATCCTAGAAATGATGGATGAATTTTGGCACTAGTTACTAGTGTTAAAACATTCCCCAATGAGTTAATAACTAGTGAAATTAAAAAGTAAACAATAGAGCTTGTCCAAGAAATGGTTCTTTTGGACTTAGTAGCACTTGCACTAATTTGCATGATAGAAATACCCCTTATCTGTAATTTTAATATTATTTTTTAATTGTGAAAAAATTATCTAGCATTTGAAAGCTAATCAGCTATCAAAGACTTAGTGCAATAAAGCACAAACTTAATTAACAAATAAATAATAACATGAAATATTATAAAATCAAGTCAATAGCCTCATACATCAATCGATTTAATGTGTGTGTTGAAATGATTTTTGTAATAATCATCACTTGTTTTTTGTTTGTGAACTTTATAACAAAATAAATTATAAACCATTTTAAAAATAAAATAAACCCCTTTCATAAAAAAGCTCAATCTTTTTTCAACAAAAAAAGAAGCATCAACGATAAAACGTTGATGCTTCAATCTTATTGACTTAATTCTTCAGTATTAATCCAGTAATTACGATTATCTAAGCTTATTAATGCATACTTAGCACCCAAGAATTCTTTGAATTCTCTATCACATAATTGAGCTGTCTTAATCACTTTTACTTCTTTATTACCATCAAGATACTTAACAAAATGATTATCTCGGTAGTTAGCGAAGTCTTTTTCTTCTGCCCATAGTGTTGCACAATCTTGAGCAATCATATGATCACTTAAACCTTGTGATGATAAATCATCACTGTAGAAAGTATCTAGGCTGTGGTCACTTAGCATCTTTTCAACAGAACGTTTAGATGAATTGCCATCCATCCAAGCTGAATACTTCTTGTAAAATGCTTCATACTTATCATCAGGTGTCCAGCCATTGTCAAAGATATTATCGAGGCTTTCAATTACTTCATCGTTGGTCTTAACGATTGGACCTGGAGCTTCCTTAATGAAGTCAAAGTAGAATCCACGAATTGCATTTGCGTAATCTTTTAAATCATAAGTGAAGAAAATCATCGGTCTTCTTAACGTTGCATAATCAAACATTACTGATGAGTAGTCAGTAATTAAAACATCACTGATTAGATATAATTCAGCAATATCTGGGTAATTACTTACATTTAATGCAAAACCTTCATAATCACTTAAATCTAGATTGTTAGAAATCAAGTAATGAGTTCTTACCAAGACAACTGCTTTTCCTTGATAGCGATCTTGTAGTTTTTGTAAATCAAGATGTAGTTTTGCAGTAAATTCATCATTTTTAATGTATTCATTATCACGCCAAGTTGGAGCGTATAGGATAACCTTCTTGTCATTTTCGATTCCCAAGTCTTCTTTGATTTCAGCAACATCATTTGCGGTGTGATTTACTAAAATATCGTTTCTTGGGTATCCATCCAATTGAATTTGGCTAGCTTGCATTCTAAAGCAACGTTGCATGATTTGAGCTGAATACATGTTAGGCGCAATCAACCTAGTCCATCTTCTGTTATCCTTGAAGACTTCTTGATGGTACTTAGCAACGTTTACACCAGGCATTGTAACCTTCATAACGTCAGCACCAATTGTCTTTAGTGGAGTTCCATGCCAAGTTTGTAATACGACTGTATCCTTACTTGGATGCCATCTAAATGGACGACGAGAGTTAGTAACCCAATACTTAGCTCTAGCTTGTTTTAAGATGCCCTTGTAACCAAATCTAGTTACATAAGGAATTTGATTTAATTCAAAGAATTCACGGTCTTCTTTGTTTACATTCCAATAAAGCTTGAATCCAGGATAGTTTTCCCTCATGTATTCATAAATTGCCTTAGGATTATCTGAGTATTGGGTTCCAAAGAAGCTATCAAAAATAACGATATTCTTCTTAGAAAGTCTCTGCGATAATTCGTTTAACAACTTAGCTTGGAAGAAGTTAGTATCCCAGAAGTGACCAATCTTCTTGAACAATAAGCTCTTGGCTGGTTCTTGATCTAGGTCTTCTCTTTGAGTAGCTAATACAGTTTCAACAACTTGTTGAGTGGCATCCCCATTTCGACCGTATTGAGCAAACTCATCACGGAATGTTGCCATTTGTTCTGCGTAGTTATCTGCGACTGAATCAATGTGTCTAATACGATCAATTAATTCATCTTCGGTCTTAACGATTGGTCCAGGCATCTGCTTGTAGTAGTCCAAGTAAACACCACGATTAGTTTCATCTAAGTACCAATCCGCATCATATGCGTAGAAAATCATTGGACGATTTAGGTGTGCATAATCAAACATTACTGATGAGTAGTCAGTAATCATCGCATCACTGATTAGGTACAAATCGTTAATATTGTCGTAGTCACTGACGTCGTATACAAATCCAGGATTGCTGTAGAAACTGTTTGAGTGAGCTACAAAGTAATGTAGACGAACAAGTAATACGTATCCATCAGATAATTTTGCTTGTAGCTTATCTAAATCTAACTTAAATTCAAAACCACCGTCAGCTCTAAATGTTGGTGCATATAAAATGACACGCTTATTTAGCGGAATTCCAAGTTTCTTCTTAATTGAATTAATGTAATCGGTATTGTTGTTTGCATATAATTCATCGTTTCTAGGGAAACCAGATTTAATAATCTTTTGACTGTAGTTAAATGCATGTTTAGCAGTCTTTTCCATATAATCAGAAGGTACTACCAAGTAGTCCCAACGACGGTTTCTCATCGCAAAACGATTTTGTAACTTATTGGATCCAAACTTAAAGTGTGGTTCATCAAATCCCATGTGCTTTAAGAATGTTCCGTGAAGGGTTTCCACTTCGATTTGGCCCTTTCGTTTAGCGTAACGGTTAGGCATGTTGGTATTTTGAATAATGTATCTAGCAACAGCTAAGTAGTACCAGTACTTAAATGTGTTTACGCGAACCTTTTCACCGTCTCCGGTAATCTTGGTTTCAATATTGTTAAAGATCCATACCGGTTTAATTTCAGGATGGTTTTCTTCAACGTATTGATACATCAATTTTTCATTACTATCAAACTTACTTGACCAATAAGAATCAAATACCATTACGTTTCTAAGTGGTAATAGTCTCATTAGTGGATACAACACTGAATAAGAAATGGCACGTAAGCCCTTCTTAGAATCCATTGCACCAAAGAATGGTTGTTCTACCTTAAAGACAAGATTCATGTTCTTGTCTTTCTGAGCAGCATAGAAAATCTTAGACTTTCCATTGAATGGTAATTCAGTCGTCTTAATGCGACACTTCTTGGAATACTTAATACGGTAAGTATGAGCCTTACCATCAACTTGAAGATAGACTTTAAACTGGTAGTCCCCTTCAAGCAAGTCTAATTGTTCCATGTTGTCCGAAGTAAGTGCAAAATCAAATTCGAAACTTTCCCCATTAATTGCAAAGTGATTGGAATCTGGATCCAATACCTTTCTGGTTGCTTTATCAGCACTAATCAATTCAACATGGGCTTGTGATACCAACACTCCGTTATGATTAATTGCCTTGTTCATTTGGGCTGAAACATGCAAGATGTTATTTGCATCAACAACTACCTTTTTAGCAACAAATGGTGCTTCTTCTAACATTAGTTGAATGTTCTTTGTGTCACCATAGAACATTGATAATGCATCACCATGATCTAGATTAATTTGTTGATTAATCTTGTTAGAAGAGAATGAATAGTTCATTTGGGCATGAGTAAAATTATCCAAAATGACTAACTTAAGTTCTTGGTTACGAGCCCTTTCATTAATGTCGGAAACATTGAATGCAAAACTATTTTTATCTTGTTCGATTGAATGGATAGTAGTTCCATTATCAGACAATAGTACTGCATTGTAGCCAGATACATCCATGTTGTTAACGTTAAAACTTAATTCTTGTTTGTCATCACCTACGGTTGGATAACTAACAACAGGTCTTCTATCGGTATCTGAATTTAAATCAATCACTTCAAATACAAGAGAGTCCACACTATTAAATCTAGTGATTACTTTTACCCCATTGTATTCAAAAGGTAGGATCGCTTTTTGTGATAATTTTTCAATTGGATCAGTTGCGAAATCCTTGACCATGATGTGATTATCAACGGTGTTTTTAATTTGAATCTTCCAGGTACCAACGCCTAAAGTATCAATTGCATTCTTGATGTTAAATTTAACTTCATAATTGGCATTGTTGTACTTAGCGTTTGGTTTTAAAGTTCTTTTGACAAGAGGACTTTCTACCCTCTTAATTTGAACCTTAACGGTCTTTTTATTTTTAACATTAATCAAACTAGCTTGTAGTGATTCGTTTTTGTTGCCATCACCAAATGTTTGTTTAACAAGATGTAATTTAGCAATTTTAAAGGATCCATCAATTTTGATATCACCATTATCAACATCAATAAATTCAACATCTCTAAGTTTTTGGTTAAAACGACTGTTGTTATCGCTTAAATTAACGCTATCAACTAATTCTTTGCTATTATCCAATTCCGGAGCAACTAATCGATAGTTTGATGCACCGATTGAATGTTTAAATTCACCAATTTGCTTTTTATATGAGATGTCATTGATAACATCCACATTGTTGTATCTAATTGCTGAATATAGAATTTGTTGTTTTACAGGCAAACGATAAAAGATTTCTGAATCCCAAAGTTGCCAATCTCTTAGGAACTTGTAAACCATTTCTTGAGCTTGGTAGATATAATCGCTACTATTGTCACCTAGGTTTTGAGTGAAAATAAACAAGTCTAGGAATAACGCCTTATATTTAAAATCTTGAACAAAGGCATCGTCTTCACTAAAACCATTGTCTAAAATGATTTTAAGTGTTCTTCTAAGTGAACTTAGCCTACTTTCAAAGTTAGAAAGCGCGCTTCTTGTTTGTGTAATAGAATCAGCACTTTCACGCCATCTCCATTCGTAGACAACATCTTCGACAACAGATGTCTTATGTGATTTTAGATGGGCTTCCATTGAAAATGGAATATCTTCATATATAATTCCTTCAACGAACTTAATGCTGTTATCAAGTAGGAATGAACGTTTGTATAGCTTGTTCCAACTTGTTGTATCATAAATTAAATCATGATTACTAATAATGCTAGTATTATCGTAATCATCATGCACAGCAAAAGAATGTAGGTATGAATTTTCATAACGATCCTTATCAAATCGTTTAACAAAACCTACAACTAAGTCTGAATCATTTTGACGTGCTTTAAACGCCATTGATGGATAAGCATTAGCTGGGACAATGTCATCACCATCAACAAAGGCGATGTACTTTCCTCTAGCATGCTTCATCCCATAATTTCTGGTGTTGCTTAAACCACCGTTTTCTTTATGTAGTGCTCTAAAGCTATCATATTTATTAGCAAAGTCATCAATAATTTTACTTGTATTATCAGTTGATCCATCATCAATCATCAATACTTCAAGGCTTTCCATAGGGAAATTAGTATTAGCAATGGATGACAGACATTTTTCAATGTAATCTTGTACGTTATAGCAGGCCACTATCACGGATAGATATGGTTCATTCATATTTAAGTGCCTCTCTCATAATATTTTCCAATAAAAAATACCAATTAAAGCTTGGTATATCAGTCTAATAATGCGGCGAACTCTCTAATTCACCTATTTGCATTATATCACTAAAACCATTGTTTTTAATTGGTATTTATTAATCTTTACTAATTTTTAGGTAATATCAAATTCAATAAAATCCCTAATATTACAGATACTGCAAGTCCATTTAATGGCAATGTTCCAATCTTAATCATGAAACCACCGACACCGATAACCAAAATGGTGGAAACAATCATCAAATTACGCTTATTCGCTAAGTCCATTTTATTTTCAATCATGATTTTAATCCCACTTGAAGCAATTGTTCCAAATAATAGGAAGCTGATTCCACCGATGACGGGAAGTGGCATTTGCATAATTAACACATTTAACTTGTTCACAAATGAGAATAAAATGGCAAATATTGCGGCACCAATCAACACATACACACTGTGAATCTTAGTAATTGCCATTACCCCTATGTTTTCACCATAACTAGTTACGGCAGGTCCACCAACTAATCCAGCAAACATTGAAGCCAAACCGTCACCAGTTAGTGTTCTATTTAATCCAGGATCCTTAAAATAATTTCTGCCTGTTAGTTCATCTAGAACCATCAAGTGACCTAAATGTTCTGTAATAGTTACAAAAGCAATTGGTGCGATTGCGATAATTGCACCCCACTCAAACTTCACGTTGTAAGAAACGAATGGAATTTCAAACTTAGGCATCGAAAGCCATGGTGCGTTGGCAATTGTACTTAAGTTAACCAATCCCATTGCAATTGATATTAGATATCCACAAATAATTGCTAGTAAGATTGGCATAAAGCCAAGGAACCCTTTTAAGTACATGTTAAAGAAGATTGCTAGAAGCAGTGTTACTAGAGCCACAAAAACGTACTTATAGTCGTAATTTCCGTTGTTCAACATTGCATCGTTAGCTGCACTAGATGCTAATGATAACCCGATTACGATCACCACTGGTCCAACAACGACTGCAGGAAGTAACTTATCAATCCATTCTGAACCAATCATAGCAATTATTAATGCAACCACCAGGTAAATAACCCCAACTGCAATTACCCCTTGAGCAATGCCTGGATAACCAGTTACTTGCATCAAGTACTTCATCGGTACGATAAACGCGAAACTAGATCCCATGTAAGCTGGAATCTTCTTTTGTGTTACTAGAATGTGGATTAAGGTTCCTACCCCAGAAGTGAATAAAGCAATACTTGGGCTAAGACCAACTAGTAGCGGTACGATAACCGTACTTCCAAACATTGAAAACATGTGTTGTAGAGATAAACCTACCCAAAGCCAGAATCCTGGTTTATCATTTACATCTAAAATGGTGTCTGAATTTTTATTCATAACCAATCCCCCTAAATGATTTCAGAGCTTTAATCTAGCAAAAAAGGTCCATTCATCCCTAGACGAATAGACCTTCACAAATTTTTATTAAATTCGCTAATCTTATCAGCCTCACGGGACTAAATTAAAGACTCTATATTTTTAATCCATCATACTGATAATTTCTTATGAAGTCAATTACTTTTTATCGCTTTCTTCTTCATCAGTTTGTAAAACAGCCATAAATGCGGCTTGTGGAATTTCCACCTTACCAACGGCCTTCATACGTTTCTTACCAGCTTTTTGTTTTTCTAGTAGCTTCATTCTTCTAGTTCTGTCACCACCATATAGATGAGCGGTAACATCCTTACGGTAAGCCTTGATGTTAGTTCTTGCGATAACCTTAGCACCAATTGCGGCTTGAACTGGAATTTCAAAGTTTTGACGTGGAATAATCTTCTTAAGTTTTTCAACAATTACTCGTGCACGACTAGCAGAAAATTGACGGTGAGAGATAAAGCTCAATGCATCGACCTTTTCACCGTTCAATAGGATATCAATCTTAACTAGATCAGATGGCTTGTAGTCCCCTAATTCGTAATCAAGTGATGCATATCCTCTGGTAGTTGATTTTAACTTATCGAAGAAATCAAAGATGATTTCTGACAATGGAATTGAGTACATAATGTTAACACGGTAATCATCGATGTATTCCATTGTTTCGAATTGACCACGACGTGATTGGCAAAGCTCCATCACGGCACCGACATAATCGTTAGGTACCATTACAGTTGCCTTTACATAAGGTTCTTCAACGGCCTTAATTTCAGATGCATCTGGCATTTCAGATGGGTTTTCAACATCTTTTCTTTGATCATCAGTAGTAAAGACGTGGTAAGTAACAGATGGAGCTGTAGTGATTAGATCTAGATTGAATTCTCTTTCTAGACGTTCTTGCACAACATCCATGTGTAGCATTCCTAAGAATCCACATCTAAAACCAAATCCAAGTGCTTGTGATGATTCTGGTTCGAATTCCAAAGCAGCATCATTTAGTTTCAATTTTTCAAGAGATTCTCTCAAATCACCGAACTTAGCATTGTCTGTTGGGTATAAACCAGAATATACCATTGGTTCCATTTCACGGTAACCTGGTAATGGTTCATCAGTTGGCTTGTCAGCATTAGTAACAGTATCACCAACACGAGTTTGATTAATATCCTTGATACTTGCTGTGATATAACCAACGTCTCCAGCCATTAAGTATTCTCTTTGAACTGGATGTGGTGAGTTCACCCCTACTTCAGTAACTTCGTATTCACTACCACTGTTCATTAGACGAATCTTGTCTCCTGGTTTAACAACTCCATCACTCAGACGAACACTTAAGACAACTCCACGATAATCATCGTAAACAGAGTCGAATACAAGTGCCTTCAATGGTGCATCTAAATCACCCTGAGGAGCTGGTACTTCTTGTACGATTCGTTCTAATAAGTCTTCGATTCCGATTCCCTTCTTAGCACTTGCTAAGACGGCGTTTTCGGCATCAATACCAATGATATCTTCAACTTCTTTTTTAACCATGTCTGGTTGTGCAGAAGGTAAATCAATCTTATTAATTACAGGAACAATTTCCAAATCATCATCGATTGCCAAGTAAACGTTGGCTAAAGTTTGTGCTTCAACACCTTGAGCGGCATCGACAACTAAAATGGCACCTTCACAGGCAGCCAAACTTCTTGATACTTCGTATGAGAAATCGACATGTCCTGGTGTATCGATAAGATGAAATTCATAGTCATGACCATCCTTAGAATGGTACTTTAGCTCCACTGCATTCAACTTAATTGTGATTCCACGTTCTCTCTCTAGTTCCATGTCATCCAATAATTGGTTTTGCATATCTCTTTTTGCGACAGTATCTGTCATTTCTAAGATTCGATCGGCTAAAGTAGATTTACCATGATCAATGTGAGCAACAATCGAAAAGTTACGAATGTATTTTTGATGTTCCTTCATTTTTGCTATGTCCATGTTTATTCCTACTTTCAACGTAATTTATTAATACAATTATAACAACCAAAAAGACAATGCACAAACTAAATAATGTCGTAAAAATGCTTTTTGGTCACAAAAAAAGAGTCGCTAATGCGACTCTTTAATTTATTTTTTGCCATTCATAGCATCCTTCATCTTTTCGAAGAATCCACCATTTTTATATTCTTCTTCACCAGATGCTTCAGCAAAAGCCTTTAGAGCTTGTTTTTGTTGCTTGTTCAAGTTCTTAGGAGTGACAATCTTAACAGTTACTAGTTCATCACCCTTAGCATTACTGTTAATCTTAGGCATTCCCTTACCTCTTAGTTTAAAGGTAGTGTTGGATTGAGTTCCAGCTGGGATCTTCATTTCAACGTCACCGTAAACGGTCTTAACCTTAACGGTACTACCTAATGTAGCTTGAGTAAATGTGATATCTTGAGAGTAATGTAGGTTTGAACCATCACGTTCAAATTCACGACTAGGCTTTACTCTAAACACGATAAACAAGTCACCATAAGGTCCACCGTTTTCACCGGCTTCACCTTGGCCTTGTAATCTCATTTGTTGTCCATCGTCAACACCGGCAGGAATGTTTACTTCTACCTTGTGACTTTCGTGCATGTGACCTGAGCCACCACACTTTGGACACTTATCTTTAATCTCTTTACCAGTTCCACCACAAGTAGGACATGGATGTTGAGTTTGCATTTGACCCAATGGTGTATTTTGAACTGATGTAACGTAACCACTACCATTACATTCGTGACAAGTTTCTGGATGAGTTCCTGGCTTTGCACCTGAACCATCACAGGTATCACACTTAGCTTCTCGATCATATCTGATAGTAGTCTTCTTACCGAAAACAGCGTCTTCAAAATTAATTGTCATTTGGTATTGAAGATCACGACCCTTAACTGGAGCGTTAGGATCTCTTTGAGCACCTCTTGCTCCGCCACCGAAGAATTGACTAAAGATGTCGTCGAAACCGCCGCCACCGAAACCAGAGAATCCTCCAGCTCCGCCACCGAAGCCTCCGGCACCTCCGCCGAAACCACCGGCTGGACCGTCAGCTGAACCAAATTGATCGTAATTACGACGCTTTTGTTCATCACTTAGGACTTCGTAAGCTTCGTTAATTTCCTTAAACTTCTTTTCAGCACCGGGTTCTTTATTGATATCAGGATGGTACTTTTTAGACATTTTACGGTAAGCATGTTTAATGTCATCTTCACTGGCGTCTTTTGATATACCAAGAATTGAATAGTAATCCTTATCTGCCATTTTTATCCCCCATAACCTTCATTTTGAAATAAAAGGCCAAAGCCCAACAAGTCAGACTTTGACCCTTTTTAAAGTAATCTAATTACTTATTGTTTTTGTCATCATCGTGAACTTCGTGGAAATCGCCGTCAACAGTGTTGTCGTCGTTACCCTTGTTATCTGATGAATCGTTTGTGTTACCTTGTTGATCTGAACCTTGACCTTGTTGTTGTTGGTATAACTTAACAGCAAGTGCTTGAACTTGTTGACTCAAATCATCCTTCTTAGCCTTCATTTCGTCTAAGTTGTTGTCTTCTTTGGCCTTCTTCAATGCATCTTCAGCTTCTTTAGCCTTCTTGATTTCATCTTCAGAAACCTTACCTTCAACATCCTTTAGAGTCTTGTCAGTTTGGAAGATTAATTGATCTACTTCGTTCTTCAAATCAACTTCTTCTTTACGCTTCTTGTCTTGTTCTTCGTTCTTCTTAGCTTCGTCCATCATACGGTTAATTTCATCGTCTGATAAACCGTTTGAATCCTTGATGGTAATCTTTTGTTCCTTACCAGTACCTTTGTCCTTAGCAGAAACATTTACGATACCATTCTTATCGATATCAAACTTAACTTCGATTTGAGGAACACCACGAGGTGCAGCTGGAATGTCAGTTAATTGGAATTGACCTAAAGTCTTATTGTCAGCTGCCATTGGACGTTCACCTTGTAGTACGTGAATGTCTACGGCTGGTTGGTTATCAGCAGCAGTTGAGAATACTTGTGACTTAGAAGTTGGAATAGTTGTGTTTCTATCGATTAACTTAGTGAACACACCACCCATAGTTTCAATACCTAATGATAGTGGAGTAACGTCAAGTAATACAACGTCCTTAACATCACCAGTTAAAACACCACCTTGAACAGCGGCACCTAAAGCAACGGCTTCATCAGGGTTGATTGAGTGGTTTGGTTCTTTACCAGTCCAGCTCTTAACAGCTTCTTGTACAGCTGGGATACGAGTTGAACCACCATTTAGGATAACTTCATCAATATCTGAAGTGCTTAGACCAGCATCCTTTAGAGCGTTGTCAAATGCAACCTTAGTCTTGTCAACTAAATCAGAAGTTAATTCGTTAAACTTAGCACGTGATAGTGTTGTTTGTAAGTGAAGTGGACCATTTGCACCAGCTGAGATGAATGGAAGACTGATTTCAGTTTCAGAAACACCTGATAGATCCTTCTTAGCCTTTTCAGCAGCATCCTTTAGTCTTTGTAATGCCATCTTGTCTTGTGATAAGTCGATGCCATTTTCATCCTTAAATTGTTTTACTAGGTAGTCCATGATTCTCTTATCGAAATCATCCCCACCTAAGTGAGTATCACCATTAGTTGATAGTACTTGGAATACACCGTCACCTAATTCAAGAACGGAAACATCAAAAGTACCACCACCAAGGTCATATACAAGAACTTTTTCATCTTTGTCTTGTTTGTCTAGACCATAAGCTAATGATGCAGCAGTTGGTTCGTTGATGATACGTTTTACATCTAAACCAGCAATCTTACCAGCATCCTTAGTTGCTTGTCTTTGTGAGTCATTGAAGTAAGCAGGAACAGTAATAACTGCTTCGCTAACAGTGTCACCTAAGTAGTCTTCAGCAAAACTCTTGATGTATTGTAGAATCATTGCTGAAATTTGTTGTGGAGTGTACTTCTTACCATCAACATCTACAGTGTAACCTTCTTCACCCATGTGACTCTTAATTGAAGCAATTGTGTTTGGGTTAGTGATCATTTGACGCTTAGCAACTTCACCAACTTGTGGTTCACCATCTTTAAATGCAACAACAGATGGAGTTGTACGTGAACCTTCTGGGTTAGTAATGATTTTTGGTTCTTTACCTTCAAGAACAGCAACAGCTGAGTTAGTAGTACCTAAATCGATACCAATAATTTTATTACTTGCCATAATTTATTATCTCCTTGATTATTTTTTTATTGAGCAACTACAACCATGCATGGTCGAATAACACGATCAGCTAATTTGTAGCCTTTTTGTAAGATTTCAACAACAGTATCTGCTGGATGATCGTCATCAGCAGGAACTGTTTGAACCGCTTGACACTCGCTTGGGTCAAATGGCTTGTTTAGGGCATCAATTTCTTCAATGCCATTTTCAGATAATGCTTTGTTGAAATGCTTTAAAACAAGTTCAACACCTTGTTTTAATTGCTTTCCACTGTCATCTGAAACTTCAACACTCAAAGCACGTTCCAAGTTATCCATTGCAGGTAAGATACTAGTTGCTAGTTTTTGACCATCATACTTGTAGATATCTGCACGTTCACGCTTGAATCGTGTTTGCATGTTTTGCATTTCTGCTTCAGCACGAAGATACTTGTCAGAGAAATCTTCAACTTGTTGTTGAAGTTCTTCAACTTGTTTTTCTAATGAATCCTTTTTATCTTTCTTAGCGTCCTTCTTTTTGTCGGCGCCTTTGTCCTTAGCAGCTTCTTTCTTAGAAGTTGCCTTTTCTAGGTCTTTTTCATCATCCTTCTTGCTAGCCAAATGAATGCCTCCTTTTACTGATTATATTTATCATAATAATTTCTCAGTTTCTTTGATAATTCATTTCTAAATCCATCAACGATTCCAATTACTCTCGAATATGGCATCCTAGTTGGACCTAGAACGGCGATAACACCCTTTCCATATGGTCCAACATCATAAGAGCCCGTAATAATACTGTAATCCTTTAATAGATCATTGCTTAATTCCGGTCCAATTTGAACGGAAATAGAATTATCAGAACTCTTGATGAACTTCGCAGCATCATCAGTATCATTTAACAATGAGTAAATTGGCTTTAGATAACTGATGTCATTATTATCAGTAAAACTCAATAGATTCAATTCACCACCGATATAAAACTGATTAGTAGAAGCTTGCATCAAAACATCATCAAGAGTTTGAACTAAGTTTTCAGGGTTCTTAACGTACTTAAGAATCTCGGGTACGATTTCAGTCTTTAACTTAGTAATAACTTCGTCTAAAGGCTTCCCTGCTAACTTATCGTTTATCATTCTGACAACGGCATCTAACTTATCACCGCCCAGTTCCCCGTCAATATGGAAAACTTGGTTAACGACTTCACCATTATCGGTGATTAAAATCGCCATCACCTTGTGATTGCCTAGCGGAACTAAACGAAAGCTCCCCAACACGGGAGTTGTTTCTTGTTCTGGCTTTAAAGTCAACGCGGTGTAATTTGTTAAATTAGATAGGATGTCAGCTGATTGTTGAACGATTTCATCAATTTGTCTAAACCTTCCTGATAATGAATTTTGAATGATCATCATATCATTGTTATCAATTGGATTTGGATTTAACAAGTTATCAACATAGTAGCGATAACCATCGATTGATGGGACTCGTCCCGATGAAGAATGATTCTTGGTAATTAGACCAATTTCTTCTAGAAATGCCATTTCATTTCTTACGGTTGCTGAACTGACATGTATTGGTAATTGACTGGATAATGCCTTTGAACCAACAGGAACACCTGATTTTGTGTAATCATTAACAATGATTTTCAAAATCATTTTTTCTCTTTCAGTAAGCATACCCGATCACTCCTTATCGATTAGCACATTTAGCAGTCATATGCGTTAAGTGCTAACCACAGTTATTAATTTACCAAAGCAATCTATATAAGTCAAGAAAAAGACTAGTTATTTTCGAAATATTGACGGGTAAAATCTTCGTCAGATTGAAGCTGCTTAATTAGCTTATCAATACCTTCAAACTTCACTTCTCCACGAATACGGTATAGCCAATCTACCCTTAATACTTCACCATAAATATTATCGTTAAAGTCTAAAATGTTAATTTCTACGGTGATTGGGTTCTTATCACCAAAAGTAACGTTTCTCCCAATTGATGCCATCCCATGATACTTTCGATCACCGATAAATACGTCAACCACGTAAACACCAATCGTTGGTAGCCATTGTAGTTCGTTGTGTTCGATGTTTGCAGTTGGATAGCCTAACTCACGACCACGAGCAAATCCATGGACAACGGTTCCACAAGTTTGAAATGGTCTGCCCATCAAATGTTTCACTGTTTGAATGTGGCCTTCATCTAGGTTCTTTCTAATTCTAGTGGAGCTAATTTTTTCCAATTCATAATCTGCTAAATCAACTGAAACAACGTCAAATCTGCCCTTTGCATAACCGGGTAATAATTCCATTGTTGCATCCTTAGCTCCATAGGTGTGATCTGTTCCTGCTACAACAGTATCCGCATTAAATCTAACTAAATAGTTATCCACAAACTCTTGTGGTGTTTGATTTTGAAAACTAAAACTATAGTTAACGACAAAAACCTTATTTACACCCAATGATTCAAGCATTTCATTCTTACCATCTGGCATAATGATGTTTCTTCTATCATGTGGTGATAATTGTTTATATACCACAGCTGGCTTATGGTCATAAGTTAATACTGCCAACGGTAGGTTCTTTTTCATAGCAATATCACGCGCTTTTTCCAATACCTTTTGATGACCCAAATGAATTCCATCAAAATAGCCCATTGCTAAAACAATTTTTTCTGATTGATGAAAATCAGAGCTCAATGGATGATGTAATTTAATTATTTCCATAATTTCATGCCTTTCAATTATTGATTGCTAAACATTTTTTCTGGTTTGTAAATTTGTTTATTTTCGTCAAAGAAGTACAAAGCCTTAACTTCATTGTTAAACGTTAACACACATTTTTCGTCATTTATACCTAAAGCATTTGAATCTAAAAAACCACCATTTTGAACAATCTTCCACTGGCTTTCATTTAATTCTATGTGCTTAAAATCTATCAATGCGTAATCAATTGATTTAACGATATCATCGATAGTGCCATTTTCTACAGCTGATTTTACGTCGCTAATCTTAAAAGTATCTTCAATTGTAAAACCACCACTCTTAATTCTAGTTAAACTAGACATTACCGCTGGCATATCAATCTTTTTTCCAAAGTCGACAGCAAGGGTTCTCACGTAGGTTCCCTTACCGCAGCCAACTTCAAAGTAGATAGTTTGTTGTTTCTTATCTTCATCGTAAATACTGTCTTTAATTTGTTTAAAGTAATGAATTTGAACGTGGCGCTCTGGACGTTCTACTTCCTCCCCGTTTCTAGCGTATTCATATAGCCTCTTACCATTCACTTTAACCGCTGAATACATTGGTGGGATTTGAATTAAGTCCTCAGAAACAAAACTATTAAGTAATTTATCAATTTCGTCATTTGTTAATGGTTTTTCAAGTGGCTTAGTACTAACTACTTCACCATCTAAATCTTCGGTAGTGGTATTAAAACCTAAAGTAATACTACCTTGATATACCTTCCCTGAGTTCATTAGGTATTCAACTAACTTGGTTCCCTTACCAAGACAAATTGGTAAAACTCCTTCTACGTTTGGATCTAGTGTTCCGCTATGCCCTATTCGTTTCATTTTTAAAATACCTCGTAATTGACTAACGCAAGCAAAACTGGTCATCCCTTTTTCTTTATATAATGGAATAATTCCGTCCATATTACACGACTCCTCAGATGTTATTTATACCTTAAATTATATCATAGACGATTTTATTCACTAAATTAGAACAAACAAAAAAAGAACCCATAACATTAGTTACGGATTCTTTTTTGATTAATGATCTTCTTGTTTTAATTTGTTAATTAATTGATCAATCTTACTTCCATATTGAATTGATTC
This sequence comes from Apilactobacillus zhangqiuensis, assembly GCF_019656215.1. GTDB lineage: Bacteria > Bacillota > Bacilli > Lactobacillales > Lactobacillaceae > Apilactobacillus > Apilactobacillus zhangqiuensis. Next base: position 257,161 of record NZ_BPLK01000003.1, read on the forward strand.
ATCCAATTTGAATGTTAATTCGGGTGTACGGTAGATGCTCAAACGAGAACCTAATTCACCTCTGATTAATGAAGTTGCCTTATCCAAACCTTTTTGGGTAGTTTCTTCATCATTATCGTTATCAGATAAAATGCTGTAGTAAATAGTAGCTTGTTGTAAGTCACCAGTTACGTCAACGCCTGTAATAGTTACACCTTGAACTCGTGGATCTCTCACACGCTTTAATAAGATGTCATTAACTTCTTTTTGAATTTCTTGTTCTAATCTTCCAACTCTGTATTGAGCCATATCAATTCACTCCTTTACTTAGCAGGAACTTCTTTCATTTCGTAGGCTTCTACAACGTCACCTTCCTTGATGTCGTTGTAGTTTTCAATAGTAAGTCCACATTCAAATCCTTGCTTAACTTCCTTAGCATCGTCCTTGAAACGCTTCAAACTATTTAGTTCACCGTTGTAGATAACAACGTTATCACGAATTAAACGAATCTTACTGTCACGTTTAATTACACCATTGGTAACCATTCCACCAGCAATTGTACCAATCTTAGAAGCTTTGTAAAGTTGTCTTACTTCAACTTCACCAGTAACTTCTTCTTTGTACTTAGGTGCTAGCATACCCTTCATAGCTGATTCTACTTCATCAATAGCATCGTAGATAACTTGGTGTAGACGAATGTCAACATTGTCAGTTTCAGCTTGAGCCTTAGCTTGTGGAGTAGCACGAACGTTAAATCCAACGATAATTGCGTTACTTGCTTCGGCTAATGCAATATCACTTTCGTTAATTGCACCTACAGAACTATGCACGATGTTAACCTTAACACCTTCAACATCAATCTTTTGTAGACTTGATGCAAGTGCTTCAACAGAACCTTGAACGTCAGCCTTGATAATTACGGCAACTTCCTTCATTTCTCCTTCTTTTAGAGATTCGAATAAGTTATCCAAAGTAACACTGTTGTTCTTCTTACGTTCTTCCATTTGAGCTTCTTTAGCTCTTTCTTCACCGGCAGCACGGGCAGTCTTTTCGTCATCGAATACTACGAAACGGTCCCCTGCCTCTGGAACATCGTTTAAACCAGTAATTTCGATAGGAGTTGATGGTTTAGCACCATCTAAGTCCTTACCTTTTTCGTTAGTCATAGTTCTAACACGACCGAATGTATCACCAACTACGATTGGGTCACCTACATGCATAGTACCTTGTTGAACAAGTAATGTTGCAACAGGGCCTCTACCACGATCTAGACGAGCTTCAATAACTGAACCGGCAGCATGTTGCTTAGGGTTAGCCTTTAATTCCATCACGTCTGATTGTAGAAGAATCATGTCTAGTAATTCATCAACGTTGGTACCCATCTTAGCTGATAGTTCAACGAAGATAGTGTCACCACCCCAGTCTTCTGGGATTAATTCGTAACTTGCTAGTTGTTCGATAACGTGGTTAGGGTTTGCACCTGGTTTATCGATCTTGTTAATTGCGACGATAATTGGTGTCTTGGCAGCCTTAGCATGGTCGATAGCTTCAATTGTTTGTGGCATAACACCATCATCTGCGGCAACCACTAGGATTGTGATATCAGTGATATCAGCACCACGAGCACGCATAGCGGTAAAGGCAGCATGTCCTGGAGTATCCAAGAATGTGATAACTTTACCGTTTCTTTCAAGTTGGTAGGCACCAATTGCTTGAGTAATTCCACCAGCTTCACCAGCAGTGATGTGTGAGTTTCTCAAGTAATCCAATAATGTTGTCTTACCATGGTCAACGTGTCCCATGATAGTAACAACTGGTGCACGGTCTTCTAGGTAGTCAGTATTTTCTGCTTCTTCTTCGAAGATCTTATCGATATCAGAAACATTTACTTCAACTTTTTCTTCAGCCTTAATGCCGTAGTCAGCAGCTAGAAGTTCGATTGTATCCTTATCCAATGAAACGTTTTGGTTAACCATTACTCCTAATAGGAATAACTTCTTAACGATTTCAGCTGGCTCTCTGTGAATAATCTTTCCGATTTCTTGAGCGTTCATACCAACTGTGTATACCAATGTTTCTGGCAATGGACGTTCTTTTCTTTCTGGTGCTTTGTTGTTCTTGTGGTTTTGTCTGATACGTTGGTTCTTAGTGTACATACCAGCAAACTTGTTGTTACCACGGTTGTTTTTCTTGTTGAATTTCTTCTTGTTCTTCTTACCACCTTTTTTGAAGTTTGAAGAACCATTGTTGTTTGGTTTGTTTGTGTTGTTGCTGTTATTGCTATTGTTATTGTTCATAGATTGCTTTGCCTTATTGTTAGAATTTTTGTTTAAAGTCTTGTGTGGCTTTTCGGCAGGTTTCTTAGAATTATTGTTAGCTGGTTTGGTTGTATTAACCGGCTTTTTCTTTGGAGCAAAGTGATCTCTAATTGCCTTTTCTTCTTTAGCGTCTAGACCTGACATATGATTTTTAACGTCATATCCCTTTTTCTTTGCTTCATCAATAATTGTTTTACTAGCTACATTTATCTCTTTAGATAACTCATAAATTCTTTTCTTACCCATACCATCACGTTCCTTTACAATTAATTTGTCATTTCTTTCAAACGTTTGGCAAATCCATTGTCTGCGATTCCAATAATGGTCCGCGGCATCCCAATTGCATCACTTATCTCTACTTTAGTAAACATTTGATTGGTAGGAATGTTATATGAATTTGCCTTATCTGTAAATTTCTTCAAGCTGGCTTTTCCAGAGTCAGTAGCGATAATCAGAAATTTAATTTTATTCTTCTTGATTGCGTTGAGCAATATGTCTTCACCAGTAGTTATCTTTCCGGCTCGCTTTGCTAAACCAATAAAGTTTAATATTTGTTCTTTATTTGTCATTTTCGAAAAGTTCTTTTCTGGCTTGTTTGTGGTCTACGTAAGCAATTAAATCATCGTAAAATTCATCACTTAAGTCAACTGAAAATACTTCGTTTAGTTTCTTTTCATCCTTGGCTTTTTGTGCGACTTTTACGTCAATTGAAACGTATGCCCCTCTACCTGATTTTTTTCCAGTTTCATCGATAGTAACGTTATTTTCTTTGTCCTTAACGATTCTAACTAAATCTTTCTTGGGAGCCATTTCACCAGTAACAATATCTTTTCTCATTGGAATTTTTCTTGTTCTCATTGAATTAACACTCCTTAAACTTGTTATTATTCGTTATCGATTGCGTCGTCACTATCTTCTTGGACGTCTTCAGTTAGACCATCAGCTTCTGATTCAGACTTGATATCAATCTTGTAACCAGTCAACTTAGCAGCTAGACGTGCGTTTTGTCCACGCTTACCAATTGCTAATGATAGTTGGTAGTCAGGCACGATAACTGTACATGCACGTTCATTTTCTTCATCAAAGATAACATCAACTACTTCTGATGGGTTTAATGAATTTGCAATGAATTCGGCAGGATCTTCAGTCCATTGAACGATGTCCATGTTTTCGCCACCTAATTCGTTAACAATGGTTTGAACACGTTGACCTCTTGGTCCAACAGTTGTACCAACTGGGTCGATATCATCGTTGTTAGATCTAACGGCCACCTTAGCACGGTCTCCGGCTTCTCTAGCGATTGATACGACTTCAACAGTTCCATCATAAATTTCAGGAACTTCTTCTTCAAATAGTCGTTTTAATAAACCAGGAGCGGTACGACTAACGAAGATTTGAGGACCCTTAGTAGCGTCTTCAACACGGTTAACGTAAACCTTGATTCTGTCTTGTGGTCTGTATGTTTCATTTGGCATTTGGTCGTTCTTAGGCATAACTGCTTCAACCTTACCTAAATCAACATATACAAAACGATCGTCTTGGCGTTCGATTTCACCAGTGATTAGTTCGTCTTGGTACTTGCTGTACTTGTTGTAAACAATTGTTCTTTCAGCTTCTCTAACTCTTTGCATGATAACTTGCTTTGCAGTTTGAGCAGCGATTCTACCAAAGTTCTTAGGAGTAACTTCAAACTTAATTTCGTCACCTAATTCGTAACCACGGTTTAATTGTAATGCATCTGATAGACTGCATTCTAGTCTTGGGTCAACTACATCTTCAACAACAGTCTTAACAGCGTAAACATGGATGTTACCCTTCTTGTCGTCAAAAGCAACTTCAACGTTTTGTGCTTGGTTGTAGTTTCTCTTGTATGCTGAAGTTAATGCAGCTTCTAAAGCGTCAATAACAGTTTCTTTAGAAATCCCTTTGTCGTTTTCTAGGGCATCTAGTGCACCTAAAAGTTCTTTACTCATTTTTTGTTGTCTCCCTTAGCTAAAATTTAATTGCTAATCTTGCTTTGGCAATTGATTTTCTTGGTATTGTTAGATCCTTAATTCGACCTTTTAAATTAACAGTCAAAACTAATTCATCTTCGCTTAATTCTTTTAAAGTCCCTTCATAGACTTTTTCACCGTTAATTGGTGCATACAATGAAACATGAATGTATTCATTAACAGCTTTTTCATAATCTTCTGGTTTCTTTAGAGGTCTTTCAGCTCCTGGAGATGAGACTTCTAGAAAGTAAGCTTGTGGAATTGGATCCGGATCCATTGAATCTAATTTTTCACTTAGTTCGTCAGATACTAACGCACAGTCTTCAATATTGATACCGCCGTCTTTATCGACATAAACCCTTAAATACCAATTCTTGCTTTCTTTAACAAATTCGATGTCATATAGATAAAAATCATGACTATCTAGAATTGGAGTTACTACTTCTTTTACCACTTCTGTAACTTCGCTCAATGATACGCCTCCTAAAAAAATCCAATAAAAAGAGCGAGCATTTCTGCTCACTCCTTTCTCTCAGATATAAATCATAATGTATCATACCATACTATCTGAGATTGTTCAATACATACTACATCATATCAAATAAACTTAGTTGGTTTTCATCAGGTAAGTTATCAATGATATGGTTTTCTGTCATAAATTCGATTAACTTCTTAGAAACCTTTCCACGTTTGGATAAGTCTTCTTTAGAGATAAATTCTTTATCTTCACGTGCTGCAACAATTTGTTTAGCAACGTTTAAACCAAGACCAGGAATTGCTCTAAATGGTGCAATTAACTTGTTACCATCAATTAGCCATTGTTCAGCATCGGAACGGTTTAAATCAACCATTTCAAATTCGAATCCTCTTTCAATCATTTCATTGGCTAATTCAAGAACAGTTAATAGGTTCTTATCCTTAGCAGAAGCATCGTTTCCAAGATCGTTAATTTCTTTCATCTTAGTCTTAACGGCTTCCTTACCATGACACATTGAAACAATGTCAAAATCATCTGCTCTAACTGAGAAGTATGCACAGTAGTATACCAATGGGAAGTATACCTTAAAGTATGCCACACGTAACGCCATTAAAACATATGCTGCCGCATGGGCACGTGGGAACATATACTTAATCTTTAGACATGAATCAATATACCATTGTGGAATATTGGCTTCGTGCATCTTCTTTTGCCATTCGTCCTTAATTCCACGACCCTTACGAACATATTCCATGATTTGGAATGATGTTTCTGAATCTAGTCCCCAGTTAATCAAGTCGGTCATGATGTTATCACGACAACCAATAACGTTGGCGATAGTTGCTTTACCTTCCTTGATTAATTCATCGGCATTTCCTAACCAAACGTCGGTACCATGGGATAGACCTGAAATTTGTAGTAATTGTGAGAAGTTTGCTGGATTAGTTTGTTCTAGCATCCCTCTAACAAACTTAGTCCCAAATTCAGGAATTCCTAAAGTCCCAGTCTTTGATTGAATCTGGTCTTGGGTAACACCGATTGTATCTGTACCGGAGAATAGCCCCATGACTCCAGGGTCATCCATCGGAATTGATTGAGGATCAATTCCTGATAAATCTTGTAGCATTCTGATCATGGTTGGGTCATCATGTCCCAAAACATCCATCTTCAAGATGTTGTCATGGATAGAATGGAAATCAAAGTGGGTAGTTTCCCAAGCCGCGTTTTGATCATCGGCAGGATATTGGATTGGTGTGAAATCAAAAATATCCATATCATCTGGCACAATGATAATTCCGGCCGGATGTTGTCCGGTCGTTCTCTTAACACCGGTATCACCCTTTGATAAACGGTCAATTTCAGCAGAACGAATCGTTTGTTGAGTATCTCTTTCGTATGCCTTTACATATCCATATGCGGTCTTGTCGGCAACAGTACCAATAGTTCCGGCACGGTATACATTTCCTTCACCGAACAATACCTTTAGGTAGTTATGGGCGATTGGTTGGTAGTCACCAGAGAAGTTTAAATCAATATCTGGAACCTTGTTACCACTAAATCCAAGGAATGTTTCGAACGGAATATTATGACCGTCACCAATCATTAATGTTCCACATTCTGGACAATTTTCATGTGGTAAATCATATCCTGAACCATATTCACCCTTAGTGAAGAACTTAGAGTACTTACATTTTGGGCAACGATAGTGTGGTGGCAATGGATTAACTTCAGTAATCCCCGCCATTGTGGCTACCAAACTTGAACCAACAGAACCACGGGAACCTACCAGATATCCATCCTTGTTACTCTTTGCTACAAGACGCTTTGCAATCAAGTAAATAACTGAGAATCCGTTCCCGATAATACTCTTCAACTCACGGTCTAAACGTGCCTGAATTAATTCAGGTAGTGGATCACCGTAAAGTTCATGAGCCTTATCCATTGTTGAATTTCTGATTTCATCTTCGGCACCCTTCATGTGTGGTGTGTATAGTCGATCTAAGACCGGATGAATTCCATCATCAACCATGTTGGCAATCTTTTGGGTATTATCAACAACGATTTCCTTGCTGACATCTTCACCTAGATATTCAAAATCATTCAACATTTCGTCTGTGGTTAAGAACGGCACCTTGGGTAATTCTTGTCTGTTTAATGGGTTTGCCCCACCTTGTGAATGAATCAAAATCTTACGGTAAATGTAGTCTTGTGGATCCATGTAATGAACATCACCAGTTGCAACAACTGGTTTATCCATTTCATGACCCATATCAACCATGTTTTGAACTAACTCTTGTAAATGCTTCTTACCATGAATTAATTCTGAATCAATCATTGGTTGATAAGCAGCACTTGGTTGGACTTCAAGATAATCATAGAATGCAGCCTTTTTCTTGGCTTCTTCTTTACCCTTTTGTAGCATTGCGGTAAATACTTCACCATTTGCACAAGCAGAACCAACTAGGATTCCTTCACGGTACTTTTCAAGAACACTTCGTGGAATTCTTGGCACTCTGTAGAAGTATTCAACATTGGATAATGATACCAGTTTAAACATGTTCTTTAATCCCGCTTGGGTTTGAGCCATCAAGATAGCGTGGAATGGACGAGCATGTTTGTATGCATCGTTATCAGACATATGTTCATTTAGTTGATTTACCTTCGTAATGTTGTAACGTTCTTCCGCATCCTTAATGAACAAGTAATTCAAATGACCAGTTGTTTCAGCATCGTATACGGCACGGTGATGGTGTTCCAAAGCAACGTCAAATTTCTTAGCTAATGTGTTCAAACGGTAGCTCTTGTAGTTTGGATATAAGAATCGAGCCAATGGCAATGTATCAATGATTGGGTTTTGAATTTCTTCCATCCCATATCTTTGGTAACCAACATTCATAAAGCCAACGTCAAAAGTAACGTTATGCCCTACAACAATTGAGTCGCCACAGAATTCTCTAAATAGCTTAAAGACTTCTTCTTCAGATTTTGAACCCCTAACCATATCATCGGTGATAGATGTAAGTTCGGTTGTAAAGTCTGATAAATGGAAACCTGGATCAATAAATTCTTCAAATTGATCTAAAACGTTATTGTGTTGCATTCTAACGGCTGAAACTTCAATTACCTTATCGTAAATTGCAGATAGACCAGTAGTTTCAATATCAAAGACAACATAAGTAGCATCTGCTAAATCACGATCATCTTCGTTAAATGTAATTGGCACACCGTCGTCTACAACGTTTGCTTCAACACCATATAGCATTTTAATGTCGTTTTTTTGTGCTGCAGTGTAGGCAAATGGGAAACCTTGAACAGCGGCGTGGTCGGTAATAGCTAATGCTGGGTGGCCCCATTCTTTAGCTTTAGCCACGTATTCTTCGATACTGTTAGTTGCATCCATTTGACTCATCTTAGTGTGTAAGTGTAATTCCACACGCTTTTCTTCTGCATCATCATGACGGCCTTCATGATGTAATGGATTAATATCATATGCGTTCAATGTTAATTCATGACTGTAGTTATCTTCTTGGATACCACCACGAACCTTAATCCAATCGCCTTCTTGCAATGCAGCAAAGTTAGCTTCATCGTTTTCGTTGTTAGAAAATTTCTTAACTTCTATTGATGATGAATAATCGGTAATCTTTAAGATCATCAATTGACGACCTGATCTTAGTGAACGAATTTCCTTACTGAAGATGTGACCATTTACAATCACTAGTTTTTCTTCTTGAACGATATCGACTAGCTTAGTAACTTCTAGGTCATCTTTAATCTTCTTACCAATTTGGACCTTACCCTTTGGAACTGCATTCTTTGAATTCTTTTGACGCTTAGCAGATGATTCTTGGATTGCTTGCATTGCCTTTTGAGCTAGCTCGGCATCCTTCTTTTCCTTTTCAGCTTTAAAATCTTTGATTTTTTCTTGAGAAGCAGTTTCATCAACAAACACAGAAATGGTAAAGTGTGGAAAACCTAAACGTTCGTACAAATCTTCAATTGGACTAACTGCTTTGTCCACAAGAAAGTTCTTAACGATTTCATTATCAGCACTAAGTTCGATTTTGTGATCAACAATCTTTGGTGCATCACGTCTTAATAGTTCATTTTTAATAGCATCAGTGATATCAGCATGTTTAACAATCCATTCCCAGTAATTGCCTAATTGCTTGTTATCAAATTGATTGTCGTTTGCTTTAATATTAATTTTAGTAGTAGCGATTTCATCAAAAGTCGCTTGCATACGACTATAAAAATCCAAGAAGACTTCGTAATCTAAAATTCGTGGAAGTTTAAGGTGGAATTCCCAAATTTTGGAACGTTTGTGGATATCAATCTTCTCAATCTGACCGCCTTTAAAATTATCGGAACCAATTTGGTCTTTTAACTGTAATTGATTCAATAACTTTGTAAATAATTCTTCTTGGTTAGACAATCTAATACCTCCATCCTAAGTCAGCTAAAAAAGGTCAGTCTCTTCAACTGACCCTTTTTTATTTCAAATCTTTAAGTAAGATTTTTACAGTGTTAACAACTTCTTCTTGCTTAACTTCAACAGTTTCGCCAGTTTTTCTAATCTTGATTTCTACGATTCCTTCACTAGCCTTCTTACCAACAGTAACTCTGATTGGTAATCCAATTAGATCTGAATCGGCAAACTTAACTCCGGCTCTTTCTTTTCTGTCATCAGTTAAAACATCAAAGCCTTCATCCTTAAGTTCTTTTTCAATGCCATCAGCAACACTAACTTGAGTTTCATCCTTAGTGTTAACAGGAATCAAGTGAATGTCGAATGGTGAAATTGACTTAGGCCAAATTAAACCATTGTCATCAGCTTGTTGTTCAGCAATAGCAGTTAATAATCTACTAATACCGATACCGTAACAACCCATTACAACTGGTTTTTGACGACCATTTTCATCCAAGACGTTTGCATCTAAGTCCTTTGAGTATCTAGTTCCTAGCTTGAAGATATGAGCAATTTCAATACCACGAGTGAACTTCAATACACCAGAACCGTCTGGTGAAATTTCTCCTTCTTCAACTTCTCTAAAGTCACCGTAAGTAACGTTTTCAAAGTCACGTTCTGGGTTAACGTTAGCAAAATGGTAGCCATCTTCGTTAGCACCAGCGAATGCATTAGTCATGTCTTTAACGTAGTTATCTGCCAATACGGTTACAGATTCATCTAGGTTAAATGGACCAACGTATCCTCTTGATGTGTTAGTGAATTCTTTGATTTGTTCATCATTTGCTAAGTCAAAGAATGAAGCACCAAGGTAACCCTTAACCTTCACGTCGTTTACTTCATGGTCTCCTCTAACAAGAACCATCACTGGTTTTTCGTCAGCAATGAATAGAACACTCTTAATAACGTTTGAAGCATCTGTGTCTAATAGTTCAACATCGTCTTCGATTGATTTTACGTTTGGAGTACTAATCTTTTCTAAGTCTTTTTGAGTTTCGTTAGACTTTTCAGGTACGTACATGCTTTTAGCCATTTCCAGGTTAGCAGCATATTCGCTATCGTCTGAGTAAACAATGGTATCTTCACCAACAGCAGCTGGTGCAGAAAATTCGATTGAATCTGAACCACCCATGGCACCACCATCACCAATGATGGTACGGTAATCCAAACCAACTTGGTCAAAAATCTTACGGTAAGCATCTTCCATTTGGTTGTAGATACGATCTAAGTCAGCATCATCAATTGAGAATGAGTAACCATCTTTCATGATGAATTCACGTCCACGTAATAAACCGTTTCTTGGACGTTCTTCATCTCTATATTTTGGTTGAATTTGGTATAACACTAAAGGAAGTTTTTTATATGACTTAACTGAGTCACGAATGATTTCTGTGTAAGTTTCTTCGTGAGTTGGTCCTAGAATGAAATCAGTGTCATGTCTGTTCTTTAGCTTAAATAAAGCTGGACCGTAAGTTTGTAATCTTCCTGATTTTTCCCAAAGCTCTGCGGGTAATACTGCCGGCATAAGAGTTTCATTCGCGTCAATTTCGTCCATTTCCTTACGAATGATGTTTTCAATTTTTGAAATTACTTTGTATGCCAAAGGCAAGTATGCGTACATCCCTGCTGAAATTTGCTTAATGTACCCAGCTCTTAACATTAACTTATGACTAAGAGCTTCAGCACCCTTTGGTGCTTCTTTTAGCGTTGGGATTAACATTTTTGATTGCTTCATAAAAATCTCCTTAAATATGTTCTTAATGGATAAAGTATCTTTGAATGTCGTTAATTGTTACCAGTAGCATCAAAACAACTAAGAATGCAAAACCAATGAGGGTAACAATTGTTTCAACTTTTTCAGAAGTTGGTTTTCTTCTAACGGCCTCAATTATGTTCATTAATATTTTACCACCATCTAGGACCGGAATTGGAATTAAATTCATAATCGCCAAGTTAATTGATAAGAATGCGATAAAGTAAACAACTCCTTGTAGTCCTAACTTAGTAGCTTGTGATGTGGAAGCGTAGATTGCAACCGGTCCTCCTAAATCATTTAGGCTAAAGTGACCAGATACCATGTAAGTTAATTCAGAGACAAGTTGTTTAGCCATATTCCATGTTCTGGTGAATCCGGAGAATAGCTTGGTTGTAAAACTAGAATCGACCGTATTTTCAATTCCAATTAATCCATATTTCTTTCCATTATTCTTTTGTGATTCAGTGGTTAATTTAATAATCTTAGCTTGACCATTACGTTTAACCACTAAAGTTAATTTTTGATTGGGGCTTGATTGAATTGCTGCACTCAATTCATTCCAATTATTAGTCTTTTGATTATCGACTTGCACAATCTTGTCACCCGTTTTAATACCAGCATCTCTCGCCACGGAATGACCTGCAATTGGAGTAACTGTATTTTGAGTTGATGCTACCCCCCCTTGCATAAATGTCAAAATTGTAAATGCAACAATTGCTAAAATAACATTATTAACAATTCCAGCCGCATTAGTTAATAACTTTTTGAATACAGGTGCATTTTGAAATTGAACATCTTCTGGTGCAATTTGAACTTTTGTTCCATCGTGTTCAACCATTAACGCATCATGATTTACTTTAAATCTCTTAACCTCTTCGTTGTTATCTTGGTAACCTTCGATAAACAAGTCATGTTCAAGATCAACCTTTGAAACTTCAAAAGGTAGACCATCTAAAGTCTTTTGTTTTTGACTGGTATTAATTAAAATAACTTCATTTTGTTCATTAAATTTAAGTGTAACCGGAGTACCAGGATCTAGTTCCTGTGAATCGTTATCGGCAATCCCAGCCATTCGAACATATCCACCTAGAGGAAGAATACGGATTGTATACGTGGTTTGATTGTGACGATAAAAGAAAATCTTAGGACCCATTCCAATAGAAAATTCTCTAACCATTATTCCTGATCTTTTGGCAACGATAAAGTGGCCAAATTCATGAACAAACACTAAAATTCCAAAAACAATAACGAAAGCTAGTATTGTGATAATCAATTAAATCACTCCTTTACATCTAGATAATGCCAAATAGGTGAAGAAGTGGCAAAACGAATAGTAAACTATCAAATCTATCCAAGATTCCACCATGACCTGGCAAAATTTTTCCAGAATCCTTAACTTGGTAGTATCTCTTAAGAGCTGATTCAACTAAATCACCAAATTGACCAGCAATTGATAATACAAGAGTTACGATAACAGCAACAAGTAGTGATGTATGACCAATTGAGAAGTAGTACATCCACGCAGTAGCAATAACAGTTGCTAGTAGTGATCCGCAGATTGAACCTTCCCATGTCTTATTAGGACTTACGTGTGGAGCTAATTTATGTTTACCAAATTGCTTACCAAAGATGTAAGCACCTGAATCAGTTAACCAAACAATAAATAATGCATAGAATAATACAGCGATACCAACGTGTCTTGCAGCGATAAAGTAATGGAAGCCCATTCCTATGTAAAGCATTGCAATAGTAATCACCCCAGCATCATCAAATGAAAAAATGTTCTTAGTGACTACGGTTCTTAGCATCAATAGCATTAATACTAAATAGAATAAAAAGTTAACTGATAAAAATGATGGTAGACCATTAAACCAGTTACTTGGCGCAATTAATAATGTCACACCAACGAATGATAGAAGTGCTTCTGGTGAAATCACTAACTTTTTCTTCATAATTAGCACTTCAGACATTGCAACGATTCCCAATGCAATTGCTCCAATTTGAATAAAAATTCCACCCAATAAAACTATTGGCACAAATAATAATAAGGCAATGATTGCCGTTAATACTCTTGTTTTCATAATAATCTCCTAATGTTACTTGTTTTTTAATCCCCCAAAGCGACGGTGACGTCCTTGGAATTTAGCAATACAATTCATTAAATCTTCTTTGGTGTAGTCAGGCCACTTAGTGTCATCAAATACGAATTCACTGTATGCCACTTGCCATAATAAGAAGTTCGATAATCTTTCTTCCCCACTTGTTCTAATTAGTAAATCTGGATTAGCAAATTCTCCAAGTGATGAAGTCATTAGATTATCACTAACTACCTTTTTATCAATATCTTCAACATTCAAACTACCGTCGGATACCTTTTTAGCAATATTTTGAACGGCAGTTACGATTTCATCTTGGCTTCCGTAGTTTAGAGCAAAATTTAAAATCATTCCATCACATTCCTTGGTATCATCAATGGCATCGTTGATAGCCTTTTGTGTAGATTCAGGCAATTGATCTACATATCCCATAACGTTAACTCTAACGTTATTCTTTACTAAATCAGGAACGAAAGTTGAGAAGAATTTCTCAGGTAATCCCATTAAATAGTTAACTTCTTGATCAGGACGTTTCCAGTTTTCAGTAGAAAAAGCATAAAGAGTTAATGCTTTCACGCCTAAATCACTAGCTGCTTTTGTAATGTCTTTTACAACGTTCATTCCTTTTTTGTGTCCAGCAATTCTAGGCAAATGTCTTTGTTGGGCCCATCTTCCATTTCCATCCATGATAATGGCAATATGTTTGGGAATATTATTGTAGTCAAGTTCTGTGGTAGTTTTTTTCTTAAACTTAAACATATATACCTCACCTATTAATACAAATAAAGGATGAGAAACAATCCTCATCCCACATTTGTAAAGTTATTTTATTGGATTAATCTCCATTCGCCACGTTTAGCTTCTACTAAAGTTTCGAAATATTTTAATAATTGGTTCGCGTCGTTTGGACTATGTTCGCCTAAAAGATTTAATCCTTCGCCCGTAGGAATTGGATCACTTAAATCTGTGATTTCAGTTTCATTTTCAATTGTTGCTTCAGTAAATGCAACAATCCAATCATCTTCAATTAGTTGTGAAACCACAAAAAAGATGTTGAAATCATCAGTAACATATACCGGCATAACATAGATTCCATCTTGAATTTCTTCAAGTTGATTACCATTGTAAGACAATGCTTGCTTGGTATCATCGTTCATACTTTCAGATAGTTTGAAAACCATCTTATTGAATTCCTCTGTACCTGGTGTAACTTCTTGTTCTTGCATGGTGACATCCCCTTTTATTAATTTATCCGTTTAGTACTTCCTTTTCTTTGTCAGCAATAACGTTTTCTAAATCTTTGATTTGTGAATCTGTCAACTTTTGAACCTTGTCTTCTAGTGCGTGAGTTTCATCATCTGTAAAGTCATCATTCTTGTTACCTTTCTTTACAGCATCCATAGCTTCACGACGAACATTTCTAATAGCGACTTTACCTTGTTCTCCGGCAGCCTTAACCTTCTTAGAAATTTCTTTTCTACGTTCTTCAGTTAGTTGTGGAACAACTAAACGAATGTTATCACCATCGTTAGCTGGGTTAATACCAATATCAGCTTCAAGGATTCCCTTTTCAATGTCATCTAGAGCTGACTTGTCATATGGAGTAACCATGATAACTCTAGCTTCTGGAACAGTGATTGAAGCAATTTGGTTTAATGGTGTTGGTGCACCATAGTATTCAGCAGTAACACCGTTTAAAAGACTGGCGTTAGCACGACCTGCTCTAATACTTGCTAATTCTTGTCTTAATGATGCAATTGACTTTTGCATCTTGTCTTTTGCTGTATCTAAAATTTCATTTTGAGTTGCCATACTTTATTTCCCCTTAACTGTAGTTCCGATTTTTTCACCCTTAACAACTTTTTCGATGTTGCCGGATTCATTTAAATTAAACACTACTAATGGAATATCGTTGTCCATTGATAATGAACTTGCTGTTGTATCCATTACTTGTAGGTTCTTGTTAATAATATCCATTTGAGTTAATTCATCAAATTTAACAGCATTTGGATCCTTGTTAGGATCAGCTGAGTAAATACCATCAACTCCGTTTTTAGCCATTAAAATAGCATCTGCATGTACTTCAGCAGCACGTAAAGCAGCAGTTGTATCTGTTGAGAAGAATGGGTTACCTGTTCCACCAGAGAAGATAACTACACGATTCTTTTCAAGATGACGAACTGCCTTTCTACGAATATATGGTTCAGCAATTTGTCTCATTTCGATTGAGGTTTGAACTCTTGTTGGAACTCCAAGTGATTCTAAGTTTTCTTGTAATGCTAAACCATTCATAACAGTTGCTAACATTCCAATGTAATCAGCTTGTGTTCTTTCCATGCCCATTTTTGAACCAGCTACTCCACGCCACATGTTACCACCACCGACAACAATAGCAATTTGAATTCCTAGTTCGTAAACATTTTTTACTTCTTGCGCAATTTTCTTGATTACAGGTGGGTTAATACCGTGACCTTCATCACCAGCTAGTGCTTCTCCACTTAGCTTTAAAACAATACGCTTATATTTTAAGTCAGACATCGAATTTCCTCCATTACATGATCGTTAATTTAATTTTAGCATAATATGAAATTTAAAAACAGTTTATAACAGCAATTATTTAATTATAAATATGTATAAAAAAAGGATACGAAACCGCATCCTTTTTAAACTAATTATTTGATTTGTGAGTTAACTTCGTCAACAAAGTTAGTTTCTTCTTTTTCGATACCTTCACCGACTTCGTAACGAACAAATGCCTTTAGTTGACCGCCGTTTTCCTTAACGTATTCAGCAACAGTCTTGTCTGTGTCCATAACGAATTCTTGGTCAGCTAAACTAATTTCAGAAAGGAACTTGTTTAGACGACCTTCAACCATCTTTTCAACGATGTTTTCAGGCTTACCTTCTTGTAGGGCTTCCTTCTTTAGTTCTTCTCTTTCAGCTTCTAGTCTGTCTTGAGGAACATCGTTTCTGTCTAGGTATTCTGGCTTAGTAGCAGCAATGTGCATTGCAACGTGCTTAGCAACAGTTTCGTCAACACCTTGGATTTGAACTAAGGCACCAATTAGACCTTGGTTGTGTAGGTAGTGACCAAAGCTTTCGTCATCGTTCTTAGTTAAAACAACGAAACGACGTAGAGTGATCTTTTCACCAGTAATTTGAGTAGTGTTGATGATCTTGTCGTTAACAGTTTCACCATCAACGTCAAGTGCTAAAGCAGCTTCAACATCAGCTGGTTTAGCTTCAACAATCTTAGCTGCGATTAAATCAATTAGGTTCTTGAAGTCATCGTTACCTGAAACGAAGTCAGTTTCAGCGTTAACTTCAACGATAGCAGCATCGTTACCGTGAGTAACAACACGAGTTAAACCGGCAGCGGCAACACGGTCACTCTTCTTTTCAGCTTTTGCGATACCCTTTTCACGTAAGTATTCTAGAGCTTTCTTTTCGTCACCATCTGAAGCAACTAAAGCTTTCTTAGCATCCATCATACCTACACTTGTCTTTTCACGTAATTCTTTTACTTGAGCAGCAGTAATCTTTGCCATTGTTATGGCCTCCTTAAGTTTTATATTAAAAAAGGCCGACTCATCCCAGGCCTTATCGGTCCAAAAACATGAGTCAGCCTAAGTGTTCAAACAAATTCAATATTTAAAAAATATTACTTGTCTTCACTTTCATTTTCATCTTTAGTGTCTTCGAATGTGCTTTCGCTAACATTTTCTTCACCTTGGTTACCTTCAATGATAGCATCAGCCATCTTAGCAGTAATTAGACGAACGGCACGAATAGCGTCATCGTTTGATGGGATAATAACATCAACGTCATCTGGGTCAGTGTTAGTATCAACCATAGCAACGATAGGAATGTTTAACTTGTGAGCTTCGTGAACAGCGATTTGTTCTTTACGAGGGTCAACGATGAACATAACATCTGGAATCTTAGGCATGTCTTCGATACCACCAAGGAATTTTTCAAGTTTGTCAGTCTTCTTCTTTAGAAGAGCAACTTCTTTCTTAGGTAGTCTTTCGAAAGTACCATCTTCAGCCATCTTCTTAAGATCCTTTAGGTACTTGATACGGCTTTGGATAGTGTCCCAGTTAGTTAAAGTTCCACCTAACCAACGGTGGTTAACGTAGAATTGACCTGCACGTACAGCTTCTTCTTGGATTGAGTCTTGAGCTTGCTTCTTAGTACCGACAAATAGTACAGTAGCGCCCTTAGCAGCTTCATCCTTCATAAAGTTGTATGCTGAATCAATCATCTTTACAGTCTTTTGTAAGTCGATGATGTAGATTCCGTTACGTTGGGTAAAGATGTATTTCTTCATCTTAGGATTCCAACGACGAGTTTGGTGACCGAAGTGGACACCAGCTTCTAGTAATTGTTTCATAGAAATAACAGCCATGTTAATAGCCCTCCAAAAAATAGTTTTTTCCTCCCCGTCAATCTATCAATTCAGAAACCATCAAACGATAGCACTATCTGAGTTGTCATGACAGGTGTGAATTGGTAATAAATACCGAATATTATTGTATATTAAACTCCAATATTTATCAAGCTAAATATTACAATTTAACAATCTTATCTGATTTACCTGTATTGATAAGGTCTCTGTTGGCATCCAATGATAGAGTAACCATGTTTCTAACCGCTGTTTCAGTGTAGAAAGCAATGTGTGGAGTAATCAAAACATTGTCTCTGCTCATTAGGTTCTTTAGACGATTATCTGAGATATCATCGAAAGTATCAAAGTTAACATTGAAGACACCTACTTCTGATTCATAAGTATCTAAAGCGGCACCTGCTAACTTGCCTGAATCTAAAGCTTTAATTAATGCGTCAGTATCAATTAATGAACCACGAGCAGCGTTAATAATGTATGAACCATCTTTCATTTCTGACAAGGTCTTGTCGTTTACCATGTGTTCGTTTTCCTTAACGGCTGGTGCGTGTAGTGAAATGATATCAGCTTGTTTGTATAAATCGTCTGGAGTATCAACGTAGATACCTTGTTTTTCTAGTTCAGGGTTTCTGAATGGATCATATGCAATCACCTTTGCGCCGAATCCACGACAGATATCAACTAATACGTGACCAATACGACCTGTTCCGAAAACACCAACGGTCTTGGAGTTTAATTCTTGACCAATTTCAGGAGCCCATCTTAAGTCACCTGAACGTTGCTTGTCTTCAAAACGTTTTGTATTTCTTAGTAATCTCATAATTTCAGTAATTGCTAGTTCAGCAATTGCATTTGGAGAATATGCTGGAACGTTTGTTACAGTAATTCCATTTGCTTTTGCAGCATCAGCATCAACGTTATCTACACCAACGTTTCTTAGTGATAGGTACTTGATGTTAAAACTACCCAATTTATCTAAAATTTCTTTAGTGTATGGTTTTTGTTGGTAAGCAACCACACCATCAAATCCATTAGCTTCTTCAACAGTTGATGAATCAAGTAATTTGGTTTCAACCTTTACTTCTACTTCCGGATTTTTTTGTTCCCATTCTTTTAAATATGGCATTTCATCATTTCTGATTCCATAAGCAATAATTTTCAATACAAAAACCTCCAAATATTCATCGTTACAATTAGAATTATAACACTTAACACTGTGTCTTAAAGGCTTAGACCGTATTTAGATAAATTGACCCCATTTTCATTTAGGTATTCTAACTTCTTGATTCTACTTTGATGTTTAAAATGATACTCAGCACTCAAAGCATCATGTTTGTTGTCAAAGCTTTCTGAATATATCATTTCGACTGGTAAATGATTGCGGGTGTACTTGGCACCCTTTCCGCTTTGATGTTGTTCTAATCGATGTTTTAAATCAGTCGTGTATCCACCATATAGTGAATCATCCCCGCACTTTAAAACATACATATAAAACTTATTCTCCATATAAAATCTTCCTTACAAAATCCGTATATTCGTTTGAATTACTTTTATAAACAAAAATTGGTGGTAGTACCTTGGTTCCACCATTCTTCCCTGCTTTGATTCCTTCAACTAGAATCATGTTTGATTCTTTTCCCTCACGTGGATAAATGTATTGAATCCTTTTTGGCATTACGTTGTGAGATTGCATGGCATCAAATAGTTCTAGCATGCGATCAGGTCGATAAACAAAGAATGCTTTAGCGTTTGTCTTTAAAAGTCCCTCGCACACGGTCAGGATTTTGTCTAAGTTAGTTGTGATTTCATGTCTAGCAATTGCTAAATATGGATTTGGATTTTTCTTACTGTCCTCTAAATCAGGGAAATAAGGTGGGTTACAGGTTATCACGTCAACAGAATCCTTTTCCACATAGTCAAATGTGTTATCAAGGTCATCGTTTATCACGGTCAACTTGTCGTCTAAGTTATTTAAACTAACACTGCGTTTTGCCATATCTGCCAGTTTGTCTTGTAGTTCAATTTCGTAAATATGTCCATTGGTTTTATGTGACATAAATAACCCAACTGCACCATTGCCAGCACACAAATCGACAGTCTTTGAAGCACTCTTCTTGGGCAGTCTAGCAAAGTCTGCTAAAAGTACCGCATCCAATGAGAATGAGAACACTTCGGGATTTTGAATTATCTTTATATCATTACTATATAGTTGATCTATTCTTTCGTTTTCCTTTAAAACATCGTCCACTTGAATATTCCACCTTATTTTTTTCTTGCATAAATCAATAATAATAGAATACTATTAAATAATAAAGTACGAGAGGAGTTTATTTAATGTATTCTTTTTTAAAGTTCTTATGTAGAATCATTTTATATCCAATTAACGGAATGCCTAAGTTTGAAAACAAACAAAGAATTCCGGAAGGCAATTACATATTAGTTGCACCGCACCGTACATGGTTTGACCCATTGTACTTTGCCCTAGCAGCAAGTCCTAAAGAATTTGCTTTCATTGCTAAAAAGGAACTATTCAAAAACCCACTTTTAGCATACGTATTAAGACATGCAAACGTATTAAGTGTTGATCGTGAAAATCCTGGCCCATCAGTAATTAAGGAACCTGTTAAGATTCTTCAAAACACTGATAAGTCACTAATCATTTTTCCTTCAGGAACTAGACATTCTCAAGCACTAAAAGGTGGAGCTACTTTAATCGCCAAGCTTTCTAAAGCACCTTTACTTCCAGCTGTTTACCAAGGTCCACTTACATTTAAGAGTTTGTTCTCACGTAAAAAAGCTGTCATCAATTTTGGTGACCCTATTTACTTAGACAAATCAATCAAGCTAAACGAAGAAGGTCAAAAAGCAGTCGAACAACAAATGCAAGATGCTTTCGATAAGTTAGATAAAGAAATCAATCCTAACTTTAAGTACGTTGACCCTTCATCAGAAAAATAAGCAATAAAAAAAGACTTAATCTTTGAATTAAGTCTTTTTTAGTTATTTAGCGTTAGCCTTCATACTGTTCATCATTTGATTTAACTTCTTAGCTGAAGGTTTTTGACCCATTTGTAGCATCATTGCTCTTAATTGATCCTTGTTAATTGGGGGATTATCTTTAAGATATTTTTCCATGTACTTACGTGCCATGAAGAATCCACCGATCAAACCTACGATTAAAGCTAAAAGAATTAGGATAATCCATAAGAATGTTGACATAATTCTTCCTCCTCCCGTTAGTTACTATTATTAATTCTACACAACTTAATTATTAAATTCAAAAAAAGTTTTAATCGTCACGTAAACCTTTTTTACGTTGAACTTTCTTAACCTTTTCTGGTGTGACTTCTTTACCTTCTTTATTGAAAACTTGAACCATTTCAATTTGGCTTCTCATGTTTTCTTTAAAGCGTTTTAGGTATTGTTTTCTAAGGTCAGCTCTTTCAGCTTCTTCTTCCTTAGTCAATCCACTTTCCTTAGCTTTATGTGCTAATTCATTAATACGTGGAATAAGTTTCTTTAAAATTGGATCTTCTGCTTCTGACATTTAATTATCTCCTTTGCGAACATTTGTTTTTATTTTCCCGTTATGCTATATTAAAGCTATTATATTACAAGAAACGGGGTATTTATGTGACTTTTTCAAAAGAAGAAAAGACTTCTAAACAATTAGCTATTTTAGAATTTATCTGGAAAAGAATCAATAGCCAAGGCTATCCTCCTACAGTAAGAGAAATAGGTGAAGCCGTTAATCTTTCATCCACATCAACCGTCCATGGTCATTTAAGTCGCCTTGAAAAGAAGGGTTTTATCGTTAAAAATCCCGCTAAACCAAGAGCACTTGAAATTACCGAAGATGGTCTTAAGAAAATTGGTGTTAATACACACCCTGGTGAAATCCCTGTTTTAGGTACCGTTGCTGCTGGTGAACCAATCCTAGCGGTTGAAGATACATCAGAATACTTCTCAATGCCTGACCAATACGAAAACTCAGATGATGTTTTCATGTTAGTCATTCAAGGTGAGAGTATGATCAACATCGGTATTTTAAACGGTGATAAAGTTATCGTTAAAAAGCAATCAACTGCTGAAAATGGTGATATCGTTATTGCAATGACTGATGAAAACGAAGTCACTTGCAAACGATTCTTCAAGGAATCTGACCACTATCGCTTACAACCTGAAAACGATAACTTAGCTCCAATCATATTGGATCAAGTATCAATCGTTGGTAAGGTTGTCGGATTATACCGTGACAGTATTTTTTAAAATACTTCACCTTCGTAGTGATATTCAGGCATTTCTTTGAAATCAAACTTTTCAACATCGGACACCTTTGTTAGATAAGACTTAGATCCGTTTGATAACATCAAGTTAACAATCGCATCTTTTTCATGAAATAAAACAACTGGTTTATCAATTGCATAAGCATACCCAATTTCGAAAGCTGTACCGCTGTCAACGTTGTCTTCTACAAAGTCGATAATTGCGATAACGGCATCAGCTTTTTTTATTTCATCAACATCAAGTTGAAAAACATCTTTAGACCATTGGCTACTACCAATTTCTGCCCCATCGTTTACATTTGAGTTTCTTGGACTAAAGTATCCTGAAACTGAAGGATTGTTATCTAATGCCTTTTCAATTCTTTGAATACGATCAATTTGTTCATCATCAAAAAATGGTCCTGCTAAATATAATTTCATGTCAGTCTCCTACTTTCTTCCATAAATTCTTTGGTGGTCTTTCACCCCTTCAAGGAAAAATTCCGCCTTATCATTACTAGTATCCAACTTGATATCACCATCAGCGATTGGAATCCAGTTAGTAAAGATTTCTTCGTATTCTTCAACGGAAACTTGTTTTCTTGACTTCAAAGCATCATCTAATGATTTAGCTAATTCATCGTTTCTAAAGTTATCCTTTAGTTTCATTGGGAAGAATTCACCCTGTGCACCTGAACCATAACTGAATAACGCAATACGATCACCAGATTGTAAATCATCTGAGTTATTAATTAATGATAGGAAGTTCAAGTACAATGAACCAGTATATAGATTCCCAACATTTTCGTTGTAGATACGACCTTGTTCAAATTCTTTCTTCAAGTTAGCTTGTTGTTCTTCATCGGCTTCATCAATGATTGATCTTAATGCCTTAATCCCCATCTTTGGATAAGGTAAATGGAAAGTCATTGCTTTGAAGTCTGCAATGGTTTGTCCGGTGATTTCCTTGTATTCATCCCACGTCTTCTTGAAAAAATCAACGTAAACATCATTTGAATAGTGACCATCAACAACGGCTTCTGTTCTGTACAATGGTCTCCAAAAATCCATTACATCATCAGAATAGAATGTGCTTGGACCATCGAATTCGGCAATTGAAGGGTTGGCAGAAATTACCATGGCAACGGCACCCCCACCCTGAGTAACTTCACCTGGTGTCTTAATACCGTATCTAGCAATATCGGCACCAATTACTAGGGCTTGTCTTTCAGGATGGTTTTGCACATATTCTTTGGCCATTTGAAGACCAGCGGTCGCACCATAACAAGCTTGTTTGATTTCAAACGCACGAGCTCGACGGTTTAGACCTAACATGTTTTGTAAGTAAATGGCAGCAGATTTGGAGTTATCTACCCCTGTTTCTGTTCCAAAAATAATTAAATCAATTTTTTTACGATTATCATCATCAATAATCTTGGTACAAGCATTTGCTGCCATTGTGACAACATCTTGGGTATTTGGAATTACAGCTTGTTTCTTTTGGCCAATTCCAATCAAGTACTTGTTTGGGTCTTCGTTTCTAGCGTTAGCTAGATCGACCATATCTAAATACATATCTGATGAGTAAAAACTCATCTTGTCAATTCCAACATTCATAATGATAATCCACACTTTCATATAAATATTATTTTAATTGTACTATGAAACCACATTCTTAACAAAAGAAATAACAAAAAAGACGCACCGCTAAGTGTGTCTTTTTATTTTTCAAACTGTTTTTTAGCCTTTAGAAATGCGTTAGCATAGTAATAAGTTTTTTGGTAAGTTTGTTCACCGGTGTATTGGTTAGGATATTCACCCCAAATTGAGAATGCTGATCCAATGTTGTTCTTACTCTTGGCAAGGTTCTTCTTGGATTGATCATTCCACATGCTCATCTTCCACTTTTTGAATTCACTGGTCCAAATCTTCTTAGATTCTTTTGTGAAAGAAGTAGGATCTGTAATCATGTATAGGTAGTAATTGTTGTAGTTAATCGTTTTAAAACCAGCCTTGTTTAGTTCAGGTAAAGTGGCACGCATTCTAATGTTATCCTTACGGTCTTTACTTGAACTAACTTCACCAGTTAAACTCCAGTAATTAATCAAAATATCCTTGTGATACTTGTTTAAGACTGCTTTATGGAAACTATCATTCCACATTTCAAGCTTCAAATTATGTTGCTTAACGTAATCATCAATTGCATTGATGTATTTAACGGCTGCGTTTTGATCACTACGATTATTAATTGTGATTTCATCGGCACCCACGATAATGTGGTATCCCTTTGGTAATAAACCAACGTATTCACTCAAAAGTTTCTTAGAAAAATCTAAAGTCACTTTTTTGTGGTAGTACATTTCGTTATAACCATCTTTGTTATCCAATTTCTTAGCTAATTTCTTACCAGCAGATGTGTATGAAAGAAGCTTGATGATTGATTGGTCATGTCCAGGTAGGTCAATTTCTGGAATAACTTCAATTCCGTTCATATAACCGTATTGAATGATATCCAATAGTTGATCCTTGGTTAAAAAGGCTCTCTTGGTCTTTTTGTTGTAATAAATTCCATGTTTTTCGTATGAATTTTTAACAGTTTGCCCCAAGGTAGAACTTTCAACACCATATCTTTCATTGTCATTTAAGTGAAGTTGAAGATATGTACCATGATCTTTTTTAAGTAAATTAATGTACTTCTTGATTGTTGATGGGGCATAGTATGTTCTAGAACAATCTATGGACAAACCGATTCGTTTAGTGTCATTATTGGCAGCCGCTAACGTCTTATTAGAGAGCGAACTCATTTGAACAAAAATCAAAATTAAAGCAAGGACTGCTCCCACGATTAAATATCTTTTTTTCGGCATAATCACCACTCTTTTCTTTGCGATTATTATATTTTTTAGTATAGCATTAAAATTTCATAAATCTATCTATTTTCGCGTTTTGTAATCATTATGAAATAGTTAATAATAATAATAATGTTCAAAGCTTAAAGGTAATTTAAATCGAAAATATATATTAATTTTTGAATTCATTTATAATGATATGATTAAGCATGTTACGATTATTTATGCATAATAATATCATTAGATAGGAGTATTTTATACATGAAAAAAGCATCATCAATTTTTATTAAGCTAATCTACACATTGCTAAGCTTTTCATTAATTGTATTTACAATGTTAGGAATCTGTTCTAGCTGGTACTCAGCTGAAACTTACTCAAATAATTTAAAAATAGATTCATTAATTGTTATTCAACTTTTGTTTGTATTATTAGCATTAACTCAAATCATTTCATTCTTCATCCGTAAAATAGATTTGAAAAAAGAAGTAATAATTTCTGTCGTATTATTCATATTAGGTATTGTCCTTTACATATTACAAGCAGCAACAATGCAATTTCTTGCATGCATTTTAATAATTCTTCTTTTGTTAGTAATTGATAAAAAATATTTGCTTTAGATTGAAATGCCTAAATAAAAAGCACTTTACTGTATAAATAGTAAGGTGCTTTTCTTTTACATTTAAGATCATGAAATTATAAAAAGGAGAGTACAGGAGTCGAACCTGCCCGCCGGTGTTACCGGGTCGTCGGATTTCGAGTCCGATGCATTACCGCTCTGCCAACTCTCCATAAAAAAGGATGCACTAAGCATCCAATAAATTTAGTATTTTAGTAAGCTAAGAATATCGTAATCCTTAATCTTTTCTCTACCCTTTAATGCTTCAATTTCAACAATGAAAGCAGCTCCAACAACAATTCCGCCTAGTTGTTCAACAAGCTTAATTGTTGCTTCAATTGTTCCACCAGTTGCAAGTAAATCATCAGTAATAAGAACTCTTTGGCCAGGCTTTACAGCATCAGAATGTAGGTAAAGTGATGACTTTCCGTATTCTAATCCGTAAGAAGCACTAACTGTCTTACCTGGTAATTTACCTTTCTTTCTAGCTGGTACAAATCCAATGCCTAAATCATAAGCGACTGGACAACCGACAATGAAGCCACGCGCTTCAGGGCCAACGATTAAGTCGACTTTCTTTTCTTTAGCATATTTTACTATCTCATCGGTAGCTTGGTGATATGCCTGTCCATCTTCCATTAATGGTGAGATATCTCTAAATAAAACACCTGGTTCTGGAAAATCTTCGTAACTTGCAATGTAGTCATGCAAATCAAGTGCCATTAGCCAATAACTTCCTTTCATTAACCCAAACAAATGCGAATAGCTTGTTTAAACTTCTCTTTACTAATTGTCAAAAGTTGTTTTTCAGCTTCGATTTGTTTCTCTCTATTCTGGTATGCGTGACTGTTTGATAAATCACTATTAACCAGATCAGGATTATAATTCATAATTCCATCATTAATATAAACGAAATTTAATTCATTAAATACATCTACCATGAAGATAAATATATCACGGTCAATGCCTAAATAGCGACTAATTTCATCTACTTTATCATGTATCTGAATGTTGTTATGCGTCTTAATGAACTTAAATAGTTTAGCATATTGAGCACGGTTTGGCATCCCCTTTTTAAAAATATAATGATTTTTGAAAAGGTAAAATGTCACGCTATTAAAACTAATTTCACTTAAAGCATCCTGCAAATGTGAAATATCACTAGGACAATCAACAATTATTATATTATCAAATTTATCAAATGAAGACAAATCAGGATATAGGCCAACTGTGGAGTCAGAGCCTACAAATGGACGCAACTTGGTGTATAGTTTTTCGTTAAAGAATAAGTATGCAGCAGCTGGTTCAAACATTTCTTTTGCAACAACTTGTGTTCTTTTATCAACAATTTCAACACCACTGCTGTACATATCATCCAACATAATTTGAATGGTTGTTCGACCCTTCCATGTATTCTTTTCCAAGTGACCAGCAACCTTCATTGCATCACTATTGGCCAATAAGTCATCAGCAAGTGCACCGTTCTTAAATGCTAGTACATTGACCTTGCTACCATGATCAACCATTTGGAATTTTAGATGACTATTATCCTTCCCCATTGTTTGAACGTTAGTAACGTTTTGTGGTGTAAATTCGAATACTGGAAATTCATTATCAGTACCAAATGGTGCTAATAATTTAACTTGGTTATACAAGTCTTCGTTTACATCACTGCAACTTAAGTCAGCAAAAATGTTCAATGGTGCTTTGACTTGGTCAGATAATTCGTGTTCTTTAGCGTATTTATCTAAATGCTCAGTTAATGCTGTAACATCATCTTCTTTGATGCTTAATCCAACAGCCATTTCATGGCCACCAAATGACACCATTTGATCTCTCATACCATTGATTGCATCGAATAAATTAAATCCTTCGACACTTCTACCTGACCCTTTTAGGATTCTGGTATTAGTATCCAAATTCATGACGATGCTTGGTTTATGGAACTGTTCTACCAAACGACTAGCAACAATTCCAACTACGCCTTCGTGCCAGTTTTGACCATATACAACCAACACGGCACTTTCTGGTTGAGTTTGCGCTTGAATAATTGCTTCGGTACTGATGTCTTCAACAAACTTACGACGCTTTTTATTTTGGTCTTCAGTGTCCTTGGCTAATTCTTCAGCCTTAATATCATCAAAGGTTGTTAGTAGTTCAACTCCGGAGCTGGCACTCCCCATTCGACCTAATGCGTTCAAACGTGGTGCTAATCCAAAACCAATGCTTTGTTCGTTAACAACTCCCTTAATGCCAGCTAATTTAGCTAAGCTATATAAACCTGGACGTTCTGTGTTAGCAATCATTTGTAGACCGTACTTTACAATCACTCTGTTTTCATCGGTTAAGGAAACCAAATCAGCAACAGTCCCAATTGCAGCTAAATCTAAGAATTCTTCTGGTAGTTCACCCAATAATGCAGTTGCTACTTTAAAAGCGATTCCTACACCTGAGAATTCACCAAATGGGTATTCATGGCCAGGATATCTAGCATGCACAATCGCATAAGCATCAGGTAGTTCATCTGGCATTTGATGGTGATCGGTAATGATAACATCGCATCCCATTTCATTTGCGACATCGACCGATTCTTTACCAGAGACACCGTTATCAACGGTAACCATTAACTTGGTCCCATCATTAATTAAACGCTTGTAGACTTCCGGATTTGGACCATAACCGTCGGTGAAACGATTAGGTACAAAGTATTCAACGTTGGCACCCAAATTTTCTAGTGTTTCATACATCACCGATGTACTTGTGATTCCATCGGCATCGTAATCACCATAAACGGTGATTTTTTCACCGTTTTCGATGGCACTAAAAATTCGTTTGCATGCCTTTTCCATGTCGTGCAACAAAAAAGGATCTCTTAGATCACTCAATTGAGGGTTTAAGAAACCATTTATCTTGTCTTCACTGTCGTATCCCTTCTCAATCAATGATTCGATAATTCTAGGGCTAATCGATAGTGATTTCCCTATTGTCGTAGCATCGTTTGAGAGTTTCGTATTCGTATGTTTCCAATCAAAATTAGCGGAGATCATCTAATCAATCCTTTTGTCTTAATTATTTTTTTCAAACGGTATATCGACTA
The DNA here is from genome assembly GCF_019656215.1 of Apilactobacillus zhangqiuensis. Taxonomy (GTDB): domain Bacteria; phylum Bacillota; class Bacilli; order Lactobacillales; family Lactobacillaceae; genus Apilactobacillus; species Apilactobacillus zhangqiuensis. Next base: position 285,483 of record NZ_BPLK01000003.1, read on the forward strand.
TATCAAAGTCCTTAACCACCTTGGTGTTATTAAAGACGGTCTTTGCTTGATTTTGTAATTCGTAAGCCATCTTACCAGTGTATCTTGCTGAAACATGAGTAAGTAATAGGCGACCAACCTTAGCCTTAGTTGCTAACTTAGCAGCTTGCATGTTGGTTGAATGGTAGTAATTGTGGGCCAATCTACTTTCGCCCTTACCAAATGTACTTTCATGAACCAATACATCGGCGTTTTGTGCCAAGTTGTAACTGGTTGGGTTACTTCTAGTGTCACCAATGATGGTAACTGTTCTACCCTTTTGAGCTGGTCCAATGAAGTCTTGACCGTTAATTTCTCTACCGTCATCTAAAGTAACGGTTTCACCATTCTTAATCTTTCCGTATACCGGACCAGATGGAATGTTTGCTTCCTTTAGCTTATCGACAAGTAGTTCACCTTGGTGGTCCTTTTCTTCGATTCTAAAACCGTAACAAGTAATTTGGTGATCTAATTCACCCATTGTTACCTTGAATTTATCATCTTCAAAAACAACACCTGGTTGTGATAATTCTTCAAAATTAATCTTGTAAGCAAGTTTAGTTTGAGATACTGATAAACTCACACGAACAAAGTCGGCAATTCCCTTTGGTCCATAAATTGTTAATGGAGTGTCGCCACCTTGAAATGAGCGTGAACTTAATAGACCTGGTAAACCAAAAATATGATCACCATGTAAGTGGGTAATGAAGATTTTATTGATTTTACGAGGCTTTAAGTTAGATCTCAAGATTTGTTGTTGAGTACCTTCACCACAATCAAACAACCATACTGAATTGCATTCATCCAATAGTTTTAATGCTGTTGCAGCCACATTTCTAAATTTACCTGGAACCCCTGATCCAGTTCCTAAAAATTCTAATTGCATAAATTCATTTTTCCTTTTCTATTCGTAATATTCGATATATAAATTGTAGCACATAAAAAAAGATGGGATTAGTCCCATCTACTTTTATTAGTCCACAAATGAGAATGTGAAGTCTAGAATTGAAACCATGTCGCCATCTTTTGCGCCAAGTTCTCTTAGTGCGTCATCTACACCCATTCCCTTAAGCTGTCTTGCGAAACGTAGCATACTTTGGTCGTGAGTTGTATCTGTCATTTCGAATAGACGTTCAATCTTCTTACCGTATAGAACCCAAACACCGTCTTCATCACGTCTGATGTTGAATGGTGCTTCTTCATCATCAGCATTGTATTCAACTTCTTCATCAACGTCTTCAACATCAGTGATTGGGAACTTAGGAGTAGTTTCCAATAGGTCTGAAGTCTTAGAAATTAATTCCTTAAGACCTTCATGGGTGATTGAAGAAATAGCCAACACTTCGTGAGCTAATTCGTCATCTTTGATTTGTTCTTTAAATATTTCTAGATTTTCAGAAGCATCAGGCATATCCATCTTGGTTGCTACCACGATTTGTGGTCGTTTTAGCAGATTTTCATCGTACTTAGCTAATTCATCGTTAATCTTCTTGTAGTCAACGTAAGGGTCTCTTCCTTCTTGACCACTCATATCAACTAAGTGCAAGATGACACGTGTTCTTTCAACGTGACGTAGGAATTGGAAACCTAAACCAATTCCCGATGATGCTCCTTCAATTAATCCAGGTAAATCGGCAATTACGAAGTCTCTACCGTCATCTAGTCTAACCATCCCTAAGTTAGGTACCAATGTTGTAAAGTGGTATTCAGCAACCTTAGGTTTTGAACTAGTGATTGTAGATAGTAGTGTTGATTTACCAACTGATGGGAATCCAACTAGTCCAACATCAGCTAATACTTTGAGTTCTAAACGAATGTTTAATTCTTCACCAGGTTCACCGTTTTCGGCAATTTCTGGTGCTGAGTTCTTGGCAGATGCGAAGTGGGTGTTTCCACGTCCACCACGTCCACCTTTCAATGCAACGTATTCATCATCCGGATTTACCAAGTCAAATAACAATTGGTTGGTATCATCGTTATATACTGATGTTCCTTCTGGAAGATAAATATATAAATCATCGGCACTCTTACCGGTCATTCGTTTATTTCCACCGTCTGCCCCATTTTTAGCGGCAAACTTACGCTTATATCTGAAGTCCATCAAGGTGTTCATCCCTGTGTCCACAGCAAAAATAACGCTTCCTCCGCGGCCACCATCACCACCGGCAGGTCCACCGTTTGGAACGTATTTTTCTCTTCTAAAGGCAACGATTCCGTTACCACCTTTTCCTGACTTTACATTAATTTTTACTTGATCAACAAACATGTTATCTCCGCTCTACTTTTTATTTTATACATAGTATAACTTTATTTTTAAAGACCGTAAACAGTCCACATCATTTTTCAATATTATTTAATGAGTATTTGATATTCTTTGCTGTTTTGGTATTAATCCCCAATGCCTCAATTTCGTTAATTGGCGCATTGGCAATTTTCTTCATTGTCTTAAACTTGTTCAATAACTTACTTCTAGTCTTTGGACCAACTCCCTCGATTGTATCAAGTTCCGAGCTAAGTGAATGCTTAGTATGAACTTGACGATGGAAGTTAATCGCAAATCTATGAACTTCATCTTGAATTCTTTGAACAAGGTAGAATGCCTGGCTCTTTGGATTCAATGAAATGTGTTCATCCAATTGCCCAAACAATAAGTCGGCAGTCTTATGCTTATCGTTTTTAACCATTCCGGCAACCGGAATTTCCAAACCTAACTCGTTTTCCAAGACATCCTTAACAGCATTCAATTGGATTTCTCCACCATCCATTAGGATTAAGTCTGGTAAGTCAGCATGTTCCTTCAAAAGTCTTGTATATCTTCTTCTAATAACTTCTCTGGTACTTGCTGCTTCATCAGCGTGATCTTCATTTTGGAGTTTGTATTTACGATAAGCGTTCTTATTTGGTTTACCATCCACAAACTGAATCATGGCTGAAACAATGTCCGCCCCTTGAATATGTGAGTGGTCAAAGGCTTCAATCGTTTTAGCTGAAGAAATGTTCAAGGCAACCGCTAATTCATCAGCAGCGCCCTTAGTCTTGATGTTATCTAGTTCCATCAAGCGGAACTTTTCATCCAAGACTAGCTTGGCATTCTTTTGTGCCATGTCAATTAAGTCCTTCTTTTGTCCCCTTTGTGGAACTCTAACCGGTGTCCCAATCGCTTCTGAAATCAAATCAGCATCCAACGTTTCTGGAATTAAGACTTCCTTTGGTGTTTGATGATTTTCTTCAGAATAGAACTGACCAATAAAGTCCTCCATTGTTTCAACCGGATCATCGACAATTGGGAAACTACGCTTAACTCGTTTTAATAAACGAGCTTGTCTGATAAAGAAGATTTGAATTGAAATCCATCCGTGGTTCACGTAGTAATTGAAAATGTCACGAGGTGTGGTGTCATTTGAAATAATCTTTTGTTTTTCTACAGTGATTTCGATGTACTTTAATTGGTCCCTGATTTCAGCGGCGCGTTCGTATTGCAATGAATCAGCCGCAATCTTCATCTTTTCGGTTAACATCTTCTTGGCAATTCCCACATCACCATTTAAAAAAGACTTAATGTGGCGAATTTGGTTTTGATATTCAGACTTAGGGACCTTTTTAAAACAAGCCCCTAAACATTGCCCCATGTGATAGTAAAGACAAGGTCGATGTTGATAACCATTACATCTTCTTAAGGGATAAACCTTTTGTAAGAAGTGCAAAGTTTCATCAGCAGCGTATACATTTGGATAAGGGCCAAAGTAGTATCCACCGTCTTTTTTAATGGTATTAACAATCTTTAGTTGTGGATCGCGTTCGTTTGTAATCTTGATATATGGGTATCCACCATTACCTTGTTTTAATTGAATATTGTAGTAAGGTCGGTGCTTTTGAATCAATGTGATTTCTAGTAAGAATGCTTCTTTATCATTAGTCGTAATAATGGTTTCGAAGTCCCTAATTTGTGAAACCAGCTTGGCTGTTTTTCCCTCATGGCTACTCTTAAAGTATGACCTAACACGATTCTTTAGATTTTTAGCCTTACCAACGTAAATGATTTTACCTAGTTTATTCTTCATCAAATAACATCCAGGTAAATCTGGTAATAATCTAAGTTTATGTTCAATGTGTGAAGTTGCCATTTTATCACCTCATTTGAAAAAACACTTCAATATGACAAATTCGATTTAATTTGCTATCATATACCATAAATAAGGAGATGCATAATTATGGGTTTAAATATTCAACGCAACAACGACTTAAATGCTATGTTCGATAAGTTTGCCAAACTGGACACTAAGAACGAAGATCGCGATAAATTTTTAAAACGTAAAGATAAAAAATCAACCGATAAAAAGAAAGAAAAATAATATAATTTAGGCATCACAATTAAATTGTGATGCCTATTTTTTATTGTTTATTTAGGCGGTTAATATTGAATTCAGCAATTTCTTCAAAATCAATATTGTTCCATTCTGCAACTTGAGATAGGTACCAAAGCACGTCACCCATTTCCTTAACTAGCTTTTCACGATCTAGTGAATCGCCATGGAAAGTGTACTTCTTAACTAGGTCAACAACTTGACCAGTTTCACTAGCTAATCCTAGTGCACAGTTAGTTAAGACTTGTTCATTTCCGTGTAGTGTTTTGTTTGCAGCTTTTTGGTAATCGTTAAATTCCACTTATTTTACCCCCGTTTTACTTTCAATCCAATTCCAAACCTCTTCTTTTCCGTACTTACTTAGAGCAGAGAATAATTGTATTTCATCACCATCGTTTAAGTCAACAGTCTTGTTCAAAATACTTACTTCTTTATTCCACTTGCTCTTAGGAGTCTTGTCCATCTTAGTAGCCAAGACTAAAGTTGGAATGTCATAGTATTTTAGAAACTCGTACATTTGCAAGTCGTCTTGACTTGGTGCACGTCTACCGTCAATTAATAAAACAACCCCTTTTAGTTGTTTTCTTGTGGTTAGATATGTTTCAATCATTTCTCCCCATTTAGCACGTTGTGCCTTTGAAATTTTCGCATAACCATAACCTGGAATATCAACAAAGAATATTTTTTCATCTAAGTTATAGAAATTCAATGTTTGAGTCTTTCCTGGCTTGTTAGAGGTTCTAGCATAACCGTTACGGTTAATTAACACATTGGTTAAAGAAGATTTTCCCACATTGGAGCGACCAACCAATGCAATTTCTGGATATCCATTACTTGGGTATTGTTTTGGTTCCACCGCACTGATATCGATATTGACGTTGTGTACATCCATCTTAATTCACTCGTTTCTGTAATTTTATATATCAATTTTACCATAAAAAAGGCACCTTCATAAATGCATTTACTACAAAAATACCTTTTAATTATTAAAAAAACAAAAGGCCCTACAATGCTAAACACTGTAAGGCTTTTTATTATTGAGCTTCTTTTACAATCTTTGGTTCTGACTTTTTCAAAACAGAGTCAGCGGTAACGATAACTTTCTTAACATCCTTATCGCTTGGTACTTCGTACATAATATCTCTCATAGTATCTTCCATGATTGATCTCAATCCACGAGCACCAGTCTTTCTTTCAATGGCCGTGTGAGCCATTTCCTTTAGCGCATCGTCTTCGAATTCTAATTTGACACCATCGATTGACATTAGTTTAATGTATTGCTTAACCAATGCATTCTTTGGTTCGGTTAGAATTCTAACCAAGTCTTCTTCACTTAACTTGTTTAAGGCAGTAAGAATTGGTAAACGACCGATAAATTCAGGAATTAGACCAAATTGTAGCAAGTCACTTGGGATAACATGTTGCATGATGTTATCATCGTTAACTTTAGCTGCTTCGCTGGAATCTGTACCGAATCCAATGGTCTTGTCTCCTAAACGGTGTTTTACGATGTCTTGAATACCATCAAAGGCACCACCAACAATGAATAAAATGTTCTTAGTATCAATTTGAATCATTTCTTGTTGTGGATGCTTTCTACCACCATTAGGTGGAACACTAGCAACAGTACCTTCTAGGATCTTCAATAGCGCTTGTTGAACACCTTCACCAGAAACATCACGTGTAATTGAAACATTTTCAGATTTCTTAGCAATCTTATCAATTTCATCAACATAGATGATTCCCTTTTCAGCTCTTTCAACATCAAAGTCAGCATTTTGAAGTAACTTTAATAAGATGTTTTCAACATCTTCACCAACATAACCAGCTTCAGTAAGGGTTGTAGCATCTGCAATTGCAAATGGAACATTTAAAATACGAGCTAGTGATTGAGCAAGGTATGTTTTACCTGAACCAGTTGGTCCAATGATTGAAATATTACTCTTTTGTAGTTCAGTATCCTCGTCATCATCTAAGTTATTAACACGTTTGTAATGGTTGTATACAGCAACTGCTAAGGTCTTCTTAGCTTCATCTTGTCCAATTACGTAATCGTTTAACTTATCAACGATTTCCTTCGGACTTAATGATTTAATGGTTGTATCTGCATTTTCTTGTGCTAATTCTTCGTCGACGATATCTTTACATAAATCTATACATTCATTACAAATGTATACGCCAGGTCCCGCGACGATTTTCTTTACTTGATCTTGTGATTTACCACAAAAAGAACAAGTAATGGGGCCTTTTCCTTCATTATCTTCAAACAAAAACTTCACCCCTATATAATTCCGATATTATTTTAAATAATACCACATTATTAATGTTGATAACATCATAATGCTTTAGTTTAAAAAAGGTCCAATTAACGAATTGTTAACTGGACCTTTAATATTAACAAAAGTCGAAATTATTTGTTAATTTTTGACTTTGGTTCTTGTTTTGCGTTGTCAGTGATTAACTTAACAGCGTTTTGGATTGAAATATCATGTTTCAACATGTCTTCAGTTAAAGCACCACGTACGGCTTCTTCTTTCATACCGTATTGAGCAGCTAAGTCCTTAACTTGTTGATCGATTTCTTCTTGTGAAGGAACGATGTTAGCATCCTTAACAATTGCTTCTAATACAAGGTTAGTCTTAACACGTTCGTCAGCACCTTGAGCAAATTGTTTCTTCAAGTCTTCTGGCTTAGTACCAGTTAGTTGGAAGTACATTTCAGCATTGATACCTTGTTGTTGCATGCTTGCAAGGTATTGATCCATTTGACGTTGAACGTCTTCATCGATCATTGCTTGAGGAATTTCTTTAACAGTAGCGTTTGCTACAGCACCCTTAATAGCTTCGTCTTCAACTTGAGTTGCACCTTCGGCCTTCTTTTGGTCCTTTAGTTGGTCCTTAATCTTAGCCTTTAGTTCTTCTAGACTGTCAACATCTTCGTCAACGTCCTTAGCAAATTCGTCATCTAGTTCAGGCATTTGCTTTTCTTTAACTTCGTGAATCTTAGTCTTGAAAGTAGCTTCTTTTGATGCTAATTCTTTAGCTTGGTAATCTTCTGGGAAAGTTACCTTAACATCAACATCTTCACCAGCTTTGTGGCCAACTAGTTGGTCTTCAAAGCCTGGGATAAATGATTTTGAACCTAATTCTAGTGAGTAGTTAGTTGCTTGGCCACCATCAAATTGTTTGCCGTCAACGTAACCATCAAAATCGATAACAACAGTGTCACCGTTTTCAGCAGCCTTGTCTTCTTTAAGAACTAGTTCTGCTTGGTTCTTACGCATGTCTTCAATCTTAGCGTCTACATCTTTTTGGTAAACACGAGTGTTTGGTTTTTCAACAACGATTCCTTTGTAGTCACCTAGTTCTACATCTGGCTTAACAGTAACGTTAGCTTTTAGAACCCATGGTTGATCCTTTTCTAGACTATCAATGTTAACTTCTGGTTGAGCAACTGGTTCAATGCCAGTTTCCTTGATAGCTTCACTGTATGCTTCTGGTAAAAGAATGTTTAAAGCGTCTTGGTATAGAGCTTCTTCACCGTACATTTCGTTAAATACTTGGCGTGAAACTTTTCCCTTACGGAAACCAGGAACAGTGATGTTTTTCTTGTTCTTGTTGAAGGCTTGATCTAAACCTTCTTTTACTTTGTCAACACTAATTTCGAATGTTAATTCACCGTCATTAGTGCCTTTTTTTTCCCATTTAGCTGACATTATTTTCCCTCCGACATGAAAATATAATTTTTACAATTTTCTTCTAATTGCGCACCTCTATATTTTAACGTAACACATGTAAAAAGTAAATAATTATAGGTTTTTCGCTTTATTTTATGTACAAAAAAAGATCCAGATATAAATCTGAATCTCTTTTCTAGAATTGATTATTCTTCGATGTCTGAAACAACACCGGCACCAACAGTGTGGCCACCTTCACGAACAGTGAACTTAGTTCCCTTTTCGATGGCAACTGGCTTAGTTAGCTTAACGTCGAATTCAACGTTATCACCAGGCATAACCATTTCAACACCGTCTTCTAGTTCGATAACACCAGTAACGTCAGTGGTGTGGAAGTAGAATTGTGGACGGTAGTTTGAGAAGAATGGAGTATGACGTCCACCTTCATCTTTACTCAAAGCATATACTTGAGCCTTGAATTCAGTATGAGTCTTGATTGAACCAGGTGCAGCGATAACTTGACCACGTACAACTTGATCACGGTTTACACCACGAAGTAACATACCAACGTTATCTCCGGCTTCACCTTCGTCAAGAGTCTTACGGAACATTTCTAGACCAGTAACAGTAGTCTTCAAGATGTCTTCAACAAGACCGATGATTTCAACTTCGTCACCAACCTTAACAACACCACGGTCGATACGTCCTGAAGCAACAGTACCACGACCAGTGATAGTAAATACATCTTCAACAGGCATTAGTAATGGTTTTGAAGCATCACGTTCTGGAGTTGGAATGTATTCGTCAACGATATCCATTAAGTGTAAGATTACGTCTTTTTGTTCTTGGTCGTCTTGTAGAGCCTTTAGAGCTGAACCACGAACAACTGGAATATCATCACCAGGGTAATCGTATTCTGAAAGTAATTCACGTACTTCCATTTCAACTAAGTCAACTAATTCATCATCGTCAACTAAGTCAGTCTTGTTTAAGAATACAACAATGTATTCAACACCAACTTGGCGAGCTAGAAGAATGTGTTCACGAGTTTGTGGCATAGGACCATCAGTTGCGGCAACAACAAGGATGGCACCATCCATTTGAGCGGCACCAGTGATCATGTTCTTAACGTAGTCAGCATGTCCTGGGGCATCAATATGAGCGTAGTGACGCTTTTCAGTTGAGTATTCAACGTGAGCAGTGTTGATTGTGATACCACGTTCACGTTCTTCTGGAGCAGCATCGATTTGAGCGTAATCAGAAGCGTCTGCTAGACCCTTTTCTGAAAGCACTTTAGTGATAGCTGCAGTTAAAGTAGTCTTACCATGATCAATATGGCCAATAGTACCAATATTTACATGGGGTTTTGTTCTTTCATAATGTTCTTTTGCCATTTATGAAAACCTCCTATAAATTTCGAAAGATTTGAGTTAGCCAATGCCAACTCATCTTTATGATTTATTATACTACATCTTCTCAAAAAGACAAAATCACATATCAGTCTCAAGAAGAATTCCTTTAATATTATAGCTACTGTATTTTTATTTGTAAACACAAAAAAGCATATTTAACAATTTTCTTCTATTTAATTGAATTAAATTGTCTCTTTATAATTTCGATTAATTTTACATAATCATCATTATCATCATCGGTGTACTCTTTTGCACTCAGATATGCCTGTATTGACAGGTCATACCACCTATTTGCATCCAGGATTATTTCATCATTGAATGGATACATCAAAATTGATTGATGTTGGAAATAACTACTCAATAGCATGAACTTTTCTGGATCCATCATATACTCGTCAGTTAATCGATTGAAGATGAGTTGATATGAGTTCATATCTTGAAGTGATTTAATTTCACCCATCTTAACTTTCTTTGTCTTTCCATCAATCCACATCATGTCAACGACCTCATTTGAACCGACATTTCTTAACGTGTCGATTACCTCTGCTTTAATCACAGATTGAACAAATGGGTCCATCAAAACAAATCGACTGTATTTTAAAAATTCATCGTATGGTAAATGTTGGCCATTTAAAAATGACTCCTTTTGCCAATACATCGTTTGCTTACTACTTATATGGTAGAACTTTTGTGCAAGTTGATGGATTTCTTCACTTGAATTACTTCTAAAAGAAGCTTCGCTTTCTTTAATTAGCTTTAAGCCACCATTATAATAGCTATCATTTGCTTTAAATGTTTCTACAATTTCTCGAGATTTAATGTATTCGTTGTTCTTCAATAACACATCAATCATTAATAAAAAGTCCTGCTCGTTTGTAGTAAACGCATTTGGATTTTCCATGACTTCTTTTCTTGCTTCAACATATTGCTTTAAGCTAAAAAGAGATTGAACTAATAATACTTCAATCTCATCGCTTGGCTGATCTTCTAAGTAATCTCTGGCTTTGTTAATAGCTAATTGATATTGTTTTTCATCAATGTTTGATTTAATATCTTTGGCTATTTGTGAACTATGTTCATCCATTAAAATCACTCCGAATAATTAACCTTATTTATTTTTGTGGACGCTTCTTTTTATGATGTTGGTTTACTTCCATAATAACTGGAAGAATTACCGGACGACGTTTTGTCTTATCAAATAAGAAGTGACTGATTTTTTCTCTTACTGATTGTTTCAAATGACTCCAGTCAAATTCCTTGTTATCAAGGTTTAATTGAATGGTCTTAGAAACAATTTGAGCTGCTTCATTCATTAGGTCCTTGTTTGACTTAACGTAAATGAATCCTCTTGAAGTTATCTTAGGACGAGAAATGATAATCTTTTTCTTTCTATCGATTGTAACAACAACGATAAAGATACCATCTTCTGATAATACCTTACGGTCACGTAAAACAATGTTACCAATATCTCCGACACCGATACCATCAATCATAGTGTTACCAGCTTCAACGGCGTTACCATGATGGAATTTAGCACCATCGTATTCGATAGTTTCACCCTTGCTTAGGATTAGAATCTTATCTTCATCTACACCCATGTTAGTAGCAGCACGTTTGCTTTCGTTCATCATCATGTATTCACCACTAACTGGAATGAAATATTGTGGTTTCAACAAGCTGATTAGCATTTGGATATCTTCGGCACTTGCGTGATCAGAAACGTTTAGGTCGTTTGAAATAACCTTAACTGTACCGTCTGCATGGTATACCATGTCATCGGTCTTAGCCATACTGTTATCCATTGCTGGAGATGGTGAGGTAACGATTAATACAACATCACCAGATTCGATGTTGATATCTTTTTGTTGTTGGGCAGCCATTCTTTGAACTAGCTTGATTGGTTCGCTAATTGGATTAGTTTCCAATATAACAATTTCGTCACTTTCTAGTTTCTTTAATTCTTCGATATCTTCAATTAATAGTTCTTCTGGTACAGTAATGAATCCAGCATCGATTGCAAGTTTAACCTTTGCATCTAAATGTTTTCCAACAAATACTTTTCTTTCAGACTTTTCAGCTGCGTCAAATACTTGTTGAATTCTTAATAGGTTAGCAGAGTTAGCTGCAACAATCACACGACTCTTGCTATCTTCGAAAGTATCAAAGATGTATTGGCTAGCTTGAATTTCGTTTGCCATTGGGAATGGATTGTCAGCATTTTGTGAGTCTGCTAGTAAAGCGATTACCTTCTTGTTACCAACTTTGGCGATTGAACTGTAATCAGTTGCAAAACCGTTACGTAATGCTGGATCAAACTTAAAGTCACCAGTGTATACGATTTGACCTTCTTCAACAGCCAATGAAATTCCCATTGAGTCAGGAACTGAGTGACTAGTCTTAAAGAAGGTAACTGTAACGTCATCAAAAAGGATTTCACTCTTTTCGTTGATTATGTTGAAGTTGTTAAACTTCTTTGATCTTTCGTTATTCTTCACTTCGTACTTAGCCATCTCAATGGTTAGTTTTGATCCAAATACAGGAACATCGAATTCACTGACGAAATATGGTAGTGCGCCAATTGAATCCATGTCACTATTAGATAGGAAAACTCCGATAATCTTTTCCTTGTTTTCACGTAAGTATGTGAAATCAGGAATAACTACATCAATTCCTAACATATCATTTTCAGGGTATTTTAGACCACAATCTAAAACATAAATTCCATTGTTAATCTCAACGGCATATAGATTCTTGCCACTCTCCCTTACTCCTCCTAAGGGAATGATTTTTACACTATTTTTCATGATTCACCTCATATAATTTTATGTATATTTTTTATTATGAAATAAAATAATTATTTTCAATACGATCTCATTTAACTATCTATAGTGTATCATACTTTTAAAGTGAATAATAACTGATAAGTGCATATATGTATGTATAAAAAAATGGAACCGCTCATAGAGCAGTTCCATTTTAAAAATATTAACGACGTAGACCTAAACTCTTGATTAAATCACGGTAACGTTGAACATCTGTGTTACGTAAGTATCTTAGTAAGTTACGACGGTGACCGATTTTCTTCAACAAACCACGTTGTGAATGGAAATCCTTCTTGTGTTCTTTCATGTGACCATTAATTTCGTTAATGTCAGCAGTTAGTACAGCAATTTGTACTTCAGCAGAACCAGTGTCACCATCATGTCTAGCATACTTCTTGATGATGTCGTTCTTTTCAGCTTGTGTTAGAGCCATTGTGTTTCCCACCTTTCAAAAGTAAATATACCAGATACTGAGTAGAGCGCCAGATGAGAGCAGCGACAAAACTAAGTATCGGTACCGTAGTTTTAAACTACGATAATCATACTACTATGATTACCTGAAAATAGCAAGGTAATATCACTATTAATATGATCGGACAAATCCGAATTATATAATTCTATTGCTTTTTTAAGTTGTCTTTTGTATAATAAAAGTCGTTGAAATTTAAGGATTTTAAATAAAATTCGACTTTTTTGGAGGTGAATTTCATGCCTGTTATTAAATCTGCTATCGAACGTGTAAAAACTAATGAAAAAGCAAACAAACGTAACGCATCTCAACTAAGCAAGATGAGAACTGCTGTTAAGAAGTTTGAAAAAGCTGATGCTAACGCTGACAACCGTGAAGAACTATTCAACAACGCTGTTAGTGCATTAGACCATGCTAAGTCAAAGGGCTTAATCAAAGCTAACACTGCTGCACGTAACAAATCACGTCTAGCTAAGTTAAACAAGTAAAAAGAACTCAGTTTTAACTGAGCTTTTTTTATTCCTAAAAAAGGACATCTCGTTTGAGATGTCCTTTTTTGTTTATCCAATTTGATTATCGACAAATTTCAAAGTAAACATTTGAAATAGTAGTTCTGGTGATTCCGGTGTTGATTTTAGTTTTTCTTCAACATCAACTAGTCCTAAATAAGCATCCCTCAAGCTACCAAATCGATACTTACGCACATTTTGCATTGCCAGTTTCACTCTAAACGGATGAACCCTTAGTTTCTCAGCAATATTTCCTTGGCTGTATCCCTTACGGCTTAATACATTCACTTGTAGTAATAGTCTAAATTGAGATAACAAGACAGCATTGATTTGTAACGGTTCTTGATCCTCTACGATTAGATTACGGTATAAATCGATGGCGTTTTTGGAATCTTTTTTCATGACATAGTCGATTAAATCAAAAACGTTTTGGTCCAATGACTTGGCAACCAAGCTATCGATACTGTCCTTAGTAATGACCTTATCCTTTTGACAGTATAGGAATAACTTTGGGAGTTCGTTCATTGCAGAAGATAAATCATTAGATACCCTACCTAGTAATTCTTGAAGGGCATCCCCTTCTGCCGTATATCCATTATTCTTAATGTTATTGGCAACGTATGATTGAATGGCACGATCATCTAGTTTTGTTAAATCAATCACCTCTGCATTGTTTTTCAACTGTTTGGTAACTTTTTTTCTAGAATCTAATTTTCCGTATGGTGCCATAATGACCATAACTGTGCTATCAACTGGATGATTAACGTATTCAATAAAACTATCGATGTCGTGATCTAAGGTCGACTTACTACGTTCACCGGTTAAAAAGTACGGATTGTTTACGACAACCAATCGCTTTTCACCAAAGAATGGCAAACTTTCAGCATCCCCAACGGCAGTGGCGATGTTTTGACTTTCCATATCATAACTAGCGAAGTTCATAGTTCTTTCTTCTTCCGGGATTAATTCCACGAAGTGTTTTTTAATTTCATTAATTAAATAGTCTTCTTTACCTAACACTAGATATATTGGGTTAATATTATTATTTTTAATTTTTGTTAATAGTTCGTTTACTTTCATTATTATTCCCCTTGCAATTTAAATATCCAGTGATTTCCTAATAATCCATATTTATATGATATCATACCCTGTTTTTGTGTGTTCACGTATGCTAAATTATTATCCTTTAATCTTTGCAGTGTTTCAACACTTGGATGGTGATAACGATTATTACGTCCCGCAGAAATTATCGATAACTTCGGATGGATGAATTTTAAAAATGCATCACTGCTGGAGGTATCACTACCATGATGACCTAGCTTTAAATAATCCGCTTTTAGCATCGGATATTTTTGCATAATATCACTCTCACCACTTGATGGTAAGTCACCCATAAACAGCCAACTGCGATTTCCTTGCATTGTGCCCAAGACGACCGAGTCCTCGTTTTTACCAAGACCACTTTCAAACGGATGATAAATATCAAACGGAAAGTCAGGTAGCTTTTGGTTTGCTTTAATTAACACTAGTTTTGTTTTATTCAAATAAGGACGGATTTTTCTCATTATCGATGGATTGTTCTGCAAGCCGTCACCGACAATAATCCGGTCTACTTTTAAATCCGCCAAGATTGCGGAAACATCCCCCGTATGATCAGCATCCTGATGACTCAACACTAGATTATCAAGATGGTTAATACCGATACTCTTTAGATAATTAATCGACGTTTTTTCCGCCTGATAGGTCACCTTACTGTTTTGCCCGCGTCCAAATTGCAACTTACCACCCGTATCAATCATGGTGATTGAATGGTTAAACGGCTCGCGAATTAAGATGCTATCACCCTGGCCAACATCGAAAAAAGATACCTCACCCTGCAATGGGTAGTGGATATACATAAATGTGATTAGATACATACATATTAGCATCGACACTCTTTTAAAACTCACTCTATCTATTACCAACAAAGTCATTACCAATAATACTGTCGCCACATACAGGTTGGGTTTCCCAAAATTAATCTGTCCTGGCAAGGCACCTAACCAATTGACCGCAGTATCAAAACTGTTTAATATCACCGCCACCACCGAACTAACCCATCCAGCAACTGGATATGTAATGACCGCAATTAATATCATTGGCATAATTAGCGTCGAAAATAGCGGAATTACTAAATAGTTGGCTATCATCGTCAGCGCATGCCACTGAAATAGTTTGTAAATAATAAAGGGCAAACTGACCAAGTTCATCATCACCGTTTGCTTAAGCGGTTTCATTTTATTCGTATAAATTAAACCGAATGCCAATGCATAACTTAATTGTGAACCAAATTGTAATAACATCTCTGGTTCAATTATTAAATTGGCCATCAGGGTAATCGAAAAGACATCCAAACTGCTTAAGCGTTTCTTTAGCATTAACGCAATAATCCTGATTTCAACCGTTAATATCGACCGCATCAACCCAATCGATGATCCAGCAATGACAAAGTACGTTGGTAAAAATATCAATGTAATCCACCGGGTCTTCTCCCGTGTCACACGGAATAATCCCAGTATCATCCTCAACAGGTTCACGATGTAAAAGACATGCAAACCTGAGATACTAAACAAGTGAATGAGTCCCAGTGTTTTCACGCCTGATAGTTCATCGTTGAAAGAATTATCCATGGCACCTAAAAACAAACTGCTGGCATAGAGGTTCAAGGGATGCGGTAATTGGTTCGTGTATTTTAGCATCAATGCGCGAAAAGAATGAAGACTACCAACGATTGAAAACCGATGTTGTTCTTCTACACTGTTTAACTGCTTAACCGTTAATCGACTGTAGATACCCATACTCTCATAATATTCTTTAGCATCAAACTGATTAAAGTTTCTAGCCTCATCAAATGGTTGAACAATCCCAGACACATTCATGACAATTGGCCTTGAATATTGCTTTACCCTCTTCGCGTCATTACTGTAGATCATTACCTGTTTACCGGTATCAGTAATAGTGCCGATACCATAGAACGAATCATCACTATACTTGATGTTATCCGGATAAATCAAAACACTTTGAGTTATTGATTGTTGCCCATCTAATTGATTATCACGATTTTGTTTGTACCTATAACCGCAAACCAGACAAAAAATAACCACCAAAATGGTGGTTATTTTTACTACTGTCGCGTTTTTTAATCGAATGATACGAATCATCCATAGACAAAAAAGCAGTAAACCTAGCTTTAAATCACCAAAGAAAATAATGCTTAATATTCCAATCGCAATCGATGGAAAAATATATAAATTATTAATTTATTTTGGTAAATAAGAGCTAAATTCGATTTGTTTGATTGTTTCTTCGTCCAAGATTACTTGGTTCAATTCAACATTGTTTTGTTTAATTAATGACAATGCATATTCGTCATTGTGATAGTTTCTTAAATAGTTAATCTTTTTGATTCCCGCTTGTAATAATACTTTTGTACAAGGAAGGCATGGAAAATCAGTTACATAGATTTCTGAACCATCTGTGGATTCACCAAATTTGGCACACTGAGAAATTGCATTCATTTCAGCGTGAATCGTTCTTAAGCAATGGCCATCTCGCATGTAACATCCTACATCAATACAGTGTTCATCACCCGCGACTGATCCGTTATAACCACCGGCAATGATACGCTTATCTCTAACGATGGTGGCTCCAACAGAAAGTCGATTACAGGTTCCACGTGTTGAAAGTAATACAGCTTGTAGCATGAAATATTGATCCCATGGAATTCTGTGTTTAGTCATAATTAATTACTCTCCCTCTTTTACTACTATTCATAGTATAGCAAAGATTATACTTGTAAAGAATCTTTTAATCTTTCAAATGTCTTATCACCAAATCCACTAACTTGTTTTATCTCTTCAATTGAATGGAATCCATTGTGTTGATTTCTATAGTCAATTATCTTTTGGGCTTTCTTTTCACCGACACGATCAAGTTTTTGCAATTCGTTTAAATCTGCAGTATTTAAATTAACTTTAACGTTATTGGAACTACTGCTTGTACCACTTACACTGCTAGAAAATGAAGAACTCCCGGATGCACCCTTTTTATTAACAACGACGACATCTTGGTCGTTTAATACCTTAGCCAGGTTAACGTTTTGTTCGTCGGCATCCGCCTTGAAACCACCAGCCTCTTTAATTACGTAGGTTACTCGACTATTGGATGGAATTTGGTAGACGCCGGGATGCTTAACCTCTCCCTTAACATCAATATACAAATTCTTGGTTGCAGTACTGCCATCATGGCCGACAGAAGATGAGGAAGCCACCACGCTACTTTGTTCTGAGTAATCTGTTGCAACGTTTCCAGTATCGTCGCTATTTTGATTCATAATTAAAATAATAACTAACCCTAAACTAAACGAAATTAATAACAAACCAATCAAAATTTTATATGCATGTTCATCAATAATTCCTTTTATTTGCGCCGAAAAATCTAATATCTTATTCACCTTTTCCTCCTTTCCAAAAACTAGATACGAAAAAAGGAATGTAATTTATTCAATTACATTCCTTTTTATTTTATTTTTTTCAATGCATTTAAAGCATCGCTAAATGACGTTACCGGAATAACTTTCATGTTTGGTGCATACTTCTTAGCTGTCTTAACAGCTAGTTGGTAATTGGTCATATGTTGATCTTCATACTTAAGAACTTCTTTGGTTGGTTTAACATATGGCGCTAAGAAATACTTAGCTCCAGCATCCCTGGCAGCAATAATTTTCTTATCAATTCCGCCAATTTCACCAACATTTCCGTTTTCATCAATCGTACCTGTTCCGGCAATGTTTTGTGAATGTCTGATGTTTTGTTGAGTTAGTTGGCCATAGATTTGAAGTGAGAACATTAGTCCTGCTGATGGTCCACCAACGGCACCCGGATTTACCTTAATCGGAATCTTGGTAGAAACCTGATTATCATCTGATAAAATAATTCCAATTCCGGCTTGATTAGTCCCAGCTAGCTTATAAAGTTTTCTAGTGATTTGAATTTTTTTATTGTTACGGTAAACGGTCAGAGTCATTTTAGAGCCAATCTTTTTAGACTTAACATAATTTCTAAACTGTGCTGAACTCTTAAATTGATGACCATTCAATGAAATAATCGAATCACCTGCTTTAACCTGGTTATAGAAATTAGAGTTACTATCAACAGCTAAAACATAAATACCACGATATTTTAAATGAACGTCTTTTTTGGCGTAATGAAATGCGTTGTAAATCGCATTGTTAATGGCACTTTCCATGTAAACATTTTGCAAGTTCATGTAGCTTTGTTGGTCTTGATTACCAGTTACATCGCTAATACTTTCAATTGTTTGGTGTGGATTAAACTTTGCAACAACATATGAAGCAATGGATGCCTGTGATTCGCTCACAGTGGTAAACATAAATTTACCCTTAAATTTGTCGTTATGTCCTTTTATTGAAACAACTGGTTTTAAATTTGGAGATGTTCCAGGACTTTCGATATATTTTGGTAAAAATGGAATATTAATGATAATCGCAATTGCTGCAATTGCCACGAACAGTGCGATTAATTTCTTTTGGCCTTTTTTCTTTAACATTAGCTCAACTTCTCTTTCAATGCCTTAGCAACGTTTTGTGGTACATAAGGTGTGATGTCACCGCCGAAATGAGCAATCTCCTTAATCAAACTGGATGAAACAGATTGAAATTCTGGACGTGTAATTAAAAATACTGATTCAATCTCGTTATCCAAATTGTAATTCATTGATGCAATTGAACTTTCTGCATTAAAATCACTGGAATTGCGAAGTCCTCTAACAATTACAGTTGCTCCAACTTGATTGGCAAGTTCTACTGTTAAACCATCTGCTGAGGTCACTGAAACATTTTCAATTTCTTTAATGTTGGGTTTAATGAGACTCATTCTTTCATCATAACTAAAGACACCATTTTTGCTGGTGTTTTTTGCCACAGTAACTACGACCTCATCAAACATCTTACTGGCGCGCTTAATTAGATCTAGATGTCCCTTAGTCAATGGGTCGAAGCTTCCCGGGAAGATTGCCTTTGTCATAACTATCCCCTCTTTATTCTGTAAATAGAAATAATAGTAATTCCGTATTTCTTTTGTTTAATCAAATCATATCCATCTACATCATCTTGTAAAACAACGTTATCATCGGTTTCACAAATAACGATTCCATCTTCATTAAGTAGGTCATTATCTTTAATGATATGTAGTTGGTCGACCATCTTTTGGTCTTTGTATGGTGGATCCAAGAAAATATAATCAAATTTGTCGTTTTGTTCAGCAAAACGATTTAATGCCATATCAGAATCCATCTTGTAAATTCTGAAAGCATCCATTTCCTTGGTCATCTTAACGTTTTCTTTAATCGTTTTAATCGCTAGGTATTGGTGGTCAACTAAAACAGCACTATCGATTCCTCTAGATACTGCTTCGATTGCAACCGAACCAGAACCTGCGTATAAATCTAAAAATGAACCACCCTTAAAAAATGGACCAATCATATTGAATAAGGATTCCTTCACTTTATCGGTTGTTGGTCTTGTCTTACTACCTGGCACAGGTTTAAGGCTACGACTACCAAATTTACCTGAAACAACTCTCATTTATTCAAACTCCTTAATAATCTTCATCATCATCGACATCTTCAAAATCACCTTCAAGAGATAGTTCACTTGAAAGTTGTTCGTAAGGTGTCTCTTCAATTTTCTTCACAATTTTTAAACTACCTATTTTTTCTTTAATCCAATCATAGTTATCTGAGTTCACATACATAACCACGTAGTGCATTTTTTGTGAGACATAATATATTAAGCCATACTTCTTTAATTGTCTGACTTGCTTAGTCGAATAAACATAAACAATTAGGCTTTTTCTATTTTCGATTGTATCTGTCAAAAAATTCCCTCCACTTTACTAACGGATTCTTCTAGTTTTTTGTGATTTTTGTTTAGCACTAATTACTAAAATCATTCCAATACATAATGCCAAGGTTAACATACTTGATCCACCATAACTAATAAATGGGAAAGTAACACCGGTGATTGGTAGTAAACCAATTACACCACCGACGTTGAAGTATGCTTGCACTAGCATGTATGTTCCAACACCATAGCAAATTAAAGTATCATATGTACTTCTTGAACGGATTCCTAGTTGAAATGATCTAACAATAATTGTAAGTAATAGGAATAATATGAACAATACCCCAATTAGTCCTAATTCTTCAGCAATAATAGCCATGATAAAATCGGTATTGGGTTCAGGAAGATAACCAGTTTTTTGAATACTGTTTCCTAAACCAACACCAAAGATTCCACCATTACTCAAGGCGTAGTAGGAATTAACCAATTGTTGTCCAATTCCATTAGCATATTTAAACGGATTACTGTAAGCAGTGATACGTTGGATTTGATAAATACTTGTTCCATCTTTAAACACGAAAGACAATATTTTTAGTGATATCCATCCGAATAGTAATCCAGCAGATGTAAGTAATGTTGCACCTCGCCAATTAACTCCGGATCCAAATAGGATGGCAAACATAATCGCTAAATTAATAACGGTACCACCCAAGTCGGGTTGGATAAAAACAAGGAACAACATAACGATGATTGAAAAAACTTGCACATGCGTTCTTGATTTTTCACCATTAATGACTCGATTTTCTCTAGAAGCCAAGAATTGAGACATTCTTAAAATGATATAAACCTTGGCAACTTCAGCTGGTTGAACATGCAAAGGTCCAATTGGAATCCATCCAGCAGACCCGTTAACAGAATGTCCAAATGCTTTTAACAAGATCAAAGCAAAGAATAATGCAAAAAAGAAGTAACCTAAAAATTTAGGTTTTCTAACGAATTGATTATCCCCAGCTAAACAAATTAAAATAATAACTAAACTAACTACCACAAACATGCTTTGCTTGATTAAGTATCCAGTTGGCGTCCCACCAATTTGAGTTGCAACGTTTGAACTGGCTGAATAGACCATGATGATTCCAATTACTGATAGTAGTAGAAACGGAATGAAAATATAGTAGTCCATTGCATCAATATTAAATTTCATTCTTTTTAAGTGCTCTGACATATGCCACTTGTGCCAATACTTGACGAATATGCGTATCATATTTTTTACATCTCCAACGTAACCTTTTAATATAACTAACATTATAGCATATCTAAACTATTTGCTTTAGTATTTTAAAGCTAACAAAAAAGGATGGACAAAATGTCCATCCTTTTTATTTAACGTAAAAGTATTAGCTGTTGTGGCGCTTGCGCTTAGCTTGCTTTTCACGTTCATTAGTGTTTAGAATTTCTTTTCTTAGACGAACGTTTTCTGGAGTTACTTCACAAAGTTCATCTTCGTTCAAGAATTCTAGTGATTCTTCTAGAGTTAAGTGTTGTGGTTCCTTAATCTTAGCAGTTTCATCCTTAGCAGAAGCACGAACGTTAGTCATTTGCTTACCCTTAGTGATGTTAACTGAGATATCGTTGTCACGACTGTTCTTACCAACAATCATACCTTCGTATACTTCAGTACCTGGATCTACGAAGATAGTACCACGATCTTCGATACCCATAGTAGCGTAAGTAGTAGTCTTACCTTCGTTAATTGAAACTAAGGCACCATTTCTTCTACCAGGGTTCCAGTTCTTGATAACTGGTTGGTAACTATCGAATGTGTGGTTCATAATACCGTAACCACGAGTGATTGATAGGAATTCAGTTGAGTAACCAATCAAACCACGAGAAGGTGCAAGGAATGTCAAACGAGTTTGACCGTTTCCAACACTTTCCATGTTTTGCATGTTACCTTTTCTTTCTGATAATGTTTGGATGATAGTACCTGAGTATTCATCAGGAGTATCGATTTGAACTGATTCGAATGGTTCACATTGTTCACCATCAACTTCTCTAATAATAACTTGTGGACGAGAAACTTGTAGTTCGTAGCCTTCACGTCTTAAGTTTTCAATTAAGATTGATAAGTGAAGTTCACCACGACCAGATACAGTCCATGAACCTGGTTGATCAGTTTCTTCAACACGTAGAGAAACATCAGTGTGTAGTTCTCTTTCTAGACGGTCTTGTAGTTGACGAGCAGTAACAAACTTACCTTCTTTACCAGCAAATGGTGAAGTGTTTGTACCGAAAGTCATTTGTAGAGTTGGTTCGTCAATTCTTAGGATTGGTAGAGCTTCTTGGTTAGATGGATCTACAACAGATTCACCAACGTTAATTTCTTCCATACCTGAAACGGCGATTAAGTCACCAGCTTTAGCTTCGTTGATATCTAATTTCTTTAGACCAAAGAATCCCATAAGCTTAGTAACACGGAAGTTTTGAGTTGAACCATCAAGTTTCATAACAGTAACGCTGTCCCCAACCTTGATAGTACCTCTAAATACACGACCAATACCGATACGACCAACGAAATCATCATAATCAAGCATAGCAACTTGGAATTGTAATGGTTCGTCTGAGTTGTCGATAGGAGCAGGAATAGCCTTAATGATAGTGTCAAATACAGGCTTCATAGTGTGTTCTTGAGTTGATAGGTCTTCATCATAACTTGAAGTACCGTTCATAGCTGAAGTGTAGATAACAGGGAAGTCTAGTTGTTCATCATCAGCACCTAATTCGATGAATAGGTCCAATACTTCATCAACTACTTCACTAGGACGTGAACCTGGACGGTCAACCTTGTTAATAACAACAACTGGAGTTAGGTGTTGGTCTAAAGCTTTCTTTAGAACGAAACGAGTTTGTGGCATAGTTCCTTCAAAAGCATCAACAACTAGTAGAACACCATCAACCATTCGCATGATACGTTCAACTTCTCCACCGAAGTCAGCATGTCCTGGTGTATCCAAGATGTTAATTTGTTTGTCTTGGTATCTAACGGCAGTATTCTTTGAAAGGATTGTGATACCACGTTCCTTTTCAATATCGTTAGTATCCATGGCACGATCATCAATTTGAACGTGTTCGTCTAAAGTATCTGATTGCTTTAGTAATTCGTTAACCAAAGTTGTCTTACCGTGGTCAACGTGGGCAATAATAGCAATATTTCTAATATCGTCTCTTGTCTTCATTATTAGTTTCCTTCCCTTCGAAGCATAAATATTTGTTTCTTTAATACTTAGCAACTCGGACCAAGTTTATTACATTAAATAATTAAATTTGCATAAAAAAACTGTGACATCAGTCACAGTCAGAACCGTACTTAACAATATTAAGTATGTCCTTTTGTGCAATCTTCGTCGCTACCAATACAATGTCTGATGATACCACATCAATTATATTTCCGTCAATATCCGACACCTTAATACCAAGCGTATCACAAAGCACCTTTCCAGCTGCAATGTCCCACGGCTTTAAAGTAGAAATGTATCCCACTAATTCACCTTTTAGCACCGCAATAATCTGGATACCGGCACTTCCGTATATCCTGGCACCTTCACTAGCTTTAGAGATTGCTTGCATGTTTTTCTCATTATTTATTAATAATGGTCCGCTTAGTCCCATTAAACCTTCTGATAAAGAAATATCTTCAGGTGGATTAATTTCTGTATCATTTTCATAAACTTTACCATCCCAATTGTGATAAAGTTTGTCATTCATAACATCTAAAATATAGCCAAGCTCTTCTTGTCCATCGATGTATAGGGCCAGCATTATCGCAAAATGATTGTGCTGTTTAACAAAGTTCATCGTCCCATCAATCGGATCTACTATCCATACGTGACCATCTAGATTAGTAACTTCATCTCCAAAGCCCTCTTCTCCTAAAATATGGGCCTTTTGATCAAAATCCCTAATCTTTTTGATGAAAAACTGTTCGTTTGATTTATCAACATCGGTGACCAAATCAGTTCGACTCGACTTAGTGGAAACGTCATGAATTTGATTAAGTGAACTGACAGTAAATTCACGAATTTCTTTAAACCAAGATTGAATGGCCTCGTCTGCATTTTTTAACCATAAATCATTCATACATATCTTCCTTAAAACAAATTACATTCTGATGTTTTTAGTATTAGCTTTTGTGGCTGCTTGAAAAGCCTTGTAAAGACTGTAACCAGAAATGCTTTCAAAGTCGCGGTCAATCTGCTTTTGTTCCATCTTGGCCGGATTAATCTCTCTAAAACGGTTGTATAGATTTACCACCTTTTCAGCATTAACCCCGTTTGCATCTTCATATGCACTTTCAACGGCATTGTATAAAGCCATCATGTCCATTAATTCATCTTTGGTCCAATCAGGGAAAATTGGATAAGAATAGTTATTCATAATAATTCCTACTTACTTTCTAAAATTTCATCAATTATTTCATTAGTATATTGTTTGGCATCATCAAAAGCTTGTTTTTCTTTATCTGATAATACTAATTCTACTGTCGGAACCAACCCAGTTTGATTCAACATAATCGGTTCACTAGTTACTACTATTTTACCATCTATTTGACTAACGTGTCCCACACTTGCTAGACATGAGTTACCCATATAAAAGGCATCTAGAATTACGCCAATGGCCTTAGCCTGAATCACTTCATCACAAGGCGTGTCAGACTTGTTGATAATTTCTTCTGCTTTAGCGAAAATTTCAGTGCTAAACATATTGTTAGGGTTGGCTAAGTACGCCAAAATTGGTGACTGCCCAATATAAGCTCTACTCCAAGAAATTAAGTTTTTAGATTCACTACCTAATACACTGACATTAATATCGGATAAACTAATATCGAAATAACGACGTAGCGTGTGCTTTAATAGTAGTGTCTTTGATAACATTCCGGTTGATACAACCTTGTTATTTTCTTTCCCAGAAAATTTCGTTGCAAAGTACGCAAACACTTCATCATGAAAACCATTAACGATAATTTTTCCGCTAAATCCTTCCTTAATCACTTGGTTTAGTGACTTTCTAAAGTAATCTAGGTAAGGTGATAAGAATGAAGTGACTTCGCTTTTTTCTTCAACTGTTGTCTTTGGAAAATCATATAGATACATGTACCCGTCAAAGTCATGATAATCCATTTTGTCATCAGCTAATTTGACTTCAAAATGTTCACATAGCAAATTAGATTGAAGTTGGTTGATAAAATCGTTCATCTTCAAGTTTGCAATGGTTAGGTTAACTGGATAATCCACTAAAATCATGAATTCAATTAATGATTCAATTCTTTTTTGCTCCCCATCAACTACCAAATTAGTTTTCATAATGAGCCTCCGTTTATTTTTGTATCTGTAATTATACCATTTTCTAAAAATAAGCAACTCTTAGGTATTATATTAGTATCAAACAATTTCCTTTATTATGTTATAATACAATAATAAACTTTTTGGGAGGTCATATTAGTGATACTAATGAAAGACATCGTTCGCGATGGAAATAAAGTATTAAGACAACAAGCTAAACAAGTTAAATTCCCACTTAGCGAGGAAGACAAAAAATTAGCTGAAGACATGATGGAATATCTTGAAGTAAGTCAAGATCCAGAACTTTGTGCAAAATATAAATTAAGAGCTGGTGTTGGTCTAGCTGCACCTCAAGTTGGTGTGTCAGAAATGATGGCCGCTGTACTTGTGCCAAACGACTTTGAAGGTGAAGGAGAACCAATCTTTAAGGATGTCATCATTAACCCTGTCATCCTGTCAAGCTCTGTTCAAAGATGTGCCATCACTGAAGGTGAAGGATGTCTATCAGTTGATGAAGACGTTCCTGGCTTCATTCACCGTGCCGCTAGAATTACTCTTAAGTATCAAGATGTTGATGGTGAAGAACACACAATCAGACTTAAAAACTATCCTGCAATTGTTTGCCAACATGAAATTGATCACTTACACGGAACTTTATTCTACGATCACGTTGATAAAGAGAACCCATTCTCAAAAGTGGACAACGACTTGTTCATTGAATAATCAAAAAAGACCTAACAAACTGTTAGGTCTTTTAATTTACCCTATTTAACTGTTGCATATCCAATACGTATTCGTACGTCGCAGCATTTAATAGATATGCTAAATCAACATGGACTTGGTTATTCCTGACAAATGAATCCGTTAATACCACTTCATGATTAAACATTTTGTCATCATTAGCTGATTCAATTGCTGCTTTGATTTTATCGATTAGTTCATGACTTTCTTCATCAGATTGGTCTTTTGAAATAATATATTCAAATGCATATATATTTCTTCCCCAAACATTGGATAAATCATGAACTTCTATAATTTCATTTTTTTCTTTTTCTAAGATGCTATTAACTAATCCATTCAATATTTTTAATGTTTCGTTATGACCTCTATCAATTGGCCTTGTTATAAAAAAATAATGGATTAAATTGTACGCTATAACAGCGACAATAAAGCCAATTACAATTTCAATAAAAAGTGACAAAATCATCTCCTCCTTGTAAATATAATCTGATTTTATTCTATCATTTTATCAAACTATTGGTTACTATACTTATCATTATTAATATGATAAAATTAAAAACAATTAGATGTGTATTACACAATCGATCGGTAAAAAAAACATAGAAGGAGATTTAATTTTTTATGATATTTAAAGTTTTATACCAAGAAGATACTAAGGCTAATCCTAAGAGAGAATTCACAAAATCACTATACTTAGATTGTGATACAGAAGTTGAAGCAAGAGAACTTGTTGACAAGAACACTGATCACAACATTGAATTTATTGAACCTCTTGAAGGTAACCACTTGGCTTACGAACAAAAGAGCCCAGATTTTAAAATTACGGAGTTTAAATAATTATGAACAAACTAAACGTCAAAAATAACGAAACAGCTATTTATGGCGTTGGTGGACTTGGTGAAATTGGAAAAAACACTTACGGTGTTCAATTTCAAGATGAAATCATCTTAATCGATGCAGGGATTAAATTCCCAGAGGATGATTTATTAGGGGTCGACTATGTTATCCCTGATTATCAATACCTAGTAAAAAACAAGGACAAAATCAAAGCATTAGTTATCACCCACGGACATGAAGATCATATCGGTGGTGTTCCATACCTAATCCGCGATTTAAATGTTCCCATTTACGCTGGTCCATTGGCGTCAGCATTAATCAAGAACAAGTTAGAAGAACATGGATTATTGAGAAGTACTGAAATTCATGAAATTAATCCACAAACCGTCTTAAAGTTTAACAAGACAAAAGTTTCATTCTTCCGTACCACCCACTCAATTCCTGATACTTTGGGAATCGCGGTTCACACCCCTTCTGGAGTGATTGTCGAAACCGGGGATTACAAGTTTGATTTGACCCCTGTTACGAGACAGCCGCCTGATTTACAAGAAATGGCAAGATTAGGACGTGAAGGTGTCCTTTGTCTTATGTCGGATAGCACAAACGCTGAACGACCAGTTTGGACTAAGTCAGAAAGTTGGATTGGATCTGCAGTTGAACACATCTTTGATGAAGAAACTGGAAGAATTATTTTTGCGACTTTCGCATCAAACATTTCCAGAATTAAGACAGCTTGTGATGCTGCCCTAAGACATGGTAGAAAAATTGCCGTTTTCGGAAGAAGTATGGAAGCAGCAATTGTGAATGGACAAGAATTAGGATACTTAAACGTTCCTGATGGTACATTCGTTGATGCTTCTGAATTACAATCTCTTCCTGCCGAAAAGACACTTATCTTATGTACAGGTTCTCAAGGTGAAACTATGGCTGCCCTTTCCAGAATTGCTAACGGCACTCATAGACAAATCGCAATCCAACCAAACGATACTGTAGTATTCTCAAGTAATCCAATTCCTGGTAACAAGGTTAGTGTTAACCGTGTTATCAACGAATTGGAAGAAGCAGGTGCTAAAGTTATTCATGGTAAGATTAACAAGATCCATACTTCTGGTCACGGTGGACAAGAAGAACAAAAGCTTATGCTTAGTTTAATGAAGCCAAAATACTTCATGCCTATCCACGGTGAGTTCAGAATGTTAAAAATTCATACTGAACTAGCGGAACAATGTGGTGTTCCAATGGAAAATAGTTTCATTATGAAAAATGGTGATGTCTTAGCACTAACTAAGGATTCAGCAAGAATTGCTGGTCACTTCGCTGCCGGAGATGTATACATTGATGGTAACGGAATTGGTGATATTGGAAACGTTGTTTTACGTGACCGTCAACTATTATCAGAAGAAGGATTAGTTGTAGTTGTTGCTACAATTAACCTAAAAGATCAAGAAATTCAATCTGGTCCCGACCTACTATCCAGAGGTTTCGTATATATGAGAGAATCTGGTCAATTACTAGACGAAGGAAGACGACTAGTGTTTAGAACTATTCGTCGTGCTATGCGTAACAAGAATGCCAACGAATCAAGCATCAGAAACGCTATCATCGATGATTTACAAGAATTCTTATATAATAAGACCGAAAGACATCCTTTGATTTTACCAATGTTAATTATGAATAAAAAATAATTTCAAATTGATGCTTATTAAAAACGAATTCTTAATTGAATTCGTTTTTATTTTTACATAGAAAGGAGTATTTAAGTTGAACACTGATTATTTAGTCATCTTCAATCCAGTGGCTAATAAAAGAAGAGCTAAACATCAATGGCCTGAAATAAAAAAGCAATTGGACGCAAATGATATTAAGTACCGTCTAAAAATTACTAGACGCCCTCTTCACTGCGTATCCATTATTTCGCATTATTTAGTTACATCATTTAGAAGCGACTCACTACCTAAAGCCATCATTGTTATCGGTGGAGATGGAACAGTTCATGAAACCATCGAGGGCATTCATGCTGCTCAAACAAAGAATGAATCAATTCCAAACATTCCGGTATTGATAATTCCAACGGGAGCTAACAATAACTTCTACACCCACATGAAACAAGAACATAACATAAATGATAACTTCATCGAACAAATCAATAATCATCATGTCGAAAACCATGAAATTGGATTATTTGATGAACACATAAAAAAGCAACGTGGTATCTTCCTAAATAACTTAGGAATTGGTCTAGATGCCAACGTCTTTAACCTAAAAAATAATTTCATTTCACATAAGATCAACTTAAAGACCAGAATGGAATACTACCTTTCAATATTCCCTACCATCTACAACCTAAGCACATTTCCTGTAGAGGTTAAGGCTAACGGTGAAAAACATAAGATTAAAAACGCATTTATGGTGACAGCCTTAAATCATGATAGTGACAGCAACATTGAATTACTAGTATTAACTAGAAAAAATATTTTCCAATTATGCTACTTAATCATGCAAGTGTTATTTAAACGTGATTTAAAGACCAAATCTGCATTTAGAGTCACGAGCGATAACATTCATGTCGAAATTCCATCGTTGGAATACGCTCATGCTGATGGTGAAACATTGGGAAGCCGTTTTTACGATATTGAATACCGTAAAACTAAATATCCATTTATATACTAAAAAAAGAGTGATATTAATCACTCTCTTTTTATATGGTAATTCCACCAGTAACTAGTTCATAAATCGCAATTACGGCTAAGATAACCAATGCAATCGCTAATAATCTTTCTAGTTTGGTAAAAATACGATCTTTTTTATTATCAACCTTTTGTAGGTAGCAATAAGCTGGTAGCCCTGCTGCAAACAAGATAGTGGTCAACAAGATGTAGTTTAATCCTGCTGCATAAATCAACCAAATTGAATATGCACTAGCAATAATTCCAAGAATTAAGTTACGTCTACGGTCGCTAGCACCCTTATCCAAGTAAGAGTACTTAACTTGGTATAAAGCTGAAAACGCGTAAGGAATTAATACTGCTGAACTTGAAATTGATAAGAACAAGTTATAAGCACTTGATGACAAGAAGAATGAAACCATAAATAATTCAACCAATACATTAGTAAAAATTAGTGAATTAACAGGTGTCCCGTTCTTGTTTTCCTTCGCAAAGAACTTAGGGAATGATCCAACTTTTGCTGCTTCATAAGGCACTTCTGCGGCAAACATTGTCCATGATAACCATGCCCCTAATACGGCAATGATTAATCCAATGTTTACGATGATGGCTCCCCATTTACCCATGACGTGTTGTAATAAATCAGCCATGGCTGGTTGACCCAATTGAGATAATTGAGCTTGGTGCATGACACCAAATGATAGAAGTGTAACTAACATGTAAATCATGGTTACGGCAATGATTCCCAGAACCGTTGCTCTACCAATATCTTTTCTCTTCTTAGCATAGCCTGAGAAGATGACTGCCCCTTCAATTCCTGAGAACACGAAAACTGTAACTAGCATTGTACTCTTAACTTGTCCCAAGACATCTGAGAAGTTAAATGGTCTGCCGTGCATTAACCAGAAATCGCTGGTAAACACATTTAGTTTGAATGCAGTAATCGTAATCACAATGAATAAGAAGATTGGAATCAACTTAATAATAGTAATAATTGTATTGATAAATGATGCTGAATGAATTCCTCTTAACACAAGGAAATGCCCACCCCATAGAATAATGGTGGCAGCAATGAATGATACTAAATTATGACCGTTATCAAAGATTGGGAAGAAATAAGTTAGTGAACTCATCAATAGAGTAGCGTAACTAATATTTCCTAACCAAACTGATAACCAGTATCCCCATGCTGAGTTAAACCCGATATAGTGACCAAATCCTGCATCAGCAAAACTGTAAATTCCAGCTTGTAAATCTGGTCGCTTGTTAGTTAAATTTTGAAATGTGAATGCTAAACAAAGCATTCCGATGGCTGTGATAACCCAACCAACTATCACTGAACCGACACCAGCTTGTGATGCCATGTCGTGCATAAGGTTGAAGATTCCTCCACCAATGATTGAACCAATAACTAAACCAATTAGTTCCGTTAAATTCAGCTTTTTAGCGGAATCTTTCATTCTATCTCTCCTTTATTAAACGATTGAAAACAATTTATTATTATAACGCATTTAAACCATGTTTGTCATATAAAAAAAGAGCAGTCCTAAAAGACTACTCCTCTTTATCAAATTTATTTTTTCAAAATTTCGTTGATACGTGTTAATTCATCTTCGGTGAAGTCTAGGTTATCTAAAGCCTTTAGGTTTGAATCTAAATGCTTAGGATCTGACGCACCAGTAACAACACTTGTAACGACAGGATCGTGTAACAACCAAGCCAAACTCATTTGAGCTAGTGATTGGTCTCTGTTCTTAGCCAATTCATTTAATTGGTTTAGACGTTTTACAACTTCATCCTTGTTTTCCATCATGAAACTGTTAGTAAAGTGAAGCTTCAAATCATCAGGTAATCCATTTAGATACTTGTCAGTTAGGATTCCTTCAGCTAATGGACCGTATGCAACTAAACCATCGTTATTTTCTTTTAAGGCATCGATGGTTCCGTCTGTTTCTGCAGAACGGTTTAACATATTGTATGATGCTTGGTTAACAACGAATGGTGTGTGTAATTCCTTGAAATACTTAATGATTTCACGAGTTTGTTCTCCATTGTAATTAGAAATACCAACATATAATGCTTTACCAGATCTAACAGTACTGTCCAATGCTTCGGCAGTTTCTTCTAAGCTAGTGTTTGGATCGAAACGGTGACTGTAGTAAATATCTACGTAGTCTAGACCCATTCTTTCTAGTGATCTGTCCAATGCAGCAATCAAAGTCTTTCTAGCTGAGAATGAACCGTATGGTCCAGGCCACATGTGGTAACCAGCCTTAGTAGTAATCACTAGTTCATCACGGTATGGCTTCAAGTCGTTCTTGTAGACTTGACCAAACATTCTTTCAGCTGCTCCTGAACCGGGACCGTAGTTATTAGCTAAATCATAACTAAAGATTCCTTTATCAAAAGCATTTAGCATTACTTCGCGACTGTCCTTAAAGTTGGCGTCATCACCGAAGCTATGCCACATTCCAAATGATAATGCGGGTAATTGTAAACCGGAATTTCCGGCTCTTCTAATTTTCATATTATCGTATCGTTCATCTGAAGCTTTATACATTTTAAACACCTCAATTTTCATAATACTACATCTATATTTTAAATTTTATTAGGTCTCAAAGCAAGAAAACAAGTAAACAAAAAAGCTCACCCCATTATGGGTGAACTTACTATCTAAATAATTTACCAACAGATTTGTTGTTATGGATACGTAAGATTGCCTTACCCATTAAATCTGCGACAGACACGATGTCTAATTTATCAATTTTCTTTTCGTCACTAATGTATACTGAATCAGATACAATCACCTTTTTGATTGGTGATTCTTCGATACGTTTAATTGCATCCCCAGCAAAAATACCGTGTGTAGTAACTAGGTATACTGCTGAAGCACCGTTCTTGGCTAAAACGTTTGCTGCCTTAACAGCACGTGAAGCAGTATCAATCATGTCATCAGCCACGATTGCAACCTTATCTTTTACATCACCAATGATGAATGTTGGAATGTGCGCATCGTTTTCAGGATCTCTGTTATCAATAATTGCAATTGGTGCATCAATTAATCCTGCAAAACCTCTGGCTCTTCCTACTCCACCATGATCAGGTGAAACGACAACGGCGTTATCCAAATCGTAGTTGTCTAACATGTGCTTAGCCATTAATTTATCAGCCTTTAAGTTATCAACTGGTTTGTTGAAGAAACCTTGGATTTGAGCTGCGTGTAAATCAAGCGTTAATACACGGTCAATTCCTGCTCTTTCTAATACACGTGCAATCAACTTGGCAATGATTGCCTTTCTTTCACGTTTCTTAGCAGAGTGTCTAGCATAACCATAGTAAGGAATGATTACATTGATTGATTTTGCACTAGTTCTTCTAACAGCATCAATCATGATGAATAGTTCCATGATATTAGCGTTAATTGGTTCACTTAGTGATTGAATGATGTAAACAGCATCCCCACGGATACTTTCATCAATCTTAATTTGAATTTCGCCATCACTAAAACGATTAATTGTTGCTTCACCAAGCTTAAGTCCACAAGTTTGGGCAATCTTTTCTGCTAACGGTCTGTTAGAACTTAAGGAAAAGATTTTCATATTTTTATTATCCATTGACTCCACCATGAAAGTGCTCCTCTCGAGTTCTTTTAATTCTTAAATTTTACCACAAAAACTGCAAATTGATATAACAATTATGGTTTGATTCCGTGCATCCCAATCATCGGATCAACCTGATTCAATAAAATCATATCCTTAGTTAAACGATATGATTTAGGTTTATCATCAAATGTTGCTTCATCAAAAGGTGATTCTTCATCAGTTGCAGCATTGCTTTGTGTAGTATCTGAAACTGAATCAGCTTTAGGTTCTTCCACCGGTTTATTATCAACAGGTGCTTGTGTCTTCTTTTCTTCAACAGCTTCCTTAACAATACTACTTTGGTCGTTGACGGATGTTGTAACTGGTTTAACCTCTCCATCCAACAATGATTGAATTCGTTGCATCAAACTAGTATTTCTGTTGTCTGATTCGCTTTGCGCACATGATAGGAATGAATTGTAATCCCCAATCATAATCAAAGTATCACTGGCACGAGTAATCGCTGTGTACAACAAGTTCTTTTTCAACATTTTGGTAAACTGAGGAACAATTGGCAAAATTACCATCTTAAATTCGCTACCTTGAGCCTTATGAATGGTTGTACAGTATGCCAATGTGATTTGAATCCAATCTTTACGTTGATAAGTGACTTCACTTTGATCAAAGGCAACGGTTATCTTATCCAAGCTTTGCTTGCTACCCTTTTCAATATCGATAATTTGACCGATATCACCGTTAAAGACATTATCTTCAGGACTATTTACCAATTGTAAAATCTTGTCACCTAGGCGGTAATGAATTCCACGGTATTCAACCTGGTTATCTGTATTGTTAGGATTCATAATCTCTTGGATGACTTCGTTTAAGTGATTAACCCCGGCATTACCACGATACATTGGTGATAATACTTGGATGTCAGTGGCACTGAATCCCTTTTGTTTAGCACGTTTAACAATTTGTTCGATTACCGAACTCATTTGATTGGCATTACAAGGAATGAAACTACGATCTGATTGTTTATCGTTAAAATCATCAGGTAGTTTACCCTGTTGAATACTATGAGCTAATGGAATAATCGTTGAGTTGCTATCTTGACGATAGATAGTAGTCAATTGCATGCTATCGATTCGTTTTGAATTCAATAAATCTGTAAAGACCTGACCGGGTCCCACTGATGGCAATTGATCCTTATCACCTACAAACACAACTTTCATTTGGTTTGGAATGGCGCGCACTAACGCTCTGAATAGAAAAGTATCAACCATTGACATTTCATCGACGATTAACAAGCCACCTTCAATGTCTTGTGTTCCTTCGTCGCTATCTTCATAACCATTCAATCCTAATAAACGGTGAATTGTGCTTGCCGGAATTCCTGTGGTTTCTTGCATTCTCTTCGCAGCTCGACCAGTTGGTGCTGCTAAAAGAATTGGAAATTCGCGTTCCTTATACTTATTAATATCCAAAGATAGGTCGTTTAAATAAGCATACAAGTAAATGATTCCCTTGATGATGGTGGTTTTCCCTGTTCCAGGACCACCGGTTAATAGAAACATTTGTGACTTGATTGCTTGTTTTAACGCATTGGTTTGTGATTTGTCATAGTTAATATTTAGTTTTTTCTCGATTAAACGAATCTTCTTATCGATAGTTTCATCGTCAAACTTTTTAACGACCGGATTCTTGATAATTCGACTGATGTGTTCGGCAATGCGCCATTCATCATCATATAATTCTTTTAGATAAACACGGTCCTCTTCACCAACAATCTTTTGATTCTTGGCCAATTCCAAAAATTGAGCGGATAGGTCTTCACCACTAACCGGTTCAGCATTACCGTTATTCAATAATTTTAGCGTTTCATCAAGGATTGGACCCGTTTGAGTGTAAGTATCCCCATTACGTAAAGAAAGCGTCTTAAGGGCAGAAATTAGCCCCGCACGAATTCTTCCAGGATTGTTTGCAGACATCCCCATTTGTTTGGCAATATCGTCGGCCTTTTTAAAACCAACCCCATCGATATCTTCAACCAACTTGTATGGATTTTCTTGGATGACTTTTAAAGTATCACCCTTGTACTTGTTATAGATTGCAGATGATAGACTGCTCCCAAACCCATAACTGTTTAATCCAATAATCACCTGTTCCATCCCATTGTTCTTGTTCAATGTTTCCAGCACAGTTGATTTTTGCTTGTCAGATAATCCAGCTCGATCCAACAGTGAGTTGTTCTCCAAAACATCAGAAATAAGATTGGTGCCTAACGCATCAACCATTCGTTTAGCGGTTTGTTTACCAACACCTGGAAAGTTATCACCAGACAAGTATTCTACTAGTCCCTCTTTTGATGTTGGTATCGTACTTTGGTAGTTATCCGATTTGAATTGTTTTCCATACTTAGGATGGTCGACTAATTCACCATAAAATTGATATTCGCTTTCTTCAGCGATATCTGCAAAATTACCAGTTATTACAATTTCATCTTCATGCCAATCTGAAATGTTGGTTTCAGAAATTTTTACCAATAGTACCTTAAAGAAACTATCGGGACTTTCAAAGAAAGTAGCCGCAACTTTACCTTTTATAAATAGCTCTTGATTGTCTTCAATATGTTCGTCATTGTCGTCCATTGAGAACAAATTCATTGATTCTGCCACGGCCTATCTCCCCTTATTTTTTACCATTTTTTACTTGAATAAATTTTTCAATATCTGCTAGACGTTTTTGACCCTTTTCAAAGTACTTAGGATCTTCTCGCTTGGCAACTTCAAAGTATTGATTAAAGTCTTCTTCCAATACCATTGCGACGATTCCACGGTCAAAATTAGCCTTACCATCCTTTGGCTTAGCTTGTAGGACCTTATCGTAGAATTCTGCAGCTTCGCTAAAGTTCCCCAATGCCAATAAACTACTTGCTAGTAGGTAGTTTATTTCTGGGTCTTGTCTTCTAAAACCTTGTGCGGTTAGTGCAAATACGACTGCTTTTTTGTAATCTTCTTTGGCCATGTAGCTTTGTGCCAACATGATGTAGGCATCTGTCTTCATGTCACCATCTGATAAGCTACTAAATTGTTCAATCGCCTTATCATATTCACCGGCTGCATAATAGACATTACCTAAACCGTAAACTAAGGTTTCCTTAGCCTTCTTACTTCTGTCAGCAAATAGTCCTAAAGCCTTCATCATTAGTTCTTCGGCTTGGGTATAGTTATGTAATTGAACTAAAAAACTTCCTAAGTCGTAGTAAGTACGGTAATCATCTGGATGATTATCAATATCTTGAACTAATTTATGAAGAGTTTCATCCGCCTTTTTTTGTTGTTCTTCGCGTTTCTTTTCAACAGCTTGTTGCTTTTCTTTAATTTCTTCAGACTTTTGATCCATTTTAATCACCTACATATTAAATTACGTCAGTTTTATCTGTTTTCTTTGTAAGATATTCAGTATTATTCCAACTTACTAGTTCAAATGTTTTGCCACCATCGGTTGTTTCTAAGACGGTTGTACTAGTGTTGGCTAGTCCGCCACGTTTTCTTAAATCCTTAATCTCAACACCCAAAAGTGAATTGATTAATGCATTTAAGGCAGCACCATGACTGAAAATAATAACATTATCTTCATTATCATTTTCGCTAACAACACGTTTAATAGCATACTGCATTCTGTTAATTACGTCATTAAAACTCTCTCCGCCAATTTCATTGGCATCGTATTTTTCAGGGTGGTTTCTAAAATTATCGAAACTTTCTGGAAATCGTTTTTTAACATCGTCAAACTTTTGACCTTCCATCTTACCTAAATGAAACTCTTCGAATCGGTTCCATAAGCTCAACTTAGGTTTACGATGGAAATGTTGAATTACTCGATAAGCGGTAATACGGGCACGCTTAATTGGACTGGAATAAGCACGACTAAACTTAACATCCTTTAGGTACTCACCTAATTGGTCCATTTGTTTATAGCTTTCCGGTAACAACTCGGAGTCTCCTCCGGCACCCTGGTATCTGCTTTCTAAATTCCATTCAGTTTTTCCATGTCTTACAAAGTAAAGTTTCACTTTTATCCCTCGTTCATTTTAATTTATATATATTATCTCAATTTATGCGGATAAATTCAAAGTTTATATAAAAAAGATGCTTAATAAATAAGCATCTTTTGGTTTTAAATGTATTGTAATTCTTTATCATCTTGGTATGCTGCATCGATAATTGCTGAACCTAGACATTCATCACCATCGTAGAATACAACGGCTTGTCCTGGTGTAACGGCTCTTGCAGGATCATCAAAATCAACACGTAATGACTTACCATCATCGTTTAGATGAACAGTTACGCCAACGTCTTTTTGACGATATCTGAATTGAGCTGTACAACGGAAGTCGTTGCCACGATCAGCAATGTTATTAATCCAGAAAATATCTGAAGCTTCTAGGTAATCTGCGTATAGGTGCTTGTTTTCATAGCCCTTACCAACATACAATATGTTCTTTGAAAGGTCTTTTCCAACTACGAACCATGGACGATTATCTTTACCATCTCCACCGATGCCTAATCCCTTACGTTGACCGATTGTGTAGTACATTAGGCCATCATGGTTACCCTTTACTTCACCATCAAAAGTCATCATCTTACCAGGAGTGGCTGGTAAGTAATTACTTAAGAATGACTTGAAGTTCTTTTCACCGATGAAACAGATTCCCATTGAATCCTTCTTTTCAGCAGTGGCTAGACCAGCTTCTTTAGCAATTTCACGAACTTTAGGCTTTGGCATGTCACCTAGTGGGAACATAACACGGTCTAATTGTTCTGCGGATAATTGACTTAAGAAATAAGTTTGGTCCTTATTGTCGTCGCTTCCGCGAAGTAAGTGGTTGTGTCCATCTGCATCACGTTGTAAACGAGCATAATGACCAGTAGCGATGTAGTCTGCACCTAAATCTAAGGCGTAGTCTAGAAACGCTCTGAACTTAATTTCCTTGTTACAAATAACATCAGGATCTGGAGTTCTACCTTTTTTGTATTCATTCAAGAAATAAGTGAAAACGCGATCCCAATATTCTTTTTCAAAATTAACAGAGTAGTAAGGTATTCCGATTTCTGAGGCAACTTTGGCTACATCCTTGTAGTCTTCTGTTGCGGTACAAACACCATTTTCATCAGTGTCGTCCCAGTTCTTCATAAATACACCTACAACGTCATATCCTTGTTGTTTCAAAAGGTAGGCGGTAACGGATGAATCCACCCCACCTGACATTCCGACAACAACACGGGTATTACTATTGTCTGCCATTTAAAATCACCATCATTTCTTTTAGATTCTTAGAATCTACGATTTGAAGGTCGTATATTCCATAAAAAACATAATAACCCATTTACTGCATCAATTGCAATGAAGATGCAAAAAAGAGGGCTATTAAGCCCTCTTTTTAATTATTTTCTCACGAAAACTTTTCTTTCCACAAAATCATCCATCAAGAAATTAAATTGTTCAACTAATGCATCAGCATTTTTGTTGGTAAAAATATTAACCTTATTTAAACCATTTGCAGTAATAGTACTCATCTTAAATGTTTTCAAGTCACTCTTAAAAACAATCTTTAACTTAATACCGTTGTAAGGATCTTCAGGATCTAATGTTCTTTCAAATTGAAAGTTACCAGCATTAGTCTTTACAAAACCCATGTCAGATAGTGTGAATTTCTTGATTTCAGGACTAACTGCGTATGTTTTAGAATCACCTTGTAATTGATTTGCTGTTTCAAAAGCCATATTAGTCAACCTTCTTTATTCTCTTAATTACCTTTACTAATGCAGTGGTAAAGGCATCGATTTCTGAATCTGTTGTGAATTTACCAAAACTAATTCGAATTGATTGAGATGAACGATTGGTATCATTACCAAACATTGCCATCAAAACGTGAGATGGTTCGATGTTTCCAGCTGTACATGCTGATCCAGCTGAAATCGCAATTCCTTCTAAGTCCAAATTAGCCAAAATAATGTCTGAAGCAATGCCCTTAATCCAAATGTTAAATACATGTTGGACTGGGTTGTCTTCAACAGTTCCGTTAACAACGAAATCAATATCATTATCGTTTAAAGCATCAATGATTTGATGTTTGAATCCATAATAACGATTGTGTAGTTCGTGCTTTAATTCAGGTGTAATTTGAGAAACCGCGGTCGCAAATCCGGAGATTGCAGGAATATTTTCTGTTCCGGCACGACGCTTCTTTTCTTGGTCTCCACCTTTTACAAAACTTGGAAAATCTACCCCAGTTCGTTTGTATAAGAAACCAGTCATCTTAGGACCATTTATCTTATGAGCTGATGTTGATAGTAAATCAATGTGGTCCTCATTTACATCAATATCTAACAAACCATAAGCTTGAACGGCATCGGTATGGAGCCATGCTTGATGATCCTTTAAGATTTCACCAATTTCATGAATTGGCATGTGTGAACCAACCTCATTGTTGGCGGTCATGATGGTTACCAAGATGGTATCATCGTCTAACGCATCCTTGAAGTCGTCTAAACTAATTACCCCAGTTTCATCAACTGGTAGATAAGTTACTTTAAAACCTTGTTCTTCAAGATAAGCAAGTGGCTTTAACACTGCTTCGTGTTCAATGGCAGTTGTAATAATATGGTTTCCTAAATTCTTTCTCACTTCAGCAGTTTGAAGAATTGCGGTATTATCACTTTCACTACCACCACTTGTAAAAATAATTTCGTCTGGCTTCGCATTAATACTGTTGGCAATAATGTCTCTGCTATCTTCCAAAACGGTATGAGCTTTTCTACCGATGCTATACAAGGTAGAAGCGTTACCGTAAACGTTTTGCATCTTATCGTACATGTCATTCAAAACGTTCTTATCCATTGGAGTAGTTGCGGCATTATCTAAGTAGATTTCAGTCAAGTATACCTAAACCCCTTCTATTTTTGATTTGCGAATAAGTCTAATAACATTTGAGCAGATTTCTTACCTGCATCAATGATGAATTCATCAAAGCTACGATCAGCATCACCATTGGCGTTGTCTGACATCGCTCTAACTACAACGTATGGGATATCAAATTGGTTAGCAACTTGTCCCACAGCTGCCCCTTCCATTTCACATGAAAGTGCGTCAGGGAAGTTCTTTAAGATGTTGTCAATCACTGCTTGGTCGGCAACAAATTGATCACCTGTAACGATTAATCCCTTTTGAACGTTTAAACCAACTTCCTTAGAAGCTTCGGTAATTTCTTTTACCCATTTTTCTGAAGCTTTAAATCTTGCTGGTTGACCTGGTAATTGGCCGTATTCGTAACCAGCGGCTCTAGCATCAACATCATGGTATGCAGTTTCTGTTGAAACAACAACATCACCAACAGCTAAGCCTTGGCCAATTCCACCGGCTGAACCAGAGTTGATAACGATATCAACATCAAAGTTAGTAATTAATTGAGCAGTAGTTAAACCAGCTTCAACTTTTCCAATTCCTGAACGAACAAGCACAACTTCTTGTCCAGAAATGTTACCTTCGTAGAAAGTCATTTCTTTGATGTCAACTTTCTTAGTGTTGTCTAAGTTATATAGCAATGATTTGATTTCTTCGTCCATTGCGCATAAAATTCCAAATTTCATAAATATCTCCTTAAGGATTGACGTAGATTAATATCAAGTAGACCACAATGATTGCGAGGATTAGAAACGCAATCGCCCAGTTAAGTCGACGACCTAAGCGTTTCGTCTTTTCTTCCACAGTCATTGCATGAGCGTTCGCCTTTTTTTCTTGACGGCGAGTTTCCTTGAATGTTGGTTCGTCTTCAACTGGTTTGTCTCTTTTTATAAAATCATCGTCAATTTTATTTCTCTTTTGACTATCCTGATACTCTTTTCTAGTTATCATATTGGACTTGCTCCTTCATCAATTAAAGACCAATTTTGTCATGTAACTTCCAATAATAAATAGCAGTAATTGTTTTCGCATCCTCGATTTCGCCACTTTCAATCATTGCCATGGCTTCATCAAGTGAGTATTCCTTAATTCTCAAGTATTCACCTTGATCTCTTGGTAATTCATCTTCAACAGGTTCTAAATCTGTTGCCAAATATAGATCCATGTATTCATCACAAAAACCAACACTTGAGTAAAATCCGGTGATTCGTTTGATGTTATTAGCCTTGTATCTAGTTTCTTCGTTTAACTCACGAACTACTGTATCTAATGCAGTTCCGTGATCTCTACTATCAACTTTACCGGCAGGAATTTCAATTGTTGCCTTTGCAACAGGAGCTCTCCATTGGGTCTCTAATAACATCTTGTTGTTCTTAGTTAAGACTAAAATACCAACGGCGTTGGAATGGTGAACAACATCTCTAGTTGACGTTTCACCATTTGGCAATTCAACAGTTTGTTTTTCAACATTGATGATTGCACCATCATACTTAGGTTCAACCCCTAGTACCTTTTCCTCTAAATCCATAATATCAGCCCTTTTTTAGTTATATATTCATTCTATATATATTTAATTATTTTTTCAATGGACTGACTATTCAATTACCCGAATTTTAACTGCTTGTGGTCCCTTCATGCCTTGTGCAATTTGGTATTCCACTTGTTGGCCAATTTCGATTTCATTTCTGGTCTTGTTTTCGACCGCTGAACCATGGAAGAAGACTTTGTTCTTGTCTTCACCCTTTAAAAAGCCAAAATCGTGATCTGGGTTAAAATTATTTACTTTACCTTTAATCATATTATTTCTCCTTAAAAATAAAAAACTGGGATAATCCCAGTTTTTTATCGATTATTCTTCGAATCCTTCAGTAGCTGTCTCTGGGAAGTTATCACGAACAATCTTAGCACAACGTGCACAGAATTGTGGATAATCTGCATCAGAACCAACATCTGTAGAGATTAGACGACAACGTTCACAAGTGTCACCTTCAGCGTGTTCAACCACGATTGAAACACCGTCGTTAAAGCTTTGTGCATCACTTGGAGCATCTGATAAGTCTTTTACTTCTAGTTGTGAAACCATCAAGATTTGACCAACATTTGTGTGTAGGCTATCTAATAATGATTTAACTTCATCGTTAACAAATAATGATAGTTTAGCTTCAGAAGCCTTACCAATTAGCTTGTTATTTCTAGCTTCTTCCAATGCCTTCAAGACGTCATCTCTGATTTCCATGAACTTGTTCCAGTTAGCTGAAAGTTCATCTGCACCAGGTAAGTCCATTGTTTCAGGCATTTCTGATAATTGAACGAATTCTTCTTTTTCAGATAAGAATGGCCAGATTTCTTCAGCAGTGTGAGGAAGAATTGGTGTGATTAACTTAGTAATTGCAACAGCTGCATTGTATAGAACTGTTTGCATTGATCTTCTTTCTACACTGTCTTCAGCGTAGATGTATAAGATATCCTTAGCGAAATCTAGGTAGAAAGCTGAAAGATCAGCATTGATGAATGAAAGTAGACGACGGTTTAGACTTAAGAAGTCAAAATTATCGTAGTCTGCCTTAATATCTTTTACAAAGTTGTTTAACTTAACCGTCATGTATTGGTCAGCTGACTTCATGTCTGCAAAATCAACACTGTTTTTCTTAGGATCAAAGTCAGAAGTGTTGGCAAGCATGTATCTCATGGTATTTCTAATCTTCTTGTATGAGTCAGAAATCTTAACAAAGTTTTCCATCGATACACGAACATCGGCAGAAGTATCTACAGAAGTTACCCATAGACGCACAATTTCTGCACCCATCTTCTTAATAACTTCATCAGGAGCAATTGTGTTACCAAGTGATTTACTCATCTTGTGGCCTTCGCCATCAAGAGTGAAACCTTGTGATAATAATTGCTTGTATGGAGCCTTACCACTAAATGCAACACTGGTGATTAAACTTGAGTTGAACCATCCACGGTATTGGTCAGAACCTTCTAGGTATAGGTCTGCTGGGTAAGTTAGGTAATCACGTTCGGCACAAACACCTTGATGTGATGAACCTGAATCGAACCAAACATCCATGATGTCGTTTTCCTTAGTAAACTTACCATTTGGTGAATGTTCACTTGTGAATCCTTCAGGTAATAGGTCCTTGGCATCTTTTTCGAACCAAATGTCTGAACCATGTTTTGCGAATAAGTCAGCAACGTGGTCAGTAGTTTCCTTAGTGATGATAGGAGTACCATCTTCACCATAGAAGATTGGTAGTGGAACACCCCAGACACGTTGTCTTGAGATTACCCAGTCACCACGGTCTTTAATCATGTTGTATAGACGTTTCTTACCCCATTCAGGTTTGAATTGAACGTCTTCGATAGCATTTAGAATGTCATCTCTAATCTTATCAACAGAAGCAAACCATTGATCAGTAGCACGGTAAATAACCGGCTTCTTAGTTCTCCAGTCAAATGGGTAACTATGAGTAATTGGTTGGTACTTCAATAATAAGTTCTTTTCTTTTAGCTTGTTTAGAGAAATTTCGTTTGCATCATCGTAGAAGACACCTTCGAAATCAGGACCAGCTTCCTTAGTTAGGTAACCTTGAGCGTCAACATCAACAAAGATGTCTAAACCGTATGATTTACCAACATAGTAGTCATCTTCCCCAAATCCAGGAGCAGTATGAACTAAACCAGTACCAGTATCGATAGT
This sequence comes from Apilactobacillus zhangqiuensis, assembly GCF_019656215.1. Taxonomy (GTDB): domain Bacteria; phylum Bacillota; class Bacilli; order Lactobacillales; family Lactobacillaceae; genus Apilactobacillus; species Apilactobacillus zhangqiuensis. The sequence continues at coordinate 329,487 of NZ_BPLK01000003.1, forward strand.
AACGAAATCACCTAGCATGGTTAATAGTTGTCTGTCCATGAATGGATGTTGAGCTAATACGCCTTCTAGTTCTTGACCTCTTACAGTCTTTACGATTTCGTAGTCTTCCCAACCGAACAATTCGGCATCTTTTTCAACTAGTTCTGCAGCTAAAACAAACTTACGATCATCGTTAGCTGGTTTAACAACAGCGTAGTCGAAGCCGGCATCAATTGTGATACCCATTGAAGCAGGAATGGTCCATGGAGTAGTAGTCCATACAACCATGTATGTGTTATCTTCGTCTAAAACACCTTTACCATCGACAACTTTTTCAGCATAGAAAGCTGAAGGTGATTCGATATCATGGTACTCTACTTCTGCTTCAGCTAGAGCTGATTCTGAAGACCATGACCAGATAACTGGCTTCTTACCACGGTAGATTAAGCCTTTTTCAGCCATCTTACCGAATACACGAATTTCAGCAGCTTCAAATTCAGGTTTTAGAGTTAAGTATGGGTTATCCCATTCACCAGTAACACCTAAGCGTTTGAAACCTTCTCTTTGACGATCAACTTGCTTCAAAGCATATTCATGACAAAGTTTTCTGAATTCATTAGTATCCATTTTCTTTCTGTCATAACCTGCTTGAGTAAGCTTTTGTTCGATTGGTAAACCGTGAGTATCCCAACCTGGTACGTAAGGTGCTCTAAATCCGTTCATTGACTTGTATCTTACGATAAAGTCCTTTGAAATCTTGTTTAAAGCGTGTCCCATATGAATGTCACCATTAGCATATGGAGGTCCATCATGAAGAACAAATGATGGTTTTCCTTCGTTTAGTTTTTGTCTCATTTGGTAGACGTGATTGTCTTCCCATGCTTTTTGTCTTTCAACTTCTTTAACAGGCAAGTTTCCACGCATCTTAAACTTGGTCTTACCTAGGTTCAAAGTATCTTTTACACGCATAACACACACTCCCTTTTCAAATTATAAAAAAAAGACTTCATCACAAGGGACGAAGTCTTCCGCGGTACCACCCAAATTAGGACATTAAAAAATAATATCCCATCTTTATTTACTACATTAAAAGAGATTAACCAGAGGTGATCTGCATAGAATGATTTACAACTGACCTCCCACCATTTGTCAGCTCGCTATATTGTTTCGAATTCTAAGCTTTCTATTCTCTATCTCAAGTTATTCAATTGCTTTGAATGAGCCATCAGGATAAATCTTAATAGTTGCATCTGCTGGCATTTCTTTACTTTCAGATTGTACAACTGTTTCCTTAAAATTGTCAAGGTTATTAATTTGTTCATTAACCTTGTCGAAGTTACCGTCAATTCCGGAAATCATTTGATCCCATTCTGGACTGTTAACAAATTGCATTTGGCTTTCAAGTAAAGTTCTGATTTTTTCTCTAAATGATTCAGTTGTCTTTCTTAAATCATCATTTGCAATAAGTAGTGCTTTAGATTGGTTTGAGATATTTTCAACGATGTCTTTAGCCTTTACGCTAGCATCATTCAAAATTTCATCAGCTTGTTTTCTTGATTGTTCAGTTACGCTGTTAGCTTCGTTTTGAGCTTCAACCTTAACCTTATCAGCAGCGTTTTGTGCAATGATAATTGATTGATTTAATGAATCCTTCATACCATTAAAGTATTTTAGTTCATCTTCAGCTTGTTTTAAACGATTCTTCATATCGACATTTTCGGATAAAGTTAATTGGTAATCCTTGATAATACGATCTAAAAATTCGTTTACCTCGTCAATATTGTAACCTCTCATTTTTACAGAAAACTCTTTATTATGAATATCTTGTGGGCTAAGTACCATTGTATCTCTCCTCCAACCTATTTTTTTAATACAGAAATAATGGCTCTATATTTACCTTTTTTGGTTTGACCTTCCTGGCGCTTTATACGAATTCGACCAAATCTTCTAACTGAGACAATATCGTGTGTTGTAATTTCGTAATCAGGTCGACTGTTTACTGCCCAGTTAAGGTGAACCTTTTGATGACTGACTAACTCTTTAGCATCATTTCTAGAAATATTAAATCCTTCAGAGATTAAGTTATCCATTCTAAATGATGATAGAGTCGTCGATTCATCTCTCCATTCATTTTCCGGCGTTATCACGTCAGAAAATTTTGTTTCAATTAGTGAAACCTTGGTTTTACCAACTGAGTTAATTTGCATTTTTAAGAAATCAGCAATTTCTCTTGTACATAATAATTGCCATCTTGTTCCATCAGTTAGAATGTCTCCAATCGTTGACCTTTCAACACCTGAACCTAATAAAGTCCCCAATATCTTACTATGACGTAGTTTTGAGAACTTTACTGGATATCTAATTTCGAATAATTTCACTTGATAATCATCTTCAGATGGTTCGAAGTATTCAGGATATATCAAGCCCCTCTTCATTTCTGAATTAGGATAACCTCCGAAAAAAGCAACAGATAAATCACTGTGACGGTTAACTAAAGTCGTTAAAATATAAACCTGTCTGGGATTTAAAAACTTAGTTAATATTGGACGATACTGATTAATTGATTCATCAATTAAATCTGCACAAGAATCGATGAATGGAACCTCTTCTTTTCTAAAATGTTGTTCAATATTTTTATCCATTTTATCTTAAACGTTCGTTCATTTCTTTTCTGATTTCTCCGTCTACGTAGTAGTTATGTGGAGTGAAAAGAAAGACTAATTCAGAAATTCTCTCAATATTTCCATCAATAGTGAAAACAACTCCATTTAAGAAATCAATAATTCTTCTAGTTGCTTCATCACTAGCAGCATCAAAATTAATGATTACAGCGTTGTTATCGATTAATTTTTGCGCAATTGTTTTTACATCAGCATAAATCTTAGGTTCAAAGACAGAAATTTTACTTCCACGACTTTGACTTGAGTTTTTGCTAATTGAAACTACCTTATCATTGTTCTCCACTTGGGAGTTATCTTCTTCGTAAACGTCTTCGTCTTGATCATAATCAGTACCGAAGAATTTACTAAAACTAAATTTAGCTGTCATTTCAATTCATTCCCTTCAAAGAAATCTAAAAAAAGTTATTAGTTCTTACGACGGAATTTGAAGAATGGAGGTAAATCATCATCGCTTGATTTATCATCTTTTTGATTATCACTTGAGTTGTTAGCATCAAATGGATCAAATTCTTTCTTTTGTACGTTTTCAAAACGTGTATCAGCTGGCTTGCCGCTGTCCGCATTTTCGTCGCTTGTTCTAACGTTACCTTGGTCTTCCTTGTGATGTCTTGGGCTAACTACCTTACCAGGAGTTTCAGAAGTTCTTGATGGACGACCTGCTTGGCCATTTAGCAGTTCTTCTGGACTAGTTTCGATTCCTGTAGCAATTACAGTAACCTTAATTTCGTCGCCTAAGTCTTCATCAATTGAAGTACCGAAGATAATGTTTACATCGCTAGTTGCAGCTTGAGCAACAATATCTGAAGCATCTTGTGCTTCAAATAGTGACATATCTGGACCACCAGTAATGTTTAATAATACTTGTTTTGCACCATCGATTGAAACTTCCAATAATGGTGAAGAAATAGCCTTCTTGGTTGCTTCAGCAGTTCTGTTTTCACCAGTAGCTGTACCAACACCCATAAGTGCTGAACCAGTGTTTTGCATAACAGTCTTAACATCAGCAAAGTCCAAGTTAACGTAACCAGGACTTGTAATTAAGTCTGAAATACCTTGGACACCTTGTCTTAATACGTTGTCAGCTTCTTGGAAAGCCTCCATCATAGGTGTTTTCTTATCAACCATTTCTAGTAGACGGTTGTTGGCAATTACGATTAAAGTATCAACGTTTTCTTTCAATGCTGAAACACCTTCAGCAGCGTATTTAGATCTTCTTGGTCCTTCAAAAGTAAATGGTCTAGTAACAACACCAACAGTTAAGGCACCTGAGTCCTTAGCAATTTTTGCAACGATTGGAGCAGCACCGTTACCAGTACCACCACCCATTCCGGCAGTTACGAATACCATGTCTGCACCTTGAAGTGCTTCTGAAATAGCTTCTTCACTTTCTTCAGCAGCTTTAGTTCCAACTTCTGGATCTGAACCTGCACCTAAACCACGAGTTAGCTTAGGTCCTAATTGGATTTTGGTTTCTGCTTTTGATGTGTTTAATGCTTGAACATCGGTATTTGCAACGATAAATTCAACACCTTTAACATCTTCAGCAATCATACGGTTAACGGCATTACTACCACCGCCACCTACACCAATAACTTTAATTTTTGCGCCTTGGTTTTCAGTAGAATCTAATGAAAATTCCATTTTAACTTCCTCCGTGTACTTCTGTTATTTTATTCGAAAAAGTCTTGATAAAAGCGTTTAAGTCTTCCCTTAGTGCTTTTAGCTAGTTTTGATTTTGACTTTTTAGGTTTACTTGGTTGTTGTGGTTGATTATCTTGTTGAATGTAATCAGATGAGTTATCGATTACATCATCACCATAATCATTACCAATGAAATCATCATTGGATTGAGTGTTGTTCACTACAGTTTTGCCCTCTAGTGATGATCTTACTAACACTTGAATTTCACTCATGTTAGCACGATAAGTTACTAGTGACAATGGAAGTGAAAATGATGGATGTCTTAATCCCATTTGATCTGGAATGTAGACTCTAACGTTAGTATCAAATCTATCGGCTGCTAATTCTGAGATTCCAGGTAAAGCTGCAACTCCACCAGTTAAAACAATCCCACCAGGTAGGTTTAAAGCAGAAATACTGCTTAAACTCTTGTACATTCTAGTGAAGATTTGATCCACTCTAGCTTGAATGATTTCAGCTAAGTATTTTTCAGAAATTCTAACTGGTTGGCTTTGACCAACAACTTCGATTGGAAATTCATTACTTTCTGAAGCTTCTATTTCATCAGCGTAACCATAATCACGTTTGACCTTTTCGGCACTTTCCAATGAAGTATTTAGCACAACAGAGATGTCTTTAGTAATGTATTCCCCACCTTCACTATCTACAGTAGTGAATTTTAGTTGGTGATCATGAACAACAGAAGCAGTTGTTTGGCCACCACCTAAATCAATAAGAACAGTTCCGAAGTCTTGTTCACCATCATCTAGGATAGTCATGCCTTGTGCTAATGGCATGTTGATGATTGAAGATGGATTTAATCCAGCTCTTTGAACAGCTTTTCTAATATTATGAATAATAGTCTTTGGTCCGGTAATGATGCGACCCTTCATTTCAAGTCTGACACCAACCATACCTCTTGGGTCCTTAATACCATCAAATCCATCAACGATGAATTCGTCAGCTAAGGTATCCATAATTTCTCTTTCTGGTGGTAGATTTTTAATCATTGCAGATACAGTAACGTTCTTAACGTCTTCATCTGAAATTTCTCTTGATTGATCTGAGATAGCAACCATACCGCTGCATGGTTCAATCTTTAATTGGTTGGCAGGAATACCAACGATTACATCATGAATCTGAATACCAGCTTTTTCTTCTGCCTGGTTAACAGCTCTTCTAATTGATTCAGAAGCCTTGTCAATATCAACGATGATGCCTCGACTAACACCTTCTGAACGTTCATTTCCTAAACCTAAAACGTTCATTTGGCCTTTTACCTTTTCGGCAACAATCACTTTAATTGACGTAGTTCCAATATCCAATCCAACATACATTTCTGAATTCATTATCTAAGGGAACCTCCAATTAAGCATAATTATTCTTAGATACTCTATTTTATATTTAAGTTAGTTATAAGTTAATTTTAACACAAGAGCAGACAACTCTAAAGAACCATTATTAGTTTCTTTTTTTAGTTGTCGCTGTTGTTTTCTTAGCATCCTTATTTAGCGTTTCATTTAGCTTGATTTTAGTGTTTGTTTTAGCGGGAGTTTTGCTACTTTTTTTCTCATCATTGATTGGGAATGAGTATGCACCAACCTCTAAATTAATAACACTTTTTGTCTTTAACTGAGTAGCAATCGAGCGATAAAATCCCATCTTATAATTAAAATCGTGCAATAAGATAATAACTCGATTACCATCTCTCATGTAAACGTGTAGTTCATCTGTGTACACCTTAGTTGGTGAGTATGAAATCACACGAACGTTGTCTCTAACGTCTTTAGGGAGCTTCAAATACTTTTCAATCATTGATTTTAATAATGATTGATTATTAAATTTTACTATATAGGGCATCTTAGAATCATTAGGATTCTTTACAGCAATATTAGTAACCTTTCCATTTTCTAATATTAGATACTGCTTGTTGCCACGAGTTTCATAGCCGATTTCTTTATATGGTGAAACTTCAACAGAAAGATGATTAAATCCCGTAAATTTAAAATCTAACGATTTAACGCGATGATCATCATTAACGACTCTTTGGTTAATATTGTTTTTATGACCAATAACTTTAAAAATACTGTCCCCTTCATCTAACTGAAGTTCTCTCTTGATTTCTTTTTGAGAGATATACCCATTTCCTTTAATGCTAATACTACTAATTTGACTTAAAGGAGAAACCAAATAAATCAAAATTAATAATAGAACGACTAATGGAATGATGATATATGAAGAAGATTTCATTTTGTTTCTTCTCTTTTGCTTATGCAATTCAACAAAATCATCGGATATTCTTGAAGTCCTATTCGAGGATTTTTTTGAGGAAAATAATTTAGACTTCATGGTAGAGTTCCTCCATTAATGACAAATTGATTTTGCAACTTCCAACAGACGACTTGCGGCATCACGACAACCCATTTTTCTTGAGTTCTCAGCCATTTCATTTCTCTTTTCTTTATCATTCATGATAAAGTCAGAATTTTCAATCAATGTTTTAGCATTTAAATCATTTTCAGTAATGATTAAAGCGGCATCGTTCTTAACCAAACTTAATGCATTCTTAGTTTGATGGTCAGCAGTAACGTATGGACTTGGAATTAAAACTGATGGAATTCCAAGTGCGGTAATTTCGGCTAAACTAGTAGCACCCGCTCTACCAACAATTGCATCAACCTTTGGTAATACATTTGGCATGTCAGCAATGTAATCCTTAATGACAACATTGTCATTGATTTTTTGCCCCTTTAATTGTTCCATCACATCGTCATAACGTTTTTTACCAGTAACGAATACCACTTGATAATTCTTTTCGTTATATTGACGAATACTTTCGCAAACAACTTTGTTAATCTTCAATGCACCTTGACTACCACCGAAGATTAAAAGTGTTGGGACATCATTTTTTAATCCATATTGATCCCAAGAAAAATCTGACTTTAGATTAGCAACTTGTTGGGCACGTGGGTTACCAGTGTATACCGTCTTTTCCTTTGGAAATTGACTGATAGCATCTTCGAATCCAACTGCAATCTTATCAACGTGTTTGCTTAGGAAACGGTTGGTTAAACCAACCACGCTATTTTGTTCGTGAATCATTGTAGGTATCTTCATTTGTGATGCGGCATATACAACGGCACCAGAAACGTATCCACCAGTTCCAATCACGATATCTGGTTTAAATTTCTTAATTAACTTCTTTGATTTATGTAGACTCTTTAAAAACAAACTAACAGTTTTTACGTTGTATAAAGAAAGAGAACGTTTGAATCCTTGGATTTCTAATTCTTCAAAAGCAATGTTGTGCTTTGGAACGATATCCTTTTCCAAGCCTCTAGTTGATCCAACGTATAAAACTTCAGCATCGGGATCAACTCTGCGAAGTTCTTCAATTAATGCTAGTGCAGGATAGATGTGGCCACCGGTTCCTCCACCTGAAATCATTAGTCTCATTAGTTTTCTTCCTTTCTACCTGTTTTTTGTTCTACTAGTTGGATGAATTCGTCCCCTCTTTGTTCAAAGGTATCATATTGATCCCAACTAGCGTTAGCTGGAGACAATAGAACAATATCTCCTTCATCACTCATTGACCAAGCTTCGTCAACTGCTTCTTTCATGTTGTTAACAATCTTGATATTTTTAACACCGGCCTTTTTAGCAGTGTCAGCTAGTAAGTCCTTGGTTTCCCCAAACAAAGTGATTGCCTTAACATGATCTGAAAAATCTTTTTCCAACTTTTCAAAGGTGTATCCACGATCTAATCCACCGGCAATTAAAACAACGTTATCTTTAAAACTTCTTAAAGCAACTTGAGTTGCTTCAATGTCGGTTGCTTTTGAATCATTGTAGAACTTTCTACCATCAGCAGTTAATACATATTGCACACGGTGTCTGACACCACCAAATGTGCTCAATGCTTTCTTAATTGCAGAATTGCTCTTACCCATAATTTTGGCAACAGCGATGGCTGCTAATGCATTTTGAACGTTTTGTTGTCCAGGAACTCGGATTTCATCGACATTCATAACAAATTCATCTTTAAAGAAGATTTGTTCATCCTTCACGTATGCACCGTCAGTATTTATTGCATCGTATGAGAAAGGAACTACCTTGGCCTTACTACGTTTGCTTAGTTCACGCCATTCTTCATTATCAAAGTTCACGACGAAAAAGTCGTTTTCATTTTGATTTTCAGTAATGCGCATCTTGGCATTAACGTAGTTTTCTCTGGTCTTATGGTAGTCAAGATGATTAGAGAAGACGTTGTTTAAAACGGCAATGTGTGGATGTAATGTCTTAATCCCCACTAACATGAAACTAGATAGTTCTAAGACGATATCATCATCCTTAGTTGCCTTAGTGGTAACAGTACTTGCTGGAACCCCAATGTTTCCGGCAACGTATGAATGACCGCTTGTTCTTTCTTCGTTTAGGATGTCATTAATCATAGTTGAAACAGTTGTTTTACCATTACTACCAGTAACTCCCACGATTGGTGCTTCACTGATTTGACTGGCAATTTCAACCTCAACGGTGATTTCAATATTTCTTTTAATTGCTTCCTTAATTAATTCATTATCGTAGAAAATTCCAGGGTTCTTGACGATTAGATCAAAATTGTAATCATCTAAAATCTTTGGACTTTGTTTAGCATCAATTACCTCAACGCCATTTTGTTCTAAACCTTCTTTTACGTCCGATTTCAAAGGATTAGCGTCATTTAACCAAACGTTAGCGTTTAATTTTTTTAATAATTTAGCTGCATTGATTCCACTCATTCCAGCACCTAAGACTAAAATATTTTTATTTTGATAATCGTCAATATTTTTCATAATTCATGCTCCCAAAAATATTATTATAAAATAATTGATAAAACTCCGGTAATTGCCAAAATAGCACCTGCAGACCAGAAGACAATATCAATCTTCCATTCTGACCAACCTAACATTTCAAAATGGTGGTGAATTGGTGACATTAAGAACACTCTCTTACCAGTAAGTTTAAATGATGTAACTTGAATCATTACACTTAATGTTTCCAATACAAACATAAATCCAATCCAAATCAATGAAAGTTCATGATGGACTAGGATTGATACAGCAGCTAATGAACCACCTAGTGCTAATGATCCCATGTCACCCATGAAGATTTTAGCTGGCTTGTGGTTAAATACCATAAATGCTGATAAAGCACCAACAACAGCAAAACAAAAGATGGCAACATCCATTTGGTGTTGTACTAATGCAACTATTGCATATGCTAAAAAGGCAATGATTGATAATCCACTAACTAGTCCGTCTAAACCATCAGTTAAGTTAACTGCGTTTGAGAAACCAGTTAGGTAGAAGATGATGAAAATTGCATAGAACCAACCTAGGTGTAAGTCACCCATGAATGGAATCTTTAATGCCAATGGGAAGTGTTTAGCGTAAACAACGGTGAAAATTAATCCACCAACAATTTGTCCACCTAATTTTTGCCATGCTTTTAGACCTTCATTTTGACGTCTAAATAACTTAATGCTGTCGTCCCACATTCCTAATAATCCATATAACACTAAGATAAACAATAGGATTAATAGCGTTGGATTCATCATGTGAGCAACCCCACCACTAATTAGTGATGCAATAATAATTGCAATGATGAAAAGAAGACCCCCCATTGTAGGTGTTCCTGATTTCTTTTCATGCCACTTAGGACCTTCTTCCCTAATCATTTGGCCTTCGTGCTTTCTTCTGAAGTAGCCAATTAGAGATGGCATAAAGATTAATGTAATTAAAAAACTAATTATGATTGGTAAAACAATATTCATAAACATCCTGATTTCAATCCCCTATTTAAATTTTATGGTTACCTTGGTTCCACCATCTAGACTTGCCCCTGGTTTAACAGATTGTTTGTATGCATAACCATCACCATCAAGCTCAGAATCAATACCGGCCATTCGACAGTAAGTGGCAACATCATATCTAGACCAGCCTTTTAGGTTAGCCATTGTCTTACTACCATTGGTTTGAACGATTACCATACGATTCTTTGAAACTTTTTCGTTGGCATCAATTGATTGATCTAACACTTTATCCCCGTCACCAACAATTGCGTATTTCAAGCCGGCAGCTTTTAGTTTTTCTTTTGCTTCACTGGTTGATTTACCAGTGATGTTTGGAACCTTTAGACTATTATCATTTTCAGCATTTACGTTTTCTTCCAATGCTAATCTCATTACTGGATTGAAGATTTCAGCCATTAGTTGTGAAGCTGTCTTCGTACCAGTTAAATGAGGTTGCTTCATTGTTATATATAAGATGTATTTTGGATTATTTGCTGGTGCAATTCCGGCAACTGAATATAGGTAACTATCATCACCAGATTCATATCCTGATTTACCATCACTGACTTGGGCAGTACCAGTCTTGGCGGCAATCTTGTAGCCAGGAATCTTGTACGCTCCACCAATACCATATGATTTGTAAACTACATCTTCCATATGTTGAATAACTTGTTTAGCTGTGTTTGAGGTAATTGGATGGCCAACTACCTTCTTTGGAAATGACTTAATGACTTTCTTAGTCTTTGGATCCACAATCTTTGTAACAAGTCTTGGTTGTAACATTGTACCACCGTTAGCAATTGAAGTTAAAGCTCTCATCATTTGCATTGCATTAACTTGAATACCTTGACCAAAAGCTGTATTAGCTTGTTCGATTGGGTAGTTGAATTGAACGCTTCCTGTTTCTTCTCCAGGGAAACCTAGATTAGTTGAAGTAAAGAATTGGAATCTGCTCATGTAATTGCGCCAAGTCTTGGCACCCATTTGTTGTTCTAGATGAGCCATGGCAACGTTACTTGATAGCGCAAACCCTTTATTATAGGTAATGTTTCCCCAACCGTTAGTATTCCAATCGGGAACAATCTTACCGTCAACTAAGTATTTACCAGAATGATATGTGGCATTTCCATTATAGTGACCACTATTGATAGAAGACGCTACAGTGAAAATCTTCATTGTTGAACCTGGTTCGTATGAATCTTGGATCAACGTATTACGCCAAATGTTGCTTAGTCCTTGCTTAGTAGTAGCGTTAAACGTTGGACGTTGAGTAGCAGCTAAAATATCACCTGTCTTAGCATTCATCAAGACGGCGTTCATTGTCTTTGGATGAACCTGGTTGTAAACACTGGTCATTTCAGTTTCTAGTAATGATTGAAGACGATAATCCAAGGTAGTGTATACGTCATCACCATTCTTGGCTGGCTTATTGACGCTTTGACCGTTATCGACCTCTACCCCAGCATTATTTAGTTGGCTGGTCTTGTATCCGTTCTTACCAGTTAATAGTTCGTTATATACTTTTTCGATTCCCATTTGACCAGTTAAAGATACTTTACTTTTACTGGAATCGGAATTAGCGGAAGCATATCCAATGATGTGAGAAGCAAAGACACCGTTTGGATATAATCTTGAAGGTTGTTGTAAGAAGTTCAAACCAGAAATGTGGTATGAATCTAATTTTTGTTTTTGAGTTAACGAAATGTTAGTACCCGCTGAACCAAATTCCACTTGGAAAGCATTGGTATTTGGAGAAAGATCTTTCAATGCTTGATTATAAGAAATTGGCAAAACAGAAGAAATGGCTTTAGCAGCCTTTTTCTTGTCTGTGATGTACATTGGTTTGTTATCCAATCCAACCTGTTTCTTATTCAAAATTGCATACATAGTATAAACGTTAGTATCTTCAGCAAGAGGTTGCCCATTAGCATCGTAAATAGTTCCTCGCTTAGCAGAAATAACGTTACTTTGGGTATACAAACTCTTAGCCATTTCGCTTAGATTGTACCCACCAACGTTTTTAAATACTGATACATATGTAAATCTCAATACCATACACAAAAAAACGCCTAGACATAGCAATAGTAAAAATTGTCCATAGCGGCTACGGTTTTCTCGGCGTTTTTTTTGTTTGTTCCGATTATTTAATTTATTCATTTGCTAACATTCCTTACGTTTTTATTGGACAAAGATAAATCGGCTTGTTTAGCAATTTTTTGTAGACGATTTCCGCTTTGAAGTTCACTAACTTCTTGTTTTAGTGTACTGTTATCATCTTTAACCTTGCCTAATAAATTAGTTGTTACTTGAAGTTCTTCGGCATGGTTACCTAGTGAGATCTTTTCACCAACTAAACCAACCATCAAAAAGAATACAAGTGAACATCCCAATATTACAACAGTTTTTTCAAATTTTGACAATCCAAGTCTTACATTTGATTTTACTTCTGGATTTTGTTGTTTTTGTTGTTCCCCTGCGGAGTAATAACCAGGGGTAGCGTATACGCTATTAGCTAGATTATTTTGTGCCATCAGATTAACTCTTCTCTCTATTATTTATTAATTCTCTCAATAACTCTCAATTTTGCACTGTGCGAACGATGATTATCTCTCAGTTCATCATCACTCGGTAGTATTGGTTTTCTATTAATTAGTTTGTAATCAGGTTTCATGTTATCTGGAATAATCGGTAAACCACTTGGTAAATCTTCAATTGTGGTCTTTTCCTTAAACATTGTCTTAACTAATCGATCTTCTAATGATTGGAACGTAATTACACTTACTCTTCCATTTACATCAATTAAATCGATTGCCTTTTCCAATGATTCTTCCAACGCACCTAACTCGTCGTTGACGGCAATTCTCAATGCCTGAAAGACTTTCTTAGCAGGATGTCCACCGTGGCGTCTTGCCGCAGCTGGAATTCCTCCCTTAATTACGTCAACAAGTTGTTCGGTTGTATCAATTGAATGGTTTTCTCGGTTCCTTTCAATTGCTCTGGCAACTTGCTTAGAAAATTTTTCTTCCCCATAACGGAAGAAAATCTTCACTAACTTTTCGTATGGCCATTCATTAACGATTTTCCATGCATCTAGTGGATTTCTCTGATCCATTCGCATATCCAGTCTAGCATCGTGTTGATAACTAAAGCCTCTACTTGCGTCATCAAACTGTGGAGATGAAACCCCTAAGTCATATAAAATGCCATCCACTGATTGAATGCCTAATTTGTTCATTTCTTCTTGAATGTATCTAAAGTTGCTTCTAACAAAGGTAACCTTATTTTCTTCTATGTATTGCTTGAGGTTAGTTTTGTTATATTCGATTGCCACTTCATCTTGATCGAATGAGTAAAGATGACCAGATGTTAATTGTGACAAAATTCGGGCACTATGGCCTCCCCCACCGAGGGTACAATCGATATAAACACCGTCTGGTTTAATATTTAGTCCGTCAACTGCTTCTTTAAGTAGTACAGTTTCATGATGAAATTCTGTCATAATTAGTCACCTTCTTTTCTAAAAATCAATTAAGTCTTCAGCAATATCGTCGAACTCTTCACCAGCAGTTGCTGAGAATTCGTCCCACTTTTCCTTGCTCCAGATTTCAATTCTTGTGGAAACTCCCACAATCACACATTTCTTTTCGATACCTGCATAGTTAATCAAAGTATCTGGAATGTTAATTCTTCCTTGGCTATCAACCTTGCTTTCATCAGCAGCTGAAAATAGAAAACGAGAAAAGTATCTTGCTGACTTCTTACTTACAGGAAGTTGATTAATCTTTTCTTGAACCTTTTTCCATTCATCCATAGGATAGCCGAATAAACATCCATCGAGGCCACGTGTGATGATGAAGTTAGCACCTATTTCTGATCTAATCTTGGAAGGAATGATCAAGCGCCCTTTTGAATCTATTGAATGTTCATATTCACCCATTAACACGCTTCTTCACTCCTTCCAATTTATATTACCTTGATTTTACCACTATCCACCACTTCGTACCACCTTATTATTAAATTTCTTCCAACATGTACTAATTTTCACCACATTTAGATTAAAATATACTAATTTTAGGCAATAAAAAAAGAGCTACCAACGTTGGTAGCTCTAGGTTTTAAAGCGTTTTTGCTGCAATTATCAAAATGGTGGAGGGCCAGACCACAAAAAAGTAGATTATTGAGAATCTCCACCAAAATTTGTAGAAAATCCCCACTTTGGCATTACTACGTGTTAATAAATAGTAGATTGCGTAGATAATCCCAATGATAACAAGCCCCAACCACACATATGGTAAGAATGATTGATCGTGTTTATCCAGTGATAATTGGTAGATATAATAACTCATGATTATTGGAAAGAAATCGCTCGCTCTAATCGAAATCTTATAAAGTTTGCTAATAATTTTTTTGATGATATTGAACAGTAAAGAAAATAGAAATAAGAATACCACCTGTACTAATATCATGGTCAAAAATCCAAACGGAGAAATAAGAATCACCTCAATATGAATTAGTTTGCATTATTCGCTTATGAACTGTAAACTTTAAAATATATTATTAATTGCGGAAAGTGGTGTTAATAATGGCTAAGAAAAAGAAATCCAGATTTCAAATCATTACCATGATTTTTGTCTGGTTAATGATTATCTCAACTGTTGGCGGTTTAGTACTAGGTGCTGCCTTCCAACTATTTGAAAACTAATAAAAATGGAACCTATCAAAATGATGGGTTCCATTTTTTAGTCATTATCAGGTTGTTTATAAACCTCTCTTGGTTTACTTCCTTCCTGAGGGCCAATGTAACCACGTTGCTCTAAGTCATCAATAATTCTAGCCGCACGATTATAACCGATTCTAAAATTACGTTGTAGTAATGATGTACTAGCCTTTTGTTCCTTTACAACAAAGGCTAGTGCGTCATCAAACAAATCATCTTGGTCTTCATTTTCTTCATCAACCTTGATTTCTTCATCCGTAACAATCATATTATCGTCGTAATCGGCAGGTTGTTGTTCCTTAATATAATCTACCACATTTTCAACATCTTGATCAGATATAAATGCACCTTGCACACGGCTTGGCTTATTCTTGTCGATTGGTAGGTATAACATATCCCCACGACCTAATAGTTTTTCAGCACCATTAGTATCTAGGATGGTTCTAGAATCGATTCCACTTGAAACCGCGAAAGCAATTCTAGATGGAACATTAGACTTAATTAAACCAGTAATAACATCAACTGATGGACGTTGAGTTGCTAAAATCATGTGGATCCCGGCAGCACGTCCCATTTGGGCCAATCGAATAATGGCGCCCTCAACGTCATTGGAAACTGTCATCATTAAGTCGGCCAATTCATCAACAACTACTACAATATACGGAAGTGTTTTTAAATCGCCACGTTCTTCTTCGGTCATCCCTTTTACATATTCATTAAAAGTACTAATCTTTCTTTGATTATGCTTAGCAAACAAGTCATATCTGTGTTCCATTTCTGCGACAACCTTGTTAAGAGCTCTTGCAGCCTTCTTTGGTTCAGAAACAACTGGTGAAAGCAAATGTGGAATGCCATTGTAAATTCCCAATTCAACCTTCTTAGGATCGATTAGCATCATCTTAACTTCACTTGGTTTGGCATTCATTAAAATGCTAGTAATAATTCCGTTGATGGCAACGGACTTACCACTACCAGTGGAACCAGCAATTAGCAAGTGTGGCAACTTAGTTAAGTCAGTTGTAATAACATCCCCACTAACGTTTCTTCCCAATGGAACCGTCAATAAGCCATGTTTAGATTGTTGAGAAGTCTTAACGACATCCTTAAATGACACCATTGCAACCTTTTTATTTGGTACTTCAATTCCGATTAATGACTTACCAGGAATTGGTGCTTCAATACGAATATCCTTAGCAGCCAGTGCTAATGCTAGGTCATCTGCTAAATTAACAATCTTGCTAACTTTAACACCGATTGCAGGATGTAATTCGTATTCGGTAACTGAAGGTCCCAGATTAACGTTTTTAATTTCGGCATCCACGCCAAAACTATTCAACGTCTTCTTCAATACGGTTGTGTTGTGATCGATATTCTTAACTTCATCTTTTTGATCACTTCTAGCCACATCAGATAATAAACCGATTGGTGGCAGTTGATAGTTAGTGTCATCAATATCTTTAATATCAATTCCCTTACTATTGTCTTCTGTGTGACCATTGATAATTTCAGATAGCTTTGGTTTATTTCTAGTATCCTCATTGTAGTCATCTGCTGACTTAAAGTTTGAACGATCTAGGTTCGCTTCTGGTTTACTCTTTACATCTGGCTTGTCAGTATCATTGTCCATCCAACCCGAAAACTTGATGTTTGGTTTTTCTTCTTGTGATGATGAATGCTGTCTTCTTTTGACTCTGGACATTGAATCATCGTCTTTGTAGTCATCATCTTCAGCATCTTTTTTAGCTTGATTTTCTTCTAAACGGCGTTGCTTACGCTTTTCAATCGCTGAACCAAGCTTGTCTGATGATTCTTCCGAATATTTTCTAACGTTATCCATCACCTTATTCATTGGAACGTTAAAGAAAACAACCAATCCAATTATCATCATAATAATTGATAAAATTTCTGATCCAAGAATAGAAACCAGAAAGTCAAATACTACCAATAAGCATGCACCAATCATTCCACCACCGACAGATGATGCGTCAGTTAGGTGAATGAAATCGTAGCTAAGTGAAGATAATGTCTTTGAGATGAAGGCACTGTCTTTACTGCCAGAGAACAATAATGCTGACATAAACAGTGTTAAGCCAAGATAAAAGATGGTTCCACCAATTATCCAACGCTTATTGTATTCCAGCTTTGGTCCCTTAATTAGGTAGATAAAACCGACTACTAGTGCAATCAATAATCCAAATAGACTACTATCCCCAATAAAGAATCTAACGATATTATCGAAAGTGATTCCTAAAAAGCCTAATTTAAACAAACTGAATGCACTAACCAAAATCATAACAAATCCAATAATATGATTTTGATACTTGCTATCGATATTAAATAATTTGGCATTAGTGGTTGATTTTTTCTTTTTACGCGCGCTTGTTTTTCTCTTTGCCAAATTGATTACCCCTTATCTTTTATTTTAGTTTGTCATATTCGTACTTGTGTGTTCTTTCAAGATTTTGAAATGATTGTTGTCTCAATGCTTCGTAAATCACGATGGCACAAGTATTTGATAAATTCAATGCACGAATGTGTGTATCATCTTGTGGAATTCTAATTGCTTTTTCTTCGTTATCACGCATGAACATTTCTGGTAAACCAGTTGTTTCCTTACCAAACATGAAGTAGTAGTTGTAATCATCATCAGTGTAATCACGATCTGTGTAGTCGTGGTTAGCAAACTTAGATACTAGGTAAAGTTTGTCCTTTTCGCCTAATGTGTTCATGAATGCTGGTAAGCTTTCGTGATAGTTAATATCAACCTTGTCCCAGTAATCTAATCCAGCTCTTTTTAAGTGCTTATCGTCTACTGAGAATCCTAGTGGTTTGATTAAATCTAAAACGGTGTCGGTACCGGCACAAGTTCTAGCAATGTTACCAGTATTAGCTGGCATTAGTGGTTCAAATAAAACAATATGGTTAGTCATAATTTTTCCTCGCTTTAAAACTGATTATCTAATATTGATACATCAACCGTGATTGATGTTAGTGATTCAACTTCTGCTTGTGTTAAATCTTTCGCGTTATGACCCCAATGAAGTGGTGTCATAATCATTAAATCGTGAGTTAACTCTTTTGGTAACTCAACTGTATATTTCACATCATATTTATTCGCATTTGGATAATGCTCCATAAATAAATCGACAACCTTTTGGTTATCATAGCTACTATTTTCACTATTATTGCCATAAAGCTTTTGTCTTAATTCAAATAGATAATGTGAGTTCGGCACAATCTTAATCAAATGCCCATTTGGTGCAACGATTCGATTGAATTCCTTGTAAGCTGATGGTGAAAATAAATCCATAATAATATCAATGCTTTGATCATTAAAAGGAAGGTTTGCCAAATCAGCAACACAGAAAAACATTTGAGAGCTTAATTCACTGGTTGATAAGTTTACTCCTGGTTTAGAAATATCAAAGCCAATCGCACTATCAACATTTCCTCGTAAATCTTCCAAACGTTTTAGTGGCGTTCCTTCACCACTACCAATGTCTACGATATTTTTATGTCCCGTATCGATTAATTCATTAATCTTTTGCAAGATGCCATCAAAGAAGCCGGCCTGCATAATTCTTCGTCTCGATTCTAACATATCACCATCATATTCTGTATTGACCTTATGGTTAATAAATTGAATACTTCCCTTTTTAGAAATATCTAATGAGTGGTTGTTAGGACAAACGATTGAATTATCAACTTGGTCGCTAAATGATTCTTTGCACACCGGGCATCTAAATAAATCGATATTTTGTTTTAAAAATTGCTTTGCAATTTCGATTTTTTTCATGTCTAAATCATCCTTATCCAATTCAATATATAAGTATATCATACTAGTAAAGACCTCATTGGACAGGAACTAAAAAAAGCCCCTAACATCTAAATATTAGAAGCTTTGAATAATCGATGACATATCTGTTGGAATCTTTGATTCACAGATAACATCTTGTTGTGTAAACGGATTATAAAATTTCATTTTATAACAATGCAGTGCCTGACGATCTAATTCATGATTGTCTGGATTGTAAAGCCAATCCCCAATTAACGGATGGCCAATTGCTTCAAAATGAACCCTAATTTGATGGGTCCGACCAGAATGTAGCTTAATCTTAACCAATGAATGTCTAGATGTGCTTTTTACAACCCACGCCTCCGTCTTGGAAGGCTTACCGCCATCTAACACGCATCTTTTAATAAACGAACCCGGTTGTCGCTCAATCGGTAGGTTAATTTCTATATGCTTGTCATTCAACAGATTTTCCACAATTGCAACATACATCTTTTCAATTTGATGATGTTGCATTTGCTTATCCAATACCGAATGCGCAAAGTGATGCTTGGCGAAAATGATAATCCCACTCGTGTCCATATCTAATCGATTCACGATATGAATCTTTTGATTGTCATAGTCTTGCCTTATAAAGTAACCCTTCACTCGATTAGCAATCGTATCATTTTTGTACAAATGAGATGGTAGACATGCCACATGAGCGGGTTTATCAACAACCAAGAAGTGATCATCTTCATACAAGATATTAATTGGCAGATTTGATACCGCAATAATATCGTTGGCTGGTTCTGGCGGTAAAGTAATGGTTACTTTGTCGTCTTGTTCCAGCATATAATTGACCTTTTCTTCAGTGCCGTTGACAACAATTTTGCCTCCCTCGAATTTAATCTGTTTCAATAGTGTGCGCGAAATACCATTTTGACGTAAGAATGTTCTCAACCGAATCGGACTATCCTGTTGGTTACTCCAGGTAAAACTAGTCATCTTCGTGGACTCCGATAAATGAATTGCTTACTCGTTTCCAGAAATGAGTGTGACGATATTGTGCAAAGTAAATTCGATCGTTACAAATGGAATATGAAATTGATTTAATTGGGCGATCTGAAATCAATAACTGGTCACAAGTTAAAATATTATGCTTTGGTGAATCAGGGACAATTGTGATTGTTTCATCAGGTGGCACGATTACGGGTGAACCTAATGTTCTAAACACACGGTTGTTGATTGAAGCCATTTCAGAAACCTGGATGGCGTTTAGTTGTGGGTTAATGATGGCGCCTCCAACCGACTTGTTATAAGCGGTAGATCCAGTTGGTGTGGAAACACAAAGTCCATCCCCTCTAAACTTTTCAAAGAACTCACCTTTAATGTAAATGTCAGTCACCATGGTTCCATTAATGCGTTTTAATGTTGATTCATTCAACGCCACGAAACTATCGTCTGGTCCACCATCAGTGTATTGAACCTTGATTGATAGCAATGGATAGCTAACGCTTTGACCATTATCATCTTCCAAACTGTCGACTAATTCCTTTACTTCATAGTCTCGCCAGTCGGTATAAAAACCAAGGTGTCCAGTATGGATTCCGACAAAACGAATCTTGCTAATTGCATCTCGATAATGATGAAAAGCTGACAAAAGTGTTCCGTCGCCCCCAACGGAAATCACAATTTGCGGATTTAATCCATCGTATTCAAGTTTTTCAGACGCATCAATTTTTTCTTTTAATTGTGTAGCAACCTCTTTGGATGTAAATCCGTCGTTACTATAAATTGCAACCTTCATAACTATTCATCCCTATTATGTTCATTTTTGGTCCCATCTTCTTGAGTTTCAATTAACTCATCTCTAATTTCGGACATCCCTTCATCCAACTGAAATGCTGTTTCTGCAGATTGTTGAAGACGTTTCTTCAATTCTTCTGGGAATTCACCATTGTATTTGTAATTTAGGGAATGTTCTACTGTTGCCCAGAAATTCATGGCAAGGGTTCTTACCTGAATTTCGGCTAAAATTTTCTTTTCTCCACCGACTAATTCGATTGGATACTCAAAAACAATATGGTATGAACGATATCCACTAGCCTTTTCACGGTTAACATAGTCACGTTCTTCTAAGATATTGATATCACTTCTTCTTCTAAGAATGTCGACAACGACATAAATATCATCAACGAATGGACACATTATTCTAAGTCCCGCAATATCTTCCATATCTTGAGATAAACGATCTTCCGATACGTAGCGGCGTTTCATTTTTTCTTTAATGCTGTCGATTGGTTTGACTCGACCAGTAACAAACTCAATCGGACTTCTTTTATCCGATTGAATGAATTCTTTACGAATTCCTCTTAATTTGACTTTTAGTTCCCCTACGGCTTGTTCGTAAGGAAATAAAAAGTCACTCCAGTTTTTTATCACTAGGCTAACCTCCTTGTTAAACCTAATTTACTACATTATTTTACCACACTATGCAAAAAGTAAAAAAGCAAACAATTTTTGATCGTTTATGAGCGAAATGGTTGTATTTACCGGTGTATTTGGTATTCTATTTAATGGAATTCATAGAACGAAACAAAAATCTTAATGGAGGGATAAAAGTGTTTGAACTATTTCTGTTTATAGATCCATTGTGTAAAGCATGCAGGAATTCAGAAAATACCGTCTTACAAATTTCTGAAGACGTTGATTCAAAATTTAAATTGCAGTTCATTCCGATTTACAATCTAAAGGTTGTCCAAACCGACTTCTGCAACTCAAACAATCAGCTTAAGAAACGATTATCTTCTGAAGAACTTTCTGCCTTATACAGAAACGTTGTCTTAGATTATAAGGCTGCCTTATTCCAAGGTATGAAAAAAGGTCGTAAGTTTTTAACAGCGATTCAGGATAAACTATTGACTGAAGGTTACATTTACTCAGATGAAATGGCAATTGCGATTGCTAAGAAATGCGGTCTAGATGTTGAAATGTTTAAAGAAGATCGTCGTTCAAAACTTGCTAAGAAATCAATCAAAAAAGACCAAGACTTGGTTCAAAATATGAAGATTGAAAAACCAGCATCTGCTGTTATCTTTAATTGCGAAGGTAACGAAGATGGTATCCTAACCAATGACATTGAATACTCAACATTGTTTAATGCTTGCTGTGATAAGAACTTAACTCCAGAATACCTAAAGGATGCGTTAAGTGAAAGCAGTCTAAAAGAAACTAAAATGAAACATCTACGTGTTGTAAAATAAAAAAGCTTCCAACTTTTCGTTGGAAGCTTTTTTATTATTAAATCAATGATTCTAATTCATTTAGTCTTTCCTCAAAGACCTTAAATGCGTTTTCCAAGTAATCGGCATTAGTCATATCGATACCTGCTTTCTTCATTACATTTAATGGATAATCGGAACCACCGGACTTTAGGTAGTCGATGTATTTATCAATTGCTTCTTGGTCGTTGGCACAAATGCCATCAGATAAATCAATAGCTGCTGCAAAACCGGTCGCATATTGATATACATAGTAATTCATGTAAAAATGAGGAATCCTTGCCCATTCATATGCGATTTCTGGATCTGAAACCACTCCATCACCGTAGTAACGTTGGTTTAACTTGTAGTAGAAATCGCTAAGCATCTCAGCAGTTAAAGGATTTCCTGCTTGTTCTTGTTGGTGAGCAAAGTCTTCAAATTCAGCAAATTGGGTTTGTCTGAAAATAGTCCCTTTGAAACCATCTAGGAAGTGGTTTAATACGTACTTCTTAACTTCAACATCATCGGTATTCTTCAAAAGATAATCAGTTAAGATGTTTTCGTTAGTTGTTGATGCAATTTCGGCTAAGAAGATTGAATAATCACCATATTGGAATGGTTGGTTGTGGGTTGTGTAATAACTGTGCATGCTGTGACCTGATTCGTGAACCAGTGTAAACAAGTTGTCTAGGTTATCTTGCCAGTTTAATAAAATATATGGATTAGTATCGTATACTCCCGATGAGTATGCCCCACTTCTCTTACCTTTGTTTTCAACTACATCAATCCAACGGTTATTAAATTCTTCCTTGATATGATCGATGTAATCATCACCTAAAATTGATAAGGCCTTAATTGATTCTTCCTTGGCTTCATCAAAGTTGTATGAGATTGGTGAACTACCGAATAAAGGTGTGTATAAATCATACATGTGCATTTCATCTAAAGAAAGTAATTTCTTTCTTAACTTAACGTAACGATGTAGTAAAGGTAGATACTTATTAACAGTATCGATTAGTTGTTGGTATACCTTTTCATCAATGTGGTTGTTACTCAATGCTGCTTCCTTGGCAGACTTAAAATGACGCATTGAAGCTCTAAAGTTATGCACCTTCACTTCACCAGAAAGTGTGGATGCTAATGTATTTTTAAATTGGTTATAAACTGTGTATAACTGTTGGAATGCTTCCTTACGAACACTTCTATCTGTGGATTCGAGTAACTTACTGTAGACCCCATTTGATAATTCTACCTTATTACCATCTTCGTCGGAAACGACTGGGAACTTCAAGTCTGAATTGGTCATAACACCATAGACATTTGAAGGAGTATCAAAGATATTACCTAAACTTGATAGAATTTTTTCATGTTCAGCATCTAGGATATGGTCCTTTTGACTGAATAACTCATCGAAGTAGTGGGTGTAATCTTCTAGCTTTGGTTCTTCAACCATCATTTTCTTTAAATCATCTTCACTAATGTTTAACACGGCTGGTTCAAACCATGCTAGTGCTGATGATGCTTTTGATGCTAAATCTGCACACCTAGCATTCATGCTTTGGTATTTAGCATTTGATGTATCAGCATCACTCTTTAATGATGAATATACATATAATTTTTCAACATTACGTTCTAACTTTTCGATTGCTTTTAAATCATTTAAAAGTGTTTGTGCATCGAAATGGTCAGTCTTTAGTTTTTCAACAGATTCAACTTCTTTTGCGCATTCTTTAAAATCTGCTTCAAAGTCGTCATCTGTCTTATAAATAGTTGTTAAGTCCCAGGTTAACTTTTCTGGCACTTCTGATCTTTTTGGTAATTGTTGTACTTCACTCATAAAAACACCGCCTTTTGAAATATACTATCTCCATCTTATCAAAAAATAGTATTATTTTGCGTACTTAGCTCATTTAATTTTTGATAGTAGTCGTCAAACCACCTAATCGCTTGGACTATGTGGACCCGCCCGTTCTTAATTTGAATCTTTCGTTTAGTTATCAACCTCATTATCAACAGTTTGAATTCATCTTTTACGTACTGCTCAGCGTTATGCACAAGTGGATAATTCAATTGCAGTCCAATCATTTGATTGGCGAAAGAAAAAACATCCCTTATTTTTGCATTTTCCTTAATACTAGATACTATTAATATCTTCCATATCAAAAAATGATTTCCCATGATGGGAGTAGTAGTCTGTTTGATATCGCAAAGAATTGGTGATCCGGATATATTATGGTGCTGATTATAGCAAACGTTCTGCCACTTTATCATCTGTTGATTCCGATAAAAAAGCTGATTTTCAATATTAGTTAACTGACTAATTACGCCATGCATATTACCGTTGTACTTAACAATCGTTCCAGGATTGTGGATAAAGTTAATCAACTCAATAAACTTAGTAAATGTGATTCTTTGATACCTTAGTTTTCCACACACATATTGGCAATTATAACGGGCCTCGATTTTACGTTCGTTAATCAACCAGAAAAAGATGGTAAAACCGATTGACTTAAAATAATAATAAAACTTATTCACACTGTTGCTACCAAACCTCTTCCTGTAGTTACTCCCCAATATCCATAATGACTTCATATGTAATTTCCGATAGCTCTCTATTCGTTCTTCCAATCGTTTGACCGAGATTGGACTGCACTGAAACTCAAACGCAATATTTCGATACATCAAATCTGGACGCTGATTAATTTCAGATAAATACTTTTCCACATGTGTATTTCTTTTATTGATAAAGTTCAGCAGCTGTTCTTTCCCCATTAGATGTTCATTACTTTCACCATCTTCAATCGCTACCACACACTGACTGTTCCTAAAATGTGCAAAGTGTGGAGAATTAATGTTTCCTCTTTTTAAAATCAATTCTTCTTTACAGACTGGACAATAATATTTTTTACCGTCTTTAGCAGCACTTGCACTAACTAATTTTTCTTTATCAGATGCCATTAACATTTTCATCACCCAATAAATTAGATACGAAAAAAGACCGGCGTATTTGCCGGTCTCTTTTTAGCCAAAGTATTTATTCACTTGAGTCATCGCTGAGTGATCCATGATTACCTTTTTATCATTGTAATGCTTGAAATCCACTGCGCTGACTTGATTACCGTATTCAACGGCTTCACTTACCGCACTGGTAAAGTGC
The DNA here is from genome assembly GCF_019656215.1 of Apilactobacillus zhangqiuensis. Lineage (GTDB taxonomy): Bacteria > Bacillota > Bacilli > Lactobacillales > Lactobacillaceae > Apilactobacillus > Apilactobacillus zhangqiuensis. Next base: position 354,572 of record NZ_BPLK01000003.1, read on the forward strand.
TTAAAATCGACTTCGTTTTCGGTTCTAGTGGTGGTCAATTGAACCACATAGAATGAACCAACCTTGTATAGTGTTGAATCAACATCTTCGGTGCCATGAATAGCATCGGCTAGTTTGATAACATTATCAAAATCACTAACTTTTAGAATCATTTCCCACTTTTCAAGTTGTGGGTTAAAGTGACCTAAGCTAGGTTGCTTAGCATTCTTAACCATATCCTTAAATGGATTGCTATTTGAACGTTTACTTGTTGAATCCAAGTCTTGGCGTTCGCTTCTAGCTTGATTGATTGTCGCAATCATCATTAACTTGTAATGGGCATAATCATCGCTTCTTTCAAGTGCATCAATCATGGTTGAAAGATTTAATTGAATATTATCAATGAATTCCTTAGTTTTGTCATCATACTTATGATCTTCACTCTTGAAATCAAGGATTTTACCAAGCATTTCCTTAGCACGAATCAATGAGTATAGGCTCTTGGTATCAGTATAGTCCTTAAAATGGCCCATACTTGGTAGCTGTGCTCTTTGTTCGTCAGTTCTATCTTCACCGGTATCGGTGAACATTTCAGAACCTGGACCATCATAATTCTCATTATCGTCGTCTTCGATTTCATCGTCGACGCTATCATCTTCTACTTGTTCATCATCATTATTATTGATTTGGTTTTGGTTATCAAAAACATTCTTATTCTTAATAAACATGTCTAACCCTGTACTGTTTGGTAATACTTGGAAAGATACTGCCCCAGTACTCTTGAATTCATCGTCTACATCGATTTCATCCAAGATTGAGTATAAGAAAGATTCAATGCCATCTTCATCACCTAAAAGTGATAATAAATCAATTCCACGTTCATCTAATTCTTGATTAGTGATTGTTACTTTAATTGTTCCAGAATTAATTTTTTCCATTCTCATCGTCGACACCTCTTCTCACGTTCGTTATTTGATACTTATATTTTAACCTATTAATGACGGTTAGTTCAATGATTTAACGTCTTTTAAATCAATTACCATCCCTGTCTTAGGTAGGATCACATTTACCGAATTATTTGTTGCTTTTTCAGTCTGCTTCTTTAAATCATCTAAGTTACCGTATTGTGGTAAATGACTGATTAAAACATTTTTGACCTTCGCATCTAATGCCAACTTACCAGTCTCATCTGATGTCATATGCCATTTTTGGCCTTCCTTATCATCATAGAAATTAGTGTCTGTCATCAATAAGTCTGCATCTTCGCAGAATTGAGTTAATCCATCAAAGTATCTAGTGTCCCCCGTGTAAACTAATACTTGATTGGTTGAAATTTGTTTAATCTTAATTGCGAATGTCACAACTGGATGTTGCGTTTTCTCAAATGTAATTTCCAAGTCACCTAAAGTTAAGACATCATCTTCATGGTATGGTTTAGCAACCGTATCATCAAACCAATTCAAAGCATTGAAGTGTTCTTCATCTTCAGTGTGGCCATAAATTGATAGAGGGTTTTCCTTTGGTTTATTAGGTGCTAGTTGCCAGTAATGTTGTAAAACACCAACGTCAGCAATGTGATCGCTATGGTAATGAGATAATAAGACTGCATCTAATTCATATGGGTTTAGGTACTTTTCTAATTCCAATAGCACCCCACTTCCGCAATCCAATAATAGGTTGAATTTTTCAGTTTGAATTAAATATCCGCTAGTGGCAATTCCATTGTCTGGGTAACCACCATAGTATCCTAGTACAGTAACCTTCATTTTGCATACCTTCTACTTGTTTTTATTTATCTTTAGTGTAAATATATATATGTGATTTGTAAAATCTTTTTTATCATCTTGGAGGCGTAAAAATGGAAAATCAAATCAGCATGACATTTGGAAGCAATCAAATTTTAAATAAAATCAGAAAACAACATCCCGATGTAAAATTAAGTTTATTTAAAAATGGTGACGACCAATATCAAATCGTCGATTTTGCCGGTAATCATAATATTTTTAAGAACCCCATTACATTCGATGTATTGAAAAACCACAACTTTACTGAAAAGTTCGAATTCGTAAACTATTCATATTTCAATCTTTCGGAGGATGAACAAAAAATCTTCGATGCAAGTATTGAAAAGATGGATCACGATTCAAAACTAGATAACATGATTTCCTTCGTTATTCTAAAGGAAACTGTTAACCGTAAGAGAACCGTTTTAATGACTACTTGGCACAACTTCTTCGACTTCAACAATTGGAAGAAAAGAAATGATTTCTTAGACCTAGCAGAAATGTCGTTAAACTACAAACGAGCATAATAAAAAAGCACTTTGAATTCCAAAGTGCTTTTTTATTTAGTTAATTTTTAATGTCATCGCGTTAATTGCAACAATCACTGTACTTAGTGACATGATAACAGCACCTAACATTGGTCCAATAATGATACCAATTGATGAAAGTGCTCCAGCGGCAAGTGGTAATGCAATGATGTTATATCCAGCACCCCACCATAGGTTTTGAATCATCTTGGTACGAGCGTGTTTTGCTAACTTAACCAAGTTAATCACATCAGCTGGATCGCTGTTTACCAAGACAACGTCAGCGGATTCAATAGCAACGTCAGTACCTGAACCGATGGCAACACCTAAATCTGACTTTGTAAGACTAGGCGCATCGTTAACACCATCACCGATAAACATGACCTTACCTTTTTCTTGATACTTGGTAACTAGCTTTTGTTTGTCTTCTGGAACTAATTGAGCGTTAACTTCCTTAATTCCTAGAATACTTGCTACTTTATCAGCAGCTTGTTTGTTATCACCAGTTAACATAACTGGAATAATATTTTGACTGTTTAAGAAATCAATCATGTCCTTTGCACCAGGTTTGATTGAATCACCTTCAGCGATGTATCCAACAACCTTGCCATCTTCGACAACATAACTCAAAGAGTTACCTTGTTGTAAATACTTGTCAGCGATATTTTGATCGTAATCAATACCATTCTTGTCTAGATATGAACTAGAAACAACTTGGTATTCCTTACCATCAACTGTTCCTTTAATTCCTGAACCAGCAATTGCTTCAACATTTTCCGCTTGAAGTGGTTCTTCGTTTAAATCCTTAAATGCTTGAACAATTCCTTGAGCAAGTGGATGACTTGAAGAAGCTTCAATTGCCGCAGCAATCTTAATAATTTTATTCTTGTCGATGTTTGAATCTAAACTATCATAGGCATTAACTTTGAAGTCACCTTGAGTTAATGTTCCAGTTTTATCCATTAAAGCGTATCTAATTTGTTTGATACCTTCCAATGCGTTCTTGTTTCTAATCAATAGTCCGTGAGTGGCAGAGATTGATGTCATTCTTGAGATAATTAATGGAATGGCTAAACCTAAAGCGTGTGGACAAGCAATGATTAATACAGTTACAGTAATAGGAATTGCGTATGTGACACCATCTAAAATACTCCAAGCTACAAACGCGATTACAGCAACTATTAATGCAGCGTAGAATAGATATCCAGCTACCTTGTTAGCTAAATCTTCTGCTTCTGATTTTGATGATTGAGCTTCACTTACCATGTTCATAACCTTTGATAAGTATCCACTTTCACCTGTCCCGGTAATCTTAACCTTAATAGTTCCGCTTCCGTTGATTGATCCACCAATTACTGAATCATCGACACCCTTTTGAACATCTCTTGATTCACCTGTAATTAATGATTCGTTTAGAGCAGTACTACCATCGATAATAGTTCCATCTGCTGGAACTTTTTCACCAGATTTAATTAAGATGGTTTGACCCTCTGATAATTCGTGAACTGATACATCCTTAGTTTGTCCGTCTGATTGAACTAGGTGAGCATTATCTGGTAATAGTTCGGCTAACTTATTTAATGCTGATCCAGCATTCATTACAGAATTCATTTCAATCCAGTGACCTAATAACATGATGACAATCAATGTTGATAATTCCCAGAAGAAATCATTTACCATTGGTGTTACCTTCAAAATGTCATTAGCAATAACTGCGTAAACACTGTAAACATAAGCAACTGAAATTCCCATTGTAATTAACGACATCATACCTGGCTTCTTATTTTTCATTTCGCTAATGCATGAAGTAAAGAATGGATATCCACCGTAAATAAATAGGATTGTTCCTAACACTAAAACAACAAAATCAGAACCTGGGAATGTAACTTGAAAAGGCATCTTCATACCCATCATTGGCGACATAATAATAATTGGAATCGTTAAAATTAAAGAAATCCAGAACTTTAGTTTTAAATTCCCCATGTGCATGTGTCCCATACTTCCGTGATTCATACCACCATGGCCCATGTCCATTCCACTCATATTCATGTGACCCATATGGCTATGATCCATGTTACCCATGTCGTGATGCATATCTCCATGATTCATTTGGCTCATTTCATGGTTCATATGATGCATATTTCCATTCGAATGGTCATGTTCCCCACCATGACTGCTATGGCTCATATTTTCATAGTCAGAATGGGAATGCCCCTCCATTTTCATGTCATCATGATGCATATCGCACTTATGATTTGGGTTACTATGATCATTGTGATTGCAGCATTCCATTTCTGTGTTGTGTTTTTCTTCGTCATTCATATTGTGCTTCTTTCCACACATTTATCTCATCTCCAAAATAGATTATTCTTCTAAGCACTTGCAATGAACTTCTTCAGGTGCTGTATCTCTCTTTTTCTTTAAAACATCAATAATTGAATCAATATCACTTTTACTTAATTCAATATTTTCGATGATGTCATGAATTGCTTCTCCGTAATGCATACAACACATTGATTCAAAAACTCTTTTAACTGACATGTCATATGCAGCTTGTTCCTTAATTGCTGAATAGTAAATGTTTTTTCTACCATCTTTTTTTATGCCTAAAAAATCTTTATCACATAAACGAGATAGTAAAGTCTTAATCGTAGATGAACTCCAATCCATCTTATTAGATAAAATATCAATCAATTGACTACTAGTTGTCTCTCCTAGCGTCCAAACAATTCTCATTACTTTCCATTCAGAATTTGTAATATCAGTCTTCTCCAAACGCTGTATCACCTCACTCATTTATTTAACATTTTATAGTCTACATTTGTAGACGAAAGAAGTCAAATAAAAAGGACTGCAACTTAATGCAATCCCTTGTTTTCTACGTTAAGGAGAATGAGAGATTCGAACTCTCGCGTGGTTTGACCCACCTAGCGGTTTTCAAGACCGCCCCCTTCAGCCACTTGGGTAATTCTCCATAATGATGACCCGTACGGGATTCGAACCCATGTTACTGCCGTGAAAGGGCAGTGTCTTAAACCACTTGACCAACGGGTCATAATAAATATTATGACAATAAAAAAAGATTATCCACCAAGGACGATCTCATTTACGGTTCGTACGAGACTCGAACTCGTGACCT
>NZ_BPLK01000004.1 GCF_019656215.1 Apilactobacillus zhangqiuensis
TTTAATTCTTACAACCAAGTTGTAAGTTCCTTACACATCATCGATTATCAATCTTGTTCAGTTTTCAAAGATCTACCTTTTTATTAACTTGTTGCCTCAATTGACAACTTATTAATAATATCATTTTATCAAAGCCGTGTCAACAACTTTTTTTTAATGACCTTTGCGTCATATCAACAACGCAACTCATTTATAATATCAAATCAATGACATTGTGTCAACATGTTTTGAAAATTTAATTGTTGCTGATTTGTAATCATTTTTTTGATTACCTCTCTCAACAACAAATAATATTATGCCAGGTAAACCTTATAAAGTCAACACTTCTATGCAAATAAAATAAAAAAAGTAGATTGAATTGCTCAACCTACTTTTAAATGATCATTTTTTATTTAATTCTAGCTAAGAAGTACTTCTTCTTACCCCTTCTAACAACGACAAACTTACCGTCAAATGAAGTACTTGGGTCGATTTCAAAGTTAACATCGTCAACCTTTTCTCCATTAATACGGATAGCACCGTTACTTACATCTTCTCTAGCTTGTCTTCTTGATGGTTCGATTGCAGTGTCGTCTGCTAACCATTCAACAATATTCTTCTTGTCTGAGCTAACTTCAACTGAAGGCATGTTCTTAAATCCTGTTTCTACTTCATCAGTAGTTAGGTCTTGCACGTTTCCAGAGAATAATGCTTCAGTAATGTTTTGAGCTTCTACAACAGCATCCTTACCATGAACGAATTCAGTTACTTCCTCAGCTAAACGACGTTGAGCAACTCTCTTCCATGGTTCGTTCTTAACTTGTTCTTCAAGTTCTTCGATTTCTTCCTTATTAAGGAAAGTAAAATACTTCAAGTATTTGATTACATCCCTATCATCTGTATTAATCCAGAATTGGTAGAATTCGTAAGGTGTAGTCTTTTCAGGATCTAACCATACAGCTCCACCTTCTGTCTTACCAAACTTAGTTCCATCTGCCTTAAGCATCAATGGAATAGTTAAACCAAATGCCTTAGCATCTGCTCCTTGAGTCTTATGGATTAGTTCGATACCACCAGTGATGTTACCCCATTGATCAGCACCACCAATTTGTAGTTCAACACCATTGTTCTTGTATAGGTGTTCGAAATCCATTGCTTGTAGGATTTGGTAAGTAAATTCAGTGTATGAGATCCCTGTTTCTAGTCGGCTTGAAACGATTTCCTTATTTAACATGGTGTTAACGTTGAAACGTTTACCATAAATACGAAGGAAGTCTAATAATGAAAGTTTTGATGTCCAGTCGTAGTTGTTAACAATTTGGAACTTACCATCTTCACCAAACAAACTCTTCATTTGCTTAGTTAGACATTCTTCGTTGTGCTTAACTTGTTCCATACTTTGTAGCTTTCTTTCGGCCTTCTTACCTGATGGGTCACCGATTGAACCAGTAGCTCCACCAATTAGAATAACTGGCTTGTATCCAGCTAATTGAAATCTCTTCAAAATCATAAATGGAATTAAGTGACCAACGTGCATACTGTCACCGGTTGGATCAATTCCTGCGTATAGACCAATCTTCTTTTCGTTAACTTCTTTCTTTAGACCTTCAGCATCAGTTTGTTGATTAATGGCACCACGCCATTGTAAATCATCGATAATGTCCATGTTTCTTCCTCCTAATAAAAAAGTCCCTGACAAATAAATTGTCAGGGACGAAATGTTTTTGTTAATCCGCGTTACCACCCAAGTTATCGTATAAAATACAATCTCTTTCAATCATTTATAACGAAATGACTCGTCCAACAATGGAAAGCTCTGTAGGTGTAATTCTTCAACGCGTTTGCCTAGTTCGCATTCCCACTAGGTTTCTGAATACACAAATCGCATTAAATACTGGTAACTACTTCTTAGCTTTATATTTAATAGATACTATCATAATAATCAGCAAAGAAATAAAAGTCAACACTATTTAACTTGGCTTAGTTTTTGCTTGATTTCAGGCATCATCTTTTGAATAGCTTCAGACTGAGCTTTTTGAGTAAATTCAGCAGTTGCCTTCTTAACTAGTGCTTTTTGTTGTGAACTTGTCATCTTAGGATTCTTCATCATTGCTGCATTAACTTGTGTTTGAACGTATCGTTGAGCAGCCATCTTCATTTGAGATTGTTGTTCGTTGTTTGGCTTTAATGATGATTGCATCTTCTTCAATTCGTTTACCTGGTTTTTATTTAAAACCATCCAACTCTTTGGCACATAGAAGTAATTAACTGTCTTTACTCTAGTTGGTTTTTGAGCAAGTCTAAACCATAAGCGGTTAGCACTGGAGTTGTATTCATACTTAACAGTCTTGGTAACTAACTGAGCTTTACTACTATTAATAGTAACAATCTTGTTTTCTACTTTATCAGTACTAGTTTGTGTTGTCTTTTTTGCATTTTCATCAGTACGGTAAACCACAACCTTGTCCTTGCCAGACGTTCCTGGAGCTTGCGCAATAATGAAAGGTAAATCATTTCCGCTAGCGGGAGCTAACTTAGAAGTTTTTTCATGACTTACCTTGTGCATGCCATAGTGATCATGGAAGTTAATAGTAATGAAGAAAGTTGAAAGAATAAATAGTACCGCGAACACGATTGAAGTAACTGCGTGTAATACCTTGTTGCTAGTTAATAGGTTAAAACAAATAAAGAATAGAAATGCAGAAATGCATAGTACGAATAAAATCATTATTTATTTACCCCCTTTTTATTGTCATGTAGCCAGAAGCTAGCGATAAATCCAACTACGATAAAGAATGCAGCTACCCAGAATGCGGCATGGTAACCACTTAATGTAGCAGACACTGCTTTTTCTCCGTAAGCAACCTTATCTTGTGAAAGCAGTGACTTAGCTGGCATGCTACTCTTAGTTACGTTAGTTAAAATTGAAACCAATACGGCTGTGGCAATGGCAGCACCAACTTGTCTAACGGTATTGTTAACTGCAGTACCATGATTAATCTTGTCATCAGGTAATGCGTTCATACCATAAGTAGTTGAAGGCATCATTACAAGTGCCATACCGAATGTTCTTACAGCGTATAGGATAATAATGTAGGCAATTCCAGTGTCTTCAGTAATGTATGCGAATGGCAAAGTACCGAAGAATAATAGAATTAACCCAGTTGTAATTAGTTTCTTAGCACCGTGCTTATCAAAAATTCGACCAGCAAATGGAGAAACAACCCCCATCATTAAAGCACCAAGTAATAGACTTAGTCCTGAATGGAAGGCGTTCATACCACGAACAATTTGTAGGTATAGTGGCAATACCATTTCAAAACCAACTAAAGCCATCATTGTAATAGAAGATAGGATAGTTGCGATTGAGAACTTAGCTGACTTGAATACCTTAACGTCTAGGAATGGTTTTTCCATCACTAATTGACGCCATACAAATAATACGATGAAGATTGCACCGATAATTAATGTAGAGATAACTGTTGTGCTACCCCATCCATCAGTACCAACTTCTGAGAATCCGTATAGTGCACTACCAAAACCAATAGTTGAAAGAACTAATGATAAGACGTCAATTCCTTCCTTTTTAGTAGGTAGAATTGGGCGCATGTAGTATAGACCTAATAAGATCACGATTGCGACGATTGGAATAATGATTCCGAATAAATCACGCCAAGTGTAGTTAATTAAAATCCAACCTGATAGAGTTGGTCCAATCGCTGGAGCTAATCCAATAACGATACCAGATAGTCCCATGGCAGCCCCACGTTTTTCAGGTGGGAAAATTCTTAACATGATAGTTTGTAGCAATGGCATTGTAACACCAACACCTAGCGCTTGAATTAAACGAGCTGCTAACAAAGTACCAAAGTTAGGAGCGAAGAAAGCGAGTACGGTACCTGCTTCAAAAATAGTCATTGCTCCTAAGTATAACCATTTAGTATTAACACGGTTTGATAACCATGCACTAACTGGGATTGCAATCCCGTTAACCATCATAAATCCGGAAGTTAACCATTGAACAGTTGAAGTGCTAATATTAAAATCCTTCATTAATGTAGGAAATGCGGTTGCTAAAATTGTTTGATTTAAAATAGTACAGAAAGTACCAACCAATAAAATCACAACAAGCATGATCTTGTTGTATGATTTACCGTTTGCATCTACATTCATAATCTAACCCCTTTTCGTTAATATTTTTGTTTTCTCTATAAATTTCGACAATAACCAATATACAACTCACATTTCCCTTTGTCAACAAATTTGACAATGATATTAAAAAATATATAATTATTATTGATTATGTAACATCACTTAAAAAATTTAAGAAGAAAAGGATGTGACACATTGGAAGAAAAATACAGTAAGGAAGACATTCATGACTACTCCACTCGTATTCATAAGTTAATGCAAGATCTCGACTTATCAATCGGAATTGGTGGATTGTCTAGAACTTGTAACGTGCCACAAAGCAAGATTAGGTATTGGGAACAAAAAGGATATATTCATTGCCAAAAAGTTGATAAAAATCAGAATCATCGTTATCCTTATTCATCAATTATTAAGGTGGAACTAATTAAGTCGTTTTTGAACTCAGGATACACTCTTGCTAAGGCAGCAGAAAAAGCAGAAGTCTTCGATAAAACTGGAAGCTTACTTCATAGAATTGCGAAACAGCGATTTAACTGCATTGACGTGATTGATGAACGTCCCGCTATCGACATGGGGCCACTAAAAGACAATCCTGAAAAACATATCTACTTTGTCGACTACGACGGGGATTTAGAAGCGCAAATTATTAAGAAAAAATAAAAATGAATTCCAAGTATGGAATTCATTTTTAATTTGTAATAATATTGAAACAATTGGGGCGCATAGCTTTGATATATTAGGGATTTTAATTTATAATTAAAGTATGATAAATATATGGTTTTTACAGTCATACATATGAACAAAACGCTAAAATATCTTATTATATTCTAATATCTTATTTAGTGGTCCTTAAAGGAGGAATTCATTTATAATGTGGTTTTTAGATATAATTAACGATTTCATTATCGGATATCCAATTGTTGTGTCAGCAATTTGGATTGTCGGGGCTTTGTATTGTAACATCTACCACCGCTCTGAAAGATTCGCCAATGTGGATGGATCTGAGCTTGTTTCAATTCTAGTTCCCGCTCATAACGAAAGTGAAACGTTAAATGAAGCGATTTCTGCAATTTCCAACATTGATTACAAGAACTTCGAAGTAATCTTGATTGATGACAAAAGTGATGACGATACATTAGATATTATGTACAAGTTACAAAAGCAATATGCTAGTCAATTCAAAATAAAGATTGTTCCAATCGATGTTAACCAAGGTAAGGCTAACGCCATGAACCAAGGTTTCAAAGTCGCTGAAGGTCAATACGTTGTAGGTATTGATTCAGATTCCCTACTAGCTAAGAAGTCAGTAACTGAATTAGTTAAGACACTTAAGACTAATCCAAAACTTGGTGCCGTTGCTGGTAAGCCAGTCGTTAGAAATAGAACTACCGTATTGGGTCGTTTACAACTTCTTGAATACATCGGTGTTATCGATATCATCAAGAAGGCACAATCATACCTATACGGACGTATCAATACTGTTTCTGGTGTTATCGTTGGTTTCAGACGTGAAGCACTAGAAGATGTTGGCGGATGGCACACAGATGTTATTACCGAAGATATTGATATTACCTGGAGAATGTACCGTAAGGGCTGGAGCGTTAGCTACCAACCTACTGCTATTTGTTGGATTTTAGTTCCAGAAAATACCAGAAACTTAATTAAACAACGTCGTCGTTGGGCTCGTGGTGGTATGGAAGTTATCGCTAAAAACAAGGATCTTCTACTACACGGTTCAATCACTCAAAAAGCTTTAATGTATGAAACAATTATCAGTAGTACATGGGCTGTCCTAACTGCATTGAGTACTATCTCTTATTTCTTCAACCTAATATTAATCCATGAAGTTCAATTGGATGGTGACGTCTTATTAGTACTTATTATTGTCAGTATCCTTCAGTTCTTCATAGGTTTTTATGGTTCACATGATACTGCCCTACTAAGCTTTGTGGATTTACTACTAATTCCTGCTTACATCGTTTACTACTGGATGGTTAACTTAATTTCATGTATCTTGGCTTTAGTTTCATTCTTCCTAGATCCTGAAAATGTAGGTACCTGGAGTAGTCCAGACCGGGGGGTAAAATAATTATGAAGAAAGAATTGAGAAAAGATTACGAAACTTTTGTAATTAGAAAGAAAATTAGTCCATTAAGAACTTTTATTCACTTTGTGTTATTTGCTGCTTTATGGATTTATGTTGCCTTTGTTTTAATTGTAAACTTTGCTTTTCTATTTGGTTTCTACAGTGATGATTTCGTTAGTTTCTACCTATTGTTAAACCTAAACTACGATCTATACATCAAACTATTAATTGCAATTGCTGGATTAATTGTTATCACTGCAATATACTCAACATTTAGATTAGTTTACTTACGGAGGTTAAACAAAGATGTCAAATAAGAAACAAAAAATGACCAGAAAACAACGTAAGATTATTGTTATTATTTTAGCAATCGTCCTATTCGTCCTTATGTCATTTACTATTCATAAATCTGTTGAATACGATAAAGGTAGTAGTGAATACTACGGATTAACTAAGCAAGAACAAAAAGCTAAAAATGGTATCTTGGTATTTTGTTACCACCGTATCTTAAAGAACAACTTCGGTGTTAACGTTTCAAGAACCCTATCAACCAACTCACAACTTCATGATTTTGATGTTCCTGCTAACAAATTCAAAGATCAAATGGAATTCCTACACAAGCACAACATCAAAGTTATCTCTGGTGCTGAAATGGTCAAGATGACTAATTCAAACAAACCAATCAAGGGTAAATATGCTGTATTAACCTTCGATGATATCGATAGAACTACTATTGATAACGCAATTCCAATCATGAAGAAATACAACTACCCATTCACTACTTTCATTATCACTGGTAACACCGGTAGATATCGTGAAGGTACTCAACTAGCAACATGGTCACAAATCCACGAAGCTAGAAAAGAAGCTGGTAACTTAATGACAATTGGTGTTCACACCAACAACATGCATTACCTTACTTCAAACTTAATTCCAGTGTTTAACCTACCTAAGAACTACAACCGCTTTACAAAAGACTTCGTTAAGTCACGACAAGTGCTAAAAGCACACACTGGTATTTACGCTGATTCATTTGCCTACCCTTACGGCGGTGGAACTCCTAGAATTTCACAATTCTTGGCAAGACAACCTCACTTAGGATGGGTTGGTACACTTGATTCTGGTACTGTTTACAACAACGGTAACGGAAATCACACTGATCCAATCTACACACCTAGAATGATTATCAATACAAACAGTTGGCCAAGTATTCGAGACTGGTTCTTAAAGAAAAGTTAATAACTAAAATAAAAGTCATACGATTTCATCGTATGGCTTTTTTAGTACCTTTTTTAGACAAATAAAAAAGCCCTCTAACGAGGACTTCTTTTGATTATTACTTGTCTAATTTAGTCTTGTTTTGAACTTCTAGTTTATCGTTGAATTCGTAAACTACAGGTTCACCAGTCTTCATTTCAAGATCCATGATGTCATCATCAGAGATTCTTTCAATGTACTTGCTTAATGCACGTAGTGAGTTACCGTGTGCAGCGATAATAACGTTCTTGCCGTCTAATAACTTAGGAGCAATTTCGTCAGCCCATAGAGGCATAACACGTTCTAGAGTAACCTTTAGGTTTTCACCACCAGGGATTAAGTTAGGATCTAGGTCCTTGTAACGACGGTCATTTACAGCTGAACCTTCGTCATCTGCACTCAATAGTGGAGGTAGAGTGTCGTATGAACGACGCCAAATGTGAACTTGTTCGTCTCCGTACTTTTCAGCAGTTTCTTTCTTGTTTAGACCTTGTAGACGACCGTAATGACGTTCGTTTAGTCTCCAAGTCTTAGTTTCAGGTACCCATAGTTGGTCTGATTCTTCTAAGGCGTAGTGTAAAGTCTTGATAGCACGAGTTAGAACTGAAGTATATGCGTAATCAAATTCTAGTCCTGCCTTCTTAACTAATTTACCAGCTTCTTTAGCTTCTTCTACACCCTTGTCGCTTAAATCAACATCTTCCCAACCAGTAAATTGGTTTGAAAGGTTCCATTGACTTTGTCCGTGACGGATTAATACAAGTTTTGACATAGGTCGAAAACCCCTTTCTATTTCTTAAATCAACAATACAATTCTACACCAAAATGAAAAAATTTACATCCTATTTAACAATTCTCTTTATATTTATTGCCTTTTTATTTTCACCCTTCACTCCTAAAATTTCTAGGAAGAATGCTAGGATTGGAACAGAGACGATTAGACCCCATGTACCAAATATTTCTTCACCAATTAGTAAGGCGCAGAATGTATAGAAAATTGGTAATTCTGTTCTGGAAGACATTAATTTTGGATTCAAAATATAAGCTTCTAGGAAGTGGACTACAGCAATCATAATCATTAAATAAATAATGTACTTAAATCCTCCTACAGAATACCCCACAATTGATAAAGGTACCAATGAAATGATTACACCTGCAACAGGCACTAGACTTAGGAAGAAAATCATAATTGATAGGATTACCAATTGTGGAATTCCCATAAATGCCATGATTAAGGTAGTAAAGATGGTATTAAATAAAGCAATTAAGAATTGAGCTTCTAATACGACACCAAATGTCTTGGTAAATGTCTTAGCAAAGTAGTAGACATCTTGGAAGAACCATGAAAATTCGGCATTTAAGAAGCGTTTGCTAAACTCACCCATTGATTTTTCTTCTAATGTAAAGAAGAAACTCAAGATTAATGATAAGAAGAATGTAACCCCCATTTGACCAATACTTGATACGTATTGAAGAATAATTGTAAAGCTCCCCTTCACTTCACTTAAGAAGTTAGAACGGTGGATGAACTGAACAATCATGTCTCTAATTTGGGTAGTTCCATGAAGGTTATTTGGATCTTCGTAGAAATCAATAATGTGCTTTGATGCTGTAACTGCTTGATCGTAAATTACTGGTGAGTAAATTGCGACTGCACTTACGACTCCAGCTATAAATAGTAGATAAGTCAAGATGACTAAAATGGGAGCTGGAATCTTGATATATCTTCTGACGAAGCCAACCCATTTGGTGACTAGCAATGAGAAGATAAATGTTAGTAGTAACATACTCATCATTGAGCGCATTAGATATAAAACAAAGATTATAAAAATTAATACACACCAACGTCTTAATTTAACGTTGGCTAAAAATTTATCCCACAGTTTCATAATTCACCCCGCTATTTAGTTATGTTCTAATTATAACATTTTAAACAATAAAAAATAATCAAATTAGTCGGTGTCTTTACTTACATAAAGTACCTTCTTAAGAGTATAATGGGTTCGTGGTTTTATTAACAAAGAAAGGACTGTTCTCATGTTTGAAAAAACTTTTTTTAAAACATTTTTTAAACACGGATTTAATGAACCAATCCAAGTAAATTATTGGGACGGCAAATCTGAAAAATATGGTGAAGGTGAAACTAAGGCCACCATCACTATGAAAGAACCAATTCCAATCAAGGATATTAGAAAGAATGCTTCTATCGCATTGGGAGAAGCTTACATGGACGGAAAAATCGATGTTGACGGAAGCATTGAAGACTTAATAGTTTCAGCTTACCAAAAATCAACTAGTTTTATTCGTGACCATAAATACATTAATTTCCTACCTAAGCAAAATCATAATGAGTCCACAAGTAAAAAGGACATTCAAAGTCACTACGACATTGGTAATGACTTCTACAAGATTTGGTTAGATAAGACAATGACCTATTCATGTGCTTACTTTGAAAATCCTGACGATGACTTGTACGATGCTCAAATGCAAAAAGTACACCACATTATCAAGAAATTAAATCCTAAGCCAGGTCGTACCCTACTAGATATCGGTTGTGGTTGGGGTACATTAATGCTAACTGCTGCTAAAGAATACGGACTAAACGTGGTCGGTGTTACTTTAAGTCAAGAACAATGCGATTACGTAAACGCACAAATTGAAAAATTTGGTTTACAAGATCAAGCTGAAGTTCGCTTACAAGATTACCGTCAACTAGGTGATGAACATTTCGATTACATCACCTCAGTTGGTATGTTTGAACACGTTGGTAAAGAAAACTTAAACGAATACTTCTCATGCGTCAACAAATACCTAAAGGATCACGGTGTTGCTTTGATTCACGGAATCACAAGACAACAAGGTGGTGCCTACAATGGTTGGATTAACAAGTACATCTTCCCTGGTGGATATGTTCCAGGTATGACTGAAAACCTAGATCACATCATCAACAATGGTCTTCAAATTTATGATCTAGAATCATTAAGAAGACACTACCAATACACATTGGAACACTGGGACAAGAACTTTAACGATCATATTGATGAAGTTAAAGAAGTTATGGGCGATGACGAACGCTTCTTAAGAATGTGGGACTTATACCTAAAGACATGTGCCGGTTCATTCAAGGCTGGTAACATTGATGTTATGCAATACTTAATCTCAAAGGGTCCTTCCGGACAAGAACTACCAATTACTAGAGATTACATGTACAAATAAATATAAAAACCATCAAAAAAGCATCGGTGAAAAAATTCACCGATGCTTTTTTCTTTTATTTATCTTGACATTTATTTCAAACTTATGGTTTAACTTAAAATTTTTAAAATAAAACACTTTTTAAGTAAGGGGGTTGATTCAATATGATAAATGCAACAAAAGATGATTCACCTCAGATGAATGTTGCGAATCTAGCACACGTTAAAGTAAAATCTGGGTTTAAGGATAATGTATACTTAGTGTTCAATGGGGTTCTAATGCGATTTTAGTCACACTAGGTGTTGGTTTATTATTAGGTGCTATTGCTAACTGCTCTAGCCTAAATTTGATTAATTTGCCAATACTTAATGGCCCCAGCCATCGGTGCTGCCGTAGCATCACAATTAAAGACTAATACTTTGGTATTATTTAGTTCAATGATTGCTGCTACGGTTGGTGCCAACAACGTCTTCTTCACAAAAAAAACATCAACGCGGTCACAGCGACAAGTCATTTGCTATCCCAGCCTACCAGGTCATCAGTATTTATAATTGGACAACCAATTAGTGCTTAAGGTGGTGCCATTATCGCTACATTTATTGGCAAGTACATATCGGGGAAAACACCATTGGATATGTTCTTAGTACCATTTGCAGCTACATTTGTGGGAGATGTTGCCACATTAGGCTTCGCAACAGTAACTACCCCTGCTCTTGTATGGTTATCAGGCGTAATTGCTAAGACATTAGTTATCAACCCATTTATTGGTGGATTAGTAATCTCAGTCGTATGGGCAATTTTCCTTATGCCCCCTGCATCATCAGCCGCTTTAGCAATTGCTGTTATGCTTGATCCATTATCTTCAGGAGCTGCAGGATTAGGAACTAATTCACTAATTGCTCCCCTCACCTTCGCTAGCCAAAGTCTATCCCAACTAACAATTTATGTTGTTCTAGGCATTGTGATGCCTTCAATTATCTCTGTAACGATCATGAAGATATTAAAGGCGTGTCACAAGGTAAAAGACGATGATATGAAGATGCATATCGTATAAAACAAATTAAAAAAGCACTGGTCATACGACCAGTGCTTTTTTCTCTAAATTTAAATAAATACTGCTAATACTAATACAGCAGCTAATCCCAAAATTACAGATATTGCCATTGATCTTGTCCAATAAGCAATAATAAACACGATTAAGGCAGCTACTAGTTCGGGTGCTTTTCCTGATACAGATAAGGTATATGTTGATGTAATACATAAGTCCTTAACAACCAATGATGTAAATAAAGCAATAGGTATGTAACCCATCCATTCGTTAAACCACTTAGGAATCTTTCTTGTTCTAAAGAAAGCTAGTGGAACGAATCTAGGGATAAAAGCAACCACAAAACATAATATAATCAACCAAAAATGTTGAGTTGAATTCCATTCCATAGAATATCTCCTAATCCGTTTTTTAAGTTATTCAGTCTCTTCTTCTTCATCAAACTTATCTTCAGGGGTACCCGCAGGGTTCTTAAATAAGCGAAGCAAGCAATTCTTCTTGTACTTTTCGTAATGGCTTCTAATCCAAGATTCAATGAAGAATCCAACGAATGAAGCTAACAGAGTTGAAACGACTAATCCTAAAGTGGATTTCATCAATAACATGAATGCAATTGCCAATACAATTGTTAATAGAATAATTAACACCTTTAGTAGTGACTTCATTTGCATAACGATCATATAAATAAATAATGCAGTTAGAGCAAAATGAACAACTGTTAGGTTAATTGAAAGTGATGAACCAACTAAACTACCAATAATAGTACTAATTGTCCATACAACCAAAGCATAGTGTTCAATTTGTAGAGCATCTTGAGCAGTAAACTTCTTATCAGTTGATAGTTTCAAATAATTTACAGCGTATGTTTCATCATTTAATGAAACTGCAAATAACACAGTAAACCAAAATGACTTACCTTGTAAATATTTAGAAATACTGGATCCTAATAATGCATATCTTAACTCTAGGAAAAACATCATAATCACAATTGATAATAATGGTGAATTAATGGTCAACATGGAGGCAATCAAGAATTGCGCACCACCAGAGAAAACCATTAATGATACTAAAGCTGTCAATAAAGTATTAAATCCAGCTGCATGAAGTAAAATACCACATGCAATTCCAATGGGAACGTAGCTAATATTCAAGGGCATTGCCGTCTTCAAGTTGGTTAGCCAAAGCGGTTCATTTGGATTTGGTACTTGCTTTGTCAAATAATATTCCCCCGTTTAAAAACAATAGGTCTTAATTTTCAACGATTTATAAACAGTCAGATAAAAATCAAACTTTACTTACTATTATAACGCAAAATAGTTTATTTTATCTAACTTATTTACATAATTTTAATAAAACATCATCATTTTATTAGTATAAACACAGTGAATATACTGTTTATCCAATATTTGTAATAAAAAAAGAGTTATCATTTTAATAACTCTTTTTTAGAATAAATTGGCAATCCATCTCCAGGCTCTAACCAAAATATTAGGTTTGTCACCATCATGATTTGCAATTAAATTAATTCTGTTAGATACACCTTTCATGTACTTAACGTTTGCAACCTTGGCTGTGGCAATCTTATCACCTTTATCGAATCCAGCATCGACACTTGATCCGTCAGCGTATTCGCCTGATGATTGGATGTCTTTAATATTTAATTTTTGTTTCCTAGTTAACCAAACACCTTGCGTATTTGAAACGGCTAAGTCGACAGAGTCTTTCTTACCGTTTTCAACATCAATCTTTCCTTTGTTTCTACCATCAGTGGCATCAGAAATGGTTTGACCTTTTGATAGTTTAACGTAGTGGTATTTAGCATACACGTACTTCATAAGTTTTCTGGTTTGAATGAATCTAGCCGGATCGTATTGACCGCCATTAGGCACTCCCATCACAACGGTAATAATACGGTGACCATTCTTGACCGCTGTTCCAGTAAAGCAGGCCTTCGCAGTATCGGATGTACCTGTCTTTAGACCGTCAACCTTAATGTCTGGTAGTTCTTGGCTACGTCCCTTAATCATCCAGTTCCAATTTAGCATTGTTTGACCATCAAACTTAGTGGTATTAGCTGAAGTGGTCTTTAAAATATCAGGATAATATTTCAAAATCTTCATCGCTAATAAAGCCATGTCTCGTGCGGATAGCTTATTTTCAGCATTAGCTGAAACAGCTTTAAAACCAAGTGATCCAACTTCACCGTTGGTTAAACCACAAGCGGTATAAATCTTGGCATCGGTAATTCCAATTTTCTTAGCCTCTTTACGCATTAATAAAGCAAACTTTTGTGTGCTACCCGCAACACCGTATCCTAATGCCATGGTAGCAGCATTTTCAGAATAGATAGCAGTTTGGTATAGCTGTCTGATTGTATACGAATGACCCAGTCGTAATTTTACGTTGGCGTAATTATGATTAACACTCAACTTATGTAGCGCTTTGTTAATCTTTACTTTGTCATCCCAATGAAGCTTACCTTCTTTGATGTACTTCAAGGTAACATATAAGGTTAATAGTTTACTCATTGAAGCTGTTGGTAGTGATTCATTAATATTCTTTGCGTATAACACCTGGCCAGTTTGATAATCAATCGCAATCGCCGACTTGGCAGTTAGTGTTAATGGTTGGCTTGTACTTATTAACTTGTCGACTTGTTGTTCCAATTCCTTACTGCGCTGTTTTGCTACAGCCTTAGAAGTGTTGGAATTAGTTGTAGTCGTGGTAGTTTGAGCAGTTGCTGTTAAAGGCATTGTAACGAATATAACTAATGCAATTAAAGCAATACTAAGCTTGGAAACAAGCTTACTTTGCATTCTCAATAACCTCCTGTTGCCCTTCTTCACTTTTAGTTGGTGTTAACTTATCACCATGTTTGATTGGTAGATGGAGTGTAAACGTTGTTAATTCATCATTAGATGCAACGGAACAGTAACCACCGTGGATGTTAACAACTTCGTATACGATTGCTAGTCCAAGACCGGTTCCTCCAGTTGATTTATTACGCGATGTTTCAACACGGTAGAAACGATCAAAAACGTGTTTAATGGATTCTTCAGGAATTTTTTCACCATCATTAGAAACCTTGATTTCTAATTCCTTTTCATTAACACGGAAACCCTCCACATAAATGTTGTGGCCATCGTGACCATACTTCAATGCGTTATTGATTAGATTATTAACCGCTCGAGCTAAATCGGATGGGCTACCATCAATCACTAACTTATCGAAGTTGGTCTTGGTATGCATTTGCATACCCTTTTCGGCCATTTCTAAATCAAATCCAGCAGAAATTTGGTCAATCATTGCCTTCATTTCAATTTTTCTAGTATTTAACTTACTGTAATCTTTATCAGTAATTTTTGTGTATTCAAATAAATCATCGGCCAAAGTCTTCATTTGTCTAGCTTTTGAGTAGGCAATATGAACATACTTAGCCAAATCTTCTTCACTTGTGTATTGCTTATTTTCAATCAATCCTAAATAACCAATAATTGAAGTCAACGGTGTTCTAATATCGTGTGAGACATTAGAAATCAATTCATCTTTTGATTTTTCAGTCTTTAATTCTTCAGACATTGAATGAATAACATTATTAACTAATACATTAATACTTTCAACGATTCGTTGATCATCACCGATTAGCTTATATGGAATTGTGTAATCGAAATTACCATCAGCAATATAATGCAAATCGTTAATGATATGTTGCTCTTGAATACGTTTATAATGCATGAACAAACGAATATACAACACAAACATATCCAATGCGGCAATCATAACTACAAATCCATTGCTCCAACTCCAAAGTTGCATATGATTTCCTGCAATTAGAGAATTTCCAAAACGAATCAGCTGATTACGCCAATCCGGATGAGTTGTGTAATACACTTCTGTCGCAAAGAAAACCAAGAAATTAACTAACAATATAAATAAACTAGTTAGAATAGCATCAGTCACTAATCCAATTCGTTCTTTATGTGTTAACTTGATTGATTTACTATTATTCTTCATTGATTCTGTATCCTACTCCCCAAACGGTTTCGATAATCTTCTTACCGTCTGTAGCTTCTTCCAACTTATCACGTAAATGACTAACGTGGACCATAACAGTCTTAGCAGAAATAATACTTTCTTGGCGCCATACTCGTTCAAAGATTTCGTTGGCAGAGTAAACACGACCAGGATGACTTGCTAATAGATATAAAATGCCAAATTCAATTGCTGTTAATTGGATGGACTTGCCATCACTAGTCTTAACTTCGTGAGATTCACGATTGATGGTTAAGGTGGCAACGTTTAGTACTTCTGGTTCTCCTACGACAACCTTGTCAGTATATCTTCTTAGAATTGAGTGCATTCGAGCCATTACTTCAAGTGGATTAAATGGTTTTGTTATGTAGTCATCAGCACCACCAACAAGTCCTTCAATCTTATCAATATCTTCTGTCTTGGCAGATAGAATCATGATTGGTAAACTAATTTCTCTTCTTACACGTTTCAATACTTCGAAACCAGACATTTTTGGCATCATAATGTCTAGAATCATAAGTCCAATATCACTATTTTTTCTTAATTCTGTTAAAGCGGCTTCCCCATCATTTACAATGACAGTTTCGTATCCTTCGTTTCGTATGTAAATCTTTAATAATTCAGCAATTTCTTGATCATCGTCTACTACTAAAACTTTCATTGAGACGCCTTCTTTCTTTTCGTTTATATAATTTTATATTAACACAATATAAGGATTTGTTATATAAATGTAAATAAAAAAGACGCTAAAAATTAGCATCTTTTAATATTATTAACATTTTATTTATAATTTGGCGCATCCTTGGTGATTTGAACATCATGAGGATGTGATTCAATTAGCCCTGCACTAGTGATTTGAATGAATTGAGCATCGTCATTCATTGCTTGAATATCCTTTGATCCAGTGTAACCCATGGCTGCTCTTAAACCACCAACCATTTGGAATACTACATCCTTAGCTGAACCTTTGTATTCAACACGAGCTTCGATACCTTCTGGAACTAGTTTGTTTGCTTCATTAACTTCACCTTGGAAGTAACGGTCAGCTGAACCATGTTGCATGGCTCCAACACTTCCCATTCCACGGTATGCTTTGTACTTAATTCCATTTTCTTCGAAGATTTCACCAGGTGCTTCGTCAGTACCAGATAACATACTACCTAGCATTACAGCGTTACCACCGGCTGCAATTGCCTTAGCAGCATCACCTGAGTATTTGATACCACCATCAGCGATGATTGGCTTGCCCCATTTTCTAGCAACTTCCGCTGCGTCGTAAACGGCAGTTAATTGAGGAACACCAACACCAGCGATAATTCTAGTGGTACAAATTGAACCAGGGCCAATTCCAACCTTTACTACGTCAACACCGGCTTCGAATAAATCGTTAGTTGCTTCACCTGTAGCAACGTTACCAGCGATGATAGTCTTGTCAGCGTACTTAGCTTTGATTTCTTTTACTTTTCTGATAACTCCGGCAGAGTGACCGTGAGCAGTATCAATAATGATAGCGTCAGCACCAGCGGCAAACAAAGATTCCACACGCTTGAATGTATCTGATGTAACGCCAACAGCAGCGGCACATAATAAGTGGTTATTAGCATCAACTGCTGCGTTAGGGGTTTTGTCGGTCTTTTCTACTGCTTTGACCTTCTTAACTTCTTCGGCTTGATCATCGATAATCATGTTCTTGTGAATTACACCTAATCCACCAACTTCAGCCATGGCAATCGCCATATCTGAGGTTGTAACTGTATCCATACTTGCACTTAAAAATGGTACATTTAGCTTAACATCATCTGATAAACGAACTGAAGTATCCACATCATTAGGTAAGACATGACTTTCTGCTGGAATAAGCAATACGTCATCAAATGTTAATCCCTTTTTGGCAAACTTTGTGTTCCAATTATCCATAATCATAAAACCCCTATCTATTTATTTTTTAATGTCTAATATACAAAAAATGCCAGAGAAAATCAAATTTAATTTTCACTGACATTTATTTTTATCTTCTATTTGGTGTTCTAGGTGTCATCACATTAACTGTAATTTCGTAGTTCTTGTGAATCCAGAACGCTGCAAATGCTGAGATTGCAGCTAAAATAAAGTTAACAATTGGTGATACCGCCATGTTAATTCCCGCTTGTGGAATTTGAACAATTACCATGAACGCACCAATCCACACGATTACTGATAGGATCAATAAACCAAAACGCACTAATCCACTGTACTTGTGTTTAACGTTTCCATCCAATAATCTTGTCATAATTGGCATAAAGATACCAAATACTAGAGAAATCAATACTAGAGATAAAATCCCTACTGATTGCTTATCCTTAGCGTTGCTTTGAATCATCAAAGTGATTCCGTATAGCAAGTTGAAGATTACGAAGAAGAACAATGCGTTGAAGATGGCATTAGGCGCAAAGCTATCCATCATTGAAATCTTTTTCTTTGGTGGGTTCATGATGAAGTTGATACGTTCTTCAACAGTACCGTACAAATTACGCGCAGTTGCACCGTGTTTTTGTTCAACTAGTAATTCATCCTTCATTTGGTTAACGATTTCAACCTTACGTTCATCTGATAACTTGGTCTTCTTTAACTCTTTGTTAAATCTGAACATGTAATCTGAATTACGTTTAGTCAAACCAATCCCATCAAATTGTTGACGAGTCTTTTTTTCAGCTTCATGTCTATTTTGTTGTACATGAGCATTTCTCTTTTCAGTCATTGATGTCGTCCTTTCCGATTAAACGTTGAATCTAAAGTTTACAATGTCACCATCTTGCATAACATAATCTTTACCTTCAACACGTAGCTTACCAGCTTCCTTAACGGCTTGTTCGCTACCTAGCTTATCTAGGTCGTCAAATGCCATTACTTCAGCTCTGATGAAACCACGTTCGAAGTCTGAGTGAATAATTCCGGCAGCTTGAGGAGCCTTAGTACCCTTTAGGTAAGTCCAAGCCTTGGTTTCCTTACCACCAGCGGTGAAGAATGTTTCTAGACCTAATAGGTTGTAAGAAGCACGAATTAACTTGTTTAGACCTGGTTCACTAACACCTTCGGCTTCTAGGAAAGTAGCCTTGTCTTCGTCATCTAATTCAGCAATTTCTTCTTCTGTTTCAGCAGCAATACCGATTGCTTGAGCGTTTTCCTTAGCAGCGTATTCCTTAACTTGTTGGAAGTACTTTGAGCCTTCAGGATCAGCCATGTCATCTTCTGAGATGTTAGCTACGTATAGCACTGGTTTTGAAGTTAATAGGAATAATCCCTTAACAATCTTTTGTTCATCTTCATCAAAGTCAATTGAACGCACTGGTTTACCGGCTTCTAGAACTGGCTTAATCTTTTCTAGGACAGCTAATTCGGCAAGTGCATCTTCATCCTTACCCTTAGCAGCCTTTTGAACACGACCTAAACGCTTAGTAACTGCATCTAAATCAGAGATACCTAATTCTAAGTTGATTGTTTCAATATCAGCGATTGGATCAACATTACCAGTAACGTGGGTAATGTTGTCATCGTCAAAAGAACGAACAACGTGCACAATGGCGTCCACTTGTCTGATGTTTTCTAGGAACTTGTTACCTAAACCTTCACCCTTACTTGCACCCTTAACGATACCGGCAATATCGGTAAATTCGAATGTAGTAGGCACAATCTTCTTAGCTGGAATTAGTTCTTGAATTCGATCAAGTCTGTCATCTGGTACTTCCACCATCCCTACGTTTGGGTCGATAGTGGCAAATGGGTAGTTAGCCATTTCCGCACCAGCTTTAGTAATCGCATTAAATAGTGTAGATTTACCGACGTTTGGTAAACCAACAATTCCTGCTGTTAATGACATATTAATAATTCACTCTTTTCTTTAGATTTAGTCTTCTTGTGTACTTTGAATTACTTTTTTCATTTTCTTTTCAAATTCA
Organism: Apilactobacillus zhangqiuensis; assembly: GCF_019656215.1. Taxonomy (GTDB): domain Bacteria; phylum Bacillota; class Bacilli; order Lactobacillales; family Lactobacillaceae; genus Apilactobacillus; species Apilactobacillus zhangqiuensis. The sequence continues at coordinate 19,685 of NZ_BPLK01000004.1, forward strand.
CGACGTGGAAGCATAACCACATGGCCGCACTTTTGACATTCAATCTTAATGTCTGCACCCATTCGAATAATCTTCCAACTATTCTCTCCACATGGGTGGGCTTTCTTCATCATGACAACATCATTTAATGAATACATATTGAGAACTCCTTTTAGTCTAAATTAATATCTAAAATTTGCAAAATGCGGTTTAAATCATCATCTGATGCGTAACTGATTTCAATCTTACCGGTTCCCTTCTTAGAACGGTTATTTGAGATTGAAACGGATGTTTGGAATTTGTCTTGTAGTTCATTCTCAGAAGCACGTAAGAATGGTGACTTCTTGGTTGAACGACGTGGCTTCTTTTTCTTCTTAGGTGATGAACTTAGGTTTTCAATTTCCTTTTCAAGTTGACGAACAGTCATTGTTTGTTCGTAAGCCTTCTTGGCTAGCTTAATTAGTTCATCCTTTTTCTTAACTGATAGCAAAGTTCTTGCTTGGCCCATTGAAAGTTGATTCTTGGTCAACATGTCCTTTACTTCGGTTGGTAAACCTAATAGACGTAAGTAGTTAGCGATGTATGGACGTGATTTACCTAAACGTTTTGATACTTCAGCTTGAGTAATGTCTAGCTTGGTCATCAAAGTGTTGTAAGCTTCAGCTTCTTCGATTGGATTTAAGTCCTCTCTTTGAAGGTTTTCCATCACGGCGATTTCCATCATTTGTTCATCAGAAGCATCACGAACAATTGCTGGAATCTTTTCTTTACCTGCCATGCGTGAAGCTCTGAAACGTCTTTCACCAGCAAGAATTTCGTATTCGTCCTTGCTGCCGCTGGTCTTTCTTACAATGATTGGTTGAAATACCCCAGACTTTTCGATTGAACGGGTTAAATCTTTAAGTGCATTTGTATCGAAATGCGTTCTTGGTTGGAAAGGATTTGGAGATAACTTGGTTAGCTCTAATTCCAATACGTCTTCTGAGTTGGCGTCGATATCATTATCAGCAAACAATGCTTGAATGCCTCGACCTAGTCCTTTGTTATTCACCATGAGCAGCTAACACTTCCTTTGCAAATTGCATGTATAATTCTGAACCCTTTGAATTTGGATCATAATCAATGATTGGTAATCCGTAACTTGGGGCTTCTGATAAACGCACATTTCTAGTAATGATAGTATCGTAAACCTTATCACCGAAGTACTTACGAACTTCATCGTTAACTTGTTGAGCTAACTTGGTACGTGAGTCATACATTGTTAGTAGAACTCCTTCGACGTCTAAGTCAGGATTAAAGTGTTTCTTTACTAATTGAACAGTATTTAGCAATTGACTTAAACCTTCTAGTGCATAGTATTCGGTTTGCACTGGAATTAGGATTGAATCACTGGCAGTAAATGCATTAATGGTGATTAATCCTAATGAAGGTGGACAGTCAACTAGTACGTAATCATATTGATCTGAGACAGATTTTAGGGCATTTAATAAACGTGTTTCTCTCGCCATTTGGGGAGTTAATTCAATGTCGGCCCCTGATAGTTGAATTGTTGCTGGTACAATGTCTAATCCTTCATGTTTTGAAGGAATAATGGCTTCTGAGATTGGTTCTTCATTAACCAAGATATCGTAAATATCCTTTTGGATGTCGGATTTTTGAATACCTACTCCTGAAGTTGCATTTCCTTGGGCATCAGCATCAATTAGTAATACCTTTTTGCCCATTGTTGCAAGGTCTGCACCAAGGTTTACAGAAGTGGTAGTCTTACCAACTCCACCCTTTTGATTAGCTAATGATATAACGTGTCCCATTAAAAACCCCTCCTCTAGTCTACTTATTACTTGAACCAATTGGTTTCTTGTTCGGTGTACCCGCTTTTCTTGGGTATTGTTTTGGTGTGTTCTTCACTTTTTCTAACACAACCATATTACGTGGATCATTTGAGACTGGAAGATTAAACTCATCATCTGAAATCATCTTACCACCTAGAGTAGTAATCGCGTTTTTTCCATCTGATAGTTCATCCTTGGCCTTTGATGCTTTTAGTGCAATCATCTTGCCTCCCACTTTAACTAGTGGCAAACAGAATTCAGCAAGCACGCTCATTCGAGCAACTGCCCGTGCAGTTGCGATATCAAATGATTCACGGTATTTAGATTTTTTACCACCAAATTCTTCTGCACGAGCATGATGTAATTCAACATTAGTTAAACCTAACTTGTTAACTAGTTCGTCCAAGAAGTTGATTCGTTTGTTCAATGAATCAATGATGGTGACCTTTAAGTTAGGAAAAACAATTTTTAACGGAATTGATGGAAAACCAGCACCGGCTCCCACATCACATAGGGTTAATTCTTCGGTTCTCAATTCATCTGCAAAGAATGCAGGAGTAATTGAATCAAAGAAATGTTTTAAATATACTTCATCTCTATCAACAATGGTTGTTAGATTAACATGTTCGTTAGTGGTAACTAACAAATCATAGTAATCGGCAAATTGTTGCATTTGGTGGTCAGTCAATTCGATATTGCGTTTTGCTAATTGACTCTTGAATTCTTCTGGATTCATGCAAATCCTCCTATTGTGAAACATGATTGTTTCACATCTATCTATACTTTAACTGATATTAATCTTTTTTACAATCATGAAACATATACTTCTCCATTATAACCAAAATTAGGCTAATTCGTCACTAGATTATCAAAAAAATACATATAAAAAGACGATCGTTTGATCGCCTCTTTTATAGCATTGCTGTCATTATCAAATTGATTAAAAACAACGCACTTAAAATATAGTTAATTATACTGATGGTTTTGATTTGGCCGTTAAAGATTTTCACGATTGGATAGGCAACAAACCCGAATGCTAATCCGATTGAAATGCTTCCAGTCAATGGAATCAAGACCACGATTAGAAAGGCTGGGAACCATTCGGCAAAGTCATCCATGTTAATCGTCTTTAAGTTAGATAACATTAATGCACCCGTAATGATAATTACTGGAGCAATCGCCGCTTGTGGTACCAAGTCCAAGAAACTGATGAAAAAGGTTGAAATTAAAAACATAATTCCAGCGGTAATCGACATGATTCCGGTTCTCGCCCCTAGTTGAAAACCAGCTACACTTTCCGCGGCTGAAACCGTTGGACTAGTTCCTAAAATGCTAGAAATAATTCCGGTAATCGAAACACTTCTAAATGTCTTTTTGAACTTTGCCATGTCCGGTAAAATTCCGGCGTTTAATCCCATCGATTCAAACACCAAAATCATTGTCATTGAAAATGACGCCATGATAAATGGTGTCGTCCACACGTTTGAGAAACTAAAATCAAAGAGTGATTTATGGTACTGCAAGATATCAATCAAGTGAGTGGTCTTAACCCCACTATCGTGAATGTGGAAAACAATGCCGACAATCGTGGTAATTACGATTCCAATAAAGAAGTTTCCCTTCACGTTCTTAAGGTATAGGACAATCGTTAAAACCAAACCAAAAATGGCCAATAAAAGCGATGGATTTCTAAACGATCCAATCGTTAATAATGAATTCTTCCCTTGTTGAATCAATCCGGCTTTTTGCAGACCAATCTCAACTAAAAATAAACCAATGCCGGCGGTAATCGCTGATTTCAATGAATTAGGAATACCACCCTGTAAGATATCAGTAAAACGGCTAAATGCGATTAAAGCAAACGCAATTGTCGAGACCAAAGAAACGGTCAACGCTTCTTTGTATGATAGTCCCATGTTTAACACCATCGTATAGGTGAAGAATGCATTAACACCCATCCCCGGCGTAATCACGACCGGTGAGTTCGCATAGAATCCCATAATGAAACATCCGATTACAGAACTAATAATTGTCGCAAAGACGGTCTGGTGAACATCCATCCCCGCATCCGCCAATATCATGGGGTTAACCACTAAAATATAAGAGATTGCGAAGAATCCGGTGATACCACCTAAGACCTCTGTCTTAAAAATTTCTTTATCCCTTAAAACGTCTAAAAGAGACAGCGAGGCTGTCTCTTTTTTCGACGTTTTGTTCAACTTATTACTCATTAAACAAAATCCTTAATCTATATATATTATGTTTCTATTTTACCATACAAATAGACCAACGATTCCTGCAGATAGTAGAGAAACTAAGATCCCTGATATAACCATGTACCCTACACTCTTTGAAATAGCGTTGTTCACTTCACGATTAACAATACCCTTGAATGCACCAATAATCATTCCCACTGTAGAAAGGTTAGCAAATGAAGTTAGGAAGACAGTTAATTGTGCTTGATAATGTGGTGCATATGAGTGAATGTGTGATGATACTCTACCCATAACAACGAATTCGTTAGTTACAAGCTTAGTACCCATGTTTTGTGCAAATTCAAATGCGGTGTGCACGTCTGAACCCATTAGCCAAGCAAATGGGAACATGATGATTCCTAGGATGTGTTCTAGAGATAAATTATGGTTAATTGAACCTAAAATTTTATCAATTAATGCAGCTAAAGCAACGAATGCGATAACGTTTGCAGTAATGATTAAGATTAATTTACCGGCACCCAGGATTGAATCACCCAAGAATGAGAAGAATGGTTCTTTTTTAGCTTCTTCTTCGTTTTCAGGATGTTCACCAACGGCCACTTCAGCAGTTTGTGAAGAGCTACCTAACTTAGCGATAGTGTCTTCTTCTGGAGTAACTGAAGTTGGCATTAAAATACTAGTTACAATAACAGCATTTAAGATGTTCAATGGAACGGCAGTCATTACGTATTGACCTGGAACCATTTGAGTGTATGCGCCTAAAATTGAGGCAGTCACACATGACATTGACATCATGGCAATGACAACATTTCTTGCGGCTGAAATTTGTTTTAATTGTAGAGTTGAAACAGCAAGTGCTTCAGTGTTACCTAAAAACATCATTTCAACTGCGAAGAATGATTCAAACTTAGGTTGGCCAGTTATGTATGCCAAACCTTTACCTACCCACTTGATGATCCAAGGTAGGACTCCAATGTAAGTTAAGATATCAAACACTGGAACGATTAATAAAATTGGTAGAAGTGCTGAAGTTACAAAGTCCATTTGTTTCATGTGAACCCAACTTGGTAGTGCAAATTCAATTCCTTGATATGCTACTTCAACTAAAGCCTTGAAACCGTTAGCAGCACCTTCAACAGCAGCACGCCCCCATGAAAATTGTGTTAAACAGTAAGCGATTACTAGGTTTAACACTAAAACAGTAATTACTGAACGCCATTTAATTTGTTTCTTGTTCTTTGAAAAAACAAATGCAATCCCTAGGAAAACAAAAATTCCCAAAATATTAACTAAATGATACATAAAAATTCTAATCCTTTCTCTGCGACAAAAAATATAGTGACAAATAGCTTATTTTAGTTGCGCAACACCCCTTTCAGTGTAAATTAATTACTTAACTTCGTTGATAAAGTTCGGTTTAGTATTTTCCCCATCATCTAAATCAAAGAACGCCACGATTGCGTTTGCAACCGCACCTAGTGAACGCTTAATACCTAATGACTTTCCTTCATTCTTATTTGGATTGAAGACAATTAGTGGTAAGTATTCACGCGTAATTCGATTGTCCATGGTTGGATCAATTGCATATGAGGATGTGATTAGTAGTAAATCGTTATCCCTTAGTCGTTCTAAGACCTTACCAATTGTTTCGTCCAACACATTTAGTTGTTCAGCGTACCCAACACTATCATCCATTCTGGCGAAGTGTCTTAGTTCCGGTAACTGACAGTAAATTAACCCGCTCTTTTGGGTCCTCATTTTTGATGACAATTCAATAAAAGCCTTGCTATCATCGGGGACTTGGACCATTGAAATATCGTCTTGTTTTTCCCAATAATAAGCAAAGCTTGAAATAATTGAAACACTATGTTGTTTTTCTGCCAACAAGTCCATTACTGAAGCGGTACGGACACCGGCAGTGTAGTCAAACATCTCACGAAATGAGGCACTACCCCTGTTGCTGTCAACAGTGGTAACCATCTTCCCAAAGAAGCCACGAGGTGCATCAACTTGTGGAATTGATTTAATCTCGTTGTCCCAGCGAATATTGCCAAGACCTAGGTTAATTAAATTAGAAACACTTAGCCCTTTATCAGCAATGTGGCCTAATGTGTCGGCACCAATAGAATCAAAGCGATTGGCATCGGGAGCTTCGCCTAAACCAAGTGAAGCAATATCCAAAACAATCATTCTTTTGTGTGTCATTGTGTGCCCTCCTAATTTTATTTATTAACAAATGAGTATATCATAAATGGCTTTTGTGTCAATAAAAAAAGACGCGAATAACCGCGTCTTTTTTGGCTTATGCGCCCCTGCCAAGGACCTCCATTATACCAAAAAGATTTATAAGTATATAAAATTAAATTTTTACTAATTTTTTGATATTATTATAGGTGTTATATACATATTAATCGGAGTTGATTAAATTGGATCTTACAAATAAAACAGTCGTCACCTTAGGAGATTCAGTCACTAGGGGCTTTGATGGTACTGTCAATCTACGCTACAACTACCCACGATATTTAGCCAAATACTACAATTGCCGTGTCTGCAATAACGGTATCAATGGTGCCACGATTTATGAAACACTTGAAAAGGAAGTCGAAAAGATTAAAGACAACCAATACGATGCAATCATATTAATGATTGGTACTAACGACTATGGTCACCTAGACGTTCCATTGGTTCGTGTCATATCGAAACTAACCAGATTAGTGCGCCAAATTATCAGTCAACATCACGAAGCCAAAATCTATGCGGTTCTACCATTGACTCGTTTTGACGACGATCAAAACGCTGCCAGCGTGATGAGATACTCTGACTACACGTTTAACCAACTACTAGATGGCCTAGCGGAAGTCTACTCGGCATTTCAAATCCCATTTATCGATTGGCGTGAATACCACTCTGAATTTATCACTAACTTCAATTACAAGGACATGTACCAAGATCAACATGTTCACCCTAACGCATATACTTATCGCAAACTTGCCTTTTACATCGGTGATTTCATCAAAAATAATTAAGATTTTCTTAAATTGGCCAAAATAATTCGCCTTAAGAATCCTCTCGTGCTAGCTTAAAAACGCAAAACACACGAGAGGATTTTTTTATGAATGAAACAAATTTGAAAAACGAAGCGATTGAAAGCAAAGATGGCACCACGTTTGTCGACATTAATAAGCTTCCAATCAGTCTAGTCAACCACCGGTTTAACTTCAAACAGATTAATTGGCACGACTTATTAATGTTGGTAGACATCGCCGATAGAAGTAAACGGTATGCAACCATGGTAATCGAAAATGGTTTTAACTTTTATCTATTAAAGTCATCGACCACCGCTTTAATTAATAAGAAGCTACAAATGGAATGCATGTTGCATAAACACTTTAATCGAAGTATCTGCGAAGAGTTGCACATCAAAAATAAGTTTCCCATCCTAACGACCGAAACATCCCTCATCCCACTGCCCGCTTCTCATCGTAGTCGGACCTACTCATGGTTCAACGCTAACCTACTGAGCTATTGTATCCCCTATTCCAACGACAAATTTTCGTATCTGTACATGCACGACAAGGAAACTCATCTCAAGGTCAATGCAAGTGGTTATTACCTGCAAAACAAATTTAAGGACCTGATGATGATTCATAACTTTATCATCTATTACACTCAAAGAAGCATTAACTGTATCAACTTTGTCAAACAAAGTCGTTTTAATAACCCTAATCTATCCAGTGCCAACTCGGTTATATTCGATGATCAAATATATCATGACATCTATTTAAAGACCGCCAAGTACATGTACGAGGATTATTTAGAAAATAAAAAAGAGTAACCTTTATTGGTTACTCTTTTTGTTTTTAAATCTTCTTACAATTACATAGCCAAAGACACCAACCCAGCTAAGTGTGGTAACTAGGAAAATCATATCCATTCCTAATCCGGTACGGTAGGATACCGTTAGCACATTCTTGCCTGGTTTAGCCTTAACGGTCACGGCACCAACTTGACTGATACGCGCTGGCTTAATTCTCTTACCGTTTAGGACTAGCTTAGTTGCCGCATACTTAACGACAGTTACACGATAGCGAGTCGTCTTAGCATGATGGTTATGCCAAATGACAGTTAGTGAGCCATCCTTGTTAACCTTCTTGATGTAACCACCCTTAATCTTATAGTTGTGTTTGATTAACTGACGGTGATTATTTAGGTATGGATGAACGCTGGCATAATTATCTTCGTTCACCGCCTGAGTGCTTGGTAGATAATCAGGCGTTGTCTTTAGGATATCATTAATCAAATACGACTTATTAGGACTTTCTAGATCCTGAATATAAGTACGATTGTTCCTCTTATTATAACTAAATGCATGGTTAACCGGAACCACTGTGTCGCTGTTTTGCTTCATCGCAACAGTTTGTGATACGCCCAGGTTAACTGCTTGGAAGTTTGATTCCATATTCAAAGCAAAGACAAAAAATAGGATTGCAAACGTGAATAATCGACTTGGATAGTGCAATGGCTTGAGCGTCAAAGCATACTTATCGTTTGTCAAAATCATTCCTAGTAATAAGAAGAATAGGATAAACGGAATCACTGCGAAACGTTTTGGAAATTGGACTAATGTGGTTAATTTAGGAAATTCCACTTGTAAACGAGTCCATGGAACGATATTGGTTGATAGGACTAAGAATCCAAAACCAACACAACCCAATGTTTTCACAACGTAGTTTAGCTTCTTCCATCTAGTAATCACATAGTAGATAACATATAGGAAAATCAATAATTCCATTGGTTTAACAACACTTTGAATGGATTCACCATGAAGTGAAACCGTAAATAGTTGCATGCTGGTTTCTGGGAACGTTGGAATCAAGAAATTATTCTTAAAGATTGAAATCATGACCCCCCAGACGTTGAAGGTCAACGCTAGCGTTATCGCAATCGCAATCAAGCCATCCTTAATCATCTTCCATTTTTCCTTGGTCAATACCAAAGAAACGATAATGATTGGAACAGACGCTCCAAAGGCAATCAAGCTTGAAACCACGTGGGTTTGAATTAAGACTGCCATTCCGACTGCAACACCTAATACCGGAATTCTTAATCTTTGTAGCATTAAGGTAATCCCAATGAAGAATACCGGCATGACAGCGGCACCCACCCCGGTAAATTGTTGAGTGATTACCCAGGTAAATGTAGATGAACCAATCATGTAAAGTGATCCCATTAATACGGAATATCCGCGGCTGACGCCATTGACCTTACATAACCAATACATTGAAAAAGCTGCAATCAACATCACTAGTAACGAGATGATGATTTCAAAGACAATCCAGTTGTAACTTAGTAATAAAATAAATCCTGCGATATAAGCAACTACAGGTCCATACAAAGCGTTAACAATTCTTCCCGTTTGCAAGAAACCATAGTTCATTTGGAAGTAATTATAACTTCCATTTCTGATTTGCTCAGCAGTGTCATAAAAACGATTAAAGTGAAAAATCGTATCGTAACTCAAGATTAACGTATTGTTTAAAATCAAACCGCTAAGCGCGATTAACCCCAATAATCCAAATACGAGCAGTGGGAAAAAGCGACTTTCATATACTTTTTTAGCCGCATTTCTCAGTTGTTCCAAAACTATCCCTCCAGTAATCGGAAACAATTAGTTTCCTTACAAAACGCCAAAAGGCCCTTAAGGCCTACTTGTTACGTCTAATTTTTGTTAATGCAAAAATACCAAACAAAATCCAACTAATCCATGTGATTACCATCATCAAGCGAATAGTAAATGACGTTACATACTTGATGTTGATACGGTTGTTACCCTTCTTAGCTGAGACGATAACTGCGCCAAGTTTAGTTGTCTTTACATTCTTAACGGCTCCATTAACCGTTACTTGTGTTTGGGCATACTTAACCAATGGAACTTGAATTTCTTGTGCTTTCTTGAGTTTGAACCTAACAGTTAATGATCCATCTTTTCTCACAACATGTTTGAAATGAAGTTTCTTGTTATGGTTCTTTTCAATATATTCCTTGTAATACAATTCGTATGGATTTAACTTATCGTATTCACTATGGCTCTTAATTTGTTTGTATGAAGGCACATAATCAGGAGTCGCCTTAATAATATCTTCTAACAAGTTAGATAGTTTGTGGCTTTGTGTATCCTTTTGAATAGTTCTATGGTGTTTTTTCATGTAGTAATAAATTGAATTGTCATTCTTGTTATTCTTATGACGCTTGGTGTTCAAGCTGACATAGTTAACACTACGTTGGTGAATGGCATAAAAGTCCAATCCGGCACTACCAACGATTAACAACAAGACAGTTACTACAACAGCATAGTTACTCTTATGAGTGTTGTTTCTAATTTCATAGGTTAAAATTTGTCCGAAAGTGACCAACAAACATACAAACGCAATTACCAAGAAACGTTTTGGAAATTGGAGTGTGTATGATAATTGTGGAATAAAGTATTGGAAAACTCCCCATGGGAAGTGACTCCAAGAAATTACTAGGAAGAAGAATCCAGTTAGTGCGGTTGTCTTAGTTAAGATATCAACTTGTTTGAATCTTCTAATAACAAAGTATAATACAAAAATGAATAAAATAAACTCGGTCGGTTTCATAATGTTCACTAATGATTGAACATTGAAGTTGTATCCATAGGTACGAACTTCTGGAACTGGGTAGACCGGAAGTAAATGATTGGTAGCAGAAATGTAGATTAAGTTGTACCAAACATTAATGGTTAATACCATTGTAATTAAGGCTGCGTAGATAGTATGTAGTAGCATACGAACGCGTTGCTTTTTATCGACTGCCTTAATCATCCCAACAACAAAGAAAGGAATAATTCCGATGGCAGTAATCATGGCACTCATCAAATGGGTTTGAACCAACAAACTCATGACAAACGCGAATCCGATAAATGAGACATCATTTTTTCTTACCATTTGGGTAGCATAAATCATGACGAATGGCACAATCATTGCCCCTACCCCGGTAAATTGTTGAGCGGTAACCCATTGCATTACCAATGATGAATACATGTAGATGAATCCCATGAAGATAGCTGGATACTTGTCGACGTTGTTAACACGACATAATTTGTACATTCCAAGTGCGGAAACAATCAACACGATTAAATCGGTTAGAATTTCAAATTTAAACCAGGTCCCTGCTAGTAGTAAAAGAAAGCCACCAACATAGGCTGCCACTGGGCCATACAATGTACTCAACATTCTTCCTGTGCCTAAGAAACCATAGTTAGTTTGGAAATAACTAATCTTGTGGGTCTTTAATTGCATTGCGGCATCGTAGAAACGGTTAAAATGAAATAGCGAATCTGATCCCAAGAATGTTTGTTTCTTAATTAGTGGAATCGCAACGACTATTAACGCTAGAACTAAAAAGATAATAAATGGCGTTAACCATTTTACAAATTGCTTTACTTTTTCCATCATTAATTCTCCTCATTATTCAGCTACACTGGTTCCATCAGCGTAGTTAAGCTTGAATCCTTCTTGAATATTCTTAATGTAAATATTAAATGAAATGGCATTGCTACCAACTGATTTAGCTCGCATAATCACACCCGATGCTAACAAGTTACTCTTCTTAAACACCGGTTTAACTTGATATCTTACATAATGGTGGTGATTACTGCGGAGGTAGTATGCAACCTTGTTTTCAAACGTACTCATTGCAGGATCATTTAATGAACGCGTTCCTGTCATCAGGTTACGAAGATTATTATTTTGACCCGTAAACTGATAGCCGATTAAATGGCTACGGTTATACAACCATGTGCCATCGTCTTTTTTATTATGCCAACCCGTTGGATCAACATATAAAGGTTCTCTTTTAACCTTTGGCATCAATGAATAGTTTAACATTGCATTCGCAGTGGTTGAACGATTGAGCTTATCCAAGCTACCATACCTTGCCCATGCGCCATGCTTTAATGACATTTGAGACTTACTAAAGGCTGGATTGTTTCCATTTAGAATCACAATTTGATTCTTGCTAATCTTAGTCTTACCACTATGATTAACTGCTTGCTTATGTATCTTTCTGGCTTTTTTGGCGGTTACTTTAGTAACGACGGTTCTACGGCTACTTTCGTCCTTGGCCAAAGTAAGACCACGTGACTGCGCCTGGCTTAAGGTCACGCGATAAACTTGGCGTGCCCGCTTTAACCCCCAATCGTTTCGATTGTAGTAATATCTCTTACCAGTTCTTGTAACATATACGTAGGTTTGTGCATTGACTACTTGTCCAGAATTTGAAAAACACATTAAAAGTACAGTTATCAATGACAAGAAAACTAAGAACTTTTTCAAATTTTATCACTCCGTTTTAATCTTATACATTAATAATAATACATATTTATATAATATTCACTGAAAATTAAAGAAAAGTAAAAAAGCCTCCCCCATTGGAAAGACTTTTTGATTTATTTGTAGTAAAGAGTAACTGTTGGGTTACTTGGATCAATAGCAGTTGTGTCAACTCCAACGAATTGTAGTGAACCTGCACCGCTAGTTGATAGTTTTGACTGGTCAATGCTTAATAAGTTACGGTTAGTTAAAATTTTCTTAACAGCATCGGCACTAACGCTTTGACCGTTTAGAACTAATTTTTGGTTCAATAAATCTTGACCAGCTTCATTTAGTGTAGTTACTAAATCAGATGAAGGAGTCAAAAGTGAGCCAGTATCTTTTTGCTTAATAGCAATTGTTAAACGAGTTGCTGGAACAGCATTTAAGTTGATAATTGCAGTTCCCCCGTTTACGATTGGTCCGTCAGTATTGATGGCATTTGCATCTGTAGTAATTTGGTAGTTGCTTGGAATAAACTTAGCGATTGAATCAGGAGTTACAGCGGGAGTACCGTTTACTGATAAATCTGATAAGTTAACAATCTTAGTACTTACAAAGTTGCCATTGTACTTGAATACTAGGTTGTAAGTACTTGGTTTTGGTGTAGTTGAGTTAGTTTGGTTTTGCTTGTTGTCAGAAGGAGTCTTCGCAGGTGTCTTCTTCTTTGTGTCCTTCTTAGTGGACTTCTTAGCGTTGATAGCAGTAGTGCTACCGTGATAGATCCAACCGTTAACACTCTTCTTCTTAGTATCTTGAACGTAGTAGTATAACCAACCACGAGTATTGTATACGGCTGATTCAACAACGAAATCATCGTTGATGTATGAAGCCTTCTTATGACTTACGACACGGGCGTTATAACGACTGAACTTAGGGTAAGTCCATAGTTTGTCTAAGATCTTAACGTTAACGTTATTTGGCTTAGCACCGTATCTTAGGGTTCTGGTAGCTGAAATACCAGTATTCTTAGTAATGTTATCCAAGCTGTATTGGAAATCGTTCTTACCTACGTAGATCCAACCTCTATACTTGCCACCTAAGGTAACGACGTGAGCATAGTATAGACCAGTGTTGGTCTTAGCCATTCCATAAACATGGAATACGTTTTCAGGTAACTTAGATTTTGCTAAGCGACGCATTGTGGCCTTGTTGGCAACGACCTTAGCATTACCTAATTTACCAGGTTTGTTCATAATGCTAACTACCCCGTTAGATTTAGCATATGCAGCGTTTTCTGCAAAATGAACTTTGTAGTATTTGACAGTTACTTTTGTTTGTTTTTTAGTGTGCTTCCCTGTTTTTGCCTTTTTAACAACACGTTTAGTGGTAACGTGTTTCTTGGCATTAGCTGTGGTTGAGTTAACCGCAGCTAATGAACCTAATGCAAAAAGAGTTAGTCCAGCATAGACTGTCTTCTTTAAAAATGATTGCATTTTGATTCCTCCAATAATTTTATAATCTAGATTATAACACATTTTAATTTTTTAACTATTCTATTACAAAAATGCTGTGTTGTATTAATTTTTTTTAAAGATGGTGCCATATTTTAGACATTTAATATAAAAAATATTACAGTAGTGTAAACAGATTAGTGGAGGTATTGCCGATGACAGATACGTTTAGTTCGAATAATCCAAGTATGCATCTATTGGCACAACTTAGATTACGTAACTATTTTGCCGGTTATTTAAAACAGATCATCGCCAAGAGATTCGGTGATGATACAAAGTATCCTCAATTCGAACAACTATTAAGTGAACAGAATAACTTTGAAGTTGTTAACTACCTACTAGTCTTAACTGATAAATACCGCAATCGAGAAAATTTATTAAATGTATTGATTGATATCATGCAAAGAGACTGATTTCGTCTCCTTCGCTATTTAAGCTACGAACTCTTCTACTATTTTAGATAGATATTTGAAGGGAGGGATTTCTTTGCGTAAGTTATATAGAGGACTTAAATTGGATGCCAAGTTCGAGCAAGCCAATCAACATCTCCGTCGTAAGCTACGTCAACAAATCCAAAATAAGCTTATCAAGTATGTCGGAGATAAACATTATTACCCCTGCAATAAGGAACTCGATAAAATCTATTGTGCCAATGACATGCATTACATGCTAACAATCATTACTAGTTCACGGCCTCGACCGTTAGAATACATTATTAAATGCGTGAATAACATGGATGCTCGTAGATATCATCGTTGGTCACAAGAAGCGTTTGGTTTTTGGTATCCATAAAACAAAAAGACGCTATCGTTTCGATAGCGTCTTTTATAATATCCGAATTTATTTCGATAGTTCACATAATTTTTTTCAAATGGTTGTTACATATTTTGACAAAAACATATATAATCTAAAACAATAAGTTTTTTATTGTAGACGAGAGGATTGATGTACATGATTTCTTTTTCATACCAAGCTTTTGTTACCGTAGTTAGCGAAGAGAGCTTTCACCACGCAGCTCAAAAGCTAGAAGTAACACCTTCTGCAATTTCTCATTCAATTGATAAACTAGAAAAACAACTTGGTTTCTCACTACTTATTCGTGATAGATCCGGAGTTAAGTTAACCGAAGATGGTAAGGATGTTTTACCAATTATTCAAGACATCTTAAATAATGAAGAACGTCTTCAACAAGAAGCCAACAAGATTAAAGGTTTAACTTCGGGGACAGTTAGACTAGGTGCTTTTAGTAGTGTCTGCATCAATTGGTTGCCAACAATCATACATAACTTTCACAGTCAATTTCCAAACGTCAAAGTTGAGCTGATTCAAAGTGATTTCAACGACATCACCTTACAAGCCCGCCAAGGTAAAATCGACCTTGGTTTCACTTGTCAGCCAATCAATGAAAGATTAGTAAAGGCCCTATTGGTCAAAGACAAGATTTACTGCATCACCCCTAAAGACTTCGTTCCGGCTAACGGAAAGAGCATTACCAAAAAAGACGTTGAAAACCAATACTTCATTCTTCAAAAGTCTGATTATGATGGTGATACTAAGGCAGTGCTTGATCAATACAACGTTGCCCCTAACTCAATTCAATTCAGTATCGATGACCAATCAATTATCGCAATGGTTGAATCAGGGCTTGGTATGGGGATTTTACCAAAACTAGCATTCCAAAGAATTAACGGTGACGTTTCATTATACCCATTCGACGATGACTTCTATCGTTCAATCTTTATGGTAATGAACTCAGTTCAAATGAAAACACCAGCCGCTCAAAAGATGGTCTCATGTATTCGTGAATTCATCGAATCAAACTATCCTGATGGATACCTAAAATAAAAAGCCGTGTTGCAATTGCAACACGACTTTTTTTATTACTTAGCAGATTTCTTGTCGGTCTTAACTCGGTTATCAAATAAAACTTGGTTATTGGTATCAACAATCTTGGCTGCCACTGGTTCCTTGTATAGACTACCATTTTCGTCTTTAAAAAGATCCAATGCAGCTAGTCGTTGCATTGCTGGCATAATCTTGTCAGCACTCAAGTCCCCTTCTACATAGTTAAAACCTAAGTTCTTGTTTTTACCATTTTCGCTTCTGAATGTTAATTCTAGTTTTTTCATTAATTTAGCCTCCAATTAAAATTAGCCCACGTATTTGCTTTCTTCTACTAATTCAGTTTCTGAAACAGAGTTACCTGTTAATTCGGCAATAATTGCAGTTAGCTGAGCCATTTGTTCAGGTGATACTTCTTGAATTGCATTGGCCAAGTTACGTTTTCTAGCAACTTGGTCGCTTCCTGTTGTAATAACTGTGATTTTTGACTTACTCCATTGTTTTTGCATTATGCTTTACCTCTTTTCAAATCTTCATAAGTGATTAGCGCTAACCCTTACACTATTAATAACGTGTCAGCTGACAAAAGTGTTACCCCAATTTGTAAAATTCTTCCTGGACACCTTTCTTCCATTGATAGACCGTCTTTCGACTCACGTGATATTTTCTAGCAATGTCTGTCACCGTCATCGATTCGTTATAGGCACAACACAAAAACTTTCTTTGGTTGGTGGTACAGTGTAGCCACAACTGATTTAACAAATCGATTCCATCAATTTCGTCGTGTGGAGAAAAGCTATCATCGACTTCTGATTCAACACTAATTACGTGGTTATTGTTGCGTTGTTGTTTTCTTAAAATATCTAACAGATGCCAATAGACCGCCTGAAATAGATAGCCACATACCCGATCATCATCTAGTTCATCGTTGTATTGACCATACTTGGTGGCTAGGTGGATAAAGCCCTCCTGCTTTAAATCCTCAAATTGTGGGTTATCCATCCTGATGTTGAGACGTTTCAATACACCATATACAATCCCGACATGATTTTGCTTCATTAAAAACTCAAATCCTGCATCTAAATTATTCATCTTAATCAATCCTTTAACGTATTGATCAAGGGCCCTTGAACGTATAAAAAAATAACAATGATGCACAAAAATAACACCGTGGCTTTTTTCACTTAAAACTGCAAAATCTTACACTTTCAATATAAAAAATAGTAGAATGAAAATAATCAATCTAGGAGGTTGTGTCATGGAATGGAAAGTAAAAACATTTGATGAAATCACACGCGATGAACTATGGGCCATCTACTACGCCCGTGTTCAAACCTTTGTGGTCGAACAAAAACGTCCCTACCAAGAAGTCGATGATGTCGACAAAAAAGCACTACATATCTGGGCTGAAGAAGATGGGCAACTACTAGCCTATGCAAGAGTCTTCCACGGAGAAGACCACACTTCATTCGGTAGAGTCCTTACTACCCCTGCCGCTCGTGGCAAAGGATTGGGCAAACAATTAATTGAACGCGTATTAAAGGAAATCGACGAACACTTCAATCATCCACGAGTAGAAATCGATTCACAGGATGACAAGGAAGGCTTTTATGCCAAGTTTGGCTTTAAATCAGTCGGCGATGTCTACGAGTTCCACCAAACTCCACACATTAAAATGATTTTGAACAAATAAAAAAATGCATGCAGATAATTTTTATCTACATGCATTTTTTAGTGCATAAATTCCTTAATTTTGTTCATATCAATTACGCTAGATTCTTCTAAATTCTTCAAGTTAAACTCGACGGGATTCAAGTGGACCCTTGGATCGTTAACGATAAACTCAAATCCTAATTGGAAATCCTTTTTGGAGATATCGTTGTGTGATACATCATCATGTTCGTGTTTGGCAATCGAGAAAGCTTCTGCGATAATGCGATTTAACTGTTCGTCATCGCTACTGCGTTTTATCGAAATCGTCACGATATAGTCGTTGGAAATCGGACGCCATCTGGTCAATCCTTCTCTAAACAAATCCAAGTTCACACTATGGGCAAGTTCCTCACCATGTAACGTCATGTAAATCCGATTGAGTTTAATAAACCCACTCGTGTTTAGTTTTTCATCCAAGAAGTAGATGAAGACCCCTTGACCATTGACGGACGAACGATCAACTCTGATTTTCATTGGGGGCTGACGGCGATTCAAGTACAACGCAATATAGGCGGTGATAAAAGTTCCAATCGCACTGGCTAATTCGAAAATATCATTCCAACTTAATGGTTCTAAATGCATTCAAACATCCCCTTCATTAATAAAAAGCAGCCACATAATGTGGTTGCTTTTTAGTTTTAATTAATTGGTGTGGTTGATTTCAATACTTCGGATCTCCAAAGTACTACTAAATAACCATAGCCACTGCTATCAAATGATAGACTTTCAAATTCACGGTTAGTACCGAATGTTGTGTAATGAACATCTTGTGGTTGAATGTTATCGTTTTTAACTTGATCGACTGGAATTGAAACAATCATATCGTTTGATAATAGATATAAACGGTTGTTATTGCGGTTAAATGTGACACCTTGGTTGAAACTACCTGGCCACTTGATTAGTCCCTTCACTGGAGAGAATTGAATACCATGGTCATCCATTGTTCCGTGGAATAATGTGTAGGTACCCTTCATCTTCTTAGGACCACCACGAACACCAAAGTACGCATTACCATCGTTATCAAATGTCAATGTATGAATAGCGTAGAAATGACCCTTGTTGTTTAGCTTGAAACGGTAAACGTGAACCGGATTCATATGTTCAGCATCCATTTCGGTAACTTGATTATAGAAGTCATCACCAACAACTCCAAGCTTATCGTCTTGAGCTAAGTAGACATGGTTATTACTTGGGTTATATGACAATGTTTGACCATGACCAATGTTAGTAACTGGACTAATTGTAAGTAATTTGGACAAATCAAAGTACTTACGGAATAAATCGTTACGTTGGCCAACACGATTAATCTCACGATTATTATGATCAATCTTTGCCCTCCAAGCATTGATTTGCTTGTTGTTCTTAGTAATCACCTTGTTTTGGACTTTTTTAACTTTGTTATAAGCCTTAAATGCCTTAGGTGATAGCTTACTCATGTTCTTCTTTTTGGCATTTAGTTTCTTATATGTCTTGTTTAACTTACTAATTTGCTTTTTTACTGCTCGAGATTTGGCGTGTCTCTTATTTAATTTCTTAAAAGCTTTACGGTTTGCTTTAATTGACTTAGCTAGTTGGTTTCTAGTCTTCTTAGTAGCTTTGTTGAAAGCCTTTTGACTCTTCTTAACTTTAGCATTAGCAGAGTTATTTGCCTTTTTCATCTTGTTAATTTTTGCTTGGATGAGATTGTTATCTCTTCTATAGATATCAGTATTAACAATGAAATCGGATAACTTCTTGCTGTGGTCACTACCGTAAGCAGAGTTTCTGTTAAAGAAGTTAAAGACCTTCGCTAGGATGTTTTGTTGAGTACTATCATCAATCCCCAACTTATCTAAAGCATCTAGTCTAATCTTTACAATTGCACCCTTGTTGGTATTAGTTCCAGCAGATTCAACAAAGTAAATGCTGTCGTTTGCGATGATTCCACCTTGATAATTTCCGTGTTCTTCAGGACTTACGTGAAATCCTTCTGGTAAGAACCATTTTGTCTTAAAGGTTAATGATCCTGTATTGATGGAATCGATTGATGTGTAATTGCTTGGCATCGCCATGTTACGAACACGTGTATAGTTACCCCACGTTGGTGTAATCTTTGGCAAACTAGAATCAATTACATGGTAGTTAGTGCTGCTGTTATCGACATAGGCGTTATCTGTGGTGGTAGTTGGAACGCCATTGGTGTCGATGGAATCACTGATGGTCTTGTTATCGTTAAACTTATCACCAGTTTTTTGTGTCCCCTCGTTTGGCTTTGCTGTGTCGCCATCGATTGATTCAGGATCCTTGTCATCAATGATGTTTGAGCTATTGTTGGCATCTGCGGATACCTTAATTCCAAAGTCAATTGAAGGTAACGAAATTAACATTGCAATGATTGTTAAAAGTAAGAATAAATTTCTTATCTTCTTCATGTCAAAAATCGCCCCTCTTAAAAATTAATCACTGCTTCTATTTAAACCCTTTGGCATCAGTTTTGCAATAAAATAATACACTGATAATTTAAAAACATTTTGAACATGATATAATGTAAATTAATATTGTATAAAATGAAAAGGACGTTTTTAATGGCATACCAAAATCGCAATTATCGTTCTAACTACAACGACGTCGAAGTTGAAGTTGGACAACAATTTAAAATGACCATCAAAAGAATGGGCATTAACGGTGAAGGAATTGGTTTTTATGAACACAAATTAGTGTTTGTTGCCGGTGCTTTTACCGATGAAAAAGTAGTCGCTGAAGTAACTAAGGTTTACCCTAATTACATCAAAGCAAAAGCTGTCAAGATTAACCGTGTTTCGCCTGATCGTGTTGAACCTCGCGATAGTTATGCTGGTAATGTTGGTGGATTCGAACTTGAATCCCTTTCATACCCTGCACAACTTCGTTTCAAGCGTGATTTAATCAAACAAGCGTTAGAAAAGTTTCAACCACAAGGTTACAAGAACTTCAAAATTCGTTCTACCATGGGAATGGAAGATCCTTACGAATACCGTAACAAGGCTCAATTCCCAGTTAGAATGAAGGATGGTAAGGTCATTGCCGGACTATTTAAGGAAGGTACTCATGAATTAGTCGATCTTCCCGAATGTTCAGTTCAATACCCTGCTACCATGAAGGTAATGAGAAAGATTGTTGAATTCATCCAAGAACTAGAAATTCCTGTTTTCGATGAATCAAACAATTCTGGAATCATCAAGACTGTGATTGTTCGTGCTGCATTGAACACCGACGATGTTCAAGTTGTGTTCGTTACCAACACTCCTAAGTTCGTCAAAAAAGGATTCATGCTAAAGAAAATCATGATGGAACTACCAGAAGTTACTTCCGTTATGCAAAACATTAATCCTGGTGACTCCCCTCTTATCTGGGGTGACAAGACTGTCCACCTTGCCGGTAAGGATACCATCATTGAAAAAATTAAGGGACTAAGTTTCGAACTATCCGCTCGTGCTTTCCTACAATTGAATTCAATCATGCTACCTCGTCTATACGAAGTTGCTATCTCAGCACTTGAACTAACTGGAAACGAAAAAATCGTGGATGCATACTCCGGTGTTGGTACCATTGGTTTACCATTGGCCAAACATGCCGAAGAAATTCGTGGAATGGATATCATCCCTGAAGCCGTTGAAGATGCTAATCACAATGCCATCATCAACAAAATCAGAAACGCTTACTACGAAGTAGGTAAAGCCGAAGACCTTCTGCCTGAATGGTTAGAAGAAGGTTTCAAACCGGATGCCATCATCGTTGACCCACCACGTACTGGACTAGACGATAAATTAATTGACGCTATTTTGAAGAGTGCACCAGAAAAATTCGTATATGTATCGTGTAATCCTTCAACCATGGCAGCCGATTTAGTCCAACTAACTCGTAAGTACAAGGTTGACTTCATTCAGCCAATCGACATGATGCCACAAACTCCACGTTGTGAAGCGGTCGTTAAATTTACTAAAAAATAATCGATAGAAAGTAGGTATTCACATGAATAACTTCCCTAAACCACCAGATTTTAAGCAAAATTTCGTCTTCATGATTAAGCGTGATGATCGCATCAAGTTTGGTCGTTTTGGATTCTCCATTCTATCATTCTTGCTACACTGGATTCCTTCAATCTTACGTTCTGATTATTACAACACTGCATGTATCATCGGTGTTGATGCATGTATCTACATGGCTACTCACATGTTCTTACAATTGGTATTGAACGTTGATCCAAGTAACGCCATGAACATCATGTACTTAATCGGTTCAGTTATTTGGGGACTATTCTACAACACCATGTACATCAAACGCTTGGTCAACAAGGGATTTAGACCAATTGACGTTGATTCAAAAAACGTTTTAAAAGAACATCGCATTGACTGTGAACTAACAGACATGACTCCAGATGAAATCAATCATCAAGGACCAATGCTATAAAAGAAAAGACTCAAGATAAATTCTTGAGTCTTTTTTATTTGCGATTTTTTATTAGTATTATTTGCTAATCTTTAAATCTAAATCGTCACCAATGTGTTCGGTGTAATTAAAGCCAGCTTCTTTGAAGTATTTCTTTAATTCATCATTCACATTCTTTAGTGGACGGCGATCTTCCTTTTGTTGGAATGCCTTAATATCGTATGCGGAATTATCTGAGTCCACATTGACGAAATTGTATTCCACATCCACTGTGTTTAGAATTTGTTGAATTAATTGTCTTTCTGTCATAATTATCCTCCCAATAATACTTCACTATTTATTGTAAGACTAATTTAGACATTTGTTAAAAAATCATGTAAAAATCTTTCTTAAGATTTTCTTTACTCAAATTTATCTCTCACTGCGTTATAATAATTGTAACTACATAAAAAGGAGTATCCGATATGAATTTTTTCTTAAATTCTAGCTTTAACGAAAAAAACTCCGGGATTGAACATGCCCAGTTAAAACGTGCAAAACTATTCGAAAAATTCGGCGAAGACTATCGTTTGGTCTTTCGTGAATGGAATCCATTGCTACACTTCTACCTAAATAACAATGGGATTTCTGATAAATACATTCTAAACATTTTCGATTACTTCCAAAAAGCTACCGATGTTCAAAAAAAGACAATCCGTCCAAAAGATATCAACTTTGGGGTTACTAATCTTAGATACGAAGAAGAAAAAGATAACAATCGTGTAATTGTATACAGCAAGAATCAAATCGTTGCTCGTATCAACCTATTTGGTAAGGATATTACCAACGATCAAATCGTTAAATCAGTTGAACTATTCGATGGATTTGCCAACCTATATCGTGTGGATTTCTACGACTACCGCGGTTTTGTCTCAATGGCTCAATGGTATACTCCTGACAATAAGATTGCGACTGAAACTTGGTACACTCCTGAAGGTCGTCCTGCAGTCGAAGACTACTTCAGATTAAATGCTCAAGGTAAAATGGAAAAATCTGGTTTCAAAACCATCGATGAAAGCGGCACTGTCCGCACCCACAACAATATCGTCGGTTTACTTCAAGAATTTCTTGAAAAGATTAACGTCGAATTCATGGACAAGGACCATCCAAACATCTACGTGATGGATCGTTCTGACTACTTCGAAGAAATTTTGGAAAAATTGAGTTCTCCTACCTACACCGTCTTGCATCTACATAACTCACATGCCGGTGATGCTCAACAACCAGATACTTCAATCATGAACAACAACTACGAATACTCATTGACCGACGCCAATAGATATGACGCCATTGTTTCTGCTACCGAAAAACAAACCAAAGACGTTAAACGTCGGTTCAATCCAGATGTGGATATGTTCACCATCCCCGTTGGTGTGATTAAAAACGAAGAACTAAAGGGTCAACACATTCCAATGAAGGATCGTAAACAACACAGTATTGTCGTAACCGCCAGAGTGGCTCCAGAAAAGCAAATTAACAAGATTATTGATGCCATGGGAATGGCCAAAAAAGAAGTTCCAGACATCAACATGGATGTTTACGGATACGTCGACCACTCAAATAATGATATTGCGATGAAGCGCATCAACGCCTCACTAGACGAATATGACCTAAAAGATGCCGTTCATTTACACAACTACACCAATGACGTTACCGGCGTACAAAGAAACGCCCAACTATACGCACTCGCTTCTGTCATGGAAGGTTTCAACCTTGCTCTAATGGAAGCTCAAGCTCAAGGTGATGTTGGTGTAACCTTTGATACCAACTACGGTCCAAACGAATTAATCGTCGATAACGAAAATGGTTACGTCGTGGATTATGACGACACCAAGGCCCTATCGGATAGAATGGTCAAACTATTTACGGACGATGAACTACTACAAAAGATGTCAAATCAAGCTTATAAATTATCAAACCGTTTCTCAGAAGACAGTGTTTGGGCAGATTGGAAACAACTAATCGACTCTGCTAAGCATACTTGGCAAGACAAACTAAAAACTTATCACTTCGACATCAAAGACGGTCTAAGCGATATGGAACACACCGAGGAGGCCTAATCATGAGCAAGAAATTTTTATTCGTGAATGAAAACATTTTTACATTCAATTCGGGAACTGAATTTTCAGCCATGAACCGAATCAAACTGTTTAAAAAATATAACGTTGATGCCAAGATTGTTACCAGAAACTACAACCCTTCATTGCATCAAGAAATTAAAAAATACGGTATCGACGATGACGATATCATCAACATGTATGACTACTTCCAAGGCGAAATGGGACCTAAAAAGCACCACGAATTCTTGCGTTACTCTAACCTAGTCGACAAACATGAATACAAGATTAATGGTGTCGACAACAACAAGTCCTACATCGAAAAATTAGGTCAACGTGTCGCAAAAGTTTCCATCTTTCCACTTACTGTTGGTGAAATTGGTAACGTTGATTACTACGATAACTTCGGCAATGTCTCAAGTAGAGATGTCTTCGACTATCGTGGTTTTAAATCCAAGGAAATCTACATGCATCCGGATGGCAACATTGGTCATGAACTAGTCTTAAATAAGGCTGGCGATCCGGTCATGGAAATCACCCACATGAACGTTGGTAACCAATTATTACCTACCATGTTTAAGCTATTAAACTACAATGGTAAAACATTACGTTTCAATACCGAGGATGAACTATACTCATTCTTCTTAAGCGAAATTTCCGACAAGGGCACCGTCATTATTAACGACCGTCCATCATTAACCGGTGTTGTTGGTGACGTCAAATCCACCAAGCATAAATACCAAATCATGCATAACGAACACACCGAAGATGCAACTGAAGCCGGCAATCCTAAGGCGAAGTTATTCGATAACCTAGTTCCTCTATTTAAGGACTACCAAAAGAGCTACGAAGGTGTTATCACCCCAACCGAAGCTCAAAAGAAGGACTTGCAAAAGCGTTATCCAAAGATGAAGTTCTACTCTATTTATGACGCCGCTATCTTTGATTTACACAAACCAACAACCGATGTGACAACTCACGAAATCACATACATGGGTCGTGTCTTTAGAGATAAGAATGTCTCTGAATTGATTTCAATCATCCCTGCCATTAAGCAAACCATCCCTGATGTCCACTTAACCATGATGGGCTACTTTGAATCGGGTCAATTCAAAAATGAATTAGACGAAATCATCAAGCAATTGAATGTTTCTGATAACGTCTCAATGATCGACTACAAAGTCGGCAAGGAAAAAGAAAACGTCCTAGAAAATACCCGTGTCCTAGTCCAATCATCCAAAGGTGAAGGACTAAGTATGGCACTAATCGAAGGTCTAGCTTACGGAATTCCTGAAGTTGCCTACGACGTTAACTACGGTCCAAACGAAATCATCGATGATGATAAGAATGGCTACCTAGTTAAGTCCGGTGATATCGGCAAACTAGCTACTCAAGTAATCGACCTTTTAGGAAACGATGAAAAACACAAACGCCAAAGTGAACAAGCAATTGCTAAGGCTGATAAATTCAGTGCCGATAATGTAATGAAACAATGGAAACAATTCTTTGAAACCATTTAAAACAAATAAAAAGCCCCTATCAATTCGATAGGAGCTTTTTTATTATTCTTTATTAATCCAGGTCTTGTTAGCAGTAATGTATTTACCATGACCGATATATAGTCTAGTGATTCCCTTGTATTGAACAACCTTTTGTACCTTCACCTTGTGACCTGCCTTGATTTTACCCACAGCATGTTTCTTGGCAAAAATTGGGCTGTTGTATATCACGATTCCCTGACTTCTGATTACACGGTAATAAGTATTATTATTTTGCTTTTTAATTGCATAATAACCCTCTGTGTAATCGGAACTATCAACGAAGTTTCCATGAATCTTCAATTGTAAGTGACCATCTACATATCTGTATCCCGAAACTTTGTGAACTGAAGTATGTTTTCTATCAGTGTTTATATTGTAAACATATTTAGGAACGTTATCGAAATCATTTCTAAGTGCCACGTAATTCTTGTTAGAAGTAACGTATTCACCATTGCCTAGATATAGTCTGGTAATCCCGTTGTATTCCACTACTCTTTCAACCTTAAACTGAGACCCATATGCCATGAATCGTTTACGTTCCGATTTGCCGAGTTCGACATTACCGTAAACCCAAACACCCTTATGGGCAGAAACGATGTATTCGTTTGTAGGTTCATTAATGGAGTGATACTTACTGTTGTTGACATTAATATTATTAATCTGAGCTTCATATTGTACCTTTAATGAATCCGCTTGGCTATTTAGCTTGGATTGTTCATTATTCAAGGCTGCAATTGATGTTGCCTCTTGTTGGGCCTTAATAATGTTCATTGCGTTTTCATATTCGGCAGTAATTGAATCAGCAATGACCTTGGCACGTTCGTCAGAAACTCTGGAAGCCGCACTTTGTGCACTGCTCATTGCCTTTTCATTAGCAATCGCTTGCGAACTCAATTGAGCATCCCTCTGCGCATTCAATGAAGCCACAGCACTCGAGTATTCAGAACTCTTTACTGCCATCATGCTATCAAATTTGGAGTTTGCTTGGGCGATTGCTGATTGTTTATCACTTTCAACCTGTGAATTTAACGATGCCATCTGACTGGCAAACACTGAGTTAGCTGAATGTGAGTCAGCATAGTATTGACTTTCCAACGAATCTCTTTGAGAACTCATGTCATTATCGGCAATACTCTTTGCGACACTGGCAGCACTTTGCATATCAGCTTGCGCCTTGCTTTGTTGAGCAGCAATTAAGCTATCGTATCTATCCTTAATTGATTGTTCAACATCAGCATTTGATTTGGCTAAACTATCCAACTTAGCTTGAGCAGAACTGTTCATTGCATTTCTAACATCTTCGATGGCTTGACTAGCTGCTCTTGACTGTGCAGAAGTTTGATCATTAAACGATTGAACTTGTTTTGCATAGGAATCTGCATATGAGTCGGAAATGGATTTAGCCACACTGGCAGCATGACTGGATGCTGAATTAATGGTTGAATTCATGACCGATTGAGCAATCGATGATGCTGCCTCGCTATCAGCCTTGGCCTTGGAGTTAGCACTTGATAGTGCTGCTGAATTGGCAAGTGAGATGGCAGTTGATTGTGAACTAGCAAAACTTTCCGCAGCAGATTTAGCGGCTGATACAGCTGAATCACGGATGGAGTTGGCATTATTTGAGGCGTAAACACTATCGTTGTAAGCTTTTTGTTGCGCATCACTTAATGCCTTGGAGTTGGCAGCATTCAATGAAGCAATGTTGGAATTAGCAACACTTTCTGCCAATGATTTAGCCGCTGAAATAGCGTCTTGGGCACTATTAGAAGCTGCAATGCTATCAGCAATTGACTTAGCCTCTACATCACTTTGTGCTTTGGCATTGGCAGCATTGATTGAATCAATGGCTTCTTTTGCTTGTGATGATGCCATGCTCTTGGCTTTAGAAACGGCATCTGAGATATCACTTTGTGCCTTTTGTTGCGAAGAAATACTGTCAGCCGTTGATTGTTGTCTTGCCTTACTCAACTCATCTTCGTACTTGGCTTGTAGTGAAGAAATTTGTTGAGCAGCAATGCTTCTTTGAGCCTCTTGCGCAGCCGTAATGGCTGATTGAGCACTTTGCATAGCTGATACACTATCCTGTTGCGCCTTTTGTTGCGCAGCTGAAATAACAGCTTGATTAGAACTGTTCAACGATGAAATCAAAGAGTTCGCCGAGTCTTGGGCGGATTGTCTAGCTGAATCTAGAGCTGAATTCTTAACTGATTCGGCACGACTTGATGCAGCCGTACTGTCATCTAACGCCTTTTGTTGGGCTAAACTCAATGCCTTAGAATTGGCAGCAGATTGACTATCCAACGCGGCGGTAATCGATTGTTGAGCAGATACACTTGCCGCACTTAGTCGAAGGTCGTAGAGGCTTTGGGCCATCATACTATCTTGAGTCGCCTTTTGTTGAGCTTGAGCTAGTGCTTTGGCATTTGAATCAGCAACGGCAATTGATTGTTGTTCGGCAATGCTTCTAGCGACTGATTGAGCTGATGAAACAGCACTATTTCGTGCTTCATCAGCCGCCACACTAGCAGCGGTCAAACTGGCTTGATATTGGGAAGCTTGATCACTTAGTACCTTCGCATACGAATCTTGAATGGCTTTAATTTGAGCATCGGTGACCATCTTAGCAGCAGATTGAGCTGATAAAATGGCCTCACTCATCAAGGAATCCGCGTAGTTAGAAGCGGCGGTACTATCTGCTTGAGCCTTGGACTTAGCATCAGATAATGATTGAGCATTTGCCGATGACTGATCAGCAAACACGGAATTAGCGGAGTCCTGAACTGATTTTTGGGCTGATGCAATCGCTGAATCCATGATTGATTTAGCGATTGATGATGCTTGAAGACTGTCTGAGTTTGCCTTGGAAATAGCTGCAGATAAAGCTGCTGAATTGGCAGTTGAGGTTGCAGTTGATTGAACAGCTGCTAATGATTGAGCTGACGCAATTGCATCGTCGACAGCTTTTTGCATTGCTGCTTGCGCTGATGACGCTGCATTTTGACTATCTGCACTTGCCTTGCTATATGCAGATTCTAATGCTTTGGCGTTAGCACTTGCCACTGTTTGAGCCTGTTGTGCCGCTAAGCTATTGGCTGTCTCGACAGCATTTTTAACGGCATCTGCTTGAGCATCCTCGTAGGAGTTCGCCAATTGACTTTGTCTTTGAGCATAAGACGAATTCAATGAATTAATCGAATTTGAGTTCGCCGTCGATAAACTATTTGCATAGCTTTGAAGTGCACTAATGCTGTTAGCAGCATTCTGCGAATCTTGTTGGTACTTAGCATTTAAAATATTAACTTCCTTGGCATAGGAATCTGAAATACTAGTTGCCCTTTCGTTGGCTTCAACAATGGCTAAACTATTCTTTAAAGTCGCTGCAAAACTATCGGCCATCAAGCTACTAATCTTATTTGAGTAACTGTGCATTTGTGATGTTGCACTATCAATCTTGGATTGGGCAGTTGCGGAACTAGCCGATGATTCCTTTTGCAAACTACTGATATAAGTGCTGTATGAATCAGCAAGTGATTGTCTTTCTGTCGCAACGGAACTTCTGGCACTCTCAGCAGCAACACTTTGTTCATAGGAGTTCTTTGATTCTTGAGCAGCAAGAGAAGATGCTTTGGAAGCCGCTTCAGAAATGGCTGCGGATGATTGAAGTTCAGCTTCATGGGCCGCACTTTCAGCCGATGAAATTGTGACATTAAAACTAGCTTGCATGCTGCTAAGTTGATTTTGATAATCGATAACTTCATTTGAAGCTAAATCTCTATCCGCTTCTAGACTATCAATTACGGCTTCATAGGAAGCAACAACTGATCCATAAGAACTGGCTGCAACGGAACTATCGTATAGAGCTTGACTGGAAGCTGCAGAACTAGCTGCTGATAGACTATTAATTGCGGCTGAATTGATGCTATTTTGAGCACTCGCACTTGATTCAAGATCCACAATTGATTGGTTGGCACTACTGATTTGATTACGCAAATCATTAATAATCTTGTCGTAATCAATATTTAAACTATTAATTTGTGATTGATATGATTCATTTAGAATTCGTTGAGCTGATGAAACAGCACTATTCTTATCGTTTTCAGCAGCAATCGATGCCGCTGTAGAATCCGCTCTTGATTGGTTGGTTAAACTATCAATGGTTTTAGAATTCTCGATTGATGTAGCAATCGATTGTGCGCTGGCAGCCTCTTGAGCTTGACTCTTGGCCTTAGTGATTGCGTCACTCACAGCTGAATTCATTAAATCGGTAGCTGCCTTGGAATCACTTTCGGCCTTTTGACTCAATGAGTTAATCGCCTTGGCATTTTCGGCAGCAATCGACTTAAGTTGTTCTGCTGCTTGCTGTGAAGCAATTGCTTGCGCGGATTTAACTGCTTCATTAATTGCTGATTGTGCACTATCGGCAGCGCTTGATAAATCATGTTCGTTCTTTTTATTCAAGTCATCAATTGAAACGGAGTTAGCACTGCTTTGGGCCGAGAATTCAGTTAAAGCTTGGCTAGAAGCAACACTGGATGCCTTTGAAACGGCATCACTAATCGCTGTATTAGCACTACTTTGTGCTTGGTTTAATTCTTGGCTCCTTTGCGCATTAATTGCTGCAATGGCCTGACTGTTTTGATCAGACAATACAGCAATCCTTGAATCAGCATCCGATTTAGCGGACGCAATTGCTGAAGCGACTGCGGAATCCAATTCCGTTTGCGCCTTTTGAGCGACCGCTTTGGAATCAGCAATTGATTGGTTTGTTAAATCTTCGATAGCTTGAGCGTTGGCTGAAGACAATTTGGCAGCCTCAACACTTGCTGAATCTTGGGCAGACTTAACAGCACTATTCATCGCACTACTTGCTTGTTGTGAAGCATTGACCAAGTCATTTTCAGCCTTACTTTGCAGATCCTTGATTGTAGCAGAGTTTGATCTAGCAACGGCAATCGAATCTGCATCTGCCTTAGCTTGAGCATTACTTTGAGCCTTTTGTACAGCCGCTTCAATTGCAGATTGAGCACTGTTAGAAGCATTGATTGAATCTTGTTGACTCTTTTCCTGCAAACTACTGATTGCACTAGCGTTATCATTTGCGATTGATTGCGCAACAAAACTAGCAGAATCTTGTGCTGATTTCACTGCACTATTAATTACAACAGTGGCAGATGTCATTGCTGTTTGCATATTACTATCAAATTGAGTTTGCAAATCCAAAATCTTAGCAGCATTGGCTTTTGAAGTTGCTTTGGACTCTTCTGCTGCCCTACTTTCCGCTAATGATTTGGCATTATCCGCCGCTTGTGAAATGGCCACACTGGCACTATTGGATGCGTTAATAGAATCTTGTTGACTCTTTTCCTGCAAGCTATTAATTGCACTTTGGTTTTGGGTGGCAACTGATTGTGCTACCGAGTCCGCTGAATCTTGGGCAGACTTAACCGCGCTGCTCATAGCTGATTGAGCATCATTTAAAGCTTGAAGCGAATCAGATTCATATTTAGCCCTTAATTCATCAACTGCCTTAGAATTACTAATTGATGTCGCAGTTGACTGAGCGTTGGCAGAATCAATCGCTGACTGCACAGCACTGTTAATTGCTGCTGTCGCTCTATCGGATGCTGCCTTTGAATCAGCTTCACTCTTTTGTTGAAGTGAACTAATGGCCGAATTGTTATCATCTGTGATTGATTGAACCAAGCTATCAGCATTTTGTTTAGCCGCAACGCTCGCTGCCGATAACGCATTAGCGAGATTATCCGCGGCTTGTTGTGATGCCGCTTTAGAATCTGCAATACTTTGGTTTAATAAACTTTGAACCGCTGAGGAATTATCCGCACTTTGTTTTGCAAACGTGTCATTAGCAGAACTAGTGATACTTGTCATTGCTTTATCTAAAGCAGTTTGGGCAGCCTTAGAAGCAGCAGTAAATGCCTCGAGATATTGGGCTTGTTGTGCTGAACTGCTTTGAGCAAATTCGGCTTGCAATGACGCAATCGTACTGTTGAAAACACCTTGAGCAGACGCACTCATCGAATCAGATGCTGACTTCGCAGCACTGTTAACAGCCGTGTTCGCTGAATCACTCAGCGATTGAATAGCAGCTTGATAGCTGTTGTTCAAACTATTGGTCAAACTTTGGTTGTCACTAGTTAACTTCGCCATTTCATCGACAGCAGAATTTTGTACGCTGGCAACTGCACTGGATCTTAATGAATCTGCCAGACTTTGAGCGGCTTGTGAATTAGCAAGTGATTGTTGGCTCAAACTATTTAACATTGTTTGAATTTGGGCGTTAACCTGAGCAACCGTTTCACGGTTAACTTCTTGCATTGAATCCGTCGCTGCTTGAATAGCATTATTCTTATCAATAATTGCTTGGCTAGAAGCAGCGGTCAGACTATCAGCATATTGACTTTGTAGCTTTGCCAATTGTTGTGTGTTTTTTAAAACCAATGAATCTTGAACTGACTGAGCAGATGATTGCAATGACAACAATGTCGCATTCACTGCATTTGCCTTATCGATAGCAGCTGAACTATTTGCCGAAGCAAGCAAAGATTGAGCATTTGATGATGCAATACTGTTAGCGATGGAATTAGCCTGACTAGATGCCAAACTAATTGCATCTGCGATTGATTGGTTCAATGCTGCTTTCGAACTTTGAATGTATGCAGCTGCCGAAGAATTATTAGCAGAAGCGATTGAATCTGCACTTTGTGGTTTAGGTGCAACGTACATCAAGAATCCATAATGATCCTTGATAAGTCCACTGGTGACATAGTAATTGGAATCCAGTTTATTGGTATCTAGTAACGATGCGTGGAGGTCTTGTACTGATGCTTCATTGAAGTCCGGTACAATGTTTGGATCGTAACCATAACTAACGGTACCCGTTCCAAAGGCTTGGCCGGTTGAATCAATAAAATCAACCTTGGTGGTTCCAGTGATGTAGTTTCCATTTACTAGAACTTGGTATTGTCCATTGTTGTTAATCACATTACCATTAGCCAAGTGAAAATTACTGTAATCAAGATTACCTAAGTCGACCAATCTTGGATTGTTATTGTTATCAAAGACAATTGTTCCAGTTCCATGAGCATTCCCATTTCTATCAACAAAAGTTGCGTTGAGCGTCTTGCCAATATTATTTGGTAAAACTTCCATGGTGAAATTATCATCGTTTTGGTCCTTAATCAATTGACCATTAGGACTGATGTGATAATTACTATTGCCCAAGTTACCGTAATCCACCAATTGAGCAACGTTGTTGCCATTCACGTTCACTTGACCAGTGTATGGATTCCCGTTGGCATCCACGACAGTGACACCCTGATTGGTGAAAGTTACGGTCGATGTTCTCGCATTCTTCAAAACGCCAATCGTGTAGACACCATTAGCGTTGGCTTGAGCAGAAGTTTTAGTGGAAACGTGATAACCACTAGAATTCAAGCTAGTAGTATCACCTAACGTGGTTGTTCCATCCGCATTTAAATAAACATATCCAGAAAGTGGATTGTTGTTACTATCGGTTAAAATTTGATTATTTGGTGTCACAAATTTTAGTGTTGCTGTTTGTTGGTTAACAATTAGTGCGTATTGGCCACTATTATTGGCATCTACTGAAATGCTTGGTGTAGCAGAATTTGGTACATAGTAGTACTTAGTTGGCAAACTGCCCAATGTATACGTATTGGTAACACTACCATCGTTATTGATATTAACTGTACCCGTTCCAACCAATTGACCGTTGGTGTTGTAGAAGTTCAATGGTTTGGGTTTGGCAGCCGGTGTTAACGTTACGACATAGTTATAGTTAGAATCCATTGATAGCTTTGATCCAACGTTTGCAACATAGTTAGTACCATTTAAGTTGTAATAACTAGTCACCTGCTGCAATGCGTTGTTGGAACTATTTAATACTGCCATTCCGATAGCTCGATTACCATCGGTTCCGGTAATTGGATTCCTGTTGGCATCATAAAAAACTACCGGTGTCAAAAAGGTCGGATTTGTCCCCTTAATTTCAACGGTAACAATTGGCGTTCCCAGGTAGTTTTGTCTAAGTGCTGCGTTGGAGGTTAATACGTACGTGGTTCCTGGACTGGTAATATTGTAAGGATTATTTAATTGGTTAACACCATTTGCACTCGGTGTTGACGAATTTAAGATTTGGTAATTATTTGCATTGGTATTGTTCGCCATAAATCCTTGAAATGCTCCACCACCAAGTTGTTGCAAATTATTGGCGTCATTGAAATAAACCGTTTGTGGTGTTGTTCCGAAGTTATCGCGATAACTTAATCCTTGTGTTAAATTAGAACGATAATTAGCTGCATTACTATCAATATTACTTTGTGCAGATGAAGCCATTTGATCGATGATTGATTGCGCTTCTGACAAACCAACTCCATTCAACGAATTGTTGGAATTACTGCTTTGAACGTTGCTGGAACTTGTATCTAAACGATTTTCATTGCTACTTTGCGAATTGTCAGCACTAGTATCTGAAATGGATTTAACAGTTGCACTTGATTGCACGTTAGCCGAACTAGACTCACTGGTTGATAATGCATCAATTGAGTTAACGGTGGCGCTAGTGCTACTTCCGCTTACCCCTGTACTTATCTGGTGACTAGCATAAGTACTATGATGAACAACGGCTGCTTGTTCCCTATCAGTATCGTCTGCTAAAGCGTTAACCTGATTGGTCATTAAAGTAAAACTGGCCGCACCAAAAAGAGCAAAGGATGAAATCGATACTACGACCCAATGTTTCTTTACTTTTTTCAAAATTTTCTTATCGTTGAACTTTCTGATTTTGTTCTTGTTGTATTTCAATGAAGGACACCTCCTCTTTTAAAATTCGATAATAATTAAATTAAATTATTTTTATACAACGAATATAATATATTATTAAAGCAACGATTGCCGTAGCAAACAATCGGTTTTAGAAAAACTTAAAGAAATACAACAACAATTAATAAATCGATTAAAAACTTTATTATAATTAATGTTTATACATACCTTACACCACGCCTTTTTTATAAAAAAGAATAAAAAATA
Source organism: Apilactobacillus zhangqiuensis (assembly GCF_019656215.1). Taxonomy (GTDB): domain Bacteria; phylum Bacillota; class Bacilli; order Lactobacillales; family Lactobacillaceae; genus Apilactobacillus; species Apilactobacillus zhangqiuensis. The sequence goes on from NZ_BPLK01000004.1 coordinate 54,227, forward strand.
CCCGTTAGGAAAAATCCTAACGGGTATTTTTAAATTCTATTTAATTCTGTTAACCCAGGTCTTATTTGCGGTGATGTATTCACCATGTCCAATATAGAATCTGGTAATTCCATAGAATTTAGCTACGCTTCTTACTCGGATCATTGTGTTCTTTCTGAAGTGCTTAATTGCATTACGCTTAGTGAACTTCTTAGCAGTGTGTACTAAGATGCCCTTATTTCTGATGACACGAATTTGCTTAGTACGACGAACGTAGTATGCATGAATTGTGCCCTTGGCATTAATGTAGCCTCGCTTGATACGATACTTAGTACCGTTCTTAGTCTTGACGATTCTTAATACCTTGTAAGCGTTGGCCTTATTTCTAGGTCTCTTCTTGAAGTACTTAACAGCATTCTTACGAGTGAAGTGAGTATTTACATAAACTCCACGTTTGTTAGTCCAGTAAACGTAAAGTGGTGCTCTCTTCTTCTTAGCAAGCGCAACATAAGTCTTGTTGGAAGTGACATATTGACCATTACCAATGTATAAACGAGTAATGCTGTAGAACTTAACAACCTTCTTAACGTGGATCAATGCTCCACGACGAAGTCTGATTACACGTCTACGCTTACCATAATGGAACTTCTTGTCAGTGTGAATCAATACTCCAGTCTTTCTGATAACACGGAATAATGGATGGTTGGTACGGTAGTAAGCATCCCTAATGTTCTTATTGAAGTAGATGTAACCACCGTTAACCTTTAGACGTGGATACTTATTATGATCTAAGACAACGCCTCTAACCTTGAAGACATGTGCTAATCTTCTTGGCTTCTTAGCATAACCCTTCACACGGTTCTTAACGGTGAAGTGAGCTGAACTGTGTAGGTATAGTCCCTTCACACTGTATACATATGAAGGTGCCTTTCTGTTCAATTCAGCTTTGTATGCTTGCATGTATCTGTTTACATAATCGGCATCCTTGTTCTTCATGTTTTCAACTGGTAATAGCTTAGCAGCACGGCTTCTACCTGCAGATTCAGGGGATTGACCTGCATGAGACTTAACCGCTACTACATGCATGGTAGTTATACCATCGCTATTAACAACCGCTTTGATGATTGTATTTTCATTAGCAGTGTAGTTGTAACCATGACCATTATTAACAACAGACTTGTGTTGAACAATCAAGTTGCCATTATTATCAACTCTAGCAATCACTCTACCAGCCGCATAGGTGTTATCGCTAGCATCTAAGTGAGCATTATCAATTGTGATAGTCCCATCAGCGTTGATTGGGAATGATTCAACATGGTAGCTTCCATCTTGATTCTTGGTAACAGTTGACCCAGCAGGTACCAAGTACTTACCGTCGCTAGAACGAGTTGGCTTATTGACGATAATTTCTCCGTTTCCATCACCCTTAACAGGTAACTTACCAATGGATTGAGTATCCTTACCATCGTGATTGAAATGAACATGGTCGATTTCATCATTAATTGGTGACAATACTGGATCACTTGGCACTGGTTGACCGTTTGGAATTGTTGTTCCAGCGTAACCAGGAATATTGGATTCAATTGTTTCGCTACCATTTCTATTGATATGAATAGTTACAGCATCATCTGTTGGTTTAGCATTTTCACCAGGTTGAGCAGGTTTTTGCTCATCTTGTTGAATTGGCGTTGCTGAAACATGGTAAGAAACGTTGTTATTCTTATCGGTTTCCATTGTAATTGGATCACCGGCATCTGCTTGGTAAGCACGATGTGGAATAGTTGGATCAGTTACAACGGATGTCTTGGCAACTGTTAGGTCACCGGTATTTGGATCAACCTTAGCTGTTACAGGTCCAATTACTGACTTGGTCTTATCATTCTTATCATCGAAGAATGCATTATCAATATTTAGAGTCCCATCGGCGTTAGCTGGAATCTTATTACCATTTACTTGGTAAGCACCGGCATCCTTGTTCTTAGTTACTGATGACCCGGCTGGAACCATGTAATAGTTACCGTCGTTGCCCTTAACCAACTTGGTCTTGGTTGTGACGATGTTACCATCGTCATCAATCTTGGCAGGCAAGTCAGTTTGAGCTTGTGGATGACCGCTTTCATCGACAACATTCGCATTATCAATATTAACATTGCCGTTTTCATCGATTGGTAGTGAATCACCGTGGTAAGTACCATCATCATTCTTGGTAATGACGGTTCCGGCAGGAATTACATACTTACCGTCATTTGACTTAGTAGTCTTGGTTACGACGACGTTGCCATCATCATCACCCTTGACTGGTAAGTCGGCCTTAGCACCAGTATTCTTGCCATCATTATCAAAGTGAACATCAGAAGCTGTTCCTTGAGTTGGAGTTAATACTGGTTTAGTGATGCCTTGACTAGCTGGTACGTTAGTTTGACCAGTAAAACCAGGAACGTTTGAGATAACATCCTTAGTACCATCACTATTGTAGTGAATAGTTGCGGCACCTGGTTGAACCTTCCCGTTCTTACCTGGTTGTGCTGGAACCTTTTCGTCTTGGACAATAGGAGTTGCATCAACGTGGTATTCAACTCCACCCTTACCATCTGACTTGATGGTAATTGGGTCACCGGCAGTGGCCTTGTAAACACGACCTGGGTCACTTGGATCGGCAACGACAGTGTCTTTGCTTACGGTTAGCTTACCAGTGTTGTCATCGACATTTGCCACAATGCTGTTAATGACGCCCTTACCTGGTTCTAGTTTGTCATCATAGTGAGCATTATCAATTGTGACTTGACCATCCTTAATTGGAAGTGGACTTCCGTTTACTTGGTATTGGCCTGTGGTTTCGTTCTTAGTTACAGATGAACCTGCTGGAATGATGTAGTCATGACCATCATCACCCTTAGCAATTTCATCCTTGGCAGTTGTGATGTTACCTTGATCATCAACCTTGGCAACTAAGTCCTTGTGGGCCTTAGTGTCACCCTTATTATCGTTAACGTTGGCGTTATTGATAGTTACGGTGCCGTCTTGGTTGATTGGTAGTGAATCACCGTGATACTTGCCGTCGTCACCCTTGGTAATGTTGGTTCCCTTTGGAATCATGTACTTACCGTCAGTTGACTTGGTATTTTGAGTCACAATGATATTACCCTTATCATCACCCTTGACTGGAACGTCACCAGTAGAACCGGTAGTTTTCTTGTCGGTATCAAATGATACATCGTGAGCAACATCATTTACAGGAGTCAATTTAGCATGACTGGTATCAGCATCATTAGGTAGACCCTTTTGACCAGTGTAACCTGGAACGTTTGAAATGATGTCCTTGGTACCATCATTGTTGTAGTGAACCTTGGCACCATTTGGTTCAGTCTTACCATTATCACCTAATTGAGCATCGATTGTTTTATCTTGGTCAATTGGAGTGGCTTCCATGTGGTATTCAACTCCACCCTTACCGTCTGGTTTGATGGTAATTGAATCACCGGCATTAACTTGGTAAGCCTTGGTTGGGTCATTTGGATCAGTGACAACGGCGGTCTTGTCGACTGTCATTGTACCTTTATCTGGATCGACCTTAGCGGTTACGGGGCCAATTACTGACTTAGTCTTATCGTCTTTGTCATCGTAGTGAGCATTGGCGATATTGACGATACCATCACTTGGCGAAGGCAACTTGTTACCAACAGCTTCATATGAGTTGTCACCTGGGTTCATGTTAACGTTTGAACCACTTGGAATAATGTAGTAATTACCATCTTTACCCTTAGCAATGACGTTATCACTTGTGGTGATATTACCATTATCATCGGTGGTTACTGGTAGTTTTTGACCGTGGTCTACTTGAATGCTACCAGCTTGGTCGTATACTGAGGCGTTATCAATTTCACCCTTTGATGGGTAAATTGGTACTTGGTACAAACTTTTAGCTGGGTCTGTTGGATCAGCAACGACTTGAATTTGTCTTCCGGTTGCATACTTGTAGCCATCAGGAATTGCTGAAACAGCCTTGTATGCGTCAGCACTACCTGCATAGATAGGAGTATTGTCCTTATCGTTTGCGTAGATAAAGTACTTAGTGGTATCGGCAGAAACTGGCTTATTGGTGTAAATATCAATAAATTGAACGTTTTGTCTTGCTGAATATGGAGAGTTATCAGCAATTACAACCTTGGCATTTGAATCAATGTTGCCGTTGTTATCCATCCAATCAACAACTTGTGTTGATGGTTGATATACGTGGTAACCATTGTTTTCATATCCACCACTTGGCAAGTTAGCGTCTAAGACATGACCTGTAGTCTTATCGATAACAACCTTACCATTACCCTTAGGAGCACCGTCGTTATTATCAATCAATGTTGCATTATTGATTACTGCGGTATCATCCTTGGCGGTCAATGAGTATGAACCATTGTCATTGTTAATTTCTGTACCAGCATTAGCTTGATATGCTTGCTTGCCTTTAACAATGTGAACTCCTTGATCATCAGCTAAAGTCATCGTTCCCTTGTTCAAGTCGATGTTGGCATGAACATCACGAACGCCGATAACGTTGCCTTTTGCGTCCTTAACAGCAACGTTTGGCAATGTTACCTGACGAGTGTTGGCATCATATGGATATGATGGAACTGTCCAGTTACCATTGCTATCCTTGGTGACTTCACTACCAGGTAGAATGATTCTACCGTTTGGAGTAGTTACAGGTTGAGTTACCTTAATTGAGCCATCGCTTTGACCTTGAATTGGAAGTTTATCAATGGTTGAACTAGTATCCTTACCATCGTTGTCCAAGACATGAACGTGGTCGATGGTACCAGCAGTTGGTTTCAATACTGGGTTAGTTGGTAGTGGTTCACCGTTTGGAATAGTGTCACCGCTAAATCCAGGAACATTGGAAATGACTGTCTTGCTACCGTCTTTGTTGACGTGAATAGTAGCAGCGCCATCTTGAACTGAACCGTTTTGACCAACTTGAGCGTTAACCTTCTTATCTTGTTCAATAATCGTAGCTGGAATATGGTATTCAGGTTCACCGTTGGCATCCTTAGTAATGGTAATTGGATCACCAGGATTTACTTGGTATGCCTTTGTTGGATCGGTTGGATCAGTTACAACGGTAGTCTTGTTAACGGTCATAGTTCCATTTGATGGATCAACGTTGGCTGAAACATCGCTGATAACAGACTTGGAAGGATCGGTCTTGTCATCTAAATGAGCTTTATCAATGTTAACTGTTCCGTCTGGGTTAGTGGTTAACTTGCTACCTTGAGCAGTGTAACTACCATCACCCGAACTGTTTGGAACAACCGATGTGTTCTTGGTAATGACGTAGTAGTTACCATCCTTGCCCTTGGCGATAACATCCTTAGTGGTGTTAATTGAACCATCATCGTTAGTTACAACAGGTAATGATTGACTGTGGTCAACCTTAACGTCACCCTTTTGATCCAAGACACTAGCATTGGTGATTTCACCTTGTACTGGAACAACTGGAACAATGTAGGTACGCTTGTCTTTATCACTGTCATCATCATTATTAGTTTGTTGAACGATAATTTGCTTACCCTTGGCGTAGCTGTATCCACTTGGAATACCAGTTACGGCTTGAGCAGCATTTGAACCACCAGCAAAAATTGGTAGTAAGTCATCATCGTTAACCTTAATTGATGGGTTGTTAGTGTTGTCTGTAAAGACTTGGTTATTGTAAATGTTCATGAACTTAACGTGGTTGTTTTCGTGGTATGGTGCGTTGTCGGTAACACGGACAATTGCATTGTCGTTAACGTTACCAGTTTCGTCACTCCATTGAACAGTTTGACCAGTTGGATCATAAACGTGGAATCCTGCATTTTGGTTACCACCAGTTGATGGTAAGTCGGCAATCAAGATGTTACCGGTAGTCTTATCGACTCTAACCATGCCTCTACCGACGTTGGTATTGTTGTTAACGTCAATCAATGTGGCGTTATGAATAACGGCAGTATCGTTGTAGGTATTTACATACAAATGATTGTTGTCTGAAACGATTGGATTTCCAGCATCAGCTTGATATGCATCGGTGCTTGTAGTTGCGTGAACACCTTGTGGGTTGGCAACAGAAAGTGTTCCGTTTGCTAAATCAACATTGGCAACAACATCTTGGTGGTCGATTACGTTACCCTTATCATCCTTGATTGGAAGTTGTGATAAGGTTACTTGTCTGTTACCTGCATCGTATGGGTATGATTGAGCGTGCCAGTTGCCATCCTTATCCTTAGTTACCTTGGTATTAGCAAGAATAATCTTACCGTCTGGAGTGGTGATTGACTTGGTGGTCTTAATTGAACCATCATCTTGGCCAATAACTGGTAGGTTATCAGCAGTTTCACCGATGTCATTTCCGTTAATGTCATCCATGTGAACACCATTAATGTTTTGGGCACTTGGTGTTAAGACAACTGGGTTTTGTACTGGTTGTCCTTCAGGAATATCGTAGCCTTTAAAACCAGGAACGTTTGAAACAACGGTCTTGCTACCATCATCGTTAACATGAATCTTGGCAGCACCATCAGTCATAGTACCATTTTGACCAGTCTTTGCTGGAATAGATTGATCTTGAGCAACCTTTTCAGCGTTGACATGGTAAGTAACGTTACCATCTTGATCGACTGACTTAGTAATTGGTGTATTACTGTGGGCAATATATACATTCCCCTTGTCATCCTTGGTAACACTGCCTTTAGCAACAGTCATGTTCCCATTATCGTCAACCTTAGCAATTAACTTGCCGGTTTGTGATGTCTTGTCTGAAGCATCATAACTACCATTTGGAATGTTGATAGTTCCATCTGGGTTGACTGGGAATGAATCGCCGTGGTAGTTACCATTGGTTCCCTTGGTTACGGTTGAACCAGCAGGAATCATGTACTTGCCATCACTTGACTTAGTGTTCTTAGTAACCACAATGTCACCATTTTGGTTACCCTTAACAGGAACGTCACCAATTGAACCGGTGTCCTTACCGTCATCGTTAAAGTGAACACCCTTAATGACATCGTTAGTTGGTGTTAAGACGACGTTTCCAGTATCTTGATCAACTGGGACATTGGTTTGTCCAGCAAATCCTGGGATGTTAGAAGCGATTGTCTTAGTACCATTATCTGGGTTGATTGTGACTGTGGCAGCATTATCGATGCGTTGACCGTTGGTACCGGCCTTTGCAGGGATGTTTTGAGTTGCTGGTACAGCATGAGCGGCAACGTGATATTGAACATCACCATTTTCATACTTAGGATTTACTTCTTCGCCTTCATCGACTTGGTAGATTGTGCCATCTGGCGCCTTGGTTACTGAAGCCTTAGCAATGGTGATCTTGCCAGTACCGGGATCAATATTGGCGGTAATCTTACCTGGGTATGAAGTGTTTTCATCCTTGTCGTATTGTCCAGTGGTAATGTCGAAGGTCCCATCTGGGTTTGCGGGGATGGTGTATCCATCAGCATGGTACGTGCCATCGGCTTCTTGACGAACGTTTGAACCCTTTGGAATAAAGTAGTAGTTAGGATCATCGTTCATCCCTTTAGCCACGTGGTCCTTAGAAGTAGTGATTGTACCATCTTCGTTAGTATTAACTGGCAACTTGGTAATTGCCTTTTCTTGATTATCCTTACCATCAATAATGGCTGTTGGTAGTTCAGCCTTGGTAGGAACAACCGGAATTACATATTCAAAACTACCGTCATTATTCTTGTTAACAATGATGTTCTTTCCGGCATCGTATACATAGTTATCAGGTAATTCATTAATTGCCTTAGCAGCATCCTTTGTACCGTAGTTAATTGGCATTCCATCTGAATGAGTAACCTTTAATTGGTATGTCTTGGAACCATCGGTAAAGACTTCACCAGTGTATGAATTCTTGAACTTCACATCAGAAATGAAATCATATGGATAGTTTTCAACAACCTTAACGGAAGCATTGGTATTGACGTTACCCTTACCATCGCCCCAATCAACAGTTTGAGTATCAGGATTGCTGATGTGGTATCCTTCGTGGTTACCACCTAGTGTAGCAACGTTTGATAAGTCTGAACTTGGTAGAATCTTACCAGTTGATTTATCAACATTGATTGATGCAGTACCATCAACCTTATTACCCTTTTCGTCGATCAATGTAGCGTTGGTAATTCTGGCGGTATCGTCTTCACTCTTAACTTGGTAACCATTACCGGTCTTAATGACTGAAGTACCATTGTTAGCTTGATATGCATAACCATCTTGAGTAATGGTGTGAACTCCACCATCAGATGGTTGGTTCAATGTTAATGAACCATCGTCGTTTAACTTAGCGTAGATTGGTTGACTATTTAGTCTCTTACCATTTTCATCGGTAATTGTGGCTTCGTTAATCATAACGTTACCATTCTTATCGATTGGAAGAGTTTGAACGTGGTAACTTCCATCAGTGTTGATTGTGACTGGTGAGTTTGCCATTGCAACGTTTGTTCCATCGTCAGTCTTGGTATTCTCAACAACAGTAACTGAACCATCATCGTGTCCTTGAACGCTCATGTTGGTAATTACCTTACCAGTATCCTTACTATTAACGTCATCAGCGTGAGTAGTTGGTAGTGTGGTAATACCAGGTGTTAATACTGGAAGGCTGGTGTCGGTATCAGATGAAACATTGTCGTTACCAGTGAATCCTGGAACGTTAGACTTGATTGTCTTAGTGCCATCTGGATTGGTATGGATGATTGCTCCACCTTGAATTGTTCCACCGTTCTTACCAGCCTTAGCAGGAACGACTTGATCTTGTTGTTGAACTTGACTAGCAATGTGATAAGTAGTGGAGCCATCTGGGTTAACTACCGGAGTAATCTTGCTGCCCTTCTTGGCAACGTAGACATTACCCTTACCGTCTTCAACGGCAGTATCACTATTAACAGTTAGTGAACCGTCATCGTTTAGATGAGCCACAACTGGTTTAACAACACTGGTACCGTTAGTACCATCGTAAGAAGCATTGTTAATTGTGACAGTACCGTCTGGGTTTCTTGATAATGATTCGGCATGGTAAATACCATCGGCATTCTTGGTGACCTTAGCACCTGCTGGAATGACGTACTTGCCGTCCTTTGAAGAAGTATTTGAAGTGACAGTCACACTACCATCGTCATGACCTTGGACTTGTAGTTGATCAGTAGTTGATCCAGTGTCTTGGCCATTTTGGTCATTGTGAACGCCGTCAATTGTTTCCTTAATTGGAGTTAGTTTAAATTGACTGGTGCTGGTGTTAGCAGGAATTACTTCGCTCTTTTGATCGTTATCCAAACCGAATCCAGCAACGTTAGATGTAACTGTCTTTACACCTGTCTTAGGGTCATAAGTAACGGTTGCACCATTGTTAATTACTGGACCGTTAGCTCCGGCGATTGCTGGAACATCTTTTCTAATCTTGTGTCCAACAGTTTGAACGTGGTATTTAGTAACACCATTATTAACTGTCTTTTCAACGATTGTGTTGGCCTTAGCAGTGTAGGCATCGTTATTGTTACCAACTAATGTGGTATCGTTAACAACATTAATCTTGCCATCTGGACCAACGATTCCTTTAATGGTTCCGGTCAATCCGGTGTCTTTATCCTTATGCATAAAGTGAACATTTTTTATTGTGACGGTTTGATCAGTTGAATTGTATGGTAGTCCATCAACACTTGGTTGGTTTTGTCCATTGCTAGAAACAACTGAACCTGCGGGGATGATGTATGAACCATCGGAACTAGTTGTATTCTTAGTAACGACTTGGCTGCCATCAGCATTCGTATTAACAGGAAGATTGCTGATAGTTGAATTGGTCTTTTGACCGTCTGTTGTAACGGCAACGTTACCCATGCCAATCAATTGACCAGTGGTGTTGTAACCACCACCAATAGTGTTTGGTGTATTTGGTTGAATGGTTTGACCTGGGTTGATTTGGTAGGTATTACCATCACTTCCGGTAACAACACCGTTGTTTGGTACCTTAGTGATTGTGGTATTACCGTTTGCATCACCACTGACAGTTACATTGACAGACTTGTTAATGACATTGCCATTACCGTCAGTCACTGAAATGTTAGTTTGAGAAGTTGTTGGTGTAACAATGTATTTGTCTTGACCGTTGTACTTCTTAGCTGTTGATGATGTGAAACCAGGATTGTCAGGTGTTACGAAAGGTTTACCGTTACCGGTATTGGCGTTGTAAGTACCCTTACCGACACTTGAACCATTGGCGGTTACTACATCAACTGTTTGTTGGTCAACTGGCGTACCATCTGGAAGCAATGATAGGTAGTAGTAATCTGAATCGTTACTATTTGAAGCAACGTGAACCAAGACATCCTTGTTTGCTGTTAGCACGTTATTGATTGTGTACTTGTTACCATCGCTATCAGTAATCTTAGCAACTGGTTTAGTAGTGTCTGTATTATCAGCAACAACACCATCTGATTGTTGATCAGATAATGCTGTAATGTCGATGTATACAGGTTTCTTATCTTGTTTTCTTGAGTCATTGTGACCAGTGATTAGAACGTTTACAACCTTATTAGTGTCTTGACCGGTCAAAGCATTGTAAATGTGAACATTGACTGCTTGAGGGGTGTTATTAGTTGTAACGTTAAATGAAGTATCCTTGTCATTTTGTTGAGGATTGTATCCTGGCAAATCAGGAGTTACCACCATATGACCATCCTTGTCATAGCTAATGGTTCCCGAGAATGGAAGAATTGTGCCATCTTCACGTTGGATTGGCACCTTATCACCGGTATTGTAATTAAATGCTTTCTTAGCAACGTTAATGATTGGGGTGTAATTACCTTGACTATCCTTATTCAAGTCAATTGCACTACCGGCAGTAACAGTGTAGCTAATGTGCTTGCCGCTTGCGTCTTGCATACCGACAAATCCGCCGTTAACAACACTGGTAATGCGAGAAGTACCATCTTCGTTACCTTGAACCATGACGGTCGCAGTTCCGACCTTTTGACCAGAATCTTGATCGATAATGTCCACGTTGGTTTGAACCGGTGAGGTCGCAGGTTCTAAGATAGCATCACCGTTGCCATCGAATTGTGCGTTAGGAGATGGTGCGAACCCAGGCATGTTAGCAGTTGCTTGTTTTCCACCTGAAGCATTTGCTGAGATGGTAGCACCACCCTTGATTGAGTTACCTGAATCAGTTATCGCATTTACTTGTTCAGTACCAACGTAACTTGGGGTAACGTAAACATTGAAATTACCTGGATCACTCATATCAGGAGCAATTGCAGTTCCGGTTGTCACAGTGTATCCATTGTGTCCATTTGTCAATGTCGCGTTGCTTGGTGAATCAATTGATGTAATGTATGAATTACCATCTGAATTACCTTGAACGTGAACGGTCATAGTACCAATTTTATCACCTGTATTAGCATCTAAAACATTAATAGTTGTTTGAACCGGACTCTTTGAAGGAGTCAAGATAGCACTACCAGTGGCATCTATTTTGGCTGGTGTACTGCCATCAAAACCAGGCATGTTAGATACTGATGTCTTAACGCCATCTTTGGTCTTAATCGTAGCTCCTGCAGTAATATCGTTACCCTTATCAGTAACCGCTTCTACAGAGTAATCAGCTACAGGTGCTGGTTTAGCAACAATTGATGCAGTGACTTTTCCAGCATTGTATTGAGGAGTTAAAACATCACCCTTATTGACCGCGTATTTATTACCGACACTGTCTCTGAATTCAGATTGAGTGTTCACTCCAACAACATATGAATGACCATCGTTATTACCTTGAACATCAACTTGAACGACACCAACGTGACTACCATCAACACTACTAATTACGGGAACGGTAATACGAACTGGAGAAGCTGATGGTGTAACAACAGCACTATTTCCCTTCATTTGACCTGGGTTACTTCCATCAAAACCAGGCATACCAGGTTTAATCGTCAATGTGCCATCACTATTAATAACGGTTGCACCACCATCGACGGCGACGCCATCTTGGGTAATGGCTGGAGTCTTAGTAATAACATCATTATCAACTTGACCTTCAGCATAAACGATGACATTTCCAGAATTATCAGTGTAAGCCTTAACGTTGTCACCAACACTTACCTTGTACTTCTTGCCATCGTCAGTCTTATAGATACCTCTACCCTTGATATCGGTAATCTTTGAAGTACCATCATTTTGACCTTGAGCAGATGCTTCAATAAAGACTGGTTTATTGTTAACCATTAATTGAGTAGTGGTACCTGGTTGATATACTGGAATCTTGACACTAACCGGGTTAGCAGATGGCTTAACGACATCTTTTTGATTAGCACCTGTTCCTGTGGTTTGAGTATTGGCAGATGAATCGAAACCTGGTAGGTAGGTAACTGTATGAAGACTACCATCAGCATCTTGGCGTCTGTATCCACCTTGATCAACAGTGCTACCTGAAGGAGTAACAACGTTTACGAACTTCTTATCACTATTACCAGTTAGTTGAACGTGGTAAGTTGGATTACCCTTTGCATCGGTAACAATCCCAATCTTGGTCTTGTTATCAATGGTGTATTGCAAACCATCGTTCTTACCAGATGAAACGTTAACTGTCTGTACAGCATTAACAGTACCATCACTATTACCCTTGACTTGAACTGATGCGGTTAAGCCGGTTGGGTTACCATTAGCATCATCGATGTAAACAGTAGCGGTACCTACAGCTGGTTGAACGGTGTACATTCCATAACCATCTGCGTTTAGACCATTATTATTGGCTGAAACGGCAAAACCAGGAAGTTGTGGTGTAATTGAAATTACGTTTCCAGTTGACTTATCAACCTTAGCAATCCCCTTAAATGGAATCTTAGTTCCTGAAGGAGTATCGATTGGTAGTAATGCTCCATCTTGGACGAATTGAACATCTGGAACAAAGATATCATAAGTTGATTTATCGTATTGCTTCATTGGAGTTTGTGATAAATCAAGAGTGTAACCCTTGTTATTGTTGGATACATCACTGGCTAACTTGGTAAATGCGGTCTTTGCTTGGTAGTTGGAAGTATCGTATGAACCGTTATTTAAAATGGCATCGACTGGCATCTTAGCAATACCAACTAATCTAGTCTTGTCACCGTTAGAAGCGATAACTCTGACTGTTGCAAAACTTGTTTCCTTATTGTTTGCATCTGCACCACTGTATGATGAATCATCGAATGGTGTGATGTTTTGATTATTAATTAGGTATTCACGATATTCTGGGCTTGGTAGTGGATCACTTGAAGTCTTATTAGTGTAGTATTGAGCTTCGTTGGTATCACGATCGCTTAAGTGGTTCAAAATACCACTAATGTTCTTCAAGAAACCTTGTGCAGTAGGCATTGCGGCAATTGAGTGCATATCGTTATCAGGACCGTAGTTACCCTTTAGCTTAAGTTCTTGTCCATTGTCTAGACGAGTCCAAACACTGTTGAAACCTTCAACGTTAGTTTGGTAACTGTTGTTACCAGGACGAAGTGAACTTGAAACACTGGCAATTGGTTGATATGCAGGTCCTTGCCAATCTGCCAAACCAGTTTGCATGAATGTATTCAAACGAATTCCGACAGTATCGATTGGCTTAGTACCTAAATCAATATCACCGTTGAATTGAATGCTACCATCACTTAGTGTAGTTGAATTGCTTGGATTCAAAGTGATGGTTTGGGCTAATGTTTCATTATTGTTATTAGCCTTGTACATATTGCGGTAGACATCACCGTTATTTGACTTAGCATCAAATGAACCTGTAACGTAGTGAACTTCTACTTGGTGTTCCTTAGCATCGTCACCAGGATTATTTAATGTTGCTTCAAACTTAGCGTGGTAGTGACCGTTGGCATCTTGATATGTTTGAATGTTGTGGTCAAATTCAATTGATGGAGAACCAGAAAAGTCGATAGATGTATCATTTCTGGCGTTTTGTCCTGAAATAACCTTTGGTGTATTACCATTAAATGCTTCGTTAATTCTCTTAACAATGTTTTGGTTATCAGACATCCCCGCAACAGTTTGTCCTAATGCCTTAGCGATATTAATGATGATGTTTGGTAGATCAGGATCATTAATATTCTTAAGCTTGTTAGCAAGTTCTCTCTTACTCATCCCTGCTAAATCAGCAAATGTGCTTCCACTTAGGTAAGCTTTTTGTGTGTTTAATGCATTTTGATTATTAGTATCATTCAAGTAGTAGGTTGAATTAATTGCTCTGTTAACATCATTCTTCCAGACGTTGGCAATCGCAGTATTAATTTCAGCTTGGGTTGGATTATCACCGTTTTTAGCCTTTTCTGGGTTATAAGCACCACTACGGTTAGGATCTGGGTTAACAATGTTACCGTTTAAGACTTGATCACTGTAGTCTTGCTTACTTGCGATAATGTCTTCATACAATTGAACAAAGTATTGTAAGTAGTTAAATGCTTGATCGAAGCTGACATTGTTAACAGTCACACCTGTATCTGGCACTTCACCCCAGGTGTATGGATAACTGAAACTAAAGCGTTTCTTACTACTATCAGAACCGGATGGCTTGTATCCGTTAGTGGTTCCGTTAATATCTTGGAAAATTTCACTACTGTTGAAACTGTCATCGTTTTCACCCAGTGCAGTACCATTACGACGATAGTGATAGATGTATGGGTTCAATAGGTAACCACTATTAGTCTTAATACTTGCGATGTTTCCTTGGTCCAAAATAGCACCGAAAACATCAATTGAAGAAAGACTTAACTTTGGACCGGCAGCTCCCATTGAAGAACCAGGAGTAACGTTTAGTGTTAAGTTAAACTTCTTTGGGTTAAATGCAACGATTGGTAGGAAGGCAACACGAATTGGGTGATCCTTTGAACCAGTATTCATGTTGACATTTAGTGTCCCGTTTTGAAGAACTACAATCTTACTGCTTGATTGGTTTCTACGACCACCGGTAGTCATGGTTGAATATGGACCATAAATAAAGGCGTTGTACAAACCGGCATTGGCAGTGGTTGGAATCTTAGCATCAACGTTGAATGCACCACCACTTAGGATTTGCATTCCGTGACCTAGCCAAACAACGGCATCTGCTCGCTTGTTGTTCCATCCACTGGCAACAGAGGATGTGTTATTTGGACCATTAACCAAGTTGGAGTTCAAAGCAGTTGGTGTAACACCATCTGGAACAACTAAGTTAACGGTACCTTTGATAACGATATTTCCGCTATCACCTGATCCGGTATCGGCCGGATTATTAACGTTTCCAACACGAATACCATTGGTATTATTACTCAAAGTAATGTTTACCTTGGCACCCTTGTGGACGTTAATGTTGTTGTTAGCAACAATTCCATAACTAGGCATCATAGTAGAATCGATGTAGTTAGTCTTTACAGTCTTTCCCCAACTCTTTTGGTAAACGTAGTTATCAATTTCAACCGGGTTCAAGTTAACGTTGGCGTTTTCTTGGAACACGATGTAGTTAGCCATCAATGAGTTAAAGGCATATTGACCGTTTTCACCGACGACAAACTTACCACCGGATGGGTTCAAGTTCTTGTATGTTTCTGCATATGTAATCACACCATTGTTTGTGGTTGCATCAGAGGCATAGACATTAGCACCTAATACATAGTTACCATTACCATTATTTGGATTGAATAGATTGTCAAAGGTATTGTTATATCTGACGTTATCGTATTCAACGAATCCATTTCCGTTTACAACGTATGGATTAGCTAAGCTAGTAACATTTTGAATCTTAACAACAGAAGTGCTGTCAGATTTGTTAAATGTGTATGTTCCACCTAGTGAGAATTTATTTTGACCATCAATTACTAGGTTCCCTAGGTTAGTAACAGTTCCACTGGAGTTAATGTTGTTAGTTAAAACAATCTTTTGGATACTGTTGGTTCCTGAAGCAACCATGGCACTATTAAATTGATTGTTGTTATTAGCGTAAACGATTCCATTATTGAAGTCGTTTACCATCTTGTTAAATGTTGTCTTGTATTGAGCAGCACTGGTATCAGTGTTGTTTTCTGGCACATTTTTATCATCTGGTTTGGCGTCATATCCAGATACGTTAAACTTATCTTTTGAATCAAATTGTTGGTTTAATGCGTTTCTAACACCCATGTATGCATTATCGTACATTGATTGTAGACCGGAATCGGCACTAGGACGATTGCTTCCTTGGGTGTAATCGTCTGATCCAGAAGTTGTCGCATCGTTGAATGCGGCATCGGCAGTCTTTCTAAAATCAACACCATACTTGTAAGCGATGTATAGCATTGATGAAGTATTAGCTGCAGCCTTCTTAATATCGTCGATTGATGAATTGGCCATGTTGTCTGAAACACTCTTGGATTGATCAGCATTGACCCCTTCGTAAGCAGCACTGTATAGTTCCTTGCTGTTGTTGTCAGTTATATCATCATTATCGGCCTTACGATTACTGTAAGCATCGTTGACACCTTGATTAATTGATTGGGTATATTGCTTGTTAGCATCATTTGAATCTTTAGTGTTACCTTGTAAATGTTTTTGGTAATTAGTGGCATCGTTAGCGGATTGGTTGTTAACAATGTCAGTAGTTTGATTTTGATTATTGGATTGATCGGTTGCACCTAAACGATTTGATAGCTTCTTGTCGCTGTTATCATTTTGGCTTTGGTTATCGTTATTGTTGGTTGATTGACCATTATCCTTGTTTGCATCATTTTGATTTTGTTGATCATTATTTGATGCAGTTTGCTTATTATCATCAGATTGTTGGTTTGATGACTGTCGATTGTTATTAGGTTGAACAACTTCAGTATTGTTCTTGGTAGTATCATCAGCATGAGCAGAAACTCCGTGTGACATTAATGCCAGTGAAGTTCCACCTAGAAAAGCAAATGAAGCTAATGAGACGACAACCCATTGTTTCTTTACTTTTCGTAGAATCTTTTTATCATTGGTTTTTTGAAATTCATTCTTATTGTATTGCAAAGAAAGCCCTCCCCTGTTATTTATTGACTCTCTAAATCCTTAATTTAGTGTTTTATACAAACAGAACATCTAAATTAACCAATTTTAAAAGTTGAAGCTCGTTAAATTGGAACAAAAAATTCAAATAAAAGCCTCAAACGACCCAATCACGTTTAAAAATTCCTCGTTTTATGCTTATTAAATCAACGTTCTCAAGCTTCACAACTTAATTCTACTACTAGCATAAGTTTTAGTTAATTCATCTCGTATAGACTTAAGAAAAATTTAAAATTTATGAACAATATGTACAAAAAAGACCTAGCAAAATTGCTAGGTCTTTTTTTCGACTATCTTACCTTCTTAACAAAGGTCTTGTTTGAAGTAAAGTATCTGTTGTGTCCTAGGTATAGTCTTGTCAATCCATAGTACTTAACAACCTTAACAACGTGAATCAATTGTCCTTGACGAACTCTTCTGATTACATTGTGCTTAGTGTATTTCTTACTTGTATGGATCAATGCTCCGGTAGGTTTAATTACACGGAATACCATTGGCTTGTTCTTGGTCTTCTTGTTACCACTGTTCTTAGTAGTCTTAGCAGTATTACCACGGTAATATGCATCTTGGACCATTTGACCAGCGGTTACTAGACGACCACCGGATACAACATATCTTGGTACACGGTTCTTGTAGTACTTGATACCGATAACCTTAAAGACATGTGCGTTGTATCTTCTTGAGTACTTGTACTTAACAACTCTTGAACTCTTGGAGAACTTAGTTCTTCTGTGAGTAAAGATGGTCTTAACGTTGTAAATATATCTTGGCATGTGAGCCTTGAATTGACGTTTGTACTCTGCGACGTATGCCTTAGCATATGCAGCTGAGTGATTCTTGGTAATACTCATTGGAATTGGACTACGCTTGATTGCGCGGGCACTTCCGTACTTCTTACCAATCTTAGTTTGACGGGCTGTTTCAATCTTGAATCCTTGGTTGTAAGTGTATGCGAATACTTGACCCTTAGCAGCTAATTGCTTAGCAGTTAACTTCTTGTGAGTACGAGCACTTGCTTGAGCTGCCTTAACACCTTGACGGTATCCGTTAAAGGCGTTGACGTACGTCTTACCACCTAATGCATTTAGTTGGGCATTAGTTAATTGAACCTTAGTCTTAGCCTTCTTCATTGCAGCAAGTGCAACCTTTGCAGCCTTGTAACCATTTACGTAGTAACCAGAATCAGGATTTTGCATTTCGATATTCTTAATTCCATCAGCGAAACCATCACCAGTTTGCTTGTATGCTTGTTCATACGAGTTCTTGTCGGTTCTACTGTTGAAGTTAGTCTTCTTACTGTTGTATAGGTAATCTTCTTGGGCTGGAATATCGTTTGCAGCCTTGTTGTAACCATTGTTGTATGCATTTACGAATGCTGGGTTAGTTTGACTTGGGTTCTTAGGATGTAGTCCCGCACCAGTCTTGTAACCTTCGTAAGCACCGGCAAATACTTGACGGTATGCATCTGGATCTAATCCATCAGGTACTGGAATGTCATTTACGTTATCAAACTTACCGTTTGCTTGAGCAAATGCTTGACCATCACGCAATGCGGCTTGAGCAGAATTGTAACCCAATACATAGTTTGGATCATCTGATTGTTGCTTATTACCACTGGTTGCGTCGATAATTCCGGCAACGACTGACTTAGCCTTTTGGTAACCAATCTTTTGTGCAGGGTTTGCATTGTCAGGTAGGTTATCATCGCCATCTACTAAGACCTTTTCGTATTGAGCCTTAGCATCGTTGTAACCCTTGGTGTGGTCTAGACTGTTTGCGTCAACACCACTTGCGGAGTTTGGCTTGTTGTCATTGAATTCGTTAGCACCATCGGTGAATGAATTCATGGCTTCGGTTAATGCCTTGTCGTATGCCTTTTGGTAAATTGGATTATCTTCGCTCTTAGCGTGTTGTCCTGCAGTTCCGTTCTTAACATCGTTAAATGCGGCTGCTGCACCACGGTAAGTGTCATCTAGATCATTTTGATCGATATGACTTTGAAGCATTGGATTTTGTTGTGCTAATTCGTAACCCTTCTTAGCATCGTTAAATCCAGTTGCAAATGAATTCTTTTCAGCTTGGGTAGTGAATGAAGCCATCTTGTGGTCGTAGTCTTGGCTGTCAGTCAAGTATGTCAAAGCACCATCTTGGGTGTTTGATTGACCAGAAGTTAATGCCTTGTCGTATGCGGCAACGTATGCAGGATTATTTGAGTCGTTTCTGTGTTGACCAACTGTATGGTTGGAAACGTCGTTAAAGGCGTTAGCAGCACCGGAGTAAACTTCATCGTAATCACTGCCACTCTTGTGTTGGTCGACTTGACTTGCGTCGACTTGAGCTGCGGCAAATGCGGCTTGAGCATCATTGTAACCCTTGGTGTAATCCTTAACCTTAGCGCCTGAACTTGCAAATTGCTTAGTGTCATCACTTAGTGTGTGTCCAAGACCAAATGCAGTGGCACCGCTATTTGCGTTAGCCTTACCTTCAGCCAATGCCTTGTTGTAAGCATTTTGGTAAACAAGATCTGAAATTGTTTGACCATGTTCACCTGGTTTGCCATCTGCGACATCGTTAAATGCGGCAGCAGCTCCAGCATATGCTAGACCAGCATTGGTTGTTTCATCAGCTTTGGCCTTATCATCAGGATTACCTTGCGCCTCACTGTATCCGTTTGTAGCGTCATTGAAACCAACTTGGTAAGCTTGCTTGTCAGCATTAGTGTTCAATTGGCGAGCTTGCTTTGGACCGTTGGCATCGATAGCACCATCATGAGCTTTTTCGAATGCTTGTTGTGATGCTCTGTTGTAAGCATCAACGAATGCCTTGTTGGAATCAACCTTAGCGTTTTGACCAGGTTGATGGTTGATAATATCACCAAATCCAAGTGCGGCACCACGGTAGACACGATCGTAGTTACTATCGTTAGTATGATCGTTTGCCTTACTGTGGTCGTTTTCAGCATCGGCGTAAGCCTTAGTTGCATCAGCGTATCCAGCATTGTAAGCATCAGTCAATGCTTTCTTGCCAGCGTATTGAGCAACATTGGTAGCTTGTGATGCACCCTTAACTGAATCATCAGCACCATTGTTTGCGGTGTTGAATGCTTCATTGAAGGCCTTGTTGTAAGCAGATCCTGCAACATCATTTACGACATTTTCCTTAGCTTGACCAGTTCTGTCGTTAACATCCTTAAATGCCTTAGCAGCATTGATGTAGACCTGATCAGCGTAAGAGTTAGTGTCGTGATGAGCGGCATCCAAGTAGTTAGTTTCAGCAGCAGTGAAACCACTTTGTGCTTGGTTGTATCCAATATTGAATGCATCCCTATCACTTGGCTTAGCTTCCTTAGCCAATGCAGCATCATGATCATCGTTGTTGAATGCCAATACACCGTTTAGAGCTGATTGCTTAGCTTGTGCTAATGCCTTGTTATAAGTCAATGTTGCTAGGTCGTTGCCACTCTTAGCAGGTGCTAATGGGTCGTTGATATCATCATTGAAACCAGCAACAGCGTTGGTGTAGACAACATCAAAGTTACTGTCAGTTGAATGAGTTGAACCTTGAGTTCTATCATTTTGAGCTAATTCGTAAGCACTTTGTGCATCACTTGCACCCTTGTCGTAAGCTTTCAACTTACCAGCAGCAGTTGGAGCATTACCAGCGGCATTTGGTGAGATGAAGTTAGTTGCACCATTCAATGCATCTTGAGTGGCTTCGACTTGAGCCTTAGCGTAAGCACTGGCGTAAACATCACTAGTGTTTTCCTTTTCACCAGCAGCCACACTATCAGTTGAAGCGTTAGCTCCAGGAGTGCCATTGATGACATCTGTGAATGCGTTCATTGCACCACGGTATTGTTCATCGTTAACACTGTCTGATGTGTGTTTACCATCGTTTTCACCTGAGTCTTGGACGCTCTTGTATACGTCACTAGCGTTGTTGTAACCAGTTACGTAAGCATCCTTATCAGAACCAGCACTGATTTGTTGAGCTTGAGTATCTCTATTCAAACCATTGTTGAAATCAAGTGTTGCTTGATGGATTTGTGCTTGGGCTTCCTTTACGGCACGAGTGTAGGCATTTTGATAAGTTGGTGTTTGGTTATCGTTTTGATGTTTACCAACTTCACCGTTGATTGTGTCGGTGAATCCGGCAGCAGCACCGTTGTATGATACATCGGAGTTACTGTCTGATGTGTGGTTAGCTTGATCATTTCTGTTTTGTTGAGCAAGCTTGTAACCATCGCCTGAATCTCTGTAACCACGGTCGTATACGTCAATCAAACCTTGATTACCGTTCAATGCAGCGATACCAGTTTGTTCATCGACATTGTTAGCGGCATCAGCGGCACCTTGGTTTTGGTATTGCAAACCAAGTGCGTATGCCTTGTCGTAAGCAGTTGTGTATACAGGATCTGAGCTGATTGAACGACTAGCCTTACCATTGTTTCCGGCAATATCGTTAAATGCAGCAGCAGCACCGCTGTATGACTTATCGACATTACTGTTTGAAGTATGGTTGAAGTTCTTGCTTGGATCTTGGATAGCTGAAACGTAACCAGTGTAAGCATCGTTGTAACCAGAGGTTACGGCGTTGATTACGGCTTGGTCAGTTGAACCATTCAAACCGTCAGTGATTTGCTTACCAGGAGTGTTACCTAGGATAGCACCTTGAGTTGCGTAAGCAGTAGCTTCGTTTGCAGCCTTAGTGTAAGCGTTTTGGTAAACAGGGTTGGTATCGTTAGCAAATTGACTGTTAAATTGGTCACTTGCAACATCATTGAATCCGGCAGCAGCACCCTTGTAAGCTTCATCGTAATCACTTGAAGTGTTGTGATTGATTGTGTTGTTAGGGTTGGTTCTTGCAGCAGCGTAAGCAGCGTTAGCGTTGGTTACACCGGTGTTGAACATCTTTTGAGCTGCTTGGTTGTTCTTGTAGACTGCAAGTGCTTGGTTGACTGCGTCATTTCCAAGTGGTGCAGTTTGAGCACCCTTACTTGCGATTGCCTTACCTTCGTTCAATGCACGAGCATAAGTTGATGCGTAAACTGGGTTGCCATTTGTGGCATTCTTACCAGCTTGGTTGTTAGCAACATCGTTAAATGCTGCGGCAGCACCATTGTATGCTTCATCGGTGTTGCTTTGACTTGTGTGATTACCTTGATCACTTGGGTTAGATTGTGCCTTAGCATAACTTACCTTAGCGTCATTGTATCCAGTTGAGTAAACGGTCTTAGCAGCCTGGTTATTACCAAATTGGGTACGACCAAGTGTTGGATTGACACTCTTACCGAAGTCAATTGCACCAGTTTGAGCAAAGTTAGTAGCTTCTGCAAATGCCTTGTTGTAAGCAGCGGTGTAAGCCTTGTTAGTATCTGAAGCCTTACCGGCATCAGATGACTTATGGCTTGCTACAGCCTTGTATGCGTCAGCTGTACCACGGAATGTTTCGTCAAAGTTACTTTGACTAGTATGAGTGGTATCTGCTGGGTTAGCAGTTGCGGCTGCATAAGCATTCTTAGCATCGTTAAATCCAGTTGTGAATGCACGTTTTGCTGAATCGTTTGGTAGGTTCTTCAAGCTATCAGTTAATGTTTGACCATTGGAGAATGCTTGAGCACCATCATTAGCATGAGCAACTGCTTCAGCCAATGCCATGTTGTAGGCGTTTTGATATACAGAACTACTGTCGGCGTTCTTACCAGCATTGATGGTGTTGTTTACAACATCATTGAATGCGGCTGCGGCACCACGATATGTGCTATCAAGGTTGCTGGTTGTACCATGTGCACTTGATTGAGTCATATCGTTTTGAGCAGCTGCATAACCCTTATCAGCATCGTTGAATCCAGTTGTGAATGCATTCTTAGCTGCGGTGTTGGCCATGTTCTTAACACCGTCGCTTAGAGCAACGTTAGTTAATCTAGCGTTGGCACCAGCAGTGGCGTTTTGTTGAGCTTCGGCCAATGCCTTGTCGTAGACAGCCTTGTAAACAACACTATCGTTATCACGGTGAGCACCTGGAGTATCGTTTGTCACATCGTTAAATGCGGCTGCGGCACCCTTGTAGGCATTGTCACTATTGGTATCGTTAGCGTGTTGACTAGCTTGACTTGGATCACTTTGAGCGGCTGCGTAAGCAGTTTGTGCATCAGAGTAACCCTTGTTGTACATCTTGGCATTTGAGTCACCAGCAGTTGATTGGTTCTTACCGTTAGCAAAGGCAATTGCACCCTTCTTGGATTGAGCAATTCCATGACTCAATGCACGATCGTACATTGCTTGGAATACATCTGACTTACCATCCTTAGCAGTAGTGTCACTTTCGTTTCCGTTAACAACATTGTTAAAGGCAGCGGCAGCACCACTGTAAGCTTGATCGTAAGCACTATCACTTGAATGAGTATCATTCATGTTAGCTTGTGCAGCAACGTAAGCACTTTGAGCAGCAACATAACCACTTACAATTGCATTACTGTAAGCAACTTGGTTATGAACGGTGTTGATTACATCGTTAAATCCAGTCAACTTACCGAATGCGACTGCCCCACGGTTTACGTAAGTTTTAGCATCATTTAGTGCCTTGTTGTATGCGGCAGTAAATACTGGATCAGTATTTCCGTTAGTACCTAGTGAAGTGTTTCCAACAGCAATTTCGTTAAATGCTAGTGAAGCACCATTGAATGTCTTGTCGGCGTTACCACCTGATACGTATGAACTTGGTTCAGTTTGGTTAGGATCACTAACGGCTGCGTTGTAAGCACCGGTTGCATCGCTAACACCCTTGTTGTAGATGTCGGTATCAGCATTGGTACTTTGAGTAGCAGAAGTGTTATTCAAGTAGTTCAATGCACCGGTTTGAGCAAGGTTAGTAGCGTAACGGTATACGTTTGAGTATCCAGAGTTGTAAACGTTAGTGTTGCTTGAAACCTTTTGAGGTTGGTTATTCAACACGTCGTTAATTGCATCAGTTACACCATTGTATGCTTGAGTGTAATTACCAGTGTCTGTACCGTGTGCTTGTTTGTAGTTGTTAAATGCATCTTGTTTTGACTTAGTTGCGTCGTTGTAACCTTGGCTAAATGCAAGTGATTGAATGTCCTTGTTAGTAGTGTTGGCGTTACCCATTAGAGCAGCGACAGCACCTAACTTAGCAGCGGCTGTACCTAATTGAGATGTAATTCCGTATACGGCATTGTATACCAATGATTGAGCTGCATTCGTTGGATTACTGTTGGTATTTACATTCTTGCTACCATCAGCAAAACCATTAACAGCTGCATCGTATGCGGCATTGTAAGCATCTTTACTGTATAGTGCCTTACTATCAGTACGAGTACCACTTTGGGCATCATTCATACCATTTGATTGGTCGGTTGCCAAGTTGTAACCAGCCATGTATGAAACGTTAGAACTATTTGGATCACCTAGACTCATCTTATCTGAGTAACCAGATTGAGCTTGGTTGAATCCGTAGTTTTCAGCGTTAGATACTTGATCAGTATTGTTTACACTAGCTGGTTGACTAGCACCAGCAGCAAATTCAGTAACACCATTAACTGCAGCATTCACAGCAGCTTGTTGAGCCTTCTTGTATGCAGCCCAGTAGACTGGTTTAGCTGAAGTGTCACTTGGGTAGTTGTTGTTACCTAAAGTACCATCAGCAAATCCGGCGTTAGCACCACTGTAAGCATCTGTTGCATCGTTAATTGCGGTGTATGCATTGGCATTTTGCTTGGTGTTGGCATCGTTGTATGCCTTATCGGCAACTTGTTGACCATATGCGTATGCATTTTGATCAGCTTGAGTCCAACTAGTTTGTGAGTTGTTTTGACCAGCGAACTTATCAATTGCACCAGCTTGGGCCTTGGCTCTAGCTGAGTCGTAAGCTGCATCGTACGCGTCTTGGTAAGCACGTGATTGACTTGAACGGGTATCGAATACTTGCTTAGTTTGACGAGCAATTCCAGCGAAGTATCCGTCACGAGCACCGTTGAAACCA
The DNA here is from genome assembly GCF_019656215.1 of Apilactobacillus zhangqiuensis. Taxonomy (GTDB): domain Bacteria; phylum Bacillota; class Bacilli; order Lactobacillales; family Lactobacillaceae; genus Apilactobacillus; species Apilactobacillus zhangqiuensis. The sequence continues at coordinate 79,250 of NZ_BPLK01000004.1, forward strand.
TCTTGGTCATTTGCACTTGCATTAGTGTTTGGATCAGTGGTTGTTGCAGTTGGGTTGGTCAATCCGTTAAATGTGGCGATACCATTTCTGGATTCCTTAGCGGCTGTATAACCTAGTTGATATGCCTTAGTTTGACTAGTGTCTACGCTCCCACTTGGGTTGCTTAGGTATGCTTGATATCCAGCTTGGGCGTCATTGTAACCCTTTTGTTGAGCAATGCCATCAGCTGTAATTGCTGGTACTTGAGCATCAGCTTGGATGTAAACATTGGCACCGTTGCTTGCTGAATTCAAACCACTAGCCTTAGCCAACTTGTAAGCATAATCGTATGCGTACTTTTGAGGAGCTAATGATGAATCCATTGTAGTATTACTGTTGTAACTACCGTCGTGGTATCCATCACGAGTTGCTGCATAAGCAGCTTTTTGAGTATCGGTACCGACGTAATCTGGACGACTTGGGTTGTTCGAAGCATCAGAGATACCTAGTTGAACATCCTTAGCCATACGAGTACCAGCCTTGTATGATGAATCCTTACCAGTAGTGTCAACTAATGCAGTTTGGTTGATTTGGTCATTGAAACCAGCCTTGATGTGATCGTATGCATTAGTGTAAGCAATTGATTCTGCATCGTTTTTACCTTGGTCTGCATTGTAAGTTGTATCCTTAACAGCTTGGAAGTCCTTGATTGCTTGAACAGTTTGAGCTCCAGCTTGGCTTCTAGCGTTGTTGTATGCAGCTTGGTAAGCAGCGGTTTGTGAAGTAACATTAGCAACATTTCCTAGTTTTCCATCAGAGAATCCGGCTTGAGCCCCGTTAAAGACTTCTGAAGCATCGGAGTTATTAATGAACTTGTTCTTGTTGTTAACGTCATCGTGAGCCCATGCATAAGCACTTTGGGCATTGCTTTGACCGGCATTGTATGCGGCTTGTTGTAGAGTGTTGTAACCACTTGGGTTATTCTTTCCAGCAAGTTGATCCAATGCACCTTGGTTGGCGATTGACTTAGCATCGTTGTATGCGTTGTTGTATGCATCCTTGTAAGATTGACTTTGTTGACTCAAGTCAGCTTGTGGGTTGTCATCTTGACCGTCAGTGTATCCGGCCTTAGTACCGTTGTAACCATCAGTGTAGGCATTGATGTAGTTTTGATCCTTGCCATCCTTAGATAGTTCATCAGCACTCTTGATTGAGTTACCGTTCTTAGCATCTTCAGCACCATCAGTAGCACCTGAAAGTGAGTTGAAACCAATTAGGTAAGCACTATCAGTTGAAGCGTTAGTTGACTTGTTGTCCTTAGCGTCTTGCTTACCAGTTTGAGCAGCAGCTGCACCATTGTTTTGAGCATCGTTTGCCAATGTTTGACTACCGAAGTCGGTAGTTCCCTTAGATACGAATTGAGAAGCACCGTCATTTCTTTCATCATTTGCCTTCTTCATAGCGTAGTTGTAAGCAGTGACATAGTCTAATGATGCCTTGCTCAAATCACGCTTGGTGTTGGCGTTTGCATCACTGTAAGCATCCTTAGTTGCTTGGTAAGCATCACTTGAATCCTTAGTGGTATCTTCGTTTTGCTTGTTGAATGCATCCCTGTATCCATTAACAACCTTTTGACCTGCAGCGTATGCTTGTTGACTCTTAGCGTCTTGGTATGTCAAACCACTCAATGGTTGACTCTTCAATGCTTGAGCGTAAGCAGCCTTGGCGTTGTTGTAACCATCAATATCGGCTTGAGTGTCACCAGTAGGTGCGGACTTACCTGCCATGAAGTCATTGTAACCTTGGTTGTAATGTTGCTTCATTAGAGTCATCGCAGCACTGTATGCGTCTTTGTAAACTTGGTTGTTGCTGTTTGGATCAGTTGATGGAAGGTTAACATCAGCATCTGGGTTGTTGTGCAATGCTTGCTTAGCAGCAGTAGCTGCTTCAAATGCAGTATTGTACATTGGACCAGTTTGTGATTGTTGGATTTCACCGTTGGCAACGTTTTGAGCTGCAGCTAGTGCAGTCAATGCTTGGTTGAATCCAATCTTCTTAGCACTGCTGTCGTTAGCACCTGGTTGAACGTTTAGGTTCAAAGTACCATCGGCATTCTTAGCAGCATTAAGAGCTTCTTGATAACCAGCCTTAGCTTCGTCAAATCCTTGTTGTAGCAATTGTTTTGCTTGATCTGAGTTAACTGAGGTTTCATCGGCTGAACTCTTACCATTTGAGTATTGTGAACCAAATTGACCAGCACCCTCTTGGTATTGAGTTTGTAATGATGAAACTGCCTTGTTGTATACATCTTGGTAAGAAATTGACTTACTTGCAGGTAATCCGGCTGGATTATCTGGGTTAGATGAAACAGCACTTGCGGCATCCTTGTAAGCTTGTTGTGCATCATTGTAAGCACTTGGTTGCTTGGAAGCACTTGCGATGTTTTGACCATTGATAGCATCTGCTAATCCATCTTGAGCAGCCTTAGCCATGTCACGACCCATTGTGTATGCGGCGGTAACATTGCCAGTTGGTTGCTTGTTGTTAGCAAAGTCATCATGTCCACGTTTTGCATCGTTGTATCCGATGTTTTGAGCAAGTGACTTGATACCTTCATCAGTTGATGGTTGGTTACCACTTTCGTAGTTCTTAGCACCTTCCATCGCTTGAGCGCCACCATTATTCCATGCTAATTGATATACATAGTTGTAAGCAGCGGCTTGAGCTGGATTAATTGGGTTACTGTGTTCTTTATCTCCACTAGCACCGTCTTTGTATCCGTTAACTGAAGCGTAGTATCCGTTAACAGCGGCATTGTATGCGGCAACTTGGGCTGGAGTCTTAGAACCATCCTTACCATAGTCGGTAATTGAACCGTTAGCATTAGCGTCAGCCACACCTTGTTTAACTTGGTCTGACATTGCTTTACCAGCTAAGTATGAAGCATCGTGGTTGTTAGGATCAATGGTTTGAGGATTTGCGTTGGCATCATTGAAACCTTTTTGCATTTGGTTGTAACCATTAGATTGAGCAACACTCAATGCATCTTGACCTGAACTTGCAGGGTTAATGTCACCACGTTGGAAAGCTGCTTGACCCTTTTGAACGGCATCTAGTGCTTCTTGTCTAGCCTTTTCGTATGCAGCCTTGTAAACATCTGATTTACCAGTTAGGTCAGCATCAGTACCACTTGTTCCGGCACTGAATCCAGCCTTGGCACCATTAAATGCTTCAGAACCATCTGAGCCATCTGGGTAAGTGTTGTTTGCACCAATATTAGCCTTGGTTGCGTTGTATGCGTCTGTCGCATTTTGCTTACCTGCATTGTATGCAGCCTTTTGTGGAGCACTCCAGTTGCTTTGACTATTGTCTTTGCCAGTCATTGCATCTTGAGCACCTTGGTTAGCGATTTCCTTGGCCTTTTCGTATGCCTTCTTGAATGCATCGATGTAGGCTGGTGACTTACCAGTCATGTCAGGAATACCTTTGCCGTTTGGTCCGGCTAAGTATCCTGCTTGAGCACCATCGTAAGCATCCTTTTGACCTTGGCTGGCGTTTGGATCTAATTGACCACCGTTTTCGTATGCGTCATAACCGTTCATACTGTTTGAGTATGAAGTGTAACCGGCCATGAATTCCTTGTTAGCCTTTTGATTGGCTGTAGGAGTTGCACCGTTAGCTGCGGCATCATGACCTGCCTTAGCATCGTCATAACCTTGCGCCTTAGATTGTTCAATTTGAGTAGTACCTGTTGGTCTGCTTTGACCTGATAGGTATTGTTGTGCCCCAATTGATCTTGAGTTTTGAGCTTCGTTAACAGCTTTGTCGTAAGCTTGGATGTAATCGAATGACTTACCAGCTGCCTTCAATTGAGCATCACTTTGAATAGTGCCACCTGCAGTCATTGCAGCGGTCACACCATCGGAAGCACCGTTGTAACCATCAACTTGGTGTTGGTTTTGACTTCCGGCACTACCTTGGTTGTTCATGGCATTAGTGTATCCGTTGTATACAAGTTGTCCTTGGTTGAAACCAGCTTGAACACCACTTGTAGCATTGGTTGCCATTGTTGAACCTTGCATTGCCGTAGCGTAACCTGTCTTAGCATCGTTGTAACCTTGTGTTACTTCACTAGGTACATTTGATGGAGTAGCTTGACCGCTTAGGTATTGTGAAATACCTGATTGGTAGTTAACCTTCATTTGATCCACAGTTGCCTTGTAAGCATTAGTGTATGGAGCAGTTGAAGAGTTGCTATCACTTGTAGCGACGATATCTGAAATGTCTGGGTTAGCATCAAATGCGGTCTTAGCAACGTTAGCTGCGGTTAACGCCTTTTGGTAAATTGCGTCATTGTTTCCTGTATCACCGGTAGTGTTTCCGTTAGCTACTTGGTTAGCAGCCTTCAATACAAGTTGTCCTTCAGCAAATCCAGCCTTTTGAACTGGGTTGTCTGATGAACTTGCACTACCGTTTAGGTTATTACCATTAATGGATTCGTTGTAACCACTTAGCATGTCATTGAATCCTTGGTTAACCAATGTTTGAGCTTGAGTTGAAGCAACACCACTTAGGTTAGCTGAGCTGTTTCCATTTGCGTATTGGTTAACGAATTGGTTTTGACCCGCAACGTATTGACCTTGTAGGTAAGTCTTAGCTGCATTGTATGAATCGTTATATGCAGTTGACTTGTTAGCAAATGTTTGAGCTGAAGTGTCTTGTGGGTTTGCAGTTACATAGTTGAATGCATCTGTGTATGCTGTTTGAGCATCCCCGTATGCAGTAGCGTCTAATGCGGTACCTTGACCACTGTTAGTTGCGTTTTGAGCATCAGCTAAACCACTAGCAGCTGACTTAGCAGCATTGTAACCAGTCATGTAAGCAGAAGTTGATGATTGAGCTGCCTTGTTGGCAACAAAGTCATCATGACCGCTCTTAGCTTGGTTGTAACCGGCTAGTGTAGCAACTGAATTGTAGTCACTACCACTTGCTGGTTTACCAGTGTTTTGAACAAATGCTTGCGCACCGTTTGAAGCACTAGTTAAAGCTGTTGATTGAGCTTGACCGTATGAGTCCAAGTAAACCTTGGTTTGAGCAGCATCGCTTGAACTTGGAGTTTGACCGGTAGTTGTACCGTTAATAACATCCTTGAATCCTGCGATAGTTGCGTTAAATGCGGCAACTTCAGCAGCTGATCCTGATGCAGTTGCATTAGGATTTGCGATTGCGGCATTGATTCCGTTGGCTCTATCGATTGCCATTTGAACACCGGCAGTGTATGCAACGTTGGTGTTAGTACTGTCGGTAGTACCACCAATTTGAGCTGCGTAACCTTCACTGGCATTGTTGTAACCATTATATAAAGCTTGGTTAGTTGCATCAGTTTGACTTTGCTTGCTGGTATCGTCAGCATTCTTAGCGAAGTCAGCCACACCGTTTGAAACATTGGCACTAGCTTCTGCTTGGGCCTTGTTGTAAGCGGCTGTGTAGACTGGGTCGTTTGATGCTGGTGTACCATTGCCACTGATTCCTGCTACGAAACCATCGTGAGCACCATTGAAGGTGTTGTATGAATCAGTTCCTGCAGTGTATGGGTTGATGTTGGAAGCAGATAAGTCTGACTTAGCTTGGTTGTAACCAGTAACTGCGTTGTTCTTACCTGTTTGATATGCATCTAATTGTTTTGCTTTGAATTGTGAAGTATCAGTTGTTGGATTGGTTGATAATGCATCGATTGCACCTTGAGTTGCCTTAGCTTTGGCATCTTGGTATGCAAGGTCGTATGCAACTTGTGAGGCTGGGAAGACTTCATTGTTAGTGTATTGAGCAGTTCCGTTCTTACCATCTCTGTATCCATCAATTGCTCCTTCGTAACCACGTTGTTGTTCCTTGTAAGGAGCGTTGTATGAAGCAGTATCCGAGGTTGCGTTTTGTGCATCGTTATAACCAATTACAGCATCAACATATGCGTAGAACCCTCTCATGAATGATGAGTTGTTCTTTTGATCATCTGTTAAACCGGTTGTGTCCTTGCTTTGATGACTCTTAGCATATGCAAAACCTTGGGAAGCATAGTTGTATCCTTCCATAATCTTGGAGTATTGACTGTTTGACTTGTCAGGAGTTTGTCCTCTTACGAAGTTAGTTGAACCTGTTAGAACAGCGTTCTTAACGTCATCGTAAGCCTTAGCATATGCCTTTCTGTATGCCAAACTAGCTTGTGCTAATTGTTCATCTGTTTGCTTTGAACCAGAAATTGCATCCTTGTATCCGGCAGTAGCACCATTGTTAGCGTCATTTTGAACTGAGTCGGCTGTTGCTGTGGTGTTGTTTTGCATTGCGGCGTTGTAACCAGACAATGCTCTTTGACCTACTGCTAGACCTTGTTGAGCACCGGAAGTTACGTATCCGTAAGGGTTAGTATCTGGATAGTTAGGACCGTTTAGAGCGTTATCGAAACCATTGTTGGCATCATTGAAACCAGCAGTGTATTCAGTTGAAGAGTTAGCTGGTAATGGTTGACCACTTAGAAGTTGTTGTACCCCGTTTGAGTATTCAGTTGAAAGACTGTAAACAGTAGCACTGTAAGCTTGTGAGTAAACTGGGTTATTAGCGTTAGCATCAGTTGATGGAGCCTTACTTGGGATATCTGGGTTCATATCAAATGCGGTCTTAGCAGCAACGGCTGCGGCAAATGCCTTTTGGTATGAAGAATCGTTGTTACCAGAATCTGGAGTAGTTTGACCACCAGTAACTTCGTTTACGGCATTTAGTGCTTGTTGTCCTTCAGCAAATCCAGCAGTGGCAGCACTTGTTGTTAATGATGGAGTGTTTGCCCCACTCATACCATCTTGGAATCCTTTAACGGCTTCATTGAAACCTTGGTTGATAGCACTGATTCCTTGGGTTGACTTAGCAGAACTAGTATCAGCTTTGGTTGTACCAGATGCATACTTGTTCAAGAATTGTTGTTTACCAGCATTGTATTGACCATTTAGATCTTGCTTAGCTTGGTTGTAAGCGTATTGGTAAGCAGGTGTGTTGTTAGTTTGAGTAATAGATGTGTCATCTGGGTTACTTGCAAGAGCTGAACTAGCGTCGTTGTAAGCAGCTTGAGCATCAGCATAAGATGATGTATCTGCAACTGTATTTTGTGAATTCTTGTTACCGGATTCAGCTTCTGATAAACCAATTTGAGCAGATTTGGCGGCGTCATTACCAGTTACGTAAGATGGATTATCAGTATTAACTTGACCGTTTAATCCATCAGCAAATCCAGCTTGAGCTTTCTTGTAACCGATTTGTTGTGCTTCAGCACTCAATGCATTATCTGCATTCATTGGTCTGTTACGAGTGTATGATCTAGCACCAAGACTTGATTGCATTCTACCTTGTCTGTATGCATCTCTATATGCATCTGTGTAAACTTTGGCTTGAGTTGAATCTGTTGGTTGACTATTGTCATTTACGGCGTTGGCACCATCTTTGTAACCATTAACAGTTGCGGCATATGCTGCTTTTTGAGTAGCATTTCTACCATTGTAAGAACTGCCTTGGTCTGGTGAATTGATGGCGTCATTTGCACCTTGATTTTTATCGTCAGACAACTTGATTCCGGCTTGGTAAGAAGGATTGCTGTTAGAACTTGTTGTTTCATTGTTTTCGTCATCGTAACCTTGTGATGCTGCTTGGTAACCGTGACTTTCAGCGTTACCTAAAGCATCGGTTGCACCTGACTTAGTGTTATTGCTATTTGCAGCAAAGTCTGTAACCCCTTGCTTAGCAGCAGCCATTGCGGCAGCTTTAGCTTTGTTGTAAGAAGCTTGGTATTCAGCTGGTTGTTTTGAAATGTCACGAGTTGCACCGACTGTTCCATCGGCGAAACCAGCCTTAGCACCATTGAAGGTATTAACCATGTTAGTACCATTGTTGCTTGGTTTGGTTGCGTTGATGTTAGCTTGTGCTTCGTTGTAACCGTTTTGGGCATTTTGAACACCAGTGTCGTAAGCCATTTGTTGTTCAGGGTTCCAAGTTGAGTAGGCAGCTGGCTTGTTACCACTAAATGCGTTTTGAGCACCTAAGTTAGCCTTAGCCACCGCATCGTTGTAAGCATCTTGTTGAGCTGCGGTGTATGAGTTGGATTGAGTATCTGCACCCTTGTTGTCAGAAGGCTTGCTTGAAAGGGTATTTCCGGCATTGGCACCTTCTAGGTAACCATCCTTAGTACCGTAGTAAGCGTTCTTGGCATCTCCAGTTAATCCTGAATCATCCTTGTTACCTGGAGCAACTGCGGCATTTGAACCACTAGCTGTGGCAACCCCTTGGTTGAATCCAGTTACGTAAGGTTTATCAGTATTAGTTGGTTGAACAGAACTTGAAGTTTGACCTGCTTGTTTACCATCTGAGAAACCACTAGCAGCGGTATTTACACCGGTTGCGTAGTTGTTATCTGATTGCTTAACTTTTTGATCAACAGTTCCCTTGGTGTAGTCATTTGCACCAGCTTGTTGACGACCAGAAGCATTACCTTGGTTGTAGGCGTTTTGGTAAATTGCGTTGTCAGCTTCGGTTGTTTGGTTAGCGTTCTTGTTTGTTGAATCACCCTTAGTGCTTGCAGCACCGTCTTTGTAACCATCAACGGCACCTTTGTAACCTGATTGGTATGCACTAGCATTAACGCTGTTTTGACGAGAAGCAGGTACTGAAGTATCGCTTGAAGTGTTTGGATCGTTCTTCACAGCATTGATACCATCGTTAGCACCGACTTCTTGTGAGTATGCCACTGCGTATAGAGGTGATGTGTTAGTTGTGTTTCTAGTGTTAGTTTGAGCATCGACTAAGGCTCCCATAGTGTCCTTGTAGCCAGGTTCGGCGTTAGCATTGATGTCTCGCTTGCCAGCTAGGAAGTCGTTCATAGCGTCTTGGTAACCCTTTTGAACGGACTTAGCCATATCGTATCCAGCTTTGGCATTTGGATTAGTTGGTTCACTTGTTGGGTTTGTGCTTAGTCCTTGCTTAAATCCGGCAGTGGCGTCGTTGTAAGCTTGTAGATATACAGCTTGGTTAGCAACTGTTGATTGACTGCTTGGATTTGCAACCAATCCAGACTTAAAGTCTGATAGACCTTCTTCACTAGCAATGATGGCATCATTGCCGGCCTTGTTGTAAGCCATTACGTATGCTGCAGTGTGGCTTGAATCAACGGCAATTGGAGCAAATGTACCATTTTGTTTTACTGAAGCGATTACGTCAGCAACACCCTTGTAAGTGTCTGAATTAGAGTCACTTGCACTTGGTGAGGCCTTACCTTCAGCTGCTTGGTAGTCGGCCTTAGCTTGTTGACCTACTGCGTATCCACGGTTATATTCCTTAGAAACGTTGGCGTTGTTAGCACCACTAATTCCATCGGAGTAACCTGCTTGGGCATCAGTATAACCAGTTTCGTAGTTATTGTCTTCTGCACCCATTGAGCTACCCTTCAAGAAGTCGGTTGCACCGATTTCTTTTCTACCAACAGCATTACCTTGGTTGTAACCTGCTTGGTAAGCTGGGTTGTTCTTTTCAGGAGAAGCGTCTTTGTTAGCAGTTGATACTTGAGTGCTTGCGTTACCGTCATGGTAACCATCTAGGACTGCGTTGTATCCAGTCTTGTATGAACTAGCACTTGAAACTTGGTTGTTGTTAACAGCATCGTTTGGTCCAAGCTTTTGAGCAGTTGATGCTGATTGAGCTAGCTTGGTCATTGCATCGTTGATACCTAATTGTTGAGAAGCAACGATTGAGTATACTGCTGAGTTGCTTTGCTTGTTAACTTGATTGTTATTAGCATCGATGATTGCTTGGATGGCATCCTTGTAACCAACTAATTCTGGGTGAGCATTAGGGTTCAAGTTACCAGATTGAGCGTCTAATAGAGCCTTTTGGTATCCAGCTGAGTAAGTTTGTGCAGCTTGGATTCCGGCAGTTTGACTAGCGTTGGCACCAGTTGCGTTTGGATCAGTTAATCCTGCTTGGAAACCAACTTGAGCATCATTGTATGCTTGATCGTAAATCTTTTGAGGTTCACTGTATGGAAGACTTGCGTGACCTTGTCCACCGATGAAGTCATTGGCACCTTGAGTAGCACTTGCTCTTGCTTGGCTTAATGCTGTGTTGTATGCATTAGCGTATTCAGCGTTAACGCTGTCGCTAATTTGCTTGTCAGCAATCGCGTTCTTAGCGGCATCGGTAGTTGCGTTGTTGTAGTCATCCAATGCTTGTTTTGCACCAGCGTATGTTTGACTACCATCTGAAGCTTGATCATTTACGGCCTTAACGTAGCTATCGTGCTTGTTAGCACCAGCATCGTATCCGGCGATGTATGACTTGGACTTACCAGCTTCCATTTGGGTTTGTTGGCTAGGTCCGTTAATCAAACCATCTTGGTAACCTGACTTGGCGATGTTGTATCCATCAATGTATTCGTTGTTATCTGATTGGATAGGTTTACCATTTACGAAATCAGTAGCACCAATGTTAGTTTGGTTAGTTTGTCTTGATAGCTTAAATGCATTTTCGCTTAGATCGTTATCTTGACCAGCTGGAATTGATTGTTGGTTGTATTGGTAGTAAGCACCTTGGTAGATTGCCTTGTATGCTTCAGCTTGACCATTATCGTATCCAGAAGGAATGGTTAGATTGTTAATATCAACCTTAGTACCATTATCGAAGTCGTCCTTAGCTTGCTTCAAAGCAGCTTGAGCGGCAACGTAACCCTTGTAGGCAGTTGTAGTAGTGTCAGCTGGTTGACTTGAAGCCATTGCACCAGTGTAGATGTTCTTACCATATACATAACCTGTACTTTGGGCGTTTTCACTTGGCTTAGCATTATTTGCCTTAAATGCAGTCAATAGACCTGACTTAGCCTTGTCCCAACCGTTTTGGAATGCGAATCCGTCTAGGTTAGTTGGGTTGTTTGGATCGGTTCTAGTAGTTCCGTTAACGAAACCAATTGCACCATTAGTGTATGCAGTAACGGCATCTTGAGCAGCAATGTAGTAAACCTTCTTGTATAGACTTGATTTACTGTCTGCAGGTGTCTTAGTTACCCCACCATTTCTAACATCGTTAAATGCGTCAAAGACAGCTTGAGTAACGTCGTCACTTGCTGTGGTTGCAGGACTTGATTGGTTGTTAGCGTTTTGGAAGGCTTGTGCTTGAGCTTTACCTTCTGCTAGACCGGCTTGGAATGCGGGACCAGTGGTGATGAAACCTTGGTTCTTGTAATTGGTCATATCTGAATCAGAAGTTGATCCAGTGATTCCAGCTTGGAATCCAAGTGCCTTGTTCAAGTAACCTTCACTGTATGCTGGTGTCTTATCATATTTGAATGCACCAGTGTATGGAGTTTGATTATCAAAGTCACTTTGACCATTGTTGTATTCAGTTTGTAGTGAGTTGAATAGGATGTTGTAGAAAGCATTGTAGACAATACTGTCCTTGTCCAAGTCACTTTGGTTTTGACCAGTACCTCTTAACATGTCGTTGTAAGCGTCGATTACGGCATTGCTTGCATCGTTGTTAGCGTAAGTGCTGGTTGGCAAACTAGTGTCGTTTTTAACATGAGTTGCTGTTGAAATGTTAGCAGCAGTGTTAATTGCTGCTTGGTAAGTAGCTTGACCTAGTTGGTAACCATTTTGGTATTGTGGTGAGTTGCTGCTACTTGAACCTGATAGTCCATCTTGGAAACCAGCAAGAATTGCGTTAATAACAGCGTAGTAAGCTAATGTCTTACCACCCTTATCTTGTGGTGTAGTAGCACCAGTTACTCGACCATATACCAAGTCATTGTAGGCTTGTGTACCTAGTTGTTGACCAACAGTCAATGCTTGGTTGTAAGCCAACTTGTAGATCTTGCTCTTGTTTGTAAGAGTAGTTGTTGTTTGTTGTGAATTTGGATTGTATGCACCATCACTGTACCCTTGTACGGTTGCATTAAATGCATCGTCAGAATCGGCGTTAGCAGAAATGTTAGCTGGTTCTGAACTTGCATCGGTGTTGGCTGCATTAACCCCTGCTTGGAAGTTTTGGTATTGAGTTGCACCAGCCTTGTATCCAGCTGAGTTAACGTTAGCACCATTTTGAGCAGTCTTTTGGTTGAAACCATCACTAGCATCGTTGTATCCAGCAACACCGAATCCGTTGATTGGACTAGCATTACTCTTTAGGTATGCATTGTATCCATCGGCATATTCCTTGCTACCACGAGCGTCGATGAATTGACGTAATGCTTGGTATAGTGGTGCAGTTGTGTCGTTGGTTGCGTTGTAGGTAGTTCCTTGAAGGTTTGCCAAAGAACCGTAGAATGCGTCTACGGCAGCTCCATATGCAACTGTTGGATTATTTTGTGATGTGATGTTCTTTCCTTGAGCATCAAGCACTAGGAATGCTTGCTTTGCACCAACGTTTTGGGCGTTGAATGCGTAGTAACCAATTGCGGTGGCACCGGCAGTGTCAGCTGTGTAGTTACCCGCATCTTCGATTCCTAGATCTTTATTAGTCTTACCTAGGTTACTCAAAGCGGTGTTCAATCCTGCACTAGCGGCGTTGAAACCGGCAGTGTAGTTGTTTTGGTAAGCAGCGGTTTGACCAGATGGAGTGCTTAGCTTTTGGTTGTTAGCAAAGGCGTTGGCACCATCGATGTAACCTTGGGCGTCCTTTTGAGCTTGAACGTCTGCTGCGTACTTTTGAAGACCAGCATTAAAACCAATTACGTAAGAGTGATCGGTACTTGTAGTAGTTGGGTTTTGAGTAACTTGTGATTGACTGTATGCATCATTGTAACCTTGAGTAGCAGCGGCAATACCATCTGCGTACTTAGAGTCACTAGTTTGCACACTTGTATTAACTGAGTTATTTACATAGTCGTTAGCACCGGCAGTACGACGACCTTCGTCCATACCGTATTGGTAACCAGAGTTGTAAACGGCTGGTTGAGTGGTGTCCTTGTTGGTTGATGTTGGGTTAGTTCCAGCGGAACCATCCTTGTATCCATCAACGGCAGCTTGGTAACCAATCTTGTAAGAACTAGCTTCACTACTTTGGTTAGCGGCACTATCACTTGCTGTATGACTTGCACTAGCGTTAGCTAGAACAGCAGCAAGACCGTCTTTTTGACCTTGGGCAAATGCAGATTGAGCTTGGTTGTATGCATTACGGTAAGTAGTTGCACGAATAGAGTTATCTGTTTGTGCGTAGGCTTGTGGTAATCCATTCTTGAAGTCACTAATTGCGTTTGCGGCAGCAATAGGTCCGATTGCGTTGATGTAACCAGCTAATTGAAGTTGGTTTAGACCTGTTTCTGGTTTACCTAATAGAGCTTGGTATGCACCAAACTTAGCTTGTTTGTAAACCATTTGGTCAATTGCACTACCGTCTGGGTTCTTTTGAGTAGTTCCACTCAATTGACTTGGATCACTAGCTTGAGCTTCCTTAATCTTTGTGACATCCTTACCAGATACTGAGGCAACGGCTGCTTTAACAGCGTTAAATCCAGCTTGTGCTGAGTAGTATCCAGCAATCCCTGCAGGTGGAATTGGAATATCAGATGATGGAGTTGCAGGTGGTAAGGTCTTTGACTTAGCACCATTTACCAATGATTTACCAATTAAGAAACCGTTTGTTTCTGGACGGTTTGAGTTAGCATCTGGATTATCTGCAGTTGAATCAGGCATAGTAATAGCGTTGTTAAAACCAATTACGGCTGATAGATATGCAGCTGCAGCGTTTGGATCGTTTTTGATACTGTTCCAACCAGAACCATTGAAACTACCGATAGTAAATGAACTACCAGCTTTTTCATCGTTCTTAAATGCATCGATGGCCTTCTTATCAGCAAGACCAATTTGAATACCAATGGCTGGGAAACCATCTAAGTTAAGATCATTACTTGAGTCAAATGAAGTCTTACCATTTTGACCAGTTAAAGTGTATAGGTAGTCAGTAGCACCCTTTAAGTAACTTTTGTTCTTGTATTGACCATAGTTCTTTTCGTTTCTAGCGGCAGTTAGACCGGCACGGTATGCTGCTTCTTGGTACCCCTTGATGAATGCATCTGGGTTAGCTGAGTTGTTGTAACTAGCTAATTGAGTGTAATCAGCATCTGGGTTATTAGGGTCGAATGCAGCATAACCGGCTACGGCACCATCGTATCCACTCAAGTAGTCAGCACTGGTTTGAACATTGAAGGTACGACCAGCCTTGGCGTTACCGTTACCATTGATGGAGTCATTGATACCATCAGTAGTACCTTGGTTAGTTTGACCAACATTACCTTGACTAGTTTGCATAGCCCCATTGCTGTCGTACTTAACCTTACCGTTACTGTCCTTATTGTAACCTTCGGTGGTATTTGTGTATGTTGTACCATCTGTAGCTTGCACAACGGAACTGATTCCATAAGTAAGTCTCATTCCAGTGAATAAGTTGTTTACCAATGTCTTTGGAATGTTGAATGTGATTGGTACAACTTGGCCATCTTGGTAGTTGGATGGTAGTACCTTAGTGTCTGAGTATTGATTTGGATCGGCAGGAGCATTGCCGTTTGTAATTGTTGAGTTTGTGGCTGGGTTGTTAATCAATCTGTTTGGTAATCTGACAATTGATGAACTTCCTCCAACGTATACACCTACGTAGATTGGACCATTTGATGGGTCGTACTTAGCAATCTTAGCGTAAGCAGTTACTGTGGCTGTTCCGTCTGAATTCATGGTCTTGTTGATAGGACCTACGAATGAAACTGATGGAACGTCACCAATTTCTAATCTATTAGGGTCGCTAATTGTCCCAGAAACGCTGTTTCCGGAGCTGTCGACACCTGTGTAGTTAGTTGAACCTGAAGGCAAGTTAAAGTAGTAGAACAACTTGTTATCAACGGATACGGTGTATGCACTGATAGAGTTGTTACTAAATGATCCGGTATTTGGATTCTTTGCCAAAACAACGTGGCTGGCACCAACGTTGTTAATGTTCAAGTTACCGTAGAATGGAGTCATTCTTTGACCGGTACTATCTGTAGCAACGATTAAGTTACCACGGTTACCAACGTTCATTGATCCACCAGAAGCAAAGTTGATAATACCGTTGTATGCAGCAGCTTGTCCTGGGTTGTTAGTTAATTTAATTTGAATTAAACCACCGTTTAGGACGTTAACGTTTGTATTGGCCTTAAAGTCAAATACTTGGTTGTAAACGCCAGGTTGCATTGAATCTGTAAGGAAGTTAATGGCACCACCATTAACGTTAATTGTGGTTGCACCCGCAGTTGCGATACCACCACCAGAGTAATTTCCACCACCGGCTTGTGAGTAACTTGGAATAATGTTCAAAACGGCATCCTTATTAACATTTAGTTGGCCACCACCAGAGAAGTAAATTCCCCAGTCACCACCGTCATAAGTACTTTGACCATTATTTTGACCACGTGGAATCAATGTCATCTTGGAACCTTGTCCTAAAGTAACATTACCATTGGCGTTAATGATAGTAGCACCAGTTGATCTAGCAACTGTACCAAAGTAGTTAGCATTTGGTTCTAGAATGAAGTTGTTAATTTCAAGGTTTTCCTGATTACCTCCACCTTCAACGACAACTCCGTTAGAACCTACCCATGGAGAGTAGTATGTTGGGTTGGAAGTATCTTGAGGCACCAACACGTTAACGTTACCGGCAAAATAGGTATCGTTGTTAGTGGCACTCAATAATTGAGAACCAATGTAGTTGATGTTCTTGTAGTGTAGGGTTTGATTACTGCTTGCAGGCGCAAATGGACCGTAGTAGTTGTATCCATAAAGTGCTTGAATGTTTTGAATATTGATTTGAGAAGCAGTATTAACTCTGTATGAAACACCGTGCATATCCAACATGTGGAATTGACCATCAACTGTGAATGGACCAGGATTACCGTTGTAAGTGTTGTTATTTTCACCAGCAAATGGTGCACCGGTAAAGTCCACATCGGCAGCTAACTTAACTGTCTTAATGTTACCTGGAGTGCCACCCCCAGTTGAGTAGTTAGCTTGACCGTTAGTCATTACAGCATCAAATTGGTTAGAGTTGGTAACATAAGCTATCCCTTGATTGATATTGTTTACAACATCATTAAAACCAGTAACATATGCTGAACCATATTGAGATGATGTGATTGCCTTTGGCAAGTTGTTCTTTAGGTAGTTGTTCTTGCTATCGTATTGTGCCTTGATGGCATCCTTAGCACCAATGTACGCGAGGTCGTATGGATTTTGCGAGTTGTGTAAGTCGGTATTTCCATTGTCATAAAAGTCATATGATGTTGTGGTTCCGTCACCTCTAACACCTGTCCACTTACCAGCTTCGGCATCAGCATAACCTTGTTGAGTCAATGCGTATGTGACCCCTTGATCAAAAGCAGATAATAGTCCCGATTTTTGGGCGTACTTGTTCCTATCGTTGGTGATTAAAACATCATTTGCAGATGGAACATTGATAGTAAAGCCATTAGTGAATTGCACACTATGGTTGTTAACACTATTCAACTTGGCTAAAAGTGCGTTTTGATACTTTTGAGCAGAAGAGTATCCAGCTTTAGTATCATCCGCACCACCCTGGTTAGGGTTACTTGGGGTGTTGTAGCTTAATGGCGTACCATCTGTTGGCGCGTTTGTATATGAAGTGTTATTACCCGATCCAGTATCTTGATTAGTAGTATTGTTAACACCACCACTGTCACCTTTAGCACCATCTGAGGTGTTACCAGTGTAACCCTGTGGTTTATTTGGTGTATTACCATAGTATGTTGTATCTTGCGTACCTGTACCTTGACCCTTAGTATCAGTGTTGTATGCATTCATTGCACTAAGAGCACCAGCATAACCAGCTTGGTAGTAGTCTTGGGCTTGACCACTATAGTTAACTGCGTTATTTCCCTTGTTGTTGTAAGCATCAGAAGCACCTTGACTAATTTGTTGACTGAATTGCGCTGAGTTATCAGTATTATCAGTGGTGCTTGATGAGCTATCTCCATCACGGTTAGTTAATTGATAATTGCTATCATCTTGTTGACTATTATTAGAGTAAGACTGATTTTGGGCAGACTGGTCCCCTGAATCATTAGAATTATTATTATCTGAACTACCGTCAGAATTAGAATTACTTTGATTATTATTGGCTGATTGAACCACTTGTTGTGAGTTGTCATCGGCCTTAGCAGAAACGCTGTTCATGCCGTAAGCAGATGCACCCAAAACAGATAAAGTCGCAATGGATACTACTACCCATTGTTTCTTTACTTTTTTCATGATCTTTTTATCATTAGATTTTATGAATTGATTTTTATTATATTGCATATATATCGCCCCTCTTGTCACGATTTTTATGTAACTATACAAGGTGTCTAATTACTCTAATCTTAATCTAACACTATTTTACTCTTTTGTTCATAAAAAGCCTCTAATAAACTCATTCTTAAATTTTTCTTAAACTTTATCTATACTTTTTATATGCGCATACAAAAAAGAGCCACTGGAATTAACCAGTGACTCTTTTTATTAGCAATTATTTGATAACTGCTTTAACAAATGTCTTGTTAGAAGTAATGTATTCATTCTTACCAACGTATAGACGAGTAATACCGTGGAATTTAACCACTTTACGTACATGGAAGACTTCTCCTCTGTACAATCTTCTTACTGAATTACGCTTACTGAATGTCTTACCTGTATGGATCAATACTCCAGTAGGCTTGATTACACGATACTTCTTGAAGTGCTTCTTGTAGTAAGCATTTTGTACCATTTGGCTTGCAGTTACAACAGCACCATTACTCAAACGGTATCTTGGGATACGGTTCTTGTAGTACTTCACACCGACTACTCTGAATACAGTTGAATTGTATCTTGCTGAGTAAGCATATTCTCTGATTCGAGTATGACGAGTGAATTTGACATGGTTATGCGTAAAGATAGTACCTACGTTGTAGATGTATCTTGGCATATGTCTCTTCATTTCTCTCTTGTATGTTGCAACATAAGTGCGAGCATAACTTTCAGAATGATGAGTGTAGATGTTCTTAGGAATTGCGAAGCGTTCTAATGCTCTTCTAGTTCCGAACTTCTTACCATGTGCTCTTTGAATCTTGACTTCATGTTTCAAACCTTCCTTGAAGGTGTAGCTGTATAGCTTGTCCTTGTTTAGAAGATCCTTAGCAGAAAGCTTCTTGTTCTTCTTAAGAG
Source organism: Apilactobacillus zhangqiuensis (assembly GCF_019656215.1). Lineage (GTDB taxonomy): Bacteria > Bacillota > Bacilli > Lactobacillales > Lactobacillaceae > Apilactobacillus > Apilactobacillus zhangqiuensis. The sequence goes on from NZ_BPLK01000004.1 coordinate 97,474, forward strand.
TTCTCTTAGCAGCAGCGACACCCTTTAGGTAACCGTTGTAACCATTGACGAATGAAGCGTCCTTGGTCTTTAGAAGATCACGGTTGTCCTTAGTATCACCCTTAGCAGCTAGTTTCATACCATCTAAACCATCTTGAGCAAGCTTGTAACTTGCCTTGTAGTAATCGTTGGTTGACTTAGCGCCTCTCTTGTATAAAGCATCATAGAAACCAGACTTAGCTTCGTCATATTGTTGCTTGTATGCCTTAGCAACGGCTGGATCTGTGATTGTTGGCATCTTTCTGTTGTTCAAGAAGTCGCTAGGAGCTGAAGTATCAGTTGGGATACTTGCTTTACCCTTAGCATATCCGATACCAAATGCGATGTTGTAATATGCATCAGTTGAACCAGAATCAGTTGTCTTACTGTTGTAACCGTTGTAGAAACCACTTAGGATTCCAGCATAAGCGTCACGGTAAGCAACTGGGTCTGAACCATCTGGAACAGGGATTTGAGTTAGGTCAGCTGGTAATTGCTTGTTAGCCTTACCATCGGCAACGGCTTTATCAACAGCAGCTTGAGCAGTAGCTAGTCCCTTTTGGTAATCAGAATCTGTGCTACCAGTGTTTGGATGACCTTCAGCAACATCTTGTAGTGCTAGTAGGTATTGGCTAGCTCTTTGACGTCCAGTAACTGAAGCTGGCGTGTTTGAAGTTGCGTCCTTGTCGTCGACACCATGTAGCTTGTCTAGGAATGCGTTGTTAGCATCCTTGTAACCTTGTGATTGAGCCTTTTGAGCTGCACCATTTTGACCATTAGTTGCGTCTGGTTCGTTTGCGTTTGCAGCATCCGCACCAGCCTTAGCAACCTTTAGGCCATCTAGGTAAGCATCCTTGAAGGCATCACGGTAAGCGATTGACTTGTCGCCTAGGTTCTTAGCAATGTATGAATCGATGTCTTCAGGCTTGATGCTTCCATCAGTAGCAGCCTTATTGTATCCATCAACAGTACCGTTGAATCCATCCTTTTCAGATTGAGGAGCAGTTGCTTCTGGTTGCTTAGTTGAATCAGCCATAGCTTCTCCAACACCCTTAGCAGCATCAGCAGCACCCTTCAAACCAGTTAGATATGATGGGTCCTTTGCGATTGACTTGTTAGCATCGCTAACCTTACCACCGTTATTAACGGCATCATCATGACCCTTTTCAGCACGTTGTGCAGCTTCCTTAGCAACTTGACCTAGAGCAGTGTTAGTACCTTCGACAGATGGAACATCGTTAATGTTCTTACCACCTAGGTAAGCATTAACACCATCAGTTGCGGCTTTAGTAACAGCAGCCTTAGCCTTTTCATAGTATGCCTTGTAAGCTTGAGCATTAGCTGGGTCCATACCTGCAGCGGTTGGATCTTCTTTAGCATTACCGTTATTCTTCAAGTAGTCATTGATAGCGTTTTGAGTTGCTTGGTAAGCAACTGAACCCTTATCAATACCATTGTGATCCTTTAGTTCTGGATCCTTGTTTTGAAGAGCATCGTTGTAAGCCTTGTTTGCGCCAGTTCTTGCCTTTTCGTAAACGGCTTTTGCAAGAGGATTTGAGTCATATGATGAACCGTTGTCATTGGCATCAGTAGCACCATTAGTGGATGCAGTTTGAGCATATGCTAATGCGTTCTTGTATGCTGTAGCGTATACAGGATTCTTAGCAGCTAGTTGACTGTCAGTTAATGGTTGTTGACCATTCAATACAGCGTTGTATGCATCTTGAGTTGCGTGGTATACATTACCAGCATCTGTCTTAGCATTGTCACCAGTGTATTGAGCATCCTTAGAAGGATCGTTTGCCTGAGCGTCAGCTAGAGCGTTCTTAGCATTTTCTAGACCCTTGTTAAATGCCTTGTCTGCAGCTGTAGTTGCGTTTGGCTTAGCCAATGTCGCAGCGTTTGCAGTTGAGTTATTAGGGTTATTGTTGAACAATGCTTTGGCACCATCAGAAGCATTTTCCTTACCTTCAGCTAATGCCTTTTGGTAAGCAGCTTCATATACTGGGTTGTTATCAGAAGTTGCGTGATCTCCTGGCTTAGCGTTGTCCTTACCGGCAACATCGTTAAATGCGGCGGCAGCACCCTTAGCAGCTTCATCACCATTTACAGAACCTGTATTTGGATGTGATGCTACAGCATCTGGGTTAGTTTGAGCATCTTGATAACCATCATGAGCATCTTTGTAACCTTCTTGGTTAGCAACTGCATCTACTGACTTGTTGTTAGGATCAGTAACGTGGTTACCTTCCTTACCATCTGAAGCAAATGCTTTGGCACCATCTTGAGCAGCTTGAACAGCAGCATTTTGAACAGTAGCGTAAGCACCAGCGTAGATTTGAGCGTATGGCTTAAATGCAGCAGGTACATCAGCAGGACCATTAACAAGGTTCTTGCCATCTTTACCATCTGCTAATGCGGCCTTAGCGGCAGCAGCAGCGGCTTTAGCAGCACCTTGTACGTCTGGATCAGTTGATGTTTCACCAGCAGTAGGTTGAGCATTGTCACCGTTGTTTAGAACGTTGTCACGAGCAGCGGCAGCAGCCTTAGCCATATCAACACCCTTTTGGTAACTTGCATCTGGGTTGCTTGAGAAGTCACCAGATGGGTTACTCATAGCAGCTTGGTAACCAGCAGCAGCTTGGTTGTAACCATTGCTACGAGCATCCTTAACAGCAGCACTGTCATTATCTTGTGGGTAACTCTTATCATAACCCTTAGCAAAGTCTTCAACACCAGCATGTGCAGCAGCCTTAGCATCTGCATTAGCCTTGTCGTAAGCAGCCTTGTAAGCAGGACTTACGTTAGTTGGTTCGTTAGTAGCACCAGTCTTACCGTCAGCATAACCTGCCTTAGCACCAACGTATGCTTGAGCAGCAGTGTCATCGTTAGGAACGAACTTACCATCCTTGGTAGTACCGTGTTGGTCATCCTTGGTTGGGTCGTTTAACTTAGCATCCGCAATACCTTTAGCAGCCTTAGTAGCAGCATCATTGTAAGCAGCTTGTTCCTTAGGTGTGGCACCCTTGTAAGCATCTGAGTTTGCAGCAGTTGCAGCAGTACCACCGTTTGCAGCAGTATCTTGAGCCGCTTTATCTGCAGCAGCCTTGTACTTGTCGTATGCGGCATCGAATGTCTTATCGTATTGATCAGAAGGAGTAACACCTTGTGGAGTTGTGTAGTGACCGTTTACCTTTTCAGGTTTACCAGTACCGTCAGTTGCAGCATTGTATGCTTGTTGAGCAGCTTGGTAACCAGCAGCGGAAATACCAGCTGGTTGTGCTTCGTTGTTACCGAATGCTTCAGCACCCTTACCGAATGCATCACCAGCAGCTTCAATTGCTTGAATAAATGCAGCTCGCTTCAATGGATCGTTTGAATATTGAGCTTGAGCAGCTTGGTTAGCAGCGTTCTTCAAGTCGTCACCAGTCTTACCAGCATATAGATCAGGGTGATCTGTGTATTCAGATTGACCAGCATTAGCAGCAGGTTTGATTGCATCGTAAGCAGCCTTTTGAGCGTCTGAAGATAAGCTTGCCTTACCAACATCTGGAGTACCATTTACGGCATCTTCAGCAGCCTTTTGGATTGCGGCAGCATCGTCAACACCTTGCTTGTATGCAGGGTTGTTAGCTTGCTTAGTAGCATCAGCATGGTTTGCTAATCCGTCATTCAAACCAGCAAGAGCATCGCTTTGAGCCTTGTCGTAAGCAGCCTTATCAGCTGGGCTAGCTGGTTGTTGAGCCTTGTTACCATTACCAAAGTCAGTTAGTCCCTTAGCAGCAGCATCCTTAGCAGCCTTGTAAGCTTGAGCATAAGCCATTTGATCAGCAGGACTGAATTTACTTTGATCAGTTGGTTTGTCACCATTGGTATGGTTAATTGCATCGCTGTATGCATTAGATGCAGCACTGTATGCGTCATCCATATCTGACTTGTTGTCAGCATTGTTGTAACCAGTTGCGTTTGCTAGGTCGTTATCCTTGTTAGGTTGACCGTTAGCAACGTTTTGACTACCTTGAACAGCAGCGACAGCGTTTTGAACGTTTTGTGCTTGTTGCTTAGCAATTGCATAAATTGGTGAGTTACTCTTAGGATCATTTTGGTCTGAAGCAGGTGTTTGTGAACCATCCTTCATACCAGCTAATGCATCCTTGTAAGCTTGAGCTTGAGCAGGATTACTAAATGTTTGTGTAGCCTTGGTTGGGTCAGTAATTCCAGCAGCAAAGTCCTTAGCGGCAGCTTGGTATGCAGCTTGTAGTGCAGCACCAGCTTTAATACCAGCTTGTTCGTTTGCGTTTGAAGGATCTGAATTACCTGGCTTACCGCTTAATGCTTCGGCCATACCCTTGTTAGTATCATGCTTAGCAGCATCGTATACAGCAGCTAATGCTGGATCACTTGGACGAGCAGCAGCTGAACTTGGGTTAGCAATAGAATCTTGACCAGCCTTGTTAGCATCTACAGCATCTTCTAATGCCTTTTGGTAAGCAGCCTTGAAGTCTGGACTTTGTTTGTCAAAGTCAGCTGGACGGTCTGCCTTTGTAGCATTTCCGTTCTTAGCCTTAACCGCAGCCACGGCAGCAGCGTAACCCTTGTAGGCGTCAGCAGCTGGTTGGCTATTTGCAATATCAGAAGGAACGTTATTTACATCTGGAGTAGTTTGTGACTTAGCTTCATTAACACCTTTGTAGTCATCTTGTCCTTGAGCGTAAGCCTTTCGGTAAGCTGGAGTCTTTTGGGCTAGTGCATCACCACTCTTTGGTTTTTTACCATCACTTAGACCTTGTTCATAACCGTTGTTTGCATCAGTAACACCTTGAGCGTAACTCTTCTTAGCTGGGTCTGTGCTGTTTAGATCGGAAGCAACATCAGCATTTGACTTCTTACCGTTCAATGCATCGTTTGCACCACGAGCAGCTTCACCGGCTGCCTTAGCATCGTTAAATGCTTGTTGGTCAGCTGGGTCTGAATTAGTTGGTGTAACACTTGAATCATTATCCTTACCAGCGTTGTAACCCTTGATAGCATCGTTGTAAGCATTCATGTATGATTGCTTGTCTGGTACATCAGCAGTAACATTGTTGGCATCAGTAATGTTTTGTGGATCATTACCATTAGCAGAAGCGTTGGCTGTCTTGATAGCATCCATTGCATCTTTCTTAGCTCTTGCTTGTGAGTAAGCAACAACATATACAGGTGATTGTTTATCTGAATCTGATGGGTTATGACCATTAGCAGCATCATTTAGAGCCTTCAAAGCTTCTTGGTATACTGGGTCATTTGCATTGGCTGGGTTTGAAGACTTAGTTGGGTCGGTAATGCCTTTAGCATAATCCTTAACTGCAGCTTCGTACTTAGCCTTGTCGTTAGCACCAGCTTGTTGACCAGCTTTTTCGTTACCGTTATTAGTATCTGAAACTGGTTTGCCAGTTAATCCTTCTGCGTAACCCTTGCTTGCATCATTTCTAGCAGCATCGTATACAGCAGCTTGAGCTGGGTCACTTGGACGAGCAGCAGCTGAACTTGGGTTAGCAACAGAATCTTGACCAGCCTTGTTAGCATCTACAGCGTCTTGTAGAGCCTTTTGGTAAGCAGCCTTGAAGTCTGGACTTTGTGAGTCAAAGTCGCTTGGACGGTCAGCCTTAGTAGCATCGCCCTTAGCAGCCTTAACTGCAGCCACGGCAGCAGCGTAACCCTTGTAGGCGTCAGCAGCTTGTTTGTTATTCTTGATGTTATCTGGCACGTTGTTAACATCTGGAGTGGCTTGCGACTTAGCAGCATCAACACCTGCCTTGTCAGCTTGTCCTTGAGCGTATGCCTTTTGGTAAGCAGGAGTTTGCTTAGCTAAATCGTCGCTACTCATTGGTGTTGCGTCGTTTAGACCCTTTGCGTAACCGTTGTTAGCATCAGTAACACCTTGAGCGTATGCCTTCTTAGCTGGATCAGCGCTGTTTAGGTCAGAAGCAACATCATCGTTTGACTTCTTACCATTCAATGCATCGTTGGCACCACGAATAGCATCACCAGCAGTCTTACCAGCATTAAATGCATTTTGATCAGCTGGGTCGTTGTTAGTAGGTGTGTCAGATGTGTTGTCCTTACCAGCGTTGTAACCCTTGATAGCGTCGTTGTAAGCATTCATGTATGATTGCTTATCCTTAGCTGGGGTTTGAGCTAGTCTTGGATCATTTAAATCATTAATTGGTTGTGGGTCAGTACCCTTAGCAGCATCCTTAGCGATTTCTGCTTGAGCATCCTTTGAACCTAATGCTTGTGAGTTAGCAACTGTGTATACAGGTGACTTGTCATTAGCATCAGTGTTTCCCTTAGAAGCATCAACTAGAGCAGCAAGAGCTGATCTGTAGACAGGATCTGACTTCAATGATGGGTCAGTTGAAGCATTTGCTGGGTCAGTAATACCCTTAGCAAAGTCAGCTAAAGCATCATCATATTTTTGCTTGTCAGCAGCACCCTTTTGGTTACCTTGAGTTTCGCTAGCGTTATTGCCGTCTAATACTGGTTTACCAGTTAATCCTTCAGCATAACCCTTTTGAGCGTCATTTGCAGCAGCCTTGTAAACATCGGCTAATGCAGCAGGAACTGGGGCTTGAGTGTTTGTACTATCTGGAGTTAATTGTGAAGCAATACCTTGTTTAGCAGCTTGCTTAGCATCTTCTAACGCAGCGTTGTAAGCGTTGTTGTATGATGCAGGCTTGGTTGAATCATTGCTTTCAGGTAATGAATCTAAGTCCTTACCCTTGGCAGCCTTAACAGCGGCAATCGCTGCAGCAGCACCCTTAGCAGCATCTGAATTGTCAGAGTTACCGTTTTCAGCACTTTGGAAACCAGCCTTATCGTTAGCACCAGCAGCAGCACCAGTGTTGTATGCGTCTGTTGGGTTACCTGGAGCAGCGTTACCCTTCAATGCATCAACATAACCTTGCTTAGCATCGTTGTAACCCTTAGTAAAGTTAGGATCGCTTTGGTTGTTAGCCTTACCATCTGTAAATGCCTTAGCACCTTGAACCTTTAGTCCATCAGACTTTGCAGCGTTAAATGCAGCGGTACCAACAGCATCTTGACTGATACCAGCAGAAGTAGCAGTGGCAGTTGGGTCAGTGTTTTGGTATGCCTTAACAGCAGCAGCATATGCCTTGTCGTATACGTCCTTGTTGTTGGCGTTACCATCACTAGGAGTCAATTGGCTTCCAGTCTTTCCGGCCTTAACGTCAGCCTTAGCTTGAGCAATGGCAGCTTGAGTGTCATCGTAAGCTTTTTGTTCTGTTGGTAAGTCATCGTTACCAGTAGCAGTGTCAGGTTTCTTATCTGCAGCAGCACCATCAGTTAATGCTTTTGCGTAATTGTAACCTTCAACAGCTGCGGCTGGAGAAGTTGGAGCACCTTGACCCTTCATTGCAGCTTCGTAACCAGCTTTAGCGGAGTTGAAACCGTCTAATTGTTTACCAGTTAAACCTTGAGCAGCATTTTGATCTTCTGGGTTCTTAGCATTCTTAAGAGCGGCGATTCCTTGACCGTAAGCGAAACCATCTTTAGTTGCTTGATCAGCGTTAGCTGGAGCTTGGTCAGTTGGTTTAGCCTTTTCACCTTGCGCTTTTCCTTCATTAAAGTTGTTGTAGGCGTTAGTGTAGTCAGAATTCTTGTTAGTTGATGAAGCTTGTTTACCATTTTCAGCATCACTTACACCCTTGGTAATGTTGTAACCTTCTTTGTAAGCAGGTGTTTGGTTTACATCAGGTGTGTCAGCACTACCTGCTTGACTAGCAGCAGTCGCACCGGCAGCGGCGTCGTCCTTAACAGCTTGGTATGCTTTACCAGCAGCACTGTTTGGATCAGTTGGTTTGTTAGCAGTTGAACCATTCTTGTAATCAGCAAGTGCGTTGTTTACTACAGGTGTAGCAGCAGCAAGTGCCTTCTTGTATGCATCTTGGTAAGCTAATGGCATCTTAGTTAGGTCAGCATCTGAAATAGATGCTTTTTTACCGGCAGCAGTGTCATAAGCATCCTTAGTGGCATTGTAACCATCTTGTTCAGCTTGTGATGGAGCTGGAGTAGTTGGTAGTGATTGACCGTTGGTTGCTAGAGTAGCACCAGTTTGTGAGTCAGTCTTAGCTTGTTGACCAGCCTTGTATGCAGATGTTTGGTTTTCAGGAGCATTGTTGTTTGCTCCGTTAAAACCATCATTAGCTTGGTCGTATGCATTCTTGTATTCAGGATCACTGTTGTTAGGATTCTTTGTAGCACCGTTTAGAGCGTCGGCTGAACCCTTGGCAATGTTGTAACCCATCTTGTATGCAGGGGTTTGGTTTACATCAGGTGTGTCAGCACTACCTGCTTGACTAGCAGCAGTCGCACCAGCAGCAGCATCACTTTGAACCTTCTTGTAAGCCGCAGCATCTACACCATTACCTTGAGGCTTGTTAGCTGTTGTACCATTCTTGTAGTCAGCTTCTGCTTGAGCAACAGTGTTGTTTGCAGCAGCTTGAGCAGCTTTGTATGCGTCTTGGTATGGTAATGATTTTTGTGCTAATTGATCGTCTGTTAGCGGAGTTTGTTGACCACTTGCAGCAGCGTAAGCATCTTTAGTTGCTTGTAGACCATCTTTCTTAGCTTGTGAATCTTTATCAGTAGGTTGTGCGTTTGAATCACTCATTGCTGCTTGTTTACCAGTTTGTTCATCATTCTTGGCAGCTTGTCCGGCCTTGTATGCAGCAGAATTCTTTTCAGTATCTGAAGCTGGTTTGTTATTGAAACCATCTTTTGCATCATTGTAACCAGCAAGTGCTTGTGGATCTGATGGAGCAGATTGACCACTCAATGCAGCTTGTTTACCACCATCATATTTTGCTTGAATAGCATCATATTGTTGTTGGTATAGAGCTTGAGCTAATGGTGACATAGTGTTTAGAGGAGAATCAGATGGTGATTCCTTCTTACCACTTCTAACATCATTAACAATTTGGTTGTAAGCAGCTTGTCCAGCTTGGTAAGCTGATGGATCCAAGTTGTTTGGATTATTAGTGATACCTTTGGCAGCTTCAACGATAGCCTTTTGAGCATCTTTGTATTGTTGTTGAGCTTTATCGTAAACTTGTTGACCAGTTGGGTCAGTGTCAGCAGGTCTGTTAGTAGTATTACCAGCAACTGCATCATTAAGAGCTTGTTGTGCTGTGTTGTAACTAGCAGCATAGTTCTTCTTGTAAGCAGAATCTTGACTACCGTTTGCAACTGTAGCAGCTGCAGATGGACTTGCGTTTGCAATGTCGTTTGCGGCTTGTGAGTTAGCTAGGTAATCTTTGTATGCTTGTTGTAAACCTTGCATGAAGGCACTTGGATTAGATGCTTGCTTATATGCTGGTAACTGTTGAATCTTAGCTAAAAGATCAGGTGTTAGCGTAGTAGGAGCCTTGGTTGGGTCTGTAATTCCTAATTGTTGTAGCAATTGAGGAGTTGCAGCCTTGTAACCATTTACTACACTATCGTAAGCACCAGTATAGTCATTGTTCTTTTGGTATCTCAATGGATCTTTTGAGTTGGTACCATTTGTGGCATCAGCAATCGCATTATTTAGACCATCCGTCAAATCTTGACCTTTACCACTGTTAACTTGAACAGTTGCAGCTGGGTCTTGAGATAATGCACCGTTTGAGCCTGCTGAATAACCAACGATTGATGAACTGTAATCACTACCACCAGTAGTACTTGGCTTAGCAGTCATGTAGATACCATTAACACCATATCTCATGAAAATACCAACAGTGTTGATTCCACTAGCTTGAGAGGCCGGAATTGTGAAATTAATTGGAATTTGATCAACATTTGATGGTGATGTTGCTGAGTATACGTTGTTATCAACAATGTTTCCATTGTCATCCTTAGCAGGATTTGAATATTGAACATTCTTACCACTTGAATCAGTAGTTAAAAATGTGTTCATTCCTGAATCATTGTAGTTAGTAGTTGAATTCTTATCGATACCATATTGTAGGTAAACATTTTGCTTAGCATAGTCAGAGCCATCATAACCAGCTACCTTAGCAATACCGTTAACAGTAATTGAACCATCGCTGTTAGTCTTAGCACTGATTGGGTTAGCGAAGTATACAGATGGAATACTACTAATATCTAAGATTTGTCCACCAGCGTATGGTGTGTTATTTGTTGTCTTCAAGTATTGGTCAGTTGAAGTGTATTGACTTGCTGGGTTCATTTGGTAGTTGTAGTAAATCTTACCATTAACCTTACCAGTGTAGGCGTTAATAGTTCCGTTATTAACAAATGGGTTGGTGTTGGTTCCATCACTGTTTCTAGCTGAACCAGCATCTAGGATAACGTGACTATCACCAGAGTTATTGACAGTTAAATTACCGTAAACCAATGGGACACCAGCACCAGTACCATCAGAGATGGCTGAGATTAAGTTACCACGGTTAGCGACTTGAACAGTACCACCAGCTAGGTAAATTAATCCCCCACCTGATGTTGGTGTACTAGTACCATTCAAATTAGCAATCTTAGCTTGAATAGTACCACCATTTGTAACTAATACATTGGAACCAGTATTAACATACATTAAAGAATTAAATGTACCATTAATCTTACTTGGTTGGTTAGCTTCGATGTTAATACGACCACCATCAACACGAACTCCACCATTACTACCTACGAAAATACCACCAGCGGCACCATAGTCTGGATAAGTATTTGATCTATCTGGAATGATGTTCAAATTAGAGTTCTTATTAACAGTCAAACTACCATTTTGAATATCGACACCCATTGGACCTGAGTCGGCACCGTCATCACCACCAGTACCTTCACCTCTAGGAATTAATGTCATACTTGAATCTTCACCTAAAGTAAGGTTACCACCGCCGGAAATGTATACAACATTTGACCCAGCTTGAGAACCAACTGATCCAAAGTAGTGAGCACCCTTATCTAACACCATGTTGGCAATAGCTAGATTATTTTGGTTTCCTGATCCTTCGGCAGCTTGTCCCTTCATGAAAGGTGAATCGTAAACATCATCACGTTGGAAGACGTTCACATTACCATCAACAAAAACGTAATTACCCTTGGCTGACAAAATTTGTGAACCAATGTAATTAACATTCTTGTAGTAAATTGACCCACCATTAGATAGTGAGAATGGACCGTAATAGTTAGTTCCATAAAGAGTCTGGAAGTTTTGAACGTATAATTTAGTATTACTTGTTGTACCGGTACTAAACTTGTATTGTTGACCAGACATATCAGCGATATGGTTTTGACCATCAACCACATAAGTATTACCTTCAACAGCATTGACACCAACGTTATTTTCTTGTGAAGTTGAAACAGAATGTAAGTCAATATCATTAATCAATTTAATGGTAAAACCTTTATTTAGTAAGGAAGAATTGTTCATAATTCCATCAAATTGCTTACCATTAGATACGAACACAACATTTTGTGCAGCTTGATTTACAACATCATTGTAAGCAGCAATGTAGTTCTTGTCTTGTTTACTTGAGGCATCAATAGCAGAAATTGATTGAACAGAATTACCACCGTTGAATTGAGCAGCCATAGCTGCCTTCGCCCCTAAGTATCCTTGATCATATGGGTTGGTTGAATTTGTAGAAACATTTGGGTTATTTGCTAGATAGAAATCTTGGGTTTGACCCTTAGCATTTCCATCACCAATAACTCCTGTCCATTTACCTTTTTCGGCATCTACCATCCCTTGCTTAGCAAGAGCAGCAGTAGTTGCGTACTTGTAAACGTCAGATAACGCACCGTAGAATGCAGCATTATTGGTTTGAACATCTGATTGTGAAGCTACTTTAATATTAGCAGTACCAGATGACGCATTTTGACCATTAATCTTAACTGATGTGTTTTTGGCGTTATTAAACTTAAGGCCTAAGTCATTTTCATAGCTAATCACTGAGTTGTATGCATCATTTGGGTTATCAGCTCCACCCTTAGTTGCTTGGTAACTGTCATTGTTTGAACCGGTGTAAGCAGCGGCTGCTGAAGCGTTGTATGTAGCGCTTGAACCTTGACCCCAATTTGATTTGTTAATGTTTGGTTTAACTGCAGCTGTTGAACCATTACCAGAAGTATAGTTCGTGTTAGCTGTGTTGTTGTAGTAGTTGTAATCTTGAGTACCAGTACCATTACCTTGAGTAGCATTTGAGTATGCATTAATGGCAGCTTGGGCACCAGCATAAGCGGCACTATAGTATGCACTTTGATCAGTTGAATATGAAGCCATGTTGTTACCATTACTCATAACAACATCATTAATAGCAGCTGAAATTGCAGCTGAGTATTTAGCTTCGTATGATGATCCAGCTTGGTAGTTAGCATCTGAAGTGTTAGCATCACTAGCTGTACTACTATTCAAGGCAGCATAAAAACCGCTACTTGCTTGGCTGTATGCACTGTTGTATGTAGATTGGTTTACAGATCCTACGTTTGAAGCAGCTGAACTACCCTTTGCATAATCACTAATACCCGCACTTACTGCACTTGATGATGCAGCAACGCTGTTATCATGTGATTTTTGTGATGCAGCTACACTAGCAGCAATTGATGCAGCTGAGTATGCAGTATCGTAAGCATCTTGGTGATTTGCATAAGAAGCCTTTGACTTATTAGCGGTAAAATCACTTGATCCTGCATTAGATGCAGCGATACTTGCTGAAACAGAAGCGGTACTGTAAGCAGAATTATAATCATCTTGGTAGGATGATAGTGATGCTTTGGTTACTCCAGCAGTTCCATCAGAACTACCTTGATCTTGAGCAGCATCTTTTTGCTTTTGAGCTGCTGCACTTTGTGCGTCAGTTTCTTGTTGTGATTGAGATCCACCAGAATTTGAGGCACCATCACTGGAACCTTGTTTTTCTGTTGTACCCTTTTGTTGTTGGGTGGTTCCGTCAGAAGCGTGAGCAACTACTGCAGAAGTAGATGTCATGCCATAAGCGGATGCACCTAAAAGAGCTAAGGTAGCAATGGATACTACAACCCATTGTTTCTTAACTTTTTTCATGACTTTTTTGTCATTTACTTTATTAAATTCATTTTTATTGTATTGCAATATATCATCCCCTAATAAGCAATCAAAAATATTTTGTACCTTTCGTCTTAATTATGATACCACTCTTAATATAATTTAAAAATGGTTTTAATTATAGAAGTTAATCCTTAATATTTTCTTTATACTTTCTTAATATTTGTAATAAAAAAGTAGCAAAAAAGCCACCCATCATGATGATGAGTGGCTTTTTTCGCCGATTATTTAATTTCATCTTTAGTAGTTATCCTTTTGGACAAACGCTGTATTTGCTGTTATATATTCGTTTTTACCAACATAAAGTCTAGTAATTCCGTAATATTTAACTACTTTTTGAACTTTAAATACATTTCCGCTTTGGAGTTTTACAGTCCAGTTCTGATCTGTAAATTTCAAATCGGTGTGAATTCTAACACCATTCTTAGCTATCACTCTGAACTTCTCATAATTCTTACGATAGTAACGACTAGTTTTAACATCAGTCTTAGAAGTGGTATCAGTATTCTTACGGCGGAATGTTACCTTAGCATTGCTGCCACGGTAGAATTCCTTCAAGTAAGCGTCGACATAAGCATCGCTATGATCTGACAAGCTCTTTGGAAGTGATGTGTGTGATGCCTTGTACTTCTTAGCATCTTGAGTTGCCTTACGTTGTTCGTAAGTCTTTTCATCAATCACAAATGACTTGTTACTTGTTACGTAACGACCATCTCCAATGTAGAATCTGGTGATTCCATGGAACTTAACAACCTTTTCAACTCTGATGATATCGCCACGACGTAGTGTTGATACCCAGTTGCGATCAGTAAAGTTCTTGCTTGTATGAATCAAAGCATTCTTTTGAAGTCTAAAGGTAGTGTAGTTCTTTCTGTAATAACGACTTTCCTTCTTTGGAGTGATTGTTACAGAGTAACCTGGGTTGTTAATAGTTTGTGGCTTCTTAACAACTGGAGTTACTACCTTCTTGGTAGTGTTTGAAACAACCTTCTTATGATTTTGCTTAATTGTTGTTGGTTTTGCCTTAGTCTTATGACTCTTAATTACTGTTGGCTTCTTGGTCTTTTCAGTCTTCTTGACTACCTTCTTCTTAGCTGGTTTTGTCTTGACTACTGGAGTGACCTTCTTAACAACCTTCTTCTTGGTTGTCTTCTTAGCCTTCTTAGTAACCTTCTTATCTGCCTTGGCTAGTTTGGTTGCAACTACGTAATCCTTGTTACCAGTGATAAATTCACCGTGACCAATGTAGAATCTTGTAGTTCCGTAGTACTTAACAATCTTAGTAGCCTTGAATAGGTCACCCTTCTTCAAGGTGATTACCCAGTTGTGCTTAGTAAACTTAGTGCTGCTGTATACGCGAGCACCGTGTTTGTTAATAACTCTGTACAACTTGTAATTCTTCTTGTAGTACTTCTTAGAAACCTTAGAGAAGTCGCTTTCTTGTGCGGCTTTCTTCTTAGCCAAGAAGTAATCGTAAGCACGTTGGTAAGTTGCTTGGTAAGCCAATGACTTACCGCTAACATCTTGCTTAACTCCCTTGTTGGCATCGGCACTGGCGGCAATTGTTGCTTGATATGCATCATCAGTAGCAACGTTGCCAGTTGGAGTTTGCTTACCATTACTTTGAGCATCTTGGTAACCCTTGTAAGCAGAATCAGCATAAGTGAAACCAACTTGGTAATATGGATTATCTGACTTGGATTGTGCATTAGCCTTGTTACCGTCGTTGTAACCAGATTGTGATTGTTCGTAACCCATCTTGATAGCAGCGGCATCTTCAGGTGTTGCTGAGTATTTAGTAACTGCAGCAGCTTCGCTTAATCCTTCAGTGTATGCCTTTGCACCATTGTTTGCTGCTTGTGTAGCAATTTGTGCTTCACGTTGGTAAGCGGCAATGAATACTGGATCAGTACTATCACTTAGATGGTTGTTTGGACGGTTTGAATTAATATCAATCAATGCCAATACAGAACCACGGTAAGTGTTATCCACATTAGTGTTGTTGGTATGGTTAGCTAATTGATCAGTACCTAATTGTACTAATTCAATACCAACCTTGGCATCATTGTAACCCTTGGTGAAGACATCCTTAACAGATTGGTTACCACCAAATTGACCTAATGAATCGTTCAATGAACCATTTTGTAGGTAAGTGACACTGGCAGTCTTAGCAACTTGACTTGCGTAAGCCAATGCCTTGGCGTAAGCAGCTCTGTATGGAGCACCCTGTTCAGCATTTGCATATTGACCTGGATTTCCATTCTTAATGTCGTTAAGTGCAGCAGCGGCTCCACGGTAGACACTGTCTTCATTAGAGTTAGTAGTATGGTTGACACCATCGTTAGCATTTTGCAATGCAAGACTGTAACCATTTTGGGCATCGCTGTAACCCTTAGAGTATGCAGCACGTTGAGATTGGTTATCTCCGAATGTTGCCAATTGATTATTCAAGTTGACATCATTACCAAATCCAGTCGCACCGTTAGTAGTTTCAGGTTGGGCAGCTTGTAGGGCCTTTTGATATGCGTCGATGTAGACGATATCATCTGAAGCCTTAGCTTGCGCTCCATCTGTTCCACTCTTAACGTCATTGATTGCATTCACAACAGCCTTAAATACTAGGTCATTGTTACTGTTTGCAGTGTATGGACTGTTTTGATCAGGGCTTTGTTGAGCTTGGGCGTATGCCTTTTGAGCATCTTGGTAACCCTTAGTAATTGCATCCCTATCAGCTTGGTTGTCACCAACATGGTCCAATAGGTCACTCAATTGACTATCACTTAGGTAACCTGTGATACCAGTTCTTAGAGTTTCAATTGCTTCAGCTAAAGCCTTATCGTAAGCACTTTGTGCTACGACATCAGTGTCGGATGGACGACTGCTACCAAGTTGACCTAACTTAACATCGTTAAATGCAAGTGATGAACCATGGAATGTTTGATCAGCATTAGTATCAGTTTGTCTGCTTTCTGTGTCAGGCTTGCTCTTGGCTTCACCGTATGCGGTTTGAGCATCAGTGTAACCACGACTGATTTCATTCTTAAGAGTGGTGTTGTCACCTTGTGTAGCAAGCAAGTCAGCTTGTGATTGACCTTGGTTAAAGCCAACCGCACCACTTTGGGCAAGTTGGTTAGCCAATGCTTTCGCACGGTTAAATGCTGAGATGTATGCTGGGTTAGTTTGTGATGCATCTGGAGTAGCATCCCTATCTTTGGCGACAGCGTTGAATGCGTCTGCAGCTCCGACGTATGCCACGTCTTCGTTGCTTGATGTCTTATGATCGGAAGTCTTAGTTGCATCCTTTTGAGCGGCATTGAAACCGTTGTTGGCATCGGTGTAACCAGTAGTGAAGACATCCTTCAATGCTTGGTTATTACCAAATTGACTTAGTGAGCTGTTAAGGTCGGCACTGTTACCGAACGCGGTAGCACCAGCGTTAGCTTGTACTTGAGCTTCTTGTAATGCCTTAGCGTAAGCTGCTCTAAATGGTGCTGATTGTTCTGCGTTGGCATTTTGACCAGCATGACCATTCTTAACATCTTGCAATGCTGCAGCTGCACCACGGTAGACTTCATCACCATTGGATGATGTGTTGTGGTCTGCACCGTCATTAGCATTTTGAAGTGCTTGAGCGTATGCAGTTTGGGCATCACTGTAACCTCTAGTGTAAGCATCCTTTTGAACTTGGTTGTTACCAAACTTAGCAAGTTCATCTGCAAGGTTAACACCTTGACCGAATCCAGTTGCACCATTGGTTGCTTGAGGTTGTGCTTCGTTCAATGCACGTTGATATGCATCTACATATACCTTGTCGGTTGAAGCATTAGCTTGAGCACCAACTTTGTTAGACTTAACGTCGGCAATTGCGTTTGTAACGGCTGCAAAGACTAGGTTGCTGTTAGTGTTAGCAGCATATGGGTTGTTTTCACTTGGGTTTTGTTGAGCTTCTGCGTAAGCAGTTTGAGCATCATTGTAACCCTTAGTGATTGCATCCTTGTCCGCTTGGTTAGTACCAGCACCGTTAACAGTGTTATCAAGAGTAGCACCCTTGATGAACGCGTCACTACCGTTCTTAGCAACACCTTGAGCGTAACTCAATGCCTTGTCGTAAGCACTTTGAGAGACTGCATCACTGTCAGCTGGACGACTGTTTCCATCGGTACCGTTCTTAACATCGTTGAATGCTAATGAAGCACCATGGAATGTCTTGTCAGCATTACTATCAGTTTGATGAGTAGTTGTATCAGGTTGTGCTTCAGCTTGACTGTATGCCAATTGTGCATCTGTGTATCCACGACTGACCGCATTTTGTAATGCCTTGTTGTCGCCTTGTGCATTTAGCAAGTCTTGTTGAGCAGTTCCCTTGTTGAAACCAACTGCAGCATCTTTAGCAATTTGTAGTGCTTGATCCTTCGCACGGCTGAATGATGCAAGGTATGCTGCATTAGTTTGTGATGCGTCTGGAGTTGGGTTGTCACCACGAGATACCGCGTTAAATGCGTCGGCAGCTCCACGGTAAACCTCATCCTTATCACCATTAGTGCTATGAGTTGAACTCATATTAGCATCCTTTTGGGCATCGCTGTATCCAGCAGTCGCATCGTTGTAACCCTTAGTAAAGGCATCGCTTAATGCTTGGTTGTTACCAAATTGACCAAGTGCGCTGTTAAGGTCGGTCTTGTTACCAAATGCAGTGGCACCGGCATTGGATTGAGCTTGGGCTTGAGCCAATGCTTTAGCGTATGCCGCTTGATATGGTGCTGATTGTTCTGCGTTGGCATGTTGACCAGCAGTTCCGTTCTTAACATCTAACAATGCAGCAGCTGCACCACGATAAGTTTCATCACCATTTGATGATGTGTTGTGGTCGGCGTTATCGTTAGCATTTTGCAATGCTTGGCCATATGCTGCTTGGGCATCGTTGTAACCCTTGGTGTAAGCGTCCTTTTGGGCTTGGTTGTTACCAAATGATTCAAGTTGTTGTTGTAGGTTAACGCCATTACTGAATCCACTAGCCCCGTTGGTTGCTACCGGTTGAGCTTCGTTTAAAGCACGTTGGTAAGCAGCAACGTAAGCAGGATCAGAACTCTTGTTAGCATGAGCACCCGCTTCACCGTTCTTCACATCGCTAAATGCGTTTTGAGCAGCTTGGAATACCAAGTTACTGTTAGTTCCATTTGCATATGGACTAGTTTGACCTGGAGTTTGTTGAGCTTGAGCGTATGCTGATTGAGCATCATTGTAACCCTTGGTGAAGGCGTTCTTGTCAGCTTGGTTGTTACCTAGTTTAGCAATTTGAGTTGCTAGGTCTTGGCTGTTACCAAAACTAGTTGCCCCATTGTTAGCCACTTGTTTAGCAGCATTCAAAGCAACTTGGTAAGCGTCTTGGTAGACAGGACTAGCATCAGAAGTACCGTTTTGACCTTCTTCACCATTCTTCACATCGTTAAATGCGGCAGCCGCACCCTTGAAACTTTCATCCACATTAGTGTTACCAGTGTGGGTGGTGTCATCTGGGTTTTGACGTGCTTCATTGTAACCTTGTGATGCACTAGCTTGACCTGCTTGGTAAGCATTCTTATCAGCTTGAGTCCAGTTAGTCATGTCTTGGTTATTGTTAGTGAATTGGTTTTGTGCACCAAGTGATGCCTTGGCCAATGCCTTGTCGTATTCGGCACTGTATTGGTCTTGGTAAGCTTGGGTCTTGTTAGAACTATTGTCAAAACTCTTCTTGGTGTTGCCCTTAATTGCGTCTAGGTAACCATCCTTAGCACCGTCATGACCAGTTTGCACGTTTGTGTTAGCAGATGTGTAGTTAGCATTGGCGTCTTTTTGACCGTTAAAGTCATTAGCACCGCTCTTACCGTCTGCTACAGCTTGAGCACCTGATTGATATGCGGCACTTGGGTTGCTTGGCGCTTCAACGTTGTTAATCGCGTCATCATGACCTTGTTTAGCATCGTCGTAACCCTTTTGAGCAGCTAGACCAGTCGCACTGTTGTCATCAGTCTTAGCACTTCCACTGTTGTAAGTAGTTGCACCAGCTAATGCAGCAGCTTGACCATCACTCAATGCCTTGGTGTATGCATCAGCGTAAGCCTTGGCTTGAGTTGAATCAGTTGGTGTTGAATTGTTAGTACCATAACTTCCATCATGGAAACCATTTACAGTGGCATGGTATGCAGCCACTTGAGCGGCAGTACCATTGTATACGGAACGAGATGGATTAGTCTTAGCGTCGTTGTATCCAGTTTGCATGTCGTTTGCAGTTTGAACACCGGCTAGGTAAGACTTGTCGTTATTGTTTTGGTTAATTTGACCATTAACCTGAGCATTGTATCCAGCAGTTGCTTGATCAAACGCGTTCTTGTGAGCAACGTTTAGTGCATCATTTGAATTTGTAGCTGTATCAGGTTTGCCTGCATCGAATTCTGCAAGTCCTGCTGCAGCTGCTTGAGCAGCTTCGTTCTTAGCACTCTTGTATGCGTTGATGTAAGCAGTTGACTTGCCATCCAATGATGTATCGTTACCGGTCTTACCGGCAGCAAAACCAGCCTTGGCACCTTCAAATGAGTTGTAAGCATCACTGTCGACAATGTTGTTGTTAGCAATTGTAGTGTCACCCTTGATTGCATTGTATGCAGTTTGCGCATTTTGCTTACCTGCATTGTATGCATCTAATTCAGTTGAAGATAGTTTTGAAGTATCTGTTGTTGGATTAGTTGCGTATGCATCGTTGGCACCACTTGTAGCAATTTGTTTAGCGTTATCGTAAGCGTTGTTGTAAGCGTCTTGATATTGAACTGACTTGTTAGCCAAAGTAGAGTCCTTTGGTTCATCGTTCTTACCAGCAGAAAACGCAGCTTGAGCAGCAAGGTAGCCCGCCTTTTCAGATGCTGATTCATTACCAGTTAGTTGACCACCACTGGTGAACAATTTACGACCTGAAACCATGTCGTTGTAGGCGTTAACCCCAACCATGAATTGTGGGTTAGCCTTTTGTTCATCGGAGTAGTTACCACCAGCAGCCGCAGCCTTGTAACCAGCTACTGCATCGGCATAAGCCTTAGCAGCAACACCACTTGGTGCGTTGGTTACTGCTGGACTAGCGTTTCCATCAGCAAATGTTTGAGCCCCTTGGATAAGTGCTTGTTTGGCATCCCCTTGAGCCTTCTTGTATGCAGTTTGGTAAGCCAATGACTTATCTGAAAGATCGGTAACATTACCAGTCTTGGCATCATCGAAAGCTTGTAGAGCAGCCTTGTTAGCGTCATCTCTTGGAGTATCGCCAGTATTACTGTTTGTAACACCGTTGTAGGCATCTTGGTAACCGTTCAATGCTGATAGACCATACTTGTTACCGGTTTGAATTCCACTATCAGCGTTATCTGAGACCTTAGTACCAGCAAACCCAGTGTTAAATCCTTGTTGAGCATCTTGATAACCGTCTTGACCTAGCTTATCGCTTGGTTCTGGTTGGTTAGATACAAACGCATTTGCACCTTCATTGTATTGAACTTGCATTGCTTGGATGGCTTGCTTGTATGCAGCCTTCTTAATTGGATTGTTTTGAATTGTTGGGTCATCAGAGTTGGTACTGTGACCAGGATTATCAACCAAGTCAGTCTTAGCTTGTTGTGCTGCTTGCGTAGCACTAGTGTAGACAGGGTCTTGGTTATTGCTGTCAGTGTTACTGTTTACGATTCCACTAACGGCATCTTGGACAGTCTTAGCAGACTTAATACCATCTTTTTGAGCAGCGTTTGGATTACTAATTGGTGTGTTGTTAACAATTGAATCGAAACCGGTCTTGGTATCATTGTAACCTTGAGCCAAACGATCCTTAGCTTGTTGTGAAGTTACACCAGTAGTATCCGCAACGTTCTTACCACTATCAAATTGTTGTTGACCAGTTTGGTAGTTAGTTTGTAAATCAGATACAGCCTTGTTGTAAGCATCAACGTAGGCAGGATCCTTGTATTGAGATGTTTGTGGCTTGTCAGGGTTAGCGTCGATTGCATTACTTGCATCTGTGTAAGCCTTTTGAGCCTTAGCATATGCGTCGTTGTCGACATGGTCGGTAGTGGTGTTGTTTTCAACATCGTTTAGACCAGCTTGACTTGACTTGTATGCATTGTATCCAGATACATAAGCGTCTGTCGCACCACTTGGCAATGAAGCCACGTTATTGTTCTTAGCTAATTGATATCCATCACTAGCATCTTGGTAACCCTTAGCTTGAGCAATTGAATGAGAATCTGTTCCGTATGGTTTATCTAGTCCCTTGTTAAAGTCGCTAGCACCGGTTGCAGCATCCCTTTGAGCTTGTTGCTTAGCAGCAGCATAAGCATCGTTGTAAACCACTGATTGACTTGCATCAGTTGGTGTTTGGTTATCAGATTTGCCGTTAGCACCATCCTTGTAACCATTCAATGTTGCTTGGTATGCAGCTTCTTGAGCAGGAGTACTCTTGTATTCATTACCGTTGTTGTCCGGGTTAGTTGTGGCATCGTTAGTACCGTTTGCTAATTGCTTAGCTAGGTTGATACCAGCTTGGTAGTTCACGTTTTGGTTGTTGTTATCAGCGTTTCCAGCTTTTTGAGCTTGGTAACCATCCGATACAGCTTGATAACCAGCCTTGTGAGCTTGGTTTAATGAATCGTTTGAAGCAGTAGCAGAATCACTGTTACCGGCTTCGTATTCCTTAAGACCATCATTAGCAGCAGCACTAGCTTCATCCTTCGCCTTGTTGAAGGCATTTAGGAATGTGTTGGACTTGCCTGATAGATCAGGAGTAATTCCTGTTGATCCAGCAGCGAAACCAGCCTTTGCTCCATCAAATGCTTGAGCGGCATCTGTACCGGAAGAATTTGGATTAGTCTTGGTGTTGTCAGACTTAGTGTCGTTGTAAGCAGCTATTGCATTTTGCTTACCGGCTGCATATGCAGTCTTTTGAGCTTGAGTCCAACCATCTTGGCTAACTGGCGTAGTGTTGTTGAATGCTTCGGAAGCACCGATAGTTGCCTTTGCTTTGGCATCGGCATAGGCATTGTTGTAAACGTCTTGGTATGCTTCTGGTTTGCTTCCTAGATCACTTGGCTTAGCACTGTCATTCTTACCACTTGAGTAAGCATCTTGGGCAGCAGTGTAACCAGCCTTTTCGGCAGCACTAGCATCTCCTGGTAATTGTTCACCATTTACGTATGCATCGTGTCCCTTAGTTGATTGGTTGTATGCATCAACCCCAGCCATAAATGATGGGTTCTTCTTATCATCATCGGTAATCTTACCGTCTCTAGCAGCTTCATAACCTGACTTAGCGTAGTCGTAAGCAGCTTGCTTAACTTGACTTAGTGCATCGTCACCAGTTGGTCTAGTTTCACCATTAGCAAATGCTGTCGCACCACTAGTAGTTGCAACAGCAGCGTCCTGTTGTGCTTTTTGGTATGCCAATTGATATGAAACAACCGGTTCTTTGGAGATGTCAGTTGTCTTTAGGTTCTTGGCGTCATCAAATGCTTGAAGGGCTGCAGCGTTGGCTTGTTGTTGCATTGCATCGCCTGAAGTGTCCTTCTTGTTTGATAATGCATCTTGGTAACCAGCCAATGCAGATTGTCCAGCTGTTTGACCAGCCTTAGTAGCACTGTGTTCGTTAGGAACGCTAGTACCATTGAAACCAGCAGCAAATCCAGCTTGGGCATCGTCGTAACCTTGCTTACCTAAATCAGTGCTTGGCTTAGTTTGGTTGTTCAAGTAGTCGCTTGAACCATCTGCGTATTGTTGATGCATTTGGTTAACAGCAACCTTGTAAGCAGCCGCCTTGATTGGGTTGTTTTGAATGCTTGCATCGTCTGAAGTAGTTGAATGGTCTGGGTTGTTTTGTAAATCTTGTTTTGTTTGTCCAGCTGCACTGTTGGCAGTTTGAACAATTGGATCATTGCTACTTGAGACGTTGTCGGTTGCGACCCCGTTTACGGAATCGATAACCTTTTGTGCCATGTCAGCACCCTTTTGGGTAGTGTCATTAGCATTGTTAGTTGTAGTTCCGTCAATCTTGTCGTTAAAACCACGTTGAACATCAGCGTAACCTTGTTCAATTTGGGTCTTAGCTTGAGTTGATTTAGCACCAGAAGTATCAGCAGAGTTACTACCGTTCACGAATTGGTTAGTACCATCTTGATAGTTTTGCTTCAAGTCGTTGACTGCCTTTGCATAAGCAGTTTGGTATACCGGTGAACTATCACTAGCAGTTGCTGGTGAATCTGGGTTGGCACTGATTGCCTTAGAAGCATCATCGTAAGCCTTTTGAGCCTTGTTGTATGAAGCAGGATCGACAACGTTTGCAGTAGTTGTGCCATTTTCGATGTCATTAATTCCGGCTTGACCAGATTTGTTGGCATTGAAACCAGTCTTGTAGGCGTCAGTTGCGTTAGTTGGAACTGTTGCATCCTTATTGGTTGCAGCATTGTATCCATCTGTTGCATCTTGGTAACCCTTTCGTTGAGCAAGACTTTCGGCTGAACTACCAGTTGGTTTAGCACTACCAGCAATGTATGAGCTAGCTCCTGTGGTTGCAGCTTCTTCACCCTTTTGCTTAGCAGCTTGGTAAGCATCGTTGTATGCCTTAGCTTGAGTTGGATCAGTGGTTGTTGCGTTATCGTTATTGCCGTCACTACCGTCTAGGTAACCATTAATGGTCGCCTTGTAGGCAGCGTCTTGAGCAGCTGAACCAGAGTTGTATGAATTCTTCTTACTTGGATCAGTTAAGGCGTCGGCAGAACCTTTTGCAACGTCCTTGGCAGTTTGAACACCTGATTGGTAAGAGGTGTCCTTGTTACCATTATCAACAGTGTTATTGTTTTGAGCGTTGTAACCGTTTTGAGCTTGGGTGTAACCATTAACGTGAGCAACACTTAGCGCATCCTTGGCATTAGCATCAGCAGAGTCACCTTGTTGAGCGTTGAATTGATCAGCACCATCTTTGGCAGCTTGTTGTGCTTCTTGCTTAGCAGCATTGTATGCGTTGATAAATGTTTGAGTCTTGTTAGTTAGGTCAGTGGTTGCACCAGACTTACCGTCTGAGAAACCAGCCTTAGCACCATCAAATGCTTCACCGGAGTTACTACCAGTTGGGTAGTTGTTTTGAGCGGTAACGTCTTGCTTAGTTTTATCGAAACCAGCTTCGGCATTCGCCTTACCAGTGTTGTAAGCATCCTTTTGAGCTTGAGTCCAAGTGCTTTGATCTACCTTAGAAGCTGAGTTACCAAATGCTTCGCTAGCACCCGCTTGAGCCTTTTGTTGTGCATCAGCGTATGAATCTGAATATTCGTCTTGGTAAATACCAGGTTGTTGATTCAAATCACTTCTTTGTGGTTGATCACTTGCACCAGCTGTATAAGCGTCTTTAGTAGCGTTGTAAGCTAGCTTTTCAGCTGTGGTTGCATCACCTGGTAATGATTTTCCTTCATTAAATAAAGTACGACCATTTTGAGCATCTTGATATGCCTTAACCCCAGCCATGAATGATGGGTTGTTCTTTTCTGCTTCAGTCAACGTTGCACCAGTCTTGGCTGCATCGTATCCGGAACGAGCATCATCGTATGCCTTGGCTTGTGCATCTGTGATGGCATCGGTAACCGTCGGACGAACCTGACCACTAGCAAATGCAGTTGCACCAGCTGTGATTGCTTGTTGTGCAATTTCTTTGGCCTTGTTGTAGGCAGCTTGGAAGGCTACCGGTTCCTTGGCTAGGTCGCTTGCACTCATTGAAGTATTGTTCTTAGCATCAGCAAATGCTTGTTTTGCACCGTTGTTACCGTCTTTTTCGACTTGTGGTGCGTTCGCATTTTCATCCTTTAGAGATAATGCATTGTTGTAACCAGCAAGTGCTTGTTCACCGGCGGATAATCCGCTTTGGGCTGCACTGTGTTGGTTAGCAATTGATGTTTGACCACTGAAACCAGCAGTGAAGCCATCGTTTGCTTCTTGGTAACCCTTCTTACCTAGGTCATCACTAGGTTCGGTAGTGTTATTCAAGTATGCATTAGTTCCGGCATCGTAGTTAGCCTTGTATTGTTCTTGAGCTTGCTTGTACGCAGCAGCCTTAACAGGGTTATTAGCGATACTTGGATCAGTTGATACATCAGCATGATCTGGGTTGCTTAGTAAATCATTGTGTGCTGATTGAGTTGCACTGTTCGCAGCTTGAGCCACTGGGTCATTACTATTCTTGTATGAACCATCCACTGAAGCCTTAACAGTATCAGTGACTGTCTTAGCAGCGTCCATCCCTGCTTTTTGCGCATCGTTTGGATTAGTAATGGTTTGACCATTAATCGCAGCATTGAAACCAGCTTGAGCATCAGCGTAACCTTGGCTAATTCTACCCTTACCTTGGTCAGATGAAGCGCCACTAGTGTTAGCACTTGATTGAGCATCCATGAATTGTTGCTTACCTGCATCGTAATTGTTCTTCAAGTCAGCTTGAGCTTGCTTGTAGATTTCTTGATATGCAGGTGAAGTATTAGTAGTTGGTGCTGGGTTGTCTGGGTTAGCAACAATTGAATCGCTTGCATCCTTGTAAGCTTGTTGAGCTTGCTTGTATGCATTGTCATCAACATGGCTAGTTGGAGTTGTAGCACCCTTTTCAATGTCAGATAGACCTGTACGAGCAGATTCAGCCGCATTGTATCCAGCCATGAATGATGGATTGTTCTTTTCTGCTTCAGTTGGTGCTTGGTTCTTAACAGCGGCATCGTGACCACTTTGAGCATCCTTGTACCCTTGGCTTTGAGCTTGGCCAGCCAAACTCTTATCAGAAGTGTCTGATTGACCTGCGTTAAATGCGTTCGCACCATCAGCAGCCTTTTGCATACCTAGTGCATGAGCTTGGTTGTATGCATCGGTGTAAGCCTTGGCCTGAGCAGAGTCGCCTTCAGGAACACTTTGACCGTTATTGTTGTTATTAGCACCAGCTGTGATACCAGCTAAAGCGGCATCGTAAGCAGCCTTTTGAGAAGCGTTAGCTGGAGTGAATGACTTGTCATCGCTACCAGTTGCTTGTTGAGCTGCTGAAACACCAGTGTTTTCATCACTGCGTAATTGTTGACCTGCCTTGTATGCTGGATCGTTGGTATTAATACCAGGACCAGTTTGACCGTTGTATCCGGCTTGAGCTTGAGTGTAACCATCATTGTGGGCTACGTTCTTAGCGTCGGTTGCGGTTGAACTAGCAGTATTACTCTTGTTAGCAGTAAATTCATCGATACCGGCTTGAGCATTTTGTTTAGCTTCTTGTTGAGCCTTGTTGTAGGCCGCCTTGAATACGTCTGACTTACCGTCTAGTGAAGTTTGTCCACCATTAGTACCATCAGCGAAACCAGCTTTGGCTCCATCGAATGATTCTGAACCATCACTACCTGCAGAGTATGGGTTGGTTGCATTGACGTTGTCTTGGTTTTGCTTGTACGCATTGTTAGCGTTAGTAGCACCAGTTGCGTATGCATCCTTTTGCTTTTGAGTCCAGCCAGTTTGATCCACTGGTTGACCAGTCAATGCAGCATTAGCCCCTTGGGTAGCCTTTTGCTTAGCATCGTTGTATGAAGTAGTGTATGCATCCTTGTATGCTTGACTCTTACCAGTTAAATCAGGCATTTGACCGTCTGATTGACCGTTAGCGTAGGCATCGACAGTACCTTTGTAACCATCTTTTTGTGGTTGAGTCCAGCTAGTCATGTTTGGAGTGGTATTGCTACCAGCAGCTGCTAGTCCTTCGTTTCCTGACTTAGAATCATTGAAACCAGTATTTAGAGCTGAGTTATTCTTTTGCGCCTCAGTTAAGGTTTGACCAGCTTGTTGTAAATCATGACCTTGTTTAGCAGCAGCATAACCTGCACTTTGAACCTTTGAGATTGGATCAGTAGCAGTAGTGTTGTTGTCACCATTGACATAGCCACTAGCACCCTTGTCGTAAGCAGTTTGTGCTGCCTGTTTTACCTTAGCGTAAGCCAACTTGAATGCATTACTGCTTGAAGTGTAAGCAGAATCGTTGTTAGCAAGACCGTTACTAATGTCAGTAAGTGCTTGAGATGCACCATTGTTAGCATCAATTTGGTTTTGATCAGTTCCATCTGGGTAGTTCATTTGACCAGTTGAAACGGCATCGTTGTAACCTTGTAATGCCTTTTGACCTTCGTTAAAAGCATTGATAGCTTCATTAGTCTTCTTGGTTGATGAAGATTGACCACGAACGATTGCGTCTTCGAAACTTTGTTTAGCATCCTTGTAACCCATGTCGTATTCAGTAGTTGGGTTAGCAGGTTCAGCTTGACTGCTTAGGTATTGTTGAGCACCATTTTGGTAGTTAGCTTGCATTGCATTAACCGCGTTGGTGTATGCAGATGCGTAAACACTATTTGAAGCATTTGGATTTGAAGCTGGAACCACATTAGATACATCTGGATTAGCATCGACAGCATCCTTAGCTTTTCTAGCAGCAGTAAAGGCAAGACTGTAGATTGGGTCCCCACTAGTATTGGTTAATTTACCATTGTTGGCGACATCATTAACCGCACCTAGTAGTTGTTGACCTTCTTGGAAACCTGATTGTGCACCAGTAGTTGTAATGGTGGTTGCGGCTTGTTCACCACTTAAAGCATCTTTATAACCTTGTAATGCGTCAGTGTAACCTTTCTTCAACATTTGAATAGCTTGGGCAGTTGAACCAACCGCTGTGTATCCAGTACCAGAACTATATCCAGAAGCGAATTGTGATACCCCTTGTTGGTATTGGCCTTGTAGGTATGATTTCGCAACTATATAAGCATCAGCATAAGCTGGTGATTTTCCAGTCATATTAGGGTTGTTAGGATTGTCTGGATTTTTACTTAAATCAGTGTAAGCATCGTTGAAGGCATTGTAAGCATCATTGTATGAATTCTTATCAACAGCTGAAGTGTAACTATTTCTGTTACCACTTTGGGCATCATTATTAGCCGCACTTTCAGATTGATATGCATTGTAACCAGTCATGTATGCAGAATCGGATGCTTGAGCTGATCCAATGTTCTTAGACTCGCTAAATCCACTTTGAGCACGACCGTATCCATAGTTAAACGCTTGTGAATCGGCATCGCTACCAGTAGCTGGGTTTTGTCCTCTAACGTATGCCAAAGCACCATTAGCACCATCTTGAATTGCGATATCTCTTGATCTGTTATATGCATCAACGTATGCCTTAGATTGGTTAGCATCACGACTTAGTGGTGTTGCAGAAGCATTTGGTGTGTTCTTCAAAACATCATTAAAGGCTCCGGCAGTACCATCGTAGGCAGCAACTCTTACTGCTGAACCAGTGTAGTTAGCACCTAGAGTTGGGTTAGCCTTGGCATCGTTAATACCAGCAACAATATCGTTGAACATGGTGTTACCAGCTTTGTATGATGCACTATTGTTGGTAGTATCGAACGTATTTGTGGTTGATGCATTGTAACCTTTTTGAGCTTGGTTGTAACCGTTGCTCATTGCCTTAGTGTCAACAGTTGCGTTGGCTGAAGTGGTGTCGTAATTATTTTGTTGGCTAGCTTGGAATGTAGCAACCCCTTGAGCTTCATCAGTTAATGCCTTGGCCTTGGCGGTAGCAAAAGCAGCTTGGTAGGCATTTGATTGGGTATTAATTCCACTTACGCCGTATGAAGGTAATTGAGTGCTTGGAACATTTGGATTAGCAACATATGCGTAAGCATCCTTAACCCCGTAGTAAGCACTCTTAGAGTCACCTGATAGTCCATTATCTGTACTATTTAGTGCTTGAGCTTGTTTTACCCCATCGGCAGATTGGATACCTTGAGTATTACCTGTTGTATATGGTTTATCTTGACCTTGCTTAGTGACACCACTAGCACCATCTTGATAACCGTTTTCAGCAATAGAAACCCCAGTTGCGTAGTTACTATCTTTTTGTTGTTCAGTTTGGCTCACAGTACCGTTGGTGTAGTCATTGGCACCTGCTTGAAGACGACCAGCTGTATTACCTTGGTTGTAAGCATTTTGGTAAATTGGGTTGTTAGCTTGAGCAGCACTATTGTTGGTAGATGTTCCTTCAGTAGATGCCGAACCATCCTTGTAACCATCAACTGATCCTTGGTAACCATCTTGGTATGCGAATGGGTTAACGGTACTTGGAACGTTGGTTGGGATGTCGCTAGTTGAAGAATTGTTCTTAACGGCAGTCAAACCATCGTTGGCACCTAAAGCTTGTGAGTAAGCTAATCCATAAACAGTGGTTGTATTGGCGTTATTACGTTGTTTCTTTTGTGCATCAAGCAACGCATTCATAGTGTCTGCGTATCCTGGTTCAGTGTTGGCATTAGGGTTATTACTACCATTGTTAAAGTCCTTAATGGCATCAGCATATCCCTTAGCTGTTGCTTTACCGTTTGCAAAACCAGCGGCAGCATTGGTGTTAGCTGGAGCAGATGAATTTGGATTACTCAATCCTTGCTTAAATCCAGTAGTTAATGCTTGGTAAGCTTGAGTGTAACCAGCTTGAATGGCTGCTGTAGATTCTTGACCTGGGTTTGGTTGAACCCCATTATCGAAGTCTCTGACAGCATCTGCAGAAGCCTTGTTGATATCTGCCACGGCACGGTTGTACCCGTCAATGTAAAGTGTTCCATTTGAACTACTTGTAATTGGTTGAATAGTCCCGTTTGCAGAAGCATTGTTCAATGCATCAACAACACCATGGTAAGTTTGTGATGTTGAGTCAGATACCTTTGGATTACTCTTGGCTTCGGCAGCGTTGTAATCATTCATGAAGGTACGACCAACTACTTCACCTTGTTGATAGTTAGCGTTTGAAGCAGGAGTTGATCCAGTAGCCATGCCAAGGACTGAATGGTATCCATCCATTACTTGGTTGTATGCTGCTGTGTAAGCAACGTTTTTAGCTCCATCAGCGTTTAGTGTTGCATCAGTTGCTGATTGGTTTTGGCTCAATTGTTGCAATGCTTTGTTGGCTAAACTAGCGCCATCTGAATAAGCCTTGTTATATGCATCAACGAAGACCTTGTCATATTGGGAAGTAATTGTCTTAGAACCAGTGGTTGAACCAGTAGCAACATCCATGTATCCAGCCTTGGTACCATTGTATGCATCCAATTGATCTGGATCACTTGGTGTGTTGTTTTGAACTGATGTCTTAGCGGTATTAATCCCTGTATTTAAGTTTTGTTGTTGTTTTACACCATCAACATAACCTTGAGATTTGGTGTTAATAGTGTTTCCAGTTGTTCCATTGTATCCATTAGTTAGGTCGTTGAAACCAGTTTGTAGGAATCCAAATGAAATTTGTGGTTGAGTGTTACCCGCAGTTGGTGCAACAATTGTCTTCTTGGCAATGTCTTCACCACTTTGGTAATCGGCTTGTGCTTTGGTGTCGAACCAAGTTTGCAAGTCTGTGTACAAAGTACCACTGGTACTTTGTTGGTGATTGTATTTAGTGTTTTCCAATGATGCTAGTTGAGTGTTGAAAATGTCAGCAGCAACATTGTAAGCCACAGATTTACTACTATCATTAGCAGTTAGTGCAGCTTGGTTATTAGCTAGTGCATTATTTGAATCACTGAATCCAGTTGTCACATCATTTTGGGTACTGCCATTGTTGAATGAACTGTAACCCAACTTGTATGCATTTTGTAGACTAGTATTGAATTGAGCAACAATTGTACTACTGTTTACGTATGTTGGATCAGCCTTGTTAGCTGAAGGTGTAAATGTTGGTAGGCTTTGGTTTTTACCATCACGGGCATCCAATAGACCTTGTCTAGCAGCATCGTAACCTTGACTGTAGTAGGCGATGTAGTATCCATCATGACCACTTACAGACTTAGGTAAGTTGTTAGTGTAGTCCTGCGCACCTTGAGCGAATGCTTGGGCATCGCTACTCTTGGTTGCATCAGAACGTTCGTCACTAACCCCAGTGTTAAAACCAGTGACATAGGTTTTATCAGGGTTGTTAGTGGTAATGCTTTGGTTTCCTGGTTGGTTAGAAGCAGCAGTATAACCATCTTTGTGACCCTTAGCAGCTGTATCTACCCCAGTAGCATAGTTTGTATCACTATTGGCAACAGTTTGGCTAACGGTGTTGTTAACGTAGTCATTAGCCCCCGCTTGTTGTCTACCTTGTGCATTACCATTTTGGTATGAAGTTTCATAGTTGGCATTAGCACCAGTAGAGTTGTTGTTGGCACTTGATCCAGTAGTTGATGACACCCCATCCTTGTATCCATCAACAGCACCCTTATATCCGGTGTTGTATGAAGAAGATAGGTTTCCATCATTTTGATAACTAGCTGGAATTGTAGCAGCTTGGTTAGATACGTTTTGTGGGTTAGCACTATTCTTAACAGTGTTTAGACCATCAGATTGACCTTGATTGAAGGCAGTTTGAGCGTCTGAGAAACCACTGTTAAATGATTGTTGACCAATTGTTGAGTTGTTGTATGGGTTGTTAGCAGCTGTGTTAGCTTGCTTGTTGTTGAAGGTTTGCGCACCTTGTTCGTAAGCCTTTGGTTGAACGTATAGAATGTATCCAACTTCTTCAAGCAAGTCTAGTTTTGATTCTGTTTGAGATGTTAGATTAATGTCGGTTTGACCTTGAGCCGCCTTGTAGTAACCATACTTGATACTCTTGTAGACAGTCTTGTCCCCTACAAATGAATCATCAGATAATTCACCATGACTTGTAGCACTTGCTTCTGATGAAATGTTAGAAACCGCATGAATCAATGCTGCTTGAACAGCATCGTATGCTGATTGAGCGGCAGCTAAGTTGTAAATACCAGCAGATGAGTTTGTAACTGTTGGTCTTTGCTTAGCTAGCGCACCGTTAATCAATGATTGTCCGTATTGGAAACCGGCTTGTTCGGCTTTACTTGCATTAGGATTTGGGTTAGCAGCTGTTGGGTTTGATACGTTTTTAACCGCATTGAAATAACCTGCTTCCGCATCCAAATAAGCATTCTTTTGCGTTGGGTTTGATAGAACAGTTCCGTATCCACCAGATGTACTATTAATAATCGCGTTTCTTTCATCTTGAACGAATGAAAGCGCACCTTGGGCATCAGATAAACCAGTTGTTGTAGCTGATGCTGGAATGCCTAAGTAGGTTGAAGCAAGTCCGTATTGTGATTGAAGAGTTGCTAGTGGAAGTGAAGCCTTACTTGGATCTAGTCCAACTAGATATGCTTGGTTATATTGGTTTACACCATCTTGATAACCAGGAATATTTTGTAATTGAGGACTAGTAATCCCAAAATGGGCGTCACTAACACCGGCATCATAAGCGGCCTTTTGGTAACCTTGGATGTAGGCAACCGGGTTAACAGCAGCGTTGAATCCTGCAGTTTGTTTTAAGTCATCCAATGATAATGGTGAATTCTTATTAAATGCAGCATATCCGCTTTGGGCATCATTGTAAGCACCAGTGTAGTCGGTACTTGTTCTGGTAGCAAAGCTTTCTGCATTCTTGGCATTGGTGTTACCAAGTGAAGCATCAGTTAAACCGTCAACGATACCATTTTGTTGAACAGCTGTACTACCGGCAGTAATTCCCATATCACCATTTTCAGTTACTTTTCCGTTACTACCGGTGTTGTAACCTTCAATTGTGATTGTGTAGTTATTAGTCCCTGCCGATGGACTAGTGTTAACGATGTTGTTAACACTAGTCAAACCATACTTAAAACGCATGCCGACAAATTGAGGGTTAACGTTTCCGGTTGCACTCTTTTGTAATACAAAAGTAACTGGGATAATTTCACCAGCATAGTTGGTCGGAACGTTAATTGCTCCTGTGTATAGGTTAGGATCGGCATTTGAATATAAATCTTGTGTTGATGAGTTTGGATAAGTTGTTAAATTGTTGAAATTACCCTGTGGATTAGTTCCAGAGTATCCAACTTGGTAGTAAAGTTTTTGCCCTAAAATTGAGTTGTAGTTGGTCAATTTAGCGTATGAAGTAATAACAGTGTTTCCGTTATTATCAACAGAAACCCCACTAGTTCCTACGAATTGAACGGCAGGAATACTTTGAATTTCTAGTTGTGTTGTATTTACACTTCCACTGACTGGGTTACCAGAACCATCGACACCAGTGTAGTTAACACTACCTGATGGAAGGTTAAAGTAGTAAAGAGGAGTGATACGGTTGGATGAATCCTTTATTCCGACGTTGTATGCATTAATCCCCTTTTGGTTACCACCTGTTTGGAAGGTATTATTAGTGGTGTTGTTATTGTAGAAGATAACGTGATCACTACCAACACCGTTGATAGTTAAGTTACCGTAGTAAGGAGTTACATATCCACCATTTTGGTCGGTAAGTCCAACAATCAAGTTACCTCCATTACCAACGTAGAAATTACCATTGCTATTTTCGTTGGCAATCAAACCATATAAAGTAGCCTGACGACCACCAGAAGTGTAATAAGTCCCAGTTGTTTGTGGCAATCCAGCTTCAAGTGCCTTAACCAATCCACCGTTGATAACCTTAATTGTGGATGAACCTTGCATATCGATTGCTTGGTTATAGTAACCAGCAGTACCGTTATATGCTTGGAAGTTGATGGTACCACCATCGATAGTGATGTTACCCCCACTCATGAAGATACCACCTGATAGACGGTTAGCAGTTTGTGAAGCTAATGGAATAATATTTAAGACCGCATCCTTAGCAACGTTCAAGTTGGCTGATGAACTACGGAAGTAAATTGCCATGTTAGAACTGTTAATTCCATTTTCACCTTGTCCACCAGTATCACGACTGGCAAGGGTCATCTTGGAATTTTGTCCAAGTGTCATATTTCCGTACAATTCAATGGCATTACCACCATATACTGGTGAAGTATTACCGAAGTAATGAGAATTATTTTCTAGAACGAAGTTTTGCACTTCAAGGTTTTGTTGGTTCCCACCACCGACTGTTAGTACGTTTTGGGTAAATGGAGAATTATAGTATGCTGAATTAGCCAAATTATTGTAGTTAACCGGGTTTAAAACGTTAACATTTCCGGAGAAGTATACGTTTTGTGAGGTCGCACTAAGCAATTGTCCACCAATATAGTTAATAT
Source organism: Apilactobacillus zhangqiuensis (assembly GCF_019656215.1). Classification (GTDB taxonomy): domain Bacteria; phylum Bacillota; class Bacilli; order Lactobacillales; family Lactobacillaceae; genus Apilactobacillus; species Apilactobacillus zhangqiuensis. The sequence goes on from NZ_BPLK01000004.1 coordinate 131,707, forward strand.
TGGAGTAATGAATATTATCATTAGCCCCGACACGGAATGGACCATAATAGTTGGCAGCATAAAGTGCTTGGAAATTTTGAAGATATAAATCAGTAAAGTTACTGTTAGTGAATGTGTAATCCATGTCATGGAAATCCATCATATGGTTTTGTCCATCAATTGTGATAGATGAGCCGGTTGCATTAATATTTGCGTATTCACCACCAGTACCAGTAAGTGCTGTTAAATCAATATCACCGACAATCTTAATTTTAATAACATTGTTAGCAACATTACCACCACCGGCATTCATTGCACCAGTTTGACCTGTCAAAACATTGAAGAATTGGCCACCATTAGAAACAAAGACCACACCAGATCCCTTGGCGGTTTCTTGGTTAACAACATCGTTGTAACCCATGTTGTAGTATTGGTTAGAGGTATTTACTGGGTTAAACGCAGTATTAACCTTAAAGTTGTTAGAACTGTCAAATGAGTTCGCAATTGAGTCTTTGGCACCCAAGTATGCTTGATCATATGGGTTAGATGAGTTTCTGATTCCTGAGAATGAGTTCATGTAGAAATCTTGATTTCCTTTGCTTGCTTGTCCAGGAGCAATACCGACCCACTTACCTGATTCGGCATCATTGTAACCTTGCATTGCCAAAGTCATATTTGTGGCAGTATCAAAAGCCTTCGCCAAACCGGCGTAATTAGCGTATTGTTGGCGTGCTTGTTGAATAATTGCATCGTTAGCTTGAGGAATGATTGAAGCCCCAATCTTACCGGATGATTGCACACTGACGTTATTAACATTTGAGAACTTAGATAGTAATTGTTGTTCGTAGTTTTGGGTTGAAGTGTATGCTGCATATGGTGTATCCGCACCACCACGGTATGGAGAGTCTGGACTGTTGTAGTTTTGTGGAGTTCCATCCGTTAATGCAGTTTGTGGGTTGGTAGTTGATGCACCTGTGTAACCATTCCCGTTACTTGACGCAGCACCTGATGAAGAGTTGTTAGATGTAGTGGAATTTGCTGCAGTATTGCTTGCTAGACTAGCTCCATTTGAACTTAGACTAGCGTTTTTTACGTTTCCAGCATCATCTTTTCTATTAGGTGTGTTTCCATAGTAAGTGTAATCTTGAGTACCGGCACCAATTCCTTGAGTCTTTTGGTTGTAATCGTTCATTACAGCGGCAGCGGCAGCATAACCGGCATTGTAGTAATTAATTGCTTGTCCGGTTAAAGTACCAGAGTTGTTAGCCTTACCATTGAAAGCATCTTGATAACCTTGTTGAATTTGTTGAGCGTATGTAGCTGAATCATCGTTGTTGTTAAAGCTAGGAGCTTGACCATTAGTAGTTCCTACCGTAACAGACGGAGTTGATGACTTTGCTGTTCCATTGCTTGTTGATGAAGACGCACTTGTCCCACTACTTTGGTTGCTTGAAGTTTGTCCGCTGGCAGCTGTCAAAGAAGCACTTGAACTTGATTTAGATCTAGCGCTTTGAGTGTTTCCTTGTCCTGAACTACTAGTTCCATTTCCAGTATTAGGGTTTGTGTCCGCATGGGCCTTGTTGCCACCCATAGTGTATGCGGTGGTTCCCAAAAAGGCTAAGGTAGCAACGGATACTACCACCCATTGCTTCTTAACTTTTTTCATTACTTTTTTATCTTTTACTTTGTTGAATTGTTGCTTGTTGTATTGCATAGTAATGGTCCTTTCAAATTCAATCGAGGTTTTAAAACTTTAATTAAAACTTTTTCAAAAAATATATTGTTTTGCGCTGCTATTTCATTAAAATGCGCGCAGTTTGGGTAATTTTATATAATCATTATATTATCATCTTCTTAAAGAAATTTAAAACGTTTTGAAGAATTATTTAACATTTATTGATTAAACAATACATAGTGTCTAATAAATCGTTAAAAATCTATATTTTAAAAGACTTTTTGAACATCTATAACTACAATCATCTTTAATCCTTTTATAATTTTAATTCGAAATATCATAACACAAAAAATCACCCAAACTATAATCAAAAATTCATTCGAAACATTTATTTAATATTTGTCATAACAATGAAAATATTATTTCTTCTAACTTTCATTATTGGTTATTTTCTTTTACAATATAATAAATAATATTTGCGTTAATATGGGAGGTATGAATTTTGTCACAACAACGATTATTAGACATTAAAAACGGCTATAACTTCCGTGAACTTGGTGGATACCAAACAGAAGATGGCCGTTTTGTAAAATGGAATAAAGTCCTGCGTTCGGGTGAACTTTCTGAACTATCTGATTCTGATTTAGCCTTTTTAGAAGAATATGGTATTAATTTCGATGTCGACTTAAGGTCAGACACCGAAAGACAAAAAGCTTATGATAGATTACCAAGCAAAACCAAGTTTATCGCTAATCCTGTCTTTAACAGCGGTCACGACAAGACTGAACGTCAATATGCTGAGCAATATATGGACGATGCTTCGCGCGGCAAACAAAATATGATTAATTCATACCAATCAATGGTAACTAGTCCATCCGCTCAAAATGCCTTTAAGAACCTTTTTAAGATCTTATTGGCTAATACTGATGACGGAGCCGTACTATTCCACTGCGCGCAAGGAAAAGACCGTACCGGTCTATCAGCTGCATTCTTCTTATTCGCTTTGGGCGTTGATGAAGATACAATTAAAAAAGATTACCTATTATCAAAAGAAGCAATGAAACCATTCATTCAAGTAAAAATTGATCAATACAGTAAGTACGGTATGACTGACGAACTTCGTCAAAATCTAAACGACTTATACACTGTTGATGAATCATACTTCGATGCTGCGATGGCTACCATTAAGGAAAAATATGGTAATATCAATAACTTCTTACACGAATTCATTGGTCTAACCGACGCAGATATTGCTAAATTAAAGGATATTTATCTTACAGAATAAATAACATTGGAGTGATTTTTATGGGATTTAAAAAAGCTGCTGCTGCATTAGGTGTAATGTCTACTGCAGTTGGGGCAGGAGCTTTTATATTCAGTAACTACCTATTTAAATTAGGCATGAGCAGAAAGGACGACGAACCTGTCCCACAAACTAGCCAATTACGTTTTGCATACGCATACTACCGCTACGTTGATTGGTTTCATGCCATTCCAAAGGAAGAATGGGTGTTAAACGAAGTCGACACTGGCGAAAAAATGATTGCGTCATACGTTCCTGCCAAGGAAGAAACCAAGAAGACAATTATTATGGCTCACGGGGTTGGCTGTAATCGTGAAACAATGGCCAACTTCATTAAGATGTACCATGAATTAGGTTTCAACGTCTTAGCTCCAGACGATCGTGCCCACGGTGATAGTGACGGTAAGTACGTCAGCTATGGATGGAAGGACCGCATCGACTACCTTCGTTGGATTAAGCTAGTCCTTGAAAAAGTCGGCGAAGATGCCGAAATATTAATGTTTGGTATCAGTATGGGAGCCGGAATTGTCACTATGCTAAGTGGTGAAGACTTACCAAAACAAGTAAAAGCAATCATCGCCGATTGTGGATACACCAACGTTGGTGACGAATTCAACTACTTGCTAAAGGACATGTTCCACTTGCCTCCTTACCCAATCGAACCACTAGTTAGTGCGATTAACTGGTACAAGGTTGGGTATCGTTTGCACAACGCATCATGTACCGAAGCGTTAAGAAAAAACGATTTGCCTACCCTATTCATTCACGGGGATAGCGACATCTATGTTCCTACCTACATGTCTTATGAAAACTACGCTGCATCAAACGGTCCAAAACAACTATGGATTGTACCTGGCGCAGGTCATGAAGAAAGCTTCTGGGTCAACCCAGTCGCATACAAGAAACGCGTAAAAGATTTCTTGCACACATACTTTGACTAAATAAAAAAGACTCAGCAAAATGCTGAGTCTTTTTTATTAATCATCGTCATCAGAATTTGATAGTGAATCATATTGTTTATTCCATACTTCTTCACTCAAAATAGATTTTGAATAATTATCAACGTGTTTTCTTTGTTCTGAAGTCTTGTAGTAGGTGTTAATTAAGTAATCCTTACTTACATTCTTGTTCACTGCTGGAACATGTGCCATATCCTTATTGCCAGCTTTTGACATATCTCTGAATTGAACATAGACACTGTCGGGTTCGACATTAAACATAAGGTCCGCTGTTCCATCACCATTAGCGGTAAATTGATCAAGTTTTAGATGGTTTTTAATTCCATACTTACTCTTCTTGTCCATAAAGAACATCCCCATCATAGGTTCTTTACTATGAATGTCAGGCTTTTTAACTGTATTATAGTCACTAAATTGATCATGATTTTCTTTTTGTCCAAATCCCCTAGATTGAACATCACGATCATATTCCAATGCTAATACACCAAAAGTCTTGTCATCTAGATTCAATCTACTTGAAGAGCTAGATGAATTACTATCATTTGATGAACTACTACTATTTTCGTTGGTAGATGAATTGGATTCTGAGCTAACCTTCTTTGAGGTTTGGCCTGCTCCATATGGTTTGTCAGAGTGGTGAGCCGCTTTACTCTTTCCACAACCTACTAGCATCATTGAAATCAATGATGCCAATCCAATTATGTATATTGTCTTCTTTAACATTTATGAATTCCCCCTATGACTTTTATATTACCATTATTTTTAAATTATAGATAAATAAATTAAAAATAAAAAAGGCTCAGCTGTCGCTGAGTCTTTTTTTATTTGATCATGTATGTGCTAAACATCACTGCATGAATAACGACATAGACAATGATTGAAATAGCTAGTGGTTTCCAATCGTATGCTAGACATACCTTAACGCGGTGGAACCAGCGTTTGAAGTAATGACCTTCATCTGCATCGACGATTGAATCAATAATATTGAAACTAATCTTGGCGTTGTAAAACGCAATGCTTAAGATGGATAAAGCTCCGACTAGGTAAGCTAGTCCACCTAAGATATCACCAATTGGTAGTGTGTAGTAAGCAATTGCCAATTCCTGGCCAATTACTAAGAAAGTAATTACCGTTGGCAAAGCAACGATTCTACGCGATGGTAATAGCGTACATACCAAGTAGAACAATACTAGGATTAAGGCAGAAATTAATCCGTTCAACATGGCTGACCAGTTGAAAAAGACGAATGTAACCTTAACACCTAGCCACTTTGCAAAATGTAACCTACTAAAACTGTAATAAACAGCGAATAAGAAGAATAGAACTGTAAAAGTCCAACCTTCCTTTGTCATTTCAAATTTTTTATTCATTATATATCACCTACTCTTATTTTAACTGATTTAAAAAAATTACACAAAAAAAGAGCTGGCAAAAATACCAACTCTTTTTATTTTTACATTAAACCACAGCGTTTGAAAATTTCGTCGACGTGGCGGATGTGATAGTGATAATCAAAGGCATCATCGATGTCTTCTTTTGAAAGTTTTTCGTTAATTGTTGCGTCTGCTTCAACCAATGGCTTGAATTGTTTGTTTTCATCCCAAGCAATCGCAGTAAGTGGTTGAACAGTATCGTAAGCAGCTTCTCTAGTCATCCCTGCTTCAACTAACTTCAACATTACACGTTGTGAGTAGATTAGACCGTTAGTAATGTTTAGATTACTTATCATTCTTTCTTCGAATACGTCTAGATCACGAACGATGTTGTTGAAACGGTGCAACATGTAATCAATTAAGATAGTAGAATCTGGCAAGATGACACGTTCTGCAGATGAGTGGGAAATGTCTCGTTCATGCCATAAAGCAACGTTTTCCATTGCTGTTACAACATGTCCTCTCATTACACGAGCTAATCCACAGATGTTTTCAGAACCGATTGGGTTTCTCTTATGTGGCATTGCTGATGAACCCTTTTGACCCTTAGCAAAGTGTTCTTCAACTTCATGAATTTCTGAACGTTGTAGTCCACGAACTTCGGTAGCAAATTCTTCTAGACTAGTAGCGATCACACCTAAACATGCTATGTAGTTGGCGTGTAAATCACGTGGTAGTACTTGGCTGGCAACTGATTGAGCACGGATACCTAACTTTTGGCATACGTATTGTTCAACGTATGGATCAACGTTAGCGAATGTACCAACGGCACCTGAAATCTTACCTGCTTCAACATCCTTTGATGCTATGTCAAAACGTTGTAAGTTACGTTTCATTTCTTCATACCAACGAAGTAATTTCAAACCAAATGTAGTTGGTTCGGCTTGCACCCCGTGAGTACGACCCATAATAACAGTGTCCTTGTACTTAAGCGCCTTATTACCGATAGTTTCGATAATTTCTTCGATATCCTTACGAATAATCGCATTGGCTTGTTTTAATCGATAGCCTTGTGCAGTATCAACGATATCTGTACTGGTCATTCCGAAGTGAATCCATTTACTTTCATCACCTAAGTATCTTGAAACATCACGCGTAAATGCGACAACATCATGATGAGTAGTCTTTTCAATTTCTTCAATTTCTTTTTCATCAAAGGTAGCGTTCTTTTGAATCTTAGCTAAGTCTTCAGCAGGAATTTCTCCTAACTTAGCCCAAGCTTCGTCTACAGCAACCTCCACAGCTAGCCATGAGGCGTATTGATTATATTTAGACCATACATTTCCGATTTCCGGTCTGGTATAACGATCAATCATCACAATCCATCCTTTCGAATATCTTGCTTTAATATTAACACACAAAATTCGTTTTTTCACTATTATATTAAAATTAATTATGCTTATTGTTCGTTTTTTATTTATTTTCCGAACATTATTTTATCATTTATATAAATAGTTCTTGATTATTTTTTCCAGCATGGTAAAATTTTTCGTGGAGTGTTGAAATACACTCCTCTATACTTAAAGAAATATATGAGGTGAACTTGATGTCATCAATCGTTATTATAGGTAGCCAATGGGGCGACGAAGGAAAGGGTAAAATTACCGACTTTCTAAGTCAAGATGCTGATATGATCGTAAGATATTCTGGCGGAGACAACGCCGGCCATACCATCGTTATTGACAACAAGGAATTTCACTGCCGTTTAATTCCATCCGGAATCTTCTATTCCGATAAGCTAAGCATCATCGGAAACGGAGTTGTAGTTAATCCAGAAACTTTAATTTCTGAAATGGACTACTTGGAAGAAAATGGTTTTGATTATTCTGGACTACGTATCTCAAACAGAGCCCAAGTAATCATGCCATACCACATCTTGTTTGATAAATTACAAGAAGAACAAAAAGAACATAAATTAGGTACCACCCACAAGGGAATCGGACCTGCATATATGGATAAACTAGAACGTATCGGTATTCGAATCGCCGACTTGATTGACGAACATACCTTTGCTGATAAGTTACACCAAGCCTTAAACATTAAAAATAACATCTTAGAAAAACTATACGACCAACCTGGTTTTGATTTCGATGAAATCTTTGCTAAGTACAGTGCTTACGCTAAGAAGATTGCACCATTCGTTACTGACACTTCTCTACTAATTAATGAAGCTTTAGATAACGACAAACAAGTACTATTTGAAGGTGCACAAGGTGCAATGTTAGATATTGACCATGGAACTTATCCATACGTTACTTCATCTAACCCTACTGCCGGAAACGCTGCTACTGGTACTGGAATCGGCCCTAACCGCATCAACTCAGTCGTTGGTGTATGTAAAGCATACACTTCACGTGTTGGTGATGGACCTTTCCCTACCGAATTATTCGACGAACGTGCCGATCGTATTCGTGAAGTCGCTCATGAATATGGTGTCGTTACTAAACGTCCTCGTCGTATCGGTTGGTTAGATGCCGTTGTATTGCAACATGCCGTTCGTACTTCAGGTATCACCCACTTATCACTTAACTGTCTAGATGTACTATCTGGTTTTGACACCGTTCGTATCTGTACTGGCTACAAATACAATGGCGAATTAATCAAGTACTACCCTGCTAACCTAGACTTCTTAGACAAGTGCGAACCTGTCTTTGAAGACCTACCTGGTTGGAAAGAAGACATTACTAAGTACAAGACTGTCGAAGAACTTCCCGCAAACGCACAAAACTACTTAAAACGTGTTTCTGAATTAACTGGCGTTGAACTATGTACTTTCGCCGTTGGTCCAGACCGTGAAGCTACTAACATTTTGAAAAACGTTTGGGAAGATCATAAATAAAGTGAGGTCGTTATAATGAGAACTTTTGATTACCACAATGTCCAATTATTACCTGAAAAATGTATCATTAAGAGCCGTAGTGAAGCTGATACTTCAGTTCAATTCGGCCCACGTAAATTCCAACTACCAGTTGTTCCCGCAAACATGGAAACAGTCATGGATGAAAATCTAGCTACTTGGATGGCTGAACATGACTACTTCTACGTAATGCACAGATTCCAAACGGAACAACGTCTAGAATTTGTTCAAAGCATGCACAAAAAAGGTTTATTTGCTTCAATTAGTGTTGGTATCAAGGATGCTGAATACGACTTTATCGATGAATTAAAAGCTGCTGACGCTGTTCCTGAATACACCACTATTGATGTGGCTCATGGTCACTCAGACTTCGTTATCAAGATGATTAAATACATCAAAAAAGAAATTCCAGAAACTTTCCTAATCGTAGGTAACCTAGGTACACCTGACGCTGTTCGTGAAATCGAAAACGCCGGTGCCGACGCTACTAAGATTGGAATTGGCCCTGGTAAAGCATGTATCACTAAGTACAAGACTGGTTTCGGTACTGGTGGTTGGCAACTTTCAGCACTTAAGTGGTGTTCAAAGGCTGCTACTAAGCCAATGATTGCCGACGGTGGTATTCGTACTAACGGTGATCTTGCTAAATCAATTCGTTTCGGTGCTACCATGATGATGATTGGTTCAGTCTTTGCTGGACACGTTGAGTCACCTGGTGAAATCGTCGAAAAGAATGGTAAGAAATTCAAACAATACTGGGGTTCAGCTTCTGCCAAACAAAAAGGTGAACACCATAACGTTGAAGGTCGTCAATTGTTAATCCCATTCAAGGGAAACATTGAAGACACCCTTCTAGAAATGAAAGAAGATCTACAATCATCAATCTCATACGCTGGTGGAAAAGACTTAATGTCACTACGTAAGGTTAACTACGTACTACTAGACAGCATTGATGAATCATAAGATCATATATAAAAAAGACCAACTCGTATGAGTTGGTCTTTTTTGTTAGTTCTTAAAGTATTTAGCTGTCTTATCATTTAAGTCAGTAATTGAACTTAGTTTTGCTCGTACCATTGTACGGTTTGGTTCATTCGGTGTTCCACTAGCACATGTGATCAGTGTTAAAGTTGGATGTTTGTACTTCTTAGTAATGTATTGGGTATCGTATTGGTTAATTACAGAGACTGAACTAACTTCATACTTGTAGACCTTCTTACCATTCGTGATGTAAATGGCATTCCCTTCAACTACTCTGTGCAATGGTCCAAACAAAATCTTTTCGTTGTTCATGTGGTGGCCGGCAATCGCGTAATTGCCCTTACCTAATTCTTGGTTAGGTTTCATGGTACCTACACCTGACAACAATTCTTCGTTATCCATACCATAGTATACAGGTAAATGAATTGAAACCGATGGAATGGAAATCTTACCAATCATTGTGTGCTTATGACTAAAGATGGCCTTTGAAATCGACGAAGCACTGACGCTTTCAATCTTTGAAAAATCAAAGTTGGCTTTCTTATTTTTATCTTGTTGAACAATCTTCCCGTTCATTTCGCTACTAATTAAATGTTGAATAGCTGAATTTTCTAGAAATGGTAGGCTAACTAGAAAAATTCCAACTACGAGTAGTAGCACCCATGTAGCTGTATATAATTTCTTTCTCATGATGATTCCTCACTCATTATTTTATAGTTTTATCCTACCATAAAAACCTTAAATTAAGTCATTTGAGGTCCAACCATTACCAAATCTTAACCAAAAAAGACTGGGTCATCCCAGTCCTTTTTACTAGTCTTCAATTACCCTTAATTTGCCACGGAAATCATCTAGAGATTTGTATCCCTTAGCTTCCATAATGTCAGTCAACTCTTTAGTTACTCTTTCAAATGTTGATAGGCCTTCTTCGTATAGTTGAGTTCCGATTGAAATCATCTCAGCACCACACAATATGTGGGCAAAGGCGTCGCGACCGTTGGTTACTCCTCCTGTACCGATAATTTTAATGTCATCATTTAGACGTTGGCGTAAGCCACGGACATTGGCTAGTGCGGTTGGTAGCACCATTGATCCACCCACTCCACCAAAGCCACCCTTTGGTTTTAATACAACCTTTTCTGAATTGGTATCAATCCATAATCCGTTTCCAACCGAATTAATGGTGTTAACGTGGCTTAGTGGGTATTTGTTCAATACTTCGGCAATCATGTCGAAGTGAACCAAATCGAAGTAAGGTGGCAACTTAATGCCCAGTGGTTTCTTGTAGAAACTAAATACCTCGTGTAATAAGTCGTCAGCAGCCTTGAAATCATAAGCCATTTGAGGTTTACCAATCACGTTTGGACAAGATAGGTTCAGCTCGGTCAATCCTTGGTAGTCGTCATTACCTTGAAGTTGATGCAGCATTTTCAAATCTTCTTCCTTGGACATTCCTGCCACTGAGACGATGATTGGCTTTTTTTGGTCATGATTTTTCAAGTAATCCATGTAGTAATCAAACCCTTGGTTAGGTAATCCCATTGAGTTAATGGAACCATTTGCTAGACGGTAGTATCGAGGCAATGGATTCCCGAAGCGACTCTTAGGAGTCATACTCTTGGTGACCATGGCACCTGATACTGGTTCGTCCATTAGTTCGTCTAGTTCTCGTTCTGTCTGACAATGAATTCCTGACGCGTTTAAAAATAGGTTCTTTACTGCCATGTTGGCGATTTGTGCTGATAAGTCTACTGACATTTGAATTCCTCCTAAAGTGCGTTGACGGTTAGTGTTTGATCTTCTAGTACTGTTAACAATGAAGCAACGGTGTCTAGTGCCGTGAATAATGGCACCGCGTTTTCAATCGCTGCGGCTCTAATTTGTGCTTCATCATCGAATGTTGCTTCGGTAGAGTCGATGGTGTTAACGACTAGTTTTAGGTGTTGCTTGTTTAACTCGCTGACCGGATTATTGTCATCGTCTTCTGAGAACTTGTGGATTAAGGCGTTGTCTAAACCATTTTCTTGGAAGAAACGATGAGTGTTTGCAGTCGCTTTAATTTGGAACCCTAATTTTCTGAAACGTTTGGCTAGTTCTAATGCTTCTCGTTTGTCTTCATCGCAGACAGTGAATAAGACGTTACCTGATGTTGGAATGGTAATTCCAGAAGCGATGAATGACTTGTATAGTGCCTTGGCGTAGCTGGTATCTGATCCCATTGCTTCACCGGCGGACTTCATTTCAGGGCCTAGTGTGTTATCAACAAGTGGTAATTTGGAGAAACTAAATACTGGTGATTTCACGCTAATGCGGTTGGATGGTGTGACCACTCCTGACTTGTAGCCTAAGTCGGCTAGTTTTTCACCGGCCATGATGCGAGTTGCCAGGTCAGCCATTGGAACGTGAGCGACCTTGGACATGAATGGCACTGTTCTAGAAGCCCTTGGGTTAACTTCGATGACGTAAGCCACGTCGTCTTTGATGACGAATTGGACGTTCATCAATCCCTTGGTGTTCAACGCCTTGGCTAATTCAACCGCTGCGGTTTCAATTTGATATTGGACCGTTTGTGACATGATTTGTGGTGGGTATACTCCCATCGAGTCCCCTGAGTGAATTCCAGCTCTTTCAATATGCTCTAGAATTCCAGGAATTACCACAGTTTCACCGTCAGATACGGCATCGACTTCGGCTTCTGAACCTAGTAGGTATTGGTCGATTAGAACTGGGTGGTCGTTTGAGGCGTGGACCGCCTTAGTCATGTAACGGTGTAGTTCTTCGTCATCATGGACAATTTCCATTGCCTTACCACCTAATACGTATGAAGGTCTAATCATGACTGGGTAACCGATTTGGTTAGCAATCTTTAGTGCTTCATCAATGTTTGTGGCGGTATCACCTTGTGGTTGTGGTAATTGTAATTGCTTGATGACTTGATCGAAGTCGTGACGATCTTCGGCACGGTTAATGTCTTCAACCGTTGTTCCTAGAACCTTAACGCCGGCTTCGTGTAGTGGTTCAGCCAAGTTAATCGCGGTTTGACCACCGAATTGAACGATAACGCCTTCTGGTTTTTCAACGTCGATAACGTTTAACACATCTTCGATGGTTAGTGGCTCGAAGTATAGTTTGTCTGACATTGAGAAGTCGGTGGAAACTGTTTCTGGGTTGGAGTTCATGATGATGGCTTCATAACCTAGTTGTTGGAGCGTTTGGACACCGTGAACGGTTGCGTAGTCAAATTCAACCCCTTGACCGATTCTAATTGGTCCAGAACCTAGTACTAGGACTGACTTTTTATCGGATACTTCTGATTCACTGTGTTGACCCAAAGTGCTGTAGAAGTATGGGGTTGCAGCCTTGATTTCACCGGCTGATGTATCAACCATCTTGTAGACTGGTGTAATGTCATTATCCTTACGCATTTGACGAACTGCTTGTTTATCTGTATGCCAGATTTTTGCAATCCATTCGTCTGAGAAACCATAACGTTTGGCCATCTTCAGCATTGAAAGTGATTGGTCATCGGCTAATTCCGTTTCAATTTCAACAATGTGTTGGATTTTATCTAGAAAGAATAAGTTAATTTGGGTACGTGCATTGATTTGTTCAATGGTTGCCCCTCTTCTGATTAATTCGGCAATCATGAATAGTCGATTGTCGGTTGGATTTTCAATTGCTTGTAGCATGTCGGCTGTTTCAACATTTTCGTATTCGGCTTGGTCAAAGTAGCGTTGGTCGATTTCCAAAGAACGAACTGACTTTAATAAAGATTCTTCGAAATTTCGACCGATGGCCATGACCTCACCGGTAGCCTTCATTTGAGTTCCTAGATGGTTATCAGCCTGTGGGAACTTATCGAATGGCCAGCGTGGAATCTTGATAACAACGTAATCCAAGGCTGGTTCGAATTGGGCTAGTGTGATTTGAGTTACTGGGTTCTTGATTTCATTTAGATTAATCCCAACCGCAATCTTGGCTGCAATCTTGGCGATTGGGTATCCGGTCGCCTTTGATGCTAGTGCTGATGAACGTGATACACGGGGGTTAACTTCGATGATGTAGTAATTCATTGAAGTTGGGCTTAATGCCATTTGGACGTTACATCCCCCTTCGATATGAAGAGCTCTGATAATCTTTAATGCAGCATCACGTAGCATTTCGTATTCACGGTCGGACAATGTTTGCACCGGTGCAGCAACGATGGAGTCTCCGGTATGCACCCCGACTGGGTCGACGTTTTCCATCGAGCAGACAATCATCGCGTTATCGATTTGATCACGCATAACTTCCATTTCGATTTCCTTGTATCCGGCGATTGAGCGTTCCACTAGGACCTGGCTGATTGGTGATAGACGTAATCCGTTTTCCATGATTTCTTCGAATTCGACCATGTTGTGCGCGAATCCACCACCGGTTCCACCTAGTGTGTAGGCTGGACGAATGGCTAACGGGAAGCCAATTTCTTCGGCAAAGGCAATCGCGTCTTCCATGTTTTCGACCGTCTTTGATTCGGGAACTGGTTCACTGATTTCTTCCATTAGGTTTTTAAAACGAAGTCTGTCTTCGGCTTCTTCGATGGCGTCTAGCTTGGTACCTAGAAGTTCGACATTGTATTCGTCTAAGATGTTGCTGTCGGCTAATTCCTTGGCCATGTTCAAACCAGTTTGACCACCTAGTGTTGGTAGGATGGCATCCGGTAATTCTTGGCGGATGATTTTACTGATGAATTCCAATGTGATTGGTTCAACGAAAATCTTGTCGGCGATGGTAGTGTCGGTCATGATGGTTGCCGGATTGGAGTTGATTAGGATTACTTCGTATCCTTCTTCCTTCAAGGCTAGGCAGGCTTGTGAGCCTGAGTAGTCAAATTCAGCAGCTTGCCCGATGACGATTGGGCCGGATCCAATTACTAAAATCTTGTTAATGTCAGTTCGTTTTGCCATCTTAAATCCTCGCTTTCTGGTTGTCTTGCATTGCCTTTACAAAGTCGTCAAATACATATTCAGCATCGTGTGGTCCAGGTGATGCGTCTGGATGATATTGGACTGAGAATGCTGGTCTGTTTTTCAAACGGACCCCTTCCACAGTTCCGTCGTTGATTTCTGTTTGAGTAATTTCTAGTTCAGTTGATGGAATTGATTTAGCGTCAACCGCGTATCCATGATTTTGTGAAGTGAAGTAAGTTTGTTTCTTACCCGCTTCTGCAATCGCATGGTTGAAACCACGGTGACCAAACTTCATCTTATATGTGTTCGCACCGTTGGCTAGTGCGAATAGTTGGTGCCCTAGACAAATTCCAAGGATTGGTAGTTGTTCTTCTAGTTCACGAATGACCGGTAGAACGTATTCTAGGTCCTTTGGATTGCCAGGTCCGTTTGATAATAGAATGCCATCCGGATGACTAGCTAGAATTTCTTCCGCTGTACTGGTTGATGGGAAGACGGTCACGTTTAGATTACGTTGAGCTAGTGAACGTAAGATGGAGTCCTTTAGTCCAAAGTCGATTAAAGCCACTCGCAAACCGGTGTTAGGTGCTTGGTAGATGCTGCTAGTAGAAGCCCTTTGTGCGGATGTGCTTGCTAGTGGTTGGTCGAATGCAGCTTGAATTGTTGCTGGATCTAAATTGTCGACGATAACAGCTTCCATTGAACCTTCGTCTCGTAGTTCTTGGGTTAGCGCTCTGGTATCGATTTGTGAGATTCCTGGTAGGTCTTCTAGTTCAGCGTATTGGGTTAGTGTCATGTTGCTACGCCAGTTGCCTACTAATCTAGCAATTTCGTTGACGACAATAGCTGCGACTGATGGGTGCAAGCTTTCCATGTCGTCTCTGTTAACCCCGTAGTTTCCGATTAGTGGGTAGGTGAACACTAGCATTTGACCATCGTAACTGGCGTCGGTCATGCTTTCTTGGTAACCGGTCATCCCCGTTGAGAAAACCAATTCACCGTGAACTACCTTCTTGGAACCAAATCCAATTCCTTGATAAGTTGATCCATTCTTTAATACTAAGTATCGTGCTTGCATCTATTCCACGCTCCCATCTTGATATGCAATGTTGCCGTCTACTAATGTTAGTTTTGTCTTGCCATATACCTTTTGACCGATGAATGGTGAGTTCTTCCCTTTTGATAAGAAGTCATTGGCGTCGATTGCGTATTCATCGTCTAGGTCCATCAAGGTTAAATCAGCTGGTTGGCCCTCTTCTAACCTACCCGCAGGCAAGTGGAAGATGTCAGCTGGATTCTTGCTCATCCATTTAACCAATGTCTTTAAGTCAACCAATCCTGATTTAACAAAGCTGGTGTACATTAGGCTAAACGCTGTTTCGATACCAACAATTCCAAATGCGGCATCTTTAATCGATCCTGATTTTTCCCTTTCGCTATGTGGTGCATGGTCGGTTGCTACCATGTCGATTGTGCCATCCATTAGACCAGCGATTAGTGCGTGTCTGTCTTCTGGACTTCTTAGTGGTGGGTTCATCTTCATCATTGGATTGTCTGTTTCAATCATTGAGTCATCTAGTAGCAAATGATGTGGTGAAACTTCGGCGGTAACGATAACACCGCGTTGCTTGGCCATTCTAACTAGTTCGACTGATTTCTTTGTGGAGATGTGAGCGACATGGTAGTGAACGCCGGTGTCCTTGGCCAATACTAGGTCTCTGGCCAGTTGTGATGATTCGGATAGTGGTGGCATCCCTGGTAAACCTAGTTCGTCAGCTTTGGCGCCTGCATTCATCACCCCACCGTTGATTAATGAATCATCTTCGACGTGGGCAACCAGAGGTTTGTTTAATCTTTGTGCTTCCTTCATCGCAAGATACATAGTTTCAGCATTCTGGACTCCATGGCCGTCGTTGGTAAATGCGACGGCACCCATCTTAGCCATTTGTTCGAAGTCAGTTGGTTTATATGCAATTAGTTGCTTGGAGATGGCTGCGTATTGGTAAGTGTGTACGACACTCTCACGTTGGTTGAGACTTAATTGTTCTTGTAACTCGTGCGGTGTATCCACAACTGGTTTAACGTTTGGCATTACGCAGACACTGGTGAACCCACCGTGTGCTGACGCCTTGCTACCAGTCTCTGTGGTTTCCTTATAGGTTAGTCCTGGATCTCTGAAGTGGACATGAACGTCGACTAATCCGGGTAGTGCTGTTGCACCTTTACCGTCAATGACGTGATTGAACTTTTCGCCTAAGTTAGTCCCGATGGCCTTAATTTTATTATCTTCGATTAGGATGGATGTTAATTGGTTATCTACATACACGTTTTTAATTAATGTCTTCATATTCTTCCTCCGCAATTAAGTCTTTACTCTTTAGGATTGAAGTTAGGATGGCCATTCTGGCGAACACCCCGTTTTGCATCTGTATAAAGATTCTAGATTGTGGTGCTTCTACAAGTGAATCGGCAATTTCAATGTTGCGATTAACCGGTGCCGGATGCATGATGATGACTTTCTTCTTCATCTTGTTGCCACGTTCTTCGGTTAGGCCAAAGATTTTGGCGTATTCGACGGCAGTGAAACTTTCACGCGCATCTTCGTTTAGCCTTTCTAGTTGCACCCTTAGCATCATCATGACGTCGACGTTTCCGACTATCGAATCGATGGTGGTAAACTCACCGAAGCTATCGAAGTCGCTTGGGTACCATTCGTCTGGTCCAGCAAAGTAGAGCGTAGCGCCAAGTCGTTTTAGGATTTCTGCATTCGATCGAGCCACCCTGGAGTGAAGTAAATCACCGACGATGGCAATCTTTAATTCTTTGAACTTCTTGAATTCGTCGTAGATAGTTAGTAAATCTAGCAAACTTTGTGATGGGTGTTGGCCACTTCCGTCACCAGCATTCACCAACGAAGCGTGGATTCTTTCATCGTCGATTAGTGGTTCGTACCATCCGGTCGTCTTATGTCTGATAACCACCCCGTCCGTACCAATTGCTTGGAGCGTTTTGACCGTATCGGATAGCGTCTCACCCTTTTGCACCGAGCTATTCTTAGGGTCGATGTTAATCGATGTAATTCCTAGTTTACGTTCTGCCATTTCAAACGATGTA
Source organism: Apilactobacillus zhangqiuensis (assembly GCF_019656215.1). GTDB lineage: Bacteria > Bacillota > Bacilli > Lactobacillales > Lactobacillaceae > Apilactobacillus > Apilactobacillus zhangqiuensis. The sequence continues at coordinate 148,957 of NZ_BPLK01000004.1, forward strand.
TGGGTTCGCGTACTGTTTTCATAGAACATGTTAGCGAAGTAGACTGGTCGTTTTAATTGAACTAGCTTACCATCACGGTATTTTATAGCTAACTCAATTAGTTCCATGATTTCTTCATCGGCTAACTGATTAAGATCTAAAAAATGTGTTTGCATGTATCCATCCTCCTAAAAAAGCACCCAACTCGATGGAGTGGGTGCTTGGAATGGTCTAATTGCGTATATTCCAATGCACCCTCTCTGGAGTTGCTTAATTGAAACCAAGATAATAAAAAGGACTTCCCTGACCGTGTCAGAAAAGTCCCTCAATGTCTGTTGTTTACACTGATGGCGTATAGTTTCTACGCATAGGCCTTGTCTGACTCTCTGGTCAATACTTAAAGGCGAATCTCTTTTTATGTTGTTTATAATATATCACACTTCAAAAATAAGACAAGCAAGTATTGAATGTTTTTGTCCAACCTTGTCATGACAGTCGTTATCAGGTCATACAAAAAGACGCCAATAAAGGCGTCTTTTTGTAGATATAAATATTGTTTGGATAAAACGGCTAAGATCTTAGTACCAACCGTGTTGTAGCCAGAATGACTTAGCGTTATCCCATGAACCGTAACGGGCAGCGACATATTGGTCAGCAACTCTTTCTTGGTTAGCAGCTGAGTAATCACCGTGTAGCATAGCAGCACCTAGTTGGTACTTACCATAGTATTGACCGTTTGAGGCAGTGTATGAACCACCAGATTCACGGTTAGCAATCCAAGCTTTAGCAGAACTGCTTGAGCCAGTGTAGCTTGAGCTTTGTGATTGGCTGAAGTTAGTTGTGCTTTGAGTTTGAGTCTTTTGTTGAGCTTGTGGTTGACTGTAGTTGGTTGTGCTTTGAGTTTGTGCTTGTTGTTGAGGTTGTGCTACTGATTGTTGGTGAGTAGTACTTTGTGCTGTTGTATTTGAAGCAACAGTCTTTTGTTCAGTAGATACAGTTGCACTTGAAGGTAAAGTTAGTTTTTCACCTACGTAGATTAAATCTGTGTTAACACGGTTGTTAACTGCTCTAAGTGAACTTAATGAAACGTTGTATTTTTGTGATAATCCCCATAGAGTATCACCACTTTGAACAGTCACAGTCTTCTTAACTGTTGCCTTAGCTTGTTGTTGTGGTTGTTGTACAGATGCGTTAGCAGTTTGATCTGCGTTGGCACTTGCACCACCAGCTACAAATAATCCAGCTACTGCGGCAGTAGCAAATAACATTGACTTCATACTATTTAATTTAACGATAATAATTCACTCCTATAAAAATCTATAATTCTGTTTCTGTATCGTCGAAAGTGTTAATCGATTTGATTAACTGTGATATATACTACATCGTATCCATTACATGGCTATATCATGCACGTTAAAAGATTTGGCTTTTTCGTAACATTGTCGTTACGCTGTAACAATATGACATCGAAATCGGATTAATGACCGTGGTTGAGCCTTTTTGAACGTTACATACAGCTTAAATTATTCTAAAAATGTTTCTAATCTCGGCAAAAAACTGCCAAAAAGTTTTAAAAAAGCCTTGCAAATCACAAAATGATCAAAAAATGGGTAAAAAAAAAGGCGTTGAAAGTAAAACTTTCAACGTCTCTTTTTAATACCAGTTATTGGCAACCCAATGTTGTTTGGCGTTTACCCAAGAACCATATCGGTTAGCAACATATTGTTCTGCGACACGTTCTTGATTAGCTGGAGAGTAATCACCATTTAGGTAACTACTATCTAACTGATATCTACCATAGTAACGACCGTTTTGTGCGGTGTATGAATTGGTAGACTCATGGAAAGAAATCCATGCCTTTGCTTCGGCATTTGCTTTGTTCCATTCTGATTGAGCATTGTTTGTTGATTGAGCAGTGTATTGTGATTGATTTTGTTTCTTAGAAGTAGAATGATGTTTTTTTGACTTATTCGAGTGTTGCTTTTGAACCTTCTTATCGTCTTTTGCACCATTATTATTATCTGGAATCACGATTTGATCACCAGCTAATAAATCATCATCACTATACTTGCCATTAGTATGCTCTAAAACAGACATGAAAACATTGTACTTATCTGACAAGTTTTCTAGTGTATCGCCAGACTTCACAGTCACTACTGTATTCGCGTTGGTATCTACAGTAGCATTTCGGTAAATAGAAAGTAATCCCGCGAACGAGATTGCGATTACAAGAAATAAAACATGAAATTTATATCTAATAACTGAAACACTCCTATATAAAATTAAAAAATAAAAAATTGCGTTTGTTGTCTTTCAACAACGAATGCACATTCTATCTTCTTAATATTACAAGAGTGTTACATACAAGTTACATTAACGTGTATGTTTGTAATGTAGTAATATTACTGTAACGTTTTGAAATATAAATGAACACAATGACTAATAAAACGGCTTTCTGGTTTTAATAGTCGTGTACAATATATAGGTAATTTTTGATCAATTTTCGCAAAAAAATTTCGAAATTTTTTTGGACTCAGGTAAATATGTTTCATTTGAAGTGATGTGCAACGCAAAAATCGGAAATAAAAAACCTACCACAAATCGCTTTATGATAGGCTTTTTAACTTTTTCTTAATAGTATTAAATTATTCTAAACATTAGTTAATCTTTATTATGTTTAATAGCAATTCCTGTTACCGCACTCAAGATTGAGAATACTGGTGACAAGATACTTAGGAATAGGAATGGTGCAAAGTGACTAGCTGGTACACCTAATGTTGCTGAAATAAATGCTCCGGCAACACCCCAAGGAATTAAGTAGTTAATAACGGTACCACCATCTTCAATAGCACGACTTAGCGCAACTGGTGCTAATCCAGCTTGGTGGAAGACCTTCTTAAATGCGTTAGCTGGTAGAATTTCTGATAAGAATTGTTCACCCACGAAGACGTTTACCCCAATGGCAGTGAAGATTACAGCTATGATCAACTTAGCATCGCTATTTAAATGCTTAGTAAGTGGTTGAACCACTGCGTCAACGATACCTAGGTGCATCAATAATCCACCAAAGGCTAAGGCAATCATAATCAATGCTAGAGTACCCATCATTGAACTAATACCCCCTCTTGATAGAAGAAGGTCAACTGACTTGTCACCAGTTTTTGATACAAAACCGCTAGTGATTAAGTCATTAATCTTAAGTAGTGAAATCTTGTGATCTTGAATTCCCATTAATCCAATTGAAACAATGATGTTAATAAATAATGTAGGGATTGTTGGGATATGACTCCATGCACAGATAAGTAGAAGCGCGATGGGAATAATTGCTAATAATGAAATGTGGAAGTTGCTGTTCAATACGTGTACTGTCTTGTTGACATTTGACAGGTTGGCCTTACCATCGCTGTGGTTTAAGAACACGAAGATGATGAATGAACCAATCATGGCTGGAATTGTTGACCACATCAAGTTCTTAATGTGAGCAATCAAGTCGGCACCGGATACCGCAGCAGCTAAGTTAACAGTTGCTGATAGTGGTGATGATTTATCACCGAAGACCGCACCTGAGATAACGGCACCGGCAATCATTGCTGGGTTCATGCCCATGGTGATACCAATTCCCATGAAGGCAATCCCTAAGGTAGAAATAACTGTAAAAGCACTACCGATGAACGTACCAACCAAGGCACACACTAGAAAGATTGATGGTAAGAACCAATTGATGTTGATCAAGTGGAAACCAAATACCATTAATGAAGGAATAACCCCTGAGGCAATCCAAACACCAATCAATGAACCAATTAATAGGAATATAAATAATGGAACAATTCCATTTTTAATTCCTGTGACGAATCCTTCGTCGATGTCATCCCATTTAAAACCTTTGAAACGACCCCAGAATACCAACAACATGATTCCAGTTAGAATTGGTACTTCTGGTGAAATACCTAAGCCAATGACACCAAATGACATAATCGCCATCATAACAACTAATACGATAATTCCCTCAAGCAGACTGACTGTCGGTTTCTTTTCTTCTTGCATAGTATCTCTCCTCAAAATAGTAATTTTTTCTTCAATAATATATGTAGTTTTTATTTAATTCGATATCGGATTAATCCTCCGCAGTTTGAAATCTTCATCTTATCTTCTTCTTTCCATAAAAAAATCCCTGTTGTCTAAAACAACAGGGACGACTTATTTGTATTTTTACCGTGGTACCACCCAAATTAGTAACCACACGTAGTGGTTACTCACTCTCTAGAAATAACGACTCTAGTTACCGTTCTTGGGTAGACACTATCCAATGTATTTCATCGAGATTAGCCTGATCGGTTCGCAGCAACCACCGACTTCCTGACACCCAGCTAATTCGTTACTTGATTTGGAATAATTGTTTTGCCTTATTTGATTAAACTAAGATTAGCACTCCCGATTTAATCCGTCAACTAAAATTTACATTTCTTCTAATTTACGGTTTAAATAATGAGCCATCTTTTCCTTTGGATATACGCCTGTCACCTTTTCGACGGCCTTACCGTTTTTAAATAAAACGATACTTGGTAATCCCATCACCTTGTATCGTTTTGCCACGTCTTCGTTATTGTCGACGTTCATCTTACCAAAGTGAATACGGTCACCGAATTCTTCTTCCATCGCTTCAATCACTGGATCCATAATCTTACAAGGACCACACCATGGTGCCCAAAAGTCGATGACTGTCATTTTGTTATCTGTTTCTTGTGCAAGGTTTTCCCTTGTAATTGTTGTAGCCATTATATTACCTCTTTGCTTTGCGAATAAAATGAATGATGAAGGTTACGATAAATGTAACCAAAACAATCAAACCAAAGTGAAGTGGTTCAATTTCGATATCAATCATTGGAATGGAAAGAATTAACTTCAAAGCAATCACAGCAATTAAGAAGTATGCCATTGTTTTTAATTCTGGTATCTTCTTCATCACTAACATGATAACTTCGGCAATTCCTCTCATACATAGAATCCCGATTAGTCCACCTAGTAATACAATTACTGGGTTATCAGAAATTGCCAGTGCGGCTAACACGGAATCAACGGAGAAGACAATATCCATAAATTCAATTTGTAATACTGTCATCCAAAAACGTTTGCGATTGGATTCATTGGCAGATTGCTTGAACATGGATTTTTTCTGTTTGTCGGAATGAGCGAAGTGCGCATAGACTAAGTAGAAAAGATATAATCCACCAAAAACCTTTAATTCCCAGATATGAATTAAGAAAACCCCTAATCCAATAATGATAAATCTAAAGATGTAAGAACCCCAAAGACCATAAAATAATGATTCTTCTTGTTCTCTTTTAGTTGGTAAAACTTGAGCCTGCGTGGCTAATACCACCGCATTATCAACTGACAATAAACATTCAATTAGAACAAGGGATAAAATAACTACCCATGCATCCTCCGAAAAAATGACGTTATGCCAGTTATTCAAATCAAAAAACGGACCATATAATTTACTTAATAATGGTATCACCTAAAGTCTCCTCTTCTATTTTTCTACTATTATATAAGATAAATTTTTGAAAATATAGTTAAAACTACTAGTTATTATTTATTAATTTCGTTGTCATACTTGGATAAATTGTATTGCTTGATTAATGCAATTAGATTCTTTGCATAATTTGGATCAGTTGCGTAACCATTCTTTTGAAGCATGTTAGCTTGTTCTTCGTAACTCATGACGCTCTTCTTTTTAATGAAGTTAAGTGCAGTCACGGTACTGTGGTTTTCAACGGCATCGTATACAGTTGGGTACTTTCTAAAAGTAGCAGGAATGGAAATCTTCTTCTTGTCACCTTCACGAACCACTTTGACCCCCTTACCTACCTTAGTGTCATTACTTACGTATTCGTCAGTGTAGTATTGGATTGATTGACCCTTGTATGTTCCCTTAACACCAAAGATGTTGTAAGCCTTCTTGTATAAGTCTGATTGACCCCAGTTAGATTCTTGGATAGCTTGAGCAATTACGACACTAGGTAATACCACGTGTTGCTTGTTCCATACTTGAACGGCTGGTTTAGCGATTGTTTCTGCAAACTCATGACGTTTCCTTGCAGCTTCTTCTTGTGCTTCTTGAATTCTTTCTTGATCAGATTTTTGAATTTGGTTTTCTCGGATTGTGCTGTGAATTTGTTTTGCAACCTTATATCCACCGAATAATACAATCACAATTACAAGAGCCCAGACAATCTTCTTAGTTAAACTCATTTTCTTTTTTCTCATCATTTATCCTTCTTCTTTATATCGACAACACGATATTTAATTTCGTCATTCTCATCAACTGAGGCATATAATATGGAAGTTTTCGCTTCGTCAAAGTAACCTAAATTGACGGCCGGTTGACCATCTATAGTCTCAACATCTTCAAAAGCATTCATCATGAATCTTCTTAGATAACGCATCTTGGCGATGTTTTCAGAAGCCGTCTCATTGGCAGCTGTAAGTGTAAAGCCTTTATCTAAATAATGCTTGATTAATGTTACTTTATTTAAGTTTTCCATATTAAAAACGCGAGATTTACTCTTATCGTCTCTAATTGAGGTAATGTAACCTTTTTGTTCCCAGTAACGAAGTTGACGTGTCGACACGTCCATCATCTTACTTACTTCCCCGATTTTAAAAATTAAACGATTAAGGTCAATTTTTTCAGGAAATAATTTCTTTAAGCCCGACATTTCAACGGTTCCTTTCGTGTAATCTACATAATAAATTTACCACAAATCAGGAACCCTTTCATTACTTTAATTGGGTACAGTAAATATTAAACACTAAAATTATAAAGATTACATTAAAATTGCAAAGTTTTAATTAATTTGAAACTCCTTTGTTACATTCCTGAAATATTAATCCCTTATCATATGGAATATATTGAGATAGAGAAAAAACGAGAGAGATTTTTAAAAGAGAGAGGATTTTGAGAGATGAAAAAAATGATTACTAAAATTGCTATAACCGCAGCCGCGTTTACTTCACTACTATTTGCAGGTGCTGCTGCAAGTAACAACAACACTGCCCATGCTGATTCTAATAACCAATTTACTTCAGTATACCGTGTTGCTAAGTCAAAACTAGGTGACCGTTATGTTTACGGTTCACAAGGTTCAAATACTTTTGATTGTTCTGGTTTTACAAAATACATATACAGACACGGACTAGGTGTTAACTTACCTAGAACTGCGCAACAACAATACCACTACTCCAAAAAAGTTGCTAAGAAACACCTTAAAAAAGGTGATCTAGTATTCATCGGTTCTTCAAAGAGAAGTATCTACCACGTTGGTATGTACATCGGTAGAGGTAAGATGATCGATGCTCAAAATCGTGGAGTTATCCGTGAAAGCATCCATGCACCATGGTGGCATGTAGTTGCTTACGGTCGAGTAGCATAATTTCATCTCTTAAAATCCAAAAAAAGACGATTACAAAATGTAATCGTCTTTTTTAATGCTTAATTATTGAATGTTGTAATCGGTAACCTTGACTTGATCATCACTAACTTCTAGCTTAGTAAGACTGCCATTGGATGGACGTTCAGTGACATCGTACTTACCTTCACCGAAACGTTCAACTAGACTCAAGACGGCGTTTCCGTGACTAATCAATAAGACGTTATCGCCATCATGAATATTCTTATCATTTCTAATTAGGTCTAGTCCTTGGTCCCAACGTTTCCAGTATTCTTCGTTACTTTCGGCTTGGTGGAAAGGATCGGCTTCCTTTAAGAAGTCCTTCGCCTTACCAATTGAATACTTAGTAACAATATCTTTGAAAGTTGGTAGACCGTGTGGTGCCCCAGCTACATACCAAGTTTGATCCATATCATTTCCTTCGTAGTAGCCGTAGAATTCTTCTCTTAAGTAGTTGGAAATGGTTGGTTGTTTAACTGAATCAGCCTTATTGCCATCTAGAATAATCTTGGCAGTATGCATTGCTCTGGTAGTATCACTACAATATGCTGCTGCAAAGTGTGTGTTTGCTAGTTTATCAGCGGTCTTTTTGGCACCCGCAATTCCCTTGTCAGTAAGTGGCGAATTACTCCACCCTTGTAATCGATTGTAAATATTAAAGTATGTTTGTCCATGACGAACAACGTATAGATTAAATGTGATAACATTCATCCCCTTTTATAAAGTGGTAATAATAGAATATCACTAATAAAAAAAGTTAGACAATATTTCGCCTAACTTAATTCAGTATTATAGTACTTAGACGCAATCTTGTGGTAGCGCAACTTGTCTAGCGTCTTATAAATTATCATTTGTAGTTCGTGTAGTTTAATGATAGTGTAGGAACTCAATTGGACTAAGATTAATCTTTCAGTACGATTGATAATCTCTTGGTTACTAGTCAAAGCTAGCAAGTCACTATGGACCATCTCTGGCATGAATTCAATTATTTGTCCATCACTTAACTGAACATTTAATTTTTTAGTATTACCTTTTAGCAATGCCGTCATCCTCCTACTAATTTAACTTTATTTTACAACATTTGTATAATTTTGCAACTATATATGGTGATGGCTATTTTTATCTTGCCACATATTGTGGTGATGCATTTATGACACGAAAAAAACATGCCTTTTTTACGTCTGTCTGTTAATATTAAGTATGAATTATATCAAAGGAGCTCTTCATTTTGAAAGCGATAAACTATCTGCGCTCTAAAATGTCGACTAGACTCGGTTTCTTCACCCTACTAGTTGTTTTATTTTGGGCTAAAACTATATACGCATATTTCACGGATTTCCAATTAGGACTTGCCAATCCGTTTGAATACTTCATTGCATTCATCAATCCAATTGCAACCACGATGCTATTGTTTGGACTTGCAATGTACATTAAATCAAGTCGTTTATTCTATCCCCTCATTTTATTAATCGATGGGTTAAACACTTTACTACTATATTTAAACGTTATTTATTACCGTGAGTTTACCGATTTCATGACCGTAAGTACAATGACTGGTTACTCAAAGGTTAACCAAGGTCTTAGTGGATCATCACTTGCACTTACCATGCCACATGATGTCTTCTACTGGTTAGATATCGTTTTAGTACTGCTATTATTATTATTTAGAGTAATTCGAATTGATAACAAGAAGTTCGGCGGCAAAGGTGCCTTTGCCATTACTTCAATTGCCGTGCTAATTTTTACAGCCAACCTATCATTTGGTGAAATGGCCCGCCCACAACTTCTTACCAGAACTTTCGATCGTACATACATTGTTAAGTACCTTGGTGTAGATTCATTCACTGTCTACGACGCCATCTCCACTCAACACACCAAAGATTTACGTGCGATGGCTACCAAGTCTGAAATGAATGACGTTAAGAAGTTCATCGACAAGCACTACGCTGCCCCTAACAAGTCCATGTTTGGTATTGCTAAGGGTAAAAACGTTATTATCATTCACTTGGAAAGTTTCCAACAATTCCTAATTGATAAGAAGGTTAACGGCCAAGAAGTAACACCATTCTTGAACAGTCTCTATCATAGTAAGTCAACGATTGGCTTTTCTAATTTCTTCCACCAAGTGGGACAAGGAAAGACATCTGATGCTGAAAACATGCTAGAAACCAGCACCTATGGATTACCTCAAGGTTCAATGTTTACTCAATTTGGAAGCGACAACATTTTCCAAGCAGCTCCCGCTATTTTGAAACAAGAAAAAGGATACACTTCTGCGGTCTTCCACGGAAACGTTGCTAGTTTCTGGAACAGAAACAACGTTTACAAGAACATGGGATACCAATACTTCTTCGACGAAAGCTACTACGACACTTCCGGCGATAAGGCATTGGGTTACGGTTTGAAGGACAAGTTATTATTCAGAGATTCCGTTAAGTACCTTGAAAGACTACAAAAACCTTTCTACGCTAAGTACATCACAGTTACTAACCACTTCCCTTACTCAATCGATAGTGAAGACAGTAACTTCAAGACTACTAACACCGGGGATAGCAAGGTTGATAACTACTTCAAGACTGCCCATTACCTAGATCAAGCCGTCCAAGAATTCTACGCATACCTACAAAAATCAGGATTATTGAAGAATTCTATCATCATGTTATACGGTGATCACTACGGTATTTCTAACTCAGAAAACCTAAGTCTTGCTAGAGCATTAGGTAAGAATCCAAATGACTGGACTGACTTTGATAACGCTCAACTACAACGTGTTCCATTGATGTTTAACATCCCTGGAATGAAGAAAGGATACATCGACAATACCTATGGTGGTGAAATCGATGTCTTGCCTACTCTACTTCACCTATTGGGTGTTAATACCAAACAATACATTCAATTCGGAACCGACTTATTCTCTAAGAAACACGATACAGTGGTCGCATTTAGAGACCGTGATTGGGTAAGTACTAAGTACACTTCAATCAGTGGTACTATTTACGACAACAAGACCGGTAAGGTTATTCACCCTACTCCTCATCAAAGAAAAATCTTCAACAAGATGCAAGCTCGTGTTAACACCGAGCTATCATTCTCTGATGAATTAAACGAACAAAACTTACTTCGTTTCTACACTCCAAGCGGATTCACTCCGGTAAATCCAAAGGATTATAACTACCAAAATGGCTTCCAAAAGGAACTTGGTGCTGAGACCGAATTGGGTAAGAAGTCCACTAGTTTGTATGACAAACTTAAGAAGAAATCTACTCAATCCCTATACAAGACCGACGCTCCAGAATTAGGCCATTCAGGTGGATCGTCTTCTAAGATTTCCAAAAACGATGACGACGACAATTAATACAAAAAACGATCAATTGAAAGATTGGTCGTTTTTTATTTGCTTTAAACTAACTTAAAGGTAAAATGATTATAATTGGGTTAAGAGATAGAGAAAAAGTGAGTTGAAATAATGAAACAATTTAAAAATAAAACCGTCGAATTAATATATAGTCTGTTTATTATTTTCATCGCCGTTGCATCAGTTGCGATGGTCGGATTAGACTACTTCGGCGTTATCAACATCTACCATGGTATTTTAGGTAATATTTACTATGGTATCTGGATTTTCTACATTATCGATTACATATCTGGCTTTCTTCTGGCCAAAAACCACAAGCAATTCTTATTAGAAACATCACTGGACTTGATTTCACTAATTCCAGCCCATCCGATTTTCGTTGTATTTCGTTTATATCGTGTGATTAGGATTGTTCGTCACTACAACCTATTCTGGAAGTTCGGTTGGGACGGAAAAGTAACCGGTGGCATCCACCGTTTCATTTACGACACTGGTTTTATCTACCTATTTTCAATCAGTATCGTGATTTTAATCTTCAGTGCCTTAATTTATTCGCACTTCGAACAACACAATCTATCGACCTCATTATGGTGGGCAATTACCACTGCCACTACCGTTGGTTACGGTGATATTTCTCCACAAACCGCTGGTGGTAAACTAATTGCCGCATTCCTAATGTTCGGTGGAATTGGTTTTATTGGTTTGTTGACCTCAACGATTACCGACTTCTTCACCCATGGTGATAAGGACGAAACAGACGATAAAATCGATAATTTAACTAGACAAATCGAAGCTTTGACCAAGGAAGTCCAAAACTTACAAAAGACCGTCAAAAAAAATAGCACCCATTCAAAGGATGCTAATAAAAAATAATTTTTATGATAATTGAGTACTGTGAATTGGTGCTCTGTTACCTGGGTATAAGTCGTTCATAATCGCGTTAATTGTGATTGGAACTTCACCGAATCCAGTGGCAATGATGGTTTGCTTACCATCATATTTGGCTTGATCACCTACAGCGTAGATGTTTTTGATATTGGTTTGAAGATTGCCATCAACCTTTGTGGCATGGTGGTCTTCTTCAATATCAACATTCCAACCTTGCATGTCTTTATTATTAGAAATGAAACCGTAATTTACCAGAATCTTATCAACGTCAATATCGATGAATTCATCATCAGTTTTCATCTTCTTAGCGTGGACTCTAACTTGGTTTTTGTCCACGTTTTCTAATGACTTAATCAAGTATGGAGTCACTAGCTTGACACTTGATTGTTTCAACAAGTTAACGGTGTGTTCTAGTCCTCTAAATTCGTTACGACGGTGCAACAAGTAGACTTCATCGGCAATATCTTCTAGCATTAGTGCTTGATCAATTGCTGAATCACCACCACCGGCAACTAAAACTTTTTTATTTTTAAAGGCATCTAAGTCCGAAGCGGTGTATACTAGTTGTTGGTCTGAAATTGTTTCGACACCATCAGCACTTAGTTTACGTGGGTTAAATGCCCCGTTACCAACTGCAACAATGATGGATTTAGTTTTGGTTATCCCCTTATTTGTGGTAACCTTGAAAACGTCGTCGACTTTTTCTACGTTGACTACTGTTTGATTCAACTTAATGTCACCATCCATGGTGGCAAGTTGTTTCTTCAAGTTAGCCACTAAATCACGACCTGAAATCGCAGGATAGGCTGGGATATCTAGAATCGTTTTTTCTGGATATAGAGCATTTACTTGTCCCCCTAGTTCTGAAAGACTTTCGATGATTTGGAATTTGGCAGTACGTAGTCCGGCATAAAAACCGGCAAACATTCCAACGGGGCCTCCTCCAATTATCGTAATATCATAGATTTCATCTGACATTTTATTTTAACTCCTTTTATTTTGGTGTTATTTAATATATTATGTATCTTATAATTATACTTTAGCAAAGGAAGAACAATTATGCACAGCAAACGCAGAAAAATTATCATTGGGATTGTTTTGATTATTGAAGCAATTGCCCTATTTATCACTACCTCATGGATTTTTAGAGGTCGTGTATTAAATGATGTGAAGGTAGATAAGACTAGAACTGCTACTATCTTCATCCCCGGTTATGGTGGTAACGCCGTTTCAACCGATGACTTCATTAATCAATTCAACGATCATGGCATTGCTAAGCGTGCTCTTCGTATTCATATTTCTAGCAAAGGTAAGGTTACTACCATGAAGAAATATGTCAAGAAGATTTCGGCTGACAACCCATTAGTTCAATTAATCTTTGAAGACAACACCCACCCAATCAAGGAAGCTAAACAAATGAAGAATGTGATGACTTACTTATACAAGACTTATCACATTAAATCAGTTAACTTCTTAGGACACTCTTCGGGTGGTCAAATTGCTTATGAATACATGGTTAGAAACCCTAAGCAAAAAAATGCTCCTAAGATTAACAAGTTTGTAAGTATCGCAAACGACTACCCTGCCGGTGACAAACGTGCTAAGAACTTACCACGTAACCTAAAGATTTTTAACATCGCTGGTGAAATCTACAACGTAGGTACCGATGGTGAAGAAGCCGTTGATATCGTTAAACCAATGGGTAAACTAGTTAAGCCTTACGTTAAGAGCTACCAATTCTACCTATACCGTGGAGATCCAATTTCTGCTGAACATTCAATGTTACATGAAAACCCAACATTGGATAAGACAATTGCTGAATTCCTATTTAGAAACTAGCAATCAATCCCGACTTCGTTTAGAGGTCGGGGTTTTTTATTAACAAATTTCTCATTTTCGTTAAATTTGTTCGGCTTTTTATATCATTTAGTTAAAAACTTCTTAGTATCCCCTTTTATTTTGGACTGAAAGCCCATATAATTAAGTTAATGAAAAATGTTCACGGACAAAGATCCGTGAGGGGAATTAATATTGGGAGGGTTTTTCATTATGGCAAAGCAAAAAATTATTTTAGACGTTGATACAGGTGTCGATGACGCAATGGCTATCGCCTACGCTGTCGCTGCCCCTAACGCCGATTTAGTAGGTGTTGTGAACTCATACGGAAACGTATTGGTAGAACAAGCCGCTAAGAACTCACTAGAAATTCTAGACCTATTAGGTGCTACTGACGTACCAGTATTTGAAGGTGAACCACATTCGCTAGAAACTGACAGTTTCGAAGTAATGGAAGTTTCAGCTCACATTCATGGTGTAAACGGTGTTGGTAATGTAGAACTACCAACAAGTAGCCGCCAAGTGGAAGAACAATCTGGTGTCGACTTCATTATCGAAGCTGCTCACAAGTACGGTAAGGATTTAACAATTATCCCTACTGGTCCACTTACCAACCTAGCCTTAGCACTACGTAAGGACCCATCAATTGCCGAATTAATCGGCAATGTTACGCTAATGGGTGGAGCTTTAACAGTTCCTGGTAACGTTACTGATGCTGCTGAAGCAAACATCAACCAAGATGCTACTGCAGCCAACGAAGTATTCAGAAGCCCACTACACGATACTATGGTTGGTCTAGACGTTACATTAAGAACTCTACTAACTAAAAAAGAAACTCAACAATGGCGTGACTTAGGAACTGTTGCTGGTGAAAAGTTCGCCGATATCGTTGACTACTACATCGATATTTATGCTGAAATGTATCCACACTTAGGTGGTTGTTCACTACACGACCCATTGGCCGTTGGTGTTGCTTGTGACCCAAGTTTCGTTCAAACATTGGACTTAGACCTATTGGTTCACACTGGTGAATTAAACTACGGTCGTACTACCGGTGATACTGCTCACCTAGACGATCCAAATCCTACTGCTAGTGTTGCTATTCAAGTAGATGAAAAGCGTTACCTAAAGACATTTATGGAATACTTAAACTACTTATTCGCAAACAACAAGTAAACAAAAAGGACTTAAACGAATTGTTTAAGTCCTTTTTTATTTAGTCTTTGAAGTATTTGTGTAAAAACACTGCCACTCCATCATCATCGTGGTCGACGGTAATGTCTGTGGCGATTGCCTTAATTTCATCGGAAGCATTGCCCATGGCAACACCCACTTTGGCTGCTTCAATCATTTCGTAATCATTTTCCGCATCACCAAATGCCATCAGGTTGGAAAAATCCATGTCTAAGTGCTTTAACAAGATATTTAAACCGTAAGCCTTACTCATGTTTAATGGCAAGAATTCCATTATTTTGGGCTGAGAACGGACAATTTTATAATGGTCAGTAATTTCTGAAGGAAAATTAGCACGTGCATTATCCAAGGTCGCTATTTGTTCTGACATAATTGCCTTACTGTATGGCTTATCATCTAATTCCTTGAAACCCGTTGGAACGAATTCAAGTGGTGAGTTCAAGACTTCCTTATAGGTTGATTTCACCAAGTCGGTTAATTCATAGACCTTTTCAAAGTCCAAGATATCCAATGGTAAATCATGATTCAATGCATATTGATGAATCAATGAAAAATCTTTTAATGTTAGCCCCTTTTGATTTAACACATGTTGATCATGATTTCTGATGACCATCCCACCATTAAAGGTAATGGTGTAATCATTTTCTTCGGTTAATCCCAGTTGTTTTACATATGGCCAAACCGCATTGATTGGACGCCCTGTACATAGGACAACTGCAATTCCTTCTTTATGTAATTTTTTTAATTTTGAAACATTTTCATCACTAATTTTTTTAGCTGAGTTCAATAGTGTGTTGTCTAAATCCAGCGCAATCATTTTTATCATAATGTGACTCCTTTTGAGTGAATAAAAAAACGACATTACAAAGTAATGCCGTCACTCTAAAATATTAAGCTTCCAACTGTGATTCTAATTCTTTTAGTTCAGTTTCACGAATGGAACGGGGTAAGAAACGACGAATTTCTTCCTCATTGTACCCAACTTCCAAGCGTTTGTCATCAAATACAATAGGACGTTTGATAAGGTCTGGGTACTTGACAACTAAATCTACCAAATCTGATAGTGACAAGCTATCAAAATCGATGTTTAGCTTTTTAAAAATTTTGGATCTTGTTGAAATAATGTCTTCGCTCCCATTTTCAGTAAGACGCAAGATTTGTTTTACTTCGTCTGCATTCAATGGGTTTGAATTGATATTTCTTTCGCGGAAAGCAATATCATGAGCCTTTAACCAAGCTCTGGCTTTACGACTGGATGCACTACTTGGTGCGACGTAAAGATTCAACATTTATATCACCCCTTAATCGCTTAATTTTTATAAAAACAATTATGGTCAGGTTAGTAATACTTACTAAATGTAAATACAATTAACTGTAATTATAGTAACATATTCATGAGATAAATCAATTTAAATTTTTATTAAGAAAAGGCAAATGTTAATCAAATCTTAATTTTTCATTTTTTAAAAAGTGATAGAATATACACAATAAACAAAACGAAAGAATCGTAATAATTCTATACGGGGGTGGCACGATGAAAATAAACCTTTTAGAAACAAGTGATACGCACGGCTTTTTGTTTCCCACCAACTATGTGAACTTAAAGGACGATAAACCCTTCGGAGTGCTTCGTTGTGCTTCTGCAATCAAGGATCTTAAAAATAGACTAGATAACGTCGTAGCCATCGATAACGGTGATTTCTTGCAAGGTTCTGCTTTAGCATATTACATTGCCGAAATCAAAAAGCAATCTGCACCAAAACAAATTAACGATGTCTTCAATGCCATCGATTATGATTTTGGAGTATTAGGAAATCATGAGTTTAATTATGGATTATCATATTTAAACAACACCATAAATGAGTGTAATCGCCATTTTATTTGCGCGAACATTATCGATCAAGATGGTAACCACCCATTTGGTAACCCGTACGAAATTAAAGATATCAATGGTGTGAAGGTTGGATTTTTGGGTCTAACCACTCAAGGCACCACTAAATGGGAAAAAAGCTCTCATTTAGCCGGCCTAACCTTTCTTTCTGCCAAGGACACCGCAGCCAAATACATCCCTGAAATGGCCAAAAAAACCGATTTAAACGTCATCGTTTATCACGGTGGAATCGAACGTGATGAAGAAGGTGTGCCTACCGAAGTATTGAACGGTGAAAATGAAACATACGACATCTTGGCTCATGTTAAGGATGTCGATGCCATCATCACCGGACATCAACACAGAAAAATCGCCGGTCACCTATTAGGTGTGCCAATCATTCAACCCGGTCATCGTGGCCAATACATCGGCCACATTGAATTAGACGTCCAACAAGATGACGAGGGTAAATACTTTGTAAAATCCAGCGAAGCCGAACTACTTCCAACCAAGAAGTACCCCGTTGATCACGAAATTGCCGATAAAATGGATGATATCCAAGAACAAATCAATCGATGGCTAGACGAACCAATGGCTCACATTGATGGCTCCATGGACTTCGACAATGCCTTTGAAGCCCGTTTGCACAAGACTAGCTTTATTCAATTTATTCAAAATATTCAAATGCAAACTATGGGTGTTGATATTTCAGCGACCGCCCTATTTAATGACGAAGCTCACGGTTTTGAAAATCCGATTACAATGAGAAATATCATCACTAACTACGTTTACCCTAACAGTCTATCCGTACTAAAGATTACCGGTGCTGAATTAAAGGCAGCCATGGAGACTAGTGCAAAGTACTTTGACTACCAAAACGGTAAGATTGGTGTTAACCACGATTACATCTTCCCTAAGTTAAAACATTATAACTACGATATGTATGAAGGAGTTAACTACGTAATTAACGTCGCTAAGCCCGTTGGTCATCGCATCGAAGACCTAACGTATCATGGCAAGCCAATCGACGACGATGATGAATTAAAAATTGTTTTAAACATCTATCGTGCCGTCGGTGGTGGAAACTACCAGATGTTTTCTCAAGACAAAATTATCAAGTCTGATGATCGAATGATGAGCCAATTAATCGCTGATTACTTAAGAGAACACAAGACCATTAAGGCCGAAAACAATCATAACTTCAAAGTCATCTACAGACCATAAAAAAAGAGTTCCAAAACATCATGTTTTGGAACTCTTTTTTAATAATAGCATTAAGCTTCTTTAACTGTATTATGATTGCGTTTCTTGTTCTTACCAACGTATTGAACAGCTTTAAGTTCACGAATGGTAGTAACCTTAATCTTACCCGGATAGGTCAATTCATCTTGAATTTGATCCTTAACGTGCTTAGTTAATAACTTACTGTTATCATCATTTAACATTTCAGGATTGACGATAATTCTGATTTCACGACCAGCTTGGATTGCATAGCTATCACGAACACCCTTGTGTTGGTTAGCAATGTTTTCAAGGTTGCGTAAACGACTAACGTATTCTTCAATCGATTCACTTCTAGCACCTGGACGAGCACCGGAAATGGCGTCGGCAGTGGCGACTAGAATAGCAATTGGGTCGGTTGGTTCAACGTCGCCGTGGTGAGAAGCAATTGAGTTAACAACGACTTCGTTTTCACCAAAGGCTTCGGTTAGTTTAACCCCTAGTTCAACGTGGGTTCCACCAACTTCGTGATCAATGGCCTTACCAATATCGTGAAGTAATCCAGCGCGCTTGGCTAATTGGGTATTCAAACCTAATTCTGCAGCCAATGCACCGGTTAATTGAGCAGTTTCAATTGAGTGGTACAAAACGTTTTGACCGTAACTAGTTCTGAACTTCAATTTACCAATAATCTTCATCAAGTCAGGATGAACACGACCAACGTGTAGTGAGTGAACCACTGTTTCACCAGTTTCACGTAGTCCAGCATTGACCTTTTGAGTAGTGGTATTAACCAGATACTCGATGTTGCTGTTGGTAAAGTGTCTAGAAATAATTAGGCTTTCAATAGTTGTACGAGCAATTTCTCTTCTAATTGGATCGTGAGTAACAATGTGAAGTAGTAATGGATAGTCTTCATCAAAGATTAAATCAGTTCCAGTTAGCGTTTGAAGCAAGCGAATGTGTTGTTCGTCTTTACCAATTAACTTGGATTTGATGTCGCTACTTGGCAAGGAAATGTTTCTTTCAATGTGGCTTCTAGGTTCATCCCTAGGTCCTCTTTGAATGGCTTCGATTACTAAGTCATTAGCAATCTTGTTAGCAGCAACCTTGCTTTCTGATAAGTTGTACTTAACTTCAATGTCTTTTTCACGACGAAGAGCGTTTTCGGTATGATTCAACACAGCATGACGAGCATAATTCTTATCAATGTGACTGATTGATTGTAATGTTAATTCACGTTGTTGCCAAATGTCTTCAGCTTGATGCATGACATCATCGATATCATCTTGGACCTTAGCTTGTTCATCGCTGCGTTCATTTAAATCATTAGTATATTTAGTTAGGCGGTTCTTCATTTGTTCCAAGTACTTTTCGTGTTGGTTCAAACGGTTTTCGCGGGTGACGTTCTCTTCTTTTTGAGATTCGATTTCATCATCGGCAATCTTTTGGTATTGCAAAATGTCTTCTTTATCATCAGCGATAATTTGTTTAGCCTTTATTGCTGTTTCATCAGCGCTTCTTTGTAGATGTTGAGCTGCCTTACTTTTGGCAGCATCAACTTGACCCTTGATGCGCATATCACTAACCCAAAAACCTAATAAAGCACCAGCAATTAAAAATACTAATGCGGCTAGTTCAATCAAAAAGCGTCCTCCTTTCTGATTTTTTTATTTATTTTTTTTAACGATTATTAAACGTATTGTTTGATGGTGTTATTACACACTATCTATAATAACATTTAACCCCCTATTTGATACACTGAAAGTTTTTAAAATTATGAAAAAGGCGCTAGATTAAACATCTAACGCCCTTCATTTTATTTAAAATATTTGTTCAAGAATCCCCTAATTGTATCAACATACAACTTTGGATTAGTTTGATAAGAAGCCGCATGGGCCGCATTTTTCACAATTAGTAATTGTTTTGGTCCCTTGCTTGCCCTGTATAGTGGATAAACCATTCGAGTTGGCACGAACTTATCGTTGGCACCATGGATGAATAGCATTGGACGATGGTTCTTCTTCACTTGATTTAATGATGAAGCTTCGTACATGCTGTATCCAGCTCTAATGTGGGTAATGCCACTTAGGATTGGTACCAATGGCCAACGTGGGAATGCTGGCATGTGGTAAAGTTGACCGGCTTCGTAATTGATTTCATCAGCTACACTGGTGTATCCACAATCTTCAACGAACGCTTTTACTTGATGTGGAACGTCCTTTTCACCGGATACCATCATGGTAGTAGCTCCCCCCATGCTTACACCAAACATCACAATTTCAGTCTTTGAACCTTGGTACTTGATGACTTTCTTCATCCATTTAATGTAGTCTAAACGATCTGGCCATCCGTAACCAACGTAATTACCTTCACTTTGTCCTTGTCCTCTATCATCCGGGGTTAAAACGTTATAACCCATTTGATGGAAGATATAGGCATAAGGCGCCATCTTTTCTTTATTACCCATGTATCCGTGAGCAATCACAACTGTCTTATTGGTCTTCTTGTCGGCTGGAATGTAGTTTGCCACCAGCTTTAAGTTACCGGTCGCAGACTTTTGAGTCCAGTGGATCTTTTTGACGTTGTAATACCACTTAGTACCAGGATATAATGGTGAATTTTTCTTAACTTTGTCGTTACTCAAAAAGGTCTTGTGTGAAGGAACAACGGCAACGTTATAGAAATACATTCCCGCTCCCACAAAACCAACTACCGTTAATATGATTAATGTAATCACGATACCTAATAAGATTTTAGTTTTCTTTTTCAAGATAGTACTCTCCATTCAGCATTTAATAATTCGAGTATAGAGTTTCGATAAATAAAAAGCAACTCCCCGCCAATTTGACGCATTTTCGGTTATAATATGCATAGAGGTGTTGTAAATGTTTCCGATTCGATTAAGAGCTCTTCGTAAAGGGCAACATATCAGTATGAACCAACTTGCAAACAATCTAAACGAAAGATTTCCAGAAGATGAACACAAAAATACCCCATCACAAATTGGTAATTGGGAACGCGGGATTCGTTCACCTTCTTATGTCGAAATCAAAAAACTGGCACTGTACTTCAATGTCAGCATGGATTATTTGACAGGAAGAACTTCTGTTGAACACTTCAATCTAGGTAGCGTCTTAATGGAGAAAAACGAATTAACCTTTGGTAACCATATTTTGGATCAAGAAGACAGATACGAAGTATATCAACTTATCAACGGATATCTTCATGGCAAGGATCGTCAATACCTAGAAGATGGTGAACAACCCGAAGCATACCAAGAAGAACTTAATTTAAATTTTGATGACTATAAAATGTAAAAAAACTCCAGAATATTTCTGGAGTTTTTTTGTATTTAATATTTATGGTAGCTAATCTTTTGGTAGATTTGGATTATCTAAGTGGTTAATTTGCCCCTTAAATTCATCAGCATTGACTTCGATATCTTTACTGTGATCCTTGCCAGTTTCACCGTATGAAACCATATAATCGGCAGTTTCACCGTGTTCTACGATATCTAGACCAGCTCTTTCTTCTTCTTCAGTTACACGCATTAGCATTACTAGTTTTAGTAGTGAAATAATAATTGCACAAGCGACAGCAACGAAGATAACTGTTACTAAAGTAGCCATGATTTGAGTTATGAATAACTTCATACCACCACCATAGAATAGACCGTTGTCTACAACTGAGCTATTTACTGCCTTAGTAGCAAATAGACCAGTCATGATACTTCCGACCATTCCTGAAACACCATGACAGCCAAAGGCATCTAGTGTGTCATCGGCACCAATCTTAGCCTTTAATACGTTTACATAGAAATAACTTACTAGAGTAGCAACAATACCGATTGCAAAAGCACCGGCGATGGTTACAAAACCAGCGGCTGGAGTGATACCAACAAGTCCACAAAGTGTACCAGTACAGATACCACCTAATTGTGGCTTACCTACAAAGTGCATGTCTAATAGCATCCATACCATCATTGAAGTTGCAGCAGCAACAGTTGATGTCATGGTAGCTTGCATTGCAACATTGCTTACACCTAGAGCTGATCCGGCGTTGAAACCATACCAACCAATCCAAAGAATGGTAGTACCTAACAATACCCATGAAAGGTTGTAGTGCTTAGTTTTCTTACCGAAGTTTAATCTCTTACCTAGGTAAATTGATAATACCAACGCAGTAACCCCTGCATTAATATGTACGACAGTTCCACCAGCAAAGTCTAAAGTACCAAGCTTGGCTAAAAACCCAGTTGGTGACCATACCATATGTACCATTGGGTAGTAGATGATAATTGACCATAGGATTACAAAACATAATAGGAACTTGAAACGAATACGTCCAACGATCGCACCAACGAATAGCGCTGGAGTGATAACAGCGAACATCATTTCAAAGATTGAGTAAATGCTTACTGGAATCTTAGTTGGTGTTAACTCGTTTAAGTTAATTCCATGCATAAATGGATGTGCTAGGTTACCGATAAATCCACCTATATCACCTGAGAATGATAGGCTGTAACCAAATGCAATCCAAAGAATAACTGCTAAACCAGTCATAATGAAAACTGACATGGTAGTGTTAACAACGTTTTTCTTTGAAACTAGGCCCCCGTAGAAGAATGCTAGACCTGGTGTCATAAACAGAACTAAAATACTTGAAATAAAAACAAATCCCGTACTTGCTAAATCCATCAATATCTACCTTCATTTCCTTATAATGTCATATCATGTAACATATTATAGCATTAAATTTTAATAAGTACAGGGTTAGTTGTCTTTAATTTTAAATTTTCACCATTTTTACGTCACATCATGTTATATGATATTACATAAAGTGATGCTTTTTGCATTCATATCAGTTTTCCCATAGAATAATACTTAACCAACTCAAGGGAGTTAGACAATGGATAAAAAGAAATTACTTAAAAAAATGAAAAAAAATAAAAAAATCATTCATAAACCTTCATACATTGAAAGAATGAAGAAGTATTATGATTTATTCAGTGATTTTTCCGATATTAAATACCTAATCAACAACGTCTTAGAAGCTGACCGTTTGTTGCAACAAAATCAATTACCACAAGATTTACCGGTATTATTATTACCAGACGATATTCAAGACACCATCTTCGCCTATGTAAATGATAAATACCCAATGGGCGATCCTAAGGGTGATGCCGTTTGGAATCAATTCGTCGACCAATTACCAAAATTGGACCAAGATCTTCGTGAATTCCGCGACTACTTGGAAGACCAATATGGTATGTGGGCATACATTTCCGCCCCATTTACCAATGACATCGCTAAGTTCTTAAATGGTAAAAAGACGCTTGAAGTGATGGCCGGTAATGGATACATCTCAAAAGGATTACGTGAAAATGGTGCAAATGTCATCTGTACCGATAATCTAGCATGGAAGAAAGAAAACGAAACAGGTAAGCACTTGGTAACTGATGTTGAATCACTAGATGCAATCGATGCATTCAATAAATACAAGGACGAAATCGACTACATCATCATGTGCTGGTCACCTGATGGCGTCGATATCGACTGGAAGCTATTATCAGCAATTCGTGAATCAGGTAAGAATATTCCACTAATCACCATCGGCGAAGAGTACGGTGCCACTGATTCTAAGCAATTCTGGGACAATGCCGAATTCATCGAAAATGATGACGTTAAGAATTTAAATCGTCACCACAAACCATTTGATTTAATTGAAGATCAACTATACTTAATCAAATAAAAAAGAGCGTAACTTCAAATGAAGTTACGCTCTTTTTGGCATCTACTAAGTAGACGGATAAGTGGTGTTCACATCACCAACATATCAGACACGCGAATTACGTCCGCATAATGTGTCCCCCTTCGAAAATATCGCTTAATCACATCTTGTGAATACAACCATAGTTGCGCGATCTCCTCGACTCATCGCAACAAGTAGTATAACACATCTGATTAGATTAGACTATTTTTTCTTGGTGGTCTTTTTAGTAGTTTTCTTCTTAGTCGTGGCCTTTTTCTTGTCTGTCTTTTCTGCAGCTTCTTGTTCAATCTTTTGATTTTCTTCGATTGCAGCAAGTTGGTCGTTTGCCCATGCACACAGTTTAGCGCTTAATTCGTCGTTTACCGCAAATTCGTCTTGTGATGATAATTCATCAATACGCATCATTGAACGGTTAACATCGGGTGATTCTACGAACATGTAGACATTTAGTGGACAATTAGTTTCGTCACTCATCATCTTTGAGATATTTTTGATATATCTGTATGGCAAGTTAACAATGTTGTTTTGGAGGTAAAAACTAATGTCTTCGCCCTTCACTTGTAGTAATGCAGAAGCTAGGCGACCACTATTTACTTGTTCTTCCATAAAGTCCATCAATGGTTGAAATGCTTTGGCAGTGTCCTTCTTCAAATCAGCTAAAGATACTTCGGCTGAGTAGGTTTCAAAGCTTTCAGCAGTTACATCATCGATAAATTTTTGTGCATCCATTTCCATATTATTAAAACACCTATCTTATTTTTTTACGTTCTTTTTCACGATTCTTACGTAGTCATTTTTAATTTGTTTAGCAGCAATTCGATACCATAGTAAGTTCACAATGATTCCTAATACCGCAAACACTACTGCGAGAATCGAAATACTATTATGACCTTGGGTCGCAAAAATAAATACAATTCGAATCATTGTTAAAGTATAGATACCCACCACGAATAATAGGAAGTGGTAAGCTAGACGCCACTTAAGTAAGCCACCTATAATTAGAAGTAGATATAATACCGTCGCAACAATAATTGTCTTGATTAGATCTTGGGCATTTCCACCCATCAAAAAATCACATATAATAAACATTACTAGTGATAAGAGACTCCAAAGGCTGATAATCTTTTTATTCATAACGTCCTCCGGTTTAAAATTACTATTTACACCTTATCACAACTCGACTGAATATAGTAACACATTTGACTAAAAGAGGTGAAAAAATGCAAAAATGGGAATATAAACTCATCGTTTCAAACGCTAACGAAGAAACATCGCTACGAGAATACCTACAAAAGCAATTATTAATCCCTAAGCATCTCATCTTCTCACTTAGGACCAATGAACGCGTCTTGGTTAATGATAAGTATTTGCCCATGAATTTCGCGATTAAAAACGGTGATGAAATCCATCTAACATTTGTTGAAGATGATTTTTCACTACCGGTGCAAAACTTGATTCCAGATGATTCGATTAAACCTGATATCTTGTACGAAGATGACGATTTGTTGGTTGTCAACAAGCCCCGTGGATTCAAAACCCACCCTAATCAACCAGGCGAAAACAACACCCTATTGAACTTTTGTGAGGCCTACCTTAATCACGCCAATCAACACGCATTCATGATTCATCGGTTGGATCAATTTACCTCTGGTGCCATTATCGTTGGAAAAAATCCGGCAGTCGTCCCTATTTTAGTCCGTCTAATCAAGGACAAAACAATTCATCGAAACTATCTCGCATGGACAGATGGCATATTTAATACGCCAACAGGTACCATCGATAAAGCAATTGGCTTTGATCCAGATGATAAACGAAAAAGAAAGATTGATGGGATAAAGCCACTCCAAGCCAAAACCGACTATCTGGTTAAATCTACCACCAAAGAGCACTCACTGGTCGAATTATCACTGCATACTGGGCGGACTCATCAACTGAGGGTCCATTTAGCATCCATTAGCCATCCAATTGTGGGCGACCCTTTGTATAACCATAATTCGGATAGTGATGAAATGTTACTTCATTCATGGAAGTTAACATTAATTAGACCATATCATATGGATCAAATTGAGATTGAATCACCATTACCCGATTCATTTCAAAAATTTATGTAAACAAAAAGAACCGTATCTTGCGATACGGTTCTTTTCTTTATGGTTTGACCATAAGTGAATCAGATAAATTATCTAATTACTTTAATGGTTTCCATTGCCATTCGTTAACTTCTGGTAAGTCAGTACCAACTTCACGGATGTAAGCATTGTGCTTGTCAACCATGTCGTTCATACGTTGTACGAATGATGCACCCTTAACAGAGTATTCTGGAATGTCGTTAACAACTTCCTTAGCTAGGTCGAAACGATCTAGTTGGTTCAATACACGCATGTCGAATGGTGTAGTGATATCACCGTTTTCACGGTAACCGTGAACGTGAACGTTGTGGTTGTGACGATCGAAGAATACATCCTTAACAAGGCCTTCGAATCCGTGGAATGCGAATACAACTGGCTTGTCAGTAGTGAATAGACGGTCAAATTCTTCATCAGTTAAACCACGAGGGTCAACCTTAGGTGAACGTAGTTTCAAGAAGTCAACAACGTTGATGAATCTGATCTTCATTTCTGGGAATTCGTCGTGTAGTAATGAGATAGCAGCTAGTGATTCCCAAGTTGGTTCAGTACCAGCAGCAGCAATAACTACATCAGGTTCTTGACCTTGGTCAGTTGAAGCCCAGTCGATGTAACCTAAACCATTGTTTACAAGGTTAGTAGCTTCTTCAATTGAGAACCATTGTGGACGTGGGTGTTTTGAAGTAATGATTAAGTTAATCTTTTCTTGGCTGGCGAAAGCAACGTTACCAACAGCTAATAATGTGTTAGCATCAGCTGGTAAGTATTCACGAATGAATTCTGGTTTCTTTTCAGCTAAGTGAGTTAACATACCTGGATCTTGGTGAGTGTAACCATTGTGATCTTGTTGGAATACAGTTGAAGTATCAACAAAGTTCAATGATGGGTACTTCTTTCTCCATGGTTGGTCAGCAGCTTTACGTAACCACTTGAAGTGTTGAGTTAACATTGAGTCAACAACACGACCGAATGATTCGTAAGTTGCGAAGAAACCATGACGACCAGTTAATACGTAACCTTCTAACCAACCTTCAGCTTGGTGTTCTGAAAGTTGTGAATCGATTAAACGACCTGATGGTGATACGTATTGGTCATTTGGTTCCATAACTTCTTCCATCCATTGACGGTTAGTTTCAGCAAACACACCGAATAGACGGTTTGACATTGATTCATCAGGACCAAATGCACGGAAGTTATCTGGGTTAGCCTTCATAACGGCACCTAACCAGTTACTCCATACAGCCATATCTTGGGCTACAGTTTCACCTGGAGTCTTAACGTCAACAGCAAATTCTTTAACGTCTGGTAAGATAAGTGGCTTAGGATCGATACCACCGTTAGTAATAGGGTTAACTGACATTCTTCTGTCACCCTTAGGTGCTAGAGCCTTAATGTCATCCTTGATAGTACCGTCATCGTTAAATAGTTCTTCTGGTTTGTATGACTTCAACCAGTTAACGATTAAGTCAGCGTGTTCCATCTTGTCTGATGAAACATCAACTGGGATTTGGTGAGCACGGAATGAGTTTTCAATTGGGTTACCGTCTAAGTCAAACTTAGGACCAGTCCAACCCTTTGGAGTTCTAACAACGATTACTGGCCATACTGGTTCAGTAGCAGTGTCAGCAGTTTGGTTTTCACGTGCATTCTTTTGTACGTCTTTAATTTCTTGAACAGCTTCGTCCATAACCTTAGCCATCTTTTCGTGGTAAGCCATGTGATCATCGAAGTCTTGTTCGTTTTCAACGAAGTAAGCTTTCCAGCCCATACCCTTGAAGTAGTCAGTAATTTCTTGGTCTGACATACGTGACATGATAGTTGGGTTAGAAATCTTGAAACCGTTTAAGTTAATGATTGGTAGAACGGCACCATCTTTAACTGGGTTGATAAACTTGTCTGAGAACCAACTTGCAGCTAGAGGACCAGTTTCTAATTCACCATCACCAATTTCAACAGCGGCAATTACATCAGGGTTATCAAAGATAGCACCAACACCGTGGGCTAGTGAGTAACCTAATTCTCCACCTTCATGAATTGAACCTGGAGTTTCAGGGGCAGCATGTGATGCAACTCCACCAGGGAATGAGAATTGTTTGAATAATTTAGCCATACCCTTTTCATCTTGTGAAATGTTTGGGTAAATGTCTGAGTAACTACCATCAATGTATGAGTTAGATACCATAACTTGGCCACCGTGACCTGAACCTTCAATGTAGAACATGTTTAGGTCATACTTGTTAATAACACGGTTTAAATGTGCGTAAATAAAGTTTTGAGATACGATAGTACCCCAGTGACCGATAGGCTTAACTTTAACATCACTTGATGTTAATTCTCTCTTTAATAATGGGTTATCTTTTAGATATAGTTGACCTACTGATAAGTAGTTAGCAGTACGCCAGTATTTATCTAATTCTTCCAAGTATTGCTTGGAATCGAAATCTTGAGCCATTAATTAACACTCCTTTTAAATAAAAACTATTGAAATTAATAATGGAAAAATCATCAGACTACGCCCGATAATTTTAATTACAATGAATATAATAAAGACTTTTTGCAAAAAGTCAACCTTTTTGCAAATTGATACGGTCCAATTTTTTCATCATAATTAAACCATTATTACATCGTCATTATTATGAACGATTTTGGCATAATAGTCCAATGATTTTCATAACTTTTTCTTATTAATTTTCTATACCATAACAAAAGTATTGTAACGTAAATATTGGTAGTGCAGACGCATGTTTGAGACCTCAAATGGAGTCCCGTCATCTAGGAAGAAAATTCCTTCCATGACAC
Organism: Apilactobacillus zhangqiuensis; assembly: GCF_019656215.1. Lineage (GTDB taxonomy): Bacteria > Bacillota > Bacilli > Lactobacillales > Lactobacillaceae > Apilactobacillus > Apilactobacillus zhangqiuensis. The sequence goes on from NZ_BPLK01000004.1 coordinate 177,454, forward strand.
CAACTGGTTCGGTTGGCTTTAAGTCAAGCAATTCTTGATCTTGTTCATTCGATGGGCTAGCCAATATTGATAGGAATGAACGAGTGACACTCTTGTTAATTGTGTCTTCAACGTAGTTAAAGATAGACTTTTCGACAATCTCTTGTGTTAGTTCAGGAGCAATCTTAATTGGAATATATCCTGTTTCTATCATGAACGGTTTGTCATCAAACAAACGAAGTCGTTGAATTTCGTACACGAAATCCCCTTCGGCTAAGAATAAGTCTTGTTGAATTTCTTTGCTGGCAGGTACAACCTTGAAACTCAATAACTTAATCTTTGGAACTTTCCCCTGGCTCTTCATACTGTCAGTAATCCCTAGGTTAGAACCTTCGTAATGAAAAATTGTTTTATTCTTCATAAATAATGGATTAATAAAAGTTCCAGAACCACGTTTTTTGAAAATAATGCCGTCATCAGCTAACACTTTCAACGCCCGTTTCACTGAACTGCGGCTTACGTGGTATGTCTCACTTAATGTTCGCTCGTCGGGCAAGCGCTTATTAGGAAATTTGTTATCGACTATCTTTTGCTTCAAGTCGGATGACACTCTCCTGTAAACTAAATCAGCCATTTTCTACTCCTTGCGATTAATTTTCTAAAAATCAGTATAACAGATTTATCGAGACAACTTTGCAATTAAAATAAATTCTTCGGATGAGGTTTACCCACCATCTCATGTTTGACGTGTTGAATCATATCCGAAATCATCTCTACAACGTGTGGATCGTCGACACCGTATAATACGCTGATACCGACTTTTTCCTTACATACAATTTGATACTTATATAGGATACCAAGTTGTTTTGAAACCACCGGTTGATCCAATTTAGTCGCTTCACAAATTTGATTTACACTTAGTGATTCGTCCGCATCCATTAAGGAAGTAATGATTAAAATTCGACGTTCATTACTTAACACCTTATAGATGGCTGCGACTTCCTCAATGATTTTCATTTTGTCCTGCATTTAAACATCCCCTAGAACCAAGAAATCACGTGGGCGATTAATCCACTGTCGAATAATACATAGATTCCGACACCGATGTAGACCACCTTGGTCAAAATCTCACCGTATTTTTCCATCAAGTCATTAACCACTTTAATGTTACCAATCCACTTAATAATCAAAATGATTAAGATGGATAAAATCGTCAAGACTGCAATTACTTCGACAATTTGAATTGCGCTAATTGTAGATAGTACTGGTAAGAATAACGCCAGGTTGCATCCCGCACATACAGATAAGTAGGTAATTAGTGTAATCACTACAGGTGACTTGTGGTTCACCTCTTTGGCATCTTCGTCTTCATCTTTTAGTGCCATGTAGATAGGTAGAATTCCCATTAAACCTAATACCCATTCTGGTAGAAAACGGTCTAGGATTTGGCCGACACTAAAACTTAGAATTAGTAATATCCATAATCCGATTAGGTACCCCATCATTACAGATCCTAGTTTATGTTTCTTCAACAAAAGAAGTAGAATGAAGAAGAAGTCTAGATTCACCCCTAAAAAAGTAACTAAAATTAATAACCAATTCATTTATTTGTCCTCATTTCTTATATACCTGTTTTTATATATACCATTTTCGGTATATACTACATTAACGTGAATCGGTTGTCAATTCTATGCTAAAATAATTATCGAGGTGATTTTGAAATGGGAAAAAAGAAGAAAAATAAAGTTCATAAGACTTTAGTCGAACAAATTCTTGATAAACACAACATTTCTTATATCCAACACCAATTCGCAACACACGACGAAAATAACGTCGCTCAACTAGAAGTCGAAGAAGACATGGATCAACATCGTATCTACAAGACATTAGTGCTTGAAGGTAAGGAAACTGGTCCAGTTGTTGGCGTGGTGCCCTTGGATCAACATTTAGACGAAAAGAGACTTGCCAAAGAATCTGGCAACAAGAAGGTCAACATGGTTCCATTAAAGGACCTATTAAAGACCACTGGGTATGTTCACGGTGCTAATACACCAGTTGGAATCTACGAAAAATTCCACTACCCTATTTATATTGATAACGAAGCTAAACGCCAGGGCCAAATCCTGGTATCATCAGGACAAGTTGGTCGCTCCGTTGAACTAGACGCAACTGATTTAGTTAATTTAGTTCACGGTCACTTCGTTGATATCGTAAAGTAATTACGTATCTATTAATGAATGCCTTGCCATTCATTCTTAAATTCCCTCACAAAATCGTGCATATATTGACTACGTCTGTCCGCCATCTTCTTGGCCACCGGCGTATTCATTAAATCAGGTAATTTGAATAACTTTTCATAAAAATGATTAATGACCGTTGTATGCTCACGATATTGACTTTTGTCCATATCATTGCGAGGCATTTGTTCGGGGTCATAAATGGTATCGCCAAAGTGACCGCCGAAATACATAGCTCGAGCAACGCCAATGGCGCCAATCGCATCTAGTCGATCGGCATCTTGGACGATTTGCCCATTAATCGTTAATTCATAGTGATGCTTTAGGTTCGCACTGTAAGACATGTGCGTAATGATATCCATCACTTCAACAATTTGACTTGAGGTGTAATCCAGTTTTGCTAACTTGGATTGCACCTCTTTTTGTTTGTCATATGTATTGTCTACCAACTTATCGTCGATAACATCGTGTAAATATGCTGCGGTTAAAACAATCAATAAATCAGCGTCTTTGGTTTGTTCTCCGATTGTCTTAGCCAATGCCACAACACGTTGAATATGCGTGTAGTCATGACCGGTAGTGTCGTTACCGAGTTCCTGTTCAACGTATTGTTTTAATTTATCGATTGTTTCCATAATATCCACCCCACCGTTTATTTATAGTTTATTTTATATTATTTGAATTCACTTTTCTTTAAAATCGTTTTTTCTTTGTCGTTTCAAAATAACCCCAAACAAAAAAGCACCCTACCAACGTAGGATGCTTTTTTATTATTCATAAATCATATCTTCAAAGATTTCGTTAGCAATCAATCTGTTAACAATGGTGTCAGCGATTGAACTTAGTAGTTGTTCAATTTCTGAATCGTTGTTAGCTACTGACTTGCCGTCTGCGATATGGTGTAGCTTTTGAACCAACATTTCAATGAATTCATCATATGCTTGTTTAGGAAATTGTTGTTTGGTAATTTCGTCAATTCCGCGTCTGATGTCCTTAATTGAAAAAACTGGTTTTAATAAACTGATAATTATAATGTCTGCCACGTGGACAGTTTGATATTTCTTTTTAACTGGCGCAAATGTCGCCTTGTTTTTTACGTAATTATTAACCATGGACTTAGTTACCGTATCCATCCCTAGTGGTCCAATCGCCTCGTTGACAACGGCCACTAGCTGATCCATGTATAAATCAAACTTAGGAAGTTCTTCCCATTTTGGCAAAGTAACTTCTTTCATTTGGTCCTGCCACTTGGTATATTTGCTGTTCATTAGATCACCTCAATATCATTATTATATCATATCAAGTAGTTTTATATACTAGCTTAAATGGAGTCATCAAATTTTTCAGGATTAATCTTTATCAAAATTCGACGGACAACTGATGACATCACGATAAACACAGGTACAGCAGTCACTACGACAAGTGATGCTGGAATAAAGATTGGCATCTTGAATACATCTACCAGTGAAAATACTGATGGGAAGAATAAAAAGATAGCCGCAAATATAACAATCGATGGAACGATAATGGATAACTTCACCTTGCTTAGCGGACGTGAAGCCTTGAATAACGCAATCCAGTAAATAAATCCGGTAACCAAGACACTGATTGTCGATCTTTGAACGTAACCAAAGTGGAACGCCTTACCGATATAGATTATCAATACGACGTATCCAACAATCGTCATCGCTGCAGGCAACGCAATGTTGTAAATTTTGGCACTAAACTGATTAGTAACTCGTTGATAATTTGGTGCCAAGGCCAATAGGAACGATGGCAAGCCTACCATAAAGGTATTGATTGGTGTTAGTTGAATTGGTTGAAATGGGTAGCTGTGAATGCTAAACATAAACAAGATGGTAAGTGATAACGAGAACATTGTCTTAATCAAGTATAGCGAAGCCACACTACCAATATTATTGATAACACGACGTCCTTCAGCCAACACATCGATCATCGCTGAAAAGTTCGAATTAATTAAAACGAAGTCAGCAATTTCCTTAGTACTTTCACTACCGGACGCCATCGCGATTCCACAGTTGGCTTGTTTCATCGCCAACATATCATTCACACCGTCTCCAGTCATCGCAACTGTATTACCATTCAATTGATATGAACGAATTAGACGTTTCTTTTGTTGAGGTGTCACACGACCAAAGACTGCGTTATTCTTTACCAATTCTTGGTAATCGGCATCAAATGGCACTTCTGTCATGTCGACAATCTTGTCGCTGTCCTTTAGACCCACTCGTTTAGCAATTGCACTAACAGTCTTAGGATCATCCCCAGAAATTACCTTCAAATCGACACCTTGGTCGACGAAGTATTGAAGAGTACTCTTAGCGTCTGGTCTAATTTCATCACTGATTAGGATTAAACCAAGTAGCTCAGCATCATCTAAGTCTTCGGTTAGATCCTTGTGACTTTGTAGCAATGCCAAGACCCGATAACCTTGGTTCGCGTATCCACTAATTGCGTCAGACACTTCTTTACTCATGTTTTCAATGATGAACTGAGGCGCACCCATGATAAAGTTTCCTTCGGTGGTGTCCACCCCACTCCACTTCTTATCAGATGAAAATGGGAAGCTCTTTACAATCTCGACATTTGGATTTTTAATAGCCTGTTTGATTGCTGCAGATGTTTCGTTATCGTCTTCAAACGCGTATACCAAACTACCCAAAATGTGCTTTAACTCATCCTTGGAATGATGATTGTAAGGTAATACATCCTCGAATTTTAGCTTTCCAGATGTAATCGTCCCTGTCTTGTCCAAACAAATGGTATCAACTCGTGCCAACGTTTCAATCGCAGGTAGTTCACGCACTAAAACCTTGTGACGAGCCAGCTTTGCAGCAGATACTGCAAGAGTTACAGACGATAGTAGAACCAATCCTTCTGGAATCATTCCAATCATCGCAGCAACGGTTCCTAACATTGCTTGATCGATGTTATCCCCGCGCATAATCTTGGTGTACAACAGCAATGCACCCAATGGAACAATCACAAATGTTAGCCACTTAATGATTTTGTTGATGGTCTTTAGCATCTTGCTGTCGGAATCCTTCTTAGTACGACTAACTTCGAATTCCATCCTATTAATGAACGTATCTTCGCCAACTTCGGTTGCCACAATTCTGGCACTACCACTTAAAACGACACTACCAGATGTAACGGAGTCACCGTGATTTTTTTCGATTGAATTAGTTTCACCGGTGATTTGAGATTCATCGACTTGAAGTGAATCTGAGGTTAGGACTCTCCCATCGATTGGAATTTGGTCCCCATGGCCGATTAACAAGACATCCCCTAAGACAATGTGGTCATCTTCGACTTTTTTGATTTGGCCGTCACGCACGACCCTAATCAATCCTTGTGATAAGATTGCCATTTTATCGAGTTGACGTTTAGATCTAATTTCTTGGATACTACCGATAACGGTGTTAGAAATCGCAATCACTAAAAACAATAGGTTTTTGTAGTCACCAGTGTAAAAAACCATTGCCGCCAAAACGATATTGATAAAGTTAAATAATGTGAAAGCATTTCCCTGTAAAATTTGTGGAATGGTCTTGGTGAAACCCTTCCGTTTAGTGTTATGTAAGCCTTGCTCATATAGACGTTTGGCTTGTTTGGTAGTCAGTCCCTTTTGACTGTCTATTCGTGATTGCAAAAAAACACCCCTAACGTGTAAAAAATTTGATTTATATTGTTTTTAAGGACTATCATTAATCATGGTACTTAAATAATCAAAGGAGGCCATTTTATTATGCCTAACTCAATTAAAGATACCATAAAGCTAAGAGACGGTAACCAAATGCCTGTAGAAGGATTTGGAACCTATAAATTAGCGGATCAAGATAGTATGGATGCAGCAATTAAATCTGCATATGAAGCTGGATATAGATTATTCGACACCGCACAATTCTATAATAATGAAGAACTACTAGGTAATTCAATCAAAAAGCTACAAATTAACAGAAATGAAATATTCATTACCACTAAAATCCCAGAACCAAAGCAAGGTTACCAATCAACTTTAGACGCGATTGATGAATCACTTGCAAAGTTACAAACTGACTACATCGACTTATTACTAGTTCACTGGCCAGTTCGTTCACACTTCTTTGAAACTTGGCGTGCATTTGAAGACGCTAAGAAGGCTGGTAAGGTTAAGTCAATTGGTGTAAGTAACTATCACCAAACTCACTTAGATTTACTAAAGACTAAGGCAAATGAAATGCCTGTCGTAAACCAAATCGAAGTGCACCCTTACCTAAGTCAAAAATCAATGCTAAAGGCTAACGAAGACGAAGGAATCGTTACCCAAGCATGGAGTCCAATGGGTCGTGGTGCTACTCTAAACGATGACACCATCCAAGAAATTGCCAAGGCTCATGGTAAGTCTACTGCTCAAATCATTTTAAGATGGCATCTACAAAATGGTGTAACCATCATTCCTAAGTCCAGCACTCCACAAAGAGTTGCCGAAAATGCTGACTTATATGATTTTGAATTATCAGATCACGAAATGAAATTAATCGATGACTTAAATCAAGACTTCCGTACAGGTGACGATCCAGAAGTCGTTTACGAAATTGAACATCAATACCCTCGTCACAAGTAAAAAAATTAGTAAGTAATTATACTAAGTGTATAATTACTTACTAACAATACATATTAAGGAGTTTTGGTTATGGGTTATATAATTGTCGCTTTGCTAGCAATGGGTCTTTTCCTAGGATTTGGTTACGTTATCGTCTACGGTGCCCTATTCATCATTTGGCTGATTAGCTTATTTTTCGATCGCGATGAACGAAAAAGAGCAAATGAAGAAGCAAAGAGAAACAATGAAATGTATCAACGAATGATTAGTGACCTACAAGCTGAAAACGAGGTCATCCGTCAGAGAACCGAAGAATTAAAGGCAGAAAACCAACGAAAACGAGAAGAAATTGCTCGTAATCAAAACCAAAATTAGATATCTATATATTTTTTGTTGCATTTTTCTCAATTAGCGTTACTATATATGTAATTTAATAATTTATCTAAGGAAGAGGCGCAAATGTTAAAAGTAGCTTAGTAGAACCATTTAGGTGGTATTGAAACTAAGTGAAAGGAACATTTGCCGAAATAATTGGTTACCTGAATAACTAGTTGTTGGGTCCTAGTTGAACAAGCTAGGGACTGTCGTGAATAGTCATTCACGGGGTGCTTTTAAGATTATACGTAGAGAATTTAACACGATAATAATTTTAAAAGGACTATTCGAATGAATAGTCCTTTCTTATTACAAGACCTCCTTTTGATAACAATCAATCGGTGGTCTTTTTCTTTACTGTGGCACTCTTCTTTTGAAGGGAGAATATAATTTATGGATAAGGTTTCAGTCAACAAGAAGATTTCAACGATGGGATTAGTATTAATTATCTTTTCCACCATCTTTGGAATTTCCAATTCACAAACAGCGTTTTATCAAATGGGATACTCAAGTATCCTCTGGTATGTATTAGGAGCGGTGCTTTTCTTCATCCCTACTAGTATGATGTTCGCCGAATTTGGTTCATCATACAAGGATGCTCATGGCGGGATTTACTCCTGGCTTGAAAATTGTATTGGTAAGAAGTGGGCATTCATCGGTAGTTTCACATGGTTAGCCGGCTGGATTATTACCCTTGTCTTCATGTTAACTACAATGTGGATTCCTTTAGCCGTTACCATTTCAGGACATGATACTACTGGTAGTTGGCACATCGGATCATTAGATTCAACTGCTACAGTCGGAGTCCTAGGAATTATCGTCATCATTGCCGTTACCTGGTTAGCCAACCATGGTATGAAGTCAATTGCTAGTCTATCCTACTTCAGTGGACTTATCGGAATCTTTGATATGGCAATTTTCATCTTACTATCAATCTTCGTTTTAGCAGCCAACCACGGACACTTTGCCGAACCGGTTACTGCACAGGCATTTGTACATTCACCAAACCCTGCCTTTCAATCACCAATTGCTGTATTTTCTTTCCTAGTTTACGCCATCTTTGCATACGCTGGTATGGAAACACTAGGTAGTATCACAGATAATACCAAGAATCCTAAGAAGACTTTCCCTCGTGCCGTTGTTATCGCAACCATCATAATGACCGTTGGATACCTAGTTGGCATTTTACTTTGTGGTATTAGTACTAATTGGTTACATACTTTAAGCGGATCAAACGTCAACTTAGGTAACGTTCGTTTCGCATTACTTACTAACTTAGGATATGTATTCGGTCACAACTTCTTGCATCTAAGTGTTGCCCAATCCTTAGTAATGGGACAATGGGTAACTAGAATCACTAGTTTGACTGGTTTTCTAAGTTACGCTGGAGAATTTATTTTCTTAACATATGCACCAATCAAGTCATTTATTGAAGGTTCACCTAAGGAATTATGGCCAAAGCGTTTAACTAAGATTAACCGCTTCAACGTTCCTGCCAACGCACTATGGGCACAATGCCTTGTCATCGTCTTAATCATCGCAGGAATTTCATTCGGTGGATCAAGTGCACAAACCTTCTACACTATCTTGACCGACATGAACAACATGACCACTGCCGTGCCATACTTATTCTTAGTCATTGCCTTCCCTGTCTTTAAGAAGCACATCACTCAAACAAGTGATAACTTTGTTTTCTACAAGAACAAGTGGACAACCTGTATAACTTCTATCGTGACAATTTTAGCTTTAAGTTTTTCAATTATTTTTACGACACTTCAACCACTATTACAAAATGACTTCCAAACCGCATTCTGGACACTATTTGGACCAGTCTTCTTCATCTTCATCGCATGGTGTTTTTACCATCGTTTCCAAAGTAGAATTCCAAATTAATTAAAGAAATAGTTTGACAGTCAAATTTTTTTGGTCTATTCTTAAAAGCAACTTGAAAGTAGTAGTTCAAAAAGACTTGTTAAGCGAGTATCTGATTTAGTGAAACGAGATACCTTGTCCTTGAACGAAGGCAGTCAAGATTTATCAATTGAATCGAAATCTTAATGCGCATTAAGAACCAGAGGTATCAAGTGCGAGCTTGATATAAAACTAAGGTGGAACAGTGTTACGACGCCCTTGTACGAAAGTACAAGGGCGTTTTTTTATTTACCAAAAGGAGAATGAATTATGTACGATTTTTCAAAAGAAGATCCAGAAATTTTCAAGGCAATCGAACACGAAAACGATCGTCAAGATAACGTAATTGAATTAATAGCATCAGAAAACATTGCATCCAAGGCTGTTTGCGCGGCTCAAGGTTCTGTATTAACTAATAAATACGCAGTAGGTTACCCCGATAAACGTGTCTACACTGGAAACGAAGCAATCGATGAAATCGACAAGATTGCCAAGAAACGTGCCGAAGAATTATTCCATGCTGAATATGCAAACGTTCACCCTCACTCAGGAAGCCAAGCTAATCAAGCTGTCTATGCCGCCTTCTTACAACCCGGCGATAGAATTCTTGCAATGAGCGAACATGCTGGTGGTCACTTCACTCACGGTCAAAAACATAACTTCTCTGGTCAACTTTACGAATCACACTTCTATGGTGTTGATCCTAAAACAGAAATGTTAAATTTTGACAATATCCGTCAAATTGCTTTAGAAGTAAAGCCTAAATTAATTATCGCTGGTGCCTCAGCATACAGTCACATCATTTACTGGGAAGAGTTCAGGAAGATTGCTGATGAAGTCGGTGCCATCCTAATGGTCGACATGGCCCACATCGCTGGTCTAGTCGCTGCCGGTGTTCACCCTAACCCAGTTGAAGTTGCAGATGTTGTCACCACAACTACTCACAAGACATTGCGTGGACCACGTGGTGGTATGATCTTAGCCAAATCAAAATACGCAGATAAGTTAGACTATGCAGTCTTTCCTGTCTCACAAAGTGGTGCTTTGGAACACGTTATTGCAGCTAAGGCCGTTGCATTAGGTGAAGCTTTAAAACCAGAATTCCATTACTACGCTAAGCAAGTAATTAAAAATGCTAAGGCCATGGCCAATGTCTTCAACCAAGACGAAAAAATTCGTGTTGTCTCAGGTGATACTGAAAATCATGAAATGACTTTAGATTTAAATGCCGTTGGTTTAACCGGTGATCAAGCAGCTGAATTACTTTATTCAGTTGGTATCGCCACCAACAAAGAATTACTACCACTAGAAGACGGTGATACTATGGAAGGAATCCGTATAGGTACTCCTACCATCACCAGTCGTAACTTCAATGAGGAAGATTCCACTAAGGTGGCAACTATTATTGTGGATGTATTAAACCACCCTGGTCATCAAAACATTTTAGATGATGCCAAACAACAAGTGCATGACTTAGTTGTAGCACATCCAGTTACCAGATAAATATGTAAAATAAAAAAGACCTTCTTGAGAGAGAGCGGTCTTTTTTGAGAGAGATAAGAAAATATAAATGCATTAACGAGATGAGAGGTCTCATTAATATAATAAATATGAGTTAACTGATCGCCTTAATGCGAACAACTGTTCTTATTATATATGACGATCTAAAAAAACACAAGGATTAATATAAAATAAAAGCTGTTCATAAGCAAGGGTTTATAACATATTCATATATTTTTTAATTAGAAATTAATTATTTACAAATATATCTCTCTTTTAAATCCAATGTAATATAAACCTAGAATAACGGCAAATCGTTGATATCATCAATGATTTGATTACTATATTGTTCAATGCCACCGTTTTCTAATTTTACATCATCATCAGAAAGTAAATCAAAATCAATCCACCACGATTTTAGCTTGTCGACGTCATGTGGTTGAATTTTTTGTTCGTTATACTTCAATGTTTGTTTGAACGAATCACTGAAATAATATACCAATTGTTGGCTACCGAAGTCTTCAATTAATTCTTGTATCATTTCCCCATATGCATCCTTGGGCAAAATTCCATCAAGAATGACATAGTGAAAATGTTTCTTCCCATAGTTAACCAACTTTTTGATCATTTCGATTTGGGTTGCGTTATGTTCTTCATTGATATCTTGTTGAACCAACATTACGTTTGTGGTTCCTAATTTTTCTTGTAGAGATGAAGCAACACTGGTCTTACCGGTCGCTGCGTTTCCTCTAAGCACAATTAATACAGGATCCATGTTTTCCTCCGTTTTCAATAATCAATGTATCTATTATAAACGTTTTTGTACTATATTAATATGTAAAAAGCAGCAGGCATTCGCCTACTGCTTTTATTTATTTTCATATTCATCTAAAACTTTTTTCCATTCAGCTACGTGTTCTGGTGTGTCGGGTTTTGGCATTAACATGTAGTTAAACTTGATATCTTCAATATCATCAGTAGAAGTCACTTGTTCAACAAGTGGGCGTAACTTCCAACCTAACATAGGATTAATCATTTTTGATGTATCCAAGAAAACATCTCCCCTTTGCTTTTGATACCATTATATACGTGTATGAATGAAATCAAAAATATTAAGCATTCTTATCGATAATCGGTAATAAGCGCTTTGCGATGAAAGCAGCGATAACTGCCTTGATGACATCACCTGGAATAAACACCATGTTGGCAATAAAAGATTGTGATAAGGTAATGTGACTTTGCACACTAATCCATACAATCGCAATTAAGTATGTAATAACGATCCCGACAACAATGGATGTGATTAATAAGTTGCAGAAACCATCTCTTGGTAGGTATTTACCTAATAGGCGATTGAAGAACGCCATTAGTGATGGCATTAATAACCATGAAATTAGGTATCCACCAGTTGATCCGATGAAGATAATGGCTCCACCACGGCCACCAGTTAGAACTGGTAAACCAACAGCGACCATCACCATTAGGATTGCCACTGAAATAGTTCCTTTCTTGCCACCTAATAGTAGTCCGGCAAGGATAATCCCGAAATTTTGTAGCACAATTGGTACTGGAATAACCGCGACCGGAATCGCTGGTACAAATGCCAATGCGATAATTAGTGCTGTCATTAAAGCAATTTGTGTAATATCTCTTGTTTTCATATCTCTCTCCTCATTGTTAACCAATACCTTTTAATAAGTTAACAATTAGATATATTACAGATTGTTAACCATAAAGTCAAATTTAGTTGTTAATAAAGACATACAAAAAAGACGCCATCATTTGATAGCGTCTTTTTAGATTACTTAGTTAACTTACGAACTACTTTTCTTAGGTGAGCACGTTTAGCAACTAAACTACGTCTGTGCTTTTTAGTTAAGTGTTTTGACTTTAACTGTTTGCTAATCTTAGCAATTGCCTTCTTGTCGGCCTTCACTTTTTTAGCAGCACGTTTGGTTAGGTTTTTGTGGTGTTTCTTTACCTTTTTAGCAGCTTTCTTTGACTTCTTTGAAACCTTTTTTGATTTCTTAGTTGTCTTCTTAACATGTTTCTTAGCAGCCTTTTTAGCTACCTTCTTCTTAGCAGGCTTTACATGGTTCTTCTTAATTTCTTTACGAAGAGCTGTTGCTTTCTTGTGAAGACGTTTTCTAGTCTTCTTAGAGATCTTCTTACTGTGTAACTTCTTAGTAATCTTAGCAAGTTTCTTCTTGTCACGTTTGACAATAGCACGCTTAATCTTGTTCTTTAAAGCGTGAATCTTCTTTAGAAGAGCCTTCTTAGCATGCTTGGTTAACTTCTTGTGTTTTAGTCTCTTGTTTAACTTAGCAAGTGCTTTTTTACTCTTCTTAATTGAAACCTTCTTGGCCTTTGGAGCCTTCTTAGCGGGTTTCTTAGGTTGACCTGAATTGTTCTTGTCTGATGGCTTATCAGCGGGTTGATCAGGCTTTACATCTGGTGTAATAGTTGAATCGTTACCCTTGTCACCATCAATCTTAGTAGATGATGCAGTGTTGTCATCATTGGCTTTTTGGTCATTTGATGGCTTCTTATCATCATTAGCCTTTTGGTTAATACTATCTTGTAATTCAGCAATAGCTAATGAATGGTTGTTTTTTAATCCTTTAAGTAAAGAATTGATTTCTGACAGTTTTTGAATGTTGCTAATGTCAGAATTATCATCTTTGTTTGCATCATTGATTAAGTCATAAGTTCCGTTCAAACTATTGTTTAATTCGGAAGAATTACTAAAGCTTTCACCAGATTTTTGAATTAGGGACTTAGTTTCAGATTTCATTTGGTTAACAGTTGATAACTTGCTATTAAGTTCATCAATCTTGTTATTAACAATACCAGAATTATCTAAAATATTAATTAAATGTTGTAGATACTTATCTTGATAATTTTCAGGAATTTCTAGTTTATCTTCAATATTTGAAACTGATTCAGTATCAGCATTATCACCCACTCTAAATGAAAGTCCATCATTTGAAGAATCATTAGTACTCTTGTTTACTTGTTGTTTCTTGATAATTCCATTTAAAAATTGATCAAACTTTTTGTAGTTAGCTGCTTTTTTCTTCTTAGATGCTGCTTTTTTAGCTGCTTTTTCAGTTTTTGCCTTAGCTTTTTCCTTTTTAGCAGCATCTTTTTTAGCTGCCTTTTGCGCTTTACTTGAAGCATCTGCCAATTCATCTTGTAACTTATCTGAGTTAATCATGTCTGTTACTTCTGAACTTTGTTCTTTTTCTTGGTTTAGAGCATCGTTGTAAGCCTTATCTACTTCTGCCATCTTGGCATCAGCGGCCTTTTCGCTCTTTTCAAATGCTGCTTCTTCTTTTTTAGCTTCTGATTTTTCCTTTTGTTTTTTAGCTTTTTTGGCGGCCTTTTCTTGTTTAGCTTCTGATTTTTCCTTTTGTTCTTTAGCTTTTTTGGCGGCCTTTTCTTGTTTAGCTTCTGATTTTTCCTTTTGTTCTTCAGCTTTTTTGGCAGCCTTTTCTTGTTTAGTTTCAGATTTTTCACGTTTAACTTCTTTAGATAAACTATCATTAGCAACTTTATATGAATCATCCATCATGTGTGACATTTCATCCATGGCTTCTGCTTCATATCCGTGATGATTATAACTGCTAATATTTGCCTTAGTAGTTTTTACTTCATTTTTTAGTTCATTTAAATACATTTCTGTATTTTGACCATGATTATCATCATTAAGTGATTTATTTAGACTGTTTAAATCGTTTTCAACTGATGATTTTAATTTCTTGAAGTTATCATTAGTGTTATTTTTTATAATTGATGATGCTTCATTTAAAGCTTTATCAATATATTCTAAATAATTCACTTCATTAGAAATCTCTTTTTTTAATTCATTCGTATTCTTAATATCCTTGTTTTTATCACTTAAGGTTTGTAATTTGGCTTGGCTTATTTCCTTAGAAAATGCTTTTTGAACATCTGCATCATAAAGAGATGCTTTTGCCAATTCTTCAATATAAGAACCCTTTACATAGCCAATTGATTCATTGTAATAATCATACAAGTAGTTTTGAATTTTATTTGCTGCTTCTAGTAAATCACGATCATTTATTTTTTTACCCCTATTATTATCGTTGATTTTACTATTTGAAATGCTAACATCAGCTTTAGAAATTGCTCCAGTTGTTGTAGATAACAACATTACTGATAGCGGAATAATAGCTAATGTCATATTTTTGAACTTTTTGTTCATTTTAAAAAAATCCTCCCTAAAAATATAAATGAAAATAATACGAATGATTTCATAGTAGCATTTTCTTTTTTAAAAAAATTATTCATGCTAAAAAATTTATTATCTTTTAATAATGCTTAATTTATAATTAATACAAATCAGCATTCATACTAATTTTATTCTTAATCAATAAATATAAAATTATTAAAATATAACTATTTATATTTTTAGAGACAAAAATGAGAATAAAAAAATAACCGGCTTCATGCCGGTTATTATTCTATATTGACGTTTATTTTTTGATAATTATACCGTAATTCACGAAAATTATTGGAATACTTGTCTAGCAACGTTGAACGCTGACCATGCTTTTGGCCACCCAACATAGAATGATAAATGGGTGATTATTTCCGCAATTTCATCCTTGGTAATCCCATTTTGTTTACCCATTTTAAGATGTGCTTCCAATTGTTCGAAATTGTCTGCAGCAATCAAACTGCTGATGGTAATCATACTTCTTTGTTTTAAAGATAACTTTGATTCTCTGCTCCACACCTGACCGAATAGAACGTCATCGTTGATTTCCGCAAATTTAGGAGCAAAGTCGCCTAGATTGTCTCTACCTGCTGTTTGTTTCTTCATATTAATCACGCTTTCCTTCATTATTAGCTCGATTGTATTGATCATCATTGACTGGTTCTAGCCATTCTGGAGTCCCTGCAGTGATGGCAATGTGAGAGAACCAACTATCGTTAGTAGCACCATGCCAATGTTTAACACCATCATGAGTCACCACTACGTCACCCGGTTGCAATAATCTAGCTGGTTTGCCTTCTTCTTGGTACAAGCCCATTCCACCAGTAACTAGTAGTAGTTGATATCCATCGTGGTGAATGTGCCAATTGTTACGACATCCAGGTTCAAAGGTAACGTTTCCCACTCCGACATTTACCTCGTCTTCAGGGCTAATCAAGCCTTGAAGGTAGCTTTGACCTGTAAAGTATTGTGCGTATGCATCGTTCTTTGGTCCGCAATCAAAAATAATTCCGTTCTTTACTTCTTCGTTCATTAGCGATAACTCCTATCTAAATCGTTTAAGATATTCTTCGAAGCTTTCGTCGACTTTATGACTTAGTTTGCCATCATACCAATCAATCTTATGGGACAAAACATTTAGGTGAGATTCTCGTTCGTGAATTTCTGCCAAACTCCTCTTCTTCACTGACTGTAATAACTTCTTTCTTTGGTCAATGGTGGAATCACCTTGTTTGCGTAATTCCACATATTCCTGAATTTCAGTCATTAACATCCCAGTTCCCTTTAAATGCAAAATAAAACCAATCCATTTCACGTCTGAATCATCGTAATAACGACGATCGTTTTCATCACGCTTGGGGATAATTAGTTTTTGTTTCTCGTAATATCTCAATGTGTAGGTTGTCAAACCAACCTGGCTGGCAAAGTCACCAATACTGTATTTACTCATAAAAAAGTCCTTTCTACTAACTTCAAGGATAAATGTACTATTTAGAGTTAACTCTAAGTCAAGTATATAAAAAAAGAATCATCATTTCGATGATCCTTTTTTATTTTGACTATTCCTTGTGAGCAGCCTTTTTGTGTGAAGCTTTCTTTTCAGCCTTCTTGTGTGAAGTCTTGTTAACATGCTTCTTAGTTACTTTCTTTGAGTGCTTCTTAGCATGTTTTTTAGCGTGCTTCTTTGAAGCTTTCTTTTCTGATTCTTTCTTTGAATGCTTCTTTGCATGCTTCTTTGCATGTTTCTTAGCAGCAGCCTTCTTATGTGAAGTCTTCTTTACATGCTTCTTAGTTGTCTTCTTTGAAGCTTTCTTAGCTTTCTTTTCAGCAGCCTTCTTGGCTTCCTTCTGAGCAGCAGCTTTCTTTTCAGCCTTTTTAGCTTCTTTCTTAGTAGTCTTCTTTACAACTTTTTTAGCAGCTTTCTTTGAATGTTTTTTAGCTACATGTTTTTTAACCGTCTTAGTTGCTTCTGACTTAGTTGCTTCAGTTGAAGTAGTAGTCTTGGTTGCTTCTGGTTTAGCTTCTGACTTCTTGTCTTCAGTAGTTGTAGCAGTCTTATTTGTGTCTGTTGAAGTAGTAGTTGCGGACTTATTTGTGTCTGTTTTTGCAGCATTTTTGTCATCTGCTTTTGATGCAGTTGTGTCTGATGACTTTGTATTGTCTGTTGTTGTAGCAGTTTTATCATCTGAACTCTTTGATGCATCTTTTGATGCAACTGGAGTACCTTCTGAACTACCCTTGCTTGAATCTGATGCAGGTGCTGGTGTTGATGTTGCAGCAAATGCACTTACACCAGTTGAGAAAAATAGAGTTGCGGCAGGTACTAGAGCTAGTACAGCCTTTTTAAAGTTCTTTTTCATAATAAAATCCCCCTTGAAATCCTTATTCAGGATTCGTTTTTAATTTAAAAATTTCGGTAATGACGTCGTCATCATCGTAAAACAGTAAATCTAAAAACTGTATAGATGCATCATATATGTACTATACAATCAGGTGATCATTTCGGTTAAAATGAAAAATTCTAATCAAAAAATCATCTTTATTGATACAAAAATCGAAAAACACGATTAGCTCGTATCTTCCGTAAAATCAACAGACCAGACATGCAGTAAACCAGACTAGATTATAAGTTTTATAATCTATGTTTAATATATCACTAATCTTATAAATTAGATGAATAAAATATCAACATGTAATAGACGTTATGTTCAAATATACTTAAGAAACATTGACAATATAATGTTTGTACATGTTAAATTTTTTTAAAGATAATCGCATATATTTCACCAACGTGTACAATGAGTGAAAAAAAGACACCTTGTCCAAGGTGTCTTTTAAAAATTCACTTTTACAACTTCACCATTATTAATGGTCGTCTGTTTTCCATCAACGTCCAATAACAAGTGACCATCTTTATCGATTCCAGTGACAGTTCCGTCAATTGTTTCTTTAGTGGTATCAACGCTGACCTGCTTGCCATTTAAGAATGACATCTTTTGGTAGTCTTCGATGAAGTTAGCTTCTAAGTAATGTGGGAACTCTTCATCAAAACCATTCACGATATTGGCGACTAGCTCGTTCTTGTCGATTTGTTTATCACTGATCCAGCCGACCTTATCCTTCATTTCTTCGGGAATTTCTTTGGCAGATAAACTAATTCCAACCCCGACAACGATTGCTGATGGCTGCATTAATTCTGCATCCATGACCAGTTCAGTCAAAATTCCAACAACCTTTTTGTTGTCTACATAGATATCATTAATCCATTTAACTTTAAAATCAATTTCTGGATAGCTCTTCTTTAAAGCTTTAGCCACTACCACTGCTGTCATGGTAGTTAGTAGACCAGGATTAAGATGTTTAGCATCGTGGAATGGAACCACCATACTCATGTAGATTCCACTCTTGGCAGGTGAATAGAAACTTCTTCCTCTTCTACCGTGTCCTTGAGTTTGCTTTTCAGCAATCACCAAACGATGTTTGCCATCTGGATTTTGATCATTAATTTGTTTGGCATATGAATTGGTAGATGTGATTTCCTTTTTAAAGATAATTTCGTAATCATCATTCAAGTCGGATTCAATTAACTGTGGATTTAGTTCGTCGTTTCCTATGTACTTGTAACCTTGATTAGTCTTGCTATCGATTTGGTGACCTTGTTCTTTAAGTTGATTAATCAGTTTCCAAATCATGGTACGACTAATGTTCATTTCATTTGCTAATTGATTACCAGACACCCATTTACCCTTGTGTTCGATAAACAATTGCAACAATTGATCTTTTTTCATCGTGAACTTCCTTTCATTACTAAGTAAATCATATCATAATAAAAAAATTTTAAAAAAAGTATTTGCTTTTTTAAATTACCTGATATAGAATAATTTCCGTTAAGTAAGTTAGTACTCACTCACCTAATTATTAGGAGGTATTATTATGACAGAAAAAATCATCTCAATTAACAATTTAAAGAAAAAATATGGCCAACAAGTCGTTTTAAACGACGTATCATTTGAAGTCGATTACGGTCAAATCGTTGGCCTAATCGGACCTTCCGGAGCCGGTAAATCTACCATTATCAAGTTAACCTTAGGAATGGAAAAAGCCGACAGCGGTAACTCTGAAGTGTTCGGCATTCACATGCCTAACCGTAAAATTCTAAACAAGATGGGCTACATGGCACAATCTGATTCACTATATAGTTCCCTATCAGCTAGAGAAAACCTAATCTTTTTCGCCAATATGCGCGAAGTTAAGAAGGAAGATTTGGATAGCGAAATTGACCGCGTTTCTCAAGTTGTCGATTTAAAAGATCAATTAGACAAAAAAGTAGATAACTTCTCTGGTGGTATGAAACGTAGATTATCACTAGCAATCGCCCTTCTAGGCAACCCCCAACTACTAATTCTAGATGAACCCACAGTTGGAATTGACCCCGCTCTTAGAAAAAACATCTGGATAGAACTGGGCAAACTAAGAGATAACGGTTGCTCCATTCTAGTAACTACCCACGTTATGGACGAAGCAGAACTAACAGATCGTGTTGCTCTTCTAATTGATGGAAACATCATCGCAGACGACACACCAAATAATCTAAAACAACAATATGATGTAGATAGCATTGAAAATGTATTTATGAAAGCCGAAGGTGATATGTAATGAAAACACTATCAATCTCAAGTCGTATATTAAAAGAAATTTTTCGTGACAAGAAAACATTAGCAATGATTTTTATCGTACCTATCATTGTAATGGCATTGATGTCATACGTTTTTAAATCATACAACAATACAGACATTAACATCGGTACTGTGAATGTCTCACAACAAGTTGAAACTAACCTTACTAAGGTGAAAAACGTTAACATTAAGGAATACAAATCCCAAAAGGATGCAGAAAATGCATTACACGATGATCACATTGATTCCTTCATCGTTTACAAGAACAATGATTACAAGATGGTCCACGCCAACATCGATGCTTCAAAGACTAGCATGACAAAGGCTGCACTATCATCTGCATTGACTCAATCAAGCATCAAGAACATGTCTTCCGCACTAGCAAAGGTTTCACCAGTAAAACAACCTCAACCTAAAATTCACCTATCCAATGAATACAAGTACGGTAGTAGCAAGACTAACTTCTTCGATAAGATGATGCCTACTTTAATGGCATTCTTCGTCTTCTTCTTTGTCTTCCTAACTTCTGGAATGGCACTTCTAAAGGAAAGAACTTCTGGAACATTGGACCGTCTACTAGCTACCCCAGTTAAGAGATCCGAAATTATCTTTGGATACTCACTAAGTTACGGACTAATGGCTATTTTCCAAACAGTCTTAATCGTTTTATTTACAATCAAGGTGTTAAACATCGAAGTAGTCGGATCAATCTGGCTAATCCTATTAACCACATTCCTACTATCATTAGTGGCAATTGCAGCCGGCCTTCTTCTATCAACTTTCGTAAAATCAGAATTCCAACTAATGCAATTCATCCCACTAGTGGTAATTCCACAAATCTTCTTCTCTGGATTAATTCCACTAGAATCTCTTGATACTTGGGCAAAAGCATTATCATTTATCTTCCCAATCAAGTACGCTGCTGAAGCAATTAGCAACGTGATGATGAGAGGCTTTACATTCACTGGGATTGGTATAGACTTGGTAGTAATAATATTATTCATTGTCGTTTTGACCTCCGTAAATATTATCGGATTGAAACGTTACAGAAAGGTATAATCAATGGAACAATCTAATTACACCAGTTTTAATGATTGGCTTGAGAATAGCGAGATGCCAAACGGTAAACGTAAGGTATTAAAATCTGCTATCAAGCTTTTCTCACAAAATGGATACCAATCGACTTCGACTTCGTCAATCGCCAAAGATTGTGGTCTAAGTGAAGCCACTGTGTTTAAACACTTTAAAAACAAAAAAGAATTACTAGATACAATCATTACCCCTATCGTGAATACCTTAGCACCTAGCTTTGGTCAACAATTCGTTGAATCGGTGAACCAACACACCTTCAAAATCGATGAAATGATTGAATACATCATTACCGATCGTTTCCACTTTATCGAAGAAAACCACCAAATGATTAGTATCATGGTCAGTCAATTATTGATTGATAATGAGTTAAAAGACCAACTCGAAGAAATCATGCTACCAAAATTATCTTTCATCATCGATAAAGCTAACGCTTTAATGAAGCAAGATGACAGTGTTTCTGACGACGTTTCTGCTGAAGAATTATTCAGAACCATCAGCGGTCAGTTACTAGTATCGACCGTAATTGAATTCAAATTCCCATCAGATAGTTGGGATACTGAAAAACAAATTCAATCGATGATTAAAGTCTGCAAGAAAGTAATTCATAAATAGAAAAAGCATCCTGAATGGATGCTTTTTTGTTGATATATCAACGTTGCAAAGAAACTTAGCTAACTATTTTTGACAAACTTTTATATAATTATCACAATCAATATTTGAAAAGGAAGCGATAAAAATGCAATTTGGCGATCGTTTAAAACAACAACGAAAAAATAAAAACTTAACCCAAGACGATGTAGCAGCAAAACTCAATGTTTCTCGTCAGACCATATCCAGTTGGGAAAATGAAAAAAGCTACCCTGACATTAAGAGTCTAACTGCTCTAAGTGATATGTATGATATTTCATTGGATACCATGCTAAAGGAAGATAGTGGAATGAAGGAATTTATTGAGAAAAATGATTTACGAAAGAAGCTTTCTGGACTAACTTACTTCACTTACGCTCTATATGGTTTAGTCGTAACTATGTTCATCTACATAATTAGCAATATTGTAAAACTTAATCACACCTTTCAGTTATTAGGAGTATTAATTTTTATACTCTCTTTAGCTCTAATGATAGCAATTTCGAAGATACTTAAGGAGTTAGGATTTTTGAACAATTGGAGCCCAATAAATAAAATACATAATAAAACATTCGCTTTATTTGCTGTTGTAATTGTTTCTTCATTTACTTCAGAATTATTTGTTAGTCGTCATATTTATATGCCATTCATAATTTTAATCGTAATCTATGAAGTAATGATACTCATTTATTATTTACGAAACAGATAAAAGTTCAACATAAGAAATCCTATATCAAGCCTTTAATCAAATCGTTTATAAAATCATCATTGTTAAACTTATATAGCAAAGCTCTATGTTTAGCGTCTGTAATCTTTAACATTTTCGTTTTGACATTACCTTCTATATAAATGTTTTTATATCCTTCTTCATATAAGGTGTTTTGCACGTTGGTGAAGTACTTATTCAATCTTTGGTTATCCTTTAAATTATAATTCGTTATAGAATTAAGTATATATGGCATTAATGTTATAAGGGATCCATCTACCCCCCTAACATAAATTGGAGTAGTTCCATTTAACTTTCTTATTTTGTATATATTATCGCTACTAATATTGTAAATTTTTTCTTCATCTATGTTCTCACCCAGTATTCTGTTTCCTAACGCTTCAGGAAAAACATCATATAATTTCTGAACATCGTTCACATTTGTATATGCCCCCCTCCCATGTCTACCAAAATTAAATATATATACCGTTCCTTCACTATAATAAACTTGTAAAGTGGTGCCACTATTATTTGCAATATCAACGACCCTATTTCCTATCTTTTTGTTTAAATGTAAATGAAGTATTCCAAAGTGTATAAACATTCCATCCCTATTTAAACGTCTAGCTTTTTTTGACAAATACATGGATATCCCATTTCCATTTTTTAGCGATTTTACAATATCTTTTACTACATCAATATACTCTTTTCTTTTATATATTTCCGGAGATACCTTTACTTTAACAGGAAATTCCAAACATTTCCTCTTGTACTCAAGGTACTCAGAAAGGGACGGATTAGACACTTTCAATTCGTATTCTGCTATTCTTTCACAAATCTCTGTCCAAGCATTAAAAAGATTGCTTATTTCCATAAAATATTACCTACCTTTATAAATTCAATGCGTTCGTTATATATTATATTTCATTAACTAAATTGAACTACAACCTACTTACTTTTAGTAATATCTAAAATTACAATATAAATATTTTGCTCTTTTTTCTTGCATTGGAGTTCACCCCAAGGTTTATACTTTTCAATAATCAAGTCTGGAGGTAATCAAATGAACATTAATGAAGTCAGTAAAAAACTAGATATATCAAAAGATACCCTTCGTTATTGGGAGAAAATTGGCCTACTTCCTCCCGTCAAGAGAAACGCGAGTGGCTATCGCGATTACTCAGAGCGAGACGCCAATTGGGTATATTACATTAAGGCATTGCGCAATGCTGGTATGTCGATTGAAAGACTACTGGAATTTGTTCATTTATATCTAAAAGACATTGATGATTTGGATCGTCGCAAACAGCTATTAATCGAACAACGCAAAGAACTTCAAGCTGAAATTGCCAAACGACAAGAGACCGTCGATTATCTAACGTTTAAAATCGACCACTTCGAAGAACACGTAATGAATCAAAAAGACGAAATTAAAGGAGAATAATTATGAACACAAGAACTTTAGCAAACAACGTTACTGTCCCTACCCTAGGTTTTGGTGTCTTCCAAGTACCTAATCAAGGTGCTGCCAAACAAGCAGTCATTGACGCAATCAAATCCGGTTACCGTTTAATCGATACCGCCGCTAGTTACGGAAATGAAAGAGAAGTCGGTGAAGGAATCAAAGCAGTAATTGAAGAAGGCATCGTCAAACGTGAAGATTTATTCATCACTTCAAAGCTATGGGTACACGATGTTACTGCCACAAAAGCACCTAAGGCAATTCAAGATTCACTTGACCGCCTTCAATTAGACTACTTAGACTTATTGTTAATCCACCAACCATACAACGACGTGTTTGGTGCATGGAAAGTAATGGAATCTGCTTATAAAAAAGGTGTCGTAAAATCTATTGGGGTTTCTAACTTCGACAACGCCCAAATTACTAACT
Organism: Apilactobacillus zhangqiuensis; assembly: GCF_019656215.1. Classification (GTDB taxonomy): domain Bacteria; phylum Bacillota; class Bacilli; order Lactobacillales; family Lactobacillaceae; genus Apilactobacillus; species Apilactobacillus zhangqiuensis. Next base: position 201,297 of record NZ_BPLK01000004.1, read on the forward strand.
TGGCTGAATTTAACGATACCAAACCAATGGTTGCTCAAATCGAAGTTAACCCATTCTGCCAAAACATTGAAAAGGTTCAATATATGCAAGATTATGGTGTGCAAATCGAAGCTTGGGCACCTTTTGCTGAAGGTCAACACGACTTATTCAAGAACGAACTACTTCAAGCAATCGGTGACAAGTACAACAAGTCAGTCGCTCAAGTTGTGCTTAGATGGTTATACCAAAGAGATATCATCCCTTTGGCAAAGTCTGTTAAACCAGAAAGAATGCAACAAAATATTGACGTCTTAAACTTCGAACTATCTAACGAAGATATGAAACAAATCAAGACACTAGATACTAATCAAAGTCAATTCTTTGATCATCATGATCCAAAGATGATTAAGTGGATGGCTGGACGTACAATCGAATATTAAAAGAAAAGACCTTGACGTACGTCAGGTCTTTTTTATTCTTCATTGTCAATTGTAGAATTTCAAACGTTTCGATCGCAGGAAATCCGATAATCATAAACGTTTCTGCAAATTGAGTTCTTTTTAAATTTGATATACCATGTCTACGTAATACATTAATTATGAACGGATGTGAAAACAAAATGGGATTCATTATTTTTCTACTAGTCCTTGCTGCACTTTACCTACTAGAAGTATACGTACTAACCGATACGAAGTACTTTTGGGTTGGTGGAATTCTACCACTAATAATTGATATCTTAGCCATCTTCTTAATGATTGCTTCAAAGAGTTATTCATTCCACGACTTCGCAATGGTATTTATTGTCTTCTTTGGAACTCTATGTATATGGGGATATGGTGACGATCGACACAAAAAGAAAAACGGCATTAAAAATGATAAATAAAAGGCCTGACATTTGTCAGGTCTTTTATTATTCTTTAGTTTCTTTCTTTTCGTTGTTTTGCTTTAGTAATTTCGCAAAAGTAGTCATTTGACCGTATGAGTCTGCACCATCGTTTGGTACAACCACCATGTTGGTGTCTGAATTAGCTAGATTGCTGAATGCTTCGATGCTTTGAGCATTGAAGTACTTGTCATCTGCGCCACGTAAGGCTTCTTGAATCTTATCGATTCTGTACTTTTCGGCATCTGCCTTAGTCTTAGTAGCTTGAGCGTTAGCTTCAGCAGTCGCAACTAATGCTTCGTTTTGCGCCTTAGTACGTAGTTCAACTGACTTGGCATCCCCTTCAGCACGTGAAATTTCAGCTTGACGTTCACGGTCAGCAGTAAGTTGAGTATTCATGGCTTCTTGAATTGCCTTACTTGGAGTTAATTCATCGATATTAATACGATCAACGTTAATTCCATAGATGTCGGTTAAATCACCAATTGCATCGGCTAGTTCTTTATTGATTTCCTTAGTGGAACCCAACACTTCGTTTAGATCCATACGACCGATGATATCTCTTAAATGACCACGGACTAATTGAACCATGGACATTACTGAATCAGTGTTTTCGTATTGGTACTTAACGGGTTCAGTTACGTGATAGTTCAAACTGACGCTACCTAATACTTCGGCGTTATCCTTAGTAATCAATGAATACTTTGGTAGTAACTTAGGTTGCATTGCAAGACTAACGGTTCTAACGCGTTGAATGAATGGAATGTAGAAGTGCAAACCAGAACTTAAAGTGTGGCTGTACTTTCCTAATGTTTCAACTAATCCTTCGTTATTTTGACGAATGACTTTAACTCCAAATGGCATAACAAATACCTCACTTAATTTTTTGTAAATGAAGAGTATTACCTGTGTTATTCACGACCGAATATTCCGCATGGTCATCATAGGTAGAATTGTCGGATAACTCATAGCGATACCAAATACCGCCAACTTGAACCAATGATTTGTCAGTCGAGAAATCACTATTGGTGACGACCCTTCCTAAAAACATTCGATGTTCTAAATTGTCAGTCATGAAAAACACCTCCCCCTTTATTCACGTCCCATTATCCCATTGTTGTATTTAATAGTCGATACATTTTGTATAAAAAAAGACCGGCATCAGCCGATCTTTTCTTTTTATTTATTAATCGTTAACAACAGTAGCCTTGATAGTATTTCTTTCAGCCATGTCCTTGTATGCTTGGTTAATGTCTTCTAGTTTGTATTTACCAGTGAAGACCTTACCTGGGTGGATAGCACCAGATAATACGGCATCCAATAGTTCTTGTCTGTCGTAAGTAGTAACTGAGGCAATTCCACCAGCAAGTGCAATGTTCTTACCAAATGGAGTCACAACATCTAGGTTACCTGAATGAGGCAAACCAACACGACCAACCTTAGCACCAGGACGAGCAACATCTAAAGCAGTTTGAGTTGATAGTTCAGTACCAACACATTCTAGTACAGCGTCTGCACCGTTACCGTGAGTTAGTTCCATAACCTTCTTCACGGCTTCGTCACCACGTTCAGCGATGATATCGGTAGCACCAAATTCCTTGGCTAGCTTTTGTCTGTCTTCGTGTCTACTCATTGCGATGATTTGTTTTGCACCACGTAGTTTAGCGGAAATAACACCACATAGACCAACGGCACCATCACCGATAACTACGGCAGTGTCACCCTTTTGAACATCAGCAGTACGAGCTGCGTGGTATCCAGTAGCCATAACATCTGATAAAGCTAATAGTGAATCTAACATTTCATCACTGTAGTCTTCTGGTTTACCAGGAACCTTAACTAGTGACCATTCACCGTGTTGAGCTCTTAGGTATTCAGCTTGAGCACTTTGAGTGAAGTTATCTGAATGGTTTAGACAACTTCCATCGTAACCAGCTAAACAAGCGGCACAGTGACCACAACCGTGAGTAAATGGAACGATTACGAAATCACCAGGTTGTAGAGTAGTGATGTCTTTCCCAACAGTTTCAACAACACCCAATGCTTCGTGACCATTGTTGTAAGCTGTCTTCTTGTATTCGTCTAATCCACGGTATGACCATAGGTCTGATCCACAGACACAGGTACGAACTACCTTTAGGATAACGTCGTCATCTTTTTCAATCTTTGGCATGTCGACGTCTTGAACTTCGACCTTACCAGGTTCAATAAATACTGCACTTTTCATAATTGAAGCCTCCCATATTTTCAATAAGTACAATTATTTCATATAAAGTGCACTTTAAGTCAAATGATAAGACTCGATTTTTTTGGTGTAAAACATTTGCATTATACGAACAAATGTTCTATTATAATTACAACATACATTTATCCATGAATTCATTCAAAAAAGACATCTTACAACGCTGCGTAAGATGTCTTTTTTATTCCCCTTCAAATCTAAGTCTAACCTGATTAACGACCAATATTGATTCTAAAACGTTTAAGAATCCTTGTCCGTAGATGATGATTGTGTATCGGTGCAAATCAATCGTTAATATGACAGTTAGAATTACAACGATTAACGGGATTATTAGCCCTGCTAATACGAAGTGTTTTCCAGATCTAACATAGTAGTGTGTGCAACATAGACCTAGGAAAAAGATAAAAAATAGTGTTTCTAACATTAAGTACTTCTCTCCTCTTGAGTTACACTTTACACCCGTTATTAATGAATGTCTTTAAAAAATTTTCTCATAATTAAAAAAATTTTACAAAACATTAATAGACCAATCGTATTAGCATTCAACTGAAAGTTACAAATTAGACATTTGTATAAAAATACTATTTATTTTTTCTTCTTAGACCGTAGTAAGCAACACCAATACCAACTGCGATAGTGGCTACACCTAAGGCAATTGCTCTGGCTTGGTTAGTGTTATCACCAGTTTGTGGTAATTTAGCACGAACGTCTTTCTTATCTGCAGCTGGAGTTTGTTGAGCCTTCTTGTGTTCACCCTTGTTGACAGGATCAACAATAACCATTGTCTTTTCATCGTTCTTTGGAGCTTGTGATGCAGCTGATGAAGCAGTTGATGATTGGGCTGAGCTTTCAGTTGAAGTAACAGCAGATGATGAATCAGCTTCTGATTTTACATTTTCACTTGCTGCACTTGATTGCTTAGTTGATTCGCTTGATTGTTCAACTGGTTTAGTTGCTTCACTAGTTGAAGTTGATGAAGCACTTTCCTTCTTTTCATCACTTGATGCAAATGATTGAGCTGATGAACTTGGTTGTGCTGAACTCTTTACTGTTTCGTCTGAAGCATTTGATTGAACTGTAGTGGTTGCAGAACTTTGAGTAGTTTCAGTGTTTGTTTCAGTAGTTGTGCTGTTTTGTTGAGTGTTTTCGTTAACAACTGTGGTGGTTGGTGCTTTTACTGAAATGTTGACGGTAGTTTGGCTGTTATCAACAGCTGATGGGAATGAATCGTATCCGTATTTGTTGTCTTGAGCCCAAGTAGCTAAATCATCAGTCTTAGTTTGACCAAAGTTAGTTACATTAGATACTGTCTTAGTTTCAACAGTATGACCGTTTTGATCAACTAGGTTGATGGTTAATGTGTGAGTTGGTTGAGTTAGTACATAAGTGTGTTGACTTGTTAAATCAAATGTATCAGGCATATCAGAAACATTAACACCATTAGCTTTATATGATTGTTTAAAATCAGCAGAAGATTGTGCTGTAATTCCTGCTTGAATTGGATAAACGCTACCAGGAATAGCATTACCAAATTGATCGACAAAAATAGTCGCATAATTATTACTTTGTGCAGTTTCATCCGCGTGAGCAGTGTATGTAGATGTGAATTGACCCGCTTGTGTTCCAGTCAACAATACCCCGGTAATTGCTGAAACGTAAACGAACTTTTTGGTGTTCTTGAATAGTTTTGAATCCTTCTTATTGAACTTCATAGTACAACGTCTCTCTTCTTTATAATTTTTTGATTACAATAAAATTAAATCTCTTTAATTATTCTATATTATTTTTTGCTTTTTATACGTTTTTTTACATTATTTTAGATTTTTTTAACCTTTTAAGACATTTTTAGACAAAAAAAGAAGGCCTTAAAGGTCTTCTTTTTCTAAATATGAACGGATTATCTATTCTTTCTTCTTAGCCCAAAGAATCCAAGAACAGCACCCACAATCATAGTGATAATACCAGCACCGGCAATTGCTTGTTGATTTGTCTTATCACCAGTTTGTGGTAACTTGTTAGCTTCTTCCTTAGCAGGTGTACCAGCATTGTTACCAGCCTTTACATTACCTGTGTTTGCAGGATCATAAATAACTGATGTCTTTTCGTTATTCTTGTTAGCTTCTGACTTCTTTTCAGCCATTGATGATGCTACAGATGAAGCAACTGATGATTCAGCTGATGAAACATTTGCAGCTTCAGAGCTTTGATTTCTTGCTTTTGATGCGTTAGTTGCTTCACTTGAAGTTTCACTGCTTTGGCTAGCCTTTGAAGATTCAGCTGAGCTTTGTGTTGAACTTTCTGCACTTGATGCGTTTGAGCTTTCAGCACTTGAAGCTTCGCTTGATTGACTTGAACTAGCTGCACTTGATGTTTCAGCTGATGAGCTTTCGTTTGAAGTGGAGCTTGCTTCGTTAGTTTCAGTGCCAGTTGAAGCGGTAGCTGATGATGTAGTAGTTGATGCACTTTGTTTACCTTCGTTATCGTAAGATGCGGAAGCCTTACCATGAATGGTAGTACCACTTGCGCTTGATACGTTATCCTTTGATACTTCAACATTGTATTGATTTTCGTAATTGAATGGATCTGTGTAGCTGTAACTGTAATCATTTGAGAATGGTTCAACTAAATCCTTGATATCAGTTGTACCAAAATCAGTTACGGTGTATCCCTTTGTAGCAAGAACAGCATGAGTATCCTTATCAATGATGTTAACTGTCAAAGTGTGAGTTGGTTGATTTAATGTGTAATCGTATTCTGACTTGCTTAAATCAATTGTGTCAGGAATATCCTTGTCATTCTTGATTTGGTCAGTGAAGTCATATGTCTTATTGTTGTAGTGCAAAGTGTATGAAAGACGTGACTTCTGAAAGTTATTGTTATCACTTGAAGCGGTAACACCACCAAGTGAGTTCTTGTTTTGATCTTGGAAGTTAATTGTTGAATTGTATTTGTATTGGTGTTGAGACGTATTGTTTGTTGTATCCGCCTTAGCTAAATAGTTACTGGATGAATTAGCATATTGGGCTCCAGCAAATAACACCCCAGTCATGGCTGCGGCATATACCCATTTCTTAGTATTATTGAATTTAGTCATAATACACAGCTTCTTTCCTATTTCTTTTTACAATTCTATTTTAGGAGTTTTTTGAACATTGTGTATAGTTACGGCTGCATTTTTACTTTTTTTTAAAAAAGGTTACAAAAGTTTAAAAGGCAAACAAAAAAGCGGACCTCTTTAGGTCTGCTTTTCGTATTATTTAAAGTTATTTACAAACTTAGTTGCTGCTTTTAATGAACTGTTAGCTTTCTTCAAAGCCTTGGCAGCTTTTGCATATTGCTTCTTACTTGCCTTTGAATGCTTTTTCTTTAGCTTCTTCATTTGAGCAGTTAATGACTTAATCTGTTTGTTATCACGATTAATAATTGAAACTTCTTTGAAGTACTTAGTTAGTTTTGCTTCTTGTGCTTTGTATGACTTAACCGCTTTTTTATCAGCAGCTAATTTCTTTTGAATAGCTTTGTAAGCTGATTTTTGTTGCTTAGTAGCGTGTTTCTTCATCTTTTTCTTTAGTGCCTTTAGTTTGGCTGTGTCAGTCTTAATGGCACGTTTAGAAGTATTAATAGATTTAGTAGCAGCTTTTAGTTGAGCCTTAGTTGGCTTAGCCTTGGCAACCGGTTGAGCTGGTTGTGCTGTAGAAGCTGGTGCAGCAGCATGTGATTGAGTAAATTGTGCTGGTTGTGGTGCAGGAGCTTGTTGCGAGTTACTATTGGCAGGTTGTGCTGATGGTTGTGTTGCTGTAGAAGATGATGCTTGACTTGATTGTGAATCCTGAGATGCTGAAGCTGATTGTTGAGCTGCAGCAGCTTGACTTTGTGCTGCCGCACTAGCTTGTAATGCAGATAATGTATCATTACTGTGGAAAGTGTATGGTCCCTTGGTCAAATCAATAAACGAGGGAAAATCTGTAACATCGGCAAAGTTTATATAGGATCCGTCATTAGTATCTTCTCCGATTAATTGACTAGGATCTACATTTTGAGATGAGTTACTACCAACAATAATTGATGTAATTTGCTTACCATCAGCACCTATGAAATTAAGGGTAGTATGGTAAGCATACAGGTCTGGACTCAAAAAATTAATATTTGTGTCACTAGCTATACTAGGAAATGTATATCCATGATCATAAGTGGGAACTTGGCTCGGATCTGTAGGCATTTGAAAACCTGGATTTGTTGTAACATTAACTGTTGCTGTAGATTGATTATTCGATACAACTGGCTGATCCGGATTAATTTGTACATAATCAGCATTATTACCAAAAATATCTTGTACGTAATCATCATAAAAATCAGTGTGACCAAAGTTGGTAACTTGTCTAGTTGTCTTAAGAACCGTTACACCATTTTGATTAACATAGTTAAGGGTTAATGTATGTGTTGGTGCCACTACAGGTATCGTCACAATATTATCACCTGATGATTCATGCAAAGGCGTAGTATCTATATTAGCCTCAGCAATTGTGTACTTATTAGCCACAAACTTATCAGTTTCTTGGGATAAAGCATCAACGATTTTCTTTCCAGTTGAATTATAAATAGGATAATTATAGTCTAGAGTATAATTTCCATCAGTACTATCATACTTGGATTCTATATAATTACCATTTTGATCCCTAATTTCGAAAATAAGATTATTTGGACCAGAAAGATTGCTTGGTTTATTTTCCACACTAACGTGCTGAATTGGAACAGGATACAATTCTTTCTGTTGCTTTGTCGGTGTGTATGTATCAGAAATATTTGACACATCATATCCCATGTCTTTAAGTATCGTTTTGGCATTAACTAGACTCGTCTTTTGCCCGACAGTAGTGTCAACTTCAAAGCCATTTATAGAATCATTGTGACTTCGGGCATCAACTACCTCGTATCCATTACTTGCATCGGTAAATCTAATTTGCGTGTAATTAGACTGGTCATTATCTTGAGTAGCTGTTGTATCAGCTTTTACTTGAACTGAGCTTAGATATTGTCCCCCAACAAAAATCGCACCCAGTACAACTGATGAGTACAGTGCTTTCTTCCAGAATTTTGAAACTTTCATGCTATTACCATTTTTTTCTTTCATTCAATGGCTCCCCCTAAATATAAAACATAAATTTATTAAAATATAATCGTATTATAATACAATTAATCAGTTTTTAACATACAGATTATACATAGGTTATTAGTTATGTTTACACAAAAAAGACCGACTCAATCGAGTCGGTCTAATACTTTAAATATTCCACTTACCGTCTACCTTTTTGAACTTAGGTGCACGGTGTTTTTTAATATCTTCTTCAGCTTCACTTACAGCTTGTTCACGAATGTCTTCTGAGTATTCGGAAATCATATCAATGAAGTCGTCGTCGGTGATATTTTGATCATTTTGGCTGTTGTATTCTTCCTTACTATTCTTTAATAGCACTTGGCCAATTTCTTCGACGTCAGCGTCACTTAAGTCTGAGTAGACAGCTACCCATAAATTATACATGTAATTAAAAACGATTTTATCGTTAAACACGTTATTGTCCCTCCTGATATGATTTACATTATTATACTTATAATTTTACTATATTTGCTAATAAATTTATATGATATATCGCAAAATGATTATTCTAGAACTGTAATTGTTCCTGTGTTGGATTTAAACTCATAAGGTTTGTGGGTATTGACCGCCTTGGCTCCTGCACTAACGGTTGGCTTAGGACCAGAAGTCTTCACATCTAGCTTGGCATCCTCTGACTTCTTCAACTTCGCAAAGATGTTACCAGTGTCGGTCTTAACTGTTAGGTGGTTGGCAATCGTTGGTCTTTGGATATTAACATCCCCAGTGGTTGTTTTCACTGCCAATGATTTAAAACTACTGTCGTGTAAATCAACGTAGTCGTCGCCGGAATCAATTTGGCTAGCATCCCCATTGAACGTGCTATCGCTGATTGAGACACGGTCCTCAATTCCACGCACGCGAATTGACTTAGCGCTACTGTCCTTGATTTTCACGTTACCCCATCCAGTAATATCCAATGATTCCTTATTACTGTAGTGTTTTAGTTTTAGACTGAAACGATTATCAAGCCCATCAATCTTAGTTAATTGACGAGTTGGCACAGTCACGGTCACAAATGATAGTCGTGATAATTCACCCATTTGGAAGTTGGTTGAAAAGCTACTTTCGTTGTTGTCTTGGCGTAGTTCCAAAGTCCCATTTTTAACTTTATATGCTAGTGGATGATCCTTGGAATCGGTAGAGGTGATGGTAAACTTGCTACCGGATTTGATTGTTAAATTGATGTTTCCATAGGCACTAATCTTGTCGTAAGCCTTTAGTGGTTTGGTATATGTCTTATCCATATTACGACTAAAGAATATGTCGGTGATGCTTTGGTCGGCCTTAGCGTAACCAATTGAGAAGACGATTCCTCCAGCAACGATTAGACCTAATCCGATTAGACTAAATTTCTTCATTGTTGAGTCTCCCTTCTGCACTGCCATATCTTAGGCACTTCCTGTATGTCCAGATTGTGACGTGTTGAATCCAGTTGGCTAATCTTTTTACTAGCCACTTGGATAATGGATACAATTCCATCGATAGACCAAGGGAAATTAAAGCAATTCCCAATACCATAATGCTTTCAAACATGTTCCCTGATAGGTTAGTCACACCCCAGACCGTAGTACATAGGAAAACGATAAAGGTCAAAATTAAAACTAAGATTACCGCAAGTACCATTAGGCTGGCTGCCAATACGGCACCAAAGATTGCTAGAACTAGACTAATCACTACTGGTATTAGTAGTGGGCTAGCAAATAATGCCATGATTACAATTGATGGTAACTCCCATAATTTTTGTGGAATTGAACTATCTTGATTGTTGATTGAAATGTCCGCGCGAATTTGAAGTGCCAAACGTTTTGGTAATCCCAATTCATTCACACAATCTTCGTATGTAGTTAGGTTGCCATCTGTTAGATAGTCCCTGTAATAGTTAATAGCGTCAGTCGCGTCCTGTTCGCTAAGTTTGCTTAGATGTTGAGTCAGTTCCTCGATATACTGATCCAATTTTATCCCCCCATTAAATCATCAATGCCGTTTTTAAACGTCATCCATTCTTGCTCTACTTCTCTTAGTTGTGTCTTCCCTGCTTCAGTAATGCGATAGTATCTACGGTTTCTTCCCTCAAACGATTCGTCGTACGTGTCGACTAGCCCCTCTGCTTTTAATCGTCTCATAACCGGATACATCGTTGAATTAGAAACATTAATGGATTCTTGAACCCGCTTAGTAAGTTCGTATCCATACATCTCTTCTCGTTCCAATAGACCCAAGACACAACCATCCAATAGCTTTGTCGCTACTTTTATGGTCATTTGAACATCTCCAATTATATTTCAAATAATATTATATGACATATAATATTATACAAAAATAAAAAAAGCAACTAGAATTTTGATCTAGCTGCTTTTTTATTAAAGTTGATTGAATCTTTGTATTATTTAACCTTCATATCTTGATACTTATTAATTTGTTTTTCCAAGGCTAATGATTTTGTAAATATAAGTACTCTACCAGACTTAAGGTTGTACATGTAAAAGTATTTAGTACCCTTGTCAGAGTACACATAATAACCTACCTTAGGTTTTTTTGATTTCTTTGTTCCCCATTTTTGATTGTAAAACACAATTTGTCCGTTTTTCTTTCCACTTACGGCATAAACAGGAATGATATAGCTATTCTTTTTCACTTTTACGTGCTTATCATGGATGTTGTGTAGTTCAAGAATCGCTTGATCATTGTGATTGTTATCAATAAAAATCATACGATTCTTAGTAATCTTTAAATCAACATTTGCGTTTTCATGCTTACTTTTGTATCTCAAGTGCCATGTTCCGCGTGCTATCTTAGGATATGAACTAATATAGTACTTTTTAGCTGATGCAGACGCTCTATTTGTTGAAAAACTAACGGCAACGAATGCGAATGCTACTAACGCTAGTAGTTTGATTATATTTTTAAACCTCATAAATGTATCCCCCCGAATATAATTATTACGTTTCGATTATAATTATATTATTATTTTTTAATTTAGTCGATACAAAATCAGAAAGGCAACTAGTCATTACGCTAGATGTCTTTTTAAAATTATTGATATTTTATTCATTTTTGGGCAAATAATTTTACGTAATTTTAAATTTAATTAACACCCTCAAATGTTAGTATTCCCTTGAACAGTGAAAAACACTACAAGAATTAGTCTAAATAATTTCATTGATCAAATAACATTATTTTAGAAGGAAAGTTTGATATGAGAAAGAATAAATTATTTAAATTAACTGCCATTCCTTTTACTATCTTTTTCATCCTAGGTGTATTTAGCAACGTATCAGCACAGGCTTCAAATAAATACAATCATTCGGTTAATGTAAAGCATGTGAAAGTGAAAATTAAAACTAAATATGTATATACTTCTCTTTCTTTAAAGCACAGGAAACGTATCAACAGTAACAAAGTATTTGTTTATTCCAAATACATACATTTCAACAAAAAACATAATCATACTTTATATAAATACGTGTCATCGGGAAAAATACATGGTTGGGTGAACACTAAATATGTAAAAACAATAAAATATGTAAAGCACAAAGAAACAAAACGTCAGTCTGGAAAACAATATATTCCAAATAAAGAAAATATAAAAAGAGAATTTAAAAAGTTACTAGATCCCTATTTAGTGAAATATGGTAAAAAATATGGAGTAACTACTGGTAAAATGATTGAACCTATTGTTGATAAAAATGGCTATGGCTCTGAATTTGTTGTTACATCTGGAAACGCTGCGAAATCTGATAAAGAAATGGCAAAAATTCTTTTTAACGGACTACTTAATGGAACTCTAATGACTTACCTTGAAGATCATAGTTATGTGAGTGTCATCATAGATCACATTGACATAGACCCTAGCGATGGCACCATTGACGCTAAGCTATATCTAACTTGGTATAGTGATATGAGTATTCAACCTAAGTTCGAAATTCTTAATGGAAAGCCCGTCTATAATTACTAAATAATATTGATTCAGAAAAATAAATTTATTTTTTGGGAGAGATGAAAAAATGTCAAATAGAGTTAGTGAAGAAATATATGATCAAAATAATATTTACTGTACAGAGATGCTAAAAAATAATTTTCTAAGTCATCAATTAATTTCAAAAAGCATATCTGTATATAAAGCCGGTATACAAAAAAGAAATGGTAAATATCCAGTCCGATTAACTGATAGTCATAATAGTAGAGACATTATAATTGACTGGGATAACGGTGAAACTTATGGAATTGATTCATTACCAAATAATTTTTATCAAACATATTCGTTACTTTATAACGAATTGTCATATGAAAATGACACACTTACAATTCGTACAGGTGAATATGATATAGATATTAATGAATAATCAAAAAGGCAACTAGTAATCGAGCTAGTTGCCTTTTGTTTTACATATTGTTTATCAAAGTAATCATCTATCTGATATTTATAGATAAATAACATGACTTATACAAGTCAATTATTAAATATGTTATATAAATATTACTTTTTTATTTAAAAAAACATTATAAAACACATAAAACTTATGATGATATAATTTCAGCGAAAGAAGGATTGATAACTATGATAAATAAAAAAATTTTAGTTAGCGCACTTGGTGGAATAGCAATAGCATCAACTTTATCTGTTAGTGCAAAAGCATCTACGTATAAAACTACCCCTATTCTTCCATATAGATACGCAAAGAAATCAGCAAATTATCATGACAAATCTACCTCAGCCCACTATAAGTATGTTTGGAAAAAAGCCATAGAGGCATGGCAACATAAAGGTTTCAAATGGACTTCAAAAGGATCATCAAAGACCAATCTGACATCATATAGTGACTCTTCTAAGGAAGGCCTAACAATAGCTGGATATGATTCAATAAGATACAATCCTAGTAACGGTTATATCATCAGAAATAATGTCATGATTAATCGAGCTCTTTTTAAAAAATACCATTACTCTACTGATGATCAAATCCACGTTGCAGAACATGAATTAGGACATGCTTTAGGATTGGCTCACAACAAGGTAAATAGTAAGTCTGTTATGAATCCATCCAATAGATTCTACGGAATTCAACCTTGTGACGTTAGAGGAATGAATAAAAGATATTCAACTGCTATTTATAAAGATTCAGTTAATCCAAATCAATATGTAGACGTAATAGAATACATGAAAGTAAAACCACGAGTATCAAGGGTTACCTATAAATACAACGCAACCAATAAACAACTTCTAATTAAAGGTCAAGCTGAAGGATTGAGTAAAATTGCCGTTAAGTACGGACACAAAAAGGCTCGTATATTTAAGGTCGATAAAAATTCTGCATTCAATGTAAAATACCATTTTAGAGGATACAGTACCTTTACTGTATATGGGGTAAACCGTAAAGGTAAGATTGTTTCTAACAAATACAAGCTTAGTTCAGATAAATATGCCACTGAAAAACCCGTAGTTTATAAAAACACTAGAAACAAAAAGGGAGAAAAAATCTATCTTAGAAATGTCTCTCCATCTATTATCAGGGTCTTTAACAAAGGAAAGTTAATTAAAAAATTCGTTTCAGATACAAGTGTAAATACAATTTTTATTAGCCAAAAACAATTAAAAAAGACCAATTCAATCACAATTGATCAAAAAGCTTTTCATAAGAAAACAAGTATTAGAGTAAAAGTTCCGAAGTTATCAATTGATGAAAACTATGTGATTAACTACTAAGTCGATAGCAAATCAAAAAGGCAACTAGCCATTAAGCTAGTTGCCTTTTGTTTTACATATTATTTACTCTGTTTTGTTTAACACTCATATTTTCGCTATTCACCCTGACCTCATTACCATCATGGAAGAATTGTCCAGTCATAGTAATCTTGCCACCTAAGATGTAGATTTCAAATACGGTGTTGTCTAGATAGAAGTCAATTGATGACGCTTCACCCTTGAATGTGCGAATTGAGATGTCTTCACCGACATTCTTACGTTTCAATGTCCATTCTTGGTCGCTTTCATCGTATGACAAACGAAGATAGCTATCTTCTGATTCCAAGTTCAAATTAAAGTGTTCATCAAATGGAGCAGCTTCAATGTGCTTTTGTAAATCGGTGTCGTTAGCTTCACCTTCTGAAATTAGTTGTTTAATTTCTTGGACTGGGCGTTGGGTCAAATCACCGTTTTCAATGTGTAATTCCCTTACCATTGAAAGTTCACCTTCCCAGCCTTCTTGATCTGATAGGTATTCAGTATCGGGTAGTCCAATCCAGCCGACTGATAGCAAACGACCATCGGGAGCATTTAAGACTTGAGTGGCGTAATAATCAAAACCTTCATCAAGTTGCTTCATTTCTGTTGGATTGATTAACTTCATTTCATCAAAGTCCAAGTCATCGGCAACAATATATGCGTTTGGATGAACGTTGTCGTAATGGAATTCGTGTTTATCAGCACCCTGTGGGCAGAAAATGACTACGACCTTGCCATCGATAAAACCAACGTTGGGACATTCTGCCATGTAACCAAGATTATCGGTGCCTAAATCAAGTTTCTTATATAGTTCCCAGCCATTTTCGACATCTTTAGTGCGGTAGGTTAGAATTTCTCCAGCATTGTCGACGGTTTGCGCACCTAAAAACGCGTAGTAGTAATCACCGTGCTTAATCACCTGTGGGTCTCTGAAATGACCGGTAACGCCAGCTGGTTCACTTTCAATCAATGGATGATCTAGTTTTGAAATATTATTATCGTAATCCATCCAAGCACCCAATTGGTAAGGATGTCTGGCCATTTCTTCGCCTTCAAAAGTGTTTCCGGTGTACATCAAGAATAGCTTACCATCGACATTAATGGCACTACCGGAATAACAACCGTTACGATCAGAATATAAATCCGGCACCATTGGTTTATCAACGCGTGTCCAATGAACCAAATCGTCTGACACCATGTGTTGCCAGCTCTTTAATCCATGCACTGCACCATATGGGAATGCTTGGTAGAACAAGTGCCATTGGTTATTGAAGTATGAAAACCCGTTGGGGTCATTTAAAAGACCTGTCTTGGTAGTAATGTGATATCCGGGACGCCAGTGTGATTTAGCAATTTTTGCTTCCAATTGTTTTAACACTTCTGGGTCCCAATCTTTGTATAGTCGACCTAGTCGATCGATATTCCAGTACTTTGTATCCATTTTTCTAGCCTCACTTTTTTTGTTTTTATTGTGTCCAATTGTATCAGTTTCAAGGGTTAAATGAAACCGTTTACATTATCTTTATAAAATCTTTAAAAAGCCCGCCATTATAGTTATATATCCATGACAACCACTTTGGCAATTCTTAACCTTTTTTTAACCATTTTTTACTTGTATTTAGAAAAATCCGGTCCATAATAAAAATTGGGAGCGCATTCAAAAACTAATACTCCCCATAGAAAAAGGTTAAAGGAGATTCAACTATGAAATTTGGTAGCATTGAAGCAGGCGGAACAAAATTTGTTTGCGCCGTAGGTAATGAAAACTATGAAATTCTTGACAGCGTGAGAATTCCTACCACCACTCCTGATGAAACATTAAGCAAATGTATTGAATACTTCAAAAAATTTGACGACTTAACAGCCATGAGTATTGCGTCATTTGGTCCCATCGAAGTGCGCACAGACTCACCAAAATATGGTTATATAACAGACACACCAAAACCAAACTGGTCCAACACTAACTTCTTAGGAACAATGAAGGAACACTTCGATATTCCTATTTTCTGGACTACTGATGTTAATGGTTCCGCTTATGGTGAATACATTACATCAATTAGAAATCATAATCCATTACAAACACTGGTATACTATACATTTGGTACTGGTGTTGGAGCCGGAATTATCAATGAAGGATCATTCATTGGTTCTCTAGGTCACCCTGAAGCTGGACACATTTATCTAAAACGCCACCCAGACGATTTAGACTTCAAGGGATTATGTCCATACCACCACAGCTGTCTAGAAGGTCTAGCAGCTGGTCCTACTTTTGACGTTCGTTGCGGTAAGAAAGGTAAAGATGTTCCTATGGATGACCCTGTATGGGACATCATGGCTTACTACATCGCCCAAGCGGTAATGCAAGCTACCCTATTTATCCGTCCACAAAAAGTTATCTTAGGTGGAGGAGTAATTTCTGAACCAGTAATCAAGAAAGTTCGTGAACAATTCAAAGAAATGTTCAACGACTACGTTGAAGTTGGCGACTTAGACTACTACATCACCATGCCAGCATGTGAAGATAACGGTTCTGCTACAATCGGTAACTTCGCATTAGCATCAAGACAATACTACAAAGAAAACATCGTTAAGATTGATTAATCGATGGAGGAACATAAAATGAAACGAGTTGAATTAGACACTAAAGGTCTAAAATCCTTTGTGCAATCAAATGAATTAAAGGAAATCGCCCCAATGGTACAAACCGCCCGCGACTTGTTAGTCCACGGAACCGGTGTTGAAGCCAAAATGGGTGACTGGGTAAACTTACCAGAAGAATTCGATCAAGTTGAATTCGACCGCATCAAAGATGCAGCAAGAGACATTCAAGAAAACTCTGATGTCTTAGTTGTTATCGGTATCGGTGGTTCATACCTAGGTGCCAAGATGGCATTAGATTTCTTACACGGAAGTTTCTTCAACCTTGAAGGTACCGACAAGCACCCTCAAATCTTCTTCGCAGGTAACACAATTAGTCCTGCTTACACTGCCGACTTACTACGTGTAATCGGTGACCGTGACTTCTCAGTTAACGTTATTTCTAAGTCAGGTACCACTACTGAACCAGCAATGGCATTTAGAATCTTCAAAGAAAAGTTAATTGAAAAATATGGTTTAGAAGAAGCCAACAAACGTATTTACGTAACTACTGACGCTAAGAAAGGTGCTTTACACGATGAAGCAATCGATCAAGGCTACACTAGTTTTGTTATCCCTGATGGAATCGGTGGAAGATACTCAGTACTAACTCCAGTTGGTCTACTTCCAATCGCTGCATCAGGTGCTAACATCGATGATTTAATGAACGGTGCACATGAAGCTCAAGTTGCATTAAAGGATGCTCCTTTATACGAAAACGACTCACTTCTATACGCTGCTTACAGAAACATCTTATACCGTAAGGGCTACACTAACGAAATCCTTGAAAGTTACGAACCACATCTTCGTTTCCTAGCTGAATGGTGGAAACAACTTGCTGGTGAAACTGAAGGAAAGAACTACAAGGGTATTTACCCTAGTTCAGCCATCTTCAGTACTGACCTACACTCATTAGGTCAATACATCCAAGAAGGTATGAGAAACCTAATGGAAACAGTTGTTGAAATCAAACAACCTGCTTCTAACCTAGGTATTCCTGCCAACGAAGAAAACTTAGATGGTCTAAAGTATCTTGAAAACACTACAATGGACGAAGTTAACAAGACTGCTAGAGAAGCCGTTGTTATCGCCCACACTAATGGTGGTGTACCAAACATGTTGGTAAATGCTGAAGATAACAGCGAAGCTACTTTAGGTTACCTAATCTACTTCTTCGAATTTGCGATTGCAGTTTCAGGTTACCTAAACGGTATTAACCCATTCAACCAACCAGGTGTTGAAGACTACAAGCAAAACATGTTTGCCCTACTTGGTAAACCAGGATACGAAGAAAGACGTAAGGAAATTCAAGAACAAGATAACGAAAAATTTCACTAAAAAGAGGCGTTGAATATGTTATTAGGAAGTCTCTGTACCACTGATCACAACCAAATGGTTTGTGCCGTTGGTGACGGTAAGTGCAACATCTCAGACTGGATTGTAATTGATTTAACTGAACCTCAAGAAACTTTGAAAAAAGCTATCGACTACTTCAAAGGTTTTGACGATTTAGCAGCAATTGGTATCTCATCATTCGGTCCTTTGGAACTTCGTACTTACTCTTCTCAATACGGTTATATTAAAGAATCCTCCCGCCCTAACTGGCAAAATATTAACCTATTGGGCACATTCAAGCATCATTTCAATATTCCAATCTCATTTACAACTGATGTTAACAGTCGTGCCTATGGAGAGTACATTAGCTCGATTCTAAAAGATGATCCTATCTTGAGTCTGGCATACATCACAATCAGTGATGGTGTCGGTGTCGGAATTGTAAACGATGGAAAGTTTGTTGGACATATGGGAAGTCCTGAAATTGGTCATATTATCCCCCAAAGACATATTGACGACCAAGACTTCAAAGGAACTTGTCCATATCAAGGTGACTGCTTAGAAGGTCTTGTATCAACCAAGGCAATCGAGGCTAGAACCCACCAACGTCCACAAGAAATCTCAATGTATAACCCCCTATGGGATATTGTGGCATTCTACATCGCACAATCCGTAATTCAAACCACTGTCTTCATCAGACCACAAAAGGTTATCTTAGGTGGTAGTATCTTAAACGAAATTGAATTAGGCAAGATTAAGGAACAATTCAAGAAGCTATTCGATGGCTACCTTGATATCGGTGATATTGATCAATACATCACCCTTCCTAGTCAAGATGCTGACAAGTTATCAATCATTGGTAACCTTGCTTTAGCAAAACAACAATTCTATTCAGAAGACATTAGATAATAAAAAAGACGCCGTAACGGCGTCTTTTTTTATTTTGTTTACTTGTCTTCGTTTTCACGTTGGCTACGGCGTTCTTCTGACTTACGACGAGCTTCATCGAAACTGTCCTTAGCCTTACCGAAGAAGTTTTGTGCCTTACCCTTTAATTCGTCTAACTTGCTACCGGTTACCTTACCTTTTAATTCGGTTGCTTTACCTACAACTTTGTCTTTTGTATTTTCCAAACTCATAGTATCACCTCAAGTTTTTTATTGGATAAATTCCTTTATCTGCCACTATCATAAATCATTTTTTCTGTAATAGTGGTAAAGATTTTACTAAGATTATGTTACAGTTTTGGAATTGGTAAAGTTGTCCAATTAAAGATATAATAATGACAAATACTTCGGAGGTTTTCACCAATGAAAAACATCTACACAATCTTGATGATTGTCCTATTATTAATCAATTTAGCGCTAATTAGTAATGATATCTTACCGCACACCACTGTCGGTACTATCTTTCATCTAGTATTAATTATCGCTTTATTTGTCACTGTTATCATGTGGATTAAAGATCGTCATAAAAAATAAAAAAGGCTGCTCGTTTGAGCAGTCTTTTTTGTTTACCTAAATTACTTTAAGCAAATGTTATTTAATTTTTTGAACTAAGTTTTTGTTAGCACTAATGTAACTACCATTAGTTAATTGCAATCTGTAAGTAGTACCAACCTTCTTCACTGCTTTAACATTCAAAACAGTTCCGCGTTTGTATGACTTCACGGACTTGGTTAACTTAATGTTCTTGTAGGCACGGATTCTAGAACTGATTACGCGAACCGCGCGAATCTTGCTGCTGTAGTACAAAGGTTTTACGTATGAAGGCTTAGTGGTGATGTAACCCCACTTCTTGCGATCTACTCTAAATAGTCCCTTCTTATTACGTACAATTTGGTTAACCTTGTATCTCTTTAGTCCATTCTTGTTGATAGTTTCGCCAACAATTCTGAACATCACAGCGTTTGGACGGGCTTGTTTCTTGTAACCTTGGATTCTGTTCTTGTGACTGAAGTTGACACTTGAGTATCTGTAGAATCCTTTAACCATGTAGACGTTACGTGGTGTTGTTTGCTTACGAACCAAGTTCTTGTTAGCAGTAATGTAGTGACCGTTAGTTAATTGTAATCTGTAAGTGCTACCATACTTCTTCACTGCCTTAACCTTCAAAACAGTGCCATGTTTGTAGCCTTTAACAGCCTTACTCAACTTAACGTTCTTGTATTCACGGATTCCTCTACCAATAACCTTAATTTGTTGAACATTGCTACTGTAATACAAAGGTCTCATGTAAGAAGGTCTAGCAGTGATGTAACCCCACTTCTTACGGTCCACTTTAAATAAACCATTCTTCTTAACAACAATTTGATATACCTTGTATCTCTTTACTCCGTTATTGTTGGTAGTTTCGCCGATGATTCTAAACATTACAGCGTTTGGACGGGATGTAGCCTTGTAACCTTGAACACGGTTCTTCTTAGTGAAGGTGGTGCTTAGGTATCTGTAGAAGTTCTTAACCATGTATACATTACGTGGAATAGTTTGTTCAGGGCCACTTCCGTTATTTTGTTTCTTAATGTGTTGAGCATCAATGATTTGGATGTAATCAGCAACTGCTGCGTTAATGTCATCAGCATTAGTCAAACCATCAATGGCTGCTTGTGCATCCGCTTGAGCACGTTCAACGTTGTTTCTTTGACGTTTCTTTTCAGCCTTACTCAAAGTCTTATCAGCATCAATGGCTGCCTTAACCTTGTTGGCTTCATTATTGATAGCATCCTTAGCAGCTGTCTTTTGATCATCAACTGATTGACCAGAAACATGGTCTGCATCAATCTTTGCATTACCATTGCTGATGGCTTGGTTAATACTGTCGGCATCTGATGCGTTGTCAATGGCTTGTTCAGCAGCTGCTTTGTCAGCATCTACTTTATTGATTTGAGCATCCTTTTCAGCCTTAGTTAATGTGGCGTCATTTAAGATGTCGTTCTTAACCTTGGTTGCTTCTTCTTCCAGTTTAGCCTTGGCATTAGTCTTTTGATCACCCAATGAAACCTTACCAGGTACATATTGAGTATCGATTTCTTCGACACCTTGAGCAGTTAAAGTATTGATGTTGTCAGCGTTAGTTTGAGCATCAACTTTATCTTTGGCAGCTTGGTTTTGGCTATCTACATTTTGCTTTTGTTGTGCTTTTTCAGTGCTGTTTAATGTGACATCATTGTCGATGGCATTCTTAATCTTTTCTGCTTCTGCATCTAGTTTCTTCTTAGCAGCAGCTTTTTGATCATTGGTAGAATTACCTGGTTTATGATCACCGGATGTCTTGGTATTACCATCTTTTAATGCTTGGTTAATTCCATCAGCATCTGAAGCATTATCAATGGCTTGTTCAGCTGTAGCTTTATCAGCATCTACTTGCTTAGTTTGAGCATCTTTTTCGGCTTGAGTTAGGGTGTCATCATTTGCGATGTCTTGCTTAATCTTGGCTGTATTTGCATCTAATTGTGATTTAGCAGCATTCTTTTGAGTATCAATTGAATCAGCAGACTTATGCACGTCACTAACATCAGTCTTGCCTAAGCTTACCGAACCATTAATATTATCGGCATCTTGGGCATTATCAATTGCTTGCTTACTTGCTGTCGCATTTTCATCAACCTTAGATTTTTGTGATTCTTTTTCATCACTAGTTAGAGTGTTATCTGCATCGATGGCTGCCTTGGTGTTCTTTGCCGCTTCATCAATTGCTGATTTAGCATTTTCCTTTTGAACATCTAATGAATCAGCAGGTTTATGTTCAGAACTAACTTGAGAATCTGAATCACTTCCAGCCTTGTTGATTGAGTCAGCGTCAGATGCGTTATCGATGGCTTGGTTACCAGATTTTACATCGTCTTCAACCTTAGTTTTTTGTGATTCCTTTTCTGCTTGCGTCAATGTTGCATCGTTTTCAATGTCTTGCTTAATCTTATCTGCTTTTGCAGTCAATTGATTCTTAGCGTTTGCCTTTTGTGTATCAATTGAATCAGCAGATTTATGATCATCATTAACTTGGGCACTGGTATCATCTACAGCTTTATTGATACTGTCAGAATTTTTAGCGTTGTTGATAGCTTGTTTTCCGGCAGTGACATCTGAGTCAACCTTGGCCATTTGATTGTTCTTTTCAGTTTGGGTTAATGTTGCGTCATTTGCGATGGCATTCTTAGTCTTAGCAGCCGTTTCATCTAATTTAGTCTTAGCAGCATTCTTTTGATCTGATAATGAAGCTCCGGGAATGTAATCAGCATCAAGTTTTGGACGGGCATCACTTAACGCTTGGTTAATATTGTCAGCGTCAGATGCAGCATCAATGGATTTTTCAGCGGCTGCCTTATCATTATCTACCTTATCCTTTTGAGCATCCTTTTCCGCTTGTGTTAATGTGTCATCACCAAAAATTTGGTTGATTAAATCTTGCACATGTTGAGATAGTTTATCTTTTGCTGCTTGCTTTTGGGCATCTAATGATGTTCCCGGCACATAGCTTTGGGCAATGTCACCAATCATTCGGTCACTTAATGAATTAATATCATCAGCATTAGTTGCAGCATCAATCTTATCTTGGGCAGTTGCATTTTCACTATCTACCTTATTCTTTTGAGAAGTCTTTTCAGCACTGGTTAAAGTGTTATCCGCATCAATGGCCGCCTTAGTTTGCTTTGCTTTATCTTCAGCAGCTTGTTTAGCAGCTTGTTTTTGAGCGTCTAATGATTGTCCTGGTACATGTTCTGCATCTACTTGTTCATTAGTATCGTTTACTAATTTATTGATGCTATCTGCATCTGTAGCTTTTTCGATGTTTTGCTTACCAGTAGCGACATCTGAATCCACCTTCGCCTTTTGGGTTGTTTTTTCGGCACTTGTTAAAGTGTTGTCCGCATCAATGGCTGCCTTTGTCTTATTTGCTTCTGCATCTAATTTGGCATTTGCAGCTGTCTTTTGATTATCTAATGAAGTTCCTGAAACATGGTTCGCAGAAACCTTGTCGTTAGCATCACTGACTGCCTTATTAATGCTATCTGCATCTGATGAATTATCAATTGCTTGCTTACCAGCAGTAACATCAGAATCCACCTTAGCCATTTGATTGTTCTTTTCAGTTTGAGTTAGTGTTGGATCATTTTGAATATCCTTCTTAACTTTATCTGCTTGATCATCCAATTGCTTCTTAGCGTTTGTCTTTTGATTAGCCACAGATGTACCTGGTTGGTGCTCGTTTTTGACCTTGTCGTTAGTATCACTCACTAGCTTATTGATACTATCAGCATCATTTGCATTATCAATTTCTTGCTTACCAGCTTTGACATCGTCATCGACTTTATCTTTTTGAGCATCTTTTTCAGATTGAGTTAATGTTGCATCATTATCGATTGCATTCTTAATGCTTTCGGCATAAGCATCCAATTGACTCTTAGCATTTGTCTTTTGGTCAGACAATGGTTTGCCAGATACATGTTCGCCGTCAATCTTATCATTGGTGTCGCCGATAGCTTTATTAATGCTGTCAGCGTCTGATGAGTTATCAATTGTCTGTTTACCGGAAACGACGTCTGCATCAACTGCTGATTTTTGAGCATCTTTTTCTGATTGACTCAAGGTTTGGTCAGCATCAATTGCATCTTTAATCTTCTTAGCTTCTGCATCTAATTGATTCTTAGCAGCATTTTTTTGATCACTAACTGACTTGCCTGGTTGATGTTGAGCATCAATAGATTGACTGTTTCGTGAAACTAAATCGTTAATTTCATCAGCGCTGGATGCAGCGTCAATCTTATCCTTAGCAGCTTGGTTAACTTGATCCACATTATTCTTTTGTTGTTGCTTTTCTGCACTAGTCAAAGTGTTGTCAGCATCAATGGCTGCCTTAACCTTGTTCGCTTCTGAATCAAGTGATGATTTAGCGTTTGCCTTTTGGTCATCAACGGACTTACCTGGTTGATGTTCACCATCAATCTTCGCATTACTGCTATCAATAACTTGTTTGATGCTTTCAGCATCGGATGCATTATCGATGGCTTTCTTACCATCAGCAACATCTGCATCAACATTAGCCTTTTGAGCATCCTTTTGAGCTTGAGTTAGTGTATTGTCAGCATCGATGGCTGCCTTAATCTTGTTTGCTTCTGCATCTAGTTCAGCCTTCTTGGCTGTCTTTTGATCATTTACAGATTGTCCTGGCACATGATCACCGTTGATTTTATCGCTAGTGTCACTAATTAACTTGTTAATATCATCAGCATTTTCAGCACTGTCAATGGCTTTTTCACCAGATGTCTTATCAGCATCTACCTTGGCCATTTGGGCATCCTTTTCAGCTTTGGTCAATGTATTATCATTGGCGATGTCATTTTTAACCTTAGCTGCTTGATTGTCCAATTGTTTCTTAGCGTTTGCCTTTTGAGTATCTACAGAATCTCCTTGTACGTGGTCCTTATTAATCTTATCGTTGCCACTATCGATTGCTTCCTTAATACCTTCAGCATCATTGGCGCTATCGATGGCCTTTTCTGCAGATTCTCTATCAGAATCAACTTGAGCCATTTGGGCATCCTTTTGCGCCTTAGTTAAAGTTGTATCATTTGAGATATCTTGCTTAACCTTTGCTGCTTGGGCATCCAATTGCTTCTTAGCATTTGTCTTTTGGTCATCTACCGATTGATGTGAAACATGGTCGGAAGCAATCTTATCATTATTTTCTTGAATAGCTTGGTTAATGCTATCAGCATTTTCCGCATTATCAATTGCTTGTTTCCCAGCGGATGTATCTGAATCCACCTTCGCCTTTTGTGCATCCTTGTCAGCTTGAGTTAATGTAACGTCATTTTCAATGTCTTGCTTAATCTTATCTGCTGTGGCATCCAGTTGAGCTTTAGCTGCTTGTTTTTGGTCATTTAAGTCCTTACCAGACTGATGTTGAATATCAATATCGCTCACACTTTGAGTGATTTGAGCATGAATGTCATCGACATTGGTTAAACCATCAATCTTACTTTGGTCAGCAGCACTTACAATATCAACCTTATCCTTTTGAGCAGCTTTTTCAGCACTAGTTAAAGTTGAATCTGCGTCAATTTCAGACTTAATCTTACTAGCTTCTGCTTGAATAGCTGCTTTGGCATCAGCTTTTTGGTCAGCAAGTGACTTACCTGGTTGGTGGTCTGAGTCAATATTTTTATTACCATCACTAATTGCTTTATTAACAGCATCAGCATCTTTAGCGACGTCAATTGCTGTTTCAGCTGATTCTTTGTCAGCATCAACCATAGCGATTTGTTCATTCTTTTGAATTTGAGTTAATGTGGCGTCATTTACGATGTCTTGTTTGACCTTAGCTGCTTTAGCATCTAGTTGTGACTTGGCATTGGTCTTTTGATCAGCTAGTGAATTCTTGCCTGGAACATATTGAGCATCAATGTCTTTAATCCCTTGGTCGTATGCTGACTTAATATCATCAGCATTAACTGCTGAATCAATCTTAGAGTGGGCAGCTGATTTCACATTTTCGACATTGTTCTTTTGTTCAGCTTTTTCAGCACTAGTTAATGAAACATCAGCATCAATTTGGTTCTTAACCTTAGTTGCTTCTGCGTCTAAGTTGGCATTATTAGAATCCTTTTGGCTATTAACTGAAGTACCAGCTTGGTGGTCTGAAGCAATTTGATCATTGCTATCTTTAGTTGCTTTGTTAATGCCATCAGCGTCAGAAGCGTTATCAATTGCTTGTTTTCCAGCAGATGTGTCTGAATCAACCTTGGCGATTTGCGCATTCTTTTCATCGTTAGTTAATGTTGCATCATTTTCGATGTCACTCTTAATCTTGGCTGCTTGAGCATCTAATTGACTCTTAGCATTAGCCTTTTGAGTATCTAGTGATTGGCCTGGTTGATGGTCACTATCAATTTTGGTTTTTCCATTGGTAATTGCTTTATTAACTCCGTCAGCATCAGCAGCGTTATCGATGTCGGCTTCCGCAGCTGCTTTATCTGAATCAACTCTGGCCATTTGAATGTTCTTTTGGTCATTGGTTAATGTTGCATCATTTGCAATAGCTTGTTTGATATTGTTGGCCTCATCATTTAGTAGTGACTTAGCGTTAGCTTTTTGTGTGTCTAATGATGTACCAGCCACGTATTTTCCATCAACGTTGGAAATACCTTGTTTGATTGCTGAATTGATATCGTCGGCGTTTGTTAAACCGTCAATATTAGTTTGGGCAGCGGCAGAAGCTGAATCTACAGCATTCTTTTGCTTGGCTTTTTCTTCACTAGTCAAACTGGAATCGGCAGAAATGGCAGCTTTTACCTTGTTAGCCTCAGCTTGAATAGCTTGTTTAGCAGATGCCTTTTGATTATCAATCGCTTGGCCAGGTTGATGGTCCGCTTCCATATTCAAATTACCATCACCCAATGCCTTATTAATACCATCAGCATCAGCAGCATTATCAATTGCTTGCTCAGCAGCGACTTTATCAGCTGCTAACTGATTCATTTGGTCATTCTTTTGATCTTGCGTTAATGTAGCATCATTTGCGATATCATTTTTAATCTTAGCTGCTTGGGCATCTAAATCAGCCTTAGCGTTAGTCTTTTGGTCCGCTAACGATGTCTTACCAGGAATGTATTGATTATCAATGTCTTGGATTCCCTTGTGGTATGCAGTATTAATATCATCAGCATTGGTTGCCGTATCAATAGCAGTTTGATCAATTGATTTAGTGCTGTCAACATTAGCTTTTTGCTTTGCTTTTTCCGCACTAGTCAAAGTATTGTCAGATTCAATTTGCTTTTTGACCTTGGTTGCTTCAGCATCCAATTGGGCTTTCGCATTGGATTGTTGATCAGCTACTGATGTCTTGCCAGCAACGTATTGAGCATCAATGTCTTTGATACCTTGTTGATATGCTGTGTTGATATCATCAGCATTAGTTGCGGCGTCAATTTTTCCTTGAGCAGTTGCTTTTACACTATCGACATTAGATTTTTGAGTTGCTTTTTCTGCGCTAGTTAAACTATTGTCAGCATCAATTTGTTGTTTTACCTTAGTGGCCTCAGCATCTAATTGGGCTTTCGCATTAGATTTTTGGTCAGGTAGTGAGGTCTTTGCTGTGGTATATTGACCATCGATATCTTGAATTCCTTGTTGGTATGCTGCATTAATGTCATCAGCATTGGTTGCAGCATCAATTTTTCCTTGATCAATTGCTTTTACACTATCGACATTGGCTTTTTGAGTTGCTTTTTCTGAGCTAGTTAAACTATTATCAGCATCAATTTGTTGTTTTACCTTGGTTGCTTCAGCGTCCAATTGGGCTTTTGAATTCGCTTGTTGATCAGCTACTGATGTTTTGCCGGCAACATATTGCGCATCAATGTCTTTGATACCTTGTTGGTATGCTGTGATAACGTCATCAGCGTTTGTAGCAGCGTCAATTTTTCCTTGATCAGTCGCCTTTACACTATCGACATTAGCTTTTTGACTGTTTTTTTCTGCACTAGTCAAAGTATTGTCAGCATCGATTTGTTGTTTTACCTTATCTGCTTCAGCATCTAATTGAGATTTAGCATTACTCTTTTGATCAGATAATGAGGTTGAGCTTGTTTGATGTGCATTGTCGATTGAAGCAATCCCTTGGCTTTGTGCATCGTTTATACCATCAGCATTAGTGGCAGAATCAATCTGGGATTGTGTTGCTGCTTTAATGCTATCCACATTACTCTTTTGACGATTCTTTTCATCATTGGTCAATGTATTATCAGCATCAATTGCAGCTTTAATTTTGTTGGCTTCATTATCTAAACTATCTTTGGCCGTTTGTTTTTGCGTACTTAAAGGAGTTCCCGGAGTGTAATCACCATTAATTTGGTTAACAGCATTATCACGTACACCTGAAATCTTTGATAAATCGTTACTTGATTGAATCAACCCAGTGTAATAAGTCTTATCGACTGAAACTAATCTAAGTTGTCTATCTGACTTTTCTTTAGACAGTGTAATATCCGAATTGATTTTATTAGTGGTATTTACAACCGCATTGTTAATATCATTAATAGCTGAATTAATAGTTGCTTGTAATTCAATTTTCTTAATGGAATTAATACCATCTGATAAAGCACCCGCAATGTCACTTGATTGAGAAACACCCATCACATTCGATTGAGCGGTTTGTAAAGCACTCTTAATCCAATTGTTAGCGGTTTGCTTATCATTAGCAGGTAAGTTACCAAGATTGGAAACATTGTTTGTAGAAGTTGCGGCTTGACTGTTTAGTTGTGAAATCGCATTAGATAACGAACTGTTATCTGCTTTGTATGAATTTTTAATAGAGTTTAAAACATTAACGAAATCATCACTGGTTGTAACAGCGTTGATTTGAGAAACATAGTTATTCTTAAGTTGGGTAGTTTGGCTCAATGGAGAGGTTTGATTTAAGTCATTTAAAACTTTACCTTGCAATTGGGCAAGTAATTTAGAATTAAAGTCATTGCCGAATTGGTCATATGTCAAACTTCTAGTGGATGAGAAGGCAATTTGAGTACTAAAGTTAATAAGTTCTCCCCTGCTATTTTCTCTATGTGTGGACATGAATGCTGAAATCCAGTCCCCAGGAGTTGCCTTAATTGGATCAACATAAACTGCTAGATCAATATTTCCACCGACAACTTTACCTGTCTTGTACTTAATATAATATCTACCATTATTCATGGTTAGGTCTTTAGTACCATCATCATTGGTAACAGTTACCTTGCTAACTCTGCTTGATAGATTTGGACTCAAGTTCAATGCAAACTCTAAAACACGGTCAGCACCACCGGTACTACTAATTACTTCAGATCCAAATTGGAAGTTAATCATGTATTTATTAGTAGAAGGGTCATAATTTACCCCGTTATAAGTTAACTTAGTGTTGGCAATGGCATTCTTATATTGGGTACCATTTGCTCCACCAGGTCCAGTAATGAAGGTGTTGCTATCAGCAGGAGCACTTGATCCGCTGTCTCTCAATGATAGTCCCTCTTTAGCATGTGACGAACTTGATGCAGAGCTTGCTAAAGAAGCCACTGATGAGGTGCTTGATTGTTGTGATTTAATATCATTTGAGCTTTGATTAGCACTTGAACTAGCACTGCTAGATTCATTTGAGTCAGTGTTGTTATGGCCTGCAACATGACTTGCGTCAATGTTATTCTTACCATCAATTAGTGCTTGGTTAATGCTGTTAGCATCTTTGGCACTATCGATTGATTGTTCGCCAGCTACCTTGTATGAATCTACTTCAGCCTTTTGGCTATCCTTGTCAGATTGAGACAAAGAAACATCATTACTGATGTCATCCTTAACCTTGCTAGCTTCGGTATCTAATTGTGCTTTTGCGTCATTTTTTTGACTGTCTATTGTTGAGATATTATTGTCGTTATTATTTTTATTTGTGGTTGAATTTGCAGAAACTTGAGTTTCACTCGCAAATGCAACATTTTGATTAGATTGGATTACAGCAGCTGAGCCGATTAATGCAAATGAAGCTACTGATAAAACAACCCAATTTTTCTTTACTTTTCTCATAATTTTCTTGTCAGAATTTTTTCTGAACTGTTTGTGGTTGTATAACAATTTATTAACCTCCCGTCGAAAAATAAATTTTTTCAGCAAGAAAAATTATAATCAGATTTTACATTCCATCAAGAGGCTAAACTGCTGATATACCAACGTTTGATTAACTTTTGATAATATTTCTTTAATCAAATCGATTGAAATATTGACTTACGGGCATCGCAAAAATAGAAAAGATTAGAAAATAGATAGTTTAAGTTTTGTTTAAATTTCATTCAACAGTAATGATTTGATAAAAAATGAGATGAAGGTGAATGACTGATGTAACAACATTAAAGCAATTGTGTACATATTGTGTCTATTAAAATAACGCTTATTTTTATAAAAAAATCTAATTGTTTGAAATAAAAATACTGCCCAATTGAGCAGTATTTTTTGTTTCAATTATCTTGGCTACATGGATAAATGGATACATGTATCTTTGGCTACATTTATTTTTGATGAAGTCGTTTGATATTAATCGCCATAATTAATGGAACCAACATCAATAACGACATTAATAGTGTTTGATAGTGATAAGCGGTAATCACATTGGTAATTCCGGCGGTCAAAGTTACCACTAGTGACAATAGAATGGAACTCCCTAATTGGTGGAAGACGTTAACGGCACTGGAAGTTGCCCCACCCAATTCCTTCGGCGTATTGGCAACCCCTGATACTGTCAGTGGACCGAACGAGAACCCTTGACCGATTCCAATCACAATCATTGGTAATGCCCCTGAAATCATGTAGCCGTGTTTTAAATCTAGACCGAATAGCATTAAGACTCCCAGCAAGGTCACGATAGTACCAAATAGTAATAGGTTTTCGTTTTTATATTTACTTGAGAGCTTGGATTGAAGCATCCCGAATAAGAATTGTGGAATCGTTTCTGGCATGAAACCAAATGCAGATAATAGCGGCGTGAAGCCATAGTACTTTTGAAGTACTTGTGGGACTAAAAAGAAGAATGAAAACATTGATCCGATATAAAAGAATCTAGCGATATATGCGGAAACACGTTCTTGATCTTTGAAAATCGCCATTGGCATAATGGGATTATCAATCTTAACTTCACGGTATAAAAAGATAACCAATAACACGATAAAAGCGACGATAAACATCCCTTTGTGTCCAGCACCATTAATTGCATTAACCAATGATAAAATGGCTAAAACGGACAAAAATGAGCCGATATAGTCCAAATGAGCGTGAATTCTTGTATTGACTTTAGGAACAAAGAAAATGGTTAATAGAATTAGTAAAATGCCCAATGGAACGTTGATTAGAAAACCTAGTCGCCAAGAATAAAAAGTGGTGACTAATCCCCCGATGATTAGTCCAACACTAGCACCCAATCCGGCAGTCACACCGTAAAACGAGATGGCCTTCTCACGTTGCTTACCTTCATAGGTATCAAGTAGTAACGCCAATGATGTTGGTGCTAAGATGGCTGAACCAATCCCTTGAAATGCGCGCATCACGATGATGAATAAACCGTTTGGTGCTAGACCGACTAGTAACGAGAATAATGTGAAGATAATCAGACCAGTTAAGAAGACTGGTTTTCTTCCATACAAATCCCCCAGACGACCCCCTAGTAGCAACAGACTACCGAAGACTAATGCATAGATGTTGGTAATCCATGCGACACTTTGACTGGTCATGTGTAAGCTGTTGGCGATTTGAACCGTACTAGTAAATACGACGGAATTATCCAATAAAATCAAAAAATAGCTAATTAAAATAATTGGCAGGATGATGCCAAATTTATACTTCATGCTTGTGTCCTCCTAAAAATATGATAAAGTAATCATATTACTTAAAGCCAACTTTAAGGCAAGACATTGAGGTGAAAAAATTTGAACATTAAAGAAGCCAGCCAAATTACCGAAGTTCCAGCATCTACCATTCGTTATTACGAAAAGGAACACATCATCCCCGCCGTCGATAGAAACAAATCTGGCGTACGAGACTTCGATGATCATGCGATTAGACGAATTAGTTTTGCGAAGAAAATGCGTGATGCCGGAATGGAAATCAGCACTTTGAAGCAATACATTAACCTATTCGATAACGTCAAAGACAGTGAAGATGAACAATTAGCCCTACTAGTCGAACAAAAGCGTCTAATGGAAGAAAAACGCGATAAGATGCAAAAAGCCATCGACCACTTAGAACACAAGATTGAAAACTTCGACACCCACATGCTAAGAATCGAAAAAGAATTAAGAGACATGAAAGAAAATAAAAAAGAACGACTATAACAGTCGTTCTTTTATTATGCTTGTTCTTCGTTTTCAGCTACGAAATGGTAGATGATGTAGCTAACAGTCCAAACAAAGATGAATGCGCAAAAGATTAGGAGTGCTTTTACATCTAATTCGATGTTGAAGTTCAAGAATCCCTTTAGCTTGATAATGTTAAAACCTAATAGTGATACCCAGGCACCCTTTGCATGCACCAAAAGTTCTACAAAACTATCAAGTAAAATTAGAACTAGGTACAAGATGATACCGTATGAGAACCAATTAAATGTCTTTTTTAACATGTTCTTCCTCCCCCAATATTGGTTACTGTTATTATACACAAAAAGCAATCCTTTGTCGGATTGCTTTTTGTTTTATCTTGGCTAATTCTATGAACGCGAGACCTAACAGCACTGTAAGTAAGGTATGAGGTAAAGGATTAAATTCCTCATGGCGTGATGTTAATTATTAATAGTGATTACGGAAACTATAATCGATCAATTAATCTTTTCGGCTGGAGATAAACGACAATTACCTACCATAATCACCATGCATCCAGTCGACGAATTAGCCAAGTGTGGCCTTTATTCATGTTATTCGTTCAAAATACAAGTCATCTTAATTATTTTTCGTAATCAACTTTCATGCTAGCTGATTCCTTCACCTTGTGGCTTTGTAGATACTTAGCACCCTTTTGGGCGTAACTTAGATCACCAACCTTTCCAAATGTAACCTTACCGGTCTTAACGTTGTAGTAGACTTTGGTAACCCCTGAGTTAGGAATTGAGCCTGTGCTTAGTAGCTTTTTGTCAGCCTTGCTTAAGTTGTGGTCATACTTAGATAGGTATGCAGCAATTACATATCCCGAACTAACTACTAGTGCATTTTTACCGTTCTTGTTCTTAGTTAGTTTAGCAACTCGCTTAATGCCGGCTGCTTCTCTTTTAATTACTTGATTAGCTGATTCAGCACGGTCTGCTTTTGGAAGTGAATCGGTCTTTTTGTCGATTTCATAAATCGCTTGGATTGTCTTTGGTACAAATTGGGTACCAAACTTCTTTGATAGTGCTGCATCATCCTTTACGTGATAATAGTCATTCACAAGTTTGTCGCTTTGATCCCCATTGTATAATTCGTACTTACCACTACCCGCTTCTCTAAACTGTGGAGTTTCTAGAACAGTTAGTTTGCTGTTACCGGAATAGTCCAACATGTCTTTGATTGTGTCTAAATGACGAACCAATTTACCACATGCTGCCTGAGTAAAGTGAATGCCACGAAGTCCTGCTCCCACCTGTTTGGCAACCTGGTCACCCTGTGGTGTCAGTGGATAGTCATCCCAACCTTCGTTCAACGTCAAAACGTTCCCGGTGGTCTGCCCGTGTCGAGCAAGATAGATTGTCACGACGTTTCCATTCTTCTTGGCACTTGGTGCCTTAGTCTTGGCTGAAGCGCCCACCCCAGTACTTGAAAGTGTTAAAAATAGCAATAAGCCACTCATTAATTTGGCTTTGGAAATCATTAGCGTCATCTCCTGATGAATTATTTATGGAACATCTTTAATATATTCCCGCCATGTAAATTTGCTATAAAAATTATGTAAAAGTTATGTAAATATAAACAGTGCATTTTGCAATACCATAGAGTATACTGAAATCAAAATGGTAGGAAGTGATAATTATGAATAATATCGCTGAATTTAAGCTAGATAGACAAAATTATGGTCTAGCGTTAGTCGAAGAATTTATGTCCACCGAAATTTACGACATCATTAAGAACGATCGCGAAGAATTAGCCAAGTGGCTACCATGGGCTAAGGATATGCAATCAATTGATGACGAAGCAAAATTCATTCGCTATGCTAAGGAACACAATATATTCGTTCTAGCAATTTTAAATGGTGCAAAACCAGTCGGTATGATTGATCTACACAATGTTGATGAAGTTAACCATACTGCTGAAATTGGCTACTGGTTATCCAGCGAATATCAAGGTAAAGGAATCATGTATAACAGCCTTCAATCACTTGTTAGTTATGCATTTAACTTCTTTGATATGGAAAAGCTAACTATTAAAGCTGAAGTTGAAAATGAAAAGAGCAGACACGTTGCTGAACGTGCTGGTTTCACATTCCAAAAAACAGAAGAACCATTTGCGATTTATACAAAAGAAAAGAACGGCTAGGGTTAGCCGTTCTTTTTATTACTCTTTAGCATGTAATCTATTAATCCGTAGACTGCCATCCAAATGAACATGATGACAACGAAGTAAATCAATGTCTTCCATGTAATCAATAGATTAAAATTATATTCCCCGGGGTTAAAATTATTAACGACTCTTACGCCCATTAGAGTGCGCCAAGTTGATGGTGATTGGTAGTAAAATCCTTCTAAAAAGCCATCAATAATAGTTAAGATTACATATACCCCAACGCCAAGTGAAAACCATTTGCTCATCTTCATTTGCATAATGTAACCTGCCTTTGCTTTTTGCTAACCACATAATAGCACAGAAATTATTTTAATTGCATTAAAGAAGACCATAAAAATCATGTCATATCAACCTTTTAAGAAGTTAATACAAAATGATGACAATAGTTTGTCATTTTCATTAAGTTTATAAAGTGGTATATTCTTATTATTATAAAATTCAAAGGAGGTGCCATGATGAAGGCAATCAGAAATATCATTATTCTAGTATTCCTTGCTGTACTTATTTTTGTTGTCCTACCTGTAGGAAAAGATTTCTACATTCAAACATCTTTGAGTAAGCAAGCCAGTTCAGCAATCAAGGATCAACAAGAATTAAAGAAAGTTGCTGCCAACGAATCAACTTACGTGTACTTAACTCAACACAATAGTGATCGTATCTATAATTCAAACTCTGATACTGGTAAAGGTAATACCTACCGTTACTCAGCCAAATACGGTACTAAGAACATTACACTTACTGGTACCCTATCCAACGCTGGATTTAAGGTAAAACTAGATAAAGTGGAAATAACACAATAATAAAAAAGCTCTCCGTTTTGGGGAGCTTTTTTATTTTGAATTTTATCGAACTAAATACTGAACACTTCACATCTATGGTGCTACTATATAGTTGGATTCAGATATAAATTGAATTGATAGAGGCGATTAATATGACTGAATCAGAAATTATAGATGGAATTAAGCAAGTAAAGACAACACCAGGTATGATTGATTACTTAAGAACATTATTGAAGAAAGGTCGTAAGGAAGACCCTACTGATGTTCACACATTCCATGATTTTGAAAAGGCATTGTATGATTACAACAATCACCAATACCAAACTCACAATCAAGCTAACAACTCCCTATAATCTTGTTAAGTTAAAGAAGATCTTATGATGATGAAAAGATTTCGAATTCATGATTACACTACTTTGTTACTTGATAGATTTTCAATATAATGTAGAGACATTCTAAATAAAAAAAGCACCCCAAAGTTTGTACAAAGCCTCGGGGTGTTTTTTATATTTTTTGATATGTTAACTTAAAGGTATCAGTTATCCATTTTTTATTTAAATCATCATCATTTACCACTAATTTATATTTATCATTAAAACAAAGTGGTATTGAAAATTTATTACCATCATATGGCATTAAACAAATCGATCCCTCATATTTTAGGTATTTTCCAGCCACTCCATTTTTTAAAGCAACATTAGTTGATTTCTGATTTTGAACAGCACTATATGCCCATCCTTGGCTTACTTCCATTGGGAGATCATAAAAATTTTTAACCACAGCATTAGAAAATATATATAAATATTCTGTTCCCTTTCCTACAGGAGCAGAAAATATATCGTTAAAAAAATCCGCTATCATATTAGATGCGATAAGATCGTCATCATCATCCAACTGAAGTGCTTCATTTTTCAACATTTCATCAGGAAAAGCTTCTCCAATTTTCACTACACTTATATTTCTATCTAATCTATAGGCAGAAGAAACAATTGGTGTATCATATTCATACCTTAGCTCCACAAGTGTCTGTAAGACATTATCAGATAAATAAAACACAGATTCACCTTTTAAATTGACTCTTCCCTGAGAAGTAACTAAATTAGCCGGGACTTCCCAAAAATCCCCTTTTTCCCAATCCTTTAGGTTAGAAATATCATCTATAATTCTTGATCTATAAAGAATAGTTCCCTTAGGAATGGTTATCCATCGAATAGGAACTTTAAATTTTTCATTTATATTTAGAAGTTTTTCTGTAATTTCTTTATAAGTAACCGCCTTAGAAAGACTGTCTTTTATATCTCTAAGTTTTTTTTGAATAATTAAAGATTTTTTCATTTTCAATTCCTTAAACCTAAAATTTTGTATTTAACAACTTATTAATAATTGATTTAGCCACTTTATATGATCTATTAAGCATCTTTTCATTTATGGTATCCAAATTACCATTCTTCAAGTCTTCAAATGCTTCTTGGAAATCACTTTCTGTAGGATATAGCGATTCATCAATTAATTCTTTATAATCACTAAAGTTTTCAACTTCATACAACGTTCTTTTCTTTTTACCGTTATTAAGTTTCTTAGGTAGATACATGGCGTTACCCAGTCTTCCTAAGATTATTTCCTTGCTTTGAGAAATATTTCTAACTCTAGCTTTAGGAAAAATATGTTCCACTTCTAGTGGGTCCCCAAAACTCACAGAATCTGATAAATAGGTCAAATTAGAATGTATTGTAGCTAAGCTTTTTACTTGTCCGGAGAAATTTTCTGGAAGTGTATTTTCATCTAAAATCCATGACTTGAACTTATTATAAAAATCGTCTTGGTCAGGTTGTCTCAAGTATGTTCTAATATTCTTTTGTGGATAATATTCAAACAACCTTGTATCACCAGCATTTCCCCATGATCTTCCAACAAAATCATATACATAATATACGGGGATATTATTTACGATTCTTATATATTCTTCTGATCCTTCATCGACATCCCATAATGACGCAAAGTAGGAAAGGGTTTTATATGCTGTAGAAACAGATCTTTCATAATTAATAACATCATTATTCTTTTTACTATTTTGCCTTAATAATTTATCGAAAATAGAAGATAGTTTTACTGAGATATTTATAGATCTCTTTAAAATATTTTCAATATTATCTTTAAAGAAATCATTTTTATCTATCAAGGTTCCTAACTTTTTAGGGTCAATTCCAGCAGCCACGCCAAGCAATCCAAATCCCATTTGATTTATATCTGATTCAGAATTATCAATAAGTGATCTAAGTCTTTTTTGAACCATCTTTCCAATTCCGACACCTAGTTCATAGAGATTAATGCATCTATTTGTTGTGAATTCATCTTCTGAAAAGCCGTCTAGGACTAATCCTCGTTGTTCTGCACTTTCTAATTTTGATAAATAAAATTTCTTTATTTCATTAAGAAGTTCGTCTTGTAAATCAGTTCTACCTAATCTCAATTCAGTATGATTCCAAGCGGCTGCAAATATTTCATATTTATTTAATCCAACTCCGCCTTTATTTAGGTTTTCAAAAACTTCAGCGATATTTGCTTCGCTTCCAGTGTATTGTATTATTGGAATTTGGATATCTTCAACATTTAGATAACTTTTAATTTTAGATTGCAGTGATTTAATTAGGTCTCTAATATCCCTAGGCTCTTTATCACCAAAATTATGTTCTTGCATTAAATCATCAACTAAATCAGAAAGATCAGCGCGAGAACTCATATCATTATTATTTGATGATAACAAAGAATCGAATTCTTTCGTACTTATCTTATCGCCCTTTTCTTCAAGTAATCCATTCAATTCTGTATAAGTTTCTTCATATAAATCAGGTTCTAACTTTTTGAAATATTTAGCTTTATTATTTTTAAAATCAATTATGGTGGTCCAACGTTGTTGACCATCAAGTAATCTATCTTCAGACTCGTTTCCTTTTCTATAGGTTAGTAATGATCCAAATGGATACCCATTATGTAAACTCTTTACTAATTCTAATTGCATCTTTCCAGACCATACATACCCACGCTGAAATTTAGGTAATAATAAATGGTCTTTTAGAGATGAAACTGTTGCAGTTGTTACAGTATAATCACTCATAATACTACTCCTATAATGATATAGTTTAGATTCATTATAACATTTATAATATTTTAAAATAAAAAGAATGGACAGTATGTCCATTCTTTCTATTTCCAAATTAAAATGGACTTTTTAGCAAATTTTTCTTGACGCTTTTCAACATCATTATCAGACCATCCATTTGTTTTAATGTAATTATATAATTCAACATTTGATTGGAACTTAGAATCTTTTAAAGCGTTCAATACTTCTTCAATACTGTGGTCCATGGCAATATCACTGGAAATATTACCTTCAACAAGAACATAATTTCCAAGTAATTCCATAAAGTCATCAGATACCTCTTTCTCTGATCCAATATTAAGAACATTGTATTTACTAGGAGCCATTGTATCAATTCTTACTTGATCAATATCATTATCTAATTCGAGGAATTTCAATAGGAAGTATTTTAAAATCCATCCCTTTTTACCAGTACCATTACTCTTAGTTAAAATAGGGAATCTGGAACTAACGTCCTTGTCACTTACCATTAGTTTGTCATTTAATTCCCCTAAAATATCATTCACGCTTGATAACTTTTGTTTATAAATTTTTTGAGCAATAGTTGAAAATCCAGTTTCAAGTCTGTTACTGATATACCCACAAATTAAAGCATGTCTTACAAATACAGATAATACCTTGTACAATACTAACTTAATATCTTCATTGCTATATTTTCTGAGCTTCATTGAGAATAATACAGGGAAGTAAACTGTAGAACCAATTTTTCTAAATAAGTCTAAAATAGAACTAATAGTTGTATCACCTATTAAATCAATATCAGATTTAGATTTTGGTACTTTATTCGCCGCAAGATAATAATCATCTAAAGATAATAAATCATCTAAGAATGATTGAGATTTTTCATTGTTCTTTATTTCTGAACTAACTGATCTGTAAAGAGTCTTGCTTTTAACTAAATCATATCTGGATCCCCAATAAATTCTTATAAAAGAAGTTAATGCGTCAGTATCACTATTAAAAGCATCATCCAATTGATTCCATTTGTCATTATATGCAGAAATGTTTTCGTCTTGAGACATTTGTGATAACAAGTAAGTTTTTATTATTTCAGAAGGAGCTAAATCTTTTCCTGTACTATTTAAAGTTTCAAAAATAATAAATGCATCATCTTGATTATGTGTTTCAACAATTGAGAAAAAGAAAGAACTAGTAAAGCTATCAAACATTTTTCTTAAAGTTGAAATCATGTCAGTATAGTTATCTCTGTCACAATTGTCATTTATATACTTATTAATATTCTTATATAAATAGTTAAAAACCTTGTTAATATTCAAAATAGGCTTTATTTTTCTGTTTTCTGGATTTAATTGATCTCTACCTTCAAATATACCTCTAAAATATTCATTAATAGAGTTATCGTCATTGTATCTTTTTTGCAATGTCAATGTAGGTAGTTCAGAATCATATCTGGTAAATTTTCTAACATCTCTCTTTATGTCTCTTAGTTCATCTGACATATCTTGGCTAAGTTCTTTTATTTCAATTTCAGAAGCAACTTTTTTCAAAGCCGCCAAATATATACAAGAAGTGGTAATTCTTTGTTGTCCATCAATTAAGTCTTTTACATTTCCATTTCTATATGAAACAACTTGTCCAAAGAAATGAACATTTTGGTTTCCCTTAACAACTTCGATAACATCATTGAAAAAGCTTTCAGCATTTTCTTCTTCCCACGCATAGTTTCTTTGATAAAAGGGAATATTAAAAGTATCCCCTAATGCACCTTCCACACTAATAATTTTAGATGTGGTATCAGTAAGGTCAATATTAGTTACCATACAATTTTCTCCTTAGAATCTTTCTTATATAGATATATAATTATAATTTTATCATATAAATATTTATACTATAAGTCTATTTATTTACTTATCTTCTTTAATAGATAAAATAAGTTGGTTTTACCTTTAATAAATCCTTTTTTCCCTTTTGCATTATTGTACTCTTTCTTGTTTATTAAAAATAATCATTTTAACCATCGAGTGCTAGTGATTGGATTAGAGCTATTCCTTCTGGAAATGTCTTTTGTTCTAATAACCACTAGACCGCACGAAAGTTTTCAGGACAAGCTAGCTAATATAATCGGCTACACCAATCCAAATATACAGTTATTATGTATTATTGCAAGTCTAACACTATCCCCCATCATTATCGAATTATTCTTTAGAGGCTTACTCCAATCATACTTAAAGGAAATTTTTAACGCAAAGTACGCTATTCTATTCACATCAGTTATTTATGGAGTAGCCCATTCTCTATTTAGTATCATTTCACTAATGTATTACATATTAGCTGGCATCTTATTAAGTCAATCCAGAGAGGAATCGAACGGCATTTTGGCCCCAATTATCTTCCATTGTTCGTGGGACATTGCATTCATGTTTATGATATGGATATATTAAAAAGCATACGCTTTAGCGTATGCTTTTTATTTTATATTGATCCAAATGATTAAGACTAATAACAATACATCAACGATTGTCATTATGATATTGAACCATTTAGTTCGATTGTAAAAATCAACGATTAGCATGTTTCTTAATCCGATTGGGATAGAAAGCATAGCCAATCCAGCAATAAAGATTACTACACTGTGGACGCTAAATAGTAACACTAAAATGTATAGTAAAAAGACGGTCCAAACAGTATTACTGTATTTTCTCATGTTTATCACTCCAGTAAATCCTTAAAACTTATGTATAATTGCTTACTTTAAAAAATTAATTTTAAATTAAAAACTGCTTATTAAGTTTATATATCTATTAATGCAGTAAGTCAATAAAAATAAAAAAAGAACTGCCAAATTTTAGCAGTTCTTTTTATTAAGTTTTATAGGTCGTAACCAATCATAATGTTCTTAAAGGCATTTAAGCAACCTTTATCAATGCGTTGGTTTAAGAATCTTTCGTTAGTAATATTAGCGTTATCAAAGTATGAAGAAGACATGTTCACTTTTGGGCATAGTTCGATGAACTTCTTAATCATCTTGTCGTCAAATGAGTGTGGTTGTACATCAATGCTTAGGCCAAATTCTTCATGGTAGAAGCACATTACCATTTGTTTTAGTAATACGGTCATCGCACGATTTGGAACAGTTGTGATGTCGGATTCGACTTTTAAGACATCATAGTAACGATCAAATAATTGGTATTGAGCGTTGTATCCTTGAACAACATTGATTCTGGCAACCTTGATATTTTCCATTGAGTAACCTGAATCTAACATGTCTTGTTCACGTTTTGATAATTCATCGCTCTTAATGTATTTGATTGGGTCAGTTCTTAGGATCATTTCCATGTTAGGAATGTCATCCTTAGAAGATGTGACTGGCTTGTAAACCATACTATTGAATTGGAATGATGTTTCTTTTGACATTGAGGCGTCAATGGTTTGAGCATTATTATAACGTGCTTGTTCTACCTCTCCGTGGTTCTTAATTACTACGTATACAATCACAGCTAAAGCAATGATAATACCGATAGTAATCGCTAATATCGGATTAGCCACCACACATAAAAGTAAAAATACTAGCACAAACGCTCCTGAACAACCTAATCTCATCTACTAACACTCCAATCATCCTTAAAAAATCATTACAATTCCATTATAATATTTTTTCATTTTTTATGACAGAAAAAATATACAAAAAAAGAGCCATAACAGCTCTTTTTTCAATTAGTTGATAGAAATTGTGTGTTTTGATTCTTTTTCAGCTGATTTAGGTACCATGATATCCAAGATACCACCATCATACTTGGCACCAATTTTATCAGTATCAGCGTCAGGTAGGTAGAATGAACGACTGACATCGCTTGATGTTCTTTCGCTTCTAATCAACTTACCGTCTTCGTCTTTTTGTTCCTTATTCAAATCGTGAACAGCATGGATTGTTAAGGTATCATTTTCGTAATTAATGTTGATATCATCCTTCTTAAATCCTGGTAGTTCTGCCTTCACTTCGAATTCGTTATCGTTTTCGATAACATCTGTCTTCATCTTTGAGGAGTTAGCCATGTTCCTGCCTAATCCATCAAAGAAATTGCTCATTGGATCCATAAAGTCGTTGAATACATTGTTTCTTAGTTCGTTTGCCATAAGATATCCCTCCTAATATTTGAGTTAATTAGTTAATGCTGATTTTGTGTGCTTCTTCATCCTTAACTTCTTGCTTTGGTAATGTAATCTTTAGAATACCGCCATCGTAGTCGGCAGATACATTATCAATATCGATATCAGGAAGGTAGAATGCACGAGCGATATTGCTTGAAGTGCGTTCCTTTCTTAATACCTTACCTTCCTTGTTAGTGTCTTCCTTACTCAAATCATGTGTAGCATGAATAGTTAGAGTATCGTTGTTGTAATCTAGATGAATTTCATCCTTCTTGAAACCAGGTAATTCAGAGCTTACTACGTAATTATCTTCGTTTTCAATAACGTCAGTCTTCATTTGATTACCAGCAACTGAATTGAAGAAATTCTTTCCAAAGTCGCCGAAGAAATCGTTCATTGGATCAAATACATTGAAGTCTCTGTTTCTTAATTCGTTAGCCATAATCAAAGCCCCTTTTCATTATTTTTTAACATTTCGTTGATAGCTATTTATTTCCTATCAACAATTCTTATATTAGTCAGTATTGGTCAAATAGTCAAGAGAAAACTAGCACTTAATTTCATAGAGTGCTAAAAATACGCCTCAAACGTTGATATAACAACATTTATTTTTAATAAAAAATTTAAAAAAGATATAAAAAAAGACGATTCTTTTCTCGAATCGTCTTTTTGATCAAAGTTTTTATCTGAACATTGCACCGTAAGCCCAACCAATGAATTTGCCTTGGTAGTAAGCCTTGTAGTAGTACTTTTTCCAACCGTCTTTTTTAGCACGTTGGGTAATTTGTACCGGTGTGTATGCATATCCGGTACCGTAGTTAGTAACGTGAATGTCAGCGAATCCACTGTTACCAACGTGATTGTAGAAGTTTACCTTTGGGTGAATTCTAACAATCTTAGTAGCGTGGTACTTAGAATAAGTAACATTTGGTACCAAACCGTTGGTATTGATCCAACCTAATACCTTACCGTTTTCTAGAACACGGTAGTAAGTACGACCATTTGAAGTATTCTTGGCTACTGAATTAATAGTAACTCGTTTAGTAGCGTAAGTATTACTCTTATGAACGGCCTTGGTATTCTTCTTGTAACGGTTATCACCGGGGACGTGGTTGTAAATCTTCAAACCAGTTCCGCCAGTAATTGTCATTGATTTATCAACTTGAGTGTAATTAACATTTTTAACCACAGCCTTTTTGGCCTTTTTCTTTGGCTTGGTAGTAGTTATGGTGTTATTGCTGTTGGTATTAGCAGCTTGTTGGTTGGCTTGACTAGCTGCATTCTTTTGCGCTGCACTTTGCTTTTTGTTTACCTTCTTAGATGATTTATCACTCTTTGGTGCTTTAATCTTTG
Source organism: Apilactobacillus zhangqiuensis (assembly GCF_019656215.1). Taxonomy (GTDB): domain Bacteria; phylum Bacillota; class Bacilli; order Lactobacillales; family Lactobacillaceae; genus Apilactobacillus; species Apilactobacillus zhangqiuensis. The sequence goes on from NZ_BPLK01000004.1 coordinate 244,685, forward strand.
GTACCGCAGTAGGATTATTGGCATCAGCAGTATCACCAATGAACCAGTTTGCATCCTTTGAAGTAAGCTTACTTGCATCTAGGTTTAGACCTAACGCATTTGAATGGAACTTGTCAGTAAATTGCCATAAAACATGTTCTCTTGCTGGTTCATTGCTTTGGTATGCGGCTAACCAGTAACCATCATAATTAGCAACTGAGCTAGCTGCATTTTGCACCATGAAGTTGGCATATGAGTAGAATAAAATCTTACGTTGACCTACCAATGGTCTCAATGCTTTCAACCATGCATCGGTTGATTCATTGGTACCACCAGAAGTAACTGTTTGTGATTCATAGTCGTTAACGTAAAATCTTGCTCGTGGTGCACGACTGTAAAGCACTTTGGCTTCGTAAGCTGCATCGCTAGGATTTTCGTATTGGCTAAATGAATATACCCCATATGGGATTGAGTATTTGTCCATTAGATCACGATTGTGTTCAAATGTCTTGTCGGCATAGGCACTACCGTATTGCACTCTCAAGATAACGAATGGCACTTCGTTCTTTAGTTGTTGTGCTTGGGCATCGGTAAGACTACCTTGCCATTCAGACATGTCATAAACAGTATTAGATGTGTTAGCGTTACTTGCATCAGCCATTGCTGGTACAGAGGTGCTAGCAAGCATCAGACCGATTACGGCAACAATCGAGAACCATAATCCTTTTTTTCTCATATAAAGATATAAAGAAATTAAAAAATTAATTTATATCTTATACACCTCCTCTTATCGTTTTTTCATTATTTGCATATTGTAACAGAGCCGGAGGGGTAAAAGAAAGCCAATTCGATATTAAATTTTAGAAAATCTTTGTAATATTTTAGATTTTATAAATTAATGTTCACGGTAAAAATTGATCCGGTTGGGTGATTATCACGGACATGAATTCGACCATGGTGTTGATCGACTATCCATTTAGCGATTGATAATCCCAAACCAGTTCCCCCAGTCTTGGAATTTCTCGACTTATCAGTACGGTAGAATCGTTCAAATATACGCGCCTTATCTTCGTCTGGGACACCGTTTCCGGTATCTGAAACCACGATTCTTAGATTACTGTGATTCTTTACGATCTTAATGGCAACGGTCCCACCTTTAGGTGTGTACTTCATCGCATTATCGATTAAGATAACCACCAATTGTTTAATCAAATCGGCATCAATATGGCCAGTTCCATCGACATCTACGGTATCAACAAACGACTTGTTTTGACTTGTGGCAATCTCGTTGAATGGTGACAAGACACCTTCAAAGAATGGTTTCAATTCGACATCAGAACGTTGGGCTTGAACGATATTGGAATCAGAACGCGCTAACGTCAATAGTCGTTGGGTTAAGACCTTTAGATGCTTAACCTCTTCCAAGGTCGTCGATACCGGTTGAATCTGATCGACGACTTTATCGTTTGGTTTGGTTAGCAAGAATTCCATTTGGTTTTGAATTACCGTCAATGGCGTTCTCAATTCATGGGCGGCATTAGAACTAAATTCCTTTTGTCTGTGCCATGAATTAATGATTGGTTTCATACTCGACTTAGATAGGTAGTAAGCAATTAAAATCGCAATTGCCCAGAAGAATATCAAGGTCACAATCAATGCTTCGACGAAACTGTGTAGGGCAAGTAAATCAGCATCGATATTTTGCAAAATCAATACATAATTACCAGCGTATTCGGGATTGGTGTTATCGTCGGACACCTTTAATAAAATCCCTCTAAACGTGGTCACGTAGTTGTGAGACCACAAAGTAATTTCTTCAACTTGATTTAATTTTCTATTCTTAACGGTTAACTTACTCAATAGCTTGTAATTTCTTTGACCAAGCATCCCTCGATTAGAGATAATTCCCTTTTTATTGAAGACAATCACGTTAGTCTGAAAATCACTATTGTTGTAGTTGTTAAACGGATTAAACCCGCCGGGACGTTGATTAACACTCAATGGTCCTTCATTGGCATAGGTGTTTCTCTCAATTCGTTCTTTTTGGCGGTTCAATCCAGCATCAATGTTGGAGTAAATCGACTTTTGAAAGAAGAAGTAAACAATCAATCCTAAAATCGCAAATAAAATCGCAAAACCAATCAGTTCCTTAATAAACAACTTAATTTGTTGTTTATGCTCTAAGATGCGATCTCTCATTGATTAGGTCCTTCTAGCATGTAGCCGACATTTCTTAGGGTTTTGATTGGGTTTTCTCCAGAAATTTGTTTAATCTTCTTTCTTAAGTTACTCATGTATACCTCAACTACTGATAATGAAGTTTCTGAATCAAATCCCCATAGACGGTCGAAGATTTGATCCTTGGTGATAATAGTAGAAGGATTTTGCATGAAGTAGACCAATAGGTCGTATTCTTTTCCGTTTAGTTTCAATTCTTGCTTTTGGTATTCCACATAGTGGCGACCTAAGTCGACATTGAATTCGCCCACTGACAATGAATTGTTATTACCAAGACGGCCAGTTCTCTTTAACAAGGCCTTTACACGAAGGATTAATTCTTCACGATGGAATGGCTTAGTCAAATAATCGTCTGCGCCTAGTTCGAAACCATGGACCTTGTCAGCCATGGTGTCCTTGGCAGTCAAAATTAAAACGGGCATATCGATTTCGTCATCTACTCGCCAGTGTTTTAAGATATCGTATCCACTGACTTCCGGTAGCATCAAATCCAAAATTGCGATGTCATAGATGTTGTCTTGGCCCATCATTTGGCCTTCGAAACCATCGTTTACCACCGTCGTATTTCCGATTGGTGATAAGAATTGAGCCACACTTGCTGCTAAGTTTTCGTCGTCTTCGACGATTAAGATATTTAAGCCATCCATATTAATCATTCCTTTCGATTTCAATTAATTTTGTTATTTAAGTTAAGTTTATGATTGCTTTAAGATTAGTTTAATTTTCTTAAACTAGTCTTAAATCATTCCAAAAAAGGAAGTGCCCAACCATGATAAATATTTTGCGGCAGTTTTTTAAATTCGGAATTGTTGGTCTTATAAATACTATTCTAACTTATCTTATCTATTCAATGTTGTATAAAGCAACTTCTCCTACTTTTGCAATGGCGATTGGATACGGTATTACATCGATTATTGGTCTAACCATTAATCAGAAGTGGGTATTTAAAGCCAACCATGACTGGATGATCGTCGTTAAATACTACCTTACTTACCTTTTAACATGGACGTTAAGTATCTTAGTGACAGAAGTGGCAAGTAACTATTTCCACGTTATTGCCAGCATTATCCCCCTAATCACGCTTCTAATCACTACGCCTACTAACTTCTTATTAAGTAAGTATTGGGTATTTAGAAAAACTGAATTAAAGGAGGCATCTGCCAATGAATGAACCGACAGACAAGAAGCCTAACTTCTTCCAACGACATAAAGTCGATTGGGTGTTAGCCATTATTCTCCTCATTGCATTAGGCTTGTACGGTTACGGAACATGGAAGACTGGTTCTGCCAACGACTTCTATACTTCCGCCATCACTAGCATGACCCAGAGTTTTAAGAACTTCTGGTATGCCAGTTTTGATCCAGCCGGATACATCACTGTCGATAAACCACCTGTTGCCCTATGGTTCATGGCTATCTCAGCTAAAATCCTAGGTGTTTCAAACTTCAGTGTGGTCCTACCATCAGTATTATTCGGTGTCGGATCCGTCTACCTAATGTATCGACTAGTAACTCCTTACTTTGGTCGATTCGCAGGTAGAATCTCAGCGTTAGTAATGACAATTACCCCAATTGTCGTCGCCGACTCTCGTACCAACAATATGGATGCTACTTTAATCTACTTCCTATTGTTAGCAATCTGGATGCTACAAAAATCCATTAACAAGCACAACATGTACTGGTTAATCGGAAGTTTTGCTACCATCGGATTCGCGTTTAACATTAAAATGCTACAAGCTTTCATGATTATTCCAGCAATGCTTATCTTCTACTGGTTAGCATCAAATGATTCATGGAAGAAAAAGATTGGTAAGTTATCACTTGCCACAATCGCATTAGTCGTATTTACCCTATCATGGCCACTATCAGTTGATATGACATCAGCTAACAATCGTCCATACGAAGGTGGATCACAACACAACTCAGTATTAGAACTAGCCTTTGGATACAACGGTACTCAAAGATTACTTGGTCAAACTACTGGTACCGGTGGTGCCTTCAAGGGTATGGGTGGCAACTCTTCTAAGGGTTCAAACCAACCTGGTGGTAACACCAAATCAAACAGCAACAACAAGATGACGCCACCAAGTGGCAAGATGGGTAAGTTTAACCCTTCTAAGAATATGAAATCTCGTGGTAACTTCCCTGGCGGAAATCACAGCGGTGGTATGAAGATGAACGGTAAAGGTGGCATGGGTGGTGCCGGTGGTGCATTTAACATCGGAACTGCTGGTCCACTTCGTCTATTCCAATCAGCTTTAGGACCACAAATTAGTTGGTTATTACCATTCTCGATTATCGGTATGATTGCCGCATTCATCGGCTTCGCTGATCCTAAGCGTAAATGGTACCAACTTACTACTCGTCAAAAACACACTGTTTTATGGACAGGTTGGTTAGTTCCAGTTTATGGATTCTTCTCCGTAGCTAGTTTCTTCCATCCTTACTACACCATCATGTTAGCTCCCGCCATTGCAGCACTTGCTGGACTTGGGTTAACAGCTATGCTGGACTTGTTTAAACGTTTCGGTCTAAACAATTACAAGGCATACTTCCTACCACTAGCAATCGTTGTTACTGCCGGACTACAAGCATGGTATGTATCAAGCTACTACGCATGGTTAAGTGTCTTAATCCTAGTCGTAGCAGTTTTCGCAAGTATCTTATTACTTGTCTTCAAAGCTAAACCTGCCGGAAAGGCTATCGTTATCGTAGGACTACTATCAATCGCTGTAGCTCCTAGTTTCTGGTCATTAACCCCTACCCTTGCTAAAGAATCTGCAGCTATTCCAACCGCTGGTCCCAATCTCTTAACCAGTGGCGGTAATAACTCAGGTGGAATTGGTAACGGAACAGTTAATACCAAATTGTTGAACTATTTAACTAAGCACCAAGGCAATGCCCAGTACCTATTTGCAACCGCAGATTCTGGCACTGCTGCTCCATATATTATTAAAACCAAGAAAGCCGTCATGGCCATGGGTGGTTTCAATGGAACTGACCCTGCAATGACATTAAGCAAATTCAAGCAATTAGTAAAATCTGGACAAGTTAAATACTACCTAGATGAAGGTAAGTCAGGTTCTACTAACAGCACTATCGTTAACTGGATCAAGAAACATGCTAAGAAGGTCAGTGCAAGCGAATATGGTGGTTCAACCAGCACTACTTCTTCATCCAATTCAATGACATTTACCATGAAGAAAGGCGCATCTGCTAAGATGGCAAAACCTTCTGGTAAGCAATCAATGAACATGGGTGGTGGACCATCTAACATGAGCAACGGTACCTTATATGACCTTTCCAGCATTTATTAATCTGGAGGTGTCTCATGCCATATAAAACAAATAAAATCTCCATTGTTCTCCCCGTTTACAATGAAGAAGAAGGCATTTTAAACACCATCGAAGTATTAGAAAACTTTGTGGAATGCCAAATTGAAACTTACGAAATTATCTTTGTGGATGACGGCTCTGTCGATTCAAGCGTAGATATTATCCGTCACGCACAATCACAATACGACAACATTAGATTGGTCGAATTTTCAAGAAACTTCGGTCACCAACTAGCAATTACCGCTGGTATTCGATATGCCAAAGGTGATGCAGTGGTCGTCATGGACGCGGATTTACAAGATCCCCCATCTGTAATCCCTAACATGATTGAAAAGTGGCAAGAAGGCTTTGACGTTGTCTATGGAAAACGCCTTATCCGTGAAGGCGAATCCTTCTTCAAACGTTTCTCTGCGAAAGCCTTCTACCGCGTTATGCGTAAAGTCGCCAACGTTGATATCCCCCTTGATACCGGTGACTTTCGCCTAATGGATCGTAAAGTGGTTGATGCACTTTCCAAATTAAACGAACCTGAGCCATTTGTACGTGGCCTAGTTTCATGGGTTGGTTTCAAACAAACCGCCGTAACTTACGAACGACAAGAACGAAATGCGGGAGTAACAAAATACCCCCTAACTAAAATGATTAGACTAGCGTCTGATGGGATCACCTCATTCTCCGAAATCCCCCTCAAGATAGTAAATTATACCGGTCTCATCAGTATTATCGCTGGAATCATTCATGGATTAATCACCATCTTTACTGGTATCTCGACACTTACATTTGCAATCTCCCTAATGTGTGTCCTATCAGGAATGATCATGCTTGCGCTGGGCATAATTGGTGATTATCTATACCGCACTTTTGATGCTTCCAAACATCGTCCTCAATATGTCGTTTCCAACTCTTACGGATTTAATAACCAAGCTGGAAACATCGCTTCGATAAAGAAACAACATGGCTAAGAAAAATCCCTCGGTATTATACCGGGGGATTTTTTTGCGTATATATAGAACAAACGTTCTCAAAAGTATAGAGAAACCGCGTCAAATCTGATAAAATGGGGTTATTACTAAATATAAAAAAGGAAGTTTAGACGTGAAAATCAGTCACTTCATTCGTCGATTTATATGTATCCTAATTGTATTAAAAATCATCGACATCGTGGTAGCCATGATTCACCTATCAAAGGTTTACGATCAGCTGACAGCACTGTGCATTGCATTCACCCTGCTAGTCATTGGCTACTGCATCATCCCAAAATCAGACAAACACTTTATTCAAACCATTAAAAACAATCTCAGTCGTCATCAGACTTATACATTCAAAAAGACACCTGCAGTTTCAAAGCAGATGACGTATCAAAATCAGGTCGTTGATATTTCTAAACAGCAATACCAAGCCCAAGCAACACCCTATTTAAACGAGCTTTCCATGTTAAAACGTCAACTAGATGATATGACCGAACGAATCGAATCACAAAAGGCCTACCGTAATCAATTGAGTAAGCAAATCAATGAGTTAAACATCAAATACCAACAGTTAAACGAGTTAACCTCTCAACACGATGGTTTAGTCGAAGACATCAAACAACTACAGGCTCAAAAAGATCAGTTAGCTGATGCCCACGTGACAGACGAGTATCAATCATTTATGGATTATCAATCCAAGCAAAGGCTTTCCACCATTGATAACTTTGATGGCTATCAGTTTGAAACCTTTACCTGTGACTTACTTAAGGCACTTGGTTTCTCAGACATCAAACGAACCCAAGGTAGCAGTGACTTCGGAGTCGACGTCTACGCCAGAAACGGTGACACCAGTTATGTATTCCAGTGCAAGCTCTACGCCAGCCCTGTCGGTATCAAGGCCGTCCAGGAGGCCAACTCAGGGCGTAGCTACTACAATTGTAAGAAGGCAGTGGTCATTACTAACAGCTACTTCACCCCTCACGCCATCTCAGCGAGTGAAAAGTTAGATATCGACTTATGGAATCGAGATAAGCTAGCTAGTTTAATTGCTGAGGCGAATGTGTAACACTATATATGTAGAAATAATTATTAAATTTTTGCCTAAAGTTTCAATTTTTTAAATCTTTTTTATTGAAAATAGGTTATTATATTCATTAAATTACTTAAAAAAAATAAACATAAAAGGTATAATGTAGACATTGTATAAATTTTATTAAGAAACGGGGAATGTTCTGTTGGATAGTGGTGCGATATTCTTTCAAATCGTTATTGTATTGATTGCATTCTTCTTCGCCGCATACTTTGTTGCCTGTGAATTTGCCTTAGTGCAAACCAGATACAGCATGTTGGAAGAAGAAGAAGAAAATAAGGGTAAGTCAAAGAAGCTTGCTCGTGAAATGCACATGATCACTAACCTAAATGACTATTTATCAACCACCCAAGTGGGTGTATCCGTCTGTGGTATCATCATGGGTTGGGTTGGTGAAAGTCTTATCGTTGACGCCATCTTTGATTTACTTGAATTAAAATCTGGATGGGTCACTGCTGGTACCGCTCACGCCATTGGTGGTGTAATTGGTATCTTGATTCTTACCTATTTAGAAGTGGTATTTACTGAAGTTGTTCCTAAGAACATCAGTATCGCCATGCCTAGAAGAATTCTAGGTTACGTGGCTACCCCACTTCATTACTTCCACACAATTTTCTATCCTGGTGTTTGGGCTATCAACGTCAGTGCCGCTGGTGTTGTTAAGTTAATGGGGCTTAAGATGACAGACGAAAGTGACGAATCAATGTCACAAGCTGAAATCCTAAGCATCTCTAAAGAAGCCGTTGAAAATGGTGATCTTGAAAAATACGATTACCTATACATGCAACGTGCCTTCGACTTTAACGATAAAGTTGCCAAGGACATCATGATTGATAGAACTCAATTGACTGTTATGGACATCAATACTTTAGTAGATGATGCCATCACAGTATATCTACAATCAAAATTCAGTCGTATCCCAGTTGTTATCGACAACAACAAAGATAACATTCTAGGTTACGTTTACTGTTACGACCTTGTTCGCCAATCAAGAGTGAACTCAAACATCCCGGTTGAACGTTTAATTCGTGATATTGGAACTGTTCCTGAAACAATGAAGATTACTGAAGTACTTCAAAAGATGATTACTATGAGAACTCCTATTGTTGTCGTAGTTGATGAATACGGTGGTACTTCAGGTATTATTACTGATAAAGATATTTATGAAGAACTATTCGGTACTGTTCGAGACGAAATCGATCCAGCAACCAACGAATACGTCTTCAAGCAACCTAAGGGCACTTACCAAGTAAGCGGTAAGATGACTACTTATGATTTCGAACGTTACTTCAAGACTGAAATCAAAGACTTCAGCAAATCAGATAGTGTTACCCTTTCAGGTTACTTTATCGACAATAACCCAGGTGTTCAAATCAAACCTGGTACTGAATTCAAGGTAGATACTTTCACATTCAAGATATTACACTTTGAAAACTCATTCATCGATTTATTCGAAGTAGACGATTTACGTGATAACCACGAAGCTATGGCTGAAAAATCATCCGAAGAACAACAAGATGAAGAAAGTAAAGACTAATATATAATTTTGAAATCTGTTAGAATATGTTTCTAACAGATTTTTTATTTTGCCTTGAAAGGAAGCTAAACATTGAAACCAATTAGAATCCTATATATTTCAGTGGCTGGTAACACGCGTAACTTTGTGACCAACTTACAAGAATATGCTAAAAACGTACATAATGACGACAACAATAACCCGTTAATTGAGTTGGAGGAAATCACCGATCAATCAGACTTCGCTGACGAAACCGGCAATTTCTTCGCATTCGTGCCTACCTACCTAGATGGCGGCAACGGCATTGATAACGGCGTCAAAGAAATGATGACCAACACTTTAGGCGAATACATCGACTACAACGATAACGCTAAATACTGTATTGGAGTAATTGGTTCTGGTAACAAGAACTTCAACGAACAATACTGTCTAACCGCAAAACGTTACGCTAAACAATTTGACGCACCATTTGTAACAGACTTCGAACTTCGTGGAACTGATCGAGACGTGGTCAGAGTCTATGATGAATTAAAAAAATACAATAAATAAAAAGGATTCGTTTCATATCGAAACGAACCCTTTTTTTAGTTTTATTTTTCTGTTTTTCGACTGACAATCATGACCGCGAATAATGCGATTAACATTAAAACAGTCACGAAGATGAACAATGGATTGTAGCCAAAGCCTTCAACAAAGAATCCGGCAAATAGTGGACTAATCGCACGTCCTGCTGACATCAACGCATTGAACATCCCTTGGTACTTACCCTTTTCCGACTTAGTCGATAGTTGATCAATCCAAGCGGGTACATCAGGTAGCCCCAGCATTTCACCAAATGTTAGAAAAATCATGATGGCTAAAAAGACTGGGAAAGTCTTTGCGTAAACTAAGAAGTAAAACGAAATTGCGAAGATAAATACTCCCAAGAAAACTTGGTGATTTAAATGAATTTTTAGTCGTTTACTTACGTAGTTTAATATAGGTTGTCCAAATACAATCATTAGACCGTTAGCTGTCCAAAGCATTGAATATGCTTCAAACGGAATTCCCATTCTAACCATGTGGACTGACATAACGCTTTCCCACAATGTATAACTCAAGTAGACGGTAAATACCATGATACAGATTGGATAGATTAGTCGAACGTTAGACTTAAGAATTCCCTCTTTTTCTTCCTTGATTTCTTCTTTTGGAGTACTGTTATCATAATCTGAGAAGTCGATATTGAAGTATACAAAAGTAAGTAACCATAGCAAGATGTAAAATACCGCTGCAGTCATGAAGACAATCGCGACACCGTATTTTAGTAAGTATCCAACCATCGCAGTTCCGATTACCACCCCGATGTTTAATCCAACATATAGGATATTGAATACCGTTCTGGTGTCCTTACTTTTAACGTTGGTAGCATATGAGTTTAGAAGTGTTAGATTTATTCCATCTCCAAACCCTAGCACTACCATTAGAATCGCAAAGGTAGGCCATCCATGAAAGAAAATTAGTGCTAAAATGGCAACCGTCGAGACGGTAATCCCAATCAATGCCGCTTTATACGCGGACCAATGATCGAATAGATAACCCCCGATGTAATTACCAATAATGGTAAAACCGGAAATAAATAGCAAAGATACCCCCGACACTAATAATGACTTATGTAAGTAGTCATCTATATACATCGTTACTAGTGGCCACATGAACGCGGCACCGGAATTTAACAATAGTGAATAGAAAAATACTAAACGAAGTCCTAATTCTGTTCTTTTCTTCATGAATCCTCCCCCTTATTCAAATGTTCTAACAACAATTATAATTCATTTAAGAGCATAATATCCATTAAGAGATGTTTAAATTATTAAATTTTAGTAAAGCGTTTACATTTCTTTTGTGCTATGGATTAAAAACACTTTTTTAATTTAGCATGGTGTTATATAATAGCCTTGTATATTAACCGAAAATGAAAGAAAATTTCATTTGATTCGTTAAAATTTTTCTATAAGGAGTGACGGTAATTGGCAACAGCAACTCGTGCCTTGTTCATGCTTTTTGGTGCAACAGGTGACCTGGCTAAACGTAAATTATATCCATCTATTTTTAACCTATACAAAAAAGGTTACGTAGATAACGATCACTTTGCATTAATCGGTACTGGTCGTCGTGAATGGAGCGACGAAAAGTTCCGCGAAGTAATCTTGGACTCTGTAAGTGCCAACGCTGACAGCGAAGAACAAGCAAAAGCTTTCGCTAGTCATTTTTACTACATGTCACACGACGTAACTAATCCAGAACATTACGACGCATTAAGTGACTACGCAAACAAGTTAGACCAACAATATGATATTGAAGGAAATCGTATCTTCTACATTTCCATGGCTCCTAACTTCTTTGGAACTGTAGCTAAGAACTTAAAAGCCCACAATTGTTTATCAGACAATGGCGGTTTCAACCGTTTAATTATCGAAAAACCATTTGGACGCGACTACGACACAGCTGAAGAATTGAACAATGCTTTGGCTAAATCATTTAACGAAAACCAAGTTTACAGAATTGATCATTACTTGGGTAAGGAAATGGTTCAAAATATTATTGCACTACGTTTTGGTAACCCACTAATCGAAGGTATTTGGAACAACAAGTACATTGACAACATTCAAGTAACCCTTGCTGAAAAGCTAGGTGTTGAAGAACGTGCCGGATACTATGATGGTTCAGGTGCCCTACGTGATATGGTACAAAACCACACTATGCAAATGCTTACTATCCTTGCAATGGAAGACCCTATTTCATTCAAAGACGTAGACATCCGCAGAGAAAAAATTCGTGCACTAAGAAGCATGCATGTTTACACTGAAGACGAAGCTCGTCAAAACTTCGTTCGTGGACAATATGGTTCAAACGGTGACCAAAGAGATTACCGTCACGAAGACAATGTTCCTAACGATTCAATTACTGAAACTTACGTTGCCGGTAAAGTATTGTTTGAAAACAAACGTTGGAAGAACGTTCCTTTCTACATCAGAACCGGTAAGATGTTAACTGACAAGTTTACTAGAATTGATGTTGTATTCAAGAAACCGCTAGTAGACATCTTTGCATCTGCTAAGGGAACTGAAAGTGAATTAAACAACAACGTGCTTACTTTATTCGTAGACCCTGTTAACAAGATTATTCTACGTCTAAACGGTAAAAAAGCAGGACAAGGTATGGAAATGCAACCACTAGATCTTACTCACACTCAAAGTGATGAAGAAAAGGCGGCTACTCCAGAACCATACGAACGTCTAATTCACGATGCTATCTTAGGTGACGCTACTAACTTTGCCAGTTGGGACGAAGTAAGCCGTGCTTGGGAATTCGCCGATGTTATCAGACATGTTTGGAATACTGATAAACCAGACTTCCCTAACTACACACCAGGTTCAATGGGACCTGATGCTGCCGACGAATTACTAGCTCGTGATGGCAGAGCTTGGGTTTTTAACTCAAAAAAATAATTTATATGACATTTAACCATTAAAATGTTAAAATCTAAGTGTATATTTATACACAATTTTCTTTAAAAAGGAAGGTTTATAATGGCTGACTCAAAAGCAAACATTGGTGTTGTTGGAATGGCTGTTATGGGTAAGAACTTAGCCCTTAACATTGAAAGCCGCGGCTTCACTGTAGGTATTTTTAACCGTTCAGCTTCAAAGACAGAAGCTGTAATGAAGGATCACGCAGACAAGAACTTGGTACCAAGTTACTCTGTTGAAGATTTTGTTAACTCTCTAGAAACTCCACGTCGTATCGTTATGATGGTTAAGGCTGGTAAGCCAACTGACGCAACTATCGACGCTCTATTACCTTTACTAGACAAGGGTGATATCCTAATCGATGGTGGTAACACTAACTTCCATAACACTATCGAAAGAAACGCTAGACTAGATGCATCTGGTATCAACTTTATTGGTATGGGTGTTTCTGGTGGTGAACTAGGTGCTTTACACGGTCCATCACTAATGCCTGGTGGTCAAGAAGAAGCATACAAGCTAGTTGAACCTGTTTTAACTCAAATCGCTGCTAAGGCTAGCGATGGTAAGCCATGTGTTGCTTACATCGGACCTAACGGTGCAGGTCACTACGTAAAGATGGTTCACAACGGTATTGAATACGGTGATGAACAATTAATCGACGAAAGTTACGACATTCTTCGTAACGGTGCCGGTATCGACATTGATGACCTAGCTGATATCTTCAAGGAATGGAACAAGGGTGAACTAAACAGTTACCTAATCGAAATTACTGCTGATATCTTAACTAGAAAAGACGATTTAGGTGCTGACAAGAGCAAACCTATCGTTGACATGATCTTAGACCGTGGTGCTAACAAGGGTACTGGTAAGTGGTCATCAGAAGATGCCATGGAAGTTGGTACTGACCAATCAGTTATCACTGAATCAGTTTACGCTCGTTTCATCTCAATGCTAAAAGACGAACGTCTTGCAGCAGCTAAGGTATTAAACGGTCCTAAGGCTTCAGACATCATCAACGATGACGAAAAGAAGGACTTAGTTGAACGTGTACGTAAGGCTCTATACTTCGGTAAGATTATGAGTTACGCACAAGGTTTCGAACAACTACGTTTCGCTTCAGAACAATATGACTGGAACTTGAAGTTCGGTGAATTAGCTCAAATCTGGCGTGAAGGTTGCATTATTCGTGCCCAATTCTTACAAAACATTACTGACGCTTTCGAAAAGGATGAAAACCTAACTAACCTATTGTTAGACCCATACTTCTCAGAAATCGCTAACAAGTACCAACAAGATGCTCGTGATGTTGTTGCTCTTGCAACTAAGGCTGGTATTCCAGTTCCATCACTTTCAGCAGCTGTTAACTACTACGATTCATACCGTGCTGAAGTATTACCTGCTAACTTACTACAAGCACAACGTGACTACTTCGGTGCTCACACTTATGAACGTACTGACCGTGAAGGTAACTTCCATTACCCATGGTACACTGAACAATAATATAATTATTGATCACAATAAAAAGAGACGATTATATCGTCTCTTTTTTAATACGTACTAGTTTATAATGGTTATTAATTGCAAACGAATATAAACAAGGATATACTATAACCAATCTTGAAAAAAGAGAGGTTATTTTTATGTCTACCGAAAAAGTCTACACGGATTATTTCTTTTACGAACCCGCTTTTAACACCCACGACGGTGGTTACATTCCTTTGGAAGAACCAAACGTGGAACAACAAAAGCTAAAGATTCCGGAATTACTTACTCCTGACAAAGAGACTGATACCGACATGTACTACACCGTTATCTCACAAGCTGGTGAAGCACAAATTATGCCTGGTAAAGCCACTAAGACATGGGGCTACAATCAAGCACTATTAGGTAAGACCATTTTATTCAAACGTGGTAAGAACATTCACGTCACTGTTAAAAACGAATTACCTGAACTAACTACCTATCACTGGCACGGTTTAAACGTTCCCGGTGATATCGATGGTGGTTGTCACACCCCTGTCTACCCAGGTGAGAGCAAAGTTTTAAACTTTAAGTGTGATCAACCAGCAGCTACCCTTTGGTTGCATGCTCATCCATGCCCATCAACCGCCGAACAAGTTTGGCACGGTCTAGCTACCGCAGTTGTCGTCAAGGATGAACATGAAGCAACCCTTTCAATCCCACGTAATTATGGTGTCGACGATATCCCCATTATCTTACAAGATCGTCGCTTCCATGAAGATAACCAATGGGATTACAAGGCTGATTACGACCCGGATGGCGTTCAAGGACCTACCGCAATGATTAACGGCACCGTTAATCCATACTTTGACGTCACCACTCAAAAGGTTCGTCTTCGTCTACTAGATGGTGCCAACCGTCGTGAATGGCGTTTGCACTTCTCAGACGACCTTGAATTTACCCAAATCGCAGGTGATGGTAGTCTCTTAACCCACCCCGTTAAGTTTACTCATCTAATGATTACCTGTGCTGAAAGACAAGAAATTGTCGTAGATTTCGGCAAATACAAACCAGGTGATGAAGTTGTCCTATATTCTGACGATGTCCCCATCATGCATTTTAGAATCCATGAATTTGCAGAAGATAACAGCGTTATTGACGACACCCTATTTGAAATGAACACACCCAAAGTTACTGAGAACACACCCGTACGAAAAGTCGTTATGTCCGGTATGGATGAAGAAGTTGCCCTAGATGGTAAAAAATTCGATATGGAAAGAATCGATGCCAAACAAACCATGGGTAATTGCGAAATCTGGGAAGTTACCAACACCAACGACTGTGAAAGCGGAATGGTGCATCCATTCCATATGCATGGTTGCCAATTTGAAGTATTAGAGCGAAACGGCCATGCCCCTTACCCTAACGAAACCGGTCTAAAAGACACTATCGGTGTTAACCCCGATGAAACCGTGCGCTTCAAGGCATGGTTCGATCACCCTGGTGTCTTCATGTATCACTGCCACATCATCGAACACGAAGATGGCGGTATGATGGCCCAAATCCAAGTTGACGATCCAAATCATCCACAAAAATTCCACCTAACTAAGATGGATGACTTGATGAAGGCATTCGCCGAAGAACGTGGCGTTGCCGTCGAAGACCTCGACTTAAGTGGTATGTCTTGTTACGATCCCATGGAAAATATGGATCATTGTAATATGTAAAAAAGAACCTAATCATTGATATGATTAGGTTCTTTTGGCATTTTGATTAGATGATGAAAAAATTTATATCAATTTATAAGTGAAATGTTGTCAAAATATAATAATCGGTGTACAATTAACATTGTAATAAAACTAGAAAAAAGGAGTGAACAACATATGACTGAATTAACTTTTGATCCAGGAGCGTCGAAAGATCATTCTATCAAGGGAAAATTGATGTCAGAAGTTGTTTCAATTCTAAACAAATAGAATTGAGATGACCTTTGACAGTTAATTTTCCCGAAATCAACATAATCAATATAGATTATTTAGATGGAGAATTAACTGTTGTTGGTTATCTCAGTATCCTTTAGCTGCATGCTTAACGGTGAAACGTTAATTAACAGTGAAATGTTAGCAGCTAATAACAGTAATTTAAAATTAAATATTAATAATTGCTTGATGATGCTTCACCTTCTAGGGAACTAGTTGGGGAGGTATGGACAACAGTTTATGCTACTACTAAATTTTACGAACAGATAAACTGAGTAATTATGAGATTACACAAAAATCTTCGTTGAGTCCGCGGGGACGTGGGTTTACGCCAAAGTAATTGCTACTTATCTGTTATCAATATTAATTATAAGAGAGACAACTTTGTAGGTTGTCTCTTTTCTTGTGTTAATCACAAATAAAAAAAGACCGGATCAAATTGATTCGGTCTTTTTGTTTACAATTTTAAAATAAATAAGTTACATAGATACTTGCTTTGGTCTAATACAAGCTATTTTGGATATATATAGGCTTATAACGACCTTTATGATAATTTACATTATTTAGATAATAGCGAGCTAAAAAAGGTTATTTTTTAGTTTTAAGCACACAATGATTATTTTCATAAATAGAAAAAGACCTATTCCTTTTGAATTAGGTCTTTTTCTTTAATTTATTTATTAATTCCAATCATCTTTAAATATTTAGCTTCTTTTTCAGAATCGAATTCTTTTTCAGACTTACCAATAATCACTGTTGCTAGTGAGTTACCGATAACGTTAACTGCGGTTCTGGCCATATCGATGAAACGGTCAATTCCGGCAATAAATGTTAAACCAGAAACAGGAATACCAACAGTTGAAACGGTTGCTAATAGCACAACGAATGATGCACCTGGAACACCAGCCATACCCTTTGAAGTAATCATTAGGGCAACTAGTAAGGTAAGTTGTTGACCAATACTTAAGTGAATTCCGTAAGCTTGGGCTAAGAATAATGCAGCAAGTGATTGGTAAATTGCTGAACCATCAAGGTTAAATGTGTAACCAGTTGGGATTACGAATGAAACGATTGATGGGCTAACACCAAACTTAGTCATCTTGTCGATACTTCTTGGTAGTGCAGCTTCTGAGCTGGCAGTGGAGAATGCTAATACGGCTTCTTCCTTAACAACCTTTAAAAGATCAGTAATCTTGAAACCAAAGATTCTAGCAGCAAGTCCCATTACAACAAGGACAAATACTATCATTGTTAGGTAAGTTAATAGAACGAAGTAACTTAGTGGAGCTAATGCAGAAACACCAAGTTCAGCTAAGGTAACACCGATTAATGCACAGACACCAATTGGAGATAACTTCATGATCCAACCAGTAATCTTGAACATTACTTGTGATACAGCGTTTAAGAAATCAACGATAACTTTACCCTTTTCACCAACGGCAGCAGTACCTAAACCAAAGAATACTGAGAATACGATGATTGGCATCATATCACCAGAAGCAATTGAATTAAATACGTTTACTGGAATTAGGTTAATTAATGTACCCCAGATACCGGTGTGGTTTGCAGTCTTAGCAGTTGTCATGTATTGGGTAATATCAGTAGCGTGTAATGAATGCACGTTAATGAAATCACCTGGGTGGAAGACGTTACCAACAACTAAACCTAAAACAATGGCAATGGTAGTCATAATTTCGAAGTATAGGATGGTCTTTCCACCAATACGACCTAACTTATGAATATCACCAATGTTGGCGATCCCAACAGTTAAACATGAAACAACGATTGGAACAACAATCATTTGAATCAAACGAATGAACATTGTACCAACACTTTGCATAGCAGTAATTGCGGTAGTGTTCTTATAGAACACTAGACCTAGGATAATACCCAAAATTAAACCAATCAGGATTTGCCATCCTAGTGTTATCTTAAATTTCTTCATCACGAAGCCTCTCCTTAATATGTATTAATATAATTTTATCATAAATCACGAATAATATCCCCGTTTAATAATGAAAACGTAATGAAATAATGATAAAAGACAAACAATTTTGCGTACTTTTATGATAGTAATTCAGCTATTAACATTCATGCGGTTCAAAAGCTATTTAATAAGGAAGTTTGCTAACAAACCAAGGGCAATTCCGATAATTAATCCGATCAGAATCCGCCATCCAAATCTAAACTTAGAGTCCTTCATTCCGAGGTCCCTCCCTAACGTATGTTAGTGTCATTTTATCATAAAAAGCAATTCAACATTTTGAATGTACAAAAAAAGAGCTACCAAACGGTAACTCTTTTTATAAATTGCGCGGCGACGTCCTACCCTTGCAGAGGGCGATCCCTCAACTACTCTCGGCGTTTAGAAGCTTAACTTCTGTGTTCGGCATGGGA
>NZ_BPLK01000005.1 GCF_019656215.1 Apilactobacillus zhangqiuensis
TAACTTAGCTCTTCTGAATAAATTGTTATTTTATAAGCGAATTGACTTCGCAATGTTTAATTCTTACAACCAAGTTGCAAGTTCCTTACACATCATCGATTATCAATCTTGTTCAGTTTTCAAAGATCTACCTTTTATTAACTTGTTGCCTCAATTGACAACTCATTAATCATAGCAAATTATCAACACAGTGTCAATAACTTTTTTTAATTTGCCAACGCTTGAAATTAACTGATTTAACGCGACTTAATTATAATATCAAAATCATCAATCACTGTCAACATCAATTTTCAAGGTTGTTTGAGAGGATTAAGTAATCTCTCTCAACAGCAATATTTATACTACCAGGAAGTCTTTTTACGGTCAAGTACTATTTAAAAATTTCTATTTTATTAACTAGAACATCTTCAACAGGTTTATCGTTTGCATCAACCTCAGCATCAGCAATCTTATCAACGATATCCATTCCTTTAACAACTTGACCGAATACAGTATGTCTGAAGTCTAGCCACGGAGTACCACCATTCTTAACGTAGTAATCAATGATTTCTTCAGGGAATCCTGCTTCATTCATTTGATCCATTAGTGTTTCAGGAAGTGTCTTATTTTGCACGATAAAGAACTGACTTCCATTAGTATTTGGACCTGAGTTAGCCATAGACACTGCTCCACGTACATTGTATAAGTCTTTTGAAAATTCATCATCAAATGGACGATTCCAAATACTTTCTCCCCCTGCACCAGTTGCTGTTGGATCACCACCTTGAATCATAAAGTCTTTAATAACTCTATGGAAAGTTGTTCCATCATAGTAACCAACTTCTGCTAATTTCATGAAGTTTTCTACTGCTTGAGGTGCTTGTTTTTCAAACAAAGCTATTTGAATGTCACCATAATTTGTCTTTAGAATAGCCATCGGCTTATATTTATCATCTATACTTAATTGTGGATATTGAGTCATTTTGTCCTCCAAATATTTAATTGCTACATACATTATAGCTAACGAAGTAAAAATGATTAAGTGTTTTTATGAATTATTTTAAAAAAACTTTAATGTTAATCCTGTAAATTTGTTAAAATATATTTAAACAATAAAAGGAGAGAGAAATGCAACTTTTAATAGATTTTATATTACACATTGACCAACACATTATTAACTTGGTTAATTATTTTGGTGATTGGACCTACCTATTGCTATTTCTAGTAATTTTCATTGAAACTGGAATAGTAATCATGCCCTTCCTACCTGGGGATTCATTACTATTTGCAGCAGCAGCTATCTCTGCAAACTCAAAATATCACCTAAGCATATTCATATTTATCATATTATTCCTAATTGCTTCAATCGTCGGTGACTCTTTAAACTTCTTCCTTGGTGAAAAAGTCGGTAATAAACTTACTAAGCAAAAACATATTGGTAAGTTCATTAAACAAGAACAACTGGACAAAGCAAAAACTTTCTTTGATAAATATGGTATCTTAGCTATATTTATTGCTAGATTTATGCCAATCATCAGAACTTTCGCACCATTCATTGCAGCTTCAAGTGGTTATAAGTACAGTAAATTCGTTAAATACAACGTCTCTGCATGTATCGTCTGGGTTCTACTATGTTGTGGTGGAGGATACTTCTTCGGAAACATCCCATTCGTACAAGAACACTTCTCAGTAGTAGTACTTGGTATCATCCTAGTAACTTGTGTACCTGCATTAGTGGCATTATTCAAAAAAGGAAAGAAAGCTTAATAAAAAAGGGCTCCTGGTAAGGAGTCCTTTTTTATTGATTCGATTTGTTAATAAATCTAAGAAGGATTAAATAACACACGGTAACGAATATAAATATAAAGGCGAAGCCAATCACAAAATACTGATCAGGAAATAGTATTATGATTGGTTCTTTTTTTGCGTTAAAAATCCAGTCGTTGTTTCTAAACAAAAGTTTATGGAAAAAGATAAAAGCATCATTGAAATCAATTAATGCAAATACACAAACAAATACAAAGAAGGAGTATATTCGTTTAAAAGCTTGTTTTAAAAGCCACAGAAGCTTATTTTCCCTTAATTTAACCAATATTTTGATTAATATTGGCGTCATAGACACCATAAACAGATTATTTAGCAAAATTAATCTTCTAACATCCAAAAAATGCGTCTTAACCACATTATTGATTGGTAATGTTGTTTGCATATTATCGATAAAAAATGATTGTAGATATCTGATGATTAACAGGTAATTGTCCTTAATCTGATCAGAACTCATTTTAATATCATGTTGCACATTTAGTAGATGGACTACTGACGTATATATAAATGGCATGTTCATAAACAAAAATATCGAGCAAGTTACAAACCACAAAAGGATTACTAACGACAATGCTCGATACTTCATAAATTCAATATTCAAATTAAACTTCCCAATCATCCAATGAATCAATTTGATGAGTTGGTTGGACTTCTTTTTGAGCCACTTGTTCTTTTGTAGATAAACCTGTGTATACAATCAAAGTATCCATGCCAAAGTTAATACCCGCAGAGATATCAGTCATGTAGTTATCTCCGACCATCACTACATCAGATTTATTTAAACCAATCTTATCCAAAGCATTTTGCATGATGATTGATTCAGGTTTACCAATTAAGACTGGTTTTTGTTGGGTTGCATATTCAACTAATTTGACTAATGAACCAGCTCCTGGTTGCATCCCTTTTTCAGTTGGAATATTACTATCAGGATTGGTTCCAATAAACTTGGATCCATCTCTGACTAATAAAACGGCCTTACTCAACTGATCATAAGTAACCGAATTGTCTAAACCAACAATTACATAACTTGGTTTATCTTCTGTAATTTTAAAACCATTATTTTGTAGGGCGGTAAGCAATCCCTTTTCACCTACTACATAAGCTGTCTTTTCCAATTGATTACTTTCGGCATCTTTTTTAA
This sequence comes from Apilactobacillus zhangqiuensis, assembly GCF_019656215.1. Lineage (GTDB taxonomy): Bacteria > Bacillota > Bacilli > Lactobacillales > Lactobacillaceae > Apilactobacillus > Apilactobacillus zhangqiuensis. The sequence continues at coordinate 2,945 of NZ_BPLK01000005.1, forward strand.
CGTAATCAGCAGTAGCCAATCCAGCGGTATAAACATTATCAGTGCTTACATGAATGTCATGATTATCCCCTAGATTTTTCACTACGTCCTCTGGCATCTTAGTTGTGTTATTAGTTACGAAAAGAAAATCAATCCCATTTGATTGTAATCTTTCGATAAATCTCTTTGCAGCCGGAATTCTCTTACTTCCAGCATAAATTGTGCCATCAAGGTCAATGAAATAACCCTTATACTTTGTCATTAAAACTCTCTCCTAGTCAGTTCTTTGTTTAATTGTAAAATGTCTTTTACCATGTCCTTTTGATTGAGTAACGGTCACATGTTCTCTTTTATCAACACGAGGCTTTTCATTAGTTACCTTTTCTTTAATAAAGGCATGACGATTATTCTTGTTAGAAGAACGACGTCCTCTTCTCTTGTTGAAAGAGCCATTTGGTTTGGTCTTTACTTCTAAGTTATGCAAAACAAAGTAATCCGCACCCATGTTGGCATATTCATATAAATAATCTTGAATTGCCATAAATTGGTTCTGTAGTGGTGTATTACTACCATCATCAGAAAATCCCTTTAGTCTAAGTACGCCATAACCGTAATCACCAACGATAAAGCTGTATCTACTAAATATGGGATTATAACTAGCGATAAAATCATCAATATTAAAACAGTTGTTACGATTACTAATAATTTCGTATTTATGACCATTAATCAAAATGGTCTTTTCGTCTTCAAGTTTTATGTTAGCTAGTGGTTTGTAGTTGCTATTTTTTTCTTCGACTAGTTCTTCAATACTCTTACGATCCAAAACTATCCTCTCCTATTCTAGCGGATATTTCTTTGATAGGTATGATGCGAACACTTCACGTAGTGTTTGATCATACAAGATATTATTATCACCCTTAATTGCAACCGTTGGGAAGAATGGAATGAAAATGTAATGATCTAGTAATGCAATTTCATATGTTTGGTTAAAATCAATTAACTTTCCGTCAAAATAAACATTATTTTGATCGTCAACATCAATTCCGTCATAGTTTAATTGGCCAAAGTACTTACCTCTAAAGCCCATTCCCTTTTGTTCATATGCAATTAAGAACTTCCAATTCTTTTGCATTTCCATTATCATGCGCCATAAGTCGCTTCCAGATAATGTTGTTTTAGTTACATGCATAGAATGAGGCAATATTTGATGTAATTGGTTCTTATCTACAATACCTTTTGGTAATGCATGTAAGAATAATCCATTATTAACGATTGCTGCTTTCGTTCCTGCCTTTTCTTTCATTGCAGATAAAAATTCGCTAACCATTCTTGGTTTGCCACGAAGACCATTATCCATTTTTTCATCTAACTTAGCAACTTTGGATTGAGCTAAAATGTCTTGACCACGTTTTTCAAGAGCATCTAGCCACTTACTATCTTCAGGTTTTACTGGTAAATCACTAGTTTTAACAACACTAGCTTCGCTATTAACGACATGATTATCTTCCACTTCTAACGTTACCTTACCTACATAGTATCCATACTTACCAGCTGCTGCTAATAGAGATTGATTGTCCCTTTCACCATGTTCAAACAAGTGATGGGTGTGACTTCCAATAATAACATCGAAACGTGGAAACTTCTTAGCAATCAATCTGTCTTGAGTAACACCTAAATGAGATAGCAATACTAGCACCTCATCATCCTTGTCATTGTCTAATAGTTCCGGAATCTTTTCTTGATCATCAATTGGGGTCCATCCCTCAAGCGTATAAGTTGATTGGTATGGAGCTGTTAAACCATAAATCTTTATATGATTTCCAGCAGGTGTATTAATCATCTTGGTTTCATTAGCCCAACTTGGCAACTTCTTAGTATCAGAATCAACAATGTTAGCTAAAACAACGTCAAAGTTGGCATCGTCATACAAATGATTTAATTGATCTTTGCTATTAGTTAAACCTTCATTGTTACCAATGGTTGTAGCATCATAGCCAATCTCATTCAACAGTTCAACATTTGCTTTACCATTTGTTGCGTCAGTTAGTGGATCAGCTCTATCTAAAGCATCACCTAGGTCAACGGTAATAACAAAATATCCTTGCTGTTCTAATTTTTGTTTTTCACTAATTAAATATCTTTTTATTCTTGGCCAATTTTCAAAGTGTGAATGTAAATCATTGGTGTGTAAAATCGCAATTTTTTCCAAACTTACTTCCTCCTTAACGTCTTTTGGCAAAATCAATTTTCTTTTGTTCAACCATGGTAAAAATATCTTCTTCGCTATAGGGAGCACCAAATGGTTTTTCATAACCTAAATAGTCTTTTTCAGGACTATCTACTCCCACATTGATATTTTCCTTTACTGGCACTGAATAGTGATGAATATGGCCATGTAAATCAATAATTGGTCCCACCTGTCCCATCATTAATGGGTAATGAGTCATATAATATTGGGCATGATTCATCTTAATTAATGCCCCAACATCATGAAAAGAAAACTTTGGTTTCCCGTTTAGATCATAATTATTTTTATCAATAAACTTAAACAGCGCCCTACTGTCATGATTACCCTTAATAAAAACAATGTGACCATTCAATTGTTTTAAAATGTTATAAATTTTTTCGTGTGCTTTTCTTTGTGGTTTCTCGTGACATACTGCAATATCACCAAGATGATAAACGATGTCATTGTCAGAAATCTCTTCGTTCCAGTTCTTAACGACATCGTTATCCATCTCATCCACAAAGAAGTATGGTCGTGGCGCGAAATTCTTATTTCCTATCATATGCTTATCAAGAAAATGCGTATCCGCTATAAAGTATTTCATCCTTGCCACCTACTTCCTTACTAATAGAATAAACTATTATCGATAAAATGAAAAACAAAAAAACAGCTTCAATCAAACTAACTACTTAATTAAGGAATTAGTCGTTGAAACTGCTTTAATTTATACGCGGTCTTTTACAACCTTAAAGATGTATAGGAATACAATCCACACGATTGATCCAATTAATGGAATCATAGTGTCTACTCTAAATAGCAATATAACTGCTACGAATAGTAAGAATGCTAATACGAAGTAACTTGAAAGTGGGAATAAAGGCATCTTAAATGTTAGCTTATCTTCTTCTTTATTCTTCTTAACTGAATTTCTGTACTTGATATGAGCAATAACAATTAATCCCCAAATGAATAGGAAACATGTGGTAGCAACACTTGAGATTAATTGGAAAACACCATTTGGCATGAATGCATTTAAGAATAGTGAAATAGCAATTACGATAATTGAAAAGACAATTCCGGCTGCTGGTAAACCATTCTTAGTTAATGAACCAATCTTCTTACCTACTTTGTTGTTAGTACCATAACATAGTGAGTATGCCATTCTACCAGTGGTAAAGATTGAAGAGTTACATGCAGATACAGCAGCTGTTAAAACAACAAAGTTAATAATTGAGGCAGCTCCTGCAATTCCAATATTTTGGAATACTTGTACGAAAGGACTTGAATCTGCATTGATGTAGTTCCATGGGTAGATACACATTAGTGCAACTAGTGAACCAATGTAGAAAATTAAAATTCTTGAAGGAACTTCGTTAATTGCCTTTGGAATAACCTTTTCTGGATCATGAGTTTCTGAAGCAGTCATACCAATCATTTCAATTCCGGCAAAACTAAAGATTACCATTTGAAAACTCATTAGGAACCCTGAGATACCGTGTGCAAACATCTTGTGACCAAATAAGTTTGAAAGACTTGCGTGACCAACAGGAGTCTTGTAATTCATGATTACTAATACAATTCCAGTAGCAATTAAAGCTAAAATTGCAACAACCTTTATTAGTGCAAACCAGAATTCAGTTTCACCGAAGGCTGACACGTTAATTGTGTTCAATAAGAACAAAATAATAATGATGATTAAACCAGTTATCCATTGTGGAACACTTGGGAACCAATATTTTATGTATAAACTGGCGGCTGTAATTTCGGCCATGGCAATCGTTATCCAGCAGGCCCAGTACGTCCAACCGGCAACAAAGCCCATCTTTTCGCCTAAGTATTTTTCAATAAATTCAATGTATGAGTGACAATCGACATTGGATAATAATAGTTCACCAAGTGATCTCATGATAAAGAATCCCGCAATCCCAGCAATTAAGTAAGCTAAAATAATTGATGGTCCTGCAAATTGAATGGATTCTCCAGCTCCTAGGAACAACCCTGTTCCAATTGTTCCACCCAAAGCGATTAATTGAACATGACGATTTTTTAAGCCTCTTGAAAGTTGTTGGCTTTCTTGTTTCGGTGATTCTTGCATCCCATCACCCTCCTATAAATATTCTATGATGCTAATTATACATATTTTATTTAAACCGCAATACGTCTAAACGCTTGTACAACGGTACTCATTGATGTTTAATCCCCGGTGTTACAACGTTTGTTCATGTTATTTTTATTTAATTGAATTATTTTCATCAATCCATGAAAATAAAAAAAGACCTTATTAGGTCTTTTTTTATTATTATTTCTTAAGACGTTCAATATCTCTAACAATCATTAATTCTTCGTTTGTAGGAATTAATAGTGTCTTAATCTTAGCATCGTCTGCACTAATATCTCTTTCAACGGCACGAATGTGGTTCTTTTCAGGATCAACCTTAACACCGAAGTAACTTAGCTTGTCAGCAACTTCTTGTCTGATACCAATATCGTTTTCGCCAACACCAGCAGTAAATACGATACCGTCAACACCATTCATTTCAGCAACGTATTGACCAACGTATCTAACAATTCTGTTCATGTACATGTTACGTGCTAATTCAGCTTGGTGGTTTTCATCCTTAACTGCTTCTAGATCCCTCATATCAGCAGAAACTTCAGATACACCAGCTAAACCTGACTTCTTGTTTAAGATGTTAATCATTTCATTAATATCTGAAATGCCTTCCTTTTGCATAATGTATGCAAGTAGTGAAGGGTCAACATCACCAGATCTAGTAGCCATCATGATACCTGTCAATGGTGTGAAGCCCATTGAGGTATCTAATGATTTACCATGGTCTACGGCACATATTGAAGCACCGGCACCTAAGTGCATGATAACAAGTTTTAAGTCTTCTAACTTCTTGCCCATCATTGCTGCAGCACGACCTGATACGTAACGGTAACTAGTACCATGTGCACCATATTTTCTAGCTTTGTGATCACGGTAGTACTTGTATGGTAAAGCATACATGTAGTTTTCTTCTGGCATTGAAGTATGGAATGAAGTATCAAATACTGCAACACTGATAACGTTTGGCAAAATCTTCTTGAATGCTTTGATTCCTAGAATATTTGCTGGTTCGTGAAGTGGAGCTAATTCTGATAGTTCTTCTAACTTACTTAAAACATCATCATCAATAACAACAGAATCAGTGAAGTATTCACCACCGGCAACAACACGGTGACCAACACCTGTAATTTCATTGTAGTCAGCAATAATGTTTAGACTTAGTAGTTTGTCTAATACAAGCTTAATTGCTTCTTCATGATTTTGAATATCCATTGTCTTTTGGAATTTTTCGCCATCACCATATTTAATTTCAACATCTGACTTAGTTAAACCAATTCTATCGATAGCCCCGCTAGAAATTAATTTTTCTGAAGGCATTTCGAATAATTTAAATTTTAATGTGGAACTTCCTGCGTTAATTGCAATTGACTTTCCCATAATAGTTCTCCTAACTTTCTTTAGATAATAAATCTTTTTCTTCCCACTCAACTAGTTCTGCTAAGAATTTTTGGAAAGCAGATACTTCATTAAATGATGGGAACTCACCAATCATAATTTTTTCAACTTGGTGGGCATCTTCACCATGCTTTTGTAGAATCAAAACTGCTTTTTGAGCATTGGCATTATTAAAGATTTCCTTTGGTAGATTCAACAAGGCTTGAAGATAAGCATTATCTTGAATCCACTTTAATAATGATTTTGATTCTGGCGTGTTAAAGATATTACTTGGTACTAAAAATACCCCGTAACCACCTGGTTTGATATGGTTCATCCCTTGTTCAATTAACAAGTGGTGAGCATATGAATGACCATCTGTTGATCTTGTCTTATAGTTAGTGGTATTTTCATCAATCGGATAATACCCAATTGGTAAATCAGAAATTACTAGATCTGCATCATCTACCAAAATATTGGCAACTGAATCTTGATAAATAAGTTCAGTATTTTTATCGTTTCTTTGCATTTGTGTACTTATGCTTGAAACGGCTAACATGGAATCGTCATTGTCAATCCCAATAGCATGCAAATCAATATCCTTAACTGCATCCTTCAATTGATTCATAACCGTAGTTAATAGGTTACCCATTCCAACGGATAAATCCAGAATCTGTAGATGCTTGGCATTCTTAACTAATCTAATAACTAAATATCCCATGATAGAAGCTATCGTATCAGGTGTTATTTGGTGGTTTGCCTGAATGGCGTCCTCTTTGGTTGCCTTAATCATGCAAATCTGAATGGCCTTTCTTACAGTTTCTGCATCCATAGATTGATAATCTACGTCTCGGTATAATCCTTCTAACTTAGAAACTGTGTCACTATCTGGTATACCATCTTCAACATGAACTTGACCGTCATTGATAAGGTTATCTCCAGTCTCGATAAATGCATCAAGATATGATACCCCTAACTTGTCTTTCAAAATTTCAGCTGAAGAATTGAAAACTTTAAACAGAGTTTCTGTATCTTTCTCAGTCAGCACACTCAACTCCCTTAAAAGTATTATCACTTAATAACAACTTTCATATTACCAGATTTTCACAAGAAAATTCAAGATAAACCATTAATTACTTCAATATAAATTACCATTATTCATAGCTTCTTATCATTTTATTTATCGTCTGCATTTCAGCATTATATTTTTCATATTTTATCAATAAGAAAATCGATAAAACTGATAAAACAACAATTGCAATTAGTGTTGCTGATCCACATTTTTTACTCATAAGATATCGAACTCACATCCTCATAGCTTTCATTATTATTAAATATTACCTTAATCGCTAAGTGCTTTTTTACTTCCTTAAAATCAATGCTTCTAACATCATCCAAAAGCGGATAGTATCCTCCGTTTATCCCCGAAAGAACAACTACTTTATTATATAAATGAAGATTGTATCTTTTTCCATATTCCCGGCTTATTATGGTCACAAAATGTTGTCCCGCTTTTTCGAACAAAACATAGTGCTTCTTTTTAGCTTCAATATTATTCAAGAAAGATTGAAAATCTGCCGCATGCTCATTTTTTTGATTGTAAGTTTTCTTCAACGGATAGATCATGGTAATCGTAATTGCGATTAATCCCAAAACTACAAGTTCAATAAGCGTCTCAATAATCGTAAAAGCCTTTTTTCTTTTCATACTCTATTCTCTTTTGTATCAAAGTCCTTCTAGCTTTGCCAAGATTGTCATACATATATTGATTCGACTCACAGAAGAAAATCATTCCAACAGAAATTAGCGTCAGTGCTGTAATCGAATCAATCATTATAAATCCATTATTCATAATATGTTTCATCTAATCTATAAGTCTCCCCACCAAGCTGTATTTTTACAAGGTAACGGGTATTTGTCTTTTTTGAATACCATCTAAATGTTTTAGGTGCAGAATAGCCGTCACCATTAATATAAATTAAAAGTCTATCTTGTACCCACATACTATCAGGCATACGAAGACTATAATGATGTCCTTTATTGAAAAAAATAATTTCATGTTTAGTAGCGTATATTGTCGTCAAAGATTTAGTGTATTCACTATTTTCAATTGCTTGTCTCCAATACACCCTGAAATTTATCCAAAACTCTTTTTCCAACTCCTTATCACTTACATGCATACCATGATATAAAAAAATACATAGCGACATAAAAATTGAGCTAATGACTAACACTATTAGCATTTCAATTGTGGTAAATGCATTTTTATTCTTTTGCCACAGCTTTATTATCCACAATTTGAATGCCCTCTTCTTGAGCTTGATCAGCTTGTTTTTGAGTTAAATAACCGTTTTTTACCAGTGCATCCATACTTACATCAGATTGATTGTCATCAGATTCAAATGAGTCAATTTGACCTTGGACTAATGTTTGCATTGCATGTACATGTACATTGGTAGCATGCTTCTTTTGTCCAGAAACATTTGGGACAACAATTAAAATTAATAACGAAATGATGAATAAAACGATTGTCATTTCGATTAGTGTAAAGCCAGCTTTTTTCTTGTTCATTTTTTAAAGTCCTTTCAATGATGAATAAATTGGCATAAGAACAACTAAATATGCCAAAACAATACAAATTCCAATAAATAAAAATAATAGCGGTTGAATAAGATTAATTAATTGATTTGAACGATGGTTCATTTCTTCAAATTTAATCTGCGAAAATGCCTCTAATTTAACTAATATCTCTGATACCTTTGATCCACGATGAAAGAATCCATTAAATTCAGAAGGGACAAATGCATACATCTTGGTTAATTTACCGACATCTTCTCCTCGATTAGCTAAATATCGAGCTTTTTCTCCCAACAAATACATAATCGTATTCGGTTTAAAGTCTTTTAAAATATTTAGTATATTTTTTAAGTCAATCCCATTTTGAATCAACATTTTAAGTTCCAGCGATAGTATATATCCCATGTAAGCTCTGTAAATCTTTCCTATAAAAGGGATTCTTGATATAACATCCCTTTTTCTGAGTAGCGGTAATCTTTTATACATGATTACTCCAGTCGTAATTCCAACGAATAAACCAAATGTTAGTATGTAAAGCCATCCTAAGTCGTAGTGTTGCATTGAATTAATTGAACTTAGTTGTGGTAATACAAAAGCATTTATTGCGTATACAATTCCAATTAAAATAATCACCAAAACGATTGGGTAAAAAAGTAAATCTCTGATTTTCGATTTATTTTTCAACTTCACTTCAATAAAATGGCTTAGTTCAGCCAAACAGGATGAAAGATCACCGTACTTTTCACTAATCATGATTTGATTGTAAAATTCATTATGAACGAGACCGACAATACTATTACTAAAGCTATTACCTTCGCTTAGCTTATGAGCAATCTTTTTAATTATTGATTGCCTACCGCCCACTTCTGATAAAAATTGAAGTGATTCTTTAATCGTGAAACCGGAACTGAATAAATCACTCAAATTCTTAAATAGATAGTACTGTTTATTTAACGATAGTTTTTCCATTACCGACTATCCTTCCCTTTAAATCGTCAAAATTATCTTTAATATCCATGTTAACGGACACATCTTTTTGATTTTTGATGGATAATTTTTGAAAAACAACTGAATTTAAGCAATTGAATAAATCATCATAATCACAACCTAGTTGTCCTAGTCTATTAATTACCCCGTCGATATCTCTTGCATGAATAGTAGTTAATACCAAATGGCCGGATAATGCCGCACGGACAGCTGATTTAGCCGTACTAGCATCCCTAATTTCTCCAATGATAAAAACATCTGGACGACTTCTCAAACCGACTTTGATTAGCTCGTCATATCCCATATCAGCGGATTCATTCACTTGTAATTGCAAAAAATTGTTATTAATGATTTCTACCGGATCTTCAATGCTCATAATCAATTTATTAGAACTCATCGTGTTAGCTAAATGATAAATAGACGTCGTCTTCCCTGAACCAGTCTTACCTGCGAAGACAATCATCCCATTTTGTTTAGATAGTTCCTTTAAACGATAAAATTGTCCATCATCATCGTAATTCATGGTCTCATCATCCAACGAGTAAATAATTCTAATAACCATTGATTCGTGATTTTTGTAATTACCGACTGAAGAAAATCGCAAGAAAAACTTCTTTTGCTTAGCAATAAATTCAAACGAACCAATCTGTGGTCTTCTTCGCTCACTTATTGACATTCCACCAATATACTTACAGTAATTGATTAATTTATTTGCTTTTTCATAATTGATACAATCACACTCAGTAATATTTATTCCTGTATGTTTCCTAACGATATAATTTTCATTAATCGGCAGAAGATAAATGTCTTTAATTTTTTCTTCGATTGCTTGATTAATTAAATTATCAAAATAATTTGAAATACTCATAAAAAAACCTCCACTTTTTATATTCGAAAAAAGTAGAGGTTTCATTTATTTTTATACAAAAAAAGATGCACTTAATGTGCATCTTTTTTAATTATTCAGCTGCTTCAGGTAATTCAGCTGCTTCATAAACGTCTTGTACGTCGTCGTTTTCATCAAGTTCGTCAATTAGACCAGTGTATTGTGATACTTTATCACTTGGTACAGCAGTCTTGTTTTGAGGGAACATTGTTACTTCAGCAGTATCTAAATCATATTTTTCTTGTAAAGCATCTCTAACAGCAGTTAGATCTGAAGGTGCAGTAAAGATTTCAAATTGGTCATCATCTGACTTCATGTCTTCTCCACCAGCATCTAAAACATCCATTAACATGCTGTCTTCATCAACGTCTAAACCGTCACGTAGGATAACGATGTATCCTCTACGGTCAAACATGTATGAAACAGAACCATTTGATCCTAGTGAACCACCATGGTGACTGAATGCTGAACGTACGGCTGCAGCAGTACGGTTCTTGTTATCAGTTAAGCAAGAAACCATGATAGCTGTACCAGCAGGTCCATATCCTTCGTAAGTAATTTCTTCGTAGTTTGCTCCACCTTGACCAGAAGCCTTGTCGATAGCACGTTGAATGTTATCTTTAGGCATGTTGGCAGCATGAGCTTTATCAATCACAAGACGTAATTGTGGGTTACCATCTGGTTCTGGACCACCGGCTTTAGCAGCTTGGTATAAATCACGAGACAATTTTTGGAAAATCTTACCACGTTTTTTATCTTGGGCACCTTTACGTCCTTGAATGTTATGCCATTTTGAATGTCCTGACATAATCACAGCACTCCTCTCGAATTCTATTGTTTCATTAGTTTACAAACATATCAATTATATCAATCAGTATATAATTAATCAAGTTACTAAATCAGCTATTTAGTTGAGTCGCGTTCAACTATTTCATAGCCTAAGATCACATATCGGTTATCAATCTCTTCTTTATTCATAATCTTGGTTAACAATCTCATTGCGACCGCACCAATATCATATAAAGGTTGTGTGATTGAAGACAACTGTGGTCTCATCATTTTAGCTAACTTAGTATTATTACTTGTGAATAATTCAAAGTCTTTAGGAACTGACACACCACGATCTGTCATTCCGTTTAAGATACCAGCAGCAAGCTCATCATTAGTGGCTACGGCTGCAGTAATCTTTTCTTTGATGATTTGTTCAGCCAAATCATAACCGTCTTCATATGTTCCCTTTGTTTCAAAAACCAACTGATCATCAAATTTGATTCTATTGCTCTTTAAAGCTGAAACATAGCCCTTTAGTCGGTATTCCTTGTTAACATCTTGTTTCATTGAACCTGATGCAAACGCAATTCTACGATTACCATTTTTGATTAAACGGTCTGTTTCATTTTTTACAGCATCCGCATAATCAATATTTACACTAGGCACTGAATTATTGATATCAACTGAACCGGCCAACACGATTGGACAGTCAGAACGCTTAAAATCAGCTCTTAAATCATCATTAATTTCATTACCCATAAAGATAATTCCATCAACTTGTTTACTTAACAATGTATTTAGTACTGATGCTTCCTTATCGGGATTATCATCCGAATTGGCTAGGATAATATTGTACTTGTACATAGTAGCAATATCATCAATTCCACGAGCTAGTGAAGAAAAGTATCCATCGGTTACATCGGGAATGATTACCCCAACCGTTGTTGTCTTCTTACTTGCTAGTCCCCTTGCCACAGCATTAGGGCGATAGTCCAGATCATCTATGACCTTCAACACTTTTTCTTTGGTTGCTTGTCGTACGTTACTGTTACCATTTAAAACTCTAGAAACAGTAGCCATGGAAACACCAGATTCTCTAGCAACATCGTAAATAGTTACATTTTGCTTTTCCATTCTCTCAAACTCCTCTTTAAGTCCGCCTGGTTTGTTTTCATAGCGCTTTCAATATGTTTACAAATATATCAGATAAACGACGATTTAACAAGACTACCACCTCTTGAAAACACAAAAGAGACCTAACAAAGTCAGGCCTCTTTCACGATTTAAAATTATTTACTTAAATTGTCTTCTTGTTTTAAAGCATCTGGATCAATGACGATGTCTTGGCTGTCGTCAGCGTTCTTTCTAACTTGGTTTCTTAAGTTGTCAGCTGCTTTGTGGAATTGGGTACTACCTTCATCATAATAGTATTGTGCTTTGTTAACTACATTATCATTAACCTTTCCTGCAGCATCTTTAATCTTTGATTTTGCATCTGAGGTCTTGTATTGTAGTTGATCTTTTACGTCATCAACTGAATCTAAAGCGTAAAAAGCATAATCCAATGCACGATCTTTTAAATCGTTAGCAGTCTTTACAGTACTGTTAACGAATTCCTTTGTCTTTTCATCATCCATTTTACGGTATGCTAGGTATGCAGCAGCGGCTGCACCAGTAGTTAATCCTAATAAAAATAGTCCTGTCTTTTTCATAAAAAACACTCCCTTTTATTTTTTAAACATTCTAAAGCCAGCACCTGCGACTTTTTCCATAAATGATTTTTTGTTTCTGTTTTGGAACTTTCTGGCTAAGTTTTGAGTTGCGTTATTTAAATCGCTAACGCTTTGTCCAACATCTGCAGCAGCTTTGTAAACTGGATCTAAGGTGTTGATTTTTTCATTAACATCCTTAACTAATGAATTTGAGCTAGCTAAAATATCCTCGGCTTGTTTTGATATTACATCAATATCTTGAGAAATAGAATTAATATTCTTATTTACCTCATCAACAGTCTTAGATAATTTGATTAGTAGAACCGCAGCAGCTAACGCAATGATTAAAAATGCAACTGCGGCAATCAAACCAGCTAATCCTCCAATTGTCATGCAACCCCTCCTCATACGTTTATATGATTATAATAGCATTTACCATTTAATCTTACAATTAGTTTAATCTTAAGCCTTCCACCATTCATCAAACTTACTATATAGTTGTTTAATTGCATTTCCTCGATGGCTTATCTCATTTTTTTCATGATCAGACATTTCTGCCATGGTTTTCTTCTTACTTGGCACATAAAATAATGGGTCATATCCGAAACCATTGTCACCTCTTGGTGCTTTTAGTATGGTTCCCTCCACTGTTCCATAAATGACGAATTTTTGACCATGTTGATTCAATAATACTAAACAAGTAACAAATCTGGCATCTCGCTTATCACTGTCACCTAATTTGGCCAATAGCTTCTTATTGTTCGCGGCATCATCATGATCTCCAGCATATCTAGCTGAATGAATTCCTGGTTCATTATTTAATGCAGGCACTTCCAAACCAGAATCATCAGCTAAAACGGCTAAATTAGTTCGCTCGAAAATGGCTTGTGCTTTAATGGTGGCATTTTCTTCAAATGATTCACCATTTTCAATAATTTTACCTAATTTTGGAAAATCCGCAAGTGTTTTAAAATCAATATTTTTATCGGCAAACATTTCGCGAAATTCGCGAGCCTTATTTTGATTGTTAGTAGCAATTACAATTGTTTCCATAATCATAGCTCCTCTAGTTCTTTGATTGATAGATGCTTAGCATGAACTTCGAAATTAAGCCACTCGTTAGCAACCTTGTTGAAGTTATCTGGATTACCTGTAGTGTAGAATGAATAAGTAGGTTTAGAAACTTCATTATTTTCAATGTGATTATCTTGTAAAATCTTTTTAATTTGTTTAACAGTTTCATGTCCTGGATCAATTAATTTTACATTGTCACCAACTGACTTTTGAATCAAATCACGCATGATTGGAAAATGAGTACAACCAAGGATTAATGTATCAACATCATCCTTGTTGATAGTTGATAAATCATTATCAACTACTATTTGTGTTTTTGAATCCTTAAATTCTTGATTTTCAACCATTGGGACAAACCTTGGACATCCCTGACTAAATACTTCGACATCATTATTAATCTTTTTGATTTCTTTTTCGTAAGCGCCACTCTTAACAGTTCCATTAGTGGCAATTAATCCAACACGGTTGGTCTTGGTATTATTAACCGCAGCAATACTTCCTGGGTTTACAACACCAATTACTGGAATAAGAAGATTGTCTTGTAAATAACTCAATGCATATGAAGTCGCTGTATTACAAGCAATCACTAGCATTTTTATATCTTCTTTTTTTATTAAGAAGTTTGCTATTTGTAATGAATATTGTTGAATCTCTTCTTTAGATTTTTCACCATATGGTAAACGGGCTTCATCACCCAAATATGCAATATTTTCGTTTTGTAATTCTTGAATCGCTAGCTTAGCAACTGTTAAGCCACCTACTCCAGAATCCATAAAGCCAATCGCTTTTTTGCTCAAAATAGTAACCCTCTTTTCAGTTCCGTTACTTTTATATTACCATTTTTAGCACTATCTGACATTTATTAAGGATAAACATTTGCTTTAATTTTACATGGGATATATAAATTATGATAAATTTATAATATAATGTATTTGTATATAAGGAATTGAGGTTAACAAGTATGGATAATAATAATCTTTACAATAAGATAATTGATAACGATTCTACTCGTTCCCTATGGGGACAAGAATTGTTAAGAGACGTATTATTAAACGATTTATTGGGAAATGATACCCACAGCATTATGTATTGGGCTGGTAAAAAAATCGCTAGAAAATTCCCATTAAAAGATGCTTTGGATACTGTCCTATTTTTCAAGCAATCAGGTTTAGGTGACCTAACTGTTTCTTCTGAAAATAAACACGAAATTCAATGGACTTTAAGCGGTGATATTGTTGCCAAACGAATCGAAGCTAATCCAGACGCTGATTTCATGTTTGAATCTGGATTCTTAGCTCAAATTGCCCAACAACAATTTGGTGTAATTTCGGAAGCTGAAATGAATCCTAAAGAAGAAAAAAATGGAACCGTCCTTATTAGAGTACATATGGATCCAAAACATCCCGCTCCAGTAATTGAAGATTCCGTTAAAGAATTTGATTTAAAATAATAATAAAAAAAGAACGCTTAGCATTGCTAAACGTTCTTTTTTTATTATCTTATAGGTATTGGTTTAAAATCTTAGCTAGTTGTTCTTTGCTGTGGTAACCCACGATGCTATCTACAACTTCGCCATCCTTCTTTACTAATAAAGTAGGAATACTCATAATACCAAATTTTTGTGGTGTTTCTGGGTTTTGGTCAACATCCATCTTGTTGAATGTTACCTTGTCACCCATTTCTTCAGATAATTGGTCTACAACTGGTGATTGCATACGGCAAGGACCACACCAAGTTGCCCAAAAATCAGTTAAAGTAACACCTTCGGCAGTATCTTTTTCAAATGTCTTATCTGTTGTTTCTGAAACCATTTTAATAGCCTCCTTATTTTTCTTACTGAAAGTAAGTTTAGACTGTTTATCAATTAAATGCAAAGAATATGTCTTATACGATTTAACTTTCTATCTCAATTTTACCACTGTGGAACCATCGCCTCCAGCATTTGCTGGAGAATAATTAAATGAAGAAACTCGTCGATCACTAGAAAGCATGTCTGTAACACCTTTTCTTAGAGCACCGGTACCCTTTCCGTGAATAATTGTTACTGAAGGATACCCTGCTAGAACAGCAGAATCCAAGTATTGATCAACTTCGTGCATTGCTTCTTCGTAACGATGACCACGTAAATCCAACTTAGCAGATACACGTTTAGAAGCAGTTCTTTTGACCTTAGTATTGAATCTTTGTTCATCGTTATCAACTTTGATTTTTTCAAGATCACCCTTGGCAATTCTCATTTTAAGAATACCAAGCTGAACTTCCCATTCGTTGTCATCTAACTTCTTAACCAGCACACCACGTTGTCCATATGATTTAACCATTACGTCATCACCCTTGTGGAAATCATGCTTGGCCTTCGCCTTCTTCAATACACGGTTATTAACAAGGTTGACATCGTGACGTAGTGAATTCAATTGTCCTTGAGCGTCAATTAATTCATTTTCCTTAATTGCAACTTGACCAACTTTACGTTGCTTTTCGTGAAGATCCTTGATGATAGCGTCTGCCTTCTTCTTAGCCGCTTCAGCAATTTCATTTGCTTGTTGCTTAGCAGCAGTTACCAATCTATCCTTTTGATTCTTGTACTTGATGTATTCTTCACTCAAGTCTTCATGTAGTTTAGTTGCATCATCTAATTGAACTTTTAATTCATCAGCTTCTACTCGAGCACGCTTAGTTTGTTCAGTCAATTCGACAATCATGGTGTTTAAGTCTTGACTATCTTGGTCGACTAATGATCTAGCTTCGGTAATGATTGATTCATCTAAACCAAGTCTAGAAGCAATATTCAAACCATTACTTTGGCCAGGTACCCCCATCATCAAATGATAAGTTGGTTGAAGGGTTTCACTATCGAATTCCATGGATGCATTAATCGTTTGTGGACGATTATAAGCATAAACCTTCAATTCTGGATAGTGAGTAGTAGCAACAACATCACAATCTTTTTCGGCTATCTTGTCTAAAATGGCGATGGCTAATGCTGAACCTTCCTTAGGATCGGTTCCGGCACCCAATTCATCCAAAATAACTAAACTCTTTTTGGTAATTCCATCCAAGATGTCAACGATATTATCCATATGAGATGAGAATGTACTTAGGTTTTGTTCAATTGATTGTTCATCTCCGATGTCAGCAAATACATTATCAAATACTGCAACGGATGAACCTTCATTAGCTGTAACAAATAGTCCGGACTGTGCCATCAATTGTAGTAGTCCCAATGTCTTAATGGTAATGGTCTTACCACCGGTATTAGGACCGGTAATAATGATGGCCTTATTGTCTTTACCAATATATAAGTCATTAGCAACAACCTTATTCATATCAATTAAAGGATGTCTAGCTTGCTTTAAATTAACATGGTTTTCATTTGATACTTCCGGTCTTGTCGCCTTTAAATCTCTGGCGTACTTGGCCTTAGCATTAATCAAATCCAAATGACCTAATATCTTGGAGTTATTAATAATTTCACTTTGGTAAGGACGAATTAAGTCTGATAATTCAATCAAAATACGTCTTTCTTCGTGACGTTCTTCGATTTGTTTCTGACGTAACTCTGTATTTAAACCAACAGTTGAAGCAGGTTCAATGTACAAAGTTTGCCCTGATGAACTGCGATCATGCACAATCCCACCAAATTTATTCTTATTCTCAGCTTTAACTGGTAACACCATTCTGTCTTCTCTGATTGTGACGATTGGTTCAGTTAAATCCTTGCTGTGCTTTTGAGTGAATTGGTTCATGATTGAACGCACTTCACCCTTAATGACATCCATACGACGTCTGATTGAATTTAATTCCTTTGAAGCAGTATTCAATAATCTACCATCATCATCGATTGAATCTGACAAGCGTTGAGAAATATTTGGTACTGCCTGAATTTCATTGATTAATTTGTACAAACGATTTAGTGATACTTCATCGTCTCTTAGGTTATTAAAAAATCTAACTAGATAGTTAGATGTCTTTAAAATCTTATTTATCTTTGATAATTCGCTTCCGTTCAATGAAGCGTCAATCTTTAATCGCTTCATGTATGGAGTAACATCATCCAGTTTAGGAATTGAAATTTCTTTATCTAAACGCAAAATATGAGCCCCATCATCTGTTTCATCGAGCCACATATTAATAGTATTAGGATTATCTACCGGTGATAGTGCAGCTAGTTCTTTTTTACCGTTTCTTGTCGTTAAATATTGCTCGATTGAGCTCTTAACTTTTTCATATTCTAAAGTTGATAGAACTTTTTCATTCATTTATTTAATCACCTTATCTTAGCCATTTTTCATATAAATCGTGTGAAATAATTGGTGTTTTGTTAACAATAAATTCAGCAACTGATGACTGATGATATTGTTTAGTTATTTGATTGCTTGGTAGAACAGAAATAACGTTTAAAATAAATAGCACTGATACGTAAGCAATTATCAATCCTATAATTGTTCCACCTAATTTATTAAGTTGGTGAATTACTGGAATATGGGTAATTTTATCCACGATTGAGATAATCATACGCACGAAAATTCCAGAAATTAAGAAAATAATGAAGAAACTAACACTATTACATAAAATCTGATTATTAATCAAACTACTATTAGCAAAGATAGCCTGACTCAAATCCCTAGAAAAGTATAGTGAAACAAACAGGCTAAACAAAAAACCAACAACACGTAATATTTCTTGTGCTAATCCACGGTGATATCCATCATAAGCACCATAAATAAGCAGCAAAAAGATAATAATATCAAACAACATTAGTTCATGTTTCCTTCTTCTTGATTATTTTCTGTTAATTCATTTAATTTTTCTTGTAACTTAATTTGTTCTGAAAATGCGTTAAAAGCCAATAAAATAGCAGCATCTTCGTCATTAATACCGGGTGACATTTCTTTCAATTGAAACAATTGGCGGTTCATTAATTCAGTCACTGTCTTCATATGATCTGCAGAACTCTTCCCTACAAATGTGTAATTCTTTTTTCCAATACTAGCTTTAAAGCGTTGATTCGTGTCGTTCATTTTCGATAAACCTCCATTAACTTCATCACTATTTTAGCATGAAAAGGCAGACTATAACCAGTAAAGAACACAAAAAAAGACGCCATTACGGCATCTTTTTAGGTATTACTTATTCTTCTTCATCGTCACCGTCATCGGTATCTAATAAAGTGTTTAGCACTGATTCAACCATTTCCCATTCTTCATCGGTTTCGATTAATTGTAAGTCTCCACCTTGTGGGTCCATTGGATCATCGCCTTCTGGTAAGGCGTATGCTTCAATGTTAACTTCTTCATCATCTGCTTTACCGGCTGGGTAAAGTAAGATGTATGATTTACCAAAATCATCAGATTCGAATGTGAATAAAACGTCGTATAATTCTTCGTTTCCCTTTTCATCAACTAATGAAATTTGTTGTTGTTCTTCTTCGTTGTTGTTATCCATTGCTAACCCCTCTTTTCTTTATCTTGTTAGTTTACCTTTACCATCCAAATAGGTTTGTAAAATCAATTCAGAGGCAATTTTATCGATAACTTTTTTACGTTTTTCTCTAGATGTGTCCGCTTTTTCAATTAGCATTCTTTCGGCTTCAACAGTTGTCAATCTTTCGTCTACGAAGTCGACTGGTAAGTTAAACTTTTCTTTTAACATTTCACCATAACGTTTTGAAGCCTCAACTCTAGGTCCTGAGGTATTATTCATGTTCTTAGGTAGTCCCAGAACAAACCCCGTAATTTCATATTTTTCGACTAATTCGGCTACCCGATCTAATCCAAATTGTTCTTCATCTTCATTAATTGGAATGATTTCGACACCTTGTGCTGTCCATCCCAATAAATCACTAACAGAAATCCCAACTGTCTTAGATCCGACATCCATCCCCATTAATCTCATATATTAGTTTTCCTCACGATCATTATTCTTGTCCAAGTAAAAACGAACCAACTCTTCAATAATCTCGTCTCTTTCGTATCGACGAATTAAATTACGAGCATCATTAAATCGAGGAATATATGCAGGATCTCCTGAAATTAAATATCCGACAATTTGATTGTATGGATCGTATCCCTTTTCCTCCAATGCCTTGAATACGATTAAAAGCGTATCGTGTACATTCTTTGGAGTATTATTGCTTAAATCAAAATACATTGTCTTATCTGAAGCACTCATTTATAACACCTCTAAATCTATGATGTAGGTTTATTATAATTCTACTTGAGACAAAATAAAACTTAAATATTAATTATTTTTAAAAGTTTTCTAACCAAGCAACGGCTTCTTCCATTGCCTTAGGTAATCCTTCAGGCTTTGAACCACCAGCTTGAGCCATGTTTGGACGGCCACCACCGCCACCATTAATTTCCTTAGAAATTGACTTAATGATGTCACCGGCCTTCATGCCATCCTTAACTTTTTCATCACTAACAGCAACGATTAAGTTAGCCTTTTCACCACTTTGGGTTCCAAGCACTAATACGTCTGATAGGTTCTTACTTCTCCAAGTGTCAGCTAATTGTCTTAATTGATCCATACCTGAAACGTTTAGAACACCAGTGATAATCTTGTTACCATTAACTTCTTTAACGTCATCGAAGACTGAATCAGCTTGTTGGCTGGCAATCTTTGATTCTAACTTATCTTGTTTTTGTTGTAAGTCCTTGATTTGTTCTTGCAATTGAGCAACCTTATTAGGAACTTCCTTAACTTGAATAGTCTTAACTTGATCAGCCACTTGTTTTAGAAGTGCTTCTTCGTTGTTTAGGTAGTCAAAGGCTGCCTTTGATGTAACGGCTTCGATTCTTCTAACACCGGCACCAACACCAGATTCTGAAACAATCTTGAATAAACCAATTTCACTAGTGTTGCTTACATGGTTACCGCCACAGAATTCAACTGAGTAGTCACCAGCACTAACAACTCGAACCTTATCTCCATATTTGCTGTCGAATAAGGCGATGGCTCCCATCTTCTTACCAGTTTCTTGGTCTGTTTCAACAGTTGTAACAGGTTCTGCCTTGAAGATTTCTTCGTTAACTAAGTCTTCAACTTTTTGTAAATCTTCCTTAGTTACTGAACCAAAGTGAGTGAAGTCAAATCTTAGGTAGTTTGGTTCAACTAATGAACCAGCTTGTTGAGTATGGTCACCTAAAACATTTCTCAATGATTGATCCAATAAGTGGGTTGCAGTGTGATTGTGTTCAACTAATGCATGGAACTTACGATCAACGCTTAGTTTGTATTGGTGATCTTTTGAAAGACTAGTAATTACTTCAACAGTGTGTAAGTTTTGACCATTTGGTGCGTGTTGAACATCAGTAACCTTTGCACATAGGTTACCATCTTCATCAACAATGGTACCTTGGTCAGCAACTTGACCACCCATTTCTGCGTAGAAAGGAGTCTTGTCAAAGATAACTTCAGCTTCACCAGCACCTGCTTGATCAACTAGCTTTTCATCAACAATGATATCTAATAGCTTAGCATCATCAACTTCTAATTGTGAGTAACCGACGTATTCACTTGGTGTCTTGATGTCGATTAATAGGTCACGTTGAACGCCCATTGACTTATCGTTTCCACGAGCATTTCTAGCACGTTCCTTTTGCTTTTGCATTTCTGCCTTAAAACCTGTTTCGTCAACTGAGAATCCAGCATCTTCTAGGTATTCCTTAGTCATTTCCAATGGGAAACCGTAAGTATCGTATAGCTTAAATGCATCTTTTCCTTCAACGGTCCTTTGGCTAGTCTTCTTCAAGTTGTCCATTAATTCACCAAGAAGTTGTAAACCATCTGATAGTGTTTCGTTGAAACGTTTTTCTTCAGAATGAATAACCTTTTCTAGATAATCCTTTTGTTCCAATACTTCAGGGTAGTATGACTTCATGATTTCGCCAACAACTGGAACTAATTGGTATAAGAAATCATCCTTGATACCTAAACGGTGACCTGAAACAATAGCACGTCTAATCAAACGTCTGATAACGTATCCTCTACCAACGTTTGATGGAAGAGCACCGTCACCAATTGCGAAAGTAATTGCACGAGCATGGTCGGCGATAATCTTAAAGTCGATATCGTCTTGAGCATTTTCACCATATTTTTTACCATCACTTAGTAATTGAGTCTTTTCAATGATTGGCATGAACAAGTCGGTTTCAAAGTTAGTTGGTGCGTCTTCAAAGATTGAAACAACACGTTCTAATCCCATCCCCGTATCAATGTTCTTTCTTGGAAGCGGTTCGTAAGTGTCATCTGGTTTGTGATTGAATTGTGAGAACACAATGTTCCAAACTTCTAGGTATCTTTCGTTTTCCCCACCAGGATAATTTTCTGGATCATCCGGAGCTAAATTGTCGTATTTTTCTCCACGGTCGTAGAAGATTTCAGTATCTGGACCTGAAGGACCTTGACCAATGTCCCAGAAGTTATCATCCATATCAATTAAGTGGTCGGGAGAAACCCCTGCTTCTTGCCAGAATTTCTTAGCGTCAGTATCTTCTGGATATACAGTCATGTATAGCTTTTCTTTATCCCAACCAAACCATTCTGGTGAAGTTAGTAATTCAAAAGCCCATGTAATTGCTTCTTTTTTGAAGTAATCACCAACAGAGAAGTTACCTAACATTTCGAATAATGTGTGGTGACGAGCTGTCTTACCAACATTTTCGATATCATTAGTTCTAATACTCTTTTGTGAACTGGTTAAACGGTGGTTCTTTGGAACAACACTACCATCAAAGTATTTCTTCATAGTAGCAACACCGGAGTTGATCCATAGAAGTGATGGATCGTCCTTTGGAACTAATGAAGCACTTGGTTCAATTGTGTGACCATGTTGTTTGAAAAATTCCAAATACATAGCACGAATTTGACTACTATCTAATTTTTTCATAGAAATTCCCTCCAATAAGCACAAAAACACCGTTGCCAGTAAAGACGCTGTATGCGCGGTACCACTTTACTTGCAACGATGTTTTTCGTATACCTCTTTAAGTCTCAATAACGCTGAGAAAGCGATTTAGTTTTTACTCGAGATAGCACTTGATAAACCCAATCATCTTTTTCACCAACCAAGATGTCTCTTAAAATGAAATTATACAAGCATGTTCTCTAATTTATATCTAAATTATATGGTTAATTAAAACCGGTGTCAAACGTTATCTATAACGTTGCGAACTATTCTTCTTGGACTTTCTCTTACGACGTCCTTCTTCTCTTTGTTTGATACGACGATTCATTTCATCGTTTCTCTTAAGCTCTTGTTTAATCTTATTCTTGTAACCTGGCTTAACGTTTCTCTTCTTCTTTTTAATCATACCAATCATGGTTGGTTCTAGCTTATCATGACCACGACGGTGTGACTTTCTACGGTTACGATCGTAAGTGTCTTCGACACGACCACCTCTAATTACCTTTGGCTTAAATGAAATGCCCATCTTTTCCAATGCGTCAATTTCATCTTCTTCATCAGGTTCATAAAGAGTTACAGCTGTTCCTGGCATGTTGTTTCGACCAGTTCTACCAACACGGTGAATGAAGTATTCCAAGTCTTCTGGAATGTCATCATTAATAACATCAGAAACACCTTCAATATCAATTCCACGTGCGGCTAAATCAGTGGCTACAACATATTGGAATTCAAGATTTTGAATTTGTTTCATTGTTCTCTTACGTTCACGTGGTGTTAAATCACCAGAAACGATACCAACCTTTAATCCTTGGTTACGTAAGAATTCGTAAATTTGTTCAACACGTTTTCTGGTGTTGGCAAAGATTAATACAAGGTAAGGTTCACCCATAGTGATTAACTTGTAGATTAAGTCATTCTTGTTTTGACCCTTAGTTGAAATCAACCAGTTATCAATTGTTGGACTGATAACAGTTCTGTTAGGAATATTTTCAACGTATGGGTTTTCAAGATACTTCTTCAAGAATGGTTTTAATTTTTGTGGAATAGTTGCTGAGAACACCATCATTTGAACATCCTTACCAAAGCTGGCAGCAATGTTATCAATATCATTTAGAAAACCTAAATCTAATGTCATATCAGCTTCATCAATTACTAGTTGAGTAGCAGTATGAACTTGTAAATGTTGACCCTTAATTAAGTCTGAAATACGACCTGGAGTTCCAATTACGATTTGTGGTTGTTCATTTTTTAGTTTTTCAATTTGTCTAACCTTATCAGTACCACCAACGTAGTTAGCGATATGAATAGTCTTATCTGAATGCTTAGCTAATTGCTTAGCATTGTTGTAAATTTGGTAAGCTAATTCACGACTAGGAGTGGTGATAACAGCTTGTACTTCCAAAGTATCCACGTCTAAGTTATCAAAAATTGGTAACAAGAACGCATGTGTCTTACCACTACCAGTGGCTGATTGACCAACAACACTTCTACCCTTACGGATTTCAGGAATAATCTTTTCTTGAATTGCGGTTGGTTCTCTAAAATTTAATTCATCTAAAGCATCCATGATGAATGGCTTTAAATCATATTGCTTAAATGTACTTGGCATTTATTATTCTCCTTTGTAACTAGCGACTAATTCGTCTAATTTACTAATTACCGACTTGATTTCATCTTCGTCCTTAGCAGCAGCACCACTTGCCAAATCATGACCGCCACCGCCAAATTCCTTGGCTAATTCATTAATAGCTGGTCCTTTTGATCTTAAACTAATCTTATAGGTACCATCTTCTTTTTGAATAAAGATAGCCCATGCGGTTACTTGATTAATATTGCCAGGAAGTGGCACAACGGCTGAAGTTCTTTCATTACCTAAATTGAATGGTTCCAAAACTTCATCGCTTAATACGATATAAGCGGCTCCGCTATCGGTAATACTTAGATTTTCATATACATATGCGGATAGTCTAGCCATTGGCAAATCAATTGATGATTCAATTGTGTTAACTTCACTAATTGAAAAGTCTAATTTAGCCAATTTAGATGCTACCCTAAATGTGTTTGATGAAGTAGATGGATATTTGAAACGACCAGTGTCACCAATAATACCAGCGTATAATAAGCGACCTGAATTTGCGTTAATCTTTAACTTCTTTGATGATTCAAACAAATCATAGATTAATTCAGATGTACTTGATGCTTCTGGTTTTACCCACATAATGTCTCCAAATTGGTCATCATTTGGATGGTGATCAATCTTAATCATCATTTTACCTTGAGTATATCTATCATCATCAACTCGAGGTTGGTTAGCAGTATCAACAACGATAACTAATGCATTTTTGTATACATCGTCATCAATTTCATCGGTTGTTCCTAACCAATCAAAACTTTGATATTGCTTTCCAACACAGTAAACCTTCTTTTTGGGGAAAGATTCCTTGATGATGTTAGCCAATCCCATTTGAGAACCATATGCATCTGGATCTGGTCGTTGGTGTCTATGGATAATAATGGTATCAAAATCGCAAATGGCTTTAATAATTTTACTTTGCGTTGATATATTGAAAAAATTAAACATTTTACTCATAATCGCTCCTAATATCCTTCTAAAAATTCATAACATAATTATATCATATGGTCATTTATGTTGTTTAGGGCTTTAACAGACAAAAGAGACAACCTTCAGCGGTGCTGAAAACTGTCTCTTTCAACTTATTATTTGTCTTCTTTAACTTCTTTAGTTTCTTCTTTTGAGTCTTCAGACTTAGCATCAGCAACACGGTCAGTTACCTTTGCAATTGCGTTTAGGTCAAATACTAAGAAGATACCGTCACAATCTAAAGTAACAGTCTTTTCTTCTTCGTCGATGTCGTCAACGATACCGTGTAAGCGACCGATAGTTGTAACGTGGTCACCTTTTTGAAGTTGTCTCAAAGTTTCTGCGTGTTTTTGTTGTTGTTTCTTTTGTGGTCTAATAACCAAGAAATACATAATCGCAAATAACACGATTAAAATAATAAATCCACTGTAGTTAGCCATTATAGTTCACCGTACCTCTCATAATTTAATATATATCTTATCAAAATTATCATTAATAGTCCAGTTTTTAATTATCACGGTTGATTGGATAATTAAGGTGATGATAACCATTATCAGTTACCACTCTCCCCCTGGCAGTTCGTTTAATATAACCAATTTGAAGTAAGTATGGTTCATACATTTCTTCGATTGTATTTACCTCTTCTCCAATATTAGCAGCAAGTGTTGATACCCCGACAGGACCACCATTGTAAAACTCAATCATGGTCTTTAGCAACTTAATATCAGTTGCATCTAGTCCTTCATTATCAACACCTAACATTTTAAGTGAAGTATCAACAATGTCGACATCAACGTTTCCATCGTTAGATACTTGTGCAAAATCACGCACTCGTTTTAATAAACGATTAGCAATTCTAGGTGTTCCTCTAGAACGTCTAGCAATTTCGTGTGCCCCTTGATCGTATATCTTGGTATGGAAAATATCTGCCGAACGTAAAACAATATCCTGTAAATCTTCAGTATTGTAGTATTTCATGTGTTCAACAATTCCAAAACGATCTCTAAATGGAGCTGATAACAACCCAGCTCTAGTAGTTGCCCCAATCAAAGTAAATGGAGGCAAAGGCAAATGAACTGGATGAGCTGTTGGTCCCTGACCAACCACGATATCAACGCTAAAATCTTCCATTGCTGAATAAAGCATTTCTTCTACTGTCTTTGGTAGTCGATGAATTTCATCAATGAATAAAATATCACCAGGTTGTAGTTCGTTTAATAGTGCCGCTAAGTCACCAGTCTTTTCAATTGCTGGACCACTGGTGGTTTTGATGTTTGCTTCCATTTCGTTTGCAATCACCATTGCCAATGTTGTCTTTCCTAATCCAGGAGGTCCATACAACAGAACGTGGTCTAAAGTTTCTTCACGTTGTTTGGCAGCCTTGATGTACACTGACAATTCCTTTTTCAAATCGTCTTGTCCAATGTACTCTGATAAATATTGCGGACGGAGTGATTTTTCAAATGTTTCTTCAATTCTACCTTCACTATCGCCTGAGATAATGCGGTTGTCATCCATTTAATACTCCTCCTTAAAATTTAGTTACAGCACTTAAACCTTGTCTCAAATAATCTTCAGTTGTTGTTACTTCGATGTCTTCAAGTGCCTTTCTGGCCTTCTTGATATCACGTGCTGAATATCCCAATTCGCTTAATGCTTCAAGTGCATCTTCAAGTGCTTGGTTATCTGACTTATCGTCTGATGAAGGATGGTTTTCAGCAGTAAAGTCATCGAATAATGATGGTGCAATGTCGTCTAACTTGCCCTTCAAATCAAGAATGATTTGCTTAGCCGTCTTTTGACCAACACCAGGGAACTTTGTTAAGTAAGTAACGTTTTCTGTGTTAATTGCATTCAATAATGATTGTGGATCATTACCAGCAATAATTGCTAACGCACTCTTTGGGCCAATCCCAGATACATTTAGCAATTTTTCAAATATTGATTTTAATTCTCGACTTGAGAATCCGTAAAGTAGTTGTGAAGAATCAGTCACTGCTTGGTGAATGTATACTTTCACTTGTTCTTTACTATCTACTTGGTATACATAAGGATTTGATGTGTATACCAGGTATCCAATCCCGTTTACATCAACTACGATGTATCCTGGTTGAACGTCTTCAATGGTTCCTTTTAAATATTCAAACATAGTCTATCCTCGATTACATAAAATTATCGTTAGTATGTGGGTCTTGAATTCGTTTGAACATCTTTTCCATATCTGTATTAGAAAAAGATACTAAAACTGGTCTGCCATGAGGGCAATTAAATGGATTATTAACAGTCGCCAATTCATCTAACAAATGAACCGCTTGTTTTCTATCCAAATGATGGTTAGCCTTAATTGCTTGCTTACAACTCATCATAATTGCTGTTTCAGCTCTAAAGGCAGCTACCGAGATATTCTTATGATTAATGACCCAATCAATCATTTCTCGAATTGTTTCTTCCTCGCTACCTTCTTCAATCCATGTTGGATGTTGCTTTACCACAAAGCTGTTTTTACCAAACGGTTCAACGTTTAAGCCAACTTCTTTTAGCATCCCCAACTTTTCCTGAATAATTAACGCATCTCGATTAGGATAGTCCAAAACCAGTGGCACTAACAAACTTTGTTGATCATTAGATACCTCACCAATTTCGGTTCTTAATCGTTCATAGTTAATTCTTTCTTGAGCAGCATGTTGGTCGACAATGTACATGCCGTCATCTGATTCAGCAATTAAATAAGTTCCATGAAGTTGACCAATATACAATAGCTTAGGAAAACGTGGTTGGTCATCATTATTTGCGAACACGTCATCAGTAACTTCAGTTTCCCCAAACGGAGTTACTGGGTGTTCATATCGATGAGCAAAACTTTGAACGTCTTCATCATTCAATTGAACCTTATTACTAATGTAAATAGCATCAATATCAGAAGTCTTAATGTCTTCTTTAGGCGTTTCTTCTTCCTCTTTTGCTTGAGGTTGTAAAACGGGTTCAACATAATCGTTAACTAAGGGTTCACTCTTAGGTTCTTCCCTTGTACTTGAATATTGATTAATTTGCATTTGCAACTGTTCGTTTGTGTATCTTGGTTGCACTGCACGATCCCTAGTCATAACTTCAGGAATTAAGTTTTCTTGATAAATCGTATCATAGATTGTTTTAGCAACCAAATTGCATAATTGGTCTTCCTTACTAATTCTAACGGTCTGCTTAGTTGGATGAACGTTTACATCAGTTAAAACCGGATCCAATTCGATATTTAACACCGCAATAGGATATCGACCAACCATTAGCTTAGAACCGTACCCATCCGTAATTGCTTTGAATAGTGCATAGTTTTTAACGTATCTTCCATTCAAGGTAATTGTGACGTAATTTCTAGAAGCCCTCGTTAGTTCAGGTAAACTCACAAAGCCACTAATCTTAAAGTCATTATCAGCATTTTCAATCTTAATGATTCGTTTTAAATTCTTGGCACCATAAATGTCACCAATCACTTGTTGTAATTGACCTCTACCAGACGTTCTTAGAATTTCTCTTTGGTTGTGTACCAATGAAAATGCGATATCTGGATGACCAATCGCTAAACGATCAACAATGTCTGAAATCTTGGCTAGTTCGGTCTTGATGGTTTTCATGTATTTCAATCTGGCCGGTGTATTAAAGAATAAGTCCTCAACGCAGATGCTAGTACCTCTTCTAGCTTCTGCTGGCTTAATTTCCTTAATCTCACCACCCTTAATATGAATTTGAGTCCCTTCATCCCCGGTCGATGTTTTCAAATGCACATCGGATACTGAAGCAATCGAAGGCAAGGCTTCACCACGAAAACCTAATGATTGGACCTTAAAGAGATCCCTTTGGTTATTAATCTTACTTGTTGCGTGACGTTTAAAGGCAATTTCGACATCATCGTGATTAATCCCAATCCCATCATCGATAATTTCGACTTTCTTTAATCCTGCATCTTCAATATTGATATCAATTTGCGTACTTTGCGCATCAATTGAATTTTCAACTAGTTCTTTTACAACTGAAGCTGGTCTTTCAACAACTTCACCGGCTGCAATTTGATCAGCAAGAATTGTCGATAATTCATGTATTTTATGCAAGATTAATCACCTCATTTATTTATCCATTTCGCGTTTCCATTTATATACTTCATTCATAATATCCATTGGTGTCTTAGACATCAAGTCTAAGTCCTTAATGGCCTTTAGAATCTTGTCTTCGCCACTCTTACGTTTTGGCTTCTTAGTTTCTTTAACATCGCCAAACAATGAAAGTTGTTGTTCTGATTCATCAATTTCATTTTCGACAACTGGACTACTCTTTTCAGCCATGACAACTTTATCTGTATTGGTCTTTTCATTGTTGCTTTCTAGGTCACTCAAGATGACGTCTGCTCTAGACAACAATTCATTTGGTAAACCAGCTAGTTTGGCAACGTGGATACCGTATGATTTATCAGCAGCACCCTTCTTAACTTTGTGTAAGAAGACTAGTTCACCATTTCTTTCAACCGCACCAACATGCACATTTTGTAGTTCATCCAATGAATCAGCTAATTCAGTTAATTCATGATAATGAGTAGAAAATAGTGTCTTGGCGTGAATATGATTGTGAACATATTCAATGATTGATTGAGCTAACGCCATACCGTCGTATGTCGCAGTTCCTCTACCAATTTCATCGAATAGAATCAAACTGTTTTCGGTTGCATTTTGAATCGCTTGATTTGATTCCTTCATTTCGACCATAAAGGTACTTTGACCAGAAATTAAATCGTCAGCGGCACCAATTCTGGTAAAGATTTGGTCAAAAATTGGCATTTTTGCTGACTTCGCAGGAACGAAACAACCAATTTGAGCCATGATGACCGTCAAAGCCAATTGACGCATGTAAGTACTCTTACCGGACATGTTGGGACCAGTAATCAATAGTACGTTAGTACCCGGATCCATAATGACATCATTTGGTACGTAGGATTGGTGTCCCATTACCTTTTCAACCACCGGATGTCTACCATCAACAATTTCTAATTTGTGTTCATCATTTAGACTTGGACGAACCAATCTGTATTCATCAGAAATCGATGCAAAGCTTTGCATTACGTCCAAACTAGATACTGCATTGGCTAGTTTTTGTAGTCTTTGGATTGCACTCTTAACAACATCACGGACTTCACTGAATAGTTCATATTCAAGTGTCTTTGACTTTTCTTGTGCTTCAATGATTAACTTTTCTTTTTCCTTTAGTTCAGGAGTAGAAAATCTTTCAGCATTAGTTAGGGTTTGTTTTCTTTCATATCTATCATCTGGTAACTTGCTTAAGTTAGCCTTTGATACTTCAATGTAATAACCAAAGACATGGTTGTAACCAATCTTTAGATTATTAATACCGGTAAGTTCACGTTCTTTGCTTTCTAGTTCAGCAATCCATTGCTTACCGTTATTCATTGCATCCCTGTATTGATCCAACATTTGGTTGTAGCCATCTTTAATAACCCCACCATCTGTTACAGAAATTGGAGGTTCTTCTGTGATTGCCTTATCGATTAATTCAGATACTTCATCAACGGGGTCTAAATCATTATTGATTTCATCAAATGATTTAGTATCCATTTCATCTAGAATGTATTTAATCTTTGGAATTTGTTGAAGTGATGTCTTTAGTTGAACTAAGTCACGACCGTTAACTGAACCAAAGGAAACCTTACCAGCAAGTCGTTCTAGGTCATAAACCTTAACTAACATGTCAGTGATTTCACTACGTTCGTAGTAATGATTTAATAAGTCATCAACTTGATTTTGACGGTTTTCAATTGATGCTTTATCGATTAGTGGATGGTCAATCCATTCACGTAATTTTCTACCGCCCATTGCCGTCTTAGTTTCATCCAATAACCACAATAAGCTACCTGACTTCTTGTTGGTTCTAAGGTTCTTGGTTAATTCCAGGTTATATTGTGAATTGTGGTCCATCTTCAAGAATTCGGCAGGCTTGTAAGCAATTGCTGCCTTCATGTGAGAAAGACTACGCTTTTGAGTATCTACAATGTATGTAGTTAGTCGATTAACTACCTGCTTTTCTAGGTCTTGTCTTAATCCTTCAGAAAGATATTGCATGTCATCTAGTTCTTTAATGTCATCTTGGTATGAAACTAGGATTCCAACTTTATTGATTAATGCGACGTCTTTTTCTGGAATTTCTGGATTAACAATTACTTCCTTAGTCTGTAAGGTCATTAACTCGTTTAAAACACTGTTCATGTTACTTAAAACAGTGGTCTTCAATTCACCAGTGGATAGTTCAGCGTACGCAAAGCCATAACCATCATTAGAATATTCAATTGCTGTTAAGTAGTTGTTATCCTTTGCATTTTCGGCACCCATTGTTGTTCTAGTACCTGGAGTCACTAGTTGGGTAACGGCTCTTTTAACCATTCCCTTTGCCAACTTAGGATCTTCCATTTGTTCTACAATCGCAACCTTATATCCCTTATCGATTAAGGTATCGATGTATGATTCTACCGCCTTGTGTGGCACACCACACATTGGGATTGGATTGTCAGCATTCTTACTTCTTGAAGTTAATGTAAGTTCAAGAATTTGTGCTCCCTTAACCGCATCTTCGTTGAACATTTCATAAAAGTCACCAAGACGATAAAAGACAAAAGCATCTGGGTATTGATCTTTTACTTTTTGATATTGTTCCATCATTGGTGTTTGTTTAGTTTTACTAGCCATTAAAACAATATCCTCCTTTGCTACTAACCTTTGTATGGGTGATTTGGATCAATTAATATTTTTTCAATAGATCTGGCAGTGCCATCATCTCTTAAATCAATTACGCATCCTGAAACGATTCCACGTCCCTTTTCTTCTACTTCGAATCTAGTTGGACGTTGAGTAATAAAACGATGAATGATGTTTTCATACTTCATTCCTAAGACACTATCAAACGGCCCACACATTCCAACGTCAGAAATGAACGCTGTACCGTTTTTTAAGATTTGGTCATCATTAGTCTGCACATGAGTGTGAGTCCCCACAATCGCAGAAATTTGACCATCTAGATACATTGCCATTGCTTTCTTTTCACTAGTTGTTTCAGCGTGAAAATCAACAAAAATTGCATCTGCATCCTTTTTGATTTCGTTTATTAATTCGTCAATCTTTTGGAATGGATCATCGATTGGATCGATAAAAATTCTTCCCTGTAGGTTAACAACTGCTAACTTTTTGTTATTAACGTTAATAATTGTATATCCACTACCTGGGACGTCCTTACCAGGATAATTTAGAGGGCGTACTAACTTTTTCGTATCATCGATAAAATCAAAGATTTCTTCGTTATTCCATGCATGGTTACCAAGCGTAATTACGTCAGTTCCCGCACTCATAATTTGTTTGTATACTTTTTTATTAATTCCGCGACCAAATGATGTTGAATTTTCACCATTTACAATCGTTACCTGTGGCTTGTAGTCTCTTTTTAAAATTGGTAGATATTTACTAACCATATCTACACCCAAGTTTCCTACTACGTCACCTAAAAATAGTATTCTCATTTTCGTCCTCAATTCATTATTATATATATACAATTTTACACCGTTTTACATAAAATAAAAAAGGGCAAAAGCCCTTTTTTATTTTGCATATTCGATTGATCTTACTTCTCTAATAATTGTAACCTTGATATGACCAGGATATTCCATATCCTCTTCAATCTTATTTTTAATATCTCTAGCTAAAACAACCGCTTGAGTATCAGAAACTTTTTCTGGTTTTACAATCACTCTAATTTCACGTCCGGCTTGAATTGCGTAGCTCTTGTTTACTTCTTCGAAGCTATCACTAATTGTTTCCAAACTTTCTAGACGATGAACAAAGCTTTCAAGAGATTTACTCTTTGCACCAGGTCTAGCAATCGCAATCTTGTTTGCGATGTTAACTAATTCAGAAATGATGTACTTAGGTTCGCTGTCTTCATTATCGGCTGCGATTGAGTCAATAACAACTGGACTTTCTTTGAACTTCTTGGCTAAGTCAACACCAAGGTCAATGTGAGAACCTTCTGTTTCATTATCTGCAGAGCGACCAATTTCGTGCAACAATCCTGCGCGTTTTGCTAATACGACATCTTCGCCTAATTCTGCGGCTAAGACACCTGACAACTTCGCAACTTCAATAGAATGGCTCAAAACATTACGGCCATGATAAATCTTAAACTTCAATTTACCAATCATCATAATCATTTCAGGACTCAATGAATGAATTCCTAAATCAAATACTGTTTCTTCACCAATTTCTTGAATCTTTTCATCAAGTTCTCGACGACTCTTATCTACCATTTCTTCGATTCTAGCTGGGTGGATACGACCATCTTTAATTAGACTTTCAAGTGCCATCTTGGCAACTTCACGTCTAATTGGATCAAACCCACTTAGCACAACTGCTTCTGGAGTATCATCAATAACCAAATCAATTCCCGTTAAGGTTTCAAAGGTTCTGATGTTTCTACCTTCACGTCCGATGATACGACCTTTCATATCATCATTAGGTAAGTTAACAACTGAAACTGTGGTTTCAGATACGATGTCAGCAGCACTTTGTTGAATCGCTTCAATAACTAGATTCTTTGCATTCTCAGAAGATTCCTTACGTGCTTGGTTATAACTGTCTTTAACCATCTTGGCACGTTCATCAGCTAATTCTTTCTTTGTTTCGTTAATAATTAGCTCTTGTGCTTCTTCTTGAGAGAGTGAAGAGATACGTTCTAACTCATCTTGACGTTGTTTAACTAGCATATCAGCTTGCTGTTGCTTTTGTTCAAGTTTCTTTTGGTTTGAATTAAGCTTTTCTTCACGCTTATTCAATGAATCTTCACGCTTGTCAAAAGCGTCATCTTTACGATCTAGAGAATCTTCACGTTGAATTAGACGATTTTCTTGTCGTTGAACTTCAATCCGTCTTTGCTTAATTTCTTTTTCGATGTTTGAACGATAACGGTTACTCTTTTCTCTTGCTTCAAGAATCGCTTCTTTAGCTGAAGTTTGAGCTTGTCGTTTAGCATCTTCCAAAATATCTTGTGCACTCATGTGGGCCTTTGTTAATTTCTTATCAACAATTTTCTTGTTAGAAAACATTCCCACAGAAATACCAACTACAAAAGCAGCGATGATTGCGAGGATCATAGGTAAAAAATAAGTCATAGGCTTATTGCACCTCCACATCATCTAATTTAATTAAGTTTTTGATAATTGCGCATTGAATGATTTATTAGTCATTTTGCGAACTAAATAAATAGTTCAATGTACATTATTATATTTTAAATTTTAGTTGTGTAAGTGTCAACACATGTTATTTTCTTTTGCAAAATAAAAAAGCCTTTCGGCTTATTTATCGTTATTCTTCACCGGTATCCAAACTGGTTTGTTCGGCTTCACCTGATTCAGAATCATCTCCGCCCATGCCATATGCAGCACGAACTTTTTTGTTAATTTCTTCCATTTTGTCCGGATTATCTTGTAAGAATTTTTTTGCGTTTTCACGACCTTGACCAATTCTTTCTTCACCGTATGAATACCATGAACCAGACTTACTAATAATGTCTTGTTCAACGGCCATATCAACTAATTCACCAGTTTGTGAAATACCTTGACCATACATGATATCAACTTCGGCACGCTTGAATGGAGGAGCTACCTTATTCTTGGCAACTTTAATCTTTGTTCTGTTACCAATAATGTCAGTACCATCTTTAATTTGTTCAGCTCTTCTGATTTCTAGTCTGATAGTTGAGTAGAACTTAAGAGCACGTCCACCGGGTGTAGTTTCTGGGTTACCAAACATAACACCAACTTTTTCTCTAATTTGGTTAATAAATAGAGCAATAGTCTTAGTCTTGTTAATTGATCCAGATAACTTACGTAGCGCTTGTGACATTAAACGAGCTTGCAAACCAACGTGAGCATCACCCATTTCACCTTCAATTTCAGCTCTAGGTACTAAAGCCGCAACTGAATCGACAACTACGATATCAATGGCACCACTAGATACAAGGGCGTCACAAATTTGTAGACCTTGTTCACCAGTATCAGGTTGTGATAGAAGTAAATCATCAATGTTTACCCCTAGGTTGGTAGCATATACTGGATCCAAAGCATTTTCAGCATCAATGTATGCTGCTGTTCCACCTTGTTTTTGTACTTCCGCAACAGCTTGTAGCGCAATGGTAGTCTTACCTGAACTTTCAGGTCCATAGATTTCAACAATTCTTCCTCGTGGGAATCCTCCAACACCTAATGCATTATCAAGTGCTAAGGAACCTGTTGGTACAGTGGAAATTCTAGTATCTCCACGGTCTCCCATTCTCATGATTGAACCTTTACCGAATTCTTTTTCAATTCGTTTTAAGGCACCATCTAGAGCCGCTTTTCGTTCATCAGCCATTAAATTGACCTCCCTTTGATAACTATTCGATATTTATACTATACTAATCTCTCATTAAAAAAGCAAGTAAAAGCAGAACAAAAGTTCGCATTATTTAGAATACTCATTTTCAATCATTTTCAATGCAGCTTGAACTGATTGTTCACGCACATCTTGGCGAGATCCACTAAAATGAAATTCCTTTGCAAATTGATTTCCCTTGAAATCTAGTCCGATAAATACAGTTCCCGCTGGTTGCCCTTCCAAACTATCAGGACCCGCAACACCAGTAAATGAGACACCTATGTCAACATTCATGATTTGCTTAGATTGTTTAGCCATCCAAATGGCAACCTGTTCAGAAACAACACCGTATTCATCAATCACATCCATTGGAATTGATAATAGTTTGGCCTTTGCTTCATTTGAGTAAGTCACAAAGCCACCATAAAAGATTGCAGATACACCAGGAACACCGCCAATCGTAGATTGAAACATCCCTGCTGTTAAACTTTCCGCTCCAGTTATGGTTAACTTATCATCAATTAGTTTATTAACAATCGACGTATCAATTTGCATACATAATCCAACCTTTCTTATATATATACGATAATTAAATCGATTTACTTGAAAGAATCTGCAAAAATGAAGCGACTCTTCCAGAAGTATTCAATACCTGAGTAAACAGTAAAGAATAAGCAAATGTAAAGTAGTAATGTACCAAAACCAATTGTAGTGAATGGAATGATTAAGAAGTCATTCAATAACAATAAGATAATGGCAATCATTTGACTGAAGGTCTTAATCTTACCGGGCCATGCAGCTGCAATCACTTGGCCATCGTTTTCCACAACAATTAATCTTAGACCGGTAACCGCTAGTTCACGACATACGATTATAGCTGCAACCCATGCTGGTACAAAATCAAATGAAACTAAGATAATGAATGCAGACATAACAATCATTTTGTCAGCCAATGGATCGGCAAACTTACCAAAGTTGGTAACTAAATGTTGTCTTCTGGCAATTTGGCCATCTAAAAAGTCTGTAATACATGCAGCAGCAAAGACTATTGCAGCTACGATTCTGGTAACTTGGATGCTTGTTCCTAACCAGATAACTGTTCCCATGTTAATAGAACATGAAAGCAAGATAATGAATAATGGAATCATGATGATTCTAATTAAAGTAAGTTTGTTTGGTAAATTCATATTTTCCTCCAAAGAAATAAAAAAGGGCTTTACAAAGCCCTCTTTTTTATTTGCTAAATTCTAATGTAATTTGTGTAGTTAAAGGTGTGCTCTTGTCGTATTTCAATTCAGTACCGTTAACCAAGATTTTTGCGCCTTGGGTGTTACCTAATGAAATGTTAACACTCTTTGTGTTAGCTGGAAGCTTAACATCTTTCTTGTCACCATTGCTTTGTGAGCCTTGGAATAGAGTCTTGTTATCAGCCATAATTGATGACCATGCTCTACCAGTAGCCTTTAGAGTAATAGTGTTTTCCTTTTGACCAGTCACATTATACTTAGTAGCACTAACTTCCTTGATGGTAGTCTTCTTATCAGTGGACTTCTTTTCTTCTTTCTTCTTGTCATCAGCCTTGCTGCTTGATGAAGTTGATGATTCAGAAGAACCAGTAACTGAAACAGAACTGCTACTAATACTAGTTTGAGAAGAACTATTAGTATGTACAACAACTGCCCAAACACCGCAAACAACCACTAGGATTGCTACGATAATTCCGATGGTAGGAATAACCTTACGGAACGAGTCTTTTCTGTGTTCACGACTACGACTAGCTACTCGGCTATTAACGTCATCCTTTGATACTTCCTCAGCGTATTCTTCACTTTGAGTATCTGGTAGACTATCGTCATGTTCATTTAATAGTTCAATACCGTTAACGCCAACAGTGTCAGCGAATTGCTTAATAAACGCGCGAACGTAAAAATCACCAGGAAGTTCATCAAAGTTCCCCTGTTCGATTGCTTCAAGGTAATGTTTTTGGATTTTGGTAATCTTTTGAATATCGTCAATGGACATTCCCTTGGCGACACGTGCTTCGTGTAGTGATTTACCAATTTCTACTTGTTTTCCATTGTTATTTTGCATAGGTATTACTCCACTTATTTATTATTTTACATTTACAGTATATCATAATTAAGCGTATTTTCTAAGCATCTAAACTAATTTATTTTTAGGAAAAACCTTATTTTTCACTATCATATCAGGTCTTAAGAATAATTTGCCATAATGAATCAAATCATCTAATTCTAATTGTTTAATCATCTCAATTTCATCATAAATATTTTCAAAATCATGATTTTGATCTGACATGTTATTAGCAATCGCCTCAATCGAATTCATCATTGAAACATGTTGGCCAATTTCTTCCTTTTTGATTAGCTCAAATTCATCGTTTTTATCTGAAATATATTCAGCAAAGTTCACTAATACATCGGTGATCTTTTCAATGAAATCATCGATTTTTTCAGTTTCACCGGCTAAGACAGCAAAATTGAATTGATCTTCGCAATCGAAATCAAAACCAAATGAATCATCGATTACTCCATCATTGTACAATTTTTCGTAGATTTCAGAACCTTCTGATAAAAGAAGTTGAAGCAATAATGATATGGATAGTTCATATTTGATATCACCGTTGTATTTAGAATCACCCTTAATTCCCAAGGCAACCTTTGGACGATTTACGTCCATGTAGTGAGTTGTTTCCTTAACAATGGATGAAGACTGAATAATTGTTTCCTTAACATCCCTAGGATTTGCAAATGATTTTTTACTTTGATTATCACTAACCCACTTAAAGACATCTTCGGGAATAACATTTCCAACCACTGTAAGTTGCATGTTTTGTGGCTGATAGAAGTAATTATATGAATCATATAAATCCTGTTTGGTAATCTTGTAGATAGAATCTTCTGTTCCCGCAATATCAACATTCAATGGCGTATCTGGGAACATGTTTTGCACTGTCTTGAAGAATAAAACCGCTCCGGGTTCATCATCATACATACTAATTTCTTGGCCAATGATGCCCTTTTCTTTTTCAACCTTTGCGTCACTAAAGTAAGGTTCTTGAACGAAGTCTAACAACTCAATTAGGTTTTCATGAACATTATCAGTGGTAGAGAATAGGTAACTTGTTTTATTAAAACTAGTAAATGCGTTAGATCCTGCACCATATTTGGAGAATGTATCCATTGCGTCGTGATCCTTTTTATCGAACATTTTATGTTCTAAGAAATGAGCAATTCCTGCCGGATAATTCTTACCATTAATGTTAGTATCAATAGATCCATATCGAACGGAAAAAGTGGCGTATGTCTTTTGGTAGCCCTTCTTTGGAACTACTACGACTGACAATCCATTGTCCATCTTATCGATATAAACCTTTTCGTTAAATTTACGATACTCTTTAATTTGCATCATCAATCCTCCCATCTAAGAAGAAAATTGAATTTAATTCTACTTTTTTAGCAACGTTGGCAATTTGTTCAATTGTCACTTCATTAACACGTTGTTTCCATTCTTCAAACGATAATGCACGGTTCAACAATCCATTAACAAATTGTTGTTCCATGTTTTGTCGAGGACTATCTAAAACAGATTTTTTGGCGTTAATCATTTCAGCCTTGATACTGTTTAAAACATCTACGTCGACGTTTCCTTTTACAATATCATCTAGTTGTTCTTTAACGATTGATAACACCTTATCCCTGTTTTGATAATTGATTCCGGTGCTAACCATGACAAATCCATTGATGGAATTATATGAACTGCTTGCACTGTACGCTAAACTATTCTTTTCTCTAACGTTTTTGAATAGTTTTGATTGCGGTGTTCCACCAAAGATTGCGTTAAACAATACCGCAGCCATTGCTTCTTTATTATTATAAAAAATTGGCAAGCGATATCCTAAATTCAAACAACTTTGTGAAGATTGAATCTTCTTATCAACCATTTCAACATCATCATTCATCTTAAAAGATGTTAATGGTTGTAATTCATATTCGACATTTCGATCCGATAAATCGAACTGATTGAATAGTTGATAAATCTTATCTTCATCAACGTCACCGATTACGGAAATCTTGATGTTGTCGTTATTCAAAACTGAAGAATAATATTCATATTCATTTTTATTATCAATCAAATCATAGTCATTTGGTGTACCAAATATAAAAGAACCACGATTTAAGTAGTCCTTGTAAAATAACTTTTTCAATTGAATTGAAGCATAGTATTGCTTGTCATCAGCAACTGATTCAACATATTTTTTCATGTTGTTTTTTTGTAAGGTGAAAGTGTCCTTATCAAATTGATTGTTAGCAGCCAATGGCTTGAATACGACACTATAAATAAAACTAACAGCCTGTTGTAACAAATCATCTTCGGCATCCACAAACTTTGGATTTGGAATACTTAAATTAATTCTTAGAACTGATAAATTACCATATCTTAAAACGTTGGTTCCAAAACTGGCTCCATACATTGATGATAAGTATCTTGCTAATTTGGATTGCGTTGGATAATCTTGATTACTAATTTCCATCAATTCTGCTAATACTGCTCGTTTGGCAAAATTTTCCGGAATAGCCTCGCTAACTAGATCAAAAGTAAATGAAATCGTTTTGAACTTATCTTCTAAAATAACATTTAAGTCTACTCCATTAGCTAATTTCTTATGCAACAAATCCCACCTCTAGTTCTTATTTTGTTTTATTTATTAATTTCATTAATGGTGAGTTGTAGTTCTTACCAAACCACTTTTCACAAATCTTCTTCAGTTCACCATTCTTTGCTAGCTTCTTGAATGCAGCATTAATCTTAGCTTGCATTGTCTTATCACCTTTGCGCATTCCAACACCAAATTCTTCTGGTGGGAACTTACCTCTAATCACTTTGTATAATCCTGGGTTAGCTTGGTGTGCAATGTAGTAGTTTGCATATGTGCTATCAATTAACAACCCACTAATTCTACCGTGATTCAAGTCAATAAATGCATTAGTAAATGAATTATATAGGATTGGTGATCCATTTTTAATGTATTGCTTCAATACTTTTGGTTGATCGTTAATATCGTTTAGACCAGCTGAACCACTTTGAGCACCTAGGTACTTGCCATTCATATCACTAAATTTATTAATGTGAGATGACTTCAAAGTAACTAGTTCTTGGTCATTTGCCAAGTATGGATTACTGAAGTTAACAACAGATTGTCGTTGCGGAGTAATTGAAAAACCATTCCATATTAAGTCAATGGTGGTATTTCTTAGTTCGGTTACGTTCATTGACCAGTCAATTGGTTGAAAAACTGGCTTAATACCATATTGCTTAAAAACAGCGTTAGCTAAATCAACGTCGAAACCGACGATTTTACCACTTTGGTTTTCAAACCCCATCGGAACAAAGGTAACATCTAGACCAATGGTTACTTGCTTGTTCTTTTTAATGCGGCTCCATGTGTCTTGATGATTTGCTTTTTGTGTAACAGATTCACAACCAGATAACATAATAACTGCCATCAAACAAACACTAATAAGTCCAACCATTTTTAAAATTTTGGTCTTCATGACTACCCCTCCTCTTTAAAAGGTCTAACTTCCTTCACTTTATCAGCAACTTGGTTTGCGAACGCAATGTCGTGGGTAACCACAAGCTGTGTGATATTTTGTTTCTTTAAGTCTAAAATAATTTTTCCAACTTCCTCACTTAACTTAGGATCCAATGCGGATGTTGGTTCGTCGTAACAAATAATCTTTGGGTGCATTGCTAATGTTCTAACAATTGCGACACGTTGTTTTTGTCCACCAGATAATTGATATGGATAAAGTGATTCTTTTCCAGTTAAATCTAGTTTATCAATTAATTCTTGAGCCTCATTTAAAGCTTCTTCTTTAGATTTCTTTAACACTAATTGTGGTGCCAAAATAATATTTTCAATCACAGTCAAGTTTGGGAATAAACCGAAGTCTTGAAAAACTACTCCGATAACAGATTTTGAATCATCAGTCGGATCGATTTGTTCACCATCCAAGAAAAACTTTCCTGAGTCAACTTTTTCCAAACCAGTGATACATCTTAATAGTGTTGTCTTACCAGCACCAGAAGGACCAACAATACTTAAAATTTCGTTGTCTTCAACATCCAGGTTCATATCCTTGATGATTGTTTTACCTTGAAAACTCTTATTCAAATTCTTTACTTGAAACATGTTAATCCCTCCTATCTCCAGTAATCAAAACGTTGTTCGATTTTTCTAAGTACTAATGTTAATACCGCTGTTAGTACTAAGTAGAAAACAGCAACTAAAATTAATGGAACCAATGTAACATCACGTGCTGTTGCAATATTTCCGGCTTGTAGCAAGTCACCAATTCCAATTACGTAAACTAATGATGAATCTTTAACAAGGTTGATTACTTCGTTCCCGATTGAAGGTAACACAATTTTGAAAACTTGTGGAATAACAATGTTACGAAGTGTTTGCCAACGGCTTAAGCGAAGCATCTTAGCACTTTCAAATTGGTTCTTTGGAATTGATTGAAAACCACCTCTGA
Source organism: Apilactobacillus zhangqiuensis (assembly GCF_019656215.1). Lineage (GTDB taxonomy): Bacteria > Bacillota > Bacilli > Lactobacillales > Lactobacillaceae > Apilactobacillus > Apilactobacillus zhangqiuensis. Next base: position 45,169 of record NZ_BPLK01000005.1, read on the forward strand.
AGATTTCAGCAAAGTATGCCGCATAGTTTAGAACAAATGCGATCACTGCTGCTTCAAATCTTGGAAATACAATTCCAATAATTGGTAAACCGTAAAAAACAAAAATCAATTGCAATAATAGCGGTGTTCCACGCATAATCCAGACATAAATTTCAAAAATTGTTTTGATAATATTTTTTCCGGTTAATGCTAATGAAAATAAAATTCCTAATGGGATTGATAAAACGATTGTTAATGCGAAAATCTCTAATGTGGTTACTACCCCGGAAAATAGTGAAGGTAATATTTCTAAAATATATTGCATTAATTATTCCTCCTTTGATAAAAAAACGTCCTTTTAGCAAAATGCTAAAAGGACGTTGAAAACGTGGTGCCACCTAATTTCCTATTCTGCTCGCGCAAAATAGCTCAGTGAGTCAAATAGACTCGCAGATAACGGCTGCACCGGTTTATTCCTAATTACGTTCAGAATAACAACTCACAGATGTGAACACCTGCTGTAACTACCTAGCTTTCACCTGTTACTAGAATCTCTGTGAATTACATGCAAATGTATTTCTGATCAAAGTCTTTTAATAATTAATAAAATAACTTAATTTCAATCGTAAGTCAATATCAAAGTTTAGTTACGTTTAAATAAATGCTTAAACTTATCCCATGCACTTTCTTTTTTGACATCAATCTTCATCAATGGAACCGTTTCACCTTCGAGTCTTCTAGCTACATTTCTGTAACCTTGAGCTGTTGGGTTGTCAGGGTTCATAACAATTGATTCACCGTTGTTTGAAGTACTAATAACCTTGTCATCATCTAAGATGATACCTAGTAAATCAATTCCTAAATGGGTGGTGATTTCATCAACATCCATGTAGTTATCGTCTTGCATCAATGATTTTCTGATACGGTTAATGATTAATTTTGGTGTTTCTTGAAGTGGATGTTGTTCTAACAAACCGATTACTCGATCAGCATCACGAACGGCAGAAATTTCTGGAGTAGTAACAACAATCGCACCATCAGCACCTGAAACGGCGTTAATGAAACCTTGTTCGATTCCGGCTGGACAGTCAATAAAGACGTAGTCAAAATCTGGTTTTAATTCATCAACAATGCTCTTTACTTGTTCTTCATTTAGAGCTGTTTTATCAGTATTTTGGGCTGCAGGTAATAGATATAATAAGTCATCGAAACGCTTATCTTTCACCATTGCTTGAACTAGCTTTACTCTACCAGTTGCAACATCTACGATATCGTACATAACACGATTATCTAGACCCATAACAACATCTAGGTTTCTTAGACCAATATCCAAGTCAATCAAACAAACTCTTTTTCCCATCATTGCTAACGCAATTCCAATATTAGCACTTGAAGTTGTCTTTCCAACTCCACCTTTACCTGATGTAATTACAATGGCTTTTCCCATTATTCAATACCTCCAATTCGATTAAAGAACTTTGGATTAATCTCTTTTAGATTCTTTATTTTACCATAACTTAGCACGTGTAGGTCGTTTACATATACAACTGTCTTTTCAGAATCTTCGATTGGACGATCCGCTACAATATCGTATTGTTCTCCTACACGAACTTGTTGTGCTGTATGTAAATTACCGATGATTAACTTACTTTCGTCATCAGGAAATCCTGCTTGAACAATCCCTTCGATAACTCCCATATTAAATACATTACCAGTGGCAATTAACTTTCCACCTTCATGAATCTTACCAAAGAATAAAACATCACCATCGACGTTTACTTCTTGACCATTTCTAATCACTCTGCTCATCACATCAACATTGTTTTGCGCCATGATTTTAGCAGACTCTCCCTTGGTAATAACGTTGGATAAAAAGTTATCGATAACTAAATTCTTGTAGTCATCAACTAACTTAATGATATCATTTTTATCTTCTTCTGACATCAATCTGTTACCCATCTGAACATTCAAATGTAATTGGCTTTTTCCTTTTTCACTTTCTTCGCCAAGACCTTCTAGTAGTTGTTTCAAATCAACTAGGATTTCTCTAATACTAGCTGTTTCTTTTAAAATTAACTCATATCCGTCTTTGGTTCCTTTAAGTACTACAGATTGCATTTATAGATACTCCCTCTTATCTCTTTTATTACTCTATTCAATTCGATCAAATAATATCCCGATTGGCACGTACAAAATTAAGAATAACACTGAGTTAAACAATACAGTTGGAATTACTGCATGTATTAAAAAATACCCAGCTGCCATGTTAGTAGCATTCATCAAACGATTTAAGCCATATACCAAAACGTTAATTAGTGCAATATTAAACGCAAATGAAAATAATCCGGTCACAATGTTCATTGGTAAAAAGCGATATAACTTTCTTCCGATGATGATTGCAATTGGGAAAACGATTACGTATACACCTAAAATTCCGGTATAGAATAAATCAAACAATAATCCGGCAATTGCTGCCCAGATTTCAACGTGTTCATTTGTTCGATTAATGAAGTACATACCAAAGAATAGCCATGCAAATGTAATGCTTGGGACTAGTATATATTTTCCATATAGAAGGTGACTAAAAATTAATGAAATTGATCCATCCAAGAACAAAGAAATGAACAATCCAATTATGAAAACATATCTAATTGGTTGACGTTCTCTCATCCTAATCACCCCTATGATGTTTTATCTACAACTGTAACAACTTCAAGATCATTCATGTTTGCTGGTGTTTGGATGTACAACTTAGTAGCAGTTCCATAATCATCAGTTGTTACCTTTGCAACTTTACCTACGTAAATACCCTTTGGTGTAACTCCACCAAGACCATTTGTAGATACTTTGTCATTTACCTTAATTTTAACCTTGGTATTTAAGTGACCAATGATTAATTGCCCAGTTTTTCTGTCATAGCCATTAATAATTCCGTTAACAGTTTCACCCTTTGAATTGGTAGCTTCAACTGGGAACTTGTTATCAGAATCAACAGTATTAGAGATTAATTCTACTTTACTGTTACTATTGTTAACTTCGATGACACGACCAATTAATCCTTTAGCGCCAAGAACAGCCATGTTCTTTTTAACTCCAGCTGATGAACCTTTGTTAATCACGAATTGATCATTCCATGCTGATGGAGTTCTAACTAAAGCTTCAGCAACGATTGGATTGTAATCAACTAAACCACTTTTAATCTTAAGTTCACGTTTTAGTTGATCATTTTCGCTTTGAATAGCTTGGTCTCTAACCTTAGTTGATGTAATTGTTTCTACTTGTGCTTTTAGCTTTTGATTTTCCTTGTAGGTGTTAATCAAGTTGTTTACAGTTTCACCAGCATGTCTAATTGAATTGGCTGGAACGGCAACAGTCCAACTAGCAATACCAACCACGTCATTTCCAAAGCGTTGGATAAATGGTGGCATTGACTTGTTATTTCTGGTAGAAACAGAAACTGATATGAAACCTAAACAAATAATAAAAATCAAAATGGCAGTTAACCACTTTCGATTGGAGAAAAATTTACGCATTTTTCAATCCTCCGTACTAGTAAATAAGCGGGAAGATAACCTCCCCGCTTATTTAGTCTATTTTCTCTTCATAATATCAATGCTCTTTAATGATTCACCAGTTCCGATTGCAACACAATCTAGCGGGTTCTTAGCGATTGAAACTGGAACCTTAGTAGCTTCTGAAATAACTTGTGGTAAGTTCTTCAATAAAGCACCACCACCAGTTAAGACAATACCATGATCGATAACATCGGCAGAGATTTCTGGAGATGTTTCTTCAAGGGTTTCCTTAACAGTTCCAATGATTTCTTGAATTGGTTCTGAAATAGCGTTTGCTACGTCTTCAGCAGTAATTTCCACACTCTTTGGTAAACCAGTTAGTAGGTATCTACCACGAATAGTAACGTTTTCGATATCTTTAGCACCTTCAATTGAAGCTGAACCGATATCCCATTTTAGCTTTTCAGCAGTTCTTTCACCGATTAGTAGGTTGTACTTCTTTCTGATGTATGCAGCAATTGCGTCATTTAGACGGTCACCGGCAACACGAAGTGATCTACTTGATACGATACCACCTAATGAGATAGTAGCAACATCAGTAGTACCACCACCAATATCAACAACCATGCTACCAGTTGGATCCATGATTGGTAGACCAGCACCAATGGCAGCTGCAAAAGGTTCTTCAATTACGTAAGCGTCCTTTGCACCAGCAACACGAGTTGCATCGATTACGGCTCTCTTTTCAACAGCAGTAATACCACTTGGTACACAGACCATAACGTAAGGCTTACCTGAAGCATGACCTACAGTCTTGTTAATGTAGTATTTTAGCATTGTAACAGTAGTTTCATAGTCAGCAATTACCCCATCTTTCATAGGTCTAATTGCAGAAATACTAGCAGGAGTACGACCAATCATATCTCTTGCTTCTTGTCCAACTGCAACGATTTCTCCAGTTCTTGTATTTTTAGCAACAACTGAAGGTTCTCTTAACACAATTTCTTTACCATCAACGTAAACAATTGTGTTGGCAGTTCCTAAATCAATTCCAATATTTTTAGTTCCAAATCCAAACACAGTTTTTCATCCCTTCATAATTACATTTGGCTGGCTATTTTTAATTTCACCTTTTTTTGCATACTTTCTAAGTATACCATAGTTATTTTTTAATTTTTAATAACACTCTCTAGTGTATACGATTTTGCAACATTTATCATTAAAGAATTTAAAATTTAACAATTTTTTATTCTAAATTGAACAATTTTCGTACATCAGAGATAAAATATAGTGATCCAGTGATTAAAATCATGTCATCTTCTGACATTTCACCTGCAGTTTGAGCAATTGCTCGCTTCCAATCATCGATAATAATTACTTCATTTTTCGCCTTAACTTGACCACTAATCTCATCGACATCCACACTTTGTCGTGAACCATATGCTTCAAACTTAGTTAATACTAAATGAACATTCTTAATACTACCTAAAATATTTAACATATCCATATAATCTTTATCGGCTAAAATCCCAATAATAATGTAAATTTCGTTTGAAGAAAAATCTGCGGTTAACAACTTTTTAATTTCACTTACTGCATCGATATTGTGAGCTCCATCTAACACCACCAGCGGTTGGTCGTTAACCCTTTCAAAACGACCTGGCCATGTTGTGTTGTAAATTCCATTAACAATAGCAGAACTATTAACATCCAGTCCTTTATCCTGTTGATGCAAAACATAAGCTTTAATGGCACAGGCTGCATTATGTGGTTGGTAAAAACCTAACAAGCTCGTTTTAATGTTACGAATCAAATTATCATCATCTTCATAATCAAATGACTGTTGCCAGTTATTGTTCACGACCGGTTTGGAAGTATCGAATTCATTTCCGTAAGCATATAGTGGAGCATCTAATTCTGATGCCTTATTCTTGAACACTTCCATTGCGTCGTCATCGACCTTACCAATTACTACCGGACGATTTTGTTTAATAATTCCCGCTTTTTGACTAGCAATTTTAGGAATCGTATCACCTAGTAACTTCATGTGATCCATCCCAATAGTAGTAATTATTGATACTGTGGGGTCAAAAACATTGGTGGAGTCCAAAATACCACCAATGCCAACCTCCACAATCACCACATCAACTGGATGCTTTGAAAAGTATAAAAACATCATTGCTGTGATAATTTCAAATTCTGTAGGACCACCACCGGGTATCGTTTCATCCATCTCTTCGGCAATTGGTTTAATGGTTTCAACTAATTTAACCAATTCGTCATCTAAGATTGGATTGCCATTCACACTGATGCGTTCATTGAATTTAATCAAAAATGGTGATGTGAATGTTCCGACCGTTTCGTTATCGGCTTGGAAAATGTTTCTAAGATAAGCAACCGTGGACCCTTTACCATTAGTTCCTGCAACGTGGATTGCATTAACCCCATCTTGTGGATTGCCCAAGCGATTTAGCAAGTCCTTGATAATATCTAGGCTTGGATGCTTTTTAAACTTATATCTACCATGGATAAAGCTAAGTGCTGTTTGATAATCCATTTTTGTCATCCCTTCAAAAAAGAGCCGGACATCTCGTCCGACTCTTTAATTAATCTAAATTACTTTTGACTCTTAATTTCTTCTAGTCGTTGCTTTGCAGCATCTAACTTAGATTGGTTATCAGCTTGCTTTTCTTTTTCAGCGTTAACAACTTGTTCTGGAGCGTTGTCAACAAACTTCTTGTTAGCAAGTTTCTTTTCGGCACGTTGTACCTCAAATGTGTAGTTTTCGATTTCCTTTTCGATTCTAGCAATTTCTTCGTCTAAATCAACTAGTTCGGCTAAAGGAATACTGATTTCAGCATCAGTCATGATTCCAGTCATAGCTAACTTAGGAGCTACAACATCTGAACCAATTGATAGTTCCTTTGGATGACAGAATCGATCAATGTAATGCTTGTTTTCTTCGAAGATGTTCTTCAAGTCGTCATTATCAGTCTTAACCAATAGGTCGATTGATGATGACATTGGCGCATTAGCTTGTGATCTAATATTTCTAACAACCTTAATCAATTCGATTAGAGCAGCCATATCTTTTTCTGCTTTAGCATCCTTGAATTCATCATGGTTAACTGGGTATGGAGCAACCACGATTGAATCACCTTCGTGAGGCATTGTTAACCAAATCTTTTCAGTAACAAATGGCATCATTGGGTGCATTAGTTTCAAAATCTTGTCTAGTGTGTAAGCTAGGATGTTTCTAGTGTTATTCTTAGCCTTTTCATCGTCACCAGTTAGAGTTTCTTTACTCATTTCAATGTACCAGTCACAGAAGTCATTCCAAATGAAGTCATATAATGCACGACCAGCTTCACCAAAGTTGTACTTTTCAAAGTGATCAGTAACTTGGTTTACCACGCTGTTTAGCTTACTTAAAATCCACTTGTCAGCTAGATTCCATTCTGATGAATCAGGTAATTCTGGTTTTTCCATATCACCTAAGTTCATGATTACGTAACGACTAGCGTTCCATAACTTGTTAATGAAGTTCCAAGCAGCTTCAATCTTTTCGTAACTGAAACGAACGTCTTGTCCTGCTGTATTACCGGTAGCTAAGAACCAACGCAATGCGTCAACCCCATACTTATCGATAACATCCATTGGATCAATACCATTACCAAGTGACTTACTCATCTTACGACCTTGTGCATCACGCATTAAACCGTGAAGTAAAACATCCTTGAATGGACGACGGTTAGTAAATGTTAAACTTTGGAAAATCATTCTTGATACCCAGAAGAAGATGATATCGTAACCAGTAACTAAAGTATTAGTTGGGAAGTAACGTTTGAAGTCTTCTGAGTCTTCGTCGGGCCAACCTAGAGTTGAGAATGGCCATAATGCTGATGAGAACCAAGTATCTAGAACGTCTGGATCTTGTTCCCAGTTTTCAGCATCCTTAGGAGCTTCCATTCCAACATACATTTCGCCTGTTTGCTTGTTGTACCATGCTGGAATTCTGTGACCCCACCATAATTGTCTAGAAATAACCCAATCATGAATGTTATCCATCCATTGAGTGAATGTATTTTCAAAACGTTCTGGCACGAAGTTAACCTTGTCGTCAGTTGATTGGTTCTTAACTGCACGGTCAGCTAGTGGTTGCATCTTAACGAACCATTGAGTTGAAAGTCTTGATTCAACTTGTACACCGGTTCTTTCTGAGTGACCGACTGAGTGAACAATTGGGTCAATCTTTAGCATGTAACCTTGGTCTTCTAGATCGGCAACCATTGCTTTTCTAGCATCAAAACGATCCATACCAACGTACTTGCCGGCATTTTCGTTCATAGTTGCGTCACCGTTCATAGTGTTAATACGTTTTAAGTCATGTCTGTTACCAACCTTGAAGTCATTAGGGTCATGGGCTGGAGTAATCTTAACCATACCAGTACCGAATTCAGGGTCTACATATTGGTCAGCGATGATAGGAATCTCTCTTTGTACTAGAGGAACCATAATCTTCTTACCAACGATGTCTTTGTATCTTTCATCACTTGGGTTAACAGCTACGGCAACATCCCCAAACATAGTTTCAGGACGTGTAGTGGCAATTTCAATGTAGTCTTTACCATCAAAAGTAGTACCGTCTACAAATGGGTACTTAACATGGTAGAAAGCACCTTTATCGTCTTTATGAATAACTTCAATATCTGATAAAGCAGTTTGTGCTTGTGGATCCCAGTTAATAATGTATTCACCACGGTAGATTAAACCTTGATTATATAAATCAACGAAAACCTTACGAACAGCTTCTGATAAACCATCGTCTAAAGTGAAACGTTCACGTGAGTAATCAAGTGAAAGTCCCATCTTAGCCCATTGCTTCTTGATAGTTGCTGCGTATTCATCTTTCCATTCCCAAACTTTGTCGACAAACTTTTCACGACCTAGATTGTAACGAGAAACACCTTGGTCTCTTAGCTTTGCTTCAACCTTAGCTTGAGTAGCGATACCAGCATGGTCCATACCAGGAACCCATAGAGTATCGTATCCTAACATTCTCTTTTGTCTGATTAACATGTCTTGTAGGGTTGTATCCCATGCATGTCCTAAATGAAGCTTACCTGTAACATTTGGTGGTGGTAAAACGATTGAGTAAGGTTTAGCCTTCTTGTCACCACTTGGTTTGAAAACGTCTTGTTCTAGCCATTTTTCATAACGACCAGATTCAACGGCGTTATGGTCATACTTTGTAGACATTTCAGTTTCTTTTGCCATAGTCCATCCCTCCAGTAAATAAAAAGAGCACTCCATCCAATAGGACGAAGTGCTCGCGGTACCACCTAATTTAAAGCATTAACAAATACTTTCTCTTAATCCAATTAACGATGGCCCGTTCATATCTAAATTATCAATATCAATATGAATGCTCACAAGCTACCTTCATTTTAATAACGGAAAGATGTCTCACCTAATCATCTTTTCTCTGATACTCACTATCAAAATTACTCTCTTGATCTTCGCATTTGTAATCTATATTGATTATATTAGACAATTTTTGGAAAATCGTCAACTCTATTTGTTTAATTTTTCAACAACAGCTTCTGCTTCTTTGAAATCTGGTTGTGAACCGATTTCTTCAACAACTTGACGGTAAACAATTTCACCGTTGGCATCGATTGCAAAAACCATACGTGCTAATGCGTCAATATCCTTAACATAAGTACCTGAAGCCATACCAAACTTATTATCAGCATCTGATAATAAGTGCATGCTTTCAACACCTTTGGCTGCACACCAATCTTTTTGTTCTTCAACTGTGTTCTTTGAAATAGTGTAGAATTCAACATTTTCGTACTTATCTGATTTTCTGTTGAACTTCTTAGCTTCTAAACTACATGCTCTTGAGTTAACATCTGGAACAGTCAAAATTAAAGCAGGACGTCCGATGAAATCCTTGTTAGTAAATTCCTTGTTGTTAGCATCTAGGACTTTGAAATCTGGTAGTGATTGACCCTTATCCATTGGTTCCTTGATTGTTTCTACTGGTTTGTCTAAAAATTTTAATTGCATGTTATAAATCTCCTTAATTGGTAGTTGCTAAATATTTAAAATACAACTTACACGATTAATTTGCAAGCAAAAAGAAAAGAGACCATCAATTACGATGATCTCTTTTATAGATTATAGTAATTCAGCGAATACGTCTTCTTGAGCGTTCAAGAATTCTTCCCCTGGTTTAATGTCGATAATCTTAACTTTGTCTAATGAACGTTGCATTAATCCTTCAACATCAATTAACTTTTCACATGCTCTAGTCTTTTCTAGATCAGGCTTAGTCTTTGGTGCTGGTGGAGTAAAGACTGTACAACAGTCTTCAAATGGCATAATTGATAGATCATAAGTATCAATTCTTTCAGCAATCTTAATGATTTCTGTCTTATCCATTGAAAGTAGTGGCTTTAATACCGGAACAGTTGTTACGTCATTAATTGCCATCATACTTTCAAGAGTTTGTGATGCCACTTGGCCTAATGATTCACCAGTAAAGACACCTTTGCAGTGTCTGTCTAATGTCAATTTAGCGGCTAGTCTTAACATCATACGACGTTGAATAGTCATTAAGTATCCTTCAGGAACCTTTTCCTTAATTTCTTCTTGAATTTCAGTAAATGGAACTTGAATGAATTGAATGTTACCACCAAAACGAGTTAACTTAGCAGCTAATTCTTTTGCCTTAGCTAATGCTTGCTCACTTGTGTATGGAGGACTATAGAAGTGAACCATATCTAGTTTCACTCCACGTTTCATTCCCATGTATGCTGCAACTGGTGAATCAATTCCACCAGAAAGCATCATAGTGGCACGACCACCAGTACCCACTGGTAATCCACCTGCACCATCAATGGTTTCACTTGATAAGAAGATTCCATTCATACGAACTTCAACTCTTAACTTAATGTCAGGGTTCTTCATTTTAACCTTGATACCATCAACATTACTCAAGATGTATCCACCTAAAGCATCGTTAATGTCGTGAGTGTCCATTGGGAAATGCTTATCTTGTCGACGAGTGTCAATCTTAAAGGTCATACCGTCTTTGAATTGGGCTTTAACCATTTCAACGGCGGTTTCTTTAACCTTATCGATATCCTTTTCTACCTTGATTGAAGGTGAAAAGTTTTCAATTCCAAAAACATCCTTTAAACGTTCGATAACTTTATCTGAGTCATCCCCGTTCAAAGTAACGTGTAAACGATCTCGCTTAGCACTTACCTTTAGGTTTTCGAAATCATGCAACACTCTGTCAACGTTCTTGCCTAGTTGCTTAATAAAGTCTTTACGGTTCTTACCCTTAGTGGATAGTTCACCGTATCTGACCATTATTTCAGTATATTGCATTCACGGATTTCCTTTCTATGAGTTAATCTTTTTAAATCTTTCATAAAGTTCATCAAAGACTTCGTTAAAACGATCTGCTTCTTCCATTGTGTTATGTTCATCTAATGAAACACGCACAGCACTAGTTGCTTCGTCTTCATCAACCTTCATGGCTGATAAAGTCCCTGATGCAACGTGACGTTTAGAAGAACATGCACTTGTAGTGGAAATAAAGATTCCATGGCTTTCGAACGCATGGACGATGGTTTCACCACGAACACCCAAAATTGCAAAACATAAGATATGTGGTGCAAAGTGTTCGTTATCCTTTGAAAAGACCTTTACTTTATCAAATTTAGAAATATGTCCTAAAATATTTTGCTTGATTTTGCGTTGTTTTGCAACCTTTTTATCTTCATCATCTAATAATAGACGTAAAGCACGTGCCATTGCAGTGATTGCAGGCAAGTTTTCGGTACTACTTCTTAGGTTACGTTCTTGGCCCCCACCGGTAATCAATGGTGCGATTTTCTTACCACTACGTTTGTACATAAAACCGACACCTCTTGGTGCGTGGAACTTATGACCTGAGAATGTAGCAAAGTCAACACGATCATTGAAAATCAAATTTTGAATACCCTTACCAATTCCTTGAACAGAATCAATATGGTAACTGATATTAGGATAATCTTTCAAAAGTTCGCCGACTTCTTTAATTGGTTGGATAGCACCAATCTCATTATTTACGGCCATGATTGAAACCAAGATTGTGCTTGGTTGAATGGCTTTCTTTAAATCATCAACAGAAATACGACCTTCATCATCAACTGGCAAGTAAGTAACTTCGAAGCCTAATTGTGTCAATTGTTCAACGGAGTTTTTTACCGCAGGATGTTCAACAGAGCTTACGATAATGTGATTTCCATAGGCACGTTTTTCAAAGGCTGTTCCTTTGATTGCCCAGTTGTCACCTTCTGTTCCACCACTGGTAAATAATATTTCACTTGGTAAAACACCTAGTAATTTAGCAATTTGTGCTCTAGATTGTTCCAACAAATTGAATGATTGTTCACCAAATTGATGTAAACTAGATGGGTTTCCCCAAAATTCTTTGCTTACTTTATCGTAAGTTGCAACAACAGAATCATCTGGTTTTGTTGTGGCACTATTGTCAAAGTATATCATTATTACCCTTCTTCATTTTGGATTTGTCCGACTCAACTATATTTGTCATTATAACAGAAAAAAAGAAGTAACGTTTGAATGATATCAAAGTTACTTCTTTATTTTATTTGGTTGTTTTCTTTTCATTATAATATTCAGTTTCCATTTGCTTGTAAGCACCTGGATTTACCTTTTCGATGGCTGCAGCCATAGTAGCTAAACTCTTTTCATATTGGTAACGATTATCAAAGTAGTCTTTAGCTTGTACACAGGCAGCATTTAAATCTTCGTTAGCGTTCTTATAACGGTTAGCGAATTGCATCAAACGTTCTGACAACATCGCACTATCAACAATATTTTCAGTGTCTGATAACAAGTGATCCATTGTATCGGAGATATTTGCCAATTTTTGGTTAATTTCATCCATACTAATCTTCACTTGGTTAATTGATTCTGACAAGTTAGAAACTTCGTTGTAGACGTAGTCATAACGTTCTAAGAAGTCTTCCGTTAAACCAGGAAGATTCAAGTTGTCAATCTTTCTTCTAATGTTCAATAGTTGTAAATCAAACTTTTGAAGACTGTCTCTGGCAACTCTTTCCTCCTTGCTTAGTTCGGCAACAGAGTCGTTAATGTCTTTTTGTTGTTTTTCAATTGAACTTAGTTCTTGTTTAGCATCTTGTTGATGTTTTTGAATAACTGAGTATACTGCCTTGTTTCCGTTGATAGCATCATAATCATTGTTATAGATTGTTTCAATCTTACTGATTTTATCAGCTAATTCAGCAGTCTTTTCAATTTCATCGTGTTCCAAATTGTAGTTCTTGCTTAAACCATCCAATTCGTCGCTTAGGATGCGATTTTGGTTCTTAGCGTGGAAAATGAAGTCGTAAACTAGGCTAATGTTTTTCTTAACCTTGCGTTTTGCAACGATTTCTTTTTCCATGATGGCATACATTGAATCAATCGTTTCTTCAATATATGTACAAATCTTCTTAGTTTCTGGGATATCTAAATCAGCAAGTGATTTTAATCCTTCTTGGCATGATTCCTTTAGTGTATTGATAGTGTCATCAATATCATCTTCGACAAAGTTGTAATCGGTTTGAATCATTGTACGATGGCCACGTTCAATTTCATCTAATTGTCTTGGGAATTCCTTTGATAATGAAACGTATGTATCAGGAATAATCTTCATTAATTCATTCATTTCATTAATCAAATTGTTAATCTTACCAAGTAATTCTTCAGCCTTGTTTTGATCACCATTTTCAGTTTCGGCAACGAATTCTTCGTAAACACCCTTGATAGTGCTTAACTTATCTTCAAGATTGTCGCTACTTGGACCAAATGAATAGTTTTGGGATAGAAGTTGTTGGTTAATTTCTCTGATGGTGTTATCAACATCTTCAACGGCTTTACGATGCAAGCTATCAACTTCTTGTAACTTACTTAAGCCATCATCAATGTCGTTTAATTTACCATCAACAACTTCAATTGCATCCCCCAAGTCACCGATAGTAACTGTAGCAGATAATAGTTTGTAACTGTTAATGAAATCTTCTGCATCACTCATATTACTTCTGATACTTGTTAAATCTGAATTGGTAATTTTTTCATATTGTTCTTTGTATTCGTTGAATTTATCAAAAGATTCACCATTTAATTTAATTTTACCAGTTGCTTCTAACTCATCTTCGACCATTACGTCTTTTAGTTTAGCCCTTTTCTTCTCAAGACTGTCAAGTCGCTTAAATAGATTCTTTCGATAAAAGTATGTCGCTAATAGTAGTACTACTAGCACTATTATTATGAAAATAACCAAATCAATCATTTTGACATCTGTCCCCTTACAACTTTTTATTTTAATCTAATCTTTTTTTAGAATTAATCATTTGTATTTTTAATATTTTAATAATAAACTAATTAACTATATTCAATTATATCATACGAGATAATTATTAAAACACCTAATTATCAATATATACAAGGGAGTTTTCAATTATGAAAATCAATTCAATGTTAGCACAACAGTTAGACGCATTATTAACCGATGAACACAATAATGTTGCCAATATGGCAAACGCCTCTGCACTACTAATGCAAGAACTTCCAGATGTTAGTTGGACTGGGTTTTATACCTATGTAGATGATAAGAACGAATTAATCTTAGGTCCATTCCAAGGTAAAGTTGCTTGTGTCCACATTAAAATCGGTAGCGGTGTCTGTGGTACTGCTTTTGATAAAAACGAAACTATCCGCGTAGAAAACGTCAACGATTTTCCGGGTCACATTGCCTGTGATTCAAACAGTAAATCAGAAATCGTCATTCCAATTGAAAAGGATGGAATTAGATTTGGTGTCTTAGATATTGACGCCCCTATCTTCGATCGTTTTTCAAAAGAAGATCAAGAAATGCTAGAAGAATTTGTTAAAGTCTTTGAAAGCCACATTACCATTGACAACTAGTGGTAATAATCATACAATAACCTTTGTGTAAAATAATGCAGCAGTACACGGTAAGCTCGTCAACATATTGATGCCTATAAATGGTTCAATTAGTACCCCCACGGCTGCTGGGGTGAACATTGCAGAGCAATATGCACGAATACTAAGTGTACAGTGATTATTTTACTCCAAATAATAATTTTTATTGGAGGATATTTTTATGTCTAGATATACAGGTCCAAGTTGGAGAATTTCTCGTCGTCTTGGTATTTCACTTTCAGGTACTGGTAAAGAATTAGCTCGTCGCCCATACGCACCAGGTGACCACGGTCAAGGTCGTCGCGGTAAGCTATCAGAATACGGTACTCAATTGAAGGAAAAGCAAAAGCTACGTTTCATGTACGGTTTAACTGAACGTCAATTCTCAAAACTATTCGTTCGTGCGGGTAAGATTAGAGAAGGTCGTCACGGTGATAACTTCATGGTATTACTAGAACGTAGACTAGACAACGTTGTTTACCGTTTAGGTTTAGCAACAACTCGTCGTCAAGCTCGTCAATTAGTTAACCACGGTCACATCACTGTTGATGGCAAACGTGTTGACATTCCTTCATACGAAGTAAAAGTTGGTCAAGTCGTTTCAGTTCGTGAAAAGTCAAAAGACCTACAAATCATCAAGGAAGCTGTTGAAGCTGTTGTTGGTCGTCCACAATACGTTTCATTCGATGCTGACAAACTTGAAGGTTCTCTAACTAGATTACCTCAACGTGATGAAATGAATGCTGATATCGATGCATCACTAATCGTTGAATACTACAACAAGCTATAATTTCTGGTTATACTTGTTGCTCCAAAAAAGCGCTTTGCATTTGCAAAACGCTTTTTTTCTACCCTCTTTTAATTAATGATAGAATAGTAATAAGACACATAAATGAAAAGGAGCAATTAATATGAGTGAAGATGACGTAAGCAGTCGTTTAGAACAATCATCCATGGGTGGAACTCCAAAGGTTAACCCTGATGAACAACGCAGATACTTAGGAACTTTTAGAGAAAGAGTTTCCTTAGCAATCCAAATCAAAGATCTATCAAATCCAAATGCGGTGAATGCTCTTCAAAAAGAATTTGATAACAACAACAGTTACCAACTAATCATTAACGGTAATTTGGATCATGATGTTGTCTCCCCTTTTATCAGACTAGCATCACAAAATAACATCAAGTTCGTAATTAGGACTGACTCATTCTACCGTACCGCACCAGATAACTACGGTGTCGTTTACGCAAACAGTCAATCAATTAACGTTAACCCAGTTGATTTCGAGGAAAAATACAATCAACAAGATACTTCAGAAAATTCAACCAATGATTCTTCTGATAAGCAAACTAACCAATCATTCTTTGGTAAACTCAAAAATATTTTCAAATAAAGGTGATGATAAATTGCATCCACTAGCATACCGTATGCGTCCGAAAAAAATTGAAGACGTTGTCGGCCAACAAGACTTAGTCGGTCCTGGGAAGATTATCGATCGAATGGTAAAAGCCAAAATTTTATCATCAATGATTTTATACGGACCTCCTGGGACAGGTAAAACCAGTATTGCCAGCGCAATTGCCGGTTCAACTAAGTATGCATTTCGTCAATTAAATGCGGCTACAGATACCAAAAAGGACCTACAAATTGTCGCTGAAGAAGCTAAGATGTCCGGAACAGTCGTATTACTTTTAGATGAAATTCATCGTTTAGATAAAACCAAACAGGACTTCCTATTACCACTACTAGAAAGCGGTAATATTATTCTAATTGGTGCTACTACTGAAAACCCATATATCAATATCAATCCCGCCATTAGAAGTAGAACCCAAATATTTGAGGTTCACCCTCTTAACGAGGATGACATTAAATCAGCCGTAAAACGTGCTTTAGAAGACAAGGATAATGGTTTAGGTAATATGAACATCCAATTGGATGAAAACGCCCTACACTTCCTATCAACTAGCACCAACGGTGATTTAAGAAGTGCTTTAAACGCACTTGAACTAGCTGCTAAATCAACTACTCCTGATGATAAAGGCGTCATTCACATTACTTTAGAAGATGTTGAATCATGTCTTCAAAGAAAAGCGTTAACGCAAGACAAAAACGGTGATGCTCACTATGACGTTGTTTCAGCATTTCAAAAATCCATTCGTGGATCAGATGTTAACGCTGCCCTTCACTATGCCGGTCGCTTGATTGAATCCGGCGACTTAAATTCCATCAGTCGTCGTTTAATGGTTATCGCATATGAAGATGTGGGATTAGCTAATCCGGCAGCATGTGCTAGAACTGTTTCTGCAATCGAAGCTGCTAATAAGGTCGGTTTCCCAGAAGCTAGGATTCCACTAGCCAATGCGATTATTGAATTATGCCTATCACCAAAATCAAACACAGCAATGCGTGCGATTGATGCGGCAATTGCTAAAATCCGTACCGGTAACTATGGTGATATCCCAGATCATTTAAAGGACAGTCACTACTCTGGTGCCAAGAAATTAGGTCATGGTGTTAATTATAAATACGCCCACGATTATCCAAACGACTGGGTTAAACAACAATACCTACCTACCAAGATTAAAAACGATACTTACTATCAACCAAAAACTAACGGTAAAATTGAAAGTACGTTTAAACAACAATACGAAAAACTACTTCACGCACAACGTGATAAATAGGAGTTTCCCATGTTAATTAGAATTCTAGTATTATTAGCGACAATTGTATTATTTATGATTGGTCGTTTCCTTTTAAACCATACCGATAAGCCTTTTATGATGCTTCATCCCGAAAATAATAAAGGATTAGGTAAAATCGTTAAGTTCTTTGGAATTGTCTTTTGCATTCTAGCTGTCTTTTCAGCAATCGCAATTTTCATTCCAAATATCTTTTTCGTTACAACTATTATGGTAATAAGTTGTATAATATTATTGGTGATGGAGTTAATGTTACTTACATTCCTTACCAAGTAAATAGTTTGAGGTGAAAGAATATGTTACAAGATTACAGTCAAATTATGATTCCAATCGATGGTTCAAAAAACTCAAAGCTGGCATTCAACAAATCAATTGAAGTTGCAAAACACAATGATGCTGACTTACACATCGTTCACGTAATCGATACGCGATCATTCACTAACCTAGCTAATTTCGACTCATCAATGTTAGATGACGTTACTAGCCGTGTTAAAAGCTCACTAGAAAAATACTTAAAGAAAGCCCAAGATGCTGGAATTAAGAATGTTGATTACACAATCGAATACGGAGCTCCTAAATCAATTATCTCAAGAGATTTAGTTGATCGTTTCGATACTGATTTAATCATCATCGGTGCCAACGGACAAAGTGCTGCTGAACGTTTATTAATCGGTTCAGTTGCTTCATACGTAACTCGTGTAGCAGAATGTGATGTCTTAATTGTAAAATCAGACTTAGACAACAAAGTAGAAAAATAAACAAAAAAGACCTGGAAATGATTCCAGGTCTTTTTTTATTCTACCGTCCAATCATCATTGACTGATAATGGATTGTTCTCACTTAAAAACTGTTTCCAGTATTCGAATACTCCATTGGGTTGATTCAGCTTTTCAAATTTAATATCAATCCCCTTACTTTCGATGCCAACAATACTTCTATAGAAGGCGCGACATGATATCTTCTTTAAATAACTAGAATCACCCGTTAGGTTTAGCGTTGTACAGATTGAATCAAGTTCGCGGTACAAGATTAAGAATTGCATATCCTCAATGTCTGAACTACTCATTTGCTTAGTCATTTCGATTGTTTCAACCACATATTGATAAGCAATGGAGAATTTTCTCATTGCAAAATAATCAATCGCAAGCATTCCCATGATGACCATTCTCTGCATACTAATCTCATTCTTGTCGTAAAAATTATAGTTCAGTCTCTGGAGTTCATCCACAGAAACACTATAATTTTTCTTACTGAGTTGAACTGCAGCATGAATGATTTGGAAATACTTAATGTCTTCTTTATCTTCCAAGTCATCTTCATACTTATCCAGTTTCGACTGAATCTCGTCTGGAATGCATAAAGCTGCACAAAATGGAATACTATTGATTTCGTAACTGGCCACTTTCTTCTCGTTTTCAATTACCTTATCAATATCTAGTAACAATATCTTACAAATGTTTTTGACAACATATAGACTAATTTGGTGGTCGTAACTGCCATTTTCAATTTGACAAATTACTGGTTGTGTACAAGCTACTCGTTTAGCTAATTGGCATTGAGTTATGTTTAAACTTTTACGTCGCTTCTTAATTAAAGTGCCGTTAATATTCATTCTAAAATCCTTTCTTTTAATCACGCTTTAAAACTATCATTTAATTCTTTATGTCTGAAACAATCTAATTCATGATCATTAATCACCCCTACTGATTGTATATATGAATAGAGTGTTGTTGGTCCGACACGTTTAAATCCAGCATCTTTAAATCTTTTTACATATGGCTTAATGAATTCTTTGATGTCATCCTTATTGTTGTCGTTTAGTCCATCCATTTGCGTAAAATCAAATGGTTCCCATGTTAAATGAACTAAGTCGATATTCATACAAGCCTTAGCATTTTGAATTGTGGCAACTATCTTCGCCCTATTTCGAATAATTCCTTCGTCATTCATCAATTTATCAACATCTTCATCGTTAAAACGACTGATTTTATCCACGTCAAAATTAGCAAAGTCTTCTCTAAACGCTTCTCTTTTACGTAAGACCGTTGCCCAAGATAGTCCGGCTTGAAATATCTCCAATGTTAAACATTCAAACAATTCAGATACTTTCTGCTTTGGAACTCCCCATTCCTTATCGTGATAAACTAACATATCGGTGCTATCGCTAGCCCATACACATCTTTTCATATTTCATAATTCCTTTCGGTGATTTTCACTCTATTACATACGTATAAAAACACAAACTTTTTTGGTTAATTTAATACTTTCTTAAACAATTTTCCTACAAAAAAAGAGATAATCCAAAGGATTACCTCTTTTTTCATATTATGATAATGGTTTGAAATCGTGAATAATGTTGTTTCGACGATCAAATTCTTTGTAAGCTAGGTCGATTAATCTATCAATTAGTTCAGTGTAACTGATACCTGAAGCTTCCCATAGTTGTGGGTATAGACTAATGTTAGTGAAACCAGGTAATGTATTAACTTCTCCTAGATAAGGAACACCTTCCTTAGATACCAAGAAGTCAATACGAGCTAGTCCCTTTAGACCTAATGCCTTGTATCCGCGTAGTGCTAAGTCAGTAATTTCGTCTGATAGTGATTCTGGAATATCAACTGGAATATCAAACTTAACTTGGCTAGCGTCAACGAACTTGTTGTCATAAGTGTAGAATTTGTCTTCCTTAGGAACACGAATGGCACCAACTTGAGAAGCAATTGGTTTTTCATTACCTAAGATTGAGATTTCTAATTCTTCTGGACCGTTGATTGCTTGTTCAGCTAGGATCTTGTAATCGTATCTGAATGCATCCTTTAGTCCGTCTTCAAACTCTTGTTCGTTTGTTACCTTGTGAATACCAACTGATGAACCTTGGTTGGCAGGCTTCAAGAAGATTACGTCACCGAATTCTGCTTGTAGTTTAGCGTATGAGAATTGGTCCTTGTTGTCAGGAGTAATTAAGTGGTAGTTTGTGTTTCTAACTCCTGCTAGGTTTAACATCTTCTTAGTAATGTCTTTATCAAAGCCCATTGCTGATTCCAAGATACCACTACCAACGTATGGCTTATGTAGTAATCTTAGTAGACCTTGGATAGTACCATCTTCACCCAAGTTACCGTGAACGATTGGGAAGAACACGTCAATATCCTTAGTCTTTGATAAGTTTTTAATTGGGGCCAATGGATCTGAGAAGTCTAAGTTCTTAACAGCTTCTTCAACCACAGCATCTTCAGGTTCACCATCAAACACACGGTGTGATGATTCATTATCTAAGATAATTCCTGTCTTAGTAATTAAGAATAAGCTAATATCGTACTTATCTTTATCCATCGCATCATAAATGTTATGAGCTGAACGTTTTGAAACATCATGTTCTGATGAATCTCCACCGAAAAGTAATGCTAAATGAGTCTTTTTCATCATTTTATACCGTCCTATCAATAATTCTTTGAAACTACATTATAACATGGTTTTGCAGATTAAAGAATTCTTTTTTATCTTTTTACTTGTTCTAATTTGGTGAATAATAAATTAAATCCTGCTGCAATAATAGATAAGATAATAAAAACTCCGATCAACGCAAATGGCTTAGAATGGTATCTATCAACGCCAAAAATAAAGTTTAAAATTGCTTCACCATTGATTCGAGCATAAAATTTACTGATTATTTTCTGTGAGCCGTATTGGGTTAACAGATTGGTAAAGAAGATATAGAAAACCACACCAATTGAGTAAAAGATTGATTTACCAATTCTGTTCATTAATGATGCAATGGTCCCAAAAGTATTCATGGCAATGAATATAAATACTAATACTACATAGTCTGTGATAAACATAAAAATAGATTGTAAAAACATATTACTAAAAGCTTTGCCAAATAATTGGTAATACGCATATGTTTGTTCATGACCCATCATAACATTCAATAGGCCTAAAAATACGTTAACGACATTAACAAGGAAAGCCGCTTTGATGATAAAAATCATCTTAGCCTTCCAAAATGTCTTACGAGAAACCCCGTTTTGTAATGCAACTTGAAATCTATGGTAATTAAAACTAATTCCTAACATCGTCACTAAGGTGATTAGATAAGGTGATAGTACAAAGGTTTCCTTCAAATCTTCTTTAATAGTTGCAGCGGTTGAGGCAGTATTTGCGTCTGTTAGCAATGCAAACAAAATATAAACAATGGCAACAATTATTCCGTACCAAATAAATGGAATAAAGTCATGGAGATATTGCTTAGCTAGTGCTTTTTTCTTCATTACTTTTCACCCCTATCCATAATGTATACTAGTAGTTTTTGTAATTTCATTTGTTCAATATCCACAGATGCTGGCACTTCTCTTTGTGGTAATTGATCCATAAAGTGAACAGTCTTGTATCTACCCAGTTGTTCTTCTTCTAAGGCACTTATTCCTTGAAGGTAGGCATCAACATCTTCAGCAGGTCCTGAAATACTGTAAGACTTGGATGCGATTTTCTCTAAGTTTTCGTTCATCTTGATTACACCATCTTGAAGCAAGATAACGTCACTAATAATCCGGTCAATTTCATCAATAATGTGAGTTGAAATCACAAAAGTTCTCGGATTTTCACTGTAGGTTTCAATTAAGTTACGTTGAAATACTTCACGATTTCTAGCATCCAAACCTAATGTAGGTTCATCTAATAGGACAAACTTACAAGGTACACATAGTGAAATAATGATTTTAACGATCGACTGGTATCCGGTAGATAACTTATTAAGCTTTTGATTAACATCTAGCTTAAATTCCTTAACTAGTTTCTCCTGTAGTTCAACGTCATAATCTTCGTACATGGATTCAACGAAGGAAAAGATTTGTCTAACCTTATCCTTCTTTGGATACATATTATCTTGGTTCATGTAATAGATTTCGCTTAATGCTTCATCATTTTCATGAACATTTTCACCATCAAAAAGAATTTCACCGGCTGATGGTCGATTGTAATCGGCAATCATACTCATTAATGTTGATTTACCGGCTCCGTTTTCACCGAATAATCCGTAAATTTCGTTTTCTTCTAGCGTAAAATTAACTTCATTTAATAGAGGTTTCTTTGAAAATTTGAAACGTTTAGCTAAGTGTCTAACTTCAATCTTGCTCATTGTCGTACCCTCTCTTCACTAGTGTCAAAATATCGTCTTCAGATAGATGCAATTTCTTTGATTCATTGATTAAATTCAAAATGTAATCATTGTAGAAATGTTCCTGTCTTCGTTTAATAATTATCTCCTGAGATCCTTGCTTCACAAAGGTCCCACGCCCACGACGCTTTTCTAACAAATCATTATTAACCAACATGTTCATCCCCTTAAGAACTGTTGCTGGATTAATCTTAAATTGCTTTGAAATTTCTGTCGTTGACGGAATCTGCGCACCCTCTTGGAAAGCACCAGTAAAGATTGCATCCTCTAGTTGAGTGGCAACCTGAATAAAAATGGGCTCTGGACTATTAAAGTCAAATTGCATCCTTTTCACCGCCTATCTTTGGTTAATTACTTATGTAACTAACTATAAAGTTTAAACTAAAAAAAGTCAATAAAAAAAAGCGTCTCAAACGCTTTTTTATTAGTAGTTCTTAGCTGGTAGCACAGAACCTTTGTAATGTTTTTTAATCCATTCTTGAGTTGATTTAGATTGCAAAACCTTAACCAATTCTTTGATGTCTTTTCTGTTTTGATCACCATTTCTAACGGCAACAATGTTGAAGTATGGTGAGTTCTTTTCAGGTTTTTGTAAAGCAATTGCTTGCTTATCTGGTTGTAAACCGCCTTGAACTGCGTAATTAGAGTTAATTGCCACAGCATCACCTTCACCGTTGTTGTAAATCAATGGCATAATCTTTGGTTCATATCCAGTTTGGAATACCAAATGTTTTGGATTATAAGCGATATCACTGAAGTTAGCTTGAGTGATGTTAACACCCTTCTTAATCTTAATTAATCCATTTTGTTGGAATAATTGAAGAATACGACCATAATCAGGTGCATTACTACTTACTAGGATGTGAGCACCATTTTTAAGGTCTGAGAGCTTTTTATACTTCTTGGAGTAAATACCAATAGGTTCCAAATGAACGGCCCCTACATTAACTAAATTGCCATTATATTCCTTGTTCCATTGATCTAAGAACGCTGGAGTTTGGAAGTAATTAGCATCTAATTGTTTTCCAGCTAACGCACGGTTAGGTAACACGTAGTCTTGGAAAGTAACGATATCTAACTTAATGCCCTTTTTTCTAAGTTCAGGTTCGATATGGCGAAGAATTTGTGCATGGGGAATATTAGAAGCCCCGATTCGAATTGTATTCTTTGCCTTGTAGTTACCAGGACCTAGTAATAGTAAAACGATGAATAAAACAACGATTCCACCAAAGGATAAAAGTTTTTTCATTTTAATATCCCCCTTATAGTGTACGTTTGTCGATTTTCTTAACTAGTAAGTCTCCAACTGTTTGAACGATTAGAACAATAATTAAAATAATAACGGTTGCCACTAAAGTAACAGTGTTGTTATTTGATTGGAAACCATCCAAGTATGCTAGGTAACCTAGACCACCAGAACCAATAGCACCAGCCATTGCAGTGTATGAAATCAATGAAATAGCAGTAACAGTTGCTCCGGCAATCAATGCTGGTGTACTTTCTGGAAGTAATACCTTAAAGATAACATCCCAGTTAGTACCACCCATTGATTTAACAGCTTCAATTACACCATCATCAACTTCTCTAAAGTTAGCTTCAACCATTCTTGCGTAGAATGGAGCAGCTGAGATAACTAGTGATGGAATAGCTGCCTTAGGTCCAATAATGGTACCTACAAGGTCCTTAGTGAATGGTAATAGCAACACGATCAAGATAATGAATGGAATTGATCTGAATACATTTACGAAGAATGAAACGATCCAGTTAATAACCTTCCAGCCAAAACCAGACTTGTTACGACTTTCAAATAATAATAGTCCTAAAATAATTCCTAATACAGCAACAATAATCATTGATAAAGCAGTCATCCAAACTGTTTCCCATGTTGCTTGTCTCATTGCACTCCAATTAACGTTATTGAATTGGAAGTATGATTGAATTCCTTGATTAGCCACGGTTAATCACCTCTGCTTCCACGTTTACTGATTTCAAGTATTCAACAGCCTTGTTTTGGTCTTCGGTAGTTCCTAATAGTTGTAAGATTAGTGAACCGATTGAACCGCCTTGTGTTTGATGAATACTTCCTTCAATGATGTTTAATTCTAATGAATCAAATTCGCGAATCATTTGGGATACAACTGGTTGTTGTGATTGAGTACCCTTAAAGGTTAACTTAATCACCATCCCATTTGGATAGTTCTTAATGATTTCGTCAACGGTCATGTTTAAGTCCTTAGCATTTGGATTGTCATCTTCGTTAACGAAACGTTTAGTGATTTCTTGTTGAGGATTTTGGAAAATGTCGTAGACATTACCTGATTCAACAACTTGACCATCTTGCATAACGGCAACTTTTGAAGCTGTCTTTCTAATGGCATGCATTTCGTGAGTAATCAAAAGAATAGTTAGGTTTAACTTCTTGTTGATTTCTAGTAATAAGTCCAAAATTTCATCTGTTGTTTGTGGATCTAGCGCACTAGTAGCTTCATCAGAAATAAGAATTTCTGGGTCATTAGCCAATGCTCTGGCGATACCAACACGTTGTTTTTGTCCACCAGATAGTTCTGAAGGATAGTCGTTTTCACGACCCTTTAAACCAACTAAATCAATTAGCTTTTCAGCTTTTTGATGGCGTTGTTCTTTAGCAACACCAGCAATTTCTAGTGGCAATTCAATGTTTTCTTGAATGGTTCTAGACCATAGTAAGTTAAAGTG
Organism: Apilactobacillus zhangqiuensis; assembly: GCF_019656215.1. Classification (GTDB taxonomy): domain Bacteria; phylum Bacillota; class Bacilli; order Lactobacillales; family Lactobacillaceae; genus Apilactobacillus; species Apilactobacillus zhangqiuensis. The sequence continues at coordinate 70,279 of NZ_BPLK01000005.1, forward strand.
TTGGAAAATCATACCAACCTTCTTACGTTGTGATCTTAATTCCTTGCTACTTAATTTCGCAATATCCTTACCATTAATTTCGATAGAACCAGAAGTTGGGGCTTCTAGACCATCTAACATTCTAACAAGTGTTGATTTACCGGCACCAGAGTATCCGATGATACCAAAGATTTCACCGTCGTTAATTTCTAAATTAACGTCTTTAACAGCTGTTAGAATGCTTTTCTCAAGTTTGTACTTCTTGTTAACATTCTTAAATCTAATCAAACTGTTTCTCCTCACTTTCAAATAAAAAAAGCCTTCCGCACCTACTGACTTAACAGTAAAGGACGAAAAGCTCGTGTTACCACCTTTTATTCACCATTGCCTCACGACAATAGCCTCATAAGTATCTTTAATACTTCAGCAATATAACGTTTGCCAAACGATGTTAGTTTATACCAATTTTTTCTAACTGATTATTTATCAAGACCATATTCGGTAACTACAAATAACTCTTTTTCACCAACCGAGCTCTCTGTGATATTCATTAATTACTTACTCATCTTATAATCAAATTTTAATAAAGTATACAATTATTTAATGTACTTGTCAATTCATTAGCTATGAGAAGTCACGGCTAGCACTGAACATGTAACCATAATTATGATACTGCATTGACATAACTAATCCAATCCCTATCATGTTACCAATCAAAGCAGATCCACCTTGACTGACGAATGGCAATGGAATACCAGTCAATGGTAATAGTCCAATACTCATACCAATATTTTCAAATACATGGAATAGAATCATCATGATAATTCCAGTTGAAATGTATGCGTAGTAGACATTCTTAGTTTCAAAAGTAACCTTTATCATTCGATAAATCAAAACAAAATAGATACCAATTAAAACTAATCCACCGATGAAACCAAAGTTTTCACCGATGACAGAGAAAATCATATCAGATTCACGAACTGGAACATAAACGTGTGACACGTTAAATCCAGTTCCACCGAATCCACCGGAACCAACGGCTTTAATGCTTTGCCATAATTGGTATCCGGAACCAGCTAGATTTTCAGGATTTGATGGGTCCAACCAGTCGTTAACACGATCGAATTGGTAAGATTGGAAACCTAATGCTTCCAAAATCTTTCTACCACCACTAGTAATAACTAAAATTAAAGCAGTCCCACCAATTGTTGCGAATGCAGCAACTCCAGGAACAATGATTCTCCAAGTAATTCCGGATACAATTACTAATCCACCAAGCATGGCAAAGAAAACAAGCATTGTACCGAAATCATTTTCAATTTTTAATAACACACAGATTGGTAATGTCCATAAGATCATCTTTCCCAATAACAGTGCGTCTGATTTTAATGTGTGAACAGCGTAGTTTCTGTTATGTTCAACAATCACTCTTGCCAACATAACCACAAACGCTGGTTTCATAATTTCAGCCGGTTGGAAGGTCAAAGGACCTAATTGGAACCAACTCTTGGCCCCTGTTTGAACAAAGTAATATCTACTGTACAAAACAAGTAACGATGCCAGTAACGTCAAAGCTCCCCAGTAAATAATCGGTGCCACTTTCCATAATTGTTCAGAATCAAATTGCATAATGATTATGATTATGACAGTCCCAATTGAATACCATACCAGCTGCGTAATCATTTGCTTCACGATTGTTCCGGCATATGAATCATGATTTACGGCAACATATATTGCACCAATACCAATCAATGCTAAAAGGGCCACACAAATTATGATTGTCCAATCTAATCGAGAAGAATTGCTATCATTGTCACTATTAAACACTGCAAATCACCTCTAAATCATTTTAGCCCTTGTGTAAGTTGTATTGGCTAATCAATAATTCAATTCCTTCGTCTAAGGATTTGGCTTTAAATACATTGTCTTCATCAAAGACAGCTTCGAACTTTTCTTCACCCACTTTACGGATAAAGCCAACTTCTTGCTTACCAACGAAAAGAACTTCACGTTCTTCTCCGTTTACGTTTTGTGTATCTAAAGTTACTTCAATATTTTTCTTTCCCTTTGACATTTTGTCCTCCTAAAAATAAAAGTAGCCGATTCAAAAATTTGATCGACTACTTTAAATTCATAGAACGTCGATAATCTTTCGACGCCCTCTTATTTCTAAAAATAGTAAAATGATCAGAAACCGGATCATAACCACCTTTGACAAAAGGATGACAACGTAAAATCCGTGCACACCCCATTACAAAACCTAATAATGCTCCGTGCTTTCTGACAGCATCGATCATATAAGTAGAACATGTCGGATAATAACGACAAGACGCCGGTAAAAGTGGTGAAATGAATCGTTTATATCCCATCACTAATTTTATCAGAAACTTTCTCATCAGTTATCACTTTCTTATATTAATCTTTATTTTTTGCTTTCTTGTTTGTTGATATGTTCAAGCAATGCACCGGCACCCTTAGCAACATTATCTAGAGGACTTTCAGAAATTAACACTGGCACAGTTAATTCTTTCGAAATTGCGTGGTCGATACCTCTTAATAAGGCACATCCACCAGTTAGCATGATTCCTCTATCAAAAATATCAGAAGCTAATTCAGGAGGAACTACTTCTAAAACATCCTTAGCAGCATCAATAATTTGGTTAACAGTATCTTGAACAGCATGTTGTACTTCTAAACTATTTAGAGTAATAGATCTTGGCATACCGCCTACCACATCTCTACCACGAACTTCCATTTCTCTTACGTCAGTTTCGTTTGGATCTGCAGTACCGATAGTGATTTTAATCTTTTCAGCAGTGTGTTCACCGATAACCAATCCATGTTTATCCTTTATGTAAGAAACAATTTCACTATTCATTACATCACCGGCTACACGAATGGACTTACTTGCAACAATATCACCTAATGATAACACGGCGATGTCAGATGTTCCACCACCCATGTCAATTACCATGTTTCCTCTTGGTTGGAAAATGTTCATTCCGGCACCAATTGCTGCAACCTTAGGTTCTTCTTCAATGTAAACTTTACCACCACCGGATTTTTCAGCAGCTTGAATAATTGCTTTTCTTTCGATGTTGGTAATGTTTGTTGGAGCACAAATCATAGTCTTTGGTTTTGACATGAAACCTTTAACGCTCAACTTGTTGATAAAGTATGTAAGCATCTTTTCAGTTACATCAAAATCAGAGATAACTCCTTCTTTTAGTGGTCTGATTGCACGAATGTTACTTGGTGTTCTACCAACCATTCTATAAGCTTCAGAACCAACTGCTAATAATTTGTTTGTCTCAATATCTACCGCAACAACTGAAGGTTCGTTTAACACGATTCCCTTTCCAGTTACGTAAATTAAAACATTGGCAGTACCTAAGTCAATGCCGATATCTTTTACCATTTCTCTCTTCCTCCTGAGTTAACTCATATGTTAAATATTATATCATATCGCTCTATAATTACTTTTATTTTTGTGAAGTTTTACTAAATGAAATTTCCTCATTATCTTTCATGTCAACTCTCTTAATGTCAGCACCTAATTTGGCTAACTTAACATGAAGATCGTAGTATCCACGATCTAAGTATTTAAGGTTTCTAACGATTGTAATACCGTCTGCGACAAGACCCGCAAGGACGAGTGCTGCAGCAGCTCTCAAATCAGTTGCAGCAACTTCAGCACCACTGAACTTAGTAGGCCCATTTAAGACCACACTTTTCCCGTTAATTCTAAATTTAGCGTTCATTCTTGCTAATTCGTCTAAGTGCATGAAACGATTTTCAAACACTGTTTCAGTCAATAAACTACTACCTTGAGCAGCCAATTGTAAAACAGTCATTTGAGGTTGCATGTCTGTTGGAAAACCTGGGTATGGAAGTGTCTTTACGTCAACAGGCTTTAATTCGTCTGGACCAATCACACGAATCCCATTTGCTTCTTCCTTTACAGTTACACCCATTTCTTGCATCTTAGCGATTAATGGTTGGTTGTAAGATGCTTCAGCATCTTCAATCAAGATGTTACCGTGTGTTAAAGCTGCAGCTACCATGAAAGTACCTGCTTCGATGCGGTCTTGTAGTACACTGTGATCGACACCGTGTAACTTACTTACACCCTTAATCTTAATCTTGCTAGTACCAGCACCCATAACGTTAGCACCCATCGCATTTAAGATGTTTGCTAAGTCAACGATTTCAGGTTCTTGAGCAACATTTTCAATAATAGTTTGACCTTCAGCTAATGTCGCAGCCATCATAATGTTTTGAGTTGCCCCAACACTTGGGAAGTCCATGTAAATTTCAGCACCCTTTAGACCGTTCTCGGCAAATGCTTCAACGTATCCATCGTGTTGTTCGATTGTGGCACCTAATGCTTCAAAACCTTTCAAATGAATATCAATCGGACGAGATCCAATTGCACATCCACCAGGTAACGCAACCTTGGCATGACCTAATCTCGCTAATAGTGGTCCCATTACAACGATTGATGCTCGCATTTTTGAAACATATTCTAATGGAGCCTCGTAAGAAATTTGATTGGTAGCGTCAAATCTCATTTGGTTCTCATTAGTGTTAAATTCAACTTTTAAGTTTAAGAAGCGCAAAACTTCTTCCATTGTATATACGTCTGATAGTAGTGGTACGTTATTTAAAACTGTTTTTCCTTCGCTGGCTAAAATAGTAGCAGCCATTATTGGTAGGACAGCATTTTTTGCACCTTCAATGTGGACGTTACCAGTAAGGCGTTGGCCTCCCTTAATCACGATTTTATCCACAGGTAACCCTCCAGTAATTTCAATTTTAATGATTTATTGTCATATTTATTACCCATATAAAGAAAGATCCGGAAACATATCCAATACAGATAGATAATAGAATTATTAAAATTCTGTACTGATTAATGTGCATTTTGACATATCTTTCTAAATGGATATCAATTAAACTCCAAAAAGCTAATCCAATAAAGAACAATTGAATAGCTAAATCTAAGAAATAATTAATATTTGATGATTCCATAATATCTCCATTCTTTATTGCAACTATAACATAAAATTACCATTTTGTCTTTCTAATCTTTATTAACTATTTATTAATTTATTTTTTATTTATGTATCAAAAAAGGTCCGCACTAAATGCAGACCTCTTTCTTAATGTTTAGCAACATGAATTCGGTTAATAGCTCTTCTCAAAGCAACTTGATTTCTTAGGATTTCTTGATTATCTTGCTTTTGTCTTGCGATTTCCAATGCCTTTTGAGCACGGTCTCTCGCAGCAGCGGCACGATCAACATCGATATCCCCTTGCTTTTCGGCACTATCAGCAATAACAGTTAAGTTATTGTTTGAGAATTCAACGAAACCTCCGTTAACGGCGATTTCATCTACATCTGAACCGGATTTTACTTTTACTTCGTCAACTTCCAATGAAGCTATTACGGGAACATGATTAGGCATAATTCCTAATTGACCACTCTTGGTTCTAACAATAACCAAGCGAGCATCTTCACGTTCATATACCTTACCATCAGGAGTAACGATACTAACGGTTAATACTGAGTTGTTATCAGCCAATTAGAACCCTCCTTAGTTGTTTTGCTTCATTTTTTTAGCATTTTCAACTACGTCTTCAATAGGTCCACAGTTTCTAAATGCATCTTCAGGAAGATCATCATACTTACCATCTAGGATAGCTTTGAAACTTTCAACAGTCTTGGCAACTGGAACATATTTACCTGGTAAACCAGTAAATGTTTCAGCAACACTAAAGCTTTGTGATAGGAAGAATTGAATACGACGTGCACGACCAACAATGGTCTTTTCTTCGTCAGATAATTCATCCATACCTAAGATAGAAATGATATCTTGAAGTTCATGATATCTTTGCAATACTTGTTGTACTTCAGTTGCAACCTTGTAGTGTTCTTCACCAACGATTGATGGATCTAGAGCAGCTGATGTTGATGCCAATGGATCAACGGCTGGGTAGATACCTTGTTGAGTTAATGAACGTTCCAAGTTGGTTGTTGCATCCAAGTGAGCGAAAGTAGTTGCAGGAGCAGGGTCGGTGTAATCATCGGCAGGAACGTAAACGGCTTGAATTGAGGTAATCGCACCATTCTTAGTTGAAGTGATACGTTCTTGCAATTGACCCATTTCAGTAGCCAATGTAGGTTGGTAACCTACGGCTGATGGAATACGACCTAACAATGCGGAAACTTCTGTACCGGCTTGAGTAAATCTAAAGATGTTATCGATGAACAATAGAACATCGGTACCAACTTCGTCACGGAAGTATTCCGCGATAGTCAAACCAGTTAAAGCAACACGCATACGTGCTCCAGGTGGCTCGTTCATTTGACCATATACCATGGCTGTCTTGTCCAAGACACCTGAACCTTTCATTTCAAAGTACATATCGTTACCTTCACGAGTACGTTCACCAACACCGGTGAATACTGAGATACCATTATGTCCTTGAGCAATATTATGAATTAATTCTTGAATTAAAACAGTTTTACCAACTCCGGCACCACCGAACAATCCAACTTTACCACCACGAATGTATGGTGCTAGTAAATCGATAACTTTAATACCGGTTTCTAGAATTTCTGCAGATGGATTTAATTGGTCGTAACTTGGAGCTTGTCTATGAATTGGCCAGCGTTCTGTATCGTCGCCAAATTCAGGACCACCATCAATTGGTTCACCAAGAACGTTAAATACACGACCTAGAGTGTTTTCACCAACAGGAACTGAAATAGGAGCTTTAGTATTTTCAACTTCCATTCCACGACGTAAACCGTCAGTTCCGTCCATGGCGATAGTTCTAACAACACCGTCACCTAATTCAAGCGTAACTTCTGTAACTAAAGTTTCATTTTCGTCTTTGTGTACACGAAGAGCGGTGTTGATGTCGGGTAATTCAACGTCCGTTGGGAATTCAACGTCAACGACTGGTCCAATAACTTGAATAATCTTACCAGTACTCATTTTCGTTAATTCCTCCCGTCATATTAGTGCTTCAAAGCTTCTTGACCACCGACAATTTCAGTAATTTCGGTAGTAATAGCAGCTTGTCTTGCACGGTTATATTGTAATTCTAATCTAGAAATAAGATCTGATGCATTATCTGAAGCAGATTGCATGGCAGTTGAACTTGATGAATGTTCTGAAGTCTTAGCATCAAGGATTGCTCCGAATACTAAGCTTTGTGCGTATTGAGGCAATACAACCTTCAATACAGCTGATTCATCTGCTTCAATTTCATATTCAGCACTAAAGTCATGTGCTTTAATGTCCTTGCTTGATTCTTCTTCGAATGCTTCGCTATCCATTGGTAGCATTTTTTCAGCTCTGAAAGTTGAAGAAATACGGTTAACAAAGTGTGTGTAGCAAACGTATAACTTGTCAAACACACCATCTTCAAACATTGAGTTTGCAGTCTTAACGATTTCTCTAACTTCAGCGAAAGTAGGAATATCAGAAACGCCACGGTATTCATAAGCCACGTTTACATTACGGTTCTTATAAAAGTCGGCACCGTTTCCACCTACAGCTAAAATCATGTAATCATCAGGATTTGGAGTATGTTCTTCAATAAAGTTATTAGTTTCTCTAATCACATTACTGTTGTAACTTCCTACCATTCCACGATCAGATGTAATAACTAGGTATGCTGTCTTACCAGACTTGTGGTCAGACGCATTACTTGAGGAATTAATTTTGTCTAACAAATGAGACTGAGCTAAATGCATTACAACAGCCTTAACACGAGAAACATATTCCTCATAATTACTGGTATGCTTTTGAATACGGTTTAACTTTGCAGTAGAAACCATTTGCATCGCAGTAGTAATTTGACGTGTATTTCTGGTTGATGCAATACGATGTTTAACATCATTAATAGATTCAGCCATTAGTTCTCACCATCCTTCAAGCTAGTTATTTTGTGTTTCTTCTTGCTTACTTGGAGTGAATGATTTAGTAAATTCATCAACTGCATTTGCTAAAGCATCACCTTCTGGTAACTTACCAGTGTTTACAATTGTATCTAGTAAGTCACGGTGTGAAGCGTCGAAGAAGTTAAATAATTCAGTTTGGTAACGTTGGATATCGTCAACAGCAATGTTGTCTAGGTATCCGTGTGTCAAACTAAATAGAATAAGTACTTGTTTTTCGACAGGTAGTGGAGCGTGAAGAGGTTGTTTTAGAACTTCTTCAGTACGAGCACCACGGTTCAACTTAGCTTGAGTTGCATCATCCAAGTCTGAACCGAATTGAGCAAAGGCTTGTAGTTCATGATATGAAGCTAGATCAAGTCTTAAAGTACCTGCTACTTGTTTCATCGCTTTAATTTGAGCGTCCCCACCAACACGAGAAACTGATGTACCAGCATCAATGGCTGGACGAGTTCCTGAATAGAACATGTCTGAGTTCAAGAAGATTTGACCATCAGTAATTGAAATAACGTTGGTTGGAATGTAAGCTGAAACGTCCCCTGCTTGAGTTTCAACAATTGGTAGAGCAGTCATTGAACCGCCACCTAACTTGTCTGATAACTTAGCAGCACGTTCTAGTAAACGTGAGTGGGTATAGAAGATATCACCAGGATATGCTTCACGACCAGGAGGTCTACGAAGAATAAGTGATAGTTCACGGTAAGCGTTAGCTTGTTTTGTTAAATCATCGTAAACGATTAAAACATGCTTACCTTGGTTCATAAAGTATTCACCAATAGCTGCACCAGCGTAAGGAGCAATGTATAGTAATGGAGCTGGTTCAGAAGGACCGGCTGACAATACGATTGTGTAATCCATTGCGCCAAACTTTTCTAGAGTAGCAACTTGTGAACGGACAGTTGAGTCCTTTTGTCCAATCGCAACGTAGATACAAATCATATCTTGATCCTTTTGGTTCAAGATAGTATCGACAGCGATTGAAGTCTTACCTGTTTTTCTATCACCGATGATTAATTCACGTTGACCACGGCCAATTGGAACTAACGCATCGATTGACTTAATACCAGTTTGTAATGGTTCAGAAACACTTTGTCTGTCCATGATACCTGGAGCTTTCTTTTCAATAGGACGAGATGATTCAGTCTTGATATCACCCTTACCATCAATTGGTTGACCTAATGAGTTGATGGTTCTACCCACCATTTCTTCTCCAACAGGAACTTCCATGATTTTACCGGTACGTTTAATAGTTGCACCTTCACGAATATGTGTACAGTCACCTAAAACAACAATACCTACATCGTTACTTTCAAGGTTTTGAGCCATACCATAGATTCCGTTTTCGAATTCAAGTAACTCACCAGACAACGCATTATCTAAACCATGAGCACGAGCAACACCGTCACCAACGTAGGTAACAACCCCTGTTTCTTCAACAGCTAAGTCATCCTTGTAACCGGATAATTGTTGCTTGATTAGAGCACTGATTTCTTCAGCATTAATGCTCATAAAAGTTTCACCTCTTTGATAGATATTGTTATTAACTCAATAGAAGTTTTTTAATGTTGTTAATTTTTGTCTTAACACTTCCATCAAAAATAACGTTCGATGATTTTAGAATTACACCACCGATTAGACTTTGATCAACTTTGTTATCTAGGATAACTTCGTTGGCACCTACACGCGCCTTAAAGACGTCTGTAAGTTTTTGCTTTTGTTCGTCGGATAGAGGAACTACAGATAGTGCATCAGCATGAACAATCTTATTCTTTTCATTGTAAGAACGTTCAAATTCTTCCACAATCAAAGTAAATTCATCCATTTTGTTAGCACCTAGTAAAACTTTTAGAAGGTTCTTAACAAATTCGACGTCAGAATTGTCAATCAAAGGTTTGATTAAACTTTCTTTTTTGTCTTCTGGAAAGCTTACATCAGTTAAAACTCGACTTAGTGATGCATTATCATCAAAAACTTGTTTGATGGATAATAATTCACTCAAACCGGCTTCAACTTGATTTTGTTCTTCAAGCACTTCATAAAGTGCTTTTGAATAGCGTTTTGCGAATGTGATTTTATCTAGCATCTTGCTTCCCCAACCCTTCAATATAAGAATCAATCAATGCCTTTTGATCGTCAGCTTTTAATTCTTTTTGAATGATCTTAGAAGCAATTTCAATAGATAAATTGGCCACATCATTTTTGGTGTTTGCTAAAGCATCTTTACGTTCTTGTTCAATATCTTTTTGAGCAGAAGTTTTGATACTTTGAGCATCGTTTCTAGCAGTTGTGATAATTTGGTCACTTTGTACTTGAGCAGATTGCTTAGCATTGTTAATAATGCCAGTTGCATCTTCTCTAGATTTTGCCAAGGCGTCTTCACGTTGCTTTGCTAAATCTTCAGCGTCCTTACGTGACTTTTCTGCAGAATTGATGTCATCGGCAATCTTGTTAGCACGTTTTTCCATCATTTCTGATAATGGCTTCCATGCAAATTTCATGATAAGTAGCATCAAAATGATGAAAACAAGAGCTGTAAAGATCATGTTACCGTAGTACAATCCACCACCATCAGTCACAGCGACAGTTGGCAATAATGAATGTGAAAGCATCTATTGACACCTCCTTAATTGAGAATAGAAGAATTACTTTACCTTTATATTATTATTTAGCCATGTATACGAATGATAGAACTAAAGAAATAATAGGTAGAGCTTCGACCAAACCAACACCGATAAACATGTTAGTTCTTAATTGACCAGTCATTTCTGGTTGTCTAGCCATTCCTTCAATAAATTTAGAAATAACGATACCATCACCGATACCCGCACCAATAGCGGCACCAGCCATAGCAATACCAGCAGCTAATACACCCATGGTAAATCCTCCTTATAATAAATAAAATTATTCCTCAGGTTGAATCTTTTGAGAAATGTATACGAATGTTAAGGTTACAAATACGAATGCTTGAACACTTCCGATAAAGATTGAGAAAGCTTCCCAAATCATTGCAACAAGTACGGATGGAACATATCCAATTAAACCGTAACCTAGTGCTAATTTAGATAGCAATCCTAGAAGTAGTTCACCTGCGAAAATATTACCATATAGACGCAAACCAAGAGTTAGGAAGTTAGCTAACTCTTCGAAGACATTCAATGGCAACCATAACTTAAATGGCTTCAAGTATGTACTTGAGAAGTAACCCTTGAATCCAAGCTTTGAAACTCCTGCGAAATGAGCCCATGCCAACGTGATAGCGGCCAATGTCAAAGTGACAATTGGATCTGACGTTGGACTTTTAACATAGGCAACCCCATTGTAATCAATTTGGAAAAGTAGTCCCATTTGGTTAGAAATGAAGATGAACACGAATAATACGAAAGCGAATAGGCCATAAACCTTAGCTTTAGCACCTTCAACAGAAGTGTTAACAATTCCGTTGGTGAAATCAACAATCATTTCAAGCAAGTTTTGTTTTCCTGATGGAATCACTTGTAACTTTCTAGAACAAATGAATACAAACAAGAATACGAAGACTGCGGCAACCGTAACGGAAACCATGTTTCCAATATTGAAAGTAAGCCCAAATAGCTTAAATGTGGATATTGGATCATTCACAGATTATCACCCCTTTTCGCAACCTAAGCATACTAAACATTAATGTTACATTAATTCACATTAACGATAGTTTTAACTCTTAAGATGATGTATTTCTCTTTCAAAATACAATAAGATAGTACCACCATTCAGGTTTCATTTCAAAATAAAATAACTATTTAACAGTTTTTTTACAAAAATTACAATTTGTGCTTTACAAATTGTAAAAAACGTATCTTAGACTTTTAGAACAAAGTTATACATAAATAAAAAATCCATCACAAAAAACGATGGATTTTTTTATTTTATTTAGTTCCGAATAAACGATCTCCGGCATCACCTAGTCCTGGTACAATGTAACCGTTTTCTAGATGATCATCTAACGCAGCAGTGTAAATATCTACGTCACCATGGGCTTTTTGAAGCGCTTCCACACCTTCGGGAGCAGCAACCAAGCATACAAATTTAATATTACTTTCGTCGACACCACGCTTAATCAAAGCATCGATTGCCATGATGGCAGAACCACCAGTAGCAAGCATTGGATCAACAACAAAAATTTGACGTTTGTCAATATCACTTGGTAATTTCACAAAGTATTCGTGTGGTTCAAAAGTCTCTTCATCACGGTACATACCGATGTGACCAACCTTTGCGGCAGGGATTAAATCTAGAATTCCATCAACCATACCGATACCGGCACGAAGAATTGGTACTACGGCAACCTTCTTACCTGATAGTTGCTTTGCATGTGCAATCCCTTGTGGAGTCTTTACATCAACGTCTTCTAGTGGCATATCTCTAGATACTTCAAAAGCTAACAATGAAGCAATTTCATTTACAACTTCACGAAATTCTCTAGTTCCACAATTTTCATTTCTAATAATAGTCAACTTGTGTTGAATCAATGGATGATTCATTACTTGAAATTTTCCCATGATTAATCTCCTTTAATCAAAAATTGGATGTGATTGGGTTAATTGGGATACTTCTTTTCTTACTTCATTTAGGACATTTTCGTCGTCATGATGTTCAATTGCACGTGTTATCATTTTTGCAACTTCACGTGAATCTTTTTCATCAAAGCCTCTAGAAGTAATTGCAGGAGTACCTAATCTTAATCCACTTGTAACAAATGGACTTAATTTCTCATCAGGAATTGCTTCCTTATTAGTTGTAATCTTAAGTGAATCTAATAGAATTTGAGCTTCTTTCCCATTTAACTCAGTGTTGGTTAAGTCTAAGACCATCAAATGGTTATCAGTACCACCAGATACCACCTTGATTGTATCACTGTTGTTAAATTCATCAGCCATTGCAGCTGCGTTTTTAATAACTTGTTTTGAGTATTCTGTAAATACTGGTTGCAAGTCTTCAAAGAAACAAGCAGCCTTACCAGCAATCACGTGTTCCAAGGGTCCACCTTGTGATCCTGGGAACATTGCAGAATTAATCTTCTTAGCATATTTTTCGTTAGACAAAATCATTCCACCGCGAGGTCCTCTTAGGGTCTTATGGGTGGTGGTAGTTACGACATCGGCAATTCCGATGGGACTTGGATGTAATCCGGTAGCAACTAGTCCAGCAATGTGGGCCATATCTACCATTAAGTATGCGCCAACTTCGTCGGCAATTTCTCTGAACTTGTTCCAGTCGATGATACGACTGTATGCAGAAGCACCAGCAACAATAATTTGTGGTTGAACTTCCTTAGCAATCGCTAAAATATCATCGTAGTTAAGACGTTCAGTCTTTGGATCTAAACCATATGAGAAAGATTGGTAAATCTTACCAGAGAAGTTTACCTTAGCACCGTGAGTTAAATGACCACCGGCATTTAGGTCCATCCCTAAAATCTTATCTCCTGGCTTTAAAAATGCTGAGTACACAGCTTGGTTAGCTTGTGAACCTGAATGTGGTTGAACATTAACATATTCAGCCCCAAATAACTTCTTAGCACGTTCAATCGCTAATGTTTCTGATTTATCAACAAATTCACAACCACCGTAGTATCTCTTACCAGGATATCCTTCGGCATATTTGTTGGTTAAAACAGAACCTTGCGCCGCCATTACAGCGTTTGATGCAATGTTTTCTGACGCAATTAGCTCAATTGTGTTTTCTTGACGAGTTTGTTCATTCTTAATTACATCCCATAATTCTTTGTCTTCATTTTGGTAATCGTATTTCATGATAGAAGTGCCCCCTCAAAATTTACGTAACTATTTATTAAAATGTTTTTGTCCGGCAGATTTATTCAATCTGTTCATATACGCTTCACCAATGCCTTGATTTGCAAAACCTTGGGTCAAGATTGATTTTACTTCTTCTTCATTGTCAAAATGTCTTAGTCCTGCAAATAAAGCATGACTTGCTGATAAGACGGTATCTCCTAATGAAAATGTTTCGACATTATCAGACCAATCAATATCGTTTAAAACAGTATCAGTTGCCATGACTCCGACAGTATGATCTTGTTGTGATGCCCACTTAGCGGCTTCTTTGAAGTCGTCAGCGGAATCTACAATATAGACTTGAGCTGATGGTGCATAGTGCTTGTACTTCATTCCTGGCGCCTTTGGAATTTGGCTCGCGGATAGATGTACTCGTTCATCTAGCACTGGTTTGTTAATAATTTCTTCGATTTGTTCGGCTGAGATAGCACCTGGTCTTAAAATCGCAGGTTGATCAGTCGACATATCTAAGACAGTGGATTCAACACCATATTGGCATTCACCGTCATCTAGAATTCCAGCAATCTTACCCTTCAAATCATGATAAACATGCTTTGCCAAGGTAGGACTTGGTTTTCCAGATGTGTTAGCAGATGGTCCCACGATTGGCACCCCTGCTTCTCTAATCAATGATAGTGTTACATCATTATTAGGGTTTCTAAATGCTGCAGTATCTAATCCACCGGTAACGGTTTTAGATAATACATTGTCTTTCAAATTAAAAATGATGGTTAATGGTCCAGGCCAAAATGTATTAATTAGCTTCTTTGCCTCATCAGACAATGGCTGTGCGTATCTTTCAACCATTTCTGGGCCGTCAACATGGACGATTAATGGATTGTCACTAGGACGACCTTTAGCCGCGTAAACTTGCTTAACTGCATCTTCATTAGTTGCGTCTGCCCCTAAACCGTATACCGTTTCAGTTGGGAAAGAAACTAACTTTCCATCCACGATATTCTTAGCGGCAGAAGCTATATCGTCTACAGTGTATATTTTTGTGTCCATATTAAATACATCCCCCCCTAATACTTAACTCGAATCATTCTAGGATTCCCGAAGAAGTCCTTACGACTAGTGACTTCGCATCCTGGAATTGACTCGGTAAAAATCTCGGTTACTGCTTCAATTTGTTTAAAACCAATTTCAAGGTATAAACTACCGTGAACAGTGTCCTTCTTTATTTTAATATAATCTGCGATTTTTTGATACATAAACAAGCCATTATTTTTAGCAAATAACGCTTCTTTTGGTTCGTGTTCTATGACACTTTCATCCATATACTTAATTTCATCTTCGGAAATATAAGGAGGATTACTAATAATTACGTTATAATCTTCGGTTATAGCATTGAATAGATTACTTTCAATGAACCTAACGTTCGTTTCGTTCATTTTATTATTAAAATCAGCTACCTGTAGGGCTTTATTTGAGATGTCAGCAGCATCTACTTGCCAGTATGGATGTTCCTTACTAATCGAAATGGCAATTGCACCACTTCCAGTTCCCATATCAAGGACTTTTAAGTCCTTTCTATCAGCAAAATCAGTCAATAGCCACTCTACTAATTCCTCTGTTTCGGGGCGGGGAATTAGGACTCTATCATCGACTTTGAAACGATTACCATAAAACTCTGTCTCGCCGACGATATATTGAGCCGGTTGGCCATTTAAATACTGATTAATCCAATCAAAGTATCTTTTGACATCTTCTTGTTTCATTTCATCACGATAATGTAACAGTAAGTGGGTATTATCGAAGCCAAACATTTCCATTAAGAATAGTTTGGCAGTTTCTTGATCCAAACTTTTTTCGGAGATAAGAAAAGAAGCCCTCTTCTGGGCTTCAAAATAAGTCATATTATTCATTCTTTAGTTGCTCCAACTTTTCGGTTTGGTCAGATAGAATCAATGCGTCAATGATGTCTTCTAAGTCACCATTCATAACTTTATCCAACTTGTTAACTGTCAAACCAATACGGTGGTCAGTAACACGGTTTTGAGGATAGTTGTAAGTTCTAATTCTTTCTGAACGATCACCAGTACCCACGGCTGATTTTCTTTCAGCGTCATACTTATCTTCCTCTTGTTGTTGGTAATAATCGTATACACGAGACTTCAACACTTGCATTGCCTTAGCACGGTTTTGTTGTTGTGAACGTTCATCTTGCATGGCAACAACGATACCTGTAGGCAAGTGGGTCATTCTAACGGCTGAAGAAGTCTTGTTAACGTGTTGTCCACCGGCACCGGATGCACGGTAAACGTCAGTCTTAATGTCTTTTGGATCGATTTCTAAATCAACATCTTCTGCTTCTGGCATAACACCAACAGTAGCAGTTGAAGTATGAATACGACCAGCTGATTCGGTTGAAGGAACACGTTGAACACGATGAGCACCGTTTTCAAACTTCAACTTAGAATAAACATTATCACCTTGAATCATGATGGCGATTTCCTTAAATCCACCAACTTCAGTGTCACTTTCATCAATGATTGATGTCTTCCAGCCTTGGCTTTCAGCGTAACGAATGTACATGTTGTATAGGTCAGCAGCAAATAGACTACCTTCATCCCCACCAGCAGCACCGTGGATTTCCATGATGATGTTCTTATCATCGTTAGGATCCTTAGGCAATAGCATAATTTTGATTTGTTCTTCAAGTTCAGCCTTTTGTGGTTCTAGTTCACTAATTTCACTCTTTACCATTTCGTTCATATCATCGTCTAGCTTTTCAGCAAGCATGGCTTTATCATCTTCTAGTTGTGAGACAACATCTTTGTACTTGTTGTAAGCAGCAACGACTTCTCTTAGACTACCTTCTTCTTTAGATAGTTCCATAAAACGTTTTGTATCTGCGATAACTTCTGGGTCACTAATCAATTCGTTTAGTTCATCGTATCGATCAACTACTGATTGCAGTTTTTCAAATATTTCATCCATTAATTATTCCTCACTTTCCCATTTCTTCCAAAGGTGGGTTGAAATAATGCTTACGACATACTGGGTAGTATGATTCGTTTCCACCTACTTGAATTTGTTCACCTTCATATACTGGTTGATTGTCATGGAAACGAAGGTTCATAGTGGCTTTTCTACCACAGAACCAACAAATCGTCTTCATTTCTTCAATCTTGTCAGCATATAATAATAACGCTTCAGATCCTTCAAATAACTTGTTTTGGAAGTCATTCTTTAAACCAAATGCGATTACTGGAATCGATAGTTCATCGACAATTTTAGCTAATTGTAAGACGTGAGCCTTAGTTAAGAATTGAGCTTCGTCAATTAAGATACAACTAGCATCCGGGTCAATTTCTTTGACCATTTCAAAGCAATCAGAATCCGCTTCAATCACATGTGCACTTCTACTTAATCCTACTCGAGATGCAACAGTACCTCTTTCTTCCCTTGTGTCCAATGCACTTGTCATGATTACGACTGATTTACCTTGTTCTTCATAATTATGAGCAACTTTGATAATTTCAATGGACTTTCCACTGTTCATTGCCCCGTAGCGATAATATAGTTGTGCCATGATTAAACTCGCTTTCTGTATTTTTTCATTTATTATTATAGCTGATTTACGAATTAATTTCGACAGTTCCAAAGAATTTACATCATTTTACTGAAATAATGCAATTATTCGGTCTATAATAGTAAAGTATGATAAAATTTTGTGTATTAATTAATTAAGGAGTACAAGCAATGTCTATAAGAAGCGAATTTGCGACTTTTGCTGGTAAGTCTTCATACTGGTTTTTACATACCTTTATGAATGGAGGAAGTTCACTTCCTGGAAAAATTACCACCGCAATTGATCCAGCGATTTTAAAACATCTAGGTCAAAACTATGACATTATTGTGGTTACTGGTACTAACGGGAAGACCTTAACCACCGCACTTACTGTTCAAGTGCTAAAACAAAAATATCAAAACGTTGTTACTAACCCATCCGGTTCTAACATGGAACAAGGTCTAGTAACTACATTTTTAAAAGCTAAAAATCCTAAGACCAACCGTCCACTTGCTGTCTTGGAAGTTGATGAAGCAAACGTTATTAAGTTAACTAAACACGTTAAGCCAATCGCATTTGTCTTTACTAACATCTTCCGTGATCAAATGGACAGATATGGTGAAATCTACACTACCTACAAGAAGATTATTGACGGTGTCAAACTAGCTCCAGAAGCAACTATCATTGCCAACGGTGATGCACCAATCTTTAACTCCGTTGATTTGCCAAACCCAAAGATTTACTACGGATTCAAGAATCATGATGACGAAGATAACTTCAAGGCGGAACCTAACACTGATGGTGTTTTATGTCCGGTATGTCAAAACATCTTGCACTACCACTACATTAGTTACGCTAACTTAGGTAACTACTTCTGTGAACACTGTGGTTTCAAACGTCCAGAACTAACTCATGAATTAACTAAACTAGGTGCATTAACTCCTAACTCATCTGACTTTACTGTTGATGGCCAAGACCTATCAATCGGAATTGGTGGAGTATACAACATTTACAACGCCCTAGCCGCTTATTCAGTTGGTCGTTTCTTAGACGTAGATTCAAAGGATATTGCTAACGCATTCACTGCTAATGAACGTGTCTTTGGTCGCCAAGAACTAATCGACATTGATGGCAAAGAAACTACATTAGTATTGGTTAAGAACCCTGTTGGTCTAAACCAAGTTATCGATACCATCTCAAAGGAAAAAGATGACTTTTCACTAATTTGCCTACTAAACGCCAACTACGCTGACGGAATTGACACTAGTTGGATTTGGGACGGTGAATTCGAACGTTTCACCAAGATGCCAATCAAGAAGTTCATCACTGGTGGTGAAAGATACAAGGACATCACCTTCAGATTCAAGGTTGCCGGCGTGGATGAAAACATCCATGAAGTTCAACCTGATCTAGAAAAGGTTGTCGAAGAAATCCCTACTCTACCAACTAAGAAGGTTTACATCCTAGCTACCTACACTGCAATGCTTCAACTAAGAAAAGACTTTGCAGAAAAAGGTTATATTAAGGGAGGTATGGAATAATGGCCAAAGAATATACATTACACATTGCCCATCTATACGGTGATTTGATGAATACTTATGGTGATTTAGGAAATATCTTAGTTCTTAAATACTATGGAAAGAAAATGGGCATCAACGTTGAATCAAAAGTCGTTAGTTTAGACGAAGATTTCAAGTCTGATGACTATGACATCGCCGTATTCGGTGGTGGTCAAGATTTTGAACAAAGCATTGTTTCAAAAGACTTCCAAACTAAAAAAGATGAAATCAAAAAGTTCATCGATTCAGATGGTTGCTTATTAGCTATCTGTGGTGGTTACCAACTTTTAGGTAAGTACTACATCGATGCCGAAGGAAACAAAATCCCTGGTATCGGTGTGTTAGACCACTACACCGAACAACAACACGATAACCGTTTCATTGGTGATATCAAGATTAAAAACAAGGAAACCGGAGAAGTTTACCACGGCTTCGAAAACCACCAAGGTGTTACTTACACTGGAAATGGTGAACGTCCATTAGGTGACGTTGAACAAGGTTACGGTAACAATGGTACCGATCAAGCTGAAGGTGCAATCTTCAAAAACGTATACTGCACTTACTTCCATGGTCCTATCCTAGCCAGAAACAACATCATCGCAAAACACATCTTAATCAAGGCATTGAAACGTCGTTACCCTAACGATGACTTCTCTGCTCAAGAAAAGATTGACGTTTCAGAATCATATTAATAAACAAAAAGACGGATACTTAAGTATCCGTCTTTTTTATTTGTTTTCGTTTAAATAGGTTTCAATCAAAGGTTTACGACGTTCAATATAATATTCATTTGGCGATACCGGATGAATACGGTTTGATAGAAATACCATAGCGTGTTTCTTTTCAGGAATAATCACGATAAAGGTTCCGGTAAAACCAGATTGCCAGATAAATGGCATTCCCTCATAGTCAATTCTTTCAAAGCCATAGCTTCTGCCTAAGCCATGCTTAGTCTGGTCTGTATAAAAACCGCGGACCGTGTCAGGACTTAGAATTGGATTATCATCAGGATTCAACACTGATTCCACGAACAATAATAAGTCGTCCATATTACTGAATAATCCAGCTGAACCACAGTCCTCACCTAATACTTGGGCTTTTGGATCATGCACATGACCTTGTAACAAGCCGTGTTCTTCATCGTATGTGGTTGGCACACACTTGTCGACATCAGGATGAAATGAACTGTTGACCATGTGTAATGGTTTTAAGACCAATTCCTCAATCAAAGGTTGAATGGCTTTGCCAGTCACCTGCTTGGCGATTAATCCTAAGAAGATAAAGTTAACATCGGCATAGTGCATTTCATGATTTAAACCAGCACCAGCTTTCAATCCCAAGAGTGCTTTAATTAATTCATCATGATTTAATTGATCGCGATGTGGAATGTAGCCCTCAATTCCAGAAGTATGGGTAATTAAATTACGCACCGTTACTTCTGGGTATTGCCATTCTGGCAAGTAGTCACTAATTGAATCCTCTAGTGATAGTTTACCGTCTTCGACTAGTTTTAAAATCACCATCGTGGTTCCAACAACCTTGGTCAAGGAAGCCATGTCATAAATCAAATGACCATCCGTTAACGGCACCTCTTTTGGCACTAGTTGCTTGTTACCAATCAAATGACGTTGTGTACCATCTTCATCGATAAATGCGTAGTTAACACCAGGAACTACCCCATCGTCAACTAACTTTTGAATCGCCAATTCTGTCTTATTATATTTCATCTTCTTCATCACCTATTATAGATTGTTACCAATAAATTGTGAGTTGTATAAGTCAGCGTAGAAACCATTTTGTTCCATTAATGAGTTGTGGTTACCAGTTTCCTTGATTTGTCCGTGATTCATAACAATAATCTTTTCTGCGTTTTGCACAGTAGATAATCTATGGGCAACAACGAAACTAGTACGACCTTGAATCAAACGGTCCATTGCATCTTGGATCAGTGATTCAGTTCTAGTATCAACAGAACTAGTAGCTTCATCCAAGATTAGGATTTCTGGGTTGGCAAGGAATGCACGTGCAATTGTGATTAATTGACGTTGACCTTGAGAAACGTTTGATGCTGCTTCATTTAAGACAGTATCATATCCATCAGGTAACTTTTCAATAAATTCGTCTGCTTGAGCTTCCTTAGCTGCTTTATATACTTCTTCATCAGTTGCATTGGCATTACCATACTTGATGTTATCAAAGATGGTACCAGTGAATAACCAACTATCCTGTAGCACCATTGAGATGTTTGATCTAAGTTCACTACGTGAGTATTCGCGAGTATCAATACCATCTAATTTGATTGATCCAGAATCGATGTCGTAGAAACGTTCTAGCAAATTAATGATGGTAGTCTTACCAGCACCGGTTGGTCCAACGATGGCAACAGTGGTTCCCTTTGGAACGTCTAGGTTAAAGTCCTTAATTAAAGGAGTGTCTTCAACGTATCTGAAGTTAACATCTTCAAACTTAATCTTGTCGTTAGTTTCTTCATGTTCCAACTTCACATCTGAATCTTGCATTTCCGGTTCATCTAGAATCTTGAAGATACGTTCAGCAGAGGCGATGGTTGATTGAATAGTGTTAGTTAGGTTAGCTAAGTTGGTGATTGGTTGGTTGAACATGTTAACGTATTGTAGGAACGCTTGAACATTACCTAAAGTAACAGCACCGGCAGCAACCTTAATTCCACCAAAGATGGCTACGAAAACGTAGTTTAAGTTCTTAACGAAGTTCATTAATGGGAACATAAAACTAGATACGAATTGAGCCTTCCATGCGTAGCTGTAGTATTTATCGTTTTGTTCTTCGAATTGATTAATTGCTTCTTCTTCACGGTTGAAGGTCTTGATGATGGTATGACCAGCAAAGTTTTCTTCAACTTGACTGTTAACATCACCCAAGTGACTTTGTTGCTTACTGAAGAAACGTTGTGACTTAGGAGCAACAACACCTACGATGATTCCAATCAATGGAAGTGTACAGATGGCAACCAATGTTAGTGAGAAACTAATAGTTAACATCATGTATAACACACCAAAGAATAGAAGCACACTGGTGATGAATTGCGTTAAGTTGGTTTGAAGCATTGTAGAAATGTTATCCATATCATTGATCATTCTAGACATGATATCCCCATTAGAATGAGTGTCATAGTATGAGATTGGTAAACGTTCTAGTTTTGCTTTCAAATCCTTTCTCAATTGGTAAACAACCTTTTGAGAAATATAAGTCATAATGAATTGTTGACCAACGTTGAATAACGCAGCCAAGATATATAATGAAGCAACTGTAATTAGAATATGACCAACCGCTGTAAAATCGATTGGAATTGAAGAAACGTGTAACCCTTGTTTCTTCATTACAAAAGCCTTCATAACACCCTTGTAAATTTCAGTGGTTGCTTCCCCTAAAATTTTAGGAGTAACGATTTGTAAGACTACAGCAGCAATTGCCATGATTAATGTGAAGATGATTCCTAGCATCCATGGTTTAACATACTTCACTAAGCGCCATGTTGCTGACCAGAAGTTTTCTGCCTTTGCGCCTTTTCCTTTGCCATGATTATGCACGGTCGTCATCTCCCTTCTTGATTTGTGAGTCTAAGATAGCACGGTAATATGGGTTATCCTTAGATAGTTCTGCGTGAGTACCTGATCCAACAACCTTACCGTTGTTTAATACCAAGATGACATCAGCATCGGCAACTGTTGAGATTCTTTGGGCAACAATTACTGTTACCGCACTTTGAATCTTTTCATCCTTGTTCAATGCTTGTCTTAATTCGGCATCGGTCTTGAAGTCCAATGCTGAGAATGAGTCATCGAATACATAAACGTCCGCATTCTTTAGAATTGTTCTAGCGATTGCTAAACGTTGCTTTTGTCCACCAGAGAAGTTGTCCCCGTTTTGTTCAACATGGGTATCTAAACCGCCTTCTTCTTTAACGAAGTCGGCTGCTTTTGCAACTTCTAGTGCATGCCAGATTTCATCATCTGTGGCATCTTCATTACCATACATCATGTTTTCTTTAACAGTACCAGTGAATAGGACCGCTTTTTGTTGAGTAATTGAGATTAACTTGTGAAGTTCTTTTTGTGCCATGTCCTTGATTGGAGCGTCATCAATCTTAATTTCACCACTTGAAACGTCGTATAGACGTGGAATCAAGTTAACCAGACTAGACTTACCAGAACCAGTTTCACCAATAATGGCAACGGTTTGGCCCGCCTTAGCTGAGAAGTTAATATCTTCTAGCGCTAACTTCTTGCTGTCACCGTATCTGAAATCAACATGGTCAAATGAAAGACTAGCTTGATTGGATTTTGGCGCAACAGTTTCATCAGCGTCGACGATTGAATCGTTAACGTCTAATACTTCGTTGATACGACTTGCTGATGCTTGTGCTCTAGGAATAAATACGAAAAGCATTGAAAGCATCATGAAACTAATCAAGATTTGAGTAGCGTAAGTCATAAATGATACCAAGTTACCAACTGCAAGAGAGTTAGCAGAAATCATCTTGGCACCAAACCATACGATTCCAACATTGGTTCCACTTAGGATAAGTGTCATAAGTGGGAACATTAATGAAGTCAACATGAAGACTCTAATTCCAGTCTTAGCGTACTTGTTGTTGTATTTGTCAAAACGGTCTTGTTCATATTGATCACGGTTAAATGCACGAATAACACGAACACCAGTTAGACCTTCTCTAAAGACAAGGTTCAATCTATCAGTTTGGCCCTGTAACTTTTTAAATAGAGGTCCGGCAAAAGACATAATTACAAATACAGACACTAATAAGACACCCAATGCACATAGGAAAACAACGGTAAGATGCGGACTCTTAACGAAGGCCAATACCATCGCACCCACTAACATAATTGGTGCCATTACCATCATTCTTAATACTTGAATCATTACGTTTTGGATTTGCACAACATCATTGGTATTTCTAGTAATCAATGATGCATCACCAAACTTATCCAAGTCTTGGTCAGCCAGATAAATAATCTTACGATATAAAGCTGATCTGATTTTCTTCCCCATCTTTTGGGATTGAGTGGCAGCGAAGAAGATGTTACCCCCTGCTGCTAATACCCCGATAAACGCAACTCCTAACATCTTAAGACCTTGGGTCCAGATATAATTAATATCATTTTGGGCGACCCCTTTGTCGATTAAGTTAGAAGTAACGGTTGGTAAATACAAATCACATGAGACTTGCACAACCATAAATAGGACAGCTGCTAGAACTGCCCACCATACTAAATACTTCTTAGCAAGTTTTATCATATTTACATTCACTCCGAACGATTTTTTTATAATTGCCGTTTTAAAATTCAAAAGATTATTATATACTCTACTCGTTGATTTTAAAAGGGATTGCATTACCCTTTTATTAAATACACACAAAGGAGTAATACTATGGGAAGTAATTCTGACGCATTAAGAAACGTTTTGACGTTTGTCAAAAACAATCCTGACAAGGTCATCATTAATAATAATAAGTACAACAACGCCATCCAAATGCTAATTCAAGACGACGTTGCTGTCGGTAATCCTGACCTCTTCTTCCCGGAAAATCGAATTCGTGCTAACCGCATGAACAGATCATTTCTGGAAGAAAACAGTCACCTCTTGGATTACTTCAGTGAAATGACTGACACCAGTTCAATGGCATTTAACGACGTCTGGATTTCCACCAGTCATATTTTAGACCTAGGAAAATACTTCTTAGACTTATCTTTTGAATAATCTCAATAATAACTATAACAAATTTTTTATGCTATAAAAAGCAACAACTTGACTCATTTTGTTGCAAATAGTATCATTTTATACTGTTAGTTTAAAGAATGGAGTTATTAAATGAATAATAAGATTGCCGCGATTATCATCTCAATCTGTGAATTCTTTATGGTCGCTTTATATACAGCGACTGGAATGGTGTACACATTTTTAGATGGTATCGACATTGAAAATGCCGTCATGATCGGCATCCTATTCTTTTTCCTTGCACTCTGCTACTTAACCCAGATCATCTTCAATTTCTTTTTGAGAAACATCTTGGTAAAGGAAGTCTTTTTAGGCATCCTAGTCCTAGTCTTCTTTGCCACATGTATGCTTACAACTGACTTGAAGGTTGGATTAGTAGTAATTAATTGGCTTGTGATTATTGCCAACATTTTAAACGTGATGGATTTAGACTTATTAAAATTCTAAGTAGGACAATTTATCCTACTTTTTTTCTTATGTTTTCGATAATAAAACTGGTTATTTTTAAATACTCATATATAATAGTAATAATTTAATTAAGGAGTTATCCATTATGAGTAACGAAGCCCTACTAATTATTGATTACACCAACGATTTTGTTGACGATAAAGGAAAGCTAACAGTCAGCAAACCTGGTCAAGTGTTGGTCGACTACATCGTCGATTTAGCCGAAGAATTTCGTCAAGCTGGCAAGTGGGTCATCCTACCAACTGACTTGCATCAAGAAAACAATCCATACCACCCAGAAACTAAGTTATTTCCACCACATAACTTAAAGGATACTTGGGGTCGTGAATTCTATGGAAAACTAAACAATTGGTACAACGAACACAAGGACGAAGAAAAAGTCTACATGTATGACAAGACTAGATACAGTGCCTTTGCAGGAACTGATTTGGATCTTCGTTTACGTGAAAGAAAAATAGATACATTACACCTAGTGGGTGTCTGCACTGACATCTGTGTATTACACACCGCTATTTCAGCTTACAACCTAAACTACGACATTGTCGTTCATGAAAAAGGTGTCGCTGGATTAACTCAAGCTGGTCATGACTTTGCTCTAAGTCACTTCAAGGACAGCCTTGGTGCTACTGTTAAGTAAACAAAAGAAGCTATCAAAAGATAGCTTCTTTTTTATAAGAATACAATAAAATATAAATGCCGTTTTTATACACTGTGTATAATTTTCTATAATAATGGTTAAATCTTTCTAAAACCTTTAATCCCCTATCATTAAGCCTTTTATCTATCCAGTTGGCGTTGTTACTTTATAAAATTGCCATATACGATGATAGATTTTTTATTTTCGTCTAGCATTCTAAAATTAGGCTTTACTGTTCTCTCATATTAAAGTTGTAAAATACGAATATTCCTTTTTCAATATAGCTGATAACTACTAAGGGGGAGAAAAATTGAAAAAGAATAATAATAAGACTGTGCGATTACTATGTATATTCGCAAATTTATACCTATTAATCTCTAGTCTGGTATTTGGCCTAATTCTTTTGGAAACCTCCAATCGGATGGAAACAGAGGGATTTTCCCAAATATATAGCTGGTTTTACGTTCTCTCGCTAATTACCCTAGTAATTTGTTTGATTGCACAACTACTCATCATGTTCGTTGAGAATGTGCAGTTAAAGAAGCTAGCAATTTTTGAGATTTTCTTCGTCGTTTTCGAAGTCATTCTCTTCACGTTAGACGTAATTGACTGGCCACTAATGATTAAGACGATCTTAACTGCCTTAATCGTGTTGGTTTTACATATACTATAATCTTCTCTAAAAATCCTTATCTGCCATATGATAAGGATTTTTTGTAAATAAAAAACGCCACTATCAAGTGACGTCAGCTTTTTAAATGTTATTTGTTATGAATAATGAGATTAAGGCCAATGCGGCTGGCAAGCCTTGTGTGATGATAATCTTCTTGTTAGCGGTAATGCCACCAAAAATGGCGGCGACGACCACAAATCCTATAAATAGATATAGGTTAAAAGTTGTAAGCGATTGTGGTAGGAAAAACGTCGTTAATAGAATACCGACACCGATGAAGCCATTGTATAGACCTTGGTTAGCCATACTAACCTTAGTTTCTGGTGTTAATAGGTATTCTCTGGATAGATCAAAAGCCTTTTGTGCCATCTTGGTACGACTAAAGAACATCTCTAAGATCATGATGAACAACGCTTCAATCGCGACAATTAAAACTAATACATCACTGATAATTTGCAAACTAATCACCTTTTACCCTTCGTTTATCTCGATTCTAACATACTAGAAGAAACTGGATGGGAATTGGGTGGATTGTTTAGAATTTCTTAAATGAAAAATAATATGACCATAAAAAACAATATAACTATAAAATCGAAGTGATATAATTATATTATATTTTTAAAGGGGTTAAATTAATATGAATTATAGATGTCCAAATTGTCAACAAGTATACACTGGAATGCTAAGATATTGTCCATATTGCGGAACTACAATTAGATACAATCAAAATGACGACATGGCAATAGACAATTATTCAAGTAGTAGAAGATCTAGAACTTCTACTACTATGGAAAAAGTTGGGTACATAGGTCAAATGATGCAGTCATGTGGATGTATTTTGCTTTGTGTTTGGCTATTAGCATTTTTCATTTTCCTTTTAATCGTAATTTTATAATTTATAAAATCGTACATAAAAAGCACCATCACTTAAAAGTGACGGTGCTTTTTATGTACGCTTAGAAACTGAGTATACTGGATTCGAACCAGTAAATTAAGGATTCAGAGTCCTCTGCCTTACCAATTTGGCGAATACTCAATAACTGATTATATATTCAATCTTAATACTCAAAATACCCTTATGTCAACGGTTATCGGCATTGACAGTCATAAAAATGAATAGTAGTATAAATATATAGTGATTGATTAGTGATATTGCCCGCTGGTCAAACTGGTTTAAGACGTCGCCCTCTCAAGGCGGAGTTACGGGTTCGATCCCCGTGCGGGTGATAATAAAGAAAAAGACAGCCATTTGGCTGTCTTTTTTGTTTTCTAGTAACTGATGGCTTTGTAGCCACTACGTTTCCATAGCTTGGTTAATTTCTTGACTGTGATGGTCTTATTTAGACCATCCTCTGGGTCAAAGTAGAAGAACACGCGGTGGTTAAAACCAAATAAGACGATGCATTGATTATCTCGTCTGCCCCATAACATCACCGGACGGTTACGATTAATCTGGCTTCTCACACGACGATATGACTTCTTAGTCAAATCCTTATATGAGCCAACACTGTTCACTAGAATGCTCTTAAATGTTGAATCAGATAAGTTATCGGTAATCTCACCTAACTTGTCGTAAACGTCAAAATCTGGTCTAGAAAAATGAACTAACACTGACAACGCCTTTTCTTCGTTTGAAGATTCGGTGTTATCCTTACTAGCTTGTAGATTTAAGATTCTGTAGTTCTTACGAATAAACTTGTTAGGAATCCAGCCGGCATCACTTTCACTTGTGAAGTGGAACCAAAGATGTTTTTGGTAAAAACCAATTTGATCAATTTCAAATTTTGCTTTTTCGTCTGATTGGTTGAATGCTTTGCGTTGATGCTTCCCCGCTTGCATTTCATTGACGTACCACTTGTCCATCTTACGGTGCTTTAATCGCACGTAAAAATGTGGCACGTTTTCATTTGCAATTGAATTGCTTTTCATTAATTCACCCTCATTTATTTAGGTATAGACTCCATTATAACAATAAAAAGGTATAAAACGCACCCTAAATGACGTTTTATATATAATATCATTTCACTAAGTTAATAAATATGGTAACATTGATATGTACCTTTTGGGGGCGTTATGGATTCGACGGGTATAGTTCGAATTCGGATTGCGTTCGCAGCGGCGTCTGCTCAACCGTCCAGTTTTTAAATTATAACTGCAAACAATAATTCAAACAACGTCGCTTTAGCTGCCTAATAAGCAGTCTACGACAATCCAACTAGCTTTGCCTAGGGGCTAACTTGGGTTTTATAATTGATAGGCTTACGTTACTTGCTCACACCTGAAGTTAAGTAAAAGAGATTAATCAGGTTAGCTGATCATGTTAACCCTGGAATACGGTGCTTTGGTCAGTGAAACTTCAAATAGTATCCCTATGAGCGTAGATATTCGAATGGCGATATGCTCGGACGCGGGTTCGACTCCCGCCGCCTCCATACACAAAAAGAGTTCTCAATTAAGAGAACTCTTTTTTATTTAATCACTAAACTTAGCATAGTAATGATCTGTTGATATTTCTTCTAATGAATCTTTTGTTAGATTATCTGGTATAACTTTCTTAATGACATTACCAGGAAGACTATAAGATTGAATAGGCATAAACTTAGTTTCATATGGAGTCCCCACTTTTCCATACAAAGTAACCTTAATATTATCAAAATCAGATGGAGTATATTTCTTTATAACCTTAATAATATCAATTATATAAATGTAATCTTCATCTGGATTTTCTGTAAAGTGAGAACTATAAACGGATACCATCATTGATTTTGGCTTTGTATCAAATTGTCCATTTACAGTGACCTTATTTACAGAAATTTCATCTGATAGTTTATCGTTGATATCATCTTTCATATCCTGTTTATAACTATTAACTTTAACTTCTGCTTCCGCTTTTTCATGATCTTTTTCAGCTATATCATTTTCTTTATTAAGATATTTACTCATCTTAGAATCAACAGTAATGCTAAAGTCAGTTACACCTGTTGTTAAATCATCAAATTGATCATCAGAAATGTCATCATTTCTGTCTTTATCATATTTTGACAAAGCAAATCCTCTAAACTTGTACTTCTTACCAGGTGAAACACTTCCATCTTCTCCTGTTTCCAAATCTGATGTATCAATATAAGTCTTAAATTTATGATTTTTTACAACTGACCATGAACCCCATCCATTAGATGCATAATTATAACTACCATCATTTAAATCAGAATCTAAAATAAATATTTTTGAACCATTTGGAGCATCAGACTTACCTGTTATTACGTAATTATCATATTCTCCAGAAATTTTTGAAATGCTAATTTTATATGGACTTGAATAAGTGTTTTTATTATTAATAGCTATAAGAAATGATAATATTACAAAAAAGGCTAATATAATCCCACCTACCAATAATATTTTCTTTTTAAAAAAATATGTAATTACATTTCTTACATCTTTTTTTGAAAATAGTTTAAAACTAAAGCTCAAAATAATTTCATATAAAATTACCACAACAACCATAAAAAATGGATTATTAACGAATGAAAATACTCCTATTAGAATTGTTAATGCTGATATGATTAGCAATTCCCAAGAATGTTTTTTAAAAACGTTTTTTTCGGATCTCAAATTTTTACAATACTCAGATATTGTAAAAATACTAACTGCCATGGATAAAATTAAAAATAAAAATTGAAAAAATATCATACTTAATCCCCCCCTAAAAAATAAACAACTTATATATTCTATCATAATAAATAAGTTATTTGGACATTTTGTTTATAAATGAAAGTTTATATATAACTAAAAAGGAACGAAAGAAAATCTTCTTTCGTTCCTTTTTTATTGGCATTAAAAATATAGCCTAATATACATGATTAACAGCATATTCAGCTTCTGCCATAGTAAATTCTCCACCATCGCTTGATGTTAAAACGACTAGTGTTTCTTCTTCTGAATAACCGTATTCTTCATAATATTTATTAGCTTTGTTCAAAGCATTTGATTTCCAGTCCATTTCATCTACTTGATTAACTCCATATTGAGCGTCACTAGGAGCATATCCCTCGAAAATTAATTCTCTGTATACTTGGACTTTAGATTTAACCGTGCTTTCAGCTATACCAATAGCATCATTAGCAGCATTTTTCTGTTCTGATGTAGCATTTACATCCTCATTAGAATCATAATAGTCTTCTCTATCATTACTACTTGAATCATTGTAAGAATCGTTGTTGTCACTGTCATCATCATTACTATCATAGTCAGAATCATCGTTATCACTATCTGAATCAGTAACTTCTTTTTTATCGGATGCTGGTTTAAATTGATCATGAATTGCTTTAGTAATTTTGTACTTTCCAACTGTACTTTCGTCAATTAGTTTAGATACTTGATCATCACTAAAGTCGTCTTCTGCATCATGCTTAATGCCTGAGAATGAAGAAATTAAAAATTCTAATTCAGACCCTACTTTGTATTTTGAATCATTACTAATATGATTTATTGAAACATATGCTGTAAATTTATGATTTTTTACTGTAGCCATATCTTCTTCGTCTGAATTATTGAAAGCATTTGTAGTTGTATCTGGATGGTCCTTATCATTCATAGATACATAAATTTTAGAACCATCAGATGCCTTGGTTGTACCTGAAACCTTTAAATAATCATGTGAACTATTTTCACTAATCTTAGTTAGATTAACCTTGTAAACAGTAAATTGTTCTTCTTTTTTCTTTTTAGGAGTTGTTTCCTTTTTACTTTGATTATCACTCTTCATTTTGTGATGAACAACGGTTTCATTGCTATCTGCATAGCTCCATTTGTTTGGAATAGTTGCACCGGTAATCGCAAATATAAAGAAGAATGCTAAAACAGCATATAAGAACTTTCTCTTTGGATTTGGAATTCCAAAGACTTCTTGAGTATTTACATGTAATCTATTAACAAAGAATGTTGCCACTAAAGCTAGTATTGCAATATCCAATATTATTAACATGATTACATTTATAATTGAATGTATTTTTAGGAAAAAGAATAATTCTTTCAATACAAATAAAATAACAGCACTAGATATCAATGCATAAAAGTATCTATCCAATGTATTTGGTCTGTTGATCTTTTTCTTTATATATTGATATAGAATATATGAATTAATTCCCCAAGATAAGAAAATTAATAATAAATTCAAATTCGACATTAATTAAAACCCCTCATGTTTTTTTCGAACAACATTTTAGCATATGAATTAGTGTATTTTGACGAGTTATCCATTAGATATCATTAAGAAATCTATGGCACAATCCTTATCATATCAACCTTATAAGAATATTGATAAGAAAACATAAGTTTGTTAAAATTATACAGTTGTTATAAAAGCAAAGGGGTTAATTATGAAAGTTTCACACAATATCATTTCTAAAGTTACATCAATCTTAAAAGATGCTACTAGCAATAAAATAAGTATTTTAATCTCAAGAGCATTAATTGGATTACTTCTTGGAATTATCCTTGTTATTATGGGATTTGAAATTTATTCAGAAGCATCTGGTGGCCTAATATTCATTCTTTTATTATTAGGATTAGTCGGATTCCCTGTATTCATGTATAAAACTGATAAAGACATCGTTAGATAAAAAAGGTCATAACAGATACAATTGAGTATCTATTATGACTTTTTTATTTATATGAACATCTTTTGTAGGTAGGCTTTTTTTGTTGTTTTAAAGCTTATATTTATTGGATTGATTATTTATCAACTGATTTAACCCAGAGAAAAATGCACCAATTTTTTGTTGTTCATCATATGTTGGATAAAAATATTTTAAATTATTAACTATTTTTCCTGATAAATTTCCTTGTCCACCTTGAATATATCTATTAACGATTTCATTTTTCTTTTAATTTAAAAACTCATACATATATAGCTTATCCAATTTTTTCTTAGGAATAATTGCTAAAACAGGTTGATTAATGGCACCATCAACTTTTGAAATACCAATTTTTCCACTTGTTGCTCCGTATAATGCAACAAGAAGTGTTCCTTTTTGTACCAATTTGGCCGAAGAATTACTTAATCCATCATCTGTTAAATAAAGATTCATAGAATGACTGTTAATATCACTAGACTTAATAAATGGAATTGATCCGCCGTAGTTTCTCTTATCGTTAACATTTGGAGTACCTCCTGAAAAAATATCTGCAATATCTTTTATTTTTCTTCTTTCCATTCACCACTAAATCTCAATCTAGGTAACATTTCTACATCTTGAGGGAACATCTTTTGTAGATATCCTTTTTTAGTTTATTCAGTTGTTCTAACTTTTGAGTTTGAAGTTCAATAGTTTTATCTAACTTTGAAAAACATGTCTCATTTTGATATGTCAACATAAAATGTCGAAAATGTTTTCGACATTTATAAATGTCTATAATTTTCCTTTTTACATTGGACATTATAGTGCTATTATATCCATATACATATTAAGGAGATGCTATAACATGGATGCAAAGAAAATTGATGAATTAATCGCCACTTCCACCAATCCAGAAAAGATGAGAATTATCGTCGACCAACTACACGCTTGTGGTTTTGGCGATGCTTTCATGACTGGACGCGAATTAAAGCAACTACCCGATTTAATCCAAGATGACGAAACAATTAAGTTTGCCACTAGCGGAAACTACGATGCAACTGCTAGTTCAGTATTAATAGTAGTAACTGATAAGAGAGTACTTTTAGAAAACAAAAAGTTATTCTTTGGATCACAAAATACAGAAATTCCATTAAATCAAATCAATGATATTTCATATAATTCAGGCATGATGTTTGCATCCCTTACCCTAATCAGTGGTTCAAAGGAACACAAGATGTCGATAATCGAAAAGAAATACATCGAAAAATTAGTACAAACAATCAGAGTCGAAGCCGAAAACGCTAAAAAACGTCAAGAATCATCTGACAATAATTCATCTAACGGAAATATTGATGATGAAATTGCACAATTGAAGAAACTAAAGTCATTAGTTGACGAAGGCATCATCACTGAAGAAGAGTTCGTAGCTAAGAAAAAGAAGGTCCTTGCCATCTAAAAAAGACATCCCTAACAGGATGTCTTCTCATTTATACAAATGTGTAATTTTTAGGCATTATGCTATACTTATTTTCATATAAGTATAAGGAAGCGATAATGTGAAGAAACTCATCAGTGCTTGTTTAGCAACCATGGTAGTATTTTCAACAGCATGTTCTTTTAATTATGATTGATCTATTTATTTAATTGCAATTTCAATGATTGTTTCGTATGGTGCTTGACCTAAATCATTATTGTAAGTATTGAAAGCATGTGATACACCAATCCCAATAGTCTTAGCATTCTTTTTCAAAAGAGCCTTTTTGTCAACATAGTTTAAATAGTATTGAGATGAATTTTTGCTAGTGACTTTTGCACTCATTCTTTTGACGTCCCATGTTCTTGAATCTGCTTCTAAAATGCTCTTGGCATTTTTATACTTCATTTTCTTAGCAGTAACTTTAAAGTATCCGCGCATTTTCTTTGAGGTGATATGTCTATCGTATCCACCTAAAATGTACGCCATTTTTCCATCTGATACTCGTTGACCTAATTTTTCCAAAGATTTATTATATCGTAATTTACCTAAATGATGCTTACTACGATATTTGTTAACACGTTTTAGAACATCAGCTTTGACATCCTTAACAAAGTTCTTTGAAACACGATCTGTTTGAGATGCAGATACGTATGTAGTGCTAGATAATACTGGAACAAATAATAAAACTGCTGCAATGGCAGCAAAAACTAATTTTTTGAATTTCATCTTCCTATCTCCCTCTTTTCAAAAATTCAACTAATTATACCACTAAAAGTAATAATTCTATTAAATTTATATCATAAGCTTATTATTTTTGTGTAATAATAGAAGTATACTTTTATGAGGAGATGCTTGCCATGATAGACCAAAAAGAATCAAAGCCAAGTTCTTACAAAGAATATCTTTCTCACCTTATTTACTACAGCAGTGAGCTTACAAGCACTTTGCTAAACGATTTAGATAATGAATTTGAATTCTACTACGCATACGATATCAAAGATTTAGATGATGAATTCGACACACATGATTTTGACACAGTATACAAAAGAGTCGCTGATGGTAAGTACGAAGAAATCAGCGATGCAGAATATAAAAAAGCAGCGTTTCGAATTTATGACATCATCCCCAATTGCATCTATGACTGGATGGTCGACTTTTTCTTCTATGATAATGATGACGTTGAAGAATCAAATCAGGAGTTATTAAAGGAATTTCCCGAGATTAAGGAAGCCCATATGGAAAGATCATGGATGAATGAAGATTATGCTAGCATTCGCCAACATCATCTATTTGATATGAACGACTTTCCACAACTATAAAAAAGAAGCCATTATGGCTTCTTTTTATTATATTAACGACATGGTTAGAAAAGTCATCATTCTTCTGTTCAATCAGTAATAAATCGACGTTTTTCATAGTTAAATTCTTTCTTTTTTTTAATATTTAAATGCTACTATTATCAAGAATTTTATGATAACTGATATTGATAGAAGGAAGGGAAAAACGATTCGTAGAGATGTTGTTACAGGTGGGTTTCAATTCATCGAATCATTTATTAACCTATTCATATTTACATACATAGCTTTACCATTAATTATAGGTGAAAATACCAACCAACAGAGTATTCTTTTGGGGGTATTAATCATCTTTATCAACCTATTCCAGGTTATCTTTACATTCATTTCTGCCAGTAAGAAGAGACTTTTATCAGCATCATTCATTATCTTATTGATTGAAATTTTTATAATCGGACTAGGTAGTCATTTTCAGTTTGACAGAACCCTTATCATATCACTATCAACAATTGTCTTAGCAATTCAGATAATGCTGTTCGACTAAAAAAGAGCCATTATGGCTCTTTTTTAATACATTCGGTTAAAATAATCCACGTAATATTGATTATTCTTTAGTCTAATCTTTGTAACAGATGTGTTATCCGGTTCGATCACAGACATTGGATTATCTTGTTGTTTTAAAGCCATCAACATCGCTGCTTTCACCGTAAAGCCATGCGATACCAAAACGAATTTACCGTCTGGATTCTTTTCAGAAATTTCTTCCATGAACTCGCTGACGCGCTTTTCAACGTGTTCAAAGGTTTCCCCATCGGCCAAAGAAGCGTAGCTAGGCAACACATCCTTTAGTTCTTCATCGAAGACTTCCGGATATGTCTTCATCAATTCTGCATTGGATTGTCCATCCCACTTTCCATATGAAATTTCTAGCAAGCGTTCGTCTTTTTCGATTGGCAAACCAACGCCATAGTTTAAATAATCCGCAGTATCTTTGGTTCTTTGTAGCGGACTGACATAGATTTTATCAGCAAAACTAATGTCAAAATGATCATGTAGATGCTTAGCTTGTTGCTTGCCTAGCTCAGATAAATAGGTGATCTCGGAGTTAATCGTTCCCTGCTTTAACCCCTGTTGATTGGCGAATGTTTTACCATGGCGAACAAAATAAAACTCAGTCAAAATAAAACTCTCCTTTCAAAGAAACACGTATATTTTGATTTATTATAACATTTTCGTTTGCAAATTATTATATGTGTGTTAGAATTTGATTAAATTAAAGGAGGGGGTAATTAAAAATGTTAAGAAATACAAATATTAATAATTTAATTGTCTCTTCCTGGTCTACACATCCATTTATGTAGGCCTATTTATACGAATCTTGTGCCCTGCATAGATGGTTAACTTTTTGTGGGGTCTAAAAGACAATACACTTGAACTAGTGGCCCCACAGAACTGTCTCTGTGGGGCTTTTTTTATTCGTTTAATCTATTTTTGGGAGTGAGAATTGTGACTGTATATAATTTTTCAGCTGGTCCAGCAGTAATGCCGAAACCAGTTATTGATCAGATTCAACGTGAGATGCCTTCGTTTAACGATAGTGGCATGAGTATTTTGGAAATTTCACACCGCAGCACCCTGTTTGAAAATGTATTAAATGACGCCAAGCAAAACATCAAGGAGTTAATGAATATCCCTGATAACTATCATATTCTTTTTTGCCAAGGCGGTGGAACCGGACAGTTTGCGGCCGTTCCCTTAAATTTAGCTAACCACAGTGAAAACATTGCCTTTCTAGATAGTGGACATTGGAATCAGAAAGCCTATCAGGAAGCAGAACAACTAGGATATGGCATCGACGTCATCAAATATGATGGACAGCTTCCCTACCCAGATAATAATTTTAACGAAAAAATTTATGACTATTTGCATGTAACCATCAACAACACGATTGAAGGCTCTACATACCACCCCAATCATTTACCAAACGTCAAAGACATTCCCTTAGTTGGTGACATGTCATCCAACTTCATGGCTGAACAATATGATGTTAACGACTTTGGTCTTATCTTTGCGGGTGCGCAAAAGAACTTGGCTCCGGCTGGTCTAACTATCGTTATCGTTAGAGACGATTTAATCAATCCAGCTAAACATATTCCGACCATTCTAAATTACGAAGCATACGCCAAGAAAAATTCCATGTTCAACACCCCACCGGTATTTCCAATCTACGCAGCTAAGCTAACCACTCAATGGTTATTGGACAACGGTGGGATTGCCGAAATGGAAAAAAGAGATATTCAAAAGAGCAGTATGTTATATGACTACCTTGATCAATCAAAACTATTCCATAACAACGTTAAAAAAGAAGAACGCTCATACACCAACATCGTCTTTACTACCAACGACGATGAATTAGATGCACAATTCGTCGACTTTGCGGCCAACCACGACTTAGTCAGTCTAAAAGGTCATAGAAGCATCGGTGGACTTCGTGCCAGTCTATACAACGCAATGCCTGTTGAAGGTGTTGAAAAACTAATTGATGTCCTAACTAAATTCGAACAAACTCGGGGGTAATAATTATGTATAAAGTTAAAACTTTTAATGCCATTTCACAGGATGGTTTAGACAAATTCAGTGATAAATACCAGATCAACCAAAGCGACAATCCAGACGCTTACCTAATCAGATCAGCAAACATGTTAGATGCTGACTTTCCAGAAAAACTAAAGGTAATTGTTAGAGCCGGTGCTGGTTTTAATAACCTACCTATCGATAGATTATCAGAATTAGGCATCGCCGCATTCAACACTCCCGGAAGTAACGCTAATGCGGTCAAGGAAGTTGTATTATCAATGATTATCGCATCTGTTCGTCACCTTTTCCCCTTGGCTAATTTCTCAGCTAACAACTTACACGCTGACATCTCAAAGATGAAGAAAATTGATCCTCGCTTCAAGGGAACTGAAATCAGGGATAAGACGCTAGCTGTAATTGGTTTAGGCCATGTCGGTTCACTAGTGGCCAATGCCGCCAACGACTTAGGCATGGACGTTGTCGGATATGACCCCTACCTATCAGCAAACGCTGCCTGGCGAATCGAAAGTGATATCACTCGCGCCAACACCCTAGAAGATGCCATTAAGGATGCCGATATCGTCACTGTCCACGTGCCAAAGAACGAAGAAACAACCGACCTAATCGATGAGAAAGCTATTAAAAAAATGAAGTCAGGCGTAAGCATTCTAAACTATGCTCGTCTAGGTATCGTTAACAACCAAGCTGTTGTTGATGCTTTAGACGCCGGCAAAGTTGCATCATATATCACCGACTTTGGTGACGATGTCTTAATTAACCGTGAAGATGTCGTTATCACCCCGCACATCGGTGGATCAACTGTCGAAGCCGAGGGCAACGGAGCAGTTAGAGGGGCTAAAATTATCCAACGCTACTTAGAAACTGGTAACCTATCACAATCATTGAATCTACCAAACATGAACGTTTCAATGCACTCACCATACCGAATTACCTTAATTCATAAGAATATTCCTAACATGGTTGGTCAAATTGCCACTAAGGCGGCCGAAAACAACTTTAACATCAACCAAATGAGTAATGGTGCTAAAGGAGAAACGGCCTACACTATGGTAGACTTCTGTGACGAACCAACTGAGCAATTATTAAACGATTTACGAGCAATCAACGAAGTTATTCGCGTTCGTGTTATCAAGCGCAAATAAAAAGGAAGCCTTTAAGGCTTCCTTTTTATTTGTAGTTAGTATCGGCTGATAGGATAACGATGTTTACTTGCACAGTAATTTTGGTTCTAATCACTCTTAGTCCGATTCCGTAGTATCTTAACCCATTTGCTTCATTACCTAGTAATTGAGTCTTGTGACCATCACCAGAAGCACCATCATTAGTAATCATTTCGTTAAAGTAGTTAACGTAATCTGAAATGCGATAGTAATTCTTATCCAATGTGGCGTAACCGTTTGATTCGTATATATCGTTTTGGTTCTTAACAATTCCCATTCTTTGACCATCTAAAATGGCTGCTTCTTGAAGATGACGCTTACCATTTCTGGTTATGTAATGAGATGCTTCCCCCATTGTTGGATCAACGTAGTTGGCACGTTCTTGAGCCACCTTGTCTAAGCCACGACTTAAAATCCATTTACCATTGCTAGTTTTCCTTCTTCGACTTTGCACGAAGTTAACAAACTTAGTTCTGATTCTGCTCTTAATTTGAGCATCAGTTAATTGAGTTAATTCTCGATTGTCTAATTTGACTGAATCATTAATACGCGGTGAAAGTTGGTGTGATGATTTGTTAGTAATCTTTCTCTTTACCACATATAAATCAGCTGATTTTACCCAACCCGATTTCTTACCATTCTTGCTTTCGACTAATTTGTATGTAGTCTTCTTCACCTTAGCGGATTTCTTTTCAAATAGTGCATCTTTCCCGAAGTATTTTTTAGCGGATTTAGTTTTAATCTTTTTAATTTTTTGTGTGTCGTATAAGCTGGCATCTTTTTTCAAACTAACTTGTGTATTACCAGATAAATTAGTTTCAGCTTTAGCATGCTGTGTACTGGCCATCATCAAACCGGTTGAAACGATTCCTGCGACCAATGTGGTTTTTAAAATTTTCTTCAGCAGCACTTTCATTTTTACCTCTCTTGTTAATTGTTAATTTTTTCTTAAGATAACAAAAAAGATTATATAATGTTTTATAAAATTAAGAAAGGTATAAGTGGGTTAATTTTATATTAATGAAATTACGTATTTTTGAACTATCATTACAATAACCTTAGTATAAATAACATTTTAATAATAGTTACTATTATTTTTATACATTTTTCTAATGGAGGAGTTTAAAGTTTTTTATGATTTTTGTGTAAAAAAAACACCGCCTATGGCGATGTCTTTCTCTTTATTAAATTCCACGTTGGTAAATCCAACCAATGAACTTACCTTCGTAATAACATTTGTAGTAATAAGTCTTCCAACCATCTTTAATTGCACGACCAGTAATGTGGACAGTCTTACCAGCGTATTCACTAGCTGTTCCCATGGTCTTGAAATCAGCAAAGTGACTTTGTGTTACATGGTTGTAGAATCTGTAGTTACTATTTAGTTTAACTTTTTTGTGCATGTTAACTTTTGAATAACTAATGTGTGGACCCAATCCATTTTGGTTGATCCAACCTAATAACTTACCATTTTCGTATGCACGGTAGTAAGTACGACCACTTACAGTCGCCTTTAAATCAACCGTTACATTCTTACCATGGAATGTACGACCATAGTGAGTTCTGTGAAGTTCACTAAAGTAATTATTTCCAGGAACATGGTTGTAGAAGTTGTATTTTACAGCTGTCTTAACAGTCAATGTCTTGTTTTCCTTTGTGTATGTCACATTGGATTTTGGCTTACTTGGTTTGTTGTTATTATTATTGTTGCTGTTATTTGTAGCATCAATAAACCAAGAACTATTCTTTTGTGTTAATACACTAGCATCGACGTATTGGTTCAATGCTGGAGAATAGAAATGATCTGTGTATTGCCATAATACATGTTCTCTTTGTGGTTCATTTGTTTGGTAAGCTGCTAACCAGTAACCATCATATGAACTAACGGCATCGGCGGCATGGGAAACCATGAAGCTTTGGTATGAGTAGAAAAGAATCTTTCTGTTACCAACTAGTGGTCTCAAGGCATTAACCCATGCTTTGGTAGCGGCATTAGTTCCACCTGACTTAACAGTTTGTTGTTCATAATCGTTAACATAGAATCTAGCTTCTGGAGCACGACTGTATAAAGTCTTTGCTTCACTAGCTGCATCTGAAGGACTGGTATATTGACTAAAAGAATATACACCGTATGGCACACCATACTTCTTCATCAAAGCAACGTTATGGGCAAAGGTCTTATCATGGTAAGCACTACCGAATTGAACACGAAGAATAACGAAAGGCACTTCGTTTTTCAAAGTCTTCACTTGGCTATCGGTAAAATTACCTTGCCATTCGGATAAATCGTAAACGTTATTGGATACGGCATTACTCTTCACCGAAGTGAATGAAATGCATAATACCCCGATCAACGCGACCCCAAAACTCATCAATAAATACTTTAACTTATACATATTCTCATCCTTTAACAATTATGATTAATACCATTGTACTATCTAAATATTGCAGGAATGCTATACAAAGGTTACAGTTTTTCCCAATTTATTTACAAATTATTAAATATTTGGTTACAAATTGTAAAATTTTTAATATTGACAAATTTATAAACTAAAAAAGACGCCTAAATTGGCGTCCTTGCTAGTTAACATTTAAAACAATTTTACCGGTATTTTGCTTTTCACGCATGCATGCTAATGCTTGTTTTGACTGCGATAAGTCAAACTCATTGCTGACATGTAATCTAATCTTATTATCGGCTAACAGGTCATAAACATCATTACTGAAATCACTGATTAGTGCAGCCTTGTATTCATTACTTCTAGGTGAAAGTAATGTCCCTGTAACAGAGATTCGTTTCCCAATAATATCCATGATATTAACTTCTTTAATCTCACTTCCGCCAAGATTACCGATTAGGATGATTTGCCCATCCATTGCAACGGATTGGATATTTTGTTGATAATAACTGGCACCGATGAAGTCCAAAATTAGGTCTGCACCGTGGTCATCCGTAATACGTTTCACTTCTTCTGCAAAGTCAGACTTTCGATAATCAATTGCATAATCGGCACCATAATCCAAACAAATCTTGGTCTTCTTAGTGCTTGATGTTGTGATAACAGTGGCTTTGGTCAGTTTTTTAACCAATTGAATTGCTGCTGTCCCCACTCCACTGGCTCCAGCATGAATCAACACAGTTTGATTATCTTGTAGTTTTCCAATGGTAAATAAGGTCTGATAAGCAGTTAAAAAACTCTCTGGAATCGTGGCAGCATGCTTATAATCGACGTTGTCTGGGATTGGCATTAATCGATCAGCTGAAACGGCGATATATTCGGCATAACCACCATCATCTATCAATCCCATGACACGTGTTCCTACATTATATTTAGTATCGTTTCCATCGATAACTTCTCCGGCCATTTCCAAACCTAAAACTGTATCGTCTGATTTTACTTTTTGATCTGCCCACAATAAATCAACGTGATTGACACCAACATTATGGATTTTGACTAAAGCATCCCCATCTTTTAGCTTTGGCATCGGTGCATTAACCAATGCATTCGATTTTTTTGAACTGGCAATATTAACCACTTTCATAGATATAAACCTCTCACTTTTATTTTCGTTTAAGATAACCACAGCTGCTAATCAGTGTATTTACTAGTTTCTAAAAAAATATATTAGTTACTTTTAACCCAGTGATTAAATTATTTTTATTTCATTTAATACTTCTGCCGGTATATCTTATATTTTGTTACTAAACTTTTAGTTAACGATGCTAAAACATCGTGCTATCATCGAGTTGAAGCTGATAAATTGATACACCTTTTCAACTCAGCTTGTTATCTTAACTTACAAACTAACTCTACATAAAAAGTGCGGCTCAATAACCGCACTTTTTTATTTTAATGGCCCATCGATAAATTGAGCGACTCCATTACCGAAGCTCCAGTCTTCATCGGTATTGGTAGTTAGGTTAATCATTAAGTCGGTCTTTTTGATGCCTAGCTTGTCTTCTAATTGTTCAGCTAAATCGTGGTAAAATTTTAACTTTTGTTCCTTGGTTCTTGGTCTGGTAGTAAGACTAAATACGACAACGTCGTTAGTACGATCAAAACCTAGTCCGGTATCTAAAATATTCATTTCAAAGTCTTCGTGTTGAGTTAGGATTTGGTATCTATCTCCATCCGGAGCACCGAAACAATCTAACATTACATGGTAAGAAATATCCATTAGTTGCTTTAAGTAATCACGGTCGTGGCCCTTGATTACATCAATATTCATCTTTGGCATTTTGCGTTCTCCTTACATAAAATAAGTTATTTAATGAAACCATTATCCAATATGTACATATCTAATGCAATTAATACGCTTTTTTATAATCGCCCTACATTTATATTGTAATTAACGTCAAAATAGTGGTAATATTTAAATGTGAAAAATAGTTAATATGATAGAACTATAAATACGGATGAGTAGTTGATGAATCTTATCAGCGAGTTAAGGATAGTGGGAGCTTAATAATACTTTCATCAATGAATAACACCTATTTGTTTTCGTTTTGAATCTTTAATAGAGACGAACGCACATCAAAGCGTTATTTGATTGAGTGGCCTATTTATAGGCACTTTAGGTGGTACCGCGGAACTTTCGTCCTAATTTTTGGGGCGGAAGTTTTTTATTTACCGCTATTTATAGTTTACGGAAAGGCGTGAATCACATGACACAACTTAGTGTTAAAGATCTATACACTAAAGATCTAGAAGATAACACAACAGTTTCTCTTGAAGGTTCAATTAAGACTATTCGTGGTTCAAAAAACATTAGTTTTATCGAACTAAACGATGGTTCTTGCTTCAAGAGTGCTCAAATTATCGTTAAAAAGAGTAACGAAAACTTTGAACAAATCAGCAAGCTTCCAATCGCTTCAACTATCACTGTTGAAGGAGCATTTGTGAAGACTCC
Source organism: Apilactobacillus zhangqiuensis (assembly GCF_019656215.1). Taxonomy (GTDB): domain Bacteria; phylum Bacillota; class Bacilli; order Lactobacillales; family Lactobacillaceae; genus Apilactobacillus; species Apilactobacillus zhangqiuensis. Next base: position 113,749 of record NZ_BPLK01000005.1, read on the forward strand.
AGATGCTCCTCAACCTTTTGAAGTTCATGGAGAAAAAGTAGAACTAGTTGGTCGTTCAGACTCTGACTATCCTCTACAAAAGAAGAAGACTTCTTACGAATTTCTACGTACTATCGCTCACTTGCGTCCACGTACAAATACTTTCTACTCAGTATTTAGAATTCGTTCATTAGCTGCATTTGCGGTTCATGAATACTTACAACACAACGACTTCGTTTACGTTAACACCCCAATCATCACAAGTAGTGATACTGAAGGTGCCGGTGAAATGTTTAGAGTTACAACTATGGACATGGATAACCTTCCAAAGGATGACCAAGGTCACGTAGACAACTCAAAGGACTTCTTCAAGACTGAAACTAACCTAACTGTTAGTGGTCAACTTCCTGAAGAAGCATTCACTATGGCATTCAAGAATGTGTACACTTTTGGTCCTACTTTCAGAGCTGAAAACTCACACACTCCTCGCCACGCCTCAGAATTCTGGATGATTGAACCAGATATGGCATACACTCGCCTACCAGGTATGATGGATGTCGCTGAAGGTTTACTAAAATACGTTATCAACTATGTTTTAGATCATGCTAAGGATGAATTAGAATTCTTGGATGAAAACGTTAAGCCAGGTCTAATCGAAAAACTACAAAAGACTGCTAGTGAAGACTTTGCTCGTGTTACTTACACTGACGCTGTTAAGTTACTTCAAGATGCAGATGTAGACTTCAAGGTTCCAGTTGAATGGGGAATTGATTTACAATCTGAACACGAAAGATACTTGTGTGAAGATGTCTACAAACGCCCTACTTTCTTAACTGATTATCCAAGAGATATCAAGGCTTTCTACATGCGTGATAACGACGATGGTAAGACTGTTGCCGCTGCTGACTGTCTAGTACCAGGTATCGGTGAAATCGTTGGTGGTAGTGAACGTGAAGAACGTTACGACGTCTTAAACGATAAAATCAAAGAATTTGACTTAAACCCAGAAGAATACGACTGGTATGAAGACCTACGTAAGTATGGTGAAATCAAGCATTCCGGTTTCGGTATTGGTTTCGAACGTCTAGTTATGTACGTTACTGGTATGGAAAACATCAGAGATGTTATCCCATTCCCACGTGAACCAGGTAGTGCTAAATTCTAATAAGATTTAAAAAGACAGGCAGATTATTCTGCCTGTCTTTTTATTTCACCGTCGGAATTAATTTCAAAGATACCTAAGTCGCCTTCATTACCCGCTTTGATTTCTTTTTTTGAAATCGCTTGAACGACAAATAATAAATCGTCGACGTCAAAGCCACGTGGCACCATGATTAATTGATCATTATCTTCTTTTAGATAATCTGCGAGAGTCTTTTCAGCATCAATAAAGTTTTCCACATTGGCTGATTTATTCACCAAGTTCGTATCTGGGAAAAAGTAACCAAACTCTCCTCTAAACTTCACCTTGATGAGATTTTTATGACGTTCCAAAACAGTAATTACTCTACCCATTACTTCTCCTTCAATCATTGATATTAAAAATATTATACCGATAATCCATAATAGTTTAAAACAATTTAACTTTTCAATATAAACGTTAAATTTTTTTTAAATTACACGACAAAATGATTTTACAATATTAGTTTGAATTATAATTAACATAAGCCAACTAAAAGAGGTGAAATTCATGAATAGAATTAATGAATTTGATCCATTCTCATTTATTGTCGGTATTTTAGGTGTAATTGCTGGAATTATTTCAGTCGCTAGACCTGATGTAGCCTTTAGTACTATCGTACTTATCGTCGCAGTATTCTCAATCATCAGAGGTATCTTCAAGCTTACCCACATGACTGACATCTTCGACTCAAAGGGTTGGATCATCTTTAACAGTGTTTTAGATATTTTAATTGGTGTTTTAATGCTATTCAACGGTGCATTCGGTATGTTATACATTGCAATCTTCTTTGCAATCATGTTCATCCTGGACTCACTAACAGCATTATCACTTGCCAAGTATGTTAAAACTATCAGCAACGGTTACTACATTATGGATGTCATCTTTGCCATCCTTGGTATAATCGTTGGTATTTTATTACTAATTTCTCCAGTAGCATCTGCTCTATCAGTTGCTTTCTTGGTTGGAATTTTCTTCTTAGTGAACGGAATCTTATTGATCGTTCATTCAATTTAAATCCTTTTAAAAAAGACCTACCAATTAATGGTAGGTCTTTTTTATTGTTTGATTATTCTAAGTGACCGATTAAGATTGCGGCAACCACAATCATTAGTAAACCGATAACTGTGAAGATAATTTCTTTTTTGTTCTTGTTTTCTTTTAGGATAATTAGACCACCTAAAGTTGAAACAACAACGTTCATTTGAGTTAATGGGAATGCGTTAGCAACACCGTTTAACTTCAATGAAGTTAGGTATGCTAGAGTACCTAGTCCACCTAGTAGACCAATGATTCCACTCTTGAATGTAATCTTTGATTTTAGGTAACCAAATGCATCTTTACCGTTCAAGATTAATGTAACGATAACTGCACCTAAGAACATACCAAATGTTTGTGGTAGTAGTCCAACTAATCCTGAAGCATTAGTAATTCTTGGGAACACTGAACATGCAGTGTAACCAAATGATCCGATGATTAGTAATGGCATACCAGCCTTGTAATCAAGCTTCTTTCTAACAACACCCTTGTCCACATAGCTGGTACAAGTAGTTCCTAGAATTAATAGTGCGATACTTAAGAACCCGATTAACTTGGCTAATGGTGAACCCCATTCACCGAAGAAGATAACCCCACAAAGTGGAATTTCAATTAACTGAAGACCAGTTGAAATAGGCATTGCAGTAGAAACATTCATCTTAGTGAATGAACTGAATTGCATGTATTGAGCAACTGCCCATGCAACCCCACCTAAGAATGGCCATAGGAATTCTTGGAATGAAATAGCAGGTCTAGTAAATAGGTAGATAATAATACCGATTGCTAATTGTCCATATCCAGTTCCTAAAACTTGTTCAACAGGTTTACCACCAATCTTGGTAGCGATTAGTGGTCCTACCCCCCATAAAATAGCGGGTAATATTCCGATTAAGATATCCATCTTAACACATCCTTTTTATACTCTAATTTTAATAATAATATCTATTTTCTTTATAATGAAGCATCACTAAAGTGTTTACTCCAACATTTAACATTTTTTATTATACATTTATTCCAATGCATAGTAAAGCGCTTACATTAAGAAATTTTTCAATTTTACCTTTTCTTAATAATTCAAAGCATCCCCTATATAACAGCAAATAAAAAGCCAACTATGAAATGCATAATCAGCTTCGTTACTTTATAGATCATGATGTTTCTTTAGGTAATAGATCATCCAGTAAATAATTACTACGGTAATCACTAGCGTGAAGAACCATGACCAACTACTGTTAGCGAATGGTAATACATTAACGTTCATTCCATAGAATCCACTGATAATTGGTGGAATCGCTAGAATTAGTGACCAAACAGTCAACACTTTCATAACATCGTTTAGGTTGTTATTAATGATGTTACTGTATGTATCCTCGATTTGACTAACAATTTCATCTAACACATCAAACATGTATTTACTTTCTTCATATTCAACGGCAACGTCGTCGATGTGTTGATCTTGACGTTGATTGAATGAAATTGGAATTTCAAAGTTATCACTAGATTTTTGTAGTTGATTAATTGACATGATATTGGCAGCGGTAGCAGTCTTTAGGTATACCAAGTCGTTCTTTAGAATTGCGATTTCGTTTAAATGACGATTATTAACGCTATTCTTACTACGCTTGTTTTGTAGATTTTCAACTGATTCGTTGATTTGATCTAGCTTGTTCATGTATGGCTTATTGATTCTTTGTAGCATGTTGAACACCATATCAAACTTGTTACATCTAGTTTCTTGTTTGATACGGTATCTGGAATCACTCTTAGTGATAATTAATTCGTTGGTAAAAGCAATGACAACCGGTGAAGTTTGTACATTCTCATCTTGACCACTAATTAGCGCGCGCATAATCATGACAGAATATTTTTTGACCGGGTCATATTCAAAACGTGAATGCTCATGGGCATCTAGCATATACCCTTTTAAGATATTTGGTAGTTTATATTCATCGATGGTTTCAACAACTTCTTTGGTGTTTGCGTCGACCATTTCAACCCATGTTGAATCAGTTAGTTGATGAATTTTAATCAATTAAATTGCCCCCCTCTTTACGTACGTCAATATATTTTCATTATTCCAGTATCACTTTATTCAGTCAAATCATTACATTAATCTTAAAAAAAATTTATGATATACTTTTTTAAGTATAAATATAGGAAAGGAACTGATTTATTATCAGCAATTATATCAAGGTCGCATTATTAATGGCTTCTAGTCTATTCATGCAATTCTTAGATGCGACAATCGTAACAACCGCTTTACCGTATATCGGAAGAAGCTTAGATGTGCCAACTTCTTCGCTATCATTAACGGTAAGTATTTATTTCATTACTATGGCAATCTTCATCCCATTGAGCGGATGGATTGCTAAACGAATTGGTAAGAAAAACGCCTGGTTATTGGCAACACTACTATTCGTATTAAGTTCATTAGGAGATGCACTTGCACCAACCTTTACATTCCTATTAGCGAGTCGTTTTGTCCAAGGTTTTGCTGGATCGTTAATGACTCCTACCGCTCGTTTAATCATGTTGGAAAAAACACCTTCTAACCAACTACTTAGAATGGCTAACTACTTGGTATGGCCGGCACTAATTGCTCCTGCGATTGCTCCTATCATCGGTGGTTTCTTCGTGAAATACCTTACTTGGCAATGGATTTTCTTAATCAACGTGCCAATCGGACTACTAGCGATTATTATCGGCATTAAGTTAGTCGAAAAAGACACTCAAAAGAGTCGCACTAAGTTTGATTTCCTAGGTTTTATCGAAATTGCAATCTCATCTGGTTTCATCCTAATTGGAGCTGAAATTGCTACTTATGGTAGAGAATACTGGCCAACCGCCGGCATCCTTGTCCTAATTGGACTATTAATGATTCTAGTTGTCGGCTATCACTTGTCACACGTGGCTAACCCATTGTTTGATATCAAGGCATTAAAGGTAAGCTCATTTAGAATCTACCAAACTGGTGGAACCTTCCTATGGTTATCCGTTGGTGCGCTTCCTTACCTATTAACAGTGTACTTACAAACTGTCTTCCACTGGTCAGCGTTAGTTGCTGGTTACTATGTCATTTTTGTTTTCATCGGAAACATTGGTATCAAACCATTTACAAACGTAATTATCAGACATATTAAATATAAAGCTTCATTATTAATAGCATTATTTACCGTTGGAATTAGTACCGCTGCATTGGCATGGATTCAACCCACTACAATCGGTTTTATCATTGCTGGTCTAGCCTTCATTTCTGGATGTGGTCGTTCACTAGCACTTACCTGCTACAATGCCGTTACCTTCTCTGAAATTCCAATGAACGAAAGAAACTCGGCTAACACGTTAAGTTCAGTATTACAAACCATGGCACAAGGTTTGGGAGTTTCATTAATTACCGTTGTTGTATCAGCACTATCCAGTTTTGTCAGTGTTAATACCGCATACGAATACGGATTCATCTTCTTAGGAATCCTAATGCTGTACCCAATCATCGAAGTATTTATCCAACCTCGCGATTTCGGAAGTAAGGCATTATAAAAATAAAAAGATGGTATCTATTCGATACCATCTTTTTTTGTGGGATTTTATCCACGACCATCTTTAAATTCTGGGTATAGTTTCATACCACCATCAACGTAAATGGTTTCACCAGTTACGTATGATGATTCGGTAGATGCCAACCATGCTGCAGCGGCTGCTACTTCCTCTGGTTTACCAATACGATTCATTGGTATTAGTTCGGCAGTTTGTGCGTAAAGTTCTGGATCTGCGAACTTCTTAGCATTGATTGGTGTGTTAATTGCTCCAGGAGCAATTCCATTCACACGAATACCTTGTTCAGCGTATTCCTTAGCAACTGTTTCAGTGAATAACTTGCTACCACCCTTTGACGCAGCGTAGTCAGCAAAGTGTGGCCATGAAATTAATTGGTGAACAGAAGACATGTTAATAATGTTTCCTTCACGTTTGTGATCCAAGAAGTAATTCAATGCGGCCTTAGTACCTAAGAAAGTACCAGTTAGGTTAACATCGATTACTCGTTTCCAATCTTCAAGAGCTAACTTGTGAGTTGGTGTTTCTTTTTCCATTCCAGCGTTGTTGATGAATAAATCCATATCACCAAATTCTTCAACAGCTGTCTTAACTAACTTGTTGACGTCTTCTTCTTTTGAAACATCAGCTTGAACGGCAACAGCGTCTCCTCCGTTTTCGCGAATTTGGTCAACAGCTTCTTGAGCTCCGTTTTGATCTGAATGATAGTTGAACACTAACTTCATGTGTTCTTGTGCCAAACGAAGTGCAATGGCCTTTCCAATTCCCTTTGAGGCACCAGTAACTACCGCTACCTTTCCATTTAAATCTGTGTACATTAAAATCATTCCTTTCCAAAAGAATCCCTTGTTTTTAATTATGACACAAATATATGAAAATGAAATTTTCTGGACTTAAATTAAGATAATCTTTAACAATGACAACACTAACAATAATATTAAATTGATAAAAGTAAATTGTTTAAGAAATTTACCACTTGAATGTGGTGCATTCAATGAAATTTGTTTGTAAGCCAATAAATTGGCTAATGAGGCAACCAACGTCCCCAACCCACCAATCGATACTCCATAATAGATAGAAGTAAAATCAGCAGAAAATTTGGACAATAAGACGGCTGATGGCACATTGCTGATGAACTGACTACTTATAATGGCAGTCAAATAGGTATCAATTCCCGTTTGCGTGAATTGATGAATCAATGAAACCACCATATCAATTCGGCTTAGCATCCCTACAATTAGAAAAAAGAAAACAAACGATAGTAATAGTGAATAGTCGACATCAGCGATACTCTTAGGAGAAAATAGTTCAACTACGAGCACCGTAATCAATGTATCTGACCAAATCGAAAATAGTGAAAATTGTGATAACAGGACTAACACGAATAATCCGGCAATCATTAGTACATGAATTGGCTTTACATTAATCATTTCCGTTGGTGTTTGTTGCAATTGTTTATTATCACCAAATAAAATCAATACCAATAAAGATACAATCCCCATTACCAACAGTAGCAACGAATTGGCAAAGAACGTCTTGACTGAGATTTGATAGAACTCAACCAAAAAGACGTTTTGTGGGTTTCCAATCGGAGTAAACGCACTACCTAGATTGGCAGCAATGGTAATCAACACCGTTGGATAAACTATCGAGAGACTTAGCTGTTTGGCGATGATGATATATAAAGGAACAAGCGTTATAATCGCCACATCATTGGTTACAAACATTGATAAAACAAAGGATGTAATTGTAATATAGGCAGTTATTTGGCGTGTTGTTTTAACATGGTTTATAATCGAGTTACTTATGTAAGCTAGGATGTTGGATCTCTTAACCAACGAGATGATTAACATTAAGTTAAACAAGATCATGATGGTGTCGATATCAATATCTTTGATAGCCATTGGTTTGAATATCAGAAGGATTAAAAAGACTGCTAGGACAATTCTTAATACCTTATCTGAGATAATATTTTTATAAATTGTTTGAATCAATTTTTGACACACCGTCCTGAAATAATATTTGTTTTACTAACCTATAATTTAACATTTAAAGGAATGTTTTTCAGATTTTTCTTTAAACTAGCTTAAATAAGTGGTAAATTGTACTTTATCAATGTGTGAATTTTACATAATTACTTTTGGAGGATTTAGTCATGAAAGCTAAATTTGATAAGATTTCCATTATGGGAATGCTAATCACCTTAGGAATTGTCTATGGTGATATCGGTACTTCACCTCTATATGTAATGAATTCAATTATTGGTAATGCTGGTAAGATGGCCAACATCAAACCATTTTACATAATTGGATCAATTTCATTAATCATATGGACATTAATGGTGATTACAACAATTAAATACGTATTGATTACAATGCGCGCTGATAACAACGGTGAAGGTGGGATTTTCGCCCTCTTCGCTTTAGTTAGAAGAAAGGCAAAATGGCTAGTATGGCCCGCTTTAATTGGTGGTGCAGCATTGTTAGCCGATGGTACTTTAACCCCTGCGGTTTCTGTAACATCCGCTCTCGAAGGTTTGAAAGGCCAACACTTTGGTCCTATTTCATTTAGTAATTCACAACAAAACGTCTTGATTATTACTTCATGTGTACTTTTGGTTTTGTTCCTTATCCAAAGATTCGGAACTGGAATCATTGGTAATTCATTTGGACCTGTGATGTTTATCTGGTTTACCTTCCTTGCAGTAATGGGAATTGTAAACCTACTAAAATATCCAGCCATCCTAGGTGCATTTAACCCAGTATATGCGATTGAAATTCTATTCAGTCCAGTTAATAAAGCTGGTATCTTCATTCTAGGTAGTATCTTCTTGGCAACTACCGGTGCTGAAGCTTTGTATTCAGACATGGGACACGTTGGTAAGAAGAACATCTATGGTACTTGGCCATTTGTTTACTTTGCCCTAATCATGAACTACTTAGGACAAGGTGCTTGGGTTATCAACAATGCTCATAACCCACAATTTGCTAACTTAAGTAACTTGAACCCATTCTATGAAATGCTTCCAGAATCACTACGTGGTTTTGCAATCGTAATTGCTGCTTTAGCAGCAATCATCGCTTCTCAAGCATTGATTACCGGATCATTTACTTTGGTTGATGAAGCAATTGGTCTTAAGTTCTTGCCTCGAATGATTGTTAGACATCCAAGTAACATTAGAAGCCAAATCTACATTTCAACTGTAAACTGGTTCCTATGTATCGTTACCTTCATTGTTGTTTGGTCATTCGGTAGTTCTGAAAGAATGGAATCAGCTTATGGTCTAGCAATTACAATTACTATGCTTATGACTACTGTTCTTCTATTCGAATACCTATCAGGTAAGATGAGAAGACTATTAGCCTTCTTCATCGCTGCATTCTTCGCAGTTATCGAATTTACATTCTTCATTGCAAGTATTATTAAGTTCGTCCACGGTGGTTTCGTTACTCTAATCATCATGGGTTCTATCCTAATCGTCATGATTCTATGGTACTTCGGTAACAAGCGTCGTGACCATTACGAAAAGGAAAGCGAATATGTTTCCCTTACTCACTACAAGGATCAACTATCTGCTTTGAGTGAAGACGAATCAATTCCGCTATACACTTCTAACTTGGTATACATGACTAAGATTAAAAATGACTACCAAATCAAGCGTAGTACAATGTATTCAATCTTAGACAAGGAACCAAAGAGAGCTAAAGTTTACTGGTTCGTTACTGTTAATGAAACAAGTAATCCTTATGAAAGTAACTATACTGTTGACTTGTTGGATACTAAGAACGTTGTTGACGTTCAACTATACCTTGGATTTAGAAAGCAACAAAGTGTAAGTATTTACCTACACCAAATTGTTAACTACCTAATCAAACAAGGTGTTATCGATCCACAAAAGCAAAAGTATACTTCAAATGGTAAACCAGGAAACGTCGGAGACTTTAAGTTCGTTATCATCAACGAACGTCCTTCTGATTTAGCATTGAACTCAGAAATCAATGCCTTTGACAGACAATTAATCTCTGGACGTATCTTCCTCCAAAACATCACTGCCTCCCCTATCTCATGGTACGGTTTGGAATTCAGTAATGTTATCGAAGAATCTTCACCACTATTTATTACCATGCAACATGATCAATATTTAGTACAAAGAAAGATTTACCACTCAATTCATACAAGACATAACATATAAAACAAAAAAGGACTTACCAAATTGGTAAGTCCTTTTTTGTGTGCTTATTTCATCATTTCATCGATGGCAACTGCCATACGGCGAACACCTTCATGAATTTGATTTTCCTTCATGTTAGAGAAGTTCATTCTAAATGTTCCTGGAATTACTTCGTCAGGATAGAATGGTTCACCTGGAACGAAGGCAACATTATGTTTAACGCAGTTATTAAATAAATCCATGGTATTAACGTTACCAGGTACTTCTACCCAGATAAACATTCCACCTTCTGGATTACTATGTTTTACCCCTGCTGGGAATTGTTCATCAATTTCATTTAACATAAGAGATGCACGTTCGTAATAAACGTCTGAGATTGCCTTAATATGTTTATCTAAATCGTTGTCTTCCATGTATTGAGCAACGATAAATTGAGACAAGTTATCTGAATGTAAGTCAGCAGATTGCTTCATAACAACAAACATATCGATAAATTTCTTATCAGCCACAATCCATCCTAATCTCATCCCTGGAGCTAAGATCTTTGAGAATGTGTTCATGTATACCACAGTACCATTCTTATCAAAGTGTTTAACTGGTGGTACAGCAACACCCGAGTATCTGATTTCACCATATGGGTCATCTTCTAGAATGGTTACGCCATGTGCTTCAGCTAATTCAACCATTTTAGCACGACGATTAGCGGTCATGGTACGACCAGTTGGGTTTTGAAAGTTAGGAATTGTGTAGATGAACTTAGCGTCTGGATATTCGTTTAACTTTTCATCTAAGACGTCCATCTTCATTCCGTCCTCATCCATATCAACACCGACAACCTTAGCACCATAACTTCTGAATACGTCTAACGCACAAAGATATGTTGGTTTTTCAACTAAGATAACGTCGCCTTTATCGACCATCATCTTAGCAACTAAGTCAATTGATTGTTCTGAACCAGTGGTAATACAAACATTATCCACAGTGGTTGTTACTTCTTTGTTGGTTTGCATTCGATCAACGATTAATTCTCGCAAATGCGGATTACCGATTGAAGCCGTATATTGTAATGCTTCTTCACCGTGTTTATCAAAAACTTTATCGGCTGCTTCGTGCATTTCTTTTACCGGGAATAATTCTGGTGCGGGTAGCCCACCAGCAAATGAAATGATTTCTGGATCACCAGCTACCTTTAAAATTTCTCCCACCACATCATTATCTACCTTCGGTACACGACTTGAAAACTTGAAACCCATATAAAATCACTCCATTCTTAATAAAAAAGTTAACGTCGGATTTAGCGTTAACAACAATATAGTACAGTGATATTAAAAGTTCAATAGTTTTCTAATCATTTTCTAATATCATTATAAATTATCCAGCAAAAACGACGTAAATACAGAATAGCAGGATAATTATTTCGATTATAAGCAAAATAATGCGATATAAGGCCCTTTCTCCTTTTTTATGGGTAAATATGTATGTTGTGTACATACTCACCATTAAAGCACTAATAATTCCAGCCAGAATAAATCCAACTACATACATTACATTTGATCCGCTAATTCCACTAATAATAAAAATGAGTGGAAAGATGTATAACGCGATATTTAATAATATTTCCTTAATAATTGCTTTCATGATAAATATTCTCCCGTGATTAGTATATCAATTCTCACTATAAATAAGTGTTATCGAATTGTTTTAATAATAACATGACAAATGTCGCACTTTTTTAATTTTTTTCAAATTTTTTATTGTCATACTAAATATCATCATTTATAATAAATAGTACATATTCAAGTCATCCCACTAAATGTTGCTCGTTATTTAGCTATTATTTTTTCGCAGCATTAGAAGTGGACACATATTATAAAAGGAAGCCATCAACCTACCGATGACTTCCTTTTTTATTATCCAACGTGATTTTCTTTTAGAATCATGGCAACTTCTTTTTCCATTTCTGGTGTCTTAGTCCATTCTTCGAAATGATCCATGCTTTCATCTGGCATTTCGAAGTTTTCGTTAATATAGTTTTCGTAATTAATAACGTGTTCTGAGTGTGGAATGTTAAGTTGCAAGATACGAACTTCCTTAATGAAACCTCGTTCCGCTGCCAGTTCCGCTCTCCCGTTTTGAACCATGTTACTAATTTCCATGTACTTGGTACCATCTAATCTAGTAATTTGTTCAATTAAATCCAATGTTTCATGACTCTTCATTTCTTTAGCCATCTTAATTTAATCTCCCCTCGCAAAAAAAATCCGTTCAAAAACAACGGATTTTTTTGATTATTTAATAGTTGCTTTTACTGATGATGTCTTTTCAGTAGCGGCCTTTTTATGATGTTTCTTAGTTTTCTTTTGGTTATCCTTAGCAACACCCTTAGGTAATACTAACTTCTTAGTTGGTTTTACGATTGATGATGGGTGTTCCACAATATGACTTAGTGGATGACCTGAAACGTTAACTAAGCAGAAGAATAGAGTAGCGATAGTTACTAACCAAGTAAATACAACAGATGTCTTAGGCATCTTTTCGCTAATTACTGATCCGTAGAAACGCTTCTTAACCTTAGCAGCAACGTGCTTGTCATCTGGATGTTGTGCTTGTTCTTCTTCTGTGACTTGTTTTTGGTATGCATCGATATCAAAGTCTTTTTGGATTTGTTTTTGTTCTGCTTCAAACTTAGCCTTATCCTTCTTGGATAGCTTCTTGAACCATTCAATAAATTCACGGTATTTCTTGGTTACTTCTTGAGTTTCGCCAATCATTCTTAGCTTACCGTAGTTAATCCAAGCAACACGGTCACATAGGAATTCAATTTGTTTAAGTGAGTGAGAAACGAAGATAATTGTCTTACCTTGTTCTTTAAAGTCAGCAATCTTGTCCACACACTTTTGGTAGAAAGTATCATCCCCAACAGATAAAGCTTCATCAATGATTAATATATCTGGGTTAATGTGAACGGCAATAGAAAATCCTAGACGTGATTTCATACCTGATGAGTAACTCTTTACGGGTTGATCCACGAAGTCACCAATATCAGCGAATGAAACGATGTCGTCCATTAATGCATCGATTTCTTCATTGGTTAAACCTTGCATTAATGACTTCAATCTAATGTTTTCTCTACCAGTTAGGTTCTTTCTTAAACCAGCACTGATTGCAACGATTGAAGTATCACCCTTTACATCAACATAACCAGTTGTTTGAGGAATAATTCCAGAAATAATGTTAGAAATAGTTGATTTACCTGAACCGTTAACACCAATTAAACCAAGTGCTTCACCTGGTTTAACTTCAAAAGATACTCCCATTAATGACCAGAAATGAGGCACATCAGTCTTAATGGAGAAAAATGATTTTAATTTATCAGCTTGTGTTTTGAACAAATCGTACTCTTTAGTTACGTTTTGAACCTTAATCTTATAATCTTCAGTCATTCTTTAATACTTCCTATATTTTATTTCGATTTAATCATTATAAAACTAACTACTAATTATATCAAATTAATAAAAAAGTAGTGACTTGGCAGAAATCCAATAATTCTTATGATTTAAAACGATACGATACCAAGTAGTGTTGTACTTAGATCTAATTCCCTTTAAATTAATGCTAACCTTGTAATCCTTTGGCACCTTTACTTGTGACCAAGCGGTCTTTTGAACGTGCTTGTAAGTGCCTGGAATGTGGTTATATAGCGAATACTTACCGTAGTTATTCAAATATGCATGTCCTGATGCTTTTGAATAAGTTGATGACTTAGTGGTTGTCTTTTTAACAACCTTCTTAGCCTTCTTCTTGGTAACTTTCTTTTTTGTGGTCTTTTTTACAGCCTTCTTTTCAACCTTATTGTATGTCACACCAGCCTTGTTAACCCATACATCCCCTAGGTTAGAAACATTAATACGATACCATGTGTTTTCTTTGCCGTGATAATTATAGGTAGCAATTTGGTTCACATTGAATGTTTGATTCTTATAGTCATTAGATGAACCAAGTGATTTGGCTAATGTTTGTGAATTGAAAACATTGCTGTATAGGCCGTGGTTAGCGCGACTTAGTTTCGCCTTACCACTGTATTCCTTAACATTAATGGTAGGAAAATCGATGGCCTTAGCACTTACCCAATAAGTCTTAGCGTTCTTGCTGGTCTTGACACGATACCATGTGGTGCTAACACCCTTGTAAGTACGCACTGCTGAACAGTCTACATAGACGTTACTACCCACTTTAAGATGACTTGGCCAATTACCTTTCACGTTCTTAGCGGTTGTATCTTTAACGTGTGTGTATAAGTTGTAGTTAGCAAACTTAGATGATAATTGGAAAGTTTCTAGCGGATTACCATATGTATAAGTAGCAGTCGCTAGTGTCTTCTTTGTTTTAGTGTTGGTTGGTTGAGTATTAGCAGTATTTGTATTGCTATCGCTATTCGTACTTGGGGTATTTTTATTATTTGATGATGTATTTCCATCTAGTGAAGTTAAATTATAAGTATTAATTAGATTAATTAGCTTACTAGAATAGCTTGGATCAGTCGCATAACCATCCTTTTGGATGTTAGTTGCAGCTTCAAATCCGTCCTTTGCTTGTGACTTAAATACATTGGCATAACGGGAGTTCACAGTTAAGAAAGTGGCATAGCCTTGAAGACTATCCATGATACTGTTGTAACTCTTGAAGTATGCGTAGGTGCTATAAACTTGACCTTTAGAATTATATTCCGAAGTCTTTAACTTAACACCAGTACCATCAAACGATTTAATACCAAACAAGTTGTTGGCAATCTGCGTTAAATAACTGGTTCCATAACCACTTTCTAGTGCTGCTTGGGCAACCATAGTTGAAGCATATAGATTATTGCTATTTGCAATAGATTGAGCAATTGGTGAAATTGTTGAAATAAAGTTGTCAGCTGTTAATTGTGACCCCAAAACGTTATTGATTGAACCAGTGTTTGTGCTGTTCACAGTTGCTGCGCTGGCAGTATTATTTGCACCATTGTCTAAATCATCAGCATGTGAAACGTACACGTGTCCCGCAGAAATAACTGCACTGGCACTCAGGACGTACAGCAATGATTTGACGATTGGTTTTCTTCTCATAATTATTCTCTCTCCATTAAAATCTTTTTATTCTCTCTTATCTCTTTACGCCTCTTCGGCTAGCACTTAGACGGTTTTGTTGTTCCTTGAACTTATTAAAAGTCTTGTCCGCCTTAGCTTGTTTATTCGAATTGTTTTTTGTCTTCTTGGTAAATTTCATCAAAAACACTCCCAGTTAAAGATTATAACATGCCAACGTTATTTTTTATAAAATC
Source organism: Apilactobacillus zhangqiuensis (assembly GCF_019656215.1). GTDB lineage: Bacteria > Bacillota > Bacilli > Lactobacillales > Lactobacillaceae > Apilactobacillus > Apilactobacillus zhangqiuensis. Next base: position 128,992 of record NZ_BPLK01000005.1, read on the forward strand.
TTATAATAAAAATTAGTCTATTTTTAATTTTAATCAAATAAAAAAGAGTGCCAAAAGCACCCTTTTCGTTCTTAAATTATTGAACAGTAACACTCTTAGCAAGGTTTCTTGGATGGTCAACATCTAATCCCTTGTTCAAACTAGTGTAGTAAGCCAATAGTTGAGCAGGAATAACACTCAATAGCGGTGTTAATAATTGATCAACATCTGGGATAACGATATCGTCGTTGTCCTTAGCAAGTGATTCAGTAGCAATGGTAATTGCCTTAGCACCACGCGCCATAGTTTCTTCTAGGTTACTTCTAGTTAAACCAGCAGTGTTGTCTTGAGTAATAATACCAACAACTGGAGTGTTTTCTTCAATCAATGCGATAGTTCCGTGTTTCAATTCACCTGAAGCAAAACCTTCAGCTAAGATGTATGAAATTTCCTTTAGTTTCAATGATGATTCTAGTGAAACAAAGTAGTCAATTCCTCTACCAATGTAGAAAGCACGGTTAGCATTAACAAAGTACTTCTTAGAAATTTCGTTAATCATTTCTTTTTCGTCAACGATTGATTGCATACCAGTAGCAACGAAACCTAATTGTTGCTTCAAGTTAAAGTCCTTAGCAGCCTTAACGTCTGATGATTCACCTAAAGCCTTAGCTAGGATTGCTTCAACAGTGATTTGAGCAGTGTATGCCTTAGTTGATGCAACTGAGATTTCTGGACCAGCGTGTAATAGCAATGTGTAGTTTGATTCACGAGAAAGAGTTGAGTTAGCAACGTTAGTAATTGTTAAGCTCTTGTAACCTAATTGGTTTAGGTTAACTAAAACTTCACGACTATCAGCAGTTTCACCACTTTGACTTAGGAAGATAAAGAATGGCTTCTTTGAAAGTAATGGCATGTTGTAAGCAAATTCTGAAGAAACGTGAACTTCAGTTGGAACTTGAGCTAACTTTTCAAATAATTCCTTACCAACTAGACCAGCATGGTAACTAGTACCAGCAGCAATGATGTATAGACGATCTGATTGCTTGATTGAATCTAGTAGGTCGTCTTCGATTACTGGATTACCATCTTCATTTAGGTATTCAGCAGAAAGCTTTCTCATTACGTTTGGTTGTTCGTCAATTTCTTTTAGCATGTAGTATGGGTAAGTACCCTTGTCAGTGTCACTAGCATCGATATCAACGTGGAATGGTTGTCTATCGGTTACGACTTCACCATCCTTGTTTTCGATAGTTACTGAATCTGGTCTAACGGTCACAAAGTCACCATCATCCAATTCTAAGAAGTCATGAGTAACATTTAACATTGCTAGAGAATCTGAACATACAACGTTGCAGTCTTCACCTAGACCGATTAGTAGCGGACTCTTGTTCTTTGCAACGTAGATAGTGTTTGGTTCTTCTCTATCCATTAATTGGAATGCGTATGAAGAACCCTTTAATAGTGATAGAGTCTTCTTAAATGCTTCTTTAGCATTTAGTTTTTCAGTTACAGCGAAGTGATCAACTAATTGAACAACAACTTCTGTATCAGTTTGTGAAGTGAATTCAACATCACTTAAGTATTTTTCCTTTAGGTCACGGTAGTTTTCAATAACACCATTGTGAACTAGGTAGAATCTCTTGTCTTGTGAGAAGTGAGGATGTGCGTTTTCGACAGTTACTCCCCCATGAGTAGCCCATCTGGTATGCGCAATTCCTGCACTTCCGTTAATCTTCATATCATTTACGGCGTCTCTTAGATTACTAATGGCACCAGTTCTCTTTACAAGGTAATCTTTCTTACCTTCATCGTTTACGTATAATCCAGCAGAATCATAACCACGGTATTCTAGTTTTTGTAATCCATTAACTAAAATATCAACGGCATTTTTATTCCCTGTTACACCAACAATTCCACACATATTATATTTTCCTTTCACTCTATATTTATTAATTGTTTTAAATAAATTTATATCTTTTTTATCATTTTCGACATATTCTAGATTACAAGTTTTAATTATCAATGTCAATTGATAAATGTCAAATTGGTATAGTTTATGCAAAAATTTTAAAAAATTGCGTCATATTGGTATCAATAAGCCTAATTGAAACAAAAAATTGGTTCAATTTAGACTCATTTTATACCATTTGTTAAATTGGTATGGACAAATTATGGGTGAAATTTGGCAATAAAAAAAGCAATCTAATTAGATTGCTTTTAATTTTTTATTCAATTCCAAAACGTTCTTGAACAACGTCTGCAATACGCTTAGTGTAACCATCAACTAATTCTTGTGTTGGAGCTTCTGCCATCACACGTAGTAACGGTTCGGTACCACTAGGACGAACTAGGACACGGCCATCACCGTTCATTTCCTTTTCTACTTCAGCAATAACTGCCTTCACTTGTTCATCATTTTGAGCACCGTCTTTGTCACTAACCTTAACGTTGATCAATTGTTGTGGGTACTTAGTTACTTCGCCAGCAAGTTCTGATAATTTCTTACCAGTGTCCTTCATTACGTGTAGTAATTGAAGACTGGTTAGTAATCCATCACCGGTAGTATTGAAGTCTAGGAAGACGATATGACCAGATTGTTCTCCACCTAGGTTGTAACCAGATTTGTTCATTTCTTCAACAACATATCTGTCACCAACCTTGGTTTGAACGTTGTGCATACCATTTGCTTCCATTGCCTTGTACATACCTAAGTTACTCATAACAGTAGTTACAACAGTGTCTTGTTTTAGACGACCGTGATCTGACATGTATTTTCCGCAAATGTACATAATCTTGTCACCATCAACTAATTCACCATTTTCATCAACGGCTAGACAACGGTCACCATCACCATCAAATGCAAGTCCAATTTCTGCACCTTGTTCTACAACCATCTTTTGTAGTTGTTCTGGGTGAGTTGAACCTACTTGATCGTTAATGTTGATTCCGTTTGGCATAGTTGCCATGGTTTCGAATTCGATGCCTAAATCAGCGTATAGACGTGATACTAGGTTACTTGTTGCACCATTAGCTGAGTCAACACAAATCTTCATACCTGATAAATCATCAGGAACAGTTTGTTCTAGGAAACGAATGTATTTTTGACTACCTTCTGAGTAATCGTCAACACTTCCCAATCCCTTAGCTGATGGACGTGGTAAATCGTCTTTATCAGCTTCTAGAATTGCTTCGATTTCTTCTTCTAATTCATCTGATAGCTTGTAACCGTCTGAACCAAAGAACTTAATACCATTGTATTCAGCTGGATTATGTGAAGCGGTAATCATAACACCAGCTGCTGCTCCTTGAGTTCTAACAAGGTAAGCAACACCTGGAGTTGTGACAACACCTAGTTGAAGAACTTCAATACCGACCGATAGTAATCCGGCAATTAAAGCACTTTCTAGCATTTGACCAGAAATTCTTGTATCTCTTGCAACTAATACTTGTGGTTGTCCTTCTGCTTGGCTGTGCTTGGTTAGAATATAACCACCGGCACGTCCACATTTGAAAGCTAGTTCAGGGCTTAAATCTTTGTTAGCTACCCCTCTAACCCCGTCTGTTCCAAAATATTTCATAATTTTATCTCCATTCATCATTCGATTATTTAAAATCTAGCGTGGAATAACAGTTACTTTAATATCCTCGGGATCGAAGCCAGTAACATTATTTAAATTCTTATCTAATTCCACATTGACCACTTTCTTTGATGTAATTCCAGAAACATCAACGTAAGCAATCACTTTATCGATTGATTCTAACTCCTTTTTGGTCCCAAATACTTTGACCTTGTCAGTGTCTGACGTTAGTTCATAGTCTTGGTTACTAGAGCCATTTTCAACCTTTAATTGTAGTGGAACATTCTTATTATTTCCACTGCTTATTGGCAAATTAACAGAAGTTGTTGATGGCGTCAAGATAACGTTAACAATTCTGCCTTTTGAATCTAACGCTTCTAAAACAGCTGAAGAGCTTACAGACTTCTTAGTATTTTGTGGAATACTCAACTTGGCAACGACTTGCTTAATCTTAGCAATTTCGTTTGCAGCACCAGTCACCTTAACTTTATTAGTGCCAAGCACTGGTTTGCCAGCTGAATATCCATCTGCGATGTTAGCTGATTCATATTGAGCTTTTACTGGAAACTCAACTGTCTTTCTAGGTTGAATATTAACGTAAATATAACTTGGGTTAATGTAGTATCTCAATTCGTTGTTCAAACCATCTTGGTATAAACGAACCTTATGAGTCCCCACACCTAATCTTGAAAGATCCGCGTACACTTTGAAGTTTTGTGTATTTACTGTGGTAGTAACCAAAGCTGTTGGTCCTACAATCTTAACCGATACCTTTTCAGGATAACCGGTAACGAAGTACTTGCTGTTATCAACGTTTAATTGTAGTGGCACTGAGATATTAGCTGACTTATTGGAAGTCAATTGTGTAATGTCTTCAGAGCTGCCGTAGTTACTACCTGAACCAAAAAGTTTTGATTGGTTAACATAAGCAAATAATAAGATGGCAAAAATCAATGCCAATAATCTTAGGTACCATGGGCTATTAAATTTCTTCATTACTTTTGCCCCCCTGTTGATTGCTTGATTTTGTCGAACCAATTAAAGATGGTTGTAAATAAGTTCTTATTCATTGAATCTTGCTTAGTAATCAATTGATCACGTAAGAACTTCATATAGTCTTCCTTATTCATTCCTCGTAACAATTCGTTATTCTTGGTAATTGATACTTCCCCTGTTTCTTCAGAGATAACAATGGTTAAAGCATCAGTTACTTCAGAAATACCGACAGCTGCACGGTGTCTAGTTCCTAATTCCTTTGGAATCAAGTTACTTTGTGACAATGGTAGGTATGCAGCTGCAACGGCAACACGATTATTACTAATAATAACCGCACCATCATGCAATGGTGTATTTGGAATAAATGTATTAATCAAAAGTTCACCGGTGATGTCCGCATCTAACTTAATTCCAGTTTCGATGTAATCTTCCAATCCGGTATCCATTTGAATAGTCATTAAAGCACCAATTCTACGTTTTGACATATATTGGATGGCTTTATCAAGTTCCAAAATCATCTTTTCATTTTCAACGTTTTGGTTTTGTGCATGCTTAATAATTGAGCCACGACCTAAATGTTCTAGACCACGTCTAATTTCAGGTTGGAAAATAACGATAATCGCGATAACTCCCCAGTTAATAACTTGGTCAGTTAAGTATGATACAGTTGTGAATCCAAAGATCACACTGATTATTTTAACGATGGCAATTACTAAAACACCACGGAATAATTGGACAGCTTTTGTGCCCTTAAGTAAGATAATTACCTCATAGATAATGAACCAAACAACTAAGATATCTAAAAGGTTACTTAGTGTTAAGATGTTACTCCAATTTATCCCCATACCTATTCCTCCATAATTTCATTCATACTCTATATTATATCACTCATTTTCGTTTATTTTTAGCATTATCATTTTTGATAGAATTTTTAAGTAATAATCATTCAATATTTACCGTTTAGGGTTTAAAATGGTGTTAATACTATTTTGAGGGGTCCAAATCATGTTTAAAAACGCACGTTGGCAAGTACGCCTATTTTTCATTTTGTGGATAATATTTTTATTCGTGGTAGCAAAGCCACCATTTGAATTCTTAGTATTAAACACTTTCTTGGGTTACATCCCCATTGAACTGAGTTTGGAACTAACAAATAAGTACGTTGAAAAGTCATGGATTTTTTGGCCAATCTTTGCCCTTTGGTTAGTGTTCTACCCAAATGCACCTTACCTATTAACCGACTTGTTCCATTTGTCACTACTTCAACCATATGGAACTAATGGGCTATTAAGATTATCCGCTCACATGTGGATGAACTACTCATTATTGATGATTAGTGCTTTAGGATGCTCAATGCTTGGTTTCTACGGATTATTCCAAATCGTTAACCGTTGCTTTGCATTCTTCTCAATCCACTCTAAAGTAGCAAAAGTGTTGCTAATCTTTGCTTTAAACGTCATTTCATCAATTGGAATTTACGTCGGTAGATTCCTTAGATTCCACACCATCTACCTACTTTTCTCACCTCGTCTGGTGATTAAACAGTTAGCTGAGATGTGGACGTTGAAAATGTTAGTCTTTGTCGTTATTATGACGGTGGTTCAATGCTTTATCTATTGGATCTTATACCTAATCCTAAAAGACGTGAAAAACTCAGAAGAATAATAAAAAAAAGACAGCCGAATCGGCTGTCTTTTTTTAGTCTGTACTTAATTCATTATTTTCAACATAGTTAACTTCTTGTCTTAACTTCGAAGCGAGTTTCAAACTAATTTTATCGTTGATTAGTAATTCTTGAATTCCCTTACGGTATGCTTCTAACTCACGTTCCTTAGCGATACGGTAGTACTTTTCGTAATCCAATGAACGCGTTCTTAATGCCAAACTAAGGTTAGTGTATTCGTCAACGATTGAGTTAATTGCTTCAGAATCACCATGTTCCTTTAATTTTTGAACCGTATAGTCATTGACCATAATCAACGCTTTTTGAATCTTTAGTTTTTGTTCCTTGTCAGAACGTTGTTTGAATAACCATAGCTTAGTTGTTTGAATGGCTGACATGAATTCTAGTTTTAAATTAAAATCGTTAAATGCAACTAGGTTCTTCAATTCACGATGGTTAATTTGGTAATTAATCGTGTTAGCTTCCTTGCTGGTAACCACCTTATCGGCGACTAATTTCTTAACTGCTTGGTGTTCATATTGAACGGCCAGTGAACGAATACTTTTTTCCAATTCATCTGGTTTAATTGACGATAATTGTCTAATCATCAATTCACATTGATCAATTAGAATGTTGCAAATATGTTTGTCAGGACGATCCATTTGCTTAATATCGTCAATCACATAGTTTAACACGTAGATACGTGCCTTTTCTTCACTCCAATAGTTGTCATTGTTGTAAGAAACGACCGGATCGTTCTTAGAAATCAGTGGCAATACAATTACCGCTGCCAATAGACTTAAAACGATTACGATTGATGCGATGAATAGCACCAATTCACGATCTGGGAATGCTTCGTTTTGCACGGTAATCAATGGAATGGATAATATTCCGGCCATAGTGATTGCCCCACGTACACCTGAGAAACCAACGATGTTAGCGGTTCTGATGTCGATTGGGCCAAACTTCTTAGTGGTAATCAGGTTATGACAGATTTCGTATAGAATAATCCAAACAATTCGAATTATTAAGATAATTAACCATGTCACAACTGCATAACCAATTGATTGGAAGGTATTGAACTTCATGTCGTTAACAACTGCTTCCATTGCAAATGGCAACTCAATTCCTAGGATTAAGAACACGATTCCGTTTAATAGATAAACGATGATATTCCAAGCCTGTTCACTGATTAGTTGTAACTCCGCTGATGATGATTGAGTTGATGTGTTATTGACATGATAGACAATTCCAGCGGTTACTACCGCGATTACTCCTGAAGCATGGAAGACATCTTCTGAAAGCATATAAATCACAAATGGTGACACGATTTGAAGCACCACGTTAAATACCAAGTTGGTTAGGCCGTTCTTGTACAACCACTTACGGACCAATGAGATAATTAACATTATGACTACCCCGGTAATAGCACCAATGATACTGATGTAGAAGAAATCTCCCACGGCACTCTTCAATGAAAAGGCACCGTATACGGTTGCGGCAATGGCATATTTAAAACCAATTAAACCACTGGCATCGTTAATTAGACTTTCACCGTTTACCAAATGCAAGATGTTCTTTGGCAAACGCACCTTCTTGGCAATGGATTCAACGGCAATCGGATCTGTTGGTGATAGAATGGCAGCTAATGAGAATGCTACTGGAAGTGGCATCGATGGAATTAATTTATAGATTAACAAACCACCAAAGAACATGGTGATAAATACTAAGATAATTGCATTGGCGAAGATGGGCCATCTCAATTCCCATAGTTCATCCTTGGGAAAACGACGCCCGTCATTGAATAGCAACGGTGCAATAAATAATAGTAAAAACCAGTCTGTGCTTAGATTGATACTGAAGTTACCAAATAATGCTAGTCCACATCCAAAAACAACCTGAATCAAGCTGACTGGAATGGCTTTAACATAATGATTAATAATTGTTGATAAAAGCAGTAGTAACGTTAAAAATAAAATAATTTCAATAAGCTGCATGGATTATCCCCCTATTTGTCTTGTCCGATAATTCTTACTTCCGTTTCTAGATGTACTTTGTTTTTAGCGTAAACAGTTTCTTGCACGTGCTTGATTACGTCTAGATAATCTGTAGCAGTAGCGTTATCAATGTTAACAATGAAACCAGCGTGTTTCTTGGATACTTGGGCCCCGCCTGATTGATAGCCTTGAAGTCCAGCATCATGAATTAATTTACCAGCAAAGTAGCCAACTGGTCTTTTAAACACACTCCCACAAGATGGTAGGTCAAGTGGTTGTTTGGATTCGCGAAGTGCATTTAGATGATCCATTTCCGCTTGGATTTCATCTTTATCCCCAGCGGATAACTTAAATGTGGCCTCCAAAACGATATCATCTTGATCTTGGACGGCACTGTGTCTGTAGCCAAAATCTAGTTCACTGTTTGTTAGTGTCTTAATTTCATTTTCTGGTGTTAAAACGGTGACCGATTCAATCACTTCGGCGGTTTCGCCACCATAAGCACCAGCATTCATGAAGACTGCTCCTCCAATACTTCCTGGAATTCCGGCAGCAAATTCCATACCGGTTAAACCGTGTTGTTGAGCAACAATGGTAGTATCGATGTATCTAGCCCCTGCTTGGGCAATTACTAAATCATCGTGAGATGTGATTTCATTCATTTCAGTCAAAATGATGACTAGTCCCCTAATTCCACCATCCTTGATGATTAAATTGCTGGCATTTCCTAAAACGGTGATTGGTAGATTATCGCGTTTTGCCATTGATAGTAATTCTCTGACTTCTTCGGTGTTTTTAGGAAAGGCAACCAAGTCAGCAGGTCCACCAGTTTCTGTGAATGTATATTTTGATAATGGTTCATTTTTTAAAAGTTTAATTTTTTCCATCTTAATCATTTTCCTTAATTATCATAATTTATAAGAGTTTATTAGTATAAATCACATACTTTTAATATTTAATACGAATAAACTCATATTAGTACAATTTAATTTTACCACGATATCATATAGTAAGACCATGTTATAATGTTGAAAGAATAAAACGAAAGGACGTTAATAATGAACTTCGTTGCAATTGATTTTGAAACCGCCAACAATCAACGCGCGAGCGCCTGTTCACTGGCACTAACCGTTGTTCGCGACAACAAGGTTGTTGATGAATTTTATACTTTAATCAATCCCGAGGCTGATTTTAATTATCGTAATGTTGGTATTCACGGGATTCACGAAAGCGATGTGGCTAACGCACCAACTTTTCCTGAAATCTGGCCGGTAATCAAACAGTTCTTTACCAAGGATCAATTAGTAGTGGCTCACAATAATTCATTTGATAATAGTGTCTTGGCACGTTCCCTGATGCGTTATGGTTTAACGGTACCAATGTATAAGACTTTAGATACTGTTAAGACTTGTAAGTACCTATTTCCAGAATTTAGCAATCACAAACTAAACACGGTTTGCGCTAACCTTGGCATTAGACTTCATCACCATCACAATGCTTTAGACGATAGTCTTGCCTGTGCTAATATTTTGATTTATCAACAAGAAAACTTCGATGACGAAATCATCAAATCGTTTATTAAGTTAAAAAAATAAGCATCCAGCTGGGTGCTTATTTTTTTAGGTTATATCGCATTTCTTGTGTGGATAACACACTACCAAGTGCATTAATGACCCTTTTCTTTACCACGGTAAAACCACTTTTTTCGTATAAGTGAATTGCGTGTTCGTTTGTCTTTTTCACAACCAATGCCAATGTTGATAAGTTACTGTCATAGGTTGCCCAATCGATAACAAAGTCCATTAACTGACCACCAATCCCTTTATGGCTGTATTGATTCAATACGGCAATCCCTAGTTCACCTATTCCTGAATCCTGTAGTTCCTGGACTTGAATCATCCCGACTGCTTTACCTTCTAAAAAAGCTAACCCAATGATAAAACTACGGGTTTGATTGACCAACATAATTTGTTGAGCTTGATCATCCACAGATAACTCGCCAATGTTTGGATCAATCGTGTATTGGTCTGATTCTTGTTTTAATTGAGCGATTAATTCAATTAACTCAGCCGCATCATCTGGTTGTGCACAACGCACCTCTAAATTACACATCGCTACTTTTCCACCTGTGGAAAAATTTGCTTAACGATGTCTTCAAAGCGTTTGCCACTTGGTTCAAATGAAATGGTTCTAAAGTCTTCACCCTTTTCATCATCACGACGGAAAACGATTTTCAAGTAATCATCAGGTAGTTCGTCAGCAATGAATTCGGACCATTCGATGACATTAACTCCGTCACCATTGAAGTATTCTTCTAATCCTAATTCATCCCCACTACCATCATCTAGACGATAAATATCCATGTGATAAAGTGGCAATCTACCACCTTGATACTCACGAATAATGGTAAATGTTGGACTCTTAATATTACGTTTAATACCCAAGCCCTTGGCTAATCCTTTGGTGAAGGTAGTCTTACCAGCACCTAAGTCACCATCTAATAAGATGACGTCCTTAGCCTTTAATAATGGCGCAAGTTCTTCACCATATTTTTTAGTTTCATCAGGTGATTCTACGTTAACTTTAACCAAGAATCATCCCTCCTTTTGCTTATAGAGATTGGATTGCGTTAATGATTGCAACGTTGTAGACATCTTCAGCGACACAGCCACGTGAAAGGTCTGATACTGGTTTTGCCAAACCTTGTAGTAGTGGACCAAATGCTTCAAATCCACCTAGACGTTGTGCAATTTTGTAACCAATGTTTCCTGATTGTAATTCAGGGAATACGAAGACGTTGGCTTGTCCGGCAACGTCTGAACCAGGAGCTTTCTTGTCGGCTACTTCTGGAACTAATGCAGCATCAAATTGTAGTTCACCATCTGATGGAACATCTAGTTCGTCTTTAGCCATAGCAGCTGCTTCTTGTACCTTGGTTACCATGTCGCCCTTAGCCGAACCCTTAGTTGAGAAACTTAGGAATGCAACCTTTGGATCAATGTTGAATTGCTTAGCAGTAATCACACTTTGTTTAGCAACTTCTACCATACCTTTAGCATCTAATTCGATATTGATGGCACAGTCTGCAAAAATGTATCTAGTGTCACCCTTTTGCATCAAGAATGAACCTGAAATACGACGCATTCCTTCTTGTGTCTTGATGATTTGAAGTGCTGGTCTAACAGTATCACCAGTGGCATGAGCAGCACCTGATACCATTCCATCTGCCTTGTCCATGTAAACTAACATAGTACCAAAGTAATTGGCATCCTTTAGCCATTCAGCTAGTTGTTCACGGGTATTCTTACCATTACGACGTTCTTCTAATGCATCTAGCATTTCTTCAAAGTCTTTTTCTGGGTAATTGTTGATATCAACAATTTCTACGTTTGATAGGTTGAAATCACCGGCATTAGCCTTAATTTCTGCTGGATCACCTAATAGCACTGGGTGGATTAGGCTTTCATCAGCTAAACGACTAGCTGCTTCAATGATTCTGACGTCTTCTCCTTCTGGGAAAACGATTCTCTTATTTAAACCACTAATCTTTTCTTTTAATTCGTCTAGTAAACTCATATTTCTTCCTCCTAATGGATTGTAACGTGTTCTGGTAGTTGCCAATCAATTGGCTTTTCACCTAGTGATTCTAAGGCAATATTAGTCTTTGAAAATGGTTTGGAACCAAAGAACCCACGGTGGGCTGACAATGGACTTGGATGAGCGGATTCAATCACAATATTGGTCTTAGTATTAATCAACTTCACCTTGTCTCTAGCCGCTCTCCCCCAAAGGATAAATACGACTGGTTCAGGGCGTTGTGATAACTTTTCAATTGCTGTATCGGTTAACTTTTCCCATCCCTTTGACTTATGGGAAAAAGCAATTCCATCTCTAACGGTTAGCACAGAGTTCAACAATAAAACTCCTTGCTTAGCCCATTTTTCAAGGTAACCATGGTTAACTGGTTTGATGCCTAAATCACTTTCTAATTCCTTGTAGATATTTCTAAGCGAAGGTGGCACCTTCACACCTGGTAAAACAGAAAAACTCAAACCATGAGCTTGGTGTGGTTCATGGTATGGATCTTGACCTAAGATAACCACTTTTACTTTTGAGAATGGTGTCCATTCAAACGCTTCATAAATTTGATTAGCATTTGGATGGATTTCATGATTTTCATATTCTTCAACTAAAAATTTACGTAAATCTTGGTAATACTCTTTTTCAAATTCTGGCTTCAATACATCCCACCAGTCATTGTGAATAAAAGGTTTCATTTATAACACCTCTGTATATAATTTTATCATATATACAATAAATTCACATTGCAAAAAAGCGCCCCATAGCGGGACGCTTTTTTTAGTAGTGTTTTAATACACGTGAGATTTCACGTTCTTGATCACGTTTCTTCATTGTTTCACGCTTATCGTATTCATGCTTACCTTCGGCAACACCAATCAATACCTTAGCAAAGCCCTTCTTTAGGTACATCTTCAAGGGAACGATTGTGACTCCCTTTTTGTCTGTTTCCTTTGCTAAACGTTTAATTTCTTGCTTGTGTAAAAGCAATTTACGATTTCTAAGTGGATCATGATTGAACTGATTACCTTGTTCATATTCACTAATGTGAACGTTCATCAATGTAGCTTGGCCATCTCTAATTTGGGCGAACCCATCCTTTAGATTGACACGGCTTGCGCGAACGGACTTGATTTCAGTCCCGGTCAATGCAATTCCTGCTTCATAGGTTTGTAAAACGCGGTAATCATGACGAGCTTTGCGATTTTGCGCAACCAAGTTATCGTCTTTATTTGTTGGTTTCTTTTTAACCATTATCAATCACCTCTCAACCAATTAATGTTTTGAATTGGAATGATTACGACCATTACGGTTGTTGTTTCTTGAATGGCGGTTATTGTTGTTTCTACCAAACTTACCATTCTTGTTGTCGTTTCTTCTGTTGTTACGACGACCACCGTTATTTCTTCCACCACGACCGTGAGCACCATTACTGTGGCTTTCTGGTTTTAGTTTTGACATTGGTGTGTCTTCTGGATTAACAATATCGAAGTCAACAGCACTTTGGTCAACGTCGACGTTAACCACCTTAACACGAACTGGTTGACCAATTCTGTAAGTACGGTGAGTATTTCTACCAACAAGTGCTAGATACTTTTCAATGTATTCATAGTAGTCATCCTTCATACGACTAATGTGAACTAATCCTTCAACAGTGTTTTCAAGTTCGATAAACATACCAAACTTAAGTACTGAACTAACAGTTGCATCGAATTCTTCTCCAATGTGATCTGCCATGTATTCAGCCTTCTTCATTGCATCAGTATCACGTTCGGCATCGATTGAGCGACGTTCCGCCTTTGATGAATGGTCTGAAATTTCTTCAAGTAATCCAGCGTATTTAGCCTTTGATTCCTTGTTGATACCGTTGTCTTCATAATGGTGAATTAAACGGTGAACAGTAGTATCTGGGTATCTTCTAATTGGAGAAGTGAAATGAGTATAGAATTCAGCACCTAGCCCAAAGTGACCAAGTGGTTGGTCGGTATATCTAGCTTGCTTCAAACTTCTAAGCATCATAACAGATACAGCAGGTTCTTCTGGCTTACCAGCAACCTTCTTCAATACGTTTTGTAATACCTTTGGCTTCAAGTGATCAGGATCACCCTTAACTTCTACACCGAAAGCAGTTAAGAATTCGAAGAAGCTCTTAACACGTTCTCCATCTGGTGTTTCGTGAACACGGTAGATGAATGGTGCGTGAGCCTTACAGTAATGTTCAGCAACAGTTTCGTTGGCAGCTAACATGAATGATTCAATCATTCTTTCAGCGGTACCACGAACTCTTAGCTTAATGTCGATTGGGTGACCAGTTTCATCAACGATGATTTCTGATTCGTTATCATCGAAGTCGATGGCACCGCGGCGGCGACGTTGCTTGTATAGAATCTTGTGTAGTTCGCCCATTTCTTCAAACATAGGAACTAAATCTTTGTAACGTTCCATAGTGTTTTCATCATGTGCTTCTAGAATGTCATTTACAGCCTTGTAAGTCATTCTGGCCTTAGATTTCATCACACTTGGGTGAATACGATGGTCAACAACATTTCCGGCTGGGTTGATTTCCATATCACAACTCATACATAGACGAAGTTCTCCTTCGTTCAATGAACAAATTCCGTTTGATAATCTTCTTGGAAGCATTGGAATAACTCTGTCAGTTAAGTAAACAGAAGTACCACGTTTGTAGGCTTCTTCGTCCAATAGACTACCTGGTTTTACGTAGTGAGAAACATCGGCAATGTGAACTCCTAAGTGGTAGTTACCATTTGGTAATTTCCATACAGTAACGGCGTCATCCAAGTCCTTGGATGATTCCCCATCAATAGTAACTAGTGTTTGATCAGTAATGTCTTCTCGACCTTGCTTTTCTTCTTCACTAATTTCTTCTGGAATAGCATCTGCTTCTTGCAATACGTCTTCTGGGAATTGAGCAGGAATATCGTGAGCGTACACGATTTGTAGAATATCAATTCCTGGATCGTCAACGCTACCGATTACTTCCTTAGCAATACCAACCATGTAATCTGGATGGTCAGCGTTTGGGTATTCAGTAATTTCGGCAGTAATTACTTCACCCGGTGTAGGCTTTAGACCAACACCTGTAACGTAAAACTTGTAGTTAATAAGCTTCTTTTCTTTTAGCTTAACTTGACCAACGTAACCTTGATCATCGTCAGTGCGGATGAATTCACCAACTACTTGTTCGTAGTTTCTTTCGACGATGTTTACAACCTTACCTTCTGGACCTTTACCAGAGTTTTGGTCAGCACGTTTTACGATTTCGATTTGAACAGTATCACCGTTCATTGCTTGTAGTGTGTTGTCAGGTGCGATGAATGCATCTTCTAGGTTTTCATCATAGTTAACAAATCCGAACCCCTTTGGATTTGCATGAAAAGTACCTTCGATTGTTTCACCTTGTGCGTTTAACTTAAAATTGCCTGTTTCAGTAACCATAACTGTCTTTTCGCGTTCTAATACAGCTAATGATTGGACAATTAGTTTAAATGCGTTTGCACCATGGTATCCTAATTCATCTGCTAGTTCTTCTACTGAAAATTCGCGATTAGGGAATTTTTTTAGAACATCATGAATTTCTTGTTTTAAACTATTATCTTCCACGATTTACTCCTTAAGTTTTAAATTTTCGATCTTAAATCAAATTCGATAACTCATATCTAGTATTCTAACATTTTTATACCATCTATCCTAAACGGTTTTACGATTTCACATAAAAAAAGCTCCTGTAAAAATTACAGGAGTCTTATCAACTAGTGTGATGATAACCAAACTAATCCTAATGCTGATGCAAAGAAAATAATCAATAATACAACTGTTACCTTTTGCATAAAAGCTTCAAAACCACGTGGCTTAGAGTTGGCAAACAAATCATCAGCACCACCGGTTAAAGAAGACATTGCATCGTTGTTAGTCTTTGCTGGTTGCATCAAGACAGCGATGATAATTAATACACTGTCAATCCAAATTATATTCATTAAGAAATTATACAATTCGTTGCCTCCTACCTAAAATACATAGGTTTCATCTTTAACTTTAACTTTATCTTTACTGTTTAGTTTATCATAATACTTTCTAACATGCCAATTAATCAAAACTTTAATTATCTAACGTTAGTTTTTCCACATGTGTATATACGTAACCGCGGTTATCGTAGTTTGTGGATATTTCGATGTTATCCCCAGCTTTAATAATTGTATCACCATCAGGAATAATGTATTGTTCATTTCTTTTGATGGAGCTAATCAAACAACCGTCCGGCCAATTGATTGATTTAACTGGCTTGCCATCCATACTGGAACATAATTGAACTGAGAAATATAAATTGGTAAGTTGTCCACTTGTTGATAATTTTTGCGGACTCAACATCTTTTGCAACATTTCATTGTAGATTGGACTGCCGCCCAACAAGTCGGTAACTTCATAGGCAACCAATGTGACAAATGCTAGAGACATTAGGTTTTGTAATGATCCAACCATTTCGGTAATTAACAAAATGGCAGTAAATGGTGCCTTTCCGACACATGCGAAGAATCCACTCATTGAAATAATGATGAAGTTAACAAAATAACTTTGTGGTAGAACACCAAGGTGAATCAATACTTCTGAATAGATGGCACCAATCAATGCCCCTAGTGAAAGCATTGGTAGGAAAATACCACCTGGTAATCCGGTTGAATACGATAGTATCGACATAACGAAACGAATTAGCAAGAACCAAAGTAACACGGTAATGGTTGGTGCTGCCTTGGCAATTGTTAACACCATTGTGCTACCTCCACCAACGATTGTTGGTAAATACATTTCAAACGGAATTACCAAGATGAATGGAATCAATACCCACACGATGTTTGGTACCCATTCTAAATTGTCATACCAATCATTCACGTGTAGTGTTGCGTATTCATAGATTAGTCCACCGATTCCAATTACAATCCCCAAACCAATTAAATATGGATAAATATGTAATGGGATCACATGTGAATAACTCATGTGTAATACTGGTACTTTCCCAAATACCGCAGTAGAAACAAAGTTCGCACTGATGGCAGCAGATAGTGAAGTTAACCAAACCGAGGTTGAAAAGTTATGGTAAATTTCTTCTAACACAAACAATGTACTAGCGATTGGTGCATTAAACGCGGCTGATAATCCAGCTGCAGCCCCACCTGAGATGATTGTTTTACGCGCTTGTTTTGTTTGTTTAAAGGTATCTGCCAACCCTTGTGCTGTAGCAGCACCTAATTGAATAGAAGGCCCCTCACGTCCTAAAAATAGGCCACTTGAAATCGCAAGGACCCCACCGATGAACTTTTTACTTAAGACGGAGAACCATGAATAATCCAATTCGCCGTTTAACTGTCCTTCAACCTGTGGAATTCCTGATCCTTTGATATTTTTGTCTCGTTTTACTAAGTAGTATACGAAAAATGCGATTAGTAAATTCAAGATGATTAAAATTATCAATACTGATATTTTTGTTCTTGCTAGCTTAGCTAGTTTTAGAAATTGATCCGATAGTCCTTCAATTGATACTCGAAATAGACTAACCACCATTCCGACCGCTAGTCCGATCAATAGACCATACAGCACTGATTTAAATCGTCTTAAATTATCACTTTGCAATTTATTCGCCTTCTTTTTATTGGTACATCAATCATACCATATAATTTTATGTACAAAAAAAGCATTGAAATAATTCAATGCTTTTTTAGTAACTATTAGTTATTATTTGTTAATAACGTTGTTACGAGCTTCTTCAGTTAGGTTGTAGAATGAGTTAATACCCTTGTATTCTGCAACTGAAGCTAATTGATCTTCAATTCTCATTAGTTGGTTGTACTTAGCGATACGTTCGCCACGACTCATTGAACCAGTCTTGATTTGACCAGCATTTAGAGCAACAACTAAGTCAGAAATTGTAGTATCTTCAGTTTCACCTGAACGGTGTGAGATGATAGCTGTGTAGTTAGCTTCTTTAGCCATTTCAACAGCGTTTACAGTTTCTGTTAAAGTACCAATTTGGTTTAGCTTGATTAGGATTGCGTTAGCAACGCCCATCTTAATACCCTTTTGTAGGTAATCAGTGTTAGTTACGAATAAATCGTCACCAACGATTTGAACTTTCTTACCTAGACGTTCAGTAGCCATTTGCCAATCTGCCCATTCGTTTTCGTCCAATGGATCTTCGATTGAGATAATTGGGTACTTGTCAACTAATTGTTCTAGTAATGTAACAAATTCATCAGCAGAGTATGACTTACCATCACCTACTAAGTTGTACTTCTTAGTTTCTGCATCGTAGAATTCTGAAGCAGCACAGTCAAAGGCGATTGCAACGTCTTTACCTGGCTTGTAACCAGCACGTTGGATAGCTTCTACTAAGATTTCGAATGGTTCTTCGTTGTTCTTCAAGTCAGGAGCAAAACCACCTTCGTCACCTACGGCAGTTGAGTAACCTTTTTCGTTCAAGATAGCTTTTAGGTTGTGGAAAGTTTCTGAACCCATACGAACGGCTTCTTTAACAGTTTCCGCACCAACAGGCATAATCATGAATTCTTGGAAGTCAACTTTGTTGTTAGCATGCTTACCACCATTGATAACGTTCATCATTGGTGTTGGTAATACGTGTCCGTTGAAACCACCTAAGTAGTTGTATAAAGGAACACCTAGTTCATCGGCAGCAGCACGTGCAGCAGCTAATGAAACACCTAAAATAGCGTTGGCACCTAACTTACCTTTGTTAGGAGTACCATCTAATTTAATCATAGCTTCATCAATAGCAACTTGATCAGTTACATCGTAACCTACGATTTCCTTAGCGATAATGTTATTAACGTTGTTAACAGCCTTAGTAACACCTTTACCCATGAAACGGTTTTTATCACCGTCACGTAATTCAACGGCTTCGTGTTCACCAGTAGATGCACCTGAAGGAACGATACCGCGTCCCATTGCACCTGCTTCAGTATATAGTTCTACTTCAACTGTAGGATTTCCACGAGAATCTAGTACTTCTCGAGCATAAATATCTGAAATAATTGACATTTTATTCTCTCCTTAATGAAAGTTGTTACCTCGGAATCAAGGCTATCTTCATTTTATTATTTTACAGACCAAGTTTCAATAAAAAACTGTTCAAACTGTTAATTATTTTGGTAATTGACAATTTTGATGAATTCTTTTGCCTTTAAACTACTCTTACCAGGCAAAACTCCGTCAACATCATCTTGACTCATAATTTCTGAAACATTCTTGGCGTTAACGCTTCCACCGTAAACGATTCGGATTTGGTTAGCAATATCATCACCGTACAAATCTTTTAATGTTTCACGAATTAGAAAACATGCTTCCTGAATTTCAGCACCACTGGCTGATTTTCCGGTTCCAATTGCCCAACTTGGTTCATAACCAATGACAATCTTTTTAGCATCGTCTTCTGAAATCCCCTTTAATGCTTCAATGACTGGATTTACAACCCAGTTCATTTCATCATAGGTCTTTCGCTTTGCCATTGTTTCATCACAACAAATAATTGGCACCATGTTGTTAGCTAAAACGGCTTTAACCTTTTTGTTAATCATTTTATTGGTTTCGCCAAAATATTTTCGACGTTCTGAATGACCTAACATAACATAATTAACGCCCATGTCGGCAAGTGCCATTGGACTTACTTCACCAGTGTAAGCACCTGCATCTTTATAGAAACAGTTTTGAGCGGCAGTTTTTAGATTTGTTTCTTCTTTACAAAATCTAGTTAATACATCCATGTAAATTGATGATGCAGCAATAGCGCATTCAACGTCTTTAGGATCTGGTAGGTTTCCTTTGACTGCATCTAAGAATTCTTCAACTTCATGTAATGTTAAATTCATTTTCCAATTTCCAACGATAAAAGGAGTTCTCATTTTTTACCTCCTATTCTTTTAAACAGATTATTAAAAATCGCTATATATCAATGATATCACTAAATAATTGATATTAACAAATTGCGCATCTATTTTAATAAAAATTTCACTCCTTTTATTATACAAAAAAAAGACCCGATGTTATACATCGAATCTTAAAAAGATATTATTCTTATTTATCAGTAATAGCGGCGATACCTGGAAGAGTCTTACCTTCCATGTATTCTAGTGAAGCACCACCACCGGTTGAAACGTGTGATAGCTTGTCAGCTACACCTAGTTCGTTACATGCAGCAGTTGAGTCACCACCACCAACAACAGTAGTAGCGTCAGTTAGGTCACCTAAGAACTTACCAATAGCTAGAGTACCCTTAGCAAAGTTACTCATTTCAAATACACCCATAGGTCCGTTCCAAACTACAGTCTTAGCGTCTCTTAGAACGTTTTCGAATAATTCGACACTCTTAGGACCAATGTCTAGTGCCATTTGACCATCAGGAATGTTTTCACCAACTACTTGAGTAGGTGCATCATTGTTAAATTCTGGAGCAACAACTGAGTCAACAGGTAGAACGATCTTGTCGCCACCCTTTGCTAGGATTTCCTTAGCAGTGTCAATCTTGTCCTTTTCAACTAATGAGTTACCAATAGTGAAACCTTTAGCAGCGTAGAATGTGTAAGTCATACCACCACCGATGATGATGTGGTCTGCCTTGTCTAATAGGTTATCGATAACACCAATCTTATCTGAAACCTTTGCACCACCTAAGATGGCAACAAATGGACGTTTAGGATTGTTAACGGCACCACCGATAAATTTAATTTCTTTTTCCATTAGGAAACCAGCGGCAACTGGCTTGTTTTCTGCTTCCATTGCACGAGCAATACCAACGTTTGAAGCATGTTCACGGTGAGCAGTACCGAATGCATCGTTTACGAAGCAATCACCTAGTGAAGCCCAGTATTGACCTAACTTAGGATCGTTACCAGATTCACGTTTTACATTTTCACCATTTACAACATCTTCAAAACGAGTGTTTTCAACAACAACGATGTCACCATCATTCATATTGTTGATAGCTTCTTCAAGCTTTGGACCTTCAGTTTCGGGAACGAAAGTAACAGGTTTGTCCATTAGTTCAGAAAGCTTTGCAGCAACTGGACATAATGATAGTTCTTTCTTGTCATCTTCAGTCTTGATACGACCAAGGTGAGAGAATAGAACTGCCTTTCCACCATGTTCGATTACGTATTTGATAGTTGGAATAGCACCAACGATACGACTTGTGTCACCAACAACACCGTCTTTAATAGGAACGTTGAAGTCGACACGCATTAAAACTTTTTTGCCTTTTAAATCTAAATCAGAAACAACTGTCTTAGCCAATCTAGATTACCTCCCAAAAATTATTTAAAATTGATGTAACAATTTCAATATACTTCATTTAATTCTTTATTTCAAAGAATTTTTCAGCAGAAAGTAATTGTTATAAAAAATGGAGGAGGCAATTGCCTCCTCCACCTTATGCCTTGCTAAATTATAATTTAGATTATAGTTGAGCGAAGTGTAGTAAAGTACGAACCATGTTGCAAGTGAAGCCCCATTCGTTATCGTACCATGACCATACCTTAACAAGTTGGTCATCACCAAAAGTAGTAACATCAGTTTGAGTAGCATCAAATACTGATCCGTGAGTATCACCAATGATATCACTTGAAACGATTGGTTCGTCATTGTAACCAAATGCTTCGTTACCGTCAGTGTGTTCTTTCATCTTAGCGTTAACTTCGTCAGCAGTAACGTTCTTCTTGTCAACGATAGCAGTTAATTCAGTTAATGAACCGTCAACGATACCAACACGTTGAGCCACACCGTTTAACTTACCGTCAAGTTCTGGAACAACAAGACCTAGAGCCTTAGCAGCACCAGTTGAGTGAGGAATAGTGTTAGTTGAAGCAGTACGGTTGTTTCTGAACTTCTTACCACGAGGGCCATCTAAGATAGCTTGAGTTGAAGTGAATGCGTGGATAGTAGTCATAGTACCAACTTTGATACCAAAGTCTTTGTTTAAGAAGTATGCTGTAGGAGCGATACTACTTGTAGTACATGAACCAGCTGAAACGATCTTGTCGTCAGCAGTTAGAGTATCCAAGTTAACACCAGGAACAACAGTCTTGATTTGACCTGCAGGTGCAGAGATTAGAACACGCTTTGCACCAGCGTCTAAGTGAGCTTGTGATTTTTCTTCTGAAGTGTAGAAACCAGTACATTCTAGTACAAAGTCAACACCATCATTTTTAACCCATGGTAGGTCAGCGGCATTGCGTTCAGCGTAAACTGGAACTTCCTTACCGTCAACAACGATTCCGTTATCGGTTGAAGTAACTTCACCTGGGAATTTACCATGTGTTGAATCATATTTTAATAAGTATGCAAGCATTGAAGGAGTTGTTAAATCATTAATAGCAGCAACTTCAATATCGTCTGAGTTTAGTTCGTGGATACGTTTGAAAGCCAAACGACCAATACGACCAAAACCGTTAATACCAATTTTTACAGTCATAACTGTTTTCCTCCTAGAGAAATAAATTTGAGTACTACGTACGGATTAAATACTACTACTTTTTTACCGATCAGTCTATAATACATGCTCAGTAATTTTAAAAAAATAACCAGTACTAATTTGTAACAGTTATTTTCTGTATCAAATCCTTACACTCTAAGTATATCAGTGCTAATTTTAGTTTGCAAATCAATTACCTCAGTGTGTTTCTTGAATTTAACCCCCTTTTCATTTATAGTTTAACCTGTTGTAATGCATCTGTAGTGTAATGGATAGCACTAAAGATTCCGGTTCTTTCGATGGGGGTTCGATTCCCTCCAGATGCATTGGTGATTAAGTCAGATAAAATCATTTGACCTTAATTGACCATTGAGATAAAATTAATATAATTCAAATTGAATTGAAAGCAAGGGAGGATAAAATTATGAATTTAGTCCCAACTGTCATTGAACAATCATCAAACGGTGAACGCGCATATGACATTTACTCAAGATTATTAAAAGACAGAATTATTATGTTATCTGGTCCAATTGAAGACAACATGGCAAATACCATCATTGCTCAACTATTATTCCTAGATGCACAAGATTCTGAAAAAGACATCTACTTATACATCAACTCACCTGGTGGTGTTGTAACTGCCGGTATGGCAATTTATGACACTATGCAATTTATTAAAGCTGATGTTCAAACCATCGTTATGGGTATGGCTGCATCAATGGCCAGTGTCTTGGCTTCTTCAGGTACTAAGGGTAAGCGTTTTGCTTTACCTCACTCAGAAGTATTGATTCACCAACCTTCTGGTGGTGCTCAAGGTCAACAAACTGAAATTGCTATTGCTGCAGAATCAATCTTAAAGACTAGAAAGATGATCAACGAAATCTTAGCTCAAAACTCAGGTCAATCAATTGAAAAGGTTAACCTAGATACCGAACGTGATAAGTACTTAAGCGCTCAAGAAGCTGTAGATTACGGATTGCTTGATAGCATCATGACTAACAGTTCTGAAAGAAAATAATTAGATAATAAAAAAAGACGTTAACTTCGGTTAACGTCTTTTTTGTGTCTTTATGAAACTGCTTCTTCTCTAATCTTATCGGCAAATTCATTAATCTTTCTCAAACGGTGGTTGATTCCAGACTTCGAAATCGCCCCACTAGGTAATGATTCGCTTAATTCCTTCAAACTAACTTCTGGCATCTTCATTCTAGTGATGGCCACTTCATAAAGTTTTTCAGGTAACTTATCCAATCCGACTGTGTCGTCGATGAATTGAATATTAGAAATTTGCTTGGTTGAAGCATTAGCAACCTTGTTCATATTAGCATTTTCACAATTAACTAATCTATTCACAGAGTTTCTCATATCACGCATAATTCTGACATCTTCGAATTTTAACATCGCATTGGTTGCACCAATTAGTTGCAAGAAATTAGCAATCTTTTCTGCTTCCTTTAGGTATGTGATGTAACCACTTCTTCGATCGGTGGTTCTTGAATTCAATTCATACTTATTCATCATTTCTGAAATCATGTCATTGTGCTCTTCATACAATGAATAGATTTCCAGATGGTATCTGGAAGTTTCTGGATTGTTCACGGAACCTCCAGCTAGAAACGCCCCTCTTAGATATGATCTGACTTGAGAATCATCTTTCAGTAATTCGATAGGTACTCTTTCGACGATTTGATAGTTATCAAAGATTCCTAGGTCGTCTAGGATTGCTTGTGCTTGGTTAGCAATTCTTACGACGTAAACATTGTTCTTGTTTAACTTCATTTTCTTTCTAACAACAAGCTTACTTTCTACTTCGTAGAATTCCAAGATTAACTTGTAAATACGACGTGCGATGGCTGGATTTTCTGTTTGAATATTTAAAATAATTTTGCGATTAGCTAACGAAATAGAACCATTCATTCTAATCAAGGCCATTAATTCAGCCTTAGCGTTTTCCTTATGAACTTCTAACGTGGTTAGCTCCTTTTTTACGTCACTTGCGTATGACATTTTTAATCATCCTATCTTTTTGAAACCAGTTTGAATAATGTATCGGCAACCTTTTTTCCATCATGGAATGCCCCTTGATGACTTAGCATTAAAAAGTCATCGTAGATGCATTCACATCCCATTGCCTTAATTGCTTTTTCATCGTGTTTAACTGGATTTTCAATCTCGTTAAACACTTCTCGATTAATTAGATTGGTATCCACTGGTTGTTTGTTTACGATTACGACATCAATGAAGTTTGACTTCATGTGGCGGTTCAATACTTCAACGTGTTCAGCGTCTGAAAAATGGTCTGTTTCGCCCTTTTGCGTCATGATATTACAAATGTATACCACCTGTGCTTTAGACGCTAAAACAGCCTCCCCTAGGTTTTTAATCATTAGGTTTGGCAAGATACTGGTGAATAGACTTCCGGGTCCTAACACAATCTGGTCAGCTGCCAGGATGGCATCAATGACCTTTTGATTAGCATGTGGAATTTCCTTTTGGTCATCGCTGGATTCTACCCAAACACGATTAATCTTTTTATCAGCATAGGTAATCTCGTATTCGCCAGTCATTGTGGAGCCATCATCAAATTCGGCACATAGCTGTAACTTCTCGTTGGTAGCTGGATAAATCTTTCCAGTAATGTCCATCATCTGACTTAATGTATCAACGGCTACGTTCACGTCACCCTTCATTTCAGTCATCGCAGCAATGATTAGATTACCTAATGAATGCTCTGACAAGAAATGATCGCCCTTTTTAAAACGGTATTGAAATAAGTCCAGCTTGTCCTTAGACAAATTAGATAATGAAACTAAAACATTTCGAATATCTCCAGGAGGGACAATGTTAATTTCATTGCGTAAACGACCTGATGAGCCACCATCATCTGAGATGTTAACAATCGCTGTGATGTCGACATTTTCGTTTTTTAGATTATTCAAGATAACTGGTAAACCAGTTCCGCCACCGATGACAACAACGTTTTTTCTCGATTGATTGTCTTTCATCAAATCATTTCCTCCTTTCAATTTTTTCAACTAAGAAAGTATAACACACATACCCGGGCGTGTCATTTTAAAAGCAAATAAAAAAAAGCGTGTTATCACGCTTTTTTTATTTTTTAGCTTCTTTTGTTCGTTTGGTATCACGTTCTAGGACTGGTTTTAGATATTGACCAGTATAGCTTTCCTTGACCTTAACAATCTCTTCAGGAGTTCCTGTGGCAATAATTTCACCACCACCGTCTCCTCCTTCAGGACCTAGGTCGATGATGTGATCAGCTGTCTTAATCACGTCCAAGTTGTGTTCAATAATTAATACAGTATTGCCTTGTTCAACTAGTTCGTGTAAAACAACTAACAAACGATTAATGTCATCGGTGTGTAAACCAATGGTTGGTTCATCTAGGATGTATAAGTTGTTTCCAGCAGACTTCTTGTAAAGTTCAGAAGCTAACTTCATTCTTTGTGCTTCCCCACCAGACAAGGTAGTTGCTGATTGGCCAAGTTTAACATAGCCTAAACCGACTTCATCAATGGTTTCTAGTTTTCTAGTAATCTTTGGAATTGAAGAGAAGAATTCCAGTGCTTGATCCACAGTCATGTCCAAGACATCTGAGATGTTTTTTCCCTTATATTCAACTTCCAGTGTTTCGGCATTGTATCGTTTACCATGACAAACTTCACAAGGCACATAAACGTCTGGTAGGAAGTTCATTTCAATCTTTAGGATTCCATCCCCATGACATGTTTCACAACGACCACCCTTAACATTGAAACTGAAACGGCCCTTTTGGTATCCACGAAGTTTAGCTTCGTTGGTTTCAGCAAACAAAGTTCTGATGTCATCAAAGACACCGGTGTATGTTGCCGGATTACTACGAGGAGTTCTTCCGATTGGACTTTGGTCAATGTTAATTAACTTGTCGATATTCTTATAACCAGAAATTGACTTGTACTTACCTGGCTTTTCAGAGTTATGGTTTAGCTTTTGGGCGATTGCTCTTTTAACAATGCGGTTAATCAATGTTGATTTACCTGAACCAGAAACCCCTGTCACGACGTTAAATTCACCTAGTGGAATTTCAGCTGTAACATTCTTCAAATTATTTTCTGATGCCCCAGTTACCTTAATCTTCTTGCCGTTACCCTTACGACGTTTCAATGGCACTGGCACAAACTTCTTACCTGAGAGGTATTGACCAGTCAATGAATTATCATTTTGCGCCACTTCATCTGGTGTTCCAACGGCCATGACGTGACCACCATTGGTTCCTGCACCGGGGCCAATATCAACGATGTAATCAGCGGAACGTTGGGTATCTTCACCGTGTTCTACGACAACTAGAGTATTCCCCAAGTCACGCATTGATTTTAGTGAAGAAATCAAACGGTCATTATCACGTTGATGTAACCCAATTGAAGGTTCATCCAATACGTATAGCACTCCGGATAGGTTTGAACCGATTTGGGTGGCTAAACGGATACGTTGAGATTCACCACCAGATAGTGTTCCAGCAGTTCTGGAAAGTGTTAGGTAATCTAGTCCCACGTTCTTCAAGAAAGTAAGACGATCGATGATTTCCTTTAGAATTGGTTTGGCAACAACACTATCCTTTTCACCAAACTTTAGTTTAGAGAAGAAGTTTAGTTCTTTTACGACGTCTAAGTCGGTTGCTTCACTAATGTTTAAACCATCAACCTTCACACTTAATGCTTCTCTGTTTAAACGGAACCCGTGACAGGTTTGACATGTTAATTCGGTCATATATAGACGCATTTGGTCTCTGGTAAAGTCACTATTAGTTTCCTTATAACGACGGTCAATGTTGTTAATAACCCCTTCAAAAGGTGCATCAGTATCTCTGATACCGCCAAAGTTACTGTTGAAGTGAAAGTGAAATTCTTTTCCATTTGAGCCGTATAAAATTAGGTCTCTTTGCTTCTTAGGTAACTTTTTGAAAGGAGTATCCATATCGATGCCAAATGCTTCACAGGCTTGTTCTAGCAAGCTTGGATAGAACTTAGAACTGATTGGATTCCATGGTTCAATTGCCCCTTCGTTTAGTGTCTTATCCTTATCGGGAACAACTAAACTTTCATCGACTTCTAGTTTCATTCCTAGACCATCACAGCTTGGGCAAGCTCCGATTGGTGAGTTGAATGAGAATAGACGTGGTTCCAATTCACTAACTGTAAATCCACAAAGTGGACATGCGTAGTGTTCAGAGAAAATTAAGTTGTCACCATTACCCATTAAGTCAGCAACGGCATAACCATCACTTAGTCTTAATGCAGTTTCCAATGAGTCTGATAGACGAGATTTAATTCCATCTTTAACGATGATTCTATCAACGACGATTTCGATGTCGTGATACTTATTCTTGTCTAATTGAACGTCATCTTCTATTTCGTGGACTTCTCCATCGACACGATATCTAACGAAACCTTCACGTTTAATCTTATCGATAACTTTCTTGTGTTGACCACGTTGTTGTCTAACCACTGGTGATAAGATTTGAAGCTTTGTTCTTTCTGGAAGTGCCAGCACTTCATCAATCATTTGATCGATTGATTGTCTGGTAATTTTGGTTCCATCGTTTGGACAAATTGGTGTTCCTACACGCGCCCATAGCAATCTGAAGTAATCGTTAATTTCAGTAACGGTTCCAACAGTTGAACGTGGATTCTTGGAAGTTGTCTTTTGGTCAATCGCAATAGCTGGACTCAATCCTTCAATTGAATCCACATCCGGTTTGTCCATTTGGCCCAAGAATTGACGTGCGTATGAAGACAAACTTTCTACGTAGCGACGTTGTCCTTCAGCATATAGTGTATCGAATGCCAATGAACTCTTTCCTGAACCTGATAAACCGGTCATAACAGTCAATTTATTCTTAGGAATTTCAACACTGATGTCTTTTAAGTTATGTGCCCTTGCACCTTTAATGACAATTTTATCGTTTTGCAAGTTTTTGCCCCCTTACATTTGACCTTTCAATTCCATGACGGTATCACGCAATGCTGCGGCTTTTTCGAAATCCAGTTTAGCAGCTGCATGCTTCATTTCCTTGGTCAATGTTTCAATCATTTGCTTTTGATCCTTCTTAGATAGCTTTTGGAAGTCGGATTCAACAAATGAGTGATCTTCAGAAGAATCGTCGTTCTTATTGTTATCGTAACTAATAAGGTCTCTAATTGGTTTCTTGATGGTGTGTGGTGTAATGCCATGTTCTTCGTTGTATTTCTTTTGAATACTTCTTCTTCTTGCGGTTTCATCAATCGCCTTTTGCATTGAGTCGGTCATGTTATCGGCATACATAATAACCGCACCATTTTCGTTTCTAGCAGCACGACCAATAGTTTGAATTAATGAACGTTCATTTCTTAGGAAGCCTTCCTTATCAGCATCCAAGATGGCAACCAATGATACTTCAGGAACGTCGATTCCTTCTCTTAGAAGGTTAATTCCGACCAATACGTCATACTTACCTAAACGAAGGTCACGAATAATCTTGGTACGTTCAAGTGTCTTAACGTCTGAATGTAGGTATGCAACCTTGATTCCTAAGTCCTTTAGATAATCGGTTAAATCTTCCGACATCTTCTTGGTTAAGGTGGTTACAAAGGTTCTTTCATTTTTGGCGATTCGTTCGTTAATTTCACCGACTAAGTCATCCATTTGACCCATGATTGGACGGACTTCAACCGTTGGATCCAATAGACCAGTCGGACGAATAATTTGTTGAACAATGTTCTTTTCAGCGGTTTCTTCTAGTTCACGTGGACCAGGAGTCGCTGACATGTAGATTGCTTGATTGACACGTTCTTTGAATTCTGGCATCTTTAATGGACGGTTATCCAAAGCACTTGGCAATCTGAAACCATATTCAATTAGACGTTCTTTTCTAGCCTTGTCACCGTTATACATTCCACCAACTTGTGGCAATGTTTGGTGAGATTCATCGACAACTAACAAGTAATCGTCTGGGAAGAAATCCAATAGCGTGTATGGAGCTTCACCCGGTTTTCTGTTATCCATGTATCTGGAATAATTTTCAATCCCGTTGGTGTAACCCATTTCCGCCATCATTTCAACGTCATAGGTGGTTCGTTGCTTCAAGCGTTGGGCCTCAAGTAGCTTACCCTCTTTTTCAAACTTGGCAACTTGTTCCTTCATTTCTTCCTTAATGCCCTTCAAAGCATGGTCCATGTTTTGATCATCGGTTAAGAAGTGGGTCGCTGGGAAGATAATGATGTCGTCTTTTTTACCGATGAATTCACCAGTTAATGTATCAATTTCCTTAATTGAATCAATTTCATCACCGAAGAATTCAACTCGATAAGCGTGTTGATCCCCAGAAGCTGGGAAGATGTCGACAACGTCCCCATGCACTCTGAAACGACCACGTTGAAAATCAATATCGTTTCTATCAAATTGAATTTCGACTAGCTTCCTAAGTAGTTCATCTCGTTCAATCTGTTGACCAACACTCAATGGAATAGTGTGTTTGTAGTATTCTTTAGGACTACCTAATCCAAAAATCGATGAAACAGAAGCAACGATAATAACATCATTCCTGGTAAGCAATGAATTGGTTGCCGCATGACGTAGCTTATCGATTTCATCGTTAATAGAAGAATCTTTTTCGATGTAGGTATCACTGGATGGAACGTAAGCTTCAGGTTGATAGTAGTCATAATAACTGACGAAGTATTCAACCGCGTTATTAGGGAAGAATTCCTTAAACTCACTGTATAGCTGTCCAGCAAGCGTCTTATTATGAGACAAAATCAATGTGGGCTTATTAACGTTTTTAATCACATTAGAAATGGTAAAAGTCTTACCAGTCCCGGTGGCACCTAATAAGATTTGGTTCTTTTGACCATCTAAAACACCTTTAGTTAGTTTACTAATCGCTTCAGGTTGGTCTCCGGTAGGTTTGTATTTCGAGACTAAATCAAATTTATTATTCTCTTCACGTTTTATTTCCAAACAAAGTCCTCCTTTGTTTTTAACTCGGAGCGCAAGGCTCATTCATCTTAGTTTAATAATATTCTAACATACGAACAAACTTTCTAAAACTAATGTTCTCCTCATAGGCACAAAAAAGACTGGCCAGTTGACCAGTCTTTTAATCACACGTTTTAGTGTAATGAAGATACGTATTCGAATGCGTTTTGACCAGCAATACCACCGTCACCAACAGCAGTAGTTACTTGTCTTAATTCTTTCTCACGAACGTCACCAATAGCAAAGATACCCTTTACTGAAGTTTCCATACGTTCGTTTGTCTTAATCCAACCTTTTTCGTCAGTAATGTTTAAGTTACTGAAAGGTTCAGTCATTGGGTTGTTACCAACGTAAATAAATACACCTGAAGCGGCCACTTCGCCTTCTTCATTTGTCTTGTTGTTGATAGTCTTAACACCAGTAACCTTCATGTCATCTCCGACAATTTCAGTTACGTTAGTATCCCAAATGAATTCAATCTTGTCGTTAGCAAATGCTCTGTCTTGAATAACCTTTTGAGCACGTAGCTGATCACGACGGTGAATAACAGTCACCTTTGAAGCTAAACCTGCAAGGTAAAGTGCTTCAGAGATAGCTGAATCTCCACCACCGACAACTACTACTTCACGGTTCTTGAAGAATGCTCCATCACATACAGCACAGTATGAGACACCTCTTCCACCGTATTCATCTTCGCCAGGAACGCCTAACTTTCTGTATTGTGAACCTGTACCAATGATAACGGCACCTGCTTCATAACTACCTTGATCGGTGTTAACAATCTTAGAATCACCTTTGTCTTCGATTGATTCAACAGTTCCGTATTCATACTTGGCACCAAAGTTAGTGGAACTTTCATACATTTCTTTTGCTAAATCTGGACCTAGAATTGACTTAAATCCTGGGTAGTTTTCGATTTCAGCAGTGTTGTTCATTTGACCACCGTAGATACCACGGTCGATCATCATAACTGATAAGTTTGCACGAGAAGCATATAGTGCAGAAGTCATTCCACCAGGCCCTGCACCAATAATAATTACGTCATACTTTTCCATAATTAAGCTCCTCCTTTCATTGAATTAATATATGATACTTTACTATCATATATATCATTTGTCCATTAATTTGCACACAAACTAATTTTAATCTAACTTCTTAGCTAAGTCCTTGATGTATTGTTTTAATTCATCAGAAACTTCAGGATGTTTTAGACCAAATTCGATGTTAGTTTGTAACCAACCAAACTTGTTACCAGTGTCGTATCTGTCACCCTTAAATTCGTGAGCATATACCTTACCCTTTTTGTTTAGAGTATCAATGGCATCAGTTAGTTGAATTTCGTTACCTTTACCAGGCTTAGTGTTTTCAAGAATGTCAAAGATATCAGCTGTTAATAGGTAACGACCAATAATTGCTAAATCACTTGGAGCATCTTCTGGATTTGGCTTTTCAACAAAACTAGTAACGTCATATAAACCATCGTCTACTTCCTTAGATGGGTTAATAACACCGTATTTTGATGTGTCTTCATGAGGAACCTTCATAACAGCAAGTGTTGATGAACCTGTTTCTTCATAACTGTCAATTAATTGCTTAGTTAATGGAGTTTCATCTGTCATCAAATCATCACCTAGCATGATTACAAATGGGTCTTCACCAACGAAACTCTTGGCAGTATGAACAGCATCACCTAGACCATTAGGATGTTCTTGACGCTTGAAGTAAATGTTCAAACCGTTAGTTTTCTTAACAGCCTTTAGCATCTTTTCCTTACCTTTTGATTCAAGGTTCAATTCAAGTTCAGTGTTTGAATCGAAATGATCTTCAATAGCACGCTTACCCTTACCAATGATAATTAAAATGTCAGTAATACCTGATGCGATAGCTTCTTCAACGATTAATTGAATTGCTGGCTTATCAACAACTGGTAGCATTTCCTTTGGCATTGCCTTAGTTTCTGGTAGGAATCTTGTTCCTAATCCTGCTGCTGGGATAATTGCTTTTCTGATTTTCTTCATGAATATAAACTCCTATTTTCTCATATTTTCCTATTTCTTAAATCTTAATCTAATTCAGCTCTACCCTTACGGTGCATTAGTTGAGAAATTGCATCATCAATTGTAATTTCCTTGTGTAATACCTTGTAAATAGCTGATGTAATTGGCATATCAATACCACGTTGGTTAGCTAATTCGTATGCAGCTTCAGCAGTTGCAATGCCTTCAATAACCATTCCCATGTTCTTAACGATATCATCCAAGGTCTCTCCCTTACCTAGTTGATATCCTGCACGCCAGTTACGTGAGTCACTACTTGTGGCAGTAACGATTACATCACCAAATCCTGATAGACCAGTGAATGTTAATGGGTTAGCACCAAATGAAGTTCCTAAACGAGAAATTTCTGCTAATCCACGTGTCATTAAGGCTGCCTTAGCATTGTCGGCATAACCTAAACCGTAAAGTGCACCAGCCCCAATGGCGATAATGTTCTTTAGAGCTGCACCAATTTCAACACCGATGATGTCATCATTTGTGTAAACTCTGAAGTAATCATTGATGAATAATGATTGAATATGTTCAGCATCTTTAATGTTTTCTGAAGCAGTAGTTACCAAAGTAATATCGTGTTTAGCAACTGATTCTGCTTGACTAGGACCTGAGATAACTGAGATTGACTTACGATGGCTTTCATCGATTTCGTCAGCTAGAACTTCTGACATACGTTTGTAAGTCTTTTGTTCAATTCCTTTACTACCATGAATAATGTTTACCTTCATATCTAGTTTTTCTAAAATTTCATTTACTTGTTTGGCAGTACTTCTTGTAACTTGTGCTGGAACAACAAATAAAATATCATCAACGCCTCTAATTGCTTCCTTCATGTCAGCGTAAGCAACTAGTTCCTTTGGATATGTAAAATCTTTGATGTATTTTTCATTTGTGTGTTTATTGTTTAGTTCATCAACTTGTGATTGTTTGTATGACCATAAACGCACTTCATTACCATTTTCAACTAAAATATTAGCAAGCATGCTTCCCCATGAACCTGCTCCTAACACTGCAATTTTTTCTACCATAATCAATATAGCTCCTTAAAATTATTGTAACTTGCTACCATCTAGGTAGTAAGGTAAATCAGAATCATTTTTGCGACGATAGATCATTAAACCGATTGCACCAACAAATAAGACAATCGATAGTAATTGTGAAACTCTAATTCCACCAAATAGCATTAAGCTATCAGTTCTCATCCCTTCAACAAAGAAACGACCGAATGAATACCAAATAACGTAGGATAATACCACTTCACCACGTTTGAAGAATCCTTGGATTTGACGAAGATTCATTAGTAAAACGAATCCTAATAAGTCCCATAGTGATTCATACAAAAATGTTGGTTGGCGATAAAATCCTTGAATAAACATTTGATTAATAATGAAATTAGGTAGGTGTAGGGACTTTAAGAACGCTAAACTAGTGATTTTACCAAAAGCTTCTTGGTTCATGAAGTTTCCCCATCTACCAATTCCTTGGCCCATAATCACAGTTGGCTCTATTACGTCAAGCATCGCCCAAACTGAAATTAATTTACTCCTACAATATAAGAATACCACTACAAACGCACCAATCAAGGCACCGTAAATGGCGATTCCTCCATCCCAGATTTTAACAATCTCGTCTAGATGTTGGCTGTAGTACGACCATTGAAATACAACATAATAGATACGGGCACAAATAATTGCCACTGGCAATGCCCACAGAATCATATCGTAAATATTATCCGGTTCAATCCCGCGTTTCTTTCCTTCTTTGACTGATAGGTAAACGGCAATTAATACAGCCGTAGCAATAAAAATACCATACCAGTGAACCAAGATAGGTCCCAGGTTAAACGCAATTGGATTTAACGCAATTGACATTATATTCACTTCCTAAAAAAGAGGATTATTTTTTGTTACCTGAATTTTCTTTAATTAAATTGTTTAGGTTATCATCGAATACCTTAGTAGCATCATAACCCATCTTCTTAGCACGGTAGTTCATAGCTGCCGCTTCAATAATGATAGCTAAGTTACGACCTGTCTTAACAGGAATGCTTACTCTTTGAACGTCAACGTCAAAGATACGACGAGTTTCGTCGCCATTACCTAATCTATCATATGGAGTATCATCAGACCAATTTTCTAGGTGAACGATTAGGTCAACCTTGGTCTGTGAACGAACGGCACCGGCACCAAATAGGTTCATAACATCGATAATCCCAATCCCTCTAATTTCTAGTAAGTGTCTTAGAATCATCGGTGCTTGACCAATTAATGTTTGTTCATCTTGTTGGTATACTTCAACACGATCATCAGCAATCAATCTGTGACCACGTTTAACAAGTTCTAAAGCAGTTTCACTCTTACCAATTCCAGAGTCCCCTGTCATTAATACCCCTAAACCATATACGTCAATTAGCACACCATGAATGGACTTTCTTTCAGCTAATTTACCTTCTAGGTAGTTAGTCATATTACTTAATACTCGAGAAGTTGTTAGCTTAGAACCCAATACTGGAATGTGTTGATTTTTTGCAGCGCGAATTAATTCATCAGGTGGATCTAATTGAGTAGAAATAACAAATGCTGGTGTTTCTGGTAAACACATTTTCTTCATCACATCAAAAAGGTCATTACTATCCATGCCCTTAGCATATGATGTTTCTGTAATACCAAGTAATTGAATTCTCTTTGATGGGTAATAGTTAAAGTATCCTGTTAATTCCAAACCAGGGCGAGAAATGTCGCTCGTGGTAATTGGTCGATCAAGGTATTCTTCACCGTAGAAAATATCTAGGTGGGTGTTTGCGACAAGATCGGCGACCGTTACACTGTATGCCATAGCCTTTCCTCCACTTCTTTATAAGCTAATTTTATCATGTTATTAGATGTTTTAAAAAATTATTTAGTAGTCTGACAATATGACGTTACAAATTGACATGATCAAAGCAACGATTACTGCCATCCCAAATGAAGCAAAATGGAAAGTATTTCCCACCACATAAGATGTTAGTTCAAGCATAATTCCATTCAGAACAATACTGAATAATCCTAAAGTTAGGATATTGATTGGTAAAGATAGTATAAACAATACTGGTTTTACCAAAGCATTTAGAATTGCTAAAACGATTGCCGCCACAATCGCGGTTTCAAAGGAAGCAACATAAAAGCTGCCTTGGAAGAAACCTGCAATTGCAACAAACAGCAACGTATTAATCAATATTCTGCCTAAAACTCTCATGGTGTCACCTCTTACTTCTCATTAAATTCATCAACGTCAGTTAAGTTTCGACGAGTTCTTTTCTTATCGGTGTGTCGACCACCATATACATTGGGGTTTACCGGTACAATTACTAAACAAATTAAGTAGATTAATAGTCCGGCAATCAGATGGCCCGGATAAATGGATAGAACTACAAATATAATTCTTAAAAGTTGTGAATTGATATGGAAATATTCGGCAACTCCGCCTAATAATCCTGTTAATACTCGATCAGTTTGTGAACGGTAAATTTTAGTCATCTTAAAGCCTCCTCGTTATATGACATTTTAAATAACGTTTATTAAATCAATCTTAAGTTACTTTTCCTTAATAACAACTACACCTAATTCATTTGGTGAATCGCTGTAGATGGCACTTTCCATGATTTTAATTCGATCTTGGCGGTTTAATACCTTTAATCGACAAAATGTTGGTGAAGTCAAAGTAGCCTTGTAGAAATCGTCTTCGGTGCTTACTTCGATGTTATTAACCTCGATGATTAAGTCGCCCATTTCAACACCCATCTTTTCGGCTGGTGTGCCTTTTCTAACGGCGATTACTCTTAGACCATTGACCGCGTCTGAGAACCATTTAGCCTTCTTACTATCTTTATGCTTAGTTCGAATTAAAACTAATAGGTATAATACTGCCATTGCAACCATTGAAATCAATTCAATATTATAGATACCATCTAATAGGTAAGTTGCAACAACTAGAATAATACCCAAACATGTTAGCCATAACAATCGATTAGATAACTTTTTGAAAAATTCTTTTGGTACTGACTTGAAAATAGTGAATCGAATTCCAATTAGCACCGGTAGAATGAAGATTGTGAATTGATGTTGACCCATTGAAAAGACAGGCCACCAACTAATCAATGCATGAATTTGATCACCTGGAATTAATACGGCAATCGGTAGGACCGCGAATTCCTTATTTAAATAACCGGCAACCTTATTACCACGTTGGTTTTTGAAGATTTTTGGAGATTGGTAGTTTCCTAAAAACATCTTCATGTACAATGCAGAGACAAAGAACACTGTCACTAATAACAATAATGCATTTGATAGCGAAGTAGATGAAGTGTTAATCCCTTCTGTATTAATATACGTAAACAAGTCAAGTTTATATGTTACAAATGTCAAAGCAGTTGCAATCACTAGATTTAAAACCGTGAAAAATTGACCCGGAATTATGATTAGGTTAATTAAAACCAATGCTTCATAAATAATGATCCAAGGAAGTGATAGATAGATTCCTAAAATCATTGAAACAACACTTCCGACAATTCCCAAGACAATAAAACTTGCCCAAAAATGAGTCATTTCAAAATCATTTGGTGAAATTGAAGTGTTAAAATCCTTTCTTTCACGTTTGATACGTTTTCGGTAGATAATGTAATTTCTTAATATTCCCAACCATAAAACTGGCTGGATGAATATTAACAATGTCATCCATAAATTATTCATTTAAATTCCCCTATTCTGGATTTCTTTTGCTTAATTTCCATTGCAAGTATGCATTAATGAATGGATTAAGGTCACCGTCCATAACATCTTGCGCCTTTGCTGTTTCATAATTTGTTCGATGGTCCTTGACCATTGAATATGGATGGAAAACATATGATCTGATTTGTGAACCCCAACCAATCTCTTTTTGTTCACCTTCGAGTTGTGCCTTTTGTTGTTCCTTCTTTTCTTCTTCAAGTTCGTAAAGTTTGGATTTCAACATGTTCATGGCAGTTTCTCTATTTTGTAATTGTGAACGTTGAGCTTGACTGGCAACAACAATCCCGGTAGGTTCATGAGTAATACGAACTGCTGAAGAAGTCTTATTAACGTGTTGTCCACCGGCACCACTAGCACGATAAACGTCAACTCTCAAGTCGGCTGGATTAATTTCGATATCAACAGTGTCATCTAATTCTGGCATTACATCGACCGAAGCAAATGATGTATGACGACGACCGGCTGAATCAAATGGTGAAATTCTAACCAAACGATGAACACCTTTTTCTGATTTTAGGTATCCATAGGCGTTTTCACCGCTCACCATAATGGTGGCAGTATCAATTCCGGCTACTTCACCAGCTTGATAGTTCAATGTTTCTATTTTGAAACCATTTTGATCTGCCCATCTGGTATACATTCTAAATAGCATCATGCCCCAATCATGTGATTCGGTTCCACCAGCTCCTGGGTGGATTTCTAGAATTGCATTATTGCCGTCGTACTTACCGTTCAATAGCATCCCTAGTCGGTACTTTTCAAGGTGAGCCTTAGTTTGTGCTAAGGACTCTTCAAATTCTTCCATCATCGAATCATCGTTTTCTTCTTCGATTAATTCTAGGTTCACTTCAAGGTCTTCAGCCTCTTCATTTAGTTCATTAAAATTGTCGTATTTTTTCTTCAAACGATTGTTTTCATTAATAAAACTTTGGGCTTTTTCCGGATCATCCCAAAATCCTGGTTCAGCCATCTTGGCTTCATTAATTTCAATGCTTTCTTGAAGGGAATCTAAGTCAAAGAGACCCCCTAAAGCCTTGGATGGCTTTTTTGATTTGACTTATTTCATTTTTAGCATCAGCTAGTTCCATTCTTACTCTCCTTACCAAAAAAGCGAAGTGAACTTCTGTTCATCTTCGCTTTTTTATTATCTTTCGATGTTTTGTCTGATTTCAGCTTTCATGAACAATCTTGTGGCATCGTAATCAATATCTGAGACCATTTCTTCAAACATTTGATAACCTTCACGTTGGTATTCAACTAATGGGTTCAATTGACCATAACCTCTTAAACCAATTGATTGTCTCAATTGATCCATTTCATCAATATGATCAGTCCAGTGAGAATCAACAACTCTTAATATAACAACCTTTTCAAATTCTAGCATTTGTTCTGGGTCGTATAGTTGTTCTTTCTTTTCTTTGTAAACCTTTTCAGATAATTCAACCAAGAAGTCTTTGATTTCATCAGCTGACTTACCTTCTAAGTCAGATAGGCTAATCATATCAGGGCTAACAAGTGCGCTAATGGCAAAGTCTAGGATAGTGCTTAAGTCCCAGTCCTTCTTGTCACCTTGAGTGTGTAAGTTAACAATGCGGTTGATTGTTCTCTTAACCATAGGTTTCATAACCCAGTCTAATGACTTGTCTTCAGTGATTACTTGGTATCTTTCATTGTAGATAACGCTACGTTGTTGTCTCATAACGTCATCGTATTGTAGAACTTGTTTTCTTGAATCGTAGTTGTTACCTTCAACACGTTTTTGTGCTGATTCAACTTGCTTGGTAATTAAACGACTCTTGATAACAGCAGAGTCACCGTCAACCTTCATTCTTTCCAAGAAGTTCTTAATCTTATCAGAACCAAAACGACGCATTAAGTCATCTTCTAGTGATAAGTAGAATTGTGATAGTCCTGGGTCACCTTGACGTCCTGAACGTCCACGTAATTGATTATCGATACGTCTTGATTCGTGTCTTTCAGTACCAATAACGGCAAGTCCACCTAATTCAACAACACCCGGTCCTAATTTAATATCAGTACCACGACCGGCCATGTTGGTAGCGATAGTTACCGCACCCTTTTGACCTGCGTTTGCGACGATTTCAGCTTCTTTAGCATGGTTCTTGGCATTTAGCACTTCGTGTTTGATACCAGCATCATCTAAACGTTTTGAAATGTATTCTGAAGTTTCAACGGCAACCGTACCGATTAGGATTGGTTGGCCTTTTGAATGTAATTCTTTAATTTCTTCAACTACAGCATCGAATTTTGATTGTAGAGTTGGGTATAACAAGTCAGGTTCGTCCACTCTGGCAACCGGTCTGTTGGTTGGAATGGAGATAACGTCCATGTTATAGATTTCTCTAAATTCATCAGCTTCAGTCTTAGCAGTACCAGTCATACCGGCTAGCTTTCTGTACATTCTGAATAAGTTTTGGTAAGTAATGTTGGCCATTGTCTTACTTTCTTCTTGAATGGTTACTCCTTCTTTAGCTTCAATAGCTTGGTGTAAACCATCTGAGAAACGACGACCATCCATGATACGTCCGGTGAATGAGTCAACGATAAGTACTTCGTCATCTGAAACAACGTAATCCTTATCCTTAATCATGATGTAGTTAGCACGCAATGCTTCATCGATGTGGTGAGTCAATGCAGTGTTATCTGTGTCATATAGGTTCTTTAAGTTAAAGTACTTTTCAGCCTTTTCAATTCCCTTATCATTTAAAGAAACAGTCTTTGATTCCAAGTCAATCTTGAAGTCATCTTTTTCTTTTAATGTCTTAGCAAATTGATCAGCTTGCATGTATAGTTCTGATGAACCCTTAGCTTGTCCTGAAATAATCAATGGAGTTCTAGCTTCATCAATTAAGATGGAGTCAACTTCATCGACAATAGCAAAGTTCAATGGTCTTTGAACCATGTCTTCTTTATAGACAACCATGTTATCACGTAAGTAATCAAAACCGATTTCACTGTTAGTTGAGTAAGTAATGTCGGCATTGTATGCTTCACGTTTTTCTTCTGGACTCTTTTCAGTTAAGTTAACACCTACTGTTAGACCTAACCAGTTGTATAGTTCACCCATTTGTTCGGCATCACGTTGTGATAGGTATTCGTTAACAGTAATAACGTGAACACCCTTACCAGCTAATGCATTTAGGTATACTGGCATAGTGGCAGTTAAAGTCTTACCTTCACCGGTCTTCATTTCAGAAATGTTACCTTCATGTAGAACAATTCCACCCATGATTTGAACATGGAAAGGAGTTAAACCTAATACACGAGTAGCACCTTCTCTGGCAACTGCAAATGCTTCTGGTAGTAAGTCATCAAGAGTTTCCCCATCTTGATAACGTTGTTGAAATTCGGGGGTTTTAGCTTTTAGTTCGTCATCACTTAGTTTGCTGATTTCATCGGCGTATGCTTCAACTTTATCAGCTAGCTTGCTAAGTCTTTTAACTTCACGCTTATCGCTTTCGACCCATTTTCTTAAAATGTTAGCCATTTGTTTATTTTCCTTCCGTGAATTAGTTTTTAATGTTTTATTCGCTTTATATAAATTCTATCTTTCTTATTCTAACATTTAATTATCATTTTTAAAAACAGATTATCTAATTCTTCTAAAAAAATATCCTTTATATATAAAACATCCCTTATCGACATAGTGTTAATCCAGAAACTTTGTTAACACCGTTTGCTCTCAGTACTTCTGCCGCATGTCTAATCGTGGTTCCAGTAGTGTAAATGTCGTCTATCAACAACACTTCTTGATTCACTATTTTGGTAGCACATTTTTCATTAATTGTGAAAACCTGTTGGTTGTTAATTCGCTGTTTACGATTCAATTCTGATTGACGTGTCTTGCGGATTTTATTTACCTTGAGCGCATCTACATATTCAACATCACCAAGGAGTCCCACCACCTGATTAAAGCCACGGCTAATCTTTGTTTCCACACTTACTGGTATCGGCACTACCATCGAATTTTTTCTAATCTTTTTTCTAATCTCTTCTTGAAAAACCATCCGTAATTGATAATCACCGACAAACTTATAAAGATGCATAAACTCTTTCATTGCATCATTGTACTCAAAGATGGATCTATTAATAAAGTCTTGATTAGTCCGATGCCATTTTTGACAGTCACCGCATATACATGGCTTGTTCATCTGACGACCACACTCTCGACAAATTTTGGTCTGATCAATTCGCACGAAGCGATTCATGCAGTCATCACAAACATATCTTTTCGGCAGTCTTTTAAAGCTCAATAAAAAGGACAGTGTCATTTCATAATTCAACACTTTATTGCACAGCAAGCAACTATTCATTTAACTTCGCCGCCTTTTTATTCATGTACTTAATTTGATTAATCGCGCTTTTAATCGCCACCGTGTTTTCTTCGGCTAAAAATAAGACCTCACCGGTTGGCCGATCCATTTTTCTTCCGACTCTACCGGCAATTTGGACCAACGAAGATGTCGAAAAGACCTCATCTTCGGCACCAAACACGATTACATCAATTCCCGGAAAGGTAACACCTCGTTCCAAAATAGTCGTTGTTATCAGAAATAATTTGCGCTTCTCACGCATGTCAGATACCTTTTCCATTCTTTTATCATCACTGGAAAAGACCGTCTCCCACTTACTAGCATCAAATTGTTTAGCCAATATATCACTGATTGGTTGTAAATCAGCAATTCGTGGAACAAACAATAAAAAACGTTGATTGTCTGTAATTTTCTCAGCTATTTTAGTAATTAATAATTTAGGTAACTTGTGCTTATTTAAATTTTCGCGCCATTTCTTTGCGTATTTCAATTTAATCTCCGGGAGAAAATGGCGGTGAAACCGAATTGGTAAATAACTGGCCGTTAACTTATTTCTGCTAATCTTTTTGGTCATCTCATTGGTGGGCGTCGCCGTTAAATACAACTTGGCGCTGTTTTGTTTCGTCGCGTTTTTCACAGCAAAATGAAGACCTTCATTATTTACAAACGGAAAAGAATCAACCTCGTCGATAATCAAGACATCAAAGGCATGGTAAAACCGTAACAACTGATGAGTCGTACAAATCGTCAATTGTGCATATTGATATGGCTGGGGATTGCGACTGTGCAATAGAGCCATTGATGTGTTGGCAAACGCTTCCTTAATTCTTGGATAAAGTTCAACACAAACATCCACTCGAGGTGACGCAATGCAAACCCGCTTTCTTTCAATTAGTGCCTGTTCAATTCCCTTAAATAGCATCTCTGTCTTCCCCGCTCCGGTTACTGCCCACAATAGATGCGTCCGATTGTTTTTAAAAACGTCGATAATATCCTTAGAACATTGCTCCTGCTCATTTGTTAATTGTCCCTGCCAAGTTAACACTGGTTGTTTGATTGCAAAGTCGTTGGGTTCATCTGCATAAACTAACGGGATACTTAATGTGATCCGATCTAGGTTAATACAAGCCGGACAATAATAGTTGTTATCGGGTAATTCACACCTGTTTACGGGTGTTTTTTGCCCACATCGTTTACAATAGATACTGTTACTGTTAATCTTAATTGGAATGTATTTATGAACAATCGAATTATTAAGGAGTTTCCTATCTACCATTGTGGCATTGATTTGTCTCCCGTATAATTCTGAAATATCTTTAATCATAATTATCACCATAAATAAGTACGCAAAAAAGCTAAATTTCTGAGGTGAAAAGATTTAAATGGAAAAAGATTATCTCACAATTAAAGAAAATGGTGTCAATGAAATTGATATCAAAAAATCACAATTTATCTGTTCTATTGCAAGGGTTTCAAATGAAGATGAGGCAATTGCTTTCGTGAATAGCGTTAAAGAAGAACACAAAAAAGCTACCCATAATTGTCACGCCTACGTAATTGGCCAAGACGATTTCATTCAACGCGCCAGTGATAATGGTGAGCCATCAGGTACCGCCGGCGTCCCTATCCTAGAAGCGCTTAAAAATATTGGTGTCCACAACACCGCCGCCGTCGTAACTAGATACTTCGGTGGAATTAAACTGGGTGCTGGTGGTTTAATCCGTGCATACAGTAATGCCACCACGAAAGCAATCGAACACGTTGGTATCGTTAAAAAGATTTTGCAAACTGAAATTACTATTGATGTTGCGTACAACCTATTTGATCAGTTGAATTACCATCTAGAAGAAAATGGGACTAACATCATCGATACTCAATATACCGACAAGGTATCAGTGATTGTCGCCATCGATAATCCCAAGGTTGAAGAGTTCAAACAAAATGTAATTGATTTACTAAACGGTCGTGTTGAAATGCACGATGGCGACGAAAAATACTTTGAAGTCGATTATGATCCATACAAAAAAGAATGACCAAATGGCCATTCTTTTTTTAGTGGTTATCTTTACTTGTGTTTTCTTTAACGACTTTTTTGATTGCGTTCAATAATGGTTGTCTATCCTTACCAGCTAAACCAATTGATTCAACGAATAGTTCCAATCCAATTAACGTTGCAATCGTTAATAAGATGGAACCCCAAATGGTTGAGATTGGGTATAGCAATGAAATGAATGAGAAAATCAAAGCAATTCCATATATTACCAATACCGTTTGACGATGAGTTAAACCAATTTGCATTAAACGGTGATGTAAGTGTCGTTTATCAGCATGCATGATTGGTTGTTTGTTTAACATTCTACGTAAGATAGCGTAGATGGTATCAGTGATTGGTACCCCTAGGATGATTACCGGAATAATCACGGTAATGAATGTGGCATTCTTCAATCCATTCAATGAGAAGATTGAAATCATGAAACCGATGAACAATGAACCGGTATCTCCTAGATAGATTCTGGCTGGGAAGAAGTTGTAAGGTAAGAAACCTAAACATGCTGCAACCAGCGCAAAAATCATGATTGAAACGTAGACGTTACCAACGTTTAGGAAGAAGAAACCGGTGATTCCCATTGTGGTTAACGCAATAACCGCTACCCCAGTTGCTAATCCGTCTAATCCGTCA
The DNA here is from genome assembly GCF_019656215.1 of Apilactobacillus zhangqiuensis. Classification (GTDB taxonomy): domain Bacteria; phylum Bacillota; class Bacilli; order Lactobacillales; family Lactobacillaceae; genus Apilactobacillus; species Apilactobacillus zhangqiuensis. The sequence continues at coordinate 173,117 of NZ_BPLK01000005.1, forward strand.
ATTAAGTTAACGGCATTGGTGATTGCTAAAATCCAAATTAAAGTAATTGGTAAACTTAACCATCCCAGACTAAATGTTCCAATGAATGGCAATGATACGTTACTCATTTGAATATTTCCGAAGAAAAAGACAATGATTGCTGCTAAACTAATTCCAAATACTTTTTGACGAGGCTTTAAGACAATGATGTCATCGATTACCCCTGTAATAATGATGACTACTTGTCCTGCAAACATCCCATATAATTGATGAGTTGGCATCTGACTCCTCAATAGGAACATTGTGGCAATTGTATATGATACAAATATTGCCAAACCTCCTAATGTCGGCATTGGAATTTTATTCATTCTTCGCTTATTTGGACTATCGATAGCTCCCCAGCGAAATGCTAACTTTCTAATAAACGGTGTCACCACAGCGGAAATTAACATTGTCGCGAAAAGAGAAACGATAATTTCGAATTTTAGCATAATCGTTATCCTTTCGTTTTATAATACTATTAATAAATTATACAAATGTAACAGATTAAAAACAAGGCTAAACAAAAAAAGGACTCCCAAAAGGAATCCTTTTTTATTACATCATTGGTCCCATTGAAGGGTTCATTGCATCTTTCTTTTCTTCTGGTAAGTTAGCAACAACAGCTTCAGTAGTTAATAGTAATGCTGAAACAGATGCGGCATTTTGAAGTGCTGATCTTGAAACCTTGGTTGGGTCAACAACTCCGGCCTTAATCATGTCTTCGTATTCACCAGTAGCGGCATTGAAACCAATACCCATTTCCTTGCCCTTTAGATGTTCAACAACGATTGAACCGTCAATTCCGGCGTTGTGGGCAATTTGTCTAACTGGAGCTTCTAGAGCACGTAAAACAATGTTTACACCTGTCTTTTCGTCGCCTTCAGCAGGAATTTCTTCTAGGTCCTTTAGGATGTTGATGAATGCAGTTCCACCACCAGGAACGAAGCCTTCTTCAACGGCAGCTCTAGTTGAGTTCAATGCATCTTCGATTCTGTACTTACGTTCTTTTAGTTCAGTTTCAGTAGCTGCACCGACACGGATAACGGCAACACCACCGGCTAACTTAGCTAAACGTTCACGTAGCTTTTCTTTGTCGAATTCTGATGTAGTAGTTTCTAATTGGTTCTTGATTTCTGCAACACGCGCAGCAAGTTGATCCTTGTCACCGGCACCTTGAACGATTGTAGTGTCGTCCTTAGTAACGTTAACCTTGTTAGCTTGACCTAATTGATCAATGGTTACGTCCTTTAAGTTTAATCCTAAATCGTCAGTGATTAAAGTAGCACCTGTAAGAACTGAAATATCTTGTAGTTGAGCCTTACGACGGTCACCAAAACCAGGAGCCTTAACAGCAACAACGTTGAAAGTACCACGCATCTTGTTTAGTACCAATGTTGGTAGTGCTTCACCACCAATATCATCTGCGATGATTAGAAGTGAACGACCTTGTTCAACAACTGATTGTAATACAGGTAGGATTTCTTGAATGTTGTTAATCTTCTTGTCAGTAACTAAGATGTATGGGTTGTCTAAATCAGCTTGCATCTTGTCGTTGTCTGTAACCATGTATTGTGACATGTAACCACGATCAAATTGCATACCTTCAACAACGTCCATAGTTGTGTTAACACCACGCGAGTCTTCAACAGTGATAACACCATCGTTTCCAACCTTTTCCATAGCATCGGCAATTAATTCACCAACTTCTGGGTTAGCAGCGGAAATTGAAGCGATTTGAGCAATATCGTTCTTGCTCTTAATTTCGTTTGACATCTTGTGTAGCTTTTCAACAGCTACTTCAGTTGCCTTTTCGATACCGCGACGAACACCAACTGGGTTGGCACCAGCAGTAACGTTCTTCATTCCTTCATTAACGATTGCTTGAGTTAATACAGTCGCAGTTGTAGTACCGTCACCGGCAATGTCATCAGTCTTTGATGCAACTTCTGATACTAACTTAGCACCCATGTTTTCAAAATGATTTGGTAGTTCAATTGACTTAGCGATTGTAACACCATCATTAGTAATGTTTGGTGTACCTGTTGATTGTTCAACAACAACGTTTCTACCCTTTGGTCCTAATGTAGTCTTAACAGTGTTTGCAAGTTTATCAACACCTCTTAGCATTGAACGTCTTGCGTCTTCTGAGAATTTAACTTCCTTTGCCATTTTTTATTCACCCCATAATAAGTTTTTTATTTTTTATTCAACGACTGCTAAAATGTCGCTTTCTTTTAGTACTAGATATTTTTGACCATCGTAGTCTACTGAAGTACCTGAGTACTTGTCGTAAACAACTTCGTCACCCTTTTTAACTTCTGGTGTAACAGTTTGGCCATTGTCTAAGACTCTACCGTTTCCCATGGCAACAACTTTACCAGTTTGTGGTTTTTCTTTGGCATTATTTGCTAACACAATGCCTCCAACTGTTTCTTCTTTAGCTTCTTGTGCTTCAATAATTACACGATCACCCAATGGCTTTAACATTTTGCTTGACCTCACTTTTTGTTTTTAATGTCTTTTGTCAGTATTAGCAGTCATTTATCATAAGTGCTAATCACTATAAATAATATATTATTTTTTAGATTTAGATGCAAGCAAAAGGACATCCAAATCCAACAAAAAAAGATGAGCCAATAGCTCATCTTTCTTATTCACCTTCATAGTGTTCAATGAAGTAAATTAATGTTTGTAATTCGTTAGTTAAATCAACGTTTTGTACTCTGACATTTTTGGGAACTGATAAACGTTTTGAAGTAAAGTTCATAATACCCTTAGCGCCACCCTTTACGGCTTCGTCACATAGGTCTTGAACTACGGTTGCTGGAACGGTAAAAATAACTACTTCAATTTGTTGATCTCTTAGTTGTTCTTGTAAGTCCTTAACATCATATACTGGTACACCACTTTGAACAGTGTTAATCATATCGTCATGAATATCAAAGGCAGCTGAGATTCTTACGTTACTATCTTTGTGAAAATTAAAGTGTAGTAAGGCTTGACCCAAATTACCTAAACCGACTAATGCAACATTTGTTAAGTGATCTTGATTTAGAATCTTCTTGAAGAAGTCTAATAAATTATCAACTTCGTAACCATATCCACGTTTTCCAAGAGCTCCAAAATAAGATAAATCTCTTCTAATTGTTGCTGAATCAACTTGAACTGCTTCAGCAAAAGTACTAGAGGATATTCTCTTTATTTTCGCGTCATGTAAACCGCTAAGATATCGATAATACATAGGCAATCTTTTAGCCGTTGCCCTAGGAATTTTAATATCCAAAATGTTCCCTCCCGAATCTTTCATAACATTTATGTATTTTATCATAAAAACAAAGTTTGTGAAAATATTACCATCCATTAAAAAAGATTGAACATTTTAATTTATTGGGAGGAATATGCTAAAATAGTGATTATTGCTGATAATACAAGAGAATTAGGAGGTGAATTTTATGATTATTTTACAAGCAAATAAAATGACAAAACGTTTTGGTGGGCAAGATCTTTTCACAAGCGTTAACTTAAGCATAGAAGAAAATAGCAAGGTAGCCCTAGTTGGTAGAAACGGTGCTGGTAAGTCAACATTAGTGAAAATGATTTTGGGCGATGAACCAATCGATGAAGGTGAAGTAACCACCAAAAAAGGTATCACAATTGGATATCTTGCTCAAAATACTGGTCTTACTTCAGATGCCACAATCATTGAAGAAATGACCAATGTATTTGCTGATTTAATCGCTTTAGAAAATAAAATTCACGAATACGAAAACAAAATGGCGGATCCAAACGTCAACTCTAATCCAGAAAAACTAGCTGAGGTTTCACAAACTTATGATCAACTTCAAGCTGAATTCACCGCTAAGAATGGTTTTTCATATCAAGCCGAAATTAAGGCAGTGTTAAACGGATTTGGCTTCGGTGAGGAAATGTACGACCATAAGATTAGTGAACTATCAGGTGGTCAACAAACCCAACTGGCAATGGCTAAACTACTGTTACAAAAAAAGGATCTATTGATTCTAGACGAACCAACCAACCATATTGATGTAAAGACCATCAGTTGGTTGGAAGATTATCTAAAGAGCTATCATGGCGCCCTTCTAATCATTTCACATGACCGTTTCTTCATGGATAAGATTGTTGATCAAGTCTACGATTTAACACAAGGTCACATGACTCATTATGTTGGTAACTATTCTAGTTACGTTGAACAAAAGAAACTAAACTATCAACATCAACTAAAGGAATACGAAAAACAACAAAAGAAAATCAAAGAGATGCAAGACTTTGTCGATAAAAACATCGTTCGTGCATCCACTACCAAACGAGCTCAATCCAGACGAACTCAATTGGAAAAGATGGAAAAAATCGCAGCACCAACTCGTGATGACAAATCAGCCCGCCTTTCATTTAGTCCAGAAAAGCAAAGCGGAAACGTCGTCTTAAACGTCCGTGATGCTGCAATTGGGTACGATGATCAGGTACTATCGAAAAACATCAACATTGATGTGAAACGAAATCAAGCTGTTGCATTGATTGGTCCAAATGGGATTGGAAAATCCACATTATTAAAGACCATCATGAAGCAACTACCACTTAAAGCTGGTGAGATTGAACGAGGTACCGGTGTGCAAATCGGATACTACGATCAACATCAAGATAACTTGCACCCTAATAAGACCGTACTAAATGAAATCTGGGACGACTACCCTACTTACCCTGAACAACGCATTCGTTCTATTCTAGGTAGCTTCTTGTTCTCAGGTGAAGAGGTCGAAAAGATTGTAGGTAATCTTTCTGGTGGTGAAAAAGCGCGTCTAGTATTAACCAAGTTATCCATGAATCACGATAACTTCCTAATCTTAGATGAACCTACTAACCACTTGGATATCGATAGTCGTGAAGTGCTTGAAAACGCCCTAATCAACTTTGATGGCACAATCCTATTTGTATCCCACGATAGATACTTCATCAATAAATTAGCTACTCAAATCGTCGAACTATCCCCTGATGGCAGCGAGTTATTCCTTGGTAACTACAACTACTACGTAGAAAAGAAGGAAGAACAAGCAGCCATTGAAGAACATAAGCAAGAAGAAAAAGCTAAGAATGAAGAAGTTTCCAATACTAAACCAAAGTCACAAAATCAAAAAGAATTCATTGCTAACAAAGAGTTACAAAAGAAGCAACGTAAATTAAAACGTCAGGTTGAAGACTTAGAATCACAACTTGATGCTGCTCAAAAAGATAAAGCCGCGATTGAAGCAGAGATGGTTAAACCAGAAAATCTCAATGACATTGAAAAACTAAATGAGTTGCAAGCTAAAATAACTGACATCAATTCCAAGATTGAAGAGATTGAAACCGATTGGGAAAATGCAATGATGGAACTTGAATAAATAAAAAGATGAATCCGAAACGGATTCATCTTTTTTTATTCTTAATCTTCTAATAGGTCAAATTCCAAACTCGGATCAGCATTTAAATCAACGCCAGCAAAGACATTCTTCTTTGCCATCACGTAACCAGCTGCCCCAATCATTGCGGCGTTATCACCACAAAGTTTGTTTGGTACCTTAATCAAATCAGTTGTATCAATCTTGTCGATTGCTTCTTCTAATGCACCACGAAGTCCCTTATTAGCGGCGACCCCACCGGCTAAAATCAATTGAGAAACTGGATATTCTTGTAATGCTCTAGTGGTCTTATCAACTAAAACATCAACGACGGCACTTTGGAAACTAGCGGCCAAATCGTTTTTATCCAACTCTTCATGAATTTGATCAGCATGATGAGTGGTATTTAAAAAGGCACTCTTTAATCCACTAAATGAAAAGTCAAAGTTATCTTCTTTTTCCATCGCACGTGGAAAATTGAAAGTGTCTTTTCCGTCAGCGGCCATCGCATCAACCTTAGGTCCAGCTGGGTAATTAATTCCCAATACTCGACCAACCTTATCGTATGCTTCACCGGCAGCGTCATCCCTGGTTTCACCGATAATTTTGAAGTCACCCTCTTCTTTCATTAGGACCAATTCAGTATGACCACCGGAAACCACCAATGCCAATGCTGGGTAGTTAATCTTAGTGACAAAACGACTAGCTAAGATATGACCAGCAATGTGGTTAACCGGAATCAATGGGATATTGTGTGCCCATGCAATGGTCTTCGCAGCAGTAACTCCAATTAATAATGCTCCAACTAGTCCCGGACCATAGGTTACGGCAATTGCATCGATGTCATCGTAAGAAATATCAGCTTGCTTCATTGCATCTTCAACACAGATAGTGATTTGTTCAATATGATGTCTACTTGCGACTTCTGGGACGACCCCACCAAATCGCTTGTGACTTTTAATTTGCGTTGCAACAACGTTTGATAATATTTTTTCGCCATCCTCGATAATGGCCACACTAGTTTCATCACAACTAGATTCAAAAGACATAATTATATGTGGTTGCACAAAAAAACCTCGTTTCTTTAAATTCCAAAATTATTTGGAATAGTTTCGTATAGACTTAAATCTAAAACCATATCAACGGCATCTTCATGATCACCGTCATAGTAACCCTTCTTAACACCAACTTGTTTGAATCCTAAGTCAGAATATAATCTTTGAGCCTTTACATTACTAATTCGTACTTCTAAAGAAACCGTCTTATAGTTCAATTGACGAGCCTTCTTGATAATCTTAGCGATTAAGAAGTAGCCAAGGCCACGTTCTTGATATTCCGGCTTTACAGCGACGTTTGAGATGTGACAGTCGCCTTGCTTATCGTTCAAAGAACTACCAATAAACGCTACTAGTTCGTCTTTTTGACGTAATAGTAGGTAAAAACGATCCAAACGTGGCTTTAATTCTGGTAAAAAGGCTTCGTCAGTCCATGGTGCTTTACCATCGTAGACATCGCGCTCAATTTCAACCATTTCTGGAATATCAGTAACCATCGCCTTAGCCAAGTAGAATTTGTCGCCGTTAATCTTAACGATGTGGTTCTTGATGTTCAAGTGTTCCTTTTTCATTAGGTGCGCCGTATTCACAAATTTTTTCTGATACCAATTAATTAACTTTTTCAACATATGAAGTAACTTCTTCCCCGGGATGATTTTGTTTCCAATCTGCTTCAGCTTTAGTTAAACGTAAATATCTTGGTACAAATGCATGAATGTCTTCAACAGGTGATAAGGTTTGTCCATATAAACCTAATCTAGCTGCTTGTGGCAAGTTATCAAAGCTATCAGTAAAGATAAGATTGTCACCGAACTTCTTCTCCAATGCATCTTTAAAATGTGGTGCGTCGGTCCCGACAGCATATACTGTCTTGTCTTTGCTATCAATTCTGTCTAACCACTTATCAAAGTCGGTATGGCAGTCTTCTAAGACATTTTCTGGAACACCATTCTTAATTTCGTAAAGTCCAGAAAAGACGTTATTGTTTCTAGCATCAAAAATTGGCATTACAAGGCTACCTTCTTGCTTGATGTTTAGAGCTAAGGTTTGCAAACTTGATACCCCTACTAATTCAATTCCTAAGGTGTATGCCAAAGTTTTAGCTGTGGCAGTCGCAATTCTAATTCCAGTGTATGATCCTGGACCGTCTGCCACCACAACTCTTTTTAAATCCGATGGTGTTAAGTCCACCTTTGTCATTAGTTCATCAATAATGGGAAGTAAATATTCCGCATGCTTTTGATGAACAGTAGTTGTTTCTGTCGCTAATATTTGATCATCATCCAAAATAGCAACAGTTAGTTGTCGATTGGATGTATCTAAAGACAATACTTTCATCCTGTTTTTCCGTCTCCCTAATAACTTTATTAATGTACGTAACAATTCTAAAACAAATTATAACAAAAAAATAGGTGTCTCCATAATAAAAATGAACACACCCGAAAATATTTAATCATTTTTGCGCCAAGTAATGTTGGCGATTGCAGAATGACTGTCGCCACTCATGATTTCATGCTTAGTTAGAATTGAACCGTCATCTTGTTCTTCCATGTCATAATAACTTTCTACGGTTGAACCATATTTAACTTCATTTTCGTATCTTAATAGGAAATGAGTTGGGGTATGATTGGTCAAGAAATCAGCAGGTAAAACATTAACCATCCAATCCATGTAGTGAGCATTGTTTACGTGTTGGTTTGAATCAATATCTGTGTATCTAACGCGGAAGCTTTGCTTAGTTTCTTCGTTGTATTGCACCTTTCGTGGCTTAGGCATCTTTGGAACTTGGTTAACCTTTTCAGCACCAAATGGTTCGACGGTTTCCTTTGGAATAGAAGCAATCTTTCTTTCCTTGTAGTTCATTGCTGCCCATAGACCAGTCATGTGCATTAACACTTCACCAGATTCACTTTCGATAGTGAATTCACGGTAAGCAAAGTACTTGTTGTAAGACTTTGATTTGGTGTTAATGGTGATATTTTCATCAACCACTGGCATACGATTAATATGCACATCGTATTGAATAACAACCCAAGTAACGCCGAACTGGCGAACGAATTCAGCACCGACACCAAGTTTATCACTATGATCTTCTGAGGCTAGGATGATAACATCTAGCATCATCGCAATGGTCATACGACGGGTAAAGTCAGCTTCGTAGTAAGTAACTCGATGTTTTTCACTAAAAACAGTTGGTTGGTTTTCCATTATTATTCACTCCTAGATTTCGTGATAGATATTGTAAATTTCTTGTTTCTTTACTTTGTGTAGCTTAGCTACTTCTTTGATTGCGGCATTGGTCTTCATGCCCTTACCAATAAACAAATCAACTTGTTCTTGGACGGATAATCCAGCCAACTCATCTTGTTCTTTGCTTTCTTGTGTGGCGTTCTTATTACCATCAACAATCACCACAAATTCACCACGAACTTGATTAGTTTCGGTCCATTCTATTAATTCAGAGATTGTGCCACGGTCGAATTCTTCGAACTTCTTGGTTAATTCTCTGCACAATACCGCCTGACGGTCAGAACCGAACACCTTTTGCATATTCTTAAGAGTTTTGTTTAAACGATGAGGAGCTTCATAGAAAATTAACGTTTCACTATGTTTATTTAGTTCCTCTAATTCGCTAATCTGATCACTATTCTTTCGATTTAAAAATCCAAAGAAATAAAATGGCTGTGGAATTAATCCAGATGCAATCAACGCTGTTAAACCAGCATTAGCTCCGGGAAGTGGGACAACATTAATATTATTATCAACACATGCTTTTACTAGTTCCTGACCGGGATCACTAATTGATGGCATCCCTGCGTCACTAACTTGTGCAACACTTTGTCCTTCATTTAAAGTTTGCACCAACTCATCAATACGGTAGTCTTTGTTATCTTCTCTAAAACTGATTTTTCTGGTGTCAATTTCAAAATGATTCAACAATTGTTGAGTATGACTTGGGTTTTCCGCAGCAATTAAATCCACTTCTTCTAGCGTTTTAATTGCACGAAAAGTCATGTCATCTAGGTTCCCGATTGGTGTTGGAACTAGATATAATATTCCTTTATCTTGGTTAGCGTTAAAGCTATGTTGTTCTTGCACTTGGACTCCTCCAGATTAACGATTTAAGATTTCATTACAGAAAATACAACTTTCATCGTTTTCACGATGTGATCCATAAAATTCGATGCAGACATGGAATCCTTCGTTAAATAAGTGTTCCAAGTTTTCACGAGATTTAGATGAACGTGGTCTGCTCTTCTTATTATCACTTGCCACATTTTCTTTTTGTTCATTGATGAAATCGTGTAGGTGTTGGTTTTCAATTCTAAGTTCGGCATTTTCTTCCATTACTTCGGTTAGTGCCTTTCGAACTTCGGTAAATTGACTCAACATTAATTCAGTTTGTGATTCTAAATCCTTGATTCCATCATATAATTCACGTTTCTCCAAACAATTTCACCCCATTTAACTATTTAGTATTTTCATAATTTTTAATGTAGTAGCCTCTAATATGTTTTGGAAACTAACATTAACTGCCATTTGGTTGTTGCAGTTTAAGATTACTTCCATAATTTGAATTAGCTTGGCCTCGTTGATACTTTCGCTTAGTTGTTCAATGTTTTGGGCTTGTTTTGGAAAGTTGTAGTCCTTGCTTCCAGTATACTTAGCATCTAAAACATCTTCAAATATTGAAAGTAGCATATCAATGACTACTTGACGTTTACTATTATCACTAACTAACGGCATGATATTACTTTGTATCAAAACAAATGAAGTATTATCCCTTTGTACCAGCATGTTAAACCATTGACTAATCGCAGAAATCGTCTTAGTCAGCCATTCGTCTTCCTGCCACTCTTTAACGGTCGACATTTGGTTGGTTAGTCGTTTAATAATTTTAAACTGACTGGGAATTACACCCAGGTTAGTTAACTCCTCGTTAAACATTTTAGTATTTAAAGGATTTAAATCAACCACCTGGGTTCTAGAGATAATGGTTGGTAGTATTAAATTTTTATTGGTCGTTAGTAGAAACGAAACTATATTAGCACCAGGTTCTTCAATAAACTTTAATAAGCTATTTGCTGCTCCTGTCGTCATTTTTTCGGCATCACATACAATGAAGAACTTTTTGTTACCTTCCAAACCACTCTTGGAAAATTCAGACTTCAAGTATCTAATTTGATCAACCTTGATACTTAGTCCATCTGGTTTGATGATTACAACATCCGGATGTTGTTGTTCTGCGATTCTACGACATTCATCACAATGTCCACAGGGCATTGAATCATCGGAAACGTTTTTACAAAACATTCTCATTGTTATAAACAACGCTAATGACAACTTTCCGACCCCTTCTTCACCATTAAACAGGTAAGAATGAGATAATTCGTGATTGTTAACCACTTGTAAAAATCTGTCCATCAGTGGCTTTTGCTTTTGCTCAGTCTCTGCAATCACTTGATTTTCGGTCATGTTCTTCCCCCATTAGAATCGATAAAAATTATCCATCGGCATTTCCATTACAGTAGCGCCACCTACTTCAATCTTAACTGGATATGATGAATCTGAAACTCCACCATCCAAGTTAACTGGAGGTGTCATGTATTGTTCACGCTTGCTTGATACCTTTTTAATGATATCTAAAACATCATTAACACGTTCATCCTCAATCCCAATCATAAAGGTAGTGTTTCCTGACTTTAGAAATCCACCGGTAGTGGATAGCTTGGTTTGATGAACATTATTCTTAGCAAATGCATTTTGTAGCTTGTTAGCGTCTTTATTTTGCACGATTACAATTAAAAGTTTCATTCAAAATCACGTCCCTATTTTTTAAATTCATTTAAATATGGTTGCAAAATTTCTAAAACATTTTGGTATACATCATCAATTGATTGTGTAGCGTCAACTGACTTGATACGTTCTGGATTTTCCTTTGCTAAACGTTGGTATGCTGCATGAACTCGATTATGGAAATCGATGGTTTCAACGTCCAATCGATCGACTTCTTCTTCATCCCTATTTTTAGCAATGCGTTTTAATCCTTCTTCTACTGGAAGATTAAAGTAGATAGTAAGGTCTGGTAAAAAGCCTTCGGTAGCAAATTGGTTCATTTGATTAATTGCATCTTCACCAATTTCTCTACCCCCACCTTGATATGCAATTGAGCTATCAAGGTAACGATCACAGATAACTAACTTGTTTTCAGCAATCGCTGGTTTCACTGTTTGTTCAATGTTTTGGCGACGAGCTGCAGCATATAATAATGCTTCAGTTCGTTTATCCATATCAACATTTTTGCGGTCTAAAATTACCTCACGAATACTTTCAGCGATTGGGTTACCACCAGGTTCTCTGCTAGTAACCAACTTGTCACCCATTTCTTCTTTTAAGTAATCTAATACCATGTTCAAGATGGTGGTTTTTCCAGCACCATCTGTGCCTTCAAATGTGATAAATTTTCCAGCCATATACTATACCCCTACTTTCATCTTTCTATCTCATTGTACTTTAATTTATTCGTTTCAACAAATGAACAACAAAGAAAAAGTGTCTTATTCCAAGGAATAAAGACACCTTTAGTAATCAATAACAGAAGATTGAATACGATTGTTGGAAACCTTTCTTTCTCTTGCTTCTCGATATAAAAATAAATATTTTTCACGAGCTAAACGAGTTTGGGCAACAATTTCCCCATCAACTTCATAAATTGCTTCTTGAGTTTCAGCAGCTTGATCCCATTGATACTTAGCACGATCGATAGAATCTAATAGAAATTCATCATACTGTCTTCCTACGTTGTGTGAAAATCTTGAAAATCCTAACATCAGTATTCACCCCTACATTTCAGTTCGACCAGAAACGGCTCTAGAAAGCGTCATTTCGTCAGCGTATTCGATATCGCTACCCACTGATAAACCGTGTGCCAATCTAGTAACCTTAATTCCGGCTGGCTTAACCAAACGTGATAGATACATTGCTGTTGCTTCCCCTTCAGGAGTTGCATTAGTGGCAATGATAATTTCTTTAATTGCTTCGTCGCTTTGCAAACGTTTAATTAGGCTTTTAATATTTAAATCTTCTGGTCCTTTTCCCTCAATTGGAGATAAAACACCATTTAATACATGATATAAACCATGATAATCTTTCATTTTTTCCATTACCATGATGTCTCTTGGTTGCTCAACAACTAAGACAGTCGATTGATCTCTTGTCTTGTCACGACAGATAACACATGGATCTTCATCAGTTAAATTTCCGCAGATTGAACAATACATTAACTTGTCTTTTGTTTCCTTCAATGCTGAAGAGAACTTAGCAACGTCGTCTTTGTTCATATCGACTACGAAATATGCCAGTCTAATCGCTGTCTTATGCCCAATCCCTGGTAGACGCATAAAACTGTCAATCAACTTAGCAATCGGTTCAGGATATTGCATAATTAACCTTCTTTATTTGAATTACATTCCTGGAATTCCCATTCCTTTAGTGTACTTACCCATTGAGTCTTGAGTAGTCTTTTCAATTTGTGCAAGTGCATCGTTTACGGCACTAATTACTAAATCTGAAGCCATGTCTGGGTCTTCTGGATCCAATGCTTCTGATTTAATCTTCATGTCTTTCATCTTACGGTCACCTGAGAAAGTAACAACTACCATGTCTTCAGGGGCCTTTCCAACAAATTCAGTGTTGTTGATTTGTTCTTGTTCAGCACCCATTTGTTTTTGTAGTTGCTTAACTTGTTTCATCATCTTTCCCATGTTCATTCCGTTCATCATAACTATAACAGCTCCTTAATCATCTTTTACATCTATTATATCTTCACCAAATAGTTGAGTTGCTTGCTTAACTATTTTGGGTTCTTTGTCTTGTTTTTCATTAATATTATCATCGTTTTGTTCCGAATTTTCAACACTTGAATTTTCAGACTCTTCTCTAACTTCTTTACCACTGTTCTTTTGAGCAACAATGTATCCCTTTCTAATTTCAGGCCATTGTTCAGCTGGGATAAATACGAAGTCTGGAACGTATTTCAAAATTCGATCCAATCCGTTACCAAGGGCATCTTGTAGTTCTTCGTCAGTACTTGCCTTTTGGAATAAGAATGGATATTCGAATGAAACAACCACTCCATCATGACTGGCAGCCACTGGTTTAGAAACATTCATCAACGCACGCTTGGTTACGTCTAGGCCACTCAATAGCTCATCCCAAATATTTTGAATATTGGTCAAGTCTTGACGAGTAGCGTTATCCAAGACTGGATAAATCTTGGTTAAGTTAACCCTAGCATTACTTGAACTACCCGCTGATTTCTTGGCAGCCGGTCTTCTTGCTGGTTCGCTAGTGGAACCATTACTACCACTATTAGAAGCAACACCGTTTTTAGTTAGTTGTTCAACTTGCTTTTGGAGGCTAGCAACTTGTTCCTTCAATTGTTGAACTAGTTGGTTATCAACATTTGAAGCCCCCGTTGTTTGGGTAGCTGGTTGTGCTACCTGTTGACTAACAGCTTGTTGAGTATCAGTTGATAGTTTAACGGTCAATACATCTAAGTAAACATCTGGATGCATTGTGTATCTCATTTGATTTTGAATGTCGTTTAAATCAACAATCATGCGGTAAACCCTTTGCGCATCCACAATTGATGTTAGTTGTTTGAACTCTTCATCAATTACACCTAGTTCTGATTCTTCAACCATTTCAGGTGATTGTTGGTATAGCAAAATGTCTTGGCAGTACTTGATTAAATCTTCGACAAACCTAGCAGCATCTTTACCTGATTCAAGCATTTTTCTGACATCTGATAGTGCATCTTTAACATCGTGGTTAACAACGTTGGTTAAGTATTTTGATAGTAATGACTTGGTCACACTACCAGTTACTTGCAATGCGTTTTCGTAAGTAACTTTATCAAAACCAAATGACAACACTTGATCTAGGATGCTTAGGGCATCACGCATCCCACCTTCTGCGGCTTTGGCGATGACCTTTAGCGCCTTGTCATCATAATCAATCTTTTTATCGTTTAAAATGAATTCCATTCGACCTAAAATATCATTTGCAGTGATACGTTTGAAGTCAAAACGTTGAACACGCGAAATGATGGTAGCCGGAATCTTTTGCGGTTCGGTTGTAGCTAGAATGAAAATAACGTGGGCAGGTGGTTCTTCCAATGTCTTCAATAGTGCGTTGAAAGCCCCTGTCGAAAGCATGTGAACTTCATCAATAATGTAGACTTTGTAGGTCGCTTGAGTTGGCGCATACTTGGCCTTATCTCTAACATCCCTAATTTCTTCAACCCCATTGTTTGAGGCCGCGTCAATTTCAATAACATCATTTAGTGTTCCATTTGTAATGCTTTCACAAATTTCACATTCGTTGCAGGGTTCCCCGTCTTTTTGGTTTGGACAATTAATTGCTTTCGCCAAAATTTTCGCAGCGGAAGTTTTTCCAGTTCCCCTAGGACCTGCAAATAAATAAGCATGACTCAATTGATTGGTGACAATCGCATTTTTCAATGTGGTGGTAATAACATCTTGACCAATCACATCGTCAAAACGTTGCGGTCTCCATACACGGTATAAAGCTTGGTAACTCATGGAAAACTTCCTTTCAAAAAACTAGTTACTTACATTATATATTCTATTCAGTAATTATTCCATTATCGTTTTTATATCATAGATAAAAAAATCTCCTAGCCAGCATTTGACTAGGAGTTTATTTGTATAAAAAACAAGAAGCACAAGCGTAGAATACTTAGTGCTGCTTCCTCTCGGATCTGACACGGTTCGTAAACACAACTTTGCTTCAAGGCCTTACGGCAATAATTATATTAACTTATTCAGAATTATTTTTCAAGTTTATTTCTTTTTTTCTTCGCTTCTTTACTTCTTTTGCGTGCTGCTTTGAAAAAAGACTTCATTAAATGTTTGGCATCTTCAGCTAAAATACCACCATAAACGTTTACCTGGTGATTGAGTCTACTATCTTCTAACACATGATATAAACTTTCTGCTGCCCCAGCCTTAACATCGTTGGCACCATAATAAACGTTTTTGATTCTAGAATTAATGATTGCTCCCGCACACATCAAACATGGTTCAATCGTTACATATAAATCACAGTCTTCCAATCGCCAGCTGTGTAAACGACGACAGGCTTCGTCGATTGCGACTACTTCAGCGTGATCTAATGCATTGTTACTTAACTCACGTAGATTATGACCGCGACCAATAATTTCGCCATCCTTCACAACAATTGCTCCGATTGGCACCTCGTTTATCATGTATGCTTTCTTGGCTTCAAATAAAGCCTCTTTCATATAGTACTCGTTTGTCTTATCCATTAAATACACTTTCCAATATATAGTAACCTTTGTTCTTCTTAATGATTTCGCAATTACCAAATAGTGATTGCATTAGCTTCTTAGCAGATGGCGCACCTTGTTTCTTTTGTAATACCACAGTTAGTGTTCCTTTGGGCAACAAATGATCAATTGCGCCTGAAATCATTCCATCAACGATATCCTTTCCTGCTCTTACGGGTGGGTTAGTAATAATCGCCGCAAACTTGTCTGAAACATTTTCATAAACATTTGAATTATGAATTTTAACGTTTGATACATGGTTTTGTTCTGCGTTTTTCACCGCTAATTCTAGTGCTAGGTTATTAACGTCTACCATTTCAAATGTTCTGTTAGGATGATGCTTAGCTAAAGCGATTGCCATTGGTCCATATCCACATCCTAAATCTAAGACATTTCCTTTAGGAATTTTGTCAAAATTAACATTTTCAACTAATGTTTTTGAACCAAAATCAACGGTTTTTTTTGAGAAAACCCCGTTATCAGTGGTGAAGGTTAATGTGTTGTTTAATAAATCAAAATTCCATGTATGAAGTTCGTGTACAACGTGTGGATTAGGTGTATAATAAAATTCGTTCATTTCAAATCAGATCCTCGTAAAAAATTTTTAAAATTCGCTAAGACACTGTATCTAGTAGATTAGGAACATTTCGACCACTAAATATGGTGTTTTTTATTTGATTTTTTTCTGTTCTGGTGTAAACTTTTATATATAAATTAAACGGAAATATCTTACATATTTCGATTGAAATGTAATACATATTTCGTCAAAAGAAAGGGAGCAATACCATGGCAAAAGTAACTGTATACTCAAAGAACAATTGCATGCAATGCAAGATGACAAAGCGCTTTTTAAGCGAACACGATATTGATTTTATTGAAAGAAACATTAATGAAGAACCTGAATATGTTTCATACCTAAAATCAAAGGGATTCATGTCACTACCAGTTGTAGAAGCAGATGGTATTGACTCAATTTCCGGATTTAGACCAGATCAATTAAGCCAACTAGCTTAATTTCAAATTCGTATTATTCATTATAATATAAAATGTCGTTTTTGGCGAAACCGCTAATGGTCTCGCCATATTTTTTCTCAAGTTTAATTTTACTAATGAAAGAGTGGTTTAAGCATGTCGTTGAAAGATTTGAAGGACGTAACCTATTACGACCTAAATAATGAAATTAACATCCCTAAGGATGATAAGATTCAATTAAATAAGGATAAAGAAGCGCTTGAAGCCTTCATCAAAGAAAACGTTGAACCTAACCTTAAAAAATTTGGTTCCTTAAAAGAAAAATTCGATTTTCTAATCGATAATGATTACCTTGAAGAAGAATTCATTAACAAATATGACTTTTCATTTATTGAAAAAATCTACGACTACTTGGAAAGTCAAAACTTTAAGTTCAAATCTTTTATGGCCGCATACAAATTCTATGCACAATATGCCCTAAAGACTGATGATGGTAACTACTACCTAGAACAATTCATCGATCGTGTTGCTATCAACGCTCTATACTTTGCTGATGGTGACGAAGAACTTGCTATGAACTTAGCTGATGAAATTGTTCACCAAAGATACCAACCAGCCACCCCTTCTTTCCTAAATGCCGGAAGAAAACGTCGCGGTGAATTCGTATCTTGTTTCTTAATTCAACCAACCGACGATATGAACACAATTGGTAGAACTATTAACTCAGCTCTACAACTATCACGTATCGGTGGTGGTGTTGGAATTAACCTTTCTAACCTACGTGCTGCTGGTGATCCAATCAAGCATATTGAAGGTGCTGCTTCTGGTGTTGTTCCTGTTATGAAACTTCTAGAAGACAGTTTTTCATACTCAAACCAACTTGGACAAAGACAAGGTGCTGGTGCCGTTTACCTAAACGTATTCCACCCAGACATCATTTCATTCCTATCAGCTAAGAAAGAAAATGCAGATGAAAAGATTCGTGTTAAGACTCTTTCTCTTGCTGTTACTGTTCCTGACAAGTTCTATGAACTTGCTCAAAACGATGATGAAATGTACCTATTCAGTCCTTACGATGTTGAAAGATTTTACGGCGTTCCATTCTCTTACGTTGATATCACCAAAGAATACGAAAACATGGTCGCAAATGATGAAATCAAGAAGACTAAGATTAACGCTCGTGAACTAGAAACTGAAATTAGTAAACTACAACAGGAATCAGGTTACCCTTACATCATTAACATCGATACTGTTAACAAGGAAAACCCTATTGACGGTAAGATTGTTATGAGTAACCTATGTTCAGAAATCATGCAAGTACAAGAACCTTCTACTGTTGATAATGAACAAAATTACGAAAAACTAGGTACTGATGTATCATGTAACTTAGGTTCAACTAATATCGTTAACTTAATGGCTAGTCCTGACTTTGGTAAGTCTGTTGACGCAATGGTTCGTGCCTTAACTTTTGTTACTGATCATTCAGATATCGACGTTGTTCCTTCAATTCAACGTGGTAACGCCCTATCACACAGTATTGGACTTGGTGGAATGGGTCTTCACAGTTTCTTAGCAAAAAACCAAATTGAATACGGTTCAGACGAAGCAATCGAATTCACTGGTGTTTACTTCATGCTATTAAACTACTGGACTTTAGTTGCATCTAACAAGATTGCTGCTGAAAGACACGAAACTTTCCACAACTTTGATAAGAGTAAGTATGCCGATGGTTCATACTTCGATAGATACACTGCTGAAGACTGGGGGCCAAAATCTGACCGTGTAAAAGAACTATTCGATGGCATTTTCGTTCCAAACCAAAGTGATTGGGAAGAACTAAAGAAAGCTGTTATGAAGGATGGTTTATACCACCAAAACAGAATGGCTGTTGCACCAAATGGTTCAATCTCATACATTAATGATTCAACTGCTAGTTTGCACCCTATCATTAGTCGTATTGAAGAAAGATACGAATCAAAGACTGGTAAAATCTACTACCCAGCTCCATACCTATCAAACGACACTCTTAAGTACTACAAGTCAGCTTATGACATCGACATGAGAAAAGTTATTGATACCTACGCAGCTGCCCAAAAACACGTTGATCAAAGTATGAGTCTTACTCTATTCATGCGTTCAACAATTCCTGAAGGCCTATACGAATGGAAGAACGGTAGAACTGATAAAATGACTACTCGTGATTTAACTATCCTACGTAACTACGCTCACGCTAAAGGCATTAAGTCACTATACTATGTCAGAACATACACTGATGACAACCAAGAAGTCGGTGTTAACGAATGTGAAAGTTGTTCAATCTAATTAGTTAGGAGAATTTATACAATGGATAATTACAAAGCTATCAACTGGAATGCTGTAAGCGACCAAATTGATAAAGCGACATGGGAAAAATTAACCGAACAATTCTGGTTAGATACTAGAATCCCTTTATCTAACGATTTAGCTGATTGGAGAACGTTAGATGACGATCACAAATGGCTAGTTGGTCATGTCTTTGGTGGTCTAACTTTACTTGATACACTACAATCACAAGACGGTATGGCCGCACTTAGAAAAGACGTTGCAACTCAACACGAAACTGCTGTTTTAAACAACATTCAATTTATGGAATCTGTCCATGCTAAGAGTTACTCATCAATCTTTTCTACTTTAAATACGCCTGATGAAATTTCAGAAATTTTTGACTGGAGTGATTCAGAAGAATTTCTTCAAAACAAGGCTAAGAAGATTTATGACCTATACCATGATGATTCAAACCCATTGAAGAAAAAGATTTCAAGTGTGTTCCTAGAAACATTCCTATTCTACTCTGGTTTCTACACCCCACTATGGTACTTAGGACACAACAAGTTACCTAACGTTGCCGAAATCATCAAGTTAATTCTTCGTGATGAGTCTGTCCATGGAACTTACATTGGTTACAAGTTCCAACTTGGCTTTAACCAATTAGGTGGCAATGAACAACAAGATCTAAAGGATTGGATGTACAACTTCTTGTATGACCTATACGAAAACGAAGAAAAGTACACTCACATTCTATACGATCAAGTTGGTTGGACTGACGACGTATTGAAGTTCATCAGATACAATGCCAACAAGGCACTTATGAACTTAGGTCAAGATCCACTATTCCCTGATAACGCTGAAGACGTTGATCCAATTGTTATGAATGGTATCTCAACATCAACAGCTAACCATGACTTCTTCTCACAAGTCGGTAACGGTTACCGTCTAGGTGAAGTTGAAGCTATGAAGGATGACGATTACAAGATTTGGTATCCAAAAGATAACAAATAATCATAAATAAAAGAGGATGAAGTTTGATTGCTTCACCCTTTTTTTATTCCCATATGTGCAAAAAATACCCGATACAGAATTATTAATATCTATATCGGGTATTTTTATTTACTTAATTTAAATCTTCTAAAACGACCTATTTTTTGGATAATTTCTTCCAAATTGATTTCTTTTCACATGGTGTGTCATCAACATGTTCGTTTACCAATGCTAGTAATTGAAGCATGGTGAATACTAGTGAATTACCACGACGGTATGAAATGTACTTAGGTGTCCATTCACTCACGTATTTTTCCTTGTATGATCTTAATCCTTGGAAACTATAGAAAGCAGTTCCATACTTGTAGATTAAGTTAGAAATCTTTTCGTCAATAAAACTATATCTTGATTCACCAACGTTTGATAATGGAGCCATTCCAAGATTGAAGTACTTGTATCCTTCATCCTTTACATAGTTAAACAAGTTAATAAAGATTCCATCCATGATTCCTGATGGTGCATCTTCGCTTGATCTCATCAAATCGATTGATGTCATTTCATGATCTCCAGTTGGCATGATGTTTGCAAAGGCAACAACCTTGTTATCCTTATCCTTCATCACAGCGATTGGTGCTTGGTTCAAGTAGTAACTGTCAAAGTATCCTAACGAGAATCCCTTTTCAGGTTTACCCTTCAACCAGTTATCAGACACCTCTCTTAGTTCATCAATAAATGATGTTGAGAATGGTGGTTGAATGATTTCGAATTTGTATTCATCACGGTCGAATTTGTTCATCAAGGCTCTTTCGCCACGATGTTTCTTTCCGGCAATTGAGAAAGTATCTAATGCCACATGACCTTCTTCCCCAGCTTTAGTAAAGCTAAATCCTTTTTCGTGAAGCAACATGGTTAATTCTTCACCAATTTCATAGAAAACAAGTGAGTAACCAATGTTGTCACTATCTTCAATAAACTTATCGATTGCGTCTTCAAGTTTATCCATGTTACCGATTGGTTCACCCATGATCATAATCTTATTTGCACGACATTTGTACATGAAGAATAGTTGGTCTTTACCATCTTCTTGGTAGAAGTAAATGCTCTTATCACGAACATAAGCTAAATGACTTACTTCATTTCCACCAAATTCATTAATAACGTTAGATACTCTATCACCGTCAAATGGTTGGTTTAACCATTCAACCTTTGAGTATGATAGGAAACGGAAAGTTAGAACTAAGATTAGGAATGCTAAAATTAATCCCAAAAGTCCGGCGAACCATACTTGTGGTGATGGTAATAGGTATGAGTTAGTCCAATGGAATACCGCAAACTTAAAGTTTGTTAGTAGTCCGATGATTAAATATACAACAAACGCACTAATGAAGATTAGTAAATCAATTAACGCATGTCCCCATGAGTATGTGAACTTTTGTCTGTATAATACCTTGTAACTTAACCATAGGCAGGCAAGAATAATCACGGACATAACTACCATGTTAGTTGGAAAGTCTTCTTTCCAAAGAGTGTTCCATAAAGCAATCACCAAAATTAATGCTGTTGGCCAGAAAGCCTTCTTCACCTTTGAACCGAATCCACGTGCAAAACCAATTAATAAGAATGCAACGATAACAGTACTTAATTGGTCTAAAAAGTAGAATGAATAAGGCTCCAATGAAATATAGAATCTGTTTACCAAT
Source organism: Apilactobacillus zhangqiuensis (assembly GCF_019656215.1). Lineage (GTDB taxonomy): Bacteria > Bacillota > Bacilli > Lactobacillales > Lactobacillaceae > Apilactobacillus > Apilactobacillus zhangqiuensis. Next base: position 194,931 of record NZ_BPLK01000005.1, read on the forward strand.
ACTAAGTTAGGAATAACTGCTAGTAAAAGCATCATAATTCCTGAGAAGTACATAAAAATGGTAATAAACATGTGAGCTAATCTTTGTAAAATTAGCTTTGGAATGTCATCTAAGAAATTGTTAAAACGTTGGAATACGTCTACTACTAAGAAAATGATTCCTAGTAATACTGGAAAAATGTAGTAGAAAGCACGGTATAGAATTAACCAAACCGCTGCATCACTTGGTTTTACACCAATAAACATTAATCCAACTAACATTGTTCCTTCAAAACTTCCAAGTCCCCCGGGAACCAATGAAGCAACCCCTACTACGTTTGCAACAACGAACACTGGAAATACAGCTAATAAATTAATTGGTTGATGCATGAAGGCACCAATTGCCATAAATAATCCAGCACAACCTAACCATTCTAGACATGATCCAACAATCAATTGGATTTCAAGCTTAACGGTCAAGTCTTTGAAATAATCAGAATCATTTAATCTAGTGATGATAAACAAAATTGGGAAGTATAGTCCACCTAGAACTAATACAATCCACCACCACCAGTCATGACTGTTAGTTCCAAAACCAAAACTAAACATCATGATAATTGCTATCCAACAGTAAGTAGATAAACCGGCTAATAAGAAAATAACAATCTTTGAGATTGCATATAATATTTGTTTTTTAGTGGCGTTTTCGCTGTAAAAACTAGAACGCATACTTGCACCTAACACACCACCAAAACCAGCAATGTTAGTTAGTGTATTTGTAATCCACCCTGTCTTTACAATGTATGATTTTTTAAACTTACCTGGTAGAAAATCAACGATTGTAAAATCATATATTAACATCGGTGAAACTGCGATAAATCCCAAAATTATCATGATTACAATCGACGTAGGTGATAATCTTGAAAAACTTTCAGCCATTTGTCTTCCACTAATTTCCTTTGAAATAGAAAAAATAACGTGAACAACAACAGCTAAAACGAATACCACGAATAGGACTTTTACTAAAGTCATATGTCGATTGATCCAATCTCCACATTTCTTAAATAAAGCTTTCAATTATGTTTCCTCCATAACTCTTAATATTTCTATTATCTCAATTAATAATTGTCGGCACAAGGTTTTATATGAAAATATGTATAAAAAAAGAACGTGTGATAAAATCACACGTTCTTTTAAAGGGAAATTACTTAAGAGTAACTTCTGCACCAACTTCTTCAAGTTTTTCCTTGATGTCGTTAGCTTCGTCTTCTTTAGCGTCTTCTTTAATTACTGAAGGAGCACCATCAACTAAGTCCTTTGAGTCCTTTAGACCTAGACCAGTGATTTCACGTACAACCTTGATTGCTTTAACCTTTTGGCTACCAGCAGAAGTTAGTTCTACAGTGAATGAGTCCTTAGCAGCACCATCAGCGCCACCAGCAGCAGGAGCAACAGCAGCTGCTGCAGTTACGTCGAATTCTTCTTCAATTGCCTTAACTAAGTCGTTTAGGTCAGTGATTGAAGCTTCTTTAATTTGTTCAATAATGTTATCTTTATCAAAAGCCATTTTAATTTCCTCCAATTTGGATAGTTATAATTTTATATTATGAGCTTAGGCTGCGTCGCCATCGCCCTTTTCTGCAACTGCTTTAACAGCAATAGCAAACTTGCGAACAGGTGATTGTAACATGCTTGCAAGGATTGAGATTGATTCTTCGCGACTTGGTAATGAAGCGAATTCGTCAATTTCTTGTAGAGTAGCGATCTTGTTTTCAAGAATACCACCCTTGATTTCAACAGCTTCAGTGTTATCAGCAAAATGCTTTAATACCTTAGCTGGAGCAATAGGATCTTCATCAGAGAATGCTACGGCAGTAGGACCCTTGAATAAGTCACCTAATTCTTCGTAACCTGCTTCCTTAGATGCACGTACAGCAATGTTATTCTTGATAACACTGAATGAAACACCTGCATCACGTAATTGCTTACGTAGGTCAGTTACTTCAGCAACGTTTAAACCACGGTAGTTAACAACAATAGCAGTAGTTGAATTGTTGAATTGTTCTGTAACAGCTTCTACACGTTTAGCTTTAGCGTCGATTACTTCTTTCTTTGGCATTGTTTCACCTCCCAATATTTTTTGGGATTTAATAAAAAATCCCTATGCCACCTAGACATAGAGAAACCATTTTAAGTGTCCTCGTTGGGATATTAAGGTACAAGTACCACCCAAGTCTTAGGTAGATATCAATTTTATAACAAATAGAATTTTACTATATATATAAACTTTGGTCAATAGGGATTTTTAAATTCCAAATTAATTACTTAACTTTAGAATGATTCTAGATCAACCTTCACACCAGGTCCAAAGGTTGTTGAAACTGATAGGTTACTGATGTAAGTACCACGAACTGAAGCTGGACGGTTCTTAACAATCAAGTCTTCAATAGCCTTGAAGTTACCAACTAGCTTGTCAGCGTCGAATGATGACTTACCGATGATAACAGCAACGTTTCCGTCACGGTCAGTACGGTAAGTAACCTTACCTGATTTAGAATCAGATACGGCCTTCTTAACATCCATAGTAACTGTACCAGTCTTAGGGTTTGGCATTAAGTTCTTTGGTCCAAGAACACGACCTAGACGACCAACTTGAGCCATCATATCTGGTGTTGCGATAGCAACATCAAAGTCTAACCAACCATTTTGGATTTTTTCAGCTAGGTCTGCTTCACCAACAAAGTCAGCGCCGGCTTCTTCAGCTTCCTTAGCCTTGTCACCCTTAGCAAATACAACAACTTTTTGGTCTTTACCTGTACCGTTTGGTAAGACAACAGCACCACGTAATTGTTGATCAGCTTGTTTAGTGTCAACATTTAAGTTAAATACAACTTCAACAGTTGAATCGAACTTAGCAAAATCAATTTTCTTTACAAGATCAACAGCTTCTTCAACAGAGTAAGCCTTGTTACGGTCTACTTGTTTTAAAGCATCTTGATACTTTTTACCTCTTTTTTGAGCCATCTGTGTTTTCCTCCTTGCAATTGTGGTTGTAACGGATAAACCTCCCACATAACACCTAAATATTAGGTGTTATGGTACTACAGTATAGAAACAATTGTTGAATTAACCTTCAACAGTGAATCCCATACTACGTGCAGTACCTTCGATCATACGCATTGCGGCTTCAACATCAGCTGCGTTTAGATCTTTCATCTTAGTTTCGGCGATTTCCTTAACTTGGTCCTTAGTTACACTAGCAACCTTGTTAGTGTTTGGTTCACCGGAACCATGTTCAACACCAGCAGCCTTCTTCAATAGAATTGAAGCAGGTGGTGTCTTAGTAATGAAATCGAATGAACGATCTTCATATACAGAAATCACAACTGGAATCAAGTATCCTGCTTGATCAGCAGTACGAGCGTTGAATTCCTTAGTGAATCCCATAATGTTAATACCAGCTTGACCCAATGCAGGTCCAACTGGAGGAGCAGGTGTTGCTTTACCCGCAGGAATTTGCAATTTAACTACGTTAGCTACTTTTTTAGCCACGAGACATACCTCCTTAAGTCCGTGTGTGGTAAAAATTGGAGATGAGATTTCTCCTCCCACTTAAGTATGCGTAAACATACAACCAATAATATATCACGTTTAAATATTTTTAACAACCCAAATTTTTATCTAATTGGTTGTACTTGGTTAAAGTTAAGTTCAGCAGTAGTTGCACGACCGAACATATCAATATTAACCTTTAACTTACCTTTTTCGTCATCTTTTTCGATAACCTTACCTGAAAGATCAGCAAAGGCACCGTCAATAATAGTAATTGTGTCTCCCACTTCAGCATCCAATTCTTGCTTTTCTTGAGAAACGCCAAGACGACTTAGAACTAGTTCTACTTCATCTGGTAGCAATGGAGTTGGCTTACTTCCTTGACCATGTGATCCGATAAATCCAGTAACACCTGGAGTATTTCTAACGATGTACCATGCTTCGTCAGTCATAACCATTTCTACTAGAACATAACCAGGGAAAGTCTTTTCCATCTTAGCCTTGTCTACACCATCTTTAACTTCGTGTTCTTCTGTTTCTGGAACAACTACTCTAAAGATAAAGTTTGACATACCCATTGATTCTTTACGTGAATCAAGGTTAGCCTTAACTTTGTTTTCGTATCCTGAATAAGTATGAATAACATACCATTGCTTTTCTGCTGATTCCATTAAAATTAGCTCCCTTTATGATTTTTTGCAAAATAAAAAAAACTCCGCACTCACGAAGTTTCAAACTACCTATTATAATATCACTATTTACTATAATTTAAAACAGTAAATTATAGGTATAGTAATCCTGATTGAATTGCCCAGTCGACAATTGCAAAGAAGATTGCAAAGATAATTGACATTGATACTACGATGGTAGTGTCAATTCTAGTTTGGTGCCCATTAGGCCATACAACTAGTTTCATTTCTGTACCAACACTTTTAAAGAACTTAAATAACTTCATATTTTTCCTCCACTAACGTGTTTCTTTATGCATCGTAGACTTGCCACAATGTTTACAGTATTTTTTTACTTCTAATCGATCTTCATGGTTATTACCAACCGAGGTTGTGTAATTACGGGATCCACAGATTTCACATTGTAAAGCGACTTTATTTTGTGACATCGTTATATCCCCCTTTTGAATAAATTCATAATAGCATTTATATTTTTGATAGTCAATTTATGCTAACAACTAGTCATAGACCTTTTTAACAATCTTCTTTAACTTGTTTTTGACTCTTGCAATACAATTATCAACTATATTAGTAGCGTTTTCTGGATGTCTTGCTAACGCCACCTTCAATCTATCAATGGAAAAATTATTTTCATTAATTAAATCTTCTAAATAGCAAAACGCAATTTCAGATTCCAAAGGTGATAGTCTAGCAATCAACTCTTCATAACAAATTTTGATATTCATTGACTGAGCTGGCGTCAAAAAGATTCTATCCTTCAAACTATTTTGAAAGTATAACTCGTTAGCATTATATGAAACCATTTTATCAACAGGCATTCTCTTCTTGGCTTTTCTTTTCCTAAGAATGTCATACAAATGATTCTTTAAGCTAATCTGATATAACGTTCCAAATGTCGCTTTATGATTTGGATCATAATTACGGATGTTTTTTATCATCACAAGCATTGATTCTTGATACCAGTCGTCTATGTCCATGTCGTGCAAGTAATAATTGCGCCACACTTTGTTGACCAATGGTTTGTACTTATCAAACAGTTTTTGCAGTGACTCTTCACTGCCATTTTCTTTAAAATCAAGAATTAATTTTATATCAATATTATTTTGGTCAAAGCTCATTATCTATTCACCTCTGATTATAATTACATAAAATAATTTATATAGTTACATAATCATAAACAAGCGAATATCCGTTCGTTTATATTTGAACGAATCGGTATAAATATATATAGCTTTTAATCGTTTGTTAAATTATCTCTTAGCTTTTCCAATCTCAACAATTGGTCATTAGACCAAGGCGTTCTGCGCCCAGTTAATTGATTGGTATAACTACGAACTTGGGTCTTAATTTCTCGTTTTGAACGTTCAACATCACGAAGCAATTCACGTGCTGATATTCTCAAAGCCCCCGCTGAAAAGACAGTCCATTGTTCAGCCTGATCAGAAGTGACCACAACCACCTGAACAAATCTGGATTGCTTTTGTCTGGCATACGCTTCGATATAACTATCAGCAGTTTCATCTTTATTAGTCCAAACAATGTCTAAGTTATGCTTCTTATCTTTCTTTGATAATCCCGGCACATACATCGCATCAAAGATAATCATCATATCTAAGTCACGATACTTTTTATACTCCGAAATGATATTAATTAATTCATCCCTGGCGTCTGCCAAACGATTATCCAGCTTTAACTTATTCAACTCAGGCCAATTTCCGATGACGTTATATCCATCGATTAATAATAGTTGTTTTTTCATTGGCTTAATCCTTCTTATAGTGGATTTCTTGAATTATAAGCTTGATACATTAATAAACTAGCAGCAACACTGGCGTTTAAACTTTGTAGTTGACCAACCATTGGAATGGTTAGCATTTCATCAACGTTCTTCTTTAGTAATGGTGAAATTCCCTTACCTTCATTTCCGATGATAACAGCAACAGGTCCTTTGGCATCCCAACGACGGTAATCTGCACCTTTAACGTCTGTTCCGAATACCCAAACTCCTTGTTGTTTTAAGTCATTAACAGTGTTAACTAAGTTAGTCACTCTAGCAACCGGAATTCTTTCAATTGCCCCAGCAGATGTCTTAGCAACTGTTGATGTTAAACCAACAGCACGGTGTTTTGGAATGATTACACCGGTAACACCGGCAGCATCAGCTGTTCTGATAATTGAACCCAAGTTGTGAGGATCTTCAATGTTATCAAGAATTAAAAAGAATGGTGGTACATCTTGTTTTGCAGAGTTTTCAAATAATTCATCAATGGTTGCATACTTGTATGGTGAGATTGATAAAACCACCCCTTGATGATTTTGATTATCTGAAAGCAAGTCTAACTTTTGCTTTGGCACAGTTGAGATTACTAAGTGCTTTTGCTTAGCTAGTTTGATGATTTCTTCAACACTTTTTTCGTCTTTCTTGATTCCGTTTTGTAGGAAAACCTTGTTAATTTCTTGTTTTCCTCTTAATGCGGAAACTACCGGATGGCGTCCGATAATAAATTCGCTTTGGTCATTAGTCTTCATATTTTGGCCTCCCAGCATCGACTTGTTCAATACACCAGTTAGATAATTCTTCTAAACGGTCATCTTGTTTACTTAATGAAAGATATCCCATCATAGCTTCAAAACCAGTTGAATAGCGGTAAGTCAAAACGCTAGTGTTTTTAGCATGGGTATAACTCTTAGCGTTACGACCTCTTTTAAACACAGCATCTTCTTCATCTGTTAGGATGCCATCTTCAATCATTAAATCGATTAATGCTGCTTGAGCCTTAGCTGAAACATACTTTCTAGCTGTCTTTTGAAGACGATTTGGCTTTGTAATGCCTAGGTTTAAAAGGTGCTTTCTAACGAACACTTCGTAAACTGAATCGCCAAGATATGCTAATGCTATTCCGTTTAACTGTTTGTAATCCACATTCTGGTTTTCCATCATTTATTCCCTTCTGAAACGAGTACCTTGGGCAGTATCTTCTAGGATGATTCCTTGGTCTCGTAGTTGATCTCTAATTTCATCACTTCTTGCGAAGTCCTTGTTTTTTCTTGCTTCGTTACGTTCATCAATCAATGATTGAACTGAATCGTCATCTAGTGTTTCTTCCTTAAAGACAACACCAAAAATAGAAGCCATCTTTTCTAGCTTATTGATAATTAGGTTAACAGTATCCTTACCTACTTCAGGTCTTTGAGCATACATATTACCAAGCTTAGCCAGTTCATATACACAATCAATTCCGTTTTGTGCATTAAAATCATCATCCATTGCATCTTGGAAGTCAGCTTGAATTTGTCTGATTTCTTGTTCTAGCTTCATATCAATGATATCGGTGGCATCGCTTAAACGGTACTTCAAGTTATTGTAGGCATTTCTTAACTTGTTTAAGTTGTTTTCAGCAGCCTTCAAATTAGTTTCGTTATATTGGATTGGACGACGGTATTGAGTAGTAGACATCAAGAATCTAACTACTTGAGGATCAACTCGTTTAACAATATCGTGAACTGTTACGAAGTTACCTAGTGACTTACTCATTTTTTCGTTTTCATCACCGACGGTAACAAATCCATTGTGCATCCAGTAGTTAACAAACTTTGCACCGGTCTTAGCTTCACTTTGCGCACGTTCGTTTTCATGGTGAGGGAACTTCAAATCTTCCCCACCACCGTGGATATCAATTGTGTTACCTAAGTACTTGGTAGACATTACTGAACATTCAATGTGCCAGCCCGGACGACCTTTCCCCCATGGTGAATCCCATGAAATTTCGCCTGGCTTAGCAGCTTTCCATAAAACAAAATCGATTGGATCTTCCTTTTTGGAAAGTTCTTCTTCAGATACGTGTTGGCTAGCTCCTGATTCCAAATCATCAACACTTTGATGTGATAAATGACCATAATCATTGAACTTTCTTGCACGATAGTACACATCGCCGTCAACAGCATATGCGTAGCCATCTTCAACCAATTCTTTTACGAATTGAATAATTCCATCAATGTTATCAGTAGCTCTTGGATTAACAGTCGCTGGCTCAACATTCAATGCAGCCACGTCTTCTTTGTAAGCTTCAATGTACTTATTAGCAATATCCATTACTGTACTGTTTTCTTCTTTAGCTTCATTAATTAATTTATCATCAACATCCGTAAAATTAGAAATGTAATTCACCTGGTAACCACAATATTCAAAGTAACGACGAATAGTATCGAAAGCAACAATACTACGCGCATTTCCAATATGAATATAGTTATATACTGTTGGACCACAGACGTACATACCAACTGTTCTTGACTTAATTGGCTTAAAAACGTCTTTTTCTTGAGTTAATGTATTATGGATCCTTAGCATTAATGGCACCCCTATTCCTATTTTTTATACTTACTTCATTCTATCATAATAATAGCTACTATATTAGGATAAATTCAAATAAAAAAAGCCCGCCAAAGCATGCTTTAGCGAGCCTTATTTATTATTGATTGATTTGCTTTAAAGTTTCATCAATGTGTTTTAGAGCCTTTTCTCTACCAATCAATTCGATTGATTCAGGTAGTTCAGGACCGTGACTTTCGTGAGTTACGGCAATTCTGATTGGCATCCATAGTTGACGTCCCTTTATCTTAGTTTCCTTTTGAATTTCCTTAATTGTCTTTAGGATTTCAATCTTGTCGAAAACTGGAACATCCTTAATCTTTTCAGCAAAGGCTTTTAGAACAACTGGTGCAGTTTCATTTTGAATTTCTTCAAGAGCTTCACCAGAAACCTTAGCTGGTTCGTTAAAGAATACGTCAGCCATTGAGTTGATTTGAGCCATGTAGCTCATTTGTTGCTTGTAAGTGTTGATTAACTTACGAGCCCATTCGATAGTTAATGCATCTGGATTTTCAGGAATGTTACCCTTAGCAATTAATTGACGTAATGCTAAGTCCATAACAACATCTTCATCCGCTGCCTTAACGTATTGGTTGTTAATCCATTCAAGTTTCTTGTTATCGAAGTTAGCTGGTGACTTGCTTAGACGGTGTTCGTCGTACATCTTGATGAAATCACGTTGTGAGAAGATTTCATCTTCACCCTTTGGAGACCAACCTAATAGAGTAATGAAGTTAAACATTGCTTCTGGTAGATAACCTAGATCTCTGTATTGTTCGATAAATTGAATGATTGATTCATCACGTTTACTTAGTTTCTTACCAGTGTCGGCACTAGTAATTAAACTCATGTGCCCGAATACTGGAGCTTCCCAACCAAATGCTTCGTACATCATTAATTGTTTTGGTGTATTAGCAACGTGGTCGTCACCTCTAAATACATGTGAAATTTGCATTTCATGGTCATCAATAATAACCGCGAAGTTGTAAGTAGGCATTCCGTCACGTTTTACGATAACGAAGTCTCCACCAATAGTGTCAGAGCTAAATTCAACATGGCCCTTAACAACATCGTCCCATGCGTAGGTCTTGTTCTTTGGTACTCTGAAACGAATAACTGGTTTCAAACCTTTAGCTTCTGATTCAGCCATTGATTTTTGAATTTCTTCTTCTGACATACCAGCGTATTCGTATTCATAATGAGGCATAATGCCCTTTGCACGTTGTTCTTCACGATCAGCTTCTAGTTCTTCTTCAGTTCTGTATGAGTAGTAAGCCTTGTCTTCATCCAATAGTTTTTGAATCAATGGATCGTAAATTGAACGTCTTTCTGATTGTCTGTATGGTCCAAACTTACCAGGTTTGTCTGGACCTTCATCCCAATCTAAGCCAAGCCATTTTAAGTTGTCTAACTGACTTTTCTCACCATCAGCTACGTTTCGCTTAGTATCAGTATCTTCGATACGGATAATAAACTTACCTTTATTATGTCTAGCAAATAGATAATTAAAAATTGCTGTTCTAGCATTACCAATGTGTAAATGTCCGGTTGGACTTGGTGCATATCTAACACGAATTTTCTTATTAGCCAATGATATTTTCTCCTCTTTTTTATAAATTCTTAGAATAACATTCTAATTTTACAATTATTAGCGATAAAAATAAAGTGCTCAGTAAAAATCTAAAGGCTTCTATAACCTTTTATTTATCATCAATTCTTGCAAAAATCATTTTACCCGCGTCTGTTTGAATTGAACTGGTTACCTCAACGGATAGTCGTTCGTTTAAATGATTCTTTCCATCTTCTACGACAACCATGGTTCCGTCATCCAAGAATGCTACCCCTTGGCTTCTTTCAGTTCCCTTTTTCAAAATCATAACTTCAAGATGTTCACCAGGCACAAATCTTGGCTTTAGTGAGTTAGCCAATTCGTTAATGTTTAATACGTTAACCTTTTGGAATTGGATAACCTTATTCAGGTTGTAATCGTTAGTAATGATTGAACCGTTGAAATCCTTAGCTAATTTGATTAGCTTAGTATCGACTTCTTTGATGTTGTCGTAATCTTGATCTGTGATTTCAATTGGCATAATCTTTTCTGTTTGAAGTTTATTTAAAATATCCAAGCCACGACGACCACGAATTCTTTTTTGACTGTCTGCTGAATCTGCAATGTATTGCAATTCATACAACACAAATTTAGGAACAAGTAATGTTCCTTCGATAAAACCAGTCTTTGCAACCTCATAGATACGGCCATCAATTAAGATGTTTGTATCCAATATTTTAATTGATTTATTACGACTGGAAGAATTAGTTAAGGCACTACCGCCCTTTCTCAAGCTAACTCTAAAAATATTACGCCAATCATTTAGTTTAGTGGTTCCTAATAGAAAACCTAGGTATCCAAAAGTAATCATCAATAGAGCTGGCAAAATCAAATTAGTGATTAAATAAGGTGTTCTAAATAGCACAATTGAAATTAATATAGCTAAGATTAATCCAATAATCATCCCCAAAGTTCCCATTAAAATATAGAATGGGTTCTTTTGTGATAATTGTTTTTCAACGACACTCATTGCATTCATGATTCGTTTAACAACAAACAATGAAAGAATATAAAAAACGATTGCTCCAATCACTGAATCAACTAGTGCATTATTTAATAAAATTGAAGGGTTTTCCCACAAAGCATGCCAAATAACAGGTAAATAAATTACCCCTAAGGTAGCTCCTAAAATGACAAATATAAATTGGATAACCGTAAATCGATCAATTTTTTTCATAATTATCTTCCTCAGTATGTGTTAGTTAAGTGCGATTTTAATCGCTTGAGCCAGTGTGGATACCCCGACAACTTCAATTCCGTCTGGAGCCATCCAGCCCGACATATTATGTTTTGGTATTAATACGCGCTTAAAGCCAAGCTTTTGTGCTTCTAAAACACGTTGTTCAATGCGGTTAACTCGTCTAATTTCACCAGTCAAACCAATTTCACCGATATAACACTCGCTAGGATCGGTTCCCTTGTTCTTATAGCTGGAAGCCACACTAATGGCGACAGCCAAGTCGATTGCTGGTTCGTTTAGTTTAACCCCACCAGCAGCCTTCAAGAAGGCATCTTGGTTTTGCAGCATTAGTCCTGCACGCTTTTCTAGCACGGCCATTAAAACGGCAACGCGATTGCGATCAATTCCTGTAGCAGTTCTTTGGGCATTACCAAATACTGACGGTGTTACCAATGCCTGAATTTCAACTAGGATTGGTCTAGTTCCTTCAATTGAAACAACAATTGCGGAACCATTAGCGTCCTTCAATCTCTCTTCTAGAAAGACTTCCGATGGGTTAGCAACTTCTCTTAATCCAGATTCTTGCATGTCAAAAATGCCCAGTTCATCAGTTGAACCGAAACGGTTTTTAACAGCTCTTAAAATACGGTAGGAATGATGCATATCTCCTTCGAAGTATAGAACGGTATCAACCATATGTTCTAGTGTCTTTGGTCCGGCGATTGAGCCACCCTTGGTAACGTGGCCCACCACAAAGATGGTAATTCCATTGGTCTTAGCAATAGACATTAAATCAGCGGTAATTGCTCTTACCTGTGATACGGAACCAATTGCGGAATCAACTTCTGGTTCAGAAATGGTTTGAACAGAGTCAATCACGACTGCGTCTGGTTTGATTTCATCAATAGCGGACTTAATAGCCCCCATATCAGTTTCTGGGTATAGGTACATGTTTGAACCATTAACTGATAATCTTTCTGCTCTTAGTTTAATTTGGCTGGCACTTTCTTCCCCAGATACATATAAAACGCGTTGGTCCTTGGCACCCAGTTGGCCAGAAATTTGAAGTAATAGTGTGGATTTCCCGATACCAGGATCCCCACCAATTAAAATTAATGAGCCTGGCACAATTCCGCCACCTAATACACGGTTAAATTCTTGTGATTCGGTTTCAAAACGCGATTCTTTTTCAAACTTAACATCTTTGATTAGTTGTGGTTTGGTTTGTTGACCATTGAAATCCATTCGGTGAGTCGATTTCAAACTCGATGTTTCTTTTTGAACGGTTTGTTCTTCAAATGTGTTCCATTTTCCACAATTGGGACAGTGTCCCAAATACTTGGGTGAAATGTACCCACATTCTTCGCAAACAAATTGGGTCTTTACTTTAGCCACATTAATTTCCTTTCTTTAATTCGTTATTATTTACCAGATGAACCGAAACCACCAATTCGTTTAGTTCCCTTGTTTGAGTCGTCATCAGTTGTTAAGAATGGTACGAAAATACCTTGAGCAATTCTCTCACCCTTCTTAATTTTACGATCTAGTAATCCGAAGTTAGTCATTTGGACGAATAATTCTCCTTCGTTACTTTCATTGCCATAGTAATCAGCATCAACGATACCAATTCCGTTTGGTAAAACCATGCCTCTCTTTAACGGTCCACTTGAACGGTTAGCAATTAAAAGCATTTCATCAGGTTGCATGTATGCTTTAATTCCGGTTGGCACTAATAATGGACGTAAAATATCCTTTGCACGTTGCATTTCATCTTCAGATACGTCTTTTTCGTGCTTAATTGCCCATAGTACTTTTAAAAATCCTAATTTCCAAATTGAAGGCAATACAAAATCGACACCCGCTTCAATATCGTAACCTGCTGCTTGTTTAGTAGAACGATAAGGTAGGTTGATGCCTTTATCCTTGTACTTTGTAACTACTTCAAATCCTCTTTTCATATCTACACATCCTGTTAATTTATTAGTATTATTATACTACGTATTTTATATGAAATCTGTTAACAATTAAATACAAATATTTTATTTGACAAACACACGATAAGCATAGAAAATTAATATAGTATTAATGAGGTATGCTCAATACCTTTGTTCGAAACCTTTCGTCTGAATGTTTATGCATTCAAAGTCGATTTAACGTCGTTTTACCGAATATTTTAGAGGGGAAAAGGATTATGGATAAAGAATTAATGAAAAAAGTTGCCGGCCAAGAAGCTGTCAAATATATCAAAGATGGTATGACCGTCGGCCTTGGTACAGGTTCAACTGTAAAGTACTTGTTGGATGCATTGGGAGAACGAGTAGCCAAAGAAGGATTACGTATTATTGGTGTTCCAACTTCCAACCGCTCAGCAAAACGTGCTCGTGACCTGGGAATTGATGTTAAAAGTATCGATGACGTTGACCATATTGACTTAACAATTGACGGTGCTGACCAAATCGATGAGAATTTCCAAGGTATCAAAGGTGGCGGTGTTGCTCACCTTCGTGAAAAAATTGTCGCAATCAACTCAGATCGAAACATTTGGATTGTCGACGCTACTAAGATGGCTAAAAACCTTGGCTCTTTTCCCCTTCCATTGGAAGTTACTCCATACGGAAGTACTCACCTATTTAAACGTTTAGACGATATGGGTTACCATCCTACATTTAGAACCAACGCTAAGGGTGGCCACGTGTTAACTCACGCTGATAACTACATTATCGATTTAAACTTAGGTTACATCGAACATCCCCATGAACTTGAAACCATCCTAAATAACATGACTGGAATCGTCGAACACGGCCTTTTCCTAGATGTTGTCGATATGGTAATTGTTGGATATGAAGATCATTCAGAAACATTCGATGCTAAAAGAAAATAATTAATCTAAACCGTGATGATAAGGTAATCCTATTATCGCGGTTTTTTAGTTTTCAAAGTCATTTGACCTGAGTGATATAATATTATAAAAGTAAGGAGGAATCATGATGTCAAAAAGTATTAGTAATGAAAATATCCAAAAGTATCATAACGATTTATTAGATCGTAAAGAAGCTAAGGTAATGCAAAGAGCCGTAAGCCATAATGGTATTAACTCTTCAGCTGCCAACTTCGAAGCGGAAGGTAACATGAAACCAAACTTCTCAATTGAAATCGATACTGGTGAAGTTGCCAACCAAAAACATAGTGGCCGTTGCTGGATTTTCGCAGCGCTAAATACTATGCGTCATAACCTAGCTAAAAACTTTAACTTATCTGGTGATTTTGAATTATCACAAATCTACACTACTTTCTGGGATAAGTTTGAAAAATGTAACTGGTTCTTGGAAAACATCATCAAAACCGCAGATGAACCTTTAACTTCACGCCGTGTTTCATGGCTATTAGATTCACCACAACAAGATGGTGGTCAATGGGACATGTTATGTGCAGTAATCGAAAAATATGGCGTTGTTCCTCAATCAGCAATGGTTGAAACAGCCGTAAGTAATGACACTTCAGAATTAAATGCCGTATTAAACCAAAAATTAAGAATGGATGCTATTCAACTACGTGAATTAGCTTCACAAAATAGTTCAGACATCGAAAAAGTAAAGGACGAAATGTTAAGTGAAATTTATCGTGTCCTAGTTTACTCATTCGGTGAACCAGTTTCAGAATTTAACTTTGAATACCGCGATGAAAAGAACGAATACCACATCGATACTGATTTAACTCCAAAGAAGTTCTTTGATAAATACGTAAACTTAAACCTAGAAGATTACGTTTCAATCATTAACTCCCCTACTTTGGACAAGCCATACGAAAAAACTTACACCGTTGATATGTTAGGTAACGTTATCGATGGTCGCCAAGTAAAACATTTAAACCTTGAAATGGATCGTCTAGAAGAACTAACCATCACCCAACTAAAGAACGGTGAAAGCGTTTGGTTCGGAAGCGATGTTTCAAAGGAATCAGACCGTAAAAAAGGTATCATGGACGACAACCTATACTCAAAGGATGAATTATTCGACATTGATCTATTAATGAGTAAGGACGAACAATTAGATTACCATCAAAGTGTTATGAACCACGCCATGGTTATCACCGGTGTTGATATCGTTGATGGTCAACCAACTAAGTGGAAGGTTGAAAACTCTTGGGGTAACCAAGTTGGTTCAAAGGGTTACTTTGTTATGAGTGAATCATGGTTCAGACGATTCACTTACCAAGTTGTTATCAACAAGAAGTACTTATCAGAAGAAGATAAGAAGAATCAAGAACAAGACCCTGTTGTATTAGATCCATGGGATCCAATGGGAACACTTGCATTTAACGAAAAATAATCTAAAAAAAGAGCTGATAATTTATCAGCTCTTTTTATATTGTCTTTTTACTAATTACATTCAACTTATCATCGAAATGATAAATGATGGGTTTCCCGTTTGGAACTTCCACTCCATCAATGTCATCATCACTAATATTATCTAAATACTTAATTAAAGCCCGAAGCGTTGAACCATGAGCAACCACTAACTCATTTTGTCCATCCAATAGTTTAGGTGCAATTGAGTCTTGCCAGTATGGCATCAATCTTTCATAGGCCATCTTTAGACTTTCACCACGAGGTTCAATTACCCCAATCTTTTCGTATTTATACTCTTCATCGGGTTGATCCAGTAGTGGTGGGACCGTTGTATAGCTTCGTCTGAATTCAGCGAACTTTTCCGGTCCATATTGTAACTTAACGTCATCTTTCTTGCGGCCGCGCAACGCCCCATAATGACGTTCATTTAGTCGCCATGACTTTGTCTCTTGAATATATTGTTGGTTAATTTCACTTAACACAATATGCAACGTTTCAATTGCGCGTTTTAAAAACGAAGTATGAGCATGATCAAAATCAATTTCCAATTGATTAATCTTTTTACCAGCATCATGAGCTTGTTGTATCCCTTTCTCAGTCAAGGAAACATCGCTCCAACCAGTAAAGACATTCTTTTCGTTGGCAACACTTTGACCATGACGCATGATTACTAAATACGACATATTATCATCTCTTTTTATTCTTCTAATGCAGCATTCTTTTGTTCCATTTGACTACCAATAAACGTAATCACTGAACCGATTAGAATGATTACAATTCCAATCCAAGTATTAATTGCAATCTTTTCACCTAACAAGATCATTGCCAAGATTGGTGCTAAACCTGGCTTTATGAAAAATACAATTGAAGCAATTGATACCCCTGCTCTTTCCATGGCAAGGAAG
Organism: Apilactobacillus zhangqiuensis; assembly: GCF_019656215.1. GTDB lineage: Bacteria > Bacillota > Bacilli > Lactobacillales > Lactobacillaceae > Apilactobacillus > Apilactobacillus zhangqiuensis. The sequence goes on from NZ_BPLK01000005.1 coordinate 211,561, forward strand.
TAGAATGCAAATCCACCACCTGTAACGCAGACACAGATAAATAATAGAATCCAGAAGTAATTCATGGAAATATTATGAATGATTGGTGTGTTAGCAAATGGTTTTAACCATTCTACCTTATTCATGTAGTTAGCAACAGCAGAAATATTTGTAATCGATACTAAAATTAATAGTTCAACAGATCCGGCTAGAAATGTGTAGCAAGTTGTTGCTAGTCCATTTTGACCGGTAACTTGTGAACCCCATCTGGATACAATGCTGTAAAGACCAAATGTTAGTGCTGAACCCAATGCTAGAGAAATTCCCAATGGGTTAGTAAGGTTGGCCGGATTAACTATAATTAGCAATCCGATAATAGAAAGAACTAAGGAAATAAATCCTAGTCGACTAATCTTTTCTCTTAGAATAAAGAAAGCGAATAGTAATGCAAATACTGGATTACAACTAAATAGCACCGCTACAGTTGATGCTTCATCATACATGATAGCTAATTGGAATAGCGTCATGCTGACTACCACACATAAAAATCCAGTTAATAAGAAGACACCTAAACTTTTCCATTTACTCGTCAAAAATGTTTGCTTTCCATTCTTCATCACGATTGGAATTAATACTAATCCCCCAATGAAAAATCGAATTAAGTTCAATTGGATTGGACTAAAAACTCCTTGAACACTTTTTAGTGCAATTTCCATTGAACTAAACATAAACGTGGAAATTAAAACATACAGAAAAGTCTTTTTCAACTTTAAACGCGCTCCTTTAAATTTACAAATTATAAAAAACTTGATACACTACAAGCTTAAAGTTCATGTTGTGATGTTTTTTACATTAACATCAGAATTATATCATATCCCCGTGCCTTATTAAAAATGTAACAGAAATATTACAATTTATTACATATTTAGTAAGTATTATTCTTTTTCAAAAAATAAGTTTATAATAAAAGTTATATTTACGTATCTTGATTATAGGTAGTATAATGGGGAAATTCAGAATAAAGGAGCTATTTTTGATTTATGCAAAACAATAATCAAAACATCGATGGAGCTTCCAGAACTAGAGGAAACCAACCTCACTTCAAAAAGAAGAAGAAAAGTCATAAGGGTGCTTGGATCACACTTATTATCTTATTAGTTCTAATAGTTACTGGATTAATCATTGCTCATGGTGTTTATGTCAACATGAAGAATGCTGCGGATAAGGCTTATCAACCAGGTTTATCCACAAAAGAAAGAAACGTATCTAGCATTATTGCTCAAAACAAACCTGTTTCAATCTTACTTCTAGGTACTGATACTGGTGCCCTAGGACGTCACGATACAGGTAGAACTGATACAATGATTCTAGCTACTGTTAATCCTAAAAAGGAAACAATTTATCTAACAAGTATCCCTCGTGATACTAAGGTAACTGTTCCTGGAGATTCACAACCTTATGAAAAGATTAATGCTGCATATACTATTGGTGGTGCTTCAAGTGCCGTACAAACCGTACAAAACTTGTTAAACGTTCCAGTTGACTTCTATGCAATCATTAACATGGGTGGTCTAGAAAAGATGGTTAACGCTGTTGGTGGTGTTACCGTTACTCCTCCTTTAACTTTCCATTATGGAGCTGCGAATGTTACTAAGGGTAAGACAGTTACACTTAATGGTGCCCAAGCTCTTGCCTACTCAAGAATGAGACATCAAGATCCAAGTGGTGACTACGGTCGTCAAGTAAGACAAAGACAAGTACTACAAAAGCTTGTTCTTAAAGGTATGAACATTTCTTCATTACCAAGATACAAGGAAATCCTAAGTTCAATCTCAGGTAACCTTAAGACTGACATGAAGTTTGATGACATGGTTGCTTTACGTGAAAGATACGGAAACGCAACTCATCACATCAAGTCACAAACTCTTCAAGGTCAAACTGCTGTTGTCGATGGTATTGATTACGAAGTACCAACCCAAGAAACTCTTCTAAACATTTCAAACTCAATTAGACAAAGCCTTGGATTAAGCAAACTTACTTCATTAAATCAAACACAAAGCCAAACTAGTGACTACAGTGTTGGATCCAGCGTAATGAGTAGTTCTTCAACTCAAATCAATTACTCAACTGATAACTAAAACAAAGGACTCTGGTTAAACCAGAGTCTTTTTTATATCCCCCTATTTTTCAAAAAAACGATGACAAAGAAAAAGGAGACATCCAAAATGGATGTCTCCTTTTAAGTAGTTGGGCTAGCTGGGTTCGAACCAGCGCATCACGGGATCAAAACCCGTTGCCTTACCACTTGGCTATAGCCCAATAAAAGGGCGGTAGGTGGGAATCGAACCCACGCGTGTCGGAACCACAATCCGATGTGTTAACCACTTCACCACTACCGCCATATTATTATATGTGATAATGATTTCTCATTAATGCGGCCAAGAAGACTCGAACTTCCACCGGGAATATTCCCGACAAGATCCTTAATCTTGCGCGTCTGCCAATTCCGCCATGGCCGCAATAAAAAATCACAAATATTATTATATGTGATTTTCCCCTACTTTGCAATAGGTGTTTTAAATTTTTTTATTCACCGCGTACAGTTGCTCCATCGTGATCAACCTTAATCAATCTCATGACCCCATGGAGTTTTTCGACGTTTAATCTATCACGTAATTGATTTAGTTCTGATTCTGTTCCAAAGGTAATCACACAACGATGTGATTGATTTAAGAAAGTACCATAAATACCTAGTTCATGAGCTTGTTTTCTGATGGTTTCAAGTTCTGGCACTACTTCATAGATATTATCAGTATAAATAGCGTCATTTTCCATCATTTCAGTGGCTTTAGTCCATTCATTGCTCATTAGTGATGCTACTAACACATTAGTGGCACTGCTGGCTTTTACGGCGTCTACAGAGCTAACTTGGTTCTTATAAATAGCCTTATCACTACCGTCATCCTTAGTTAGGTATACTAACGCATTAATTACTTCTGGAATTTGGGTTTTAACTGTTGTGGCCATTTCGCCGTTAAAGTAAGAAACGGTGATATCACCTAATAGTGCAGATGCTATACCATCAGCATGCCCTTCAATCTTACTACCAATGTTAATTTCATCGTCTAATGAAAGATCCAATTCACCCAATGCATTAGCAATCTTGATTCCAGCAACAATCGCTGTAGTACTTGAACCTAGCCCTCTTCCGATTGGTACGTCAGACATAACAGTCAATTGATGAGGCTTAATTGTTGGATCAATTTTTAAAATGGTTTGAACGATGATGTTATTTTCATCATTTGGTACGTCGTCACCTAGTGCATGGTTTACTTGCCAGTGTTGCATTTCTTCTTCAACAATGACGGTGTAATATAAACCAAATGCAATTCCGATTGAATTAATTCCTGCTCCGATTCCTGTTGATGTAGCAGGTACTCGAATAATTATTTTTTTATCCAAACTAATCATCTCCAGTGTCTAGTTTTAATTTCCCTCGACATTTTCCACATACATACTTATGGGTGTCAATTTTACGCTTACGACGATATATTTGTCCACAATGTGTACAAATATATTTCAACGGACGTTTGTCCACAGGTGCTGGTGCAAATCTTGAACCACCCACTGTCTTCAATAATCGTTTAAAGGCCAAGGTGTTATGTTTTCCAGAATACCCAGCTAGGTGTAGATGATAATGGCAAAGCTCGTGCTTAATCACACCTACTAATATTTCCATTGAATGTTCTGTTAACATCTTAGGATTGATATCGATATCGTGACTGGAAACATGGTATCTACCACCGGTGGTTCTTAAACGACTGTTAAAATAAGCGCGGTGCTTAAATGGTTTAGCAAAAGATTTCTGTGAAATCTTTTCCACCAAAGCTTGTAATTCTTGATTATTCATTTAAATTTTATCACTTCTCCGGATTAATCATTGTTAGTTGAATCCGATTTCTCTTAAGATCTACAGACAATACCCAAACATCAACGATGTCTCCCACAGAAACAATGCTACTTGGGTCAGAAATGAATTGGTCACTCATTTGAGAGATGTGAACAAGTCCATCTTGTTTTACCCCAACGTCGACGAATGCACCAAAGTCAATTACGTTTCTAACCGTTCCTTGAAGTTGCATCCCTTCTTTTAGGTCCTCAATCCTTAGTACATCTTGTTTTAGGACTGGTGTTGGCATGTTATCACGGAAGTCTCTACCAGGACGTTTTAATCCATCAATGATATCCGAAACGGTTTGCTTTCCATAACCATTATTGTTAATAAACTTATCAACATCAAATGTGGATAACGCTTGGTTAATTTCTTTTGTTCCCAATGAATCTAAACCTAAATTCAATTCATTCACAATTTGGTTAGCAATCTTGTAACTTTCCGGATGAATATCGGTATTATCCAATGGGTTGCTACCATCTAAAATTCTTAGGAAACCAATGGCTTGTTCATAGGTCTTTTGTCCTAATCTAGGTACCTTCGATAAGGATTGACGAGTCTTGTATTCACCATTTTCATTTCTGAACTTAACAACATTTTTCGCGGTAGTTTTAGTCATCCCTGAAATGTGAGTTAGTAGTTCTGGACTGGCAGTATTGACGTTTACACCAACTTTATTAACAGCAGTTTCTACAACTCGATCCAATTGGGCATCTAATTGTTTAGCGGGCAAATCGTGTTGATATTGACCAACCCCGACTGACTTAGGATCAATCTTAATTAATTCAGCTAATGGGTCTTGAAGACGTCTTCCGATACTGACTGCAGAACGTTCTTCAACGTGAAAGTCAGGAAATTCATCACGAGCATTTTGACTTGCAGAATATACGGAAGCTCCGGCTTCATTAACAATTACGTAATATACCGGTAGATTATTTTCTTTAATTAATTCTGAAACAAATTGTTCTGATTCACGACTTGCTGTTCCATTTCCAATGGCAATCATTTCAGCATTGTTTTTCTTAATGAAATCAACCAGTTGTTTCTTAGCTTGTTGACGTTTGGCTTCACTGGCTGGTTTGTGTGGATAAATCACTAACTTGTCCAAGAATTTACCATTATCATCAATCGCTGCTAGCTTACATCCGGTACGGTAAGCTGGATCAAATCCAATTACGACCTTACCTTTGATAGGTGCTTGCATTAATAGGTTATACAAGTTGCGACCGAAGATATTAATAGCGTGTTCATCAGCTTCTTCAGTTAATTCATTTCTGATTTCACGATCAATTGCTGGTTTCATAAAACGAGCATATGCATCTTCATAAGCATCCTTCACAAATTCAGCGGACTTACCATTACGCTTACGGTTAGTTTCCGCTTGCAAGAACTTGTAGATGACATTGGTATTAACATCAATGCTGACTGTTAATACCTTTTCTTTTTCACCACGATTTAACGCTAGAACACGGTGGTTCTTCAATTGGTTAATCGGTTGTGAAAAGTCATAGTAATCATCATAAACGTGCTTTTCGTCTTTTTCATCAGCATCTTTTTTGGCCTTGCTGGCAATTTGACCATGCTTCTGGGTATCTTCTCGTATCCATTCTCTTAGATGGGCATCGTTTCCAATGTCTTCTGCTAGAATTTCATGAACACCGTTTAACACATCTTCAACGTTGTTTAATTCTTTTTCTGCATCCACGTAGTCTTTTGCCTTATTCACAAAGGAATCGTCATTAGCTAAAACTAGTTTTGCCAATGGTTCCAATCCTTGTTCTCTAGCAATCATTGCCTTGGTCTTCTTCTTTTTCTTGTATGGTAGGTACAAGTCCTCGACTCTTTGCATGGATTCGGCTTTTTGAATGTCAGCCTTTAATTTGTCAGTTAGTTTGCCTTGTTCATCAATTAAACGAAGAACTTCTTCCTTGCGATTTTCCAAGTTTGTAATCTTAGTGTTGGTATCAGCAATTTCTCTGATTTGCACTTCATCCAAACTACCTGTACGTTCCTTACGATATCTGGCAATAAAAGGAACTGTATTGCCATCTTCTAACATGGAAATCACGGCTATGATTTGTTTTTCAGAATAGCTGCCTAATTCTTTTCTAATTTTTTTAATGATTGATTGATCCAAATCGTTCATCTCATTTCTTATTTGGGTTTGTCTTTAATTATATCATTGCATTTTTAGATAAAAAAATAGTTGGTAACGTTTACCAACTATCTTTTATTTTATTACATTGACATCATAATTTTTTGAGCTGTCTTAAATACTCGTTCAATGCTATCTTGTTGTAGCTTACCAGCTTCGTTAAAAGCATCTGCTTCAATGGTGTCAGCTTTGATACTATCAACCATGTCTTGGCATCCCTTAACGTAGTCAGCATAAGCTTCCTTTAGGATTGAATGACGACCTAATTCCTTAGCAGGAACATCGACGTTATCAAGTTGTGATAAGAATTCTTTGTACTTATCAGTCCCCTTTTGGAAAGTATCCTTTGTGCTAGCTAAATCGATTGATGAGTAATCGTTGTTAGCAACAGCGTCTTCCAATGGATCATAATCATGACTCATTTCTTCACCAACCTTGTTAGTGTTAGTGATTAAATCTGATAAAAATGGTGCATAGATTGCCATCTTATTTTTCTTCATAATTAAAAAATTCCCTTCTTACTTCCAAAAGTCATCGTAAATAGTAATTGGTAGATGACGTTTATGTTCTGTTTTAATATACCAGTTTTCAATCTTTTCTGCAGCATCTTTTGAAACTTCTCTGCCTTCTAGGTAGTTATCGATGTCGTCGTAAGTTACGCCTAATGCAACTTCATCAGGTAAAGCTGGGCGATTATCTTCTAGGTCAGCAGTTGGAGTCTTTTCGTATAAGTGCTTAGGTGCATCTAATTCGGCTAACATGGCCTTTCCTTGGCGCTTGTCTAGACGCCATAGTGGAGTGATATCGGCAGCTCCGTCACCAAACTTAGTGTAAAAACCAGTTACGGCTTCGGCAGCATGATCGGTTCCTAAAACGGCACCGTGAGTTTGACCAGCGATTGCGTATTGGGCAATCATTCTTTGTCTTGCCTTGATGTTTCCTTTGTTAAAGTCAGAAATTTCCATCCCATCGGCTTCAACAGAAGCAACGGCATCATCAGCAGCTGGTTTGATATCCACACGAATGGTCTTATCAGCTTCGATGAAATCAATTGAATCCATTGCATCTGATTCATCAGCTTGAGTGCCATAAGGTAATCTAATGGCAATAAACTTATATTCATCATCATTAGTTTCTTCGCGCATTTCGTTAATGGCGATTTGTGCTAACTTACCAGTCAAAGTAGAATCTTGGCCTCCCGAAATTCCTAGAACTAAGGTCTTCAAGAATGTATTCTTCTTTAGGTAGCTCTTTAGGAAGTCAACACTTTTTCTGATTTCTTCTTTTGGATCAATTGATGGTTTTACCTTTAATGCATCAATGATTTCTGCTTGCTTTTCTCTCATTACAATTCACCCTTGTCTTGCTTATTTTTGATTTTATCGTGAACATCTTTGATAATGCTCATCTTGTTGTTCCAACATTTGGTTGATAAATCAACTGGATATTCTTGTGGGTTTAACTCACGTTTGTACTCAGGCCATAGTGATGACAATACATCTTCTGAATAACGTTTGATGTCGGCTAATTCTGGTTGTTCATAAACTAGTTCACCGTCTTTGTAGATATCCTTTAGTAAAGGTCTAGCATCAAAATCAGTCAATGTCTTGTTAATGTATGTGTATTGAGGATGGAACATGTATAGACTATCATCATCATTTGGATTTTCGTCATCCAATGTGATGTAGTCTCCTTCTGATTTACCATCTTCTCTTTCAGTAATTCTCCATACCTGTTTCTTACCAGGTGTAGATACCTTTTCAGCATTGTTAGATAACTTAATGGTATCAACCATTTCACCGTCATCATTTTCAACGGATACCATCTTATAAACAGCACCTAGTGCTGGTTGATCGAATGCTGTAATTAGTTTGGTACCAATTCCCCAAACATCAATTTTAGCATCTTGCATCTTCAAACTAGTGATGGTCTTTTCATCCAAGTCGTTTGAGGCAAAAATCTTGGCATCTGGATATCCAGCATCATCTAGCATTTCACGGACACGTTTTGATAGGTATGCCATATCACCAGAATCGATACGAACACCAGCAAAATGAATCTTGTCACCCATTTCATTGGCAACCTTGATGGCGTTAGGAACACCACTCTTTAAGGTATCAAATGTGTCGACTAGGAAAACACATTCACGATGACTTTGTGCATAAGCCTTAAACGCTTTGTAATCATCTTGGAATAGTTCAACTAATGAATGCGCATGAGTCCCACTGATTGGAATGTTGAAGTTCTTACCTGCTAAAACATTTGATGTGGCATTAAATCCACCAATGTATGCAGCTCTGGTTCCCCAGATGGCCGCAGCAGTTTCTTGAGCACGACGGCTACCAAATTCTAGTAATGGATCATCCCCTGCTGCCATTCTAATTCTAGCAGCCTTGGTAGCAATCAGTGTTTGATAGTTAACGATGTTTAAGATTGCTGTTTCAATCAATTGGCATTCACAAACATTTCCTTCAACTTGAATCATTGGTTCGTTATTGAATACCAATTCACCTTCGACCAAAGAACGGATTGATCCAGTAAATTTGAAGTTACGTAGATATTCCAAAAATTCTTCGGTATATTCGTCTTGAGAACGTAAGAACTCAATATCATCATCAGTAAAGTTGATATCTTTAATATAATTAATTACTTTTTCCAAACCAGCAAAAATGGCGAAACCATTTTCGAATGGCATTTTTCTAAAGTAAACTTCGAATACAGCTCGACGATTTTGCAAACCTGCTTGGAAGTAAGTTTGCATCATATTGATTTCATATGCATCAGTATGTAATGTTAAATTATCAAATTCATTTGACATTTTTTATGAAATCCTCCTAATACTTGTCGCATTTTATTGTCTTTTATTTTATCATTAATTAAAGAAATAATCATAATAATTTATTTGAAGGTATTGCAATGGAAAATAAAACTGTTAATATTTTAGGTTTTGATTTTTTAAACAGTTCGTTCAATGATTTCATGGAAAATACCAAGCAAAGGATCGACAATCGCGAAAATACCTTTGTCGTAACTGCCAATCCCGAAATCGTTGTTCATGCTTTAAACAATCAAAAATACACTGAAACAATTAAGAAATCAGACTACCTGGTTGCTGATGGAATTGGTATCGTGATGGGAGCCAATATCTTAGGTTCTGACATGTCAGAACGAATTACCGGCTACGACATCCTATTGGACTTATTGGCCTGGGGTAATCAAAATCATAAATCTGCATACTTTTTAGGTGCTAAACCAGAAGTAATCGCTGATTTGAAAACGATTATACCGCAAAAATACCCAGATTTAATCGTTTCTGGCTACCATGACGGGTATTTTACCGATAGTGATGAAATTGCCACTGAAATCAAGCAAAATAAGCCTGATATGGTATTTGTTGCCTTAGGTTTCCCTAAGCAAGAGTACTTCATTGAAAAACATCGCCATGTTAACGATGGATTATGGATTGGACTTGGTGGTAGCTTTGATGTTTTATCAGGTCACGTACAACGTGCACCACAATTTTGGATCAATCATCACATTGAATGGTTATATCGTTTAATCAAGGAACCTACTCGTTTCAAACGCATGTTAGCATTGCCTAAGTTCATTCGTTTGGTAAAGAAACAAAAGAAAAATAAAAAAGTACATCGACTTTAGTCGAATGTACTTTTTTTACTATCTAGATAAAATTCGAATCTTTCGCCCACGTATTGGGTACGGACGTATTCAAATGGTTGGCCATTTTGTAGTGATGTCACCTGTCTTAATAACAGAATGGCATCCCCTTTTTTAATGTCTAAGTATTCAGCAATTCTTTCAGATGCAAGTGTTGCTGATATGTTTTGTCTTGATACTTTCGGTACTAGGTTCTTCTTTTCTTTCAATGATGCATAGAATGAATCGGTTACATCGTCTTTACTTAACCCATCAATAATCTTTTCGGGAACTGTCGCGATTTCAAAACAAATTGGTACGCCATCACCGTAACGAATACGTTCCATTCTCAATACCTTGTCGTTTTGAGAAATGTTTAATTTTTCAATTTCACTTAGTGATGGTTCTAGTGTGTGATACGAAATGGTCTTGCTAGCAGGAAGTTTGCCTTGAGCCAACATGATGTCAGTAAAACTAGTAACCCCCGACATCTTTTCTTGAACCTTTTCATTGGAAACGTATGTACCTGAACCAACGCGTTGATCCAAGATACCCTCATCAACAAGTGTTTGAATTGCTTGTCTTAAGGTCATTCGACTAACGTTGAATTCGGTCGATAGTTGTCTTTCTGAAGGAATTCGACTACCTAATTTCCATTTTCCCTCTTCGATATTCTTTTTAATTTCATTATGAATTTGGATATAAATTGGCAAAGCCATTATTTCACTATCCCTTCATTACTATTCTTGTGTTGCATCGAAACAATCGATTACGGACTTTTCAAAGCCACTCTTCTTCAATGCTAATAATCCCTTGATAGTTCCGCCCGCTGGGGAACAAACATCGTCGATTAAATCAGTTGGTGACTTATCTGATTTTTCAATCATCTTCATAGAACCTAGAATGGCTTGTACTGCCAATTGAGTTGCTGTTTGCTTATCTAGTCCGTGATTAACTGCACTTCTACTAAAGATATCTGCAAATAAATATGCATAAGCTGGAGTACAGCCCATTAAAGAACCTGACACATCGAACTTGTCTTCGGGTACCTCAATCATCTTACCTAGTAATTCTAGATTCTTAACTGTATCTGTTAGTCTTTGATCGACTAGGTTTTCGTTGGCCTTGTAGATTAACATTCCTTCATTAACTTCGACGTTAACGTTTGGAATTAAACGAATAATTGGTTGATTGTAACTAGTTAATTCTTCTAGACGTTCCAAAGAAATTTGCCATGCAATTGAGGCAAGAATCTTACCATCTAGATTTTCTCTAATGTCCTTTAAGGCATCAACAACTTGTTTTGGACCAGTTGACAAAATAACCATGTCACTACTTTGTGCTACTTCTTGATTACTGTTACTGCAGTTAATACCTGTAGTATTTGCGAATTCTTGATATTTTTCTTTATGTGGAGCATGAACGAAAATATCACTAGCATTAACTTTGCCAGAATTGATATATCCTTTGATCATTGCCTTTGCCATTGCTCCAACACCAATAAAACCTATTTTCATAGCAACCTCCAGAACAAAAATGATGTGTTTATTATAACATAAAAAAAATGACTAACTATAAAAGTTAGTCATTTCAAGTAGTTGGGCTAGCTGGGTTCGAACCAGCGCATCACGGGATCAAAACCCGTTGCCTTACCACTTGGCTATAGCCCAATAAGAATGGAGGGGAGTGGATTCGAACCACCGAACCCGAAGGAGCGGATTTACAGTCCGCCGCGTTTAGCCAGACTTCGCTACCCCTCCGAAAAGATATAAAATGTAATCAACAAGAAATATGATATCAAAATCATAGGTGCTTGTCAATGACTTTTTTTACCTAATCGCAAGTGTTAAAACTGCGATGTGATTGGTATGTCTCAACCAATCAACAAATAATATAATATCGAAAATCGCGGTTTAAGTCAACACTTTTTAAGCACTTTTTTTAAATTTTCTACTGATGTGCAAATCACGTAGAACTTGGTGTAATAAGATTACCATAACAATTGATAAAACAATTCCAATGCTTCCTAGTACCAAGAAGTAGTTAACATTATCTACAGAGAAGTATTTAACTACTTGAGAGTTGATAGCTTGTCCAGTCGCTGCAGATAAGTACCATACCCCCATCATTTGTGAAAGGAAGTTCTTAGGAGCTAAACGGTATGTTACTGATAATCCAACAGGATAGATTAGCATTTCTCCTAAACAAACCATTCCAACTGTCGCAATGATCCATAATGGATTAACTTCACTACCAGCTAGGAATTTGATTGGTATAAATAGAATTAAACAACCAATACTTGCTAAAATCACACCTAATGGGAATGATTTTAAGGCATTACTTTCTTTATGATGCCAATACTTAGCGAATAATGGTGTAAATATCAATATAAATAATGGATTGATAGCTTGATACCATGTTCTTGAAATGTGAACGTGGAAATCACCATTATGAAAAATGCCTAGTAAGATAAAGAACAATATAATTACGGCTGTAAATGCTCTTAATAAGGCACTATTACTCTTTTTATGAACGAAGTAACCAATAATCAATGAAACAACGATAAAAAACGCTAAAACGGCGTATTTCCATACATAGAAATCGTTATCTGTACTACCACTGGCCATCATCGCTAAAACGATTGGTCCTTGTTCTTCTACTCCCCAGAAGAATGAAGCACAAATGAATAGGATAACGTACACTACCATTCCTTTTCTTTCTTTTTGAGAAGTATGATTACTGCTAATGATTACAAAGAAGTAAATGAATGGAATTACAATGGTGATGGCACTCAATAATGTAATGATATTTTCAAGATTCAATGCATCAAAAACATACATTAGTAGAAACACTAATGAGATTGAAACAACGAATAACATAACTCGATCAAGTAGTTTTCTAATTTCGTAGGGTTCAATTGGATTTAAGGTATAAATACTGTTGTTTTGGTTATAATCCTTGGTATGTCTTTCAAATATAGCAAGCCCGATTGCCATTGAAATTGCACCGATTAAAAATCCAAGATGGAAATTAACGTGCACACCAATATAACCGATAATGATTGGTGCTAAGAAAGCCCCAATATTAACTCCAGAAAGGAAAATGGTAAAACGATATGCTCTGGTGTTATACCGTTCATCATATAGGTTACCAACCATCGTTGTGATTGTTGGCTTTAATAATCCGGTCCCCACTGTTAAAAATACAAGAGATATAAATAACAACCAAATTGTATTATGGAGTGGAATCGTTAAGATTAACTGACCTAAAATAATTAAAACGGCACCCAGGGAAACGGTTCTCTTTCCCCCTAAAATCCTATCACTAATGTAACCTCCACAAGCAGCAGATAGGTAACTTAGTGATCCATAGATTGCAAACAATGATGCAGCTGTAGATGGCTTGAAACCAAGTCCACCCCTACTTAATGAATAGTACATGTAGTACAAAAGGATTGCTTGCATACCATAATAACTAAATCTTTCTAGAGACTCAGTCAAAGTTAATGAAATTAGACCCTTTGATTGATTATCGTTATCAATTTTATCCAATTAATACTCCTCCAAACAATTAAAAATCATAGCAACGGTAATTATACTCTCTGATTAAAATTTTATCAATTTTACCAAAATTTAATCCTTTGAAAATAAAAAAACTAGGACTTTAGATCCTAGTTAATTTATGCCGGCTGCAGGACTTGAACCTGTGACCGCCGGTTTACGATACCGATGCTCTACCAACTGAGCTAAGCCGGCAAGGTTATGTATATTTTAATATACAAGAAAGGTGCTAACAAATGTTAGCACCTTTTTATATACTCCGAATGTCAGACTCGAACTGACGACAACCTGATTAACAGTCAGGTGCTCTACCAACTGAGCTAATTCGGAATA
>NZ_BPLK01000006.1 GCF_019656215.1 Apilactobacillus zhangqiuensis
GAACACAGAAGTTAAGCTTCTAAACGCCGAGAGTAGTTGAGGGATCGCCCTCTGCAAGGGTAGGACGTTGCCGCGCGAATAAAAAAGTCTTCGATGTAAATCGAAGGCTTTTTGTTAATATTGCCGTTTTAGCTCAGGAGGTAGAGCGTTTCCATGGTAAGGAAGAGGTCCCGGGTTCAAATCCCGGAAACGGCTTAATGTTAAGAAAATATAATATTAGTTAATATATATATAACAATGAGTTCATTTTATTGAAAACGAACGGTTGGATTTGAGCAGTGAGAATGATTGATATAACAATTGTTTTCACTGCTTTTTTTATTTGTTTTGGAATTTAAAAATGAATCTTTAAACCATTTTTTTAAAAATTGAACGTAATAATTTATTTTGATATAACATTCTTTGAAAAGGAGGGATAACATATGAACAATAAAAAATTACCCTATAATTTTGATTTCACAGATATTTTGATGAAGACACCAACCGAATTAATTGTCGAAGGTAATCGATTAGCAATTGATACGAAGTTCAATGACATAGCGAATTATAAAGTTCAGCAACGCGATGTTTTGAAAATAATGAAACCGAAAAACGATTTGCTATATAAAGATTTACTTGAAACGAAAAGAAGGCGAATGTCTAAGTCTCCGTTTTCATTCTTTAGAGGTTCAGTAGATATTATGAATTATGATTTAAACCATTACAGTAATTCAGGAATTAAAACCTTAATTGGTGGAGATGCTCATTTAGGTAACTTCGGTTACTACGGATCATCAGAAGGACAGTTACTGTTCGACATGAACGATTTTGATGAATCACACATTGATTATTGGGAATATGATGTTAAACGCTTATTGGTTAGCGCATTACTCGTTGCTAAACAACAGGACTTTAAATTAAAGAAAAAAGTAGAACCCTTCCTAAAAAAATCTGTTATAACATATCTCAAGACTTTGAAGTATATGAGTAATTTAACAGCAATGGAAAGATTTATAACTCCAAACACACTAAAAAATATTTCGAGTAGTTTCTCTAAAATCCATGAATCTAAAAATACTTTTGATAAATCATTTAAAAAAATTGTCAGTAAGACTATCGATAAGGCTATTAATAGTAATTCTGATTATGCAGTTAAAAAATATACGACCACCGTAAAAGGGCAAAAACAATTTATTGAAAATGATCCTGTTACAGTGCATGTAGGAAATGATGATTATGAAAAGTTGATAAAAGGGTATACTAAATACCTTCATCATTCGAAAAGTGATATTAAACAGTTCCTATTACAATTTCACATCGTAGATATTGTACGACATACGGTTGGGGTTGGAAGTGTTGGTACACTTTGTTATCTAATATTACTAGAAAATTTTACCGGTGATAATTTAGTTTTACAAGTGAAACAAGGATTACCAATTTATCAAAACGATGGAATTTATATAGATGACAAGCATTCAACAGGTGAAGACATTGTCAATTGTCAATTGATACTACAAAGTGCATCAGATCCATTCCTAGGTTACTTTAATATTGATAATAATAGTTTTTATGTACGTCAATTTAAAGATATGAAGGGATCAGTAAAACTAAAAAAATTAGATTTTTCAGCATTTTGTGATTATGTAAATGTATGTATTAGTTTATTAGCAAGAGCCCACAGTCAATCACCAACTTTTTATAAAATCATTGGTTATTTAGAAAGTAAAGATTGGATACCCGAAGCCTTAGTAAAGTACTCAACTCGTTATGTTGAACAAGTGGAATTAGATTTTAAGTCCTTTACTGGAGGCGAAAAGCATGGGAATAAAATCTAAATATAAAGGTGATTTGTATAATCGAGACTTAAGCTGGTTACTTTTCAATCGTAGAGTAATTGAATTAGCTAACAACTATAACGTCCCATATTTAAATAAATTAAAGTTTCTATCTATTGCTTCAAGCAATTTAGATGAATTCTATAGCGTTAGGGTTCCGAGCATTAAAAGCCAAGAAACTTTAACGAATGACGGACATGATTCAAAAACAATGTTAAAGTATTCAGAAATACTAAAAAAACTCCATGAGATAAATAATAATAACTTTAAAATACAATCTAACTATTTTAAATTGTTAATTAAACAATTACCTGATTTAGGTATTGGTAATTTTGTTAAGTATGATGATTTATGCGATCGAATGAAACAAAAAGCCAACCAAAAATTTGATGAAAAAATTTTACCATTTTTAACAAGCACAACCTTTAATTCGGAATATAATTTAGACTTTATGAAAAATAAATGGATGGCAATAGCAACTTTGGTTAAAACAAAAAATGATACTTCGATTCGTGTTATGCCAATACCACCATATATCAGACGAACAGTTAGTTTGAAGGTCGATGGGAAAAAGCAATATTTGATGATGGAAGATCTAATCATCAATAACTTGAGAAATTTATATGACGATGGCGAAATCAAAGATGTAATCGTATTTCGGTTGAGTCGAGATCTAGATGCATCAATTGATTTAGAAAAAAATAACGGTAGCAAAAAAACTATCCAGAATTTGCGCCACTATCTAGCGAACCGGGAAAAAGGTAAAATCACAATGCTAGAAATACAAGATTTGCCTAATACCAATGAAAAATTCATTAATACCTTTATAAAAAAATTTAAAATTGAACCAAATGATGTATTTAAAATCGATACACCATTAGATTTAACTTTTATGTTTCCTTTAATAAATTCGTGGACTAAGAAACATCCTGAATTATCATATCCTGATTTTTCAGGGACAAAATGGAATTATAAGAAATCAATGCAGGAGTACCTCAATAAACACAATTTACTTTTACAATACCCTTATGATTCTTTTGAACAATTCATTCAGTTCCTAAAAGAAGCGGTTGATAATCCTCAAACGATAGCAATCAAACAAACAATCTATCGAGTCGCGGATAATTCTGAAGTAATTGAGTTACTGAAAAAGGCTTCAAGAAAAGGAATTAAAGTGACAGTGGTGGTTGAACTGAGAGCTAGGTTTGATGAGACTAATAATCTAAAAGTGACTGATGAATTGGAAGATGCTGGATGCGAAATTATATTTGGAAAAAAATATATGAAAGTGCACAGCAAAGCATGTTTGGTCATAATGAATGATAAAAGTAGTGTTAGAGGGTATGTGCAGATAGGAACTGGAAATTATAACGAACAAACAGCGAAGGGATTTGTTGACTTAAGTTTATATTCTAGTTCAGAAGGATATGTTAACTGCTTAAAATCCTTCTTTGATTATCTATCACACAATGGTGATTGTTCACGTTCACCAAAATATAATTCAATTGTGTCGTCACCAAATCGAATTGAAGACATGGTTATACAAAATATAAATAGAGTTAAGGAATATTATCAAAAATATGGTAAAGGAAAAGTTTTCCTTAAGGTAAATTCTTTAACAGATATTGATGTCATAGCAGCAATCTATGATGCTGCGAAGGTGGGGGTCCCTTTTAGGCTAGTCATAAGAGGATCATGTTGTTTGAAACTAGGAATTTGCGGTGAAAAAGAAAATATCGTTGTTTCTAGTATCGTCGGAGAGTTTCTCGAACACAGCAGAATATATGCATTTTATACAGACAAACCATCCTTTTGGATTTCCTCAGCCGATTTAATGACCAGAAATATGGTTAACCGTGTTGAATTAGCCGTTAAAATTATGGACAAACACAATATTAATAAAATTCAAAAGATTATTGATATCTATTCCGAAGATGATGTTGATGGTTTCTTCTTGGACAAGGAAGGAAATTATTTTAAGTATGAAAATTCTAAGAATCGCTCTGCACAACAAACATTTATCGAGGAAAGCATAAAATTATCCAGTCAAACTTCAAAGCAAAATAAGATTTATAAATTGATTACTGAAAAAATAAGTAAATTGAAGAATCTCCTAATTTCAAGAAAAAATAAAAATGCGTAGCAATGATTAGGTATGGTTCTTTAATAATTAATAATAAAATAAAAGGCCAATCGTAATTGATTGGTCTTTTTTGTTTGTTATTTAATTTTTCTATCAATCTTAACTTCATTAATTGGTAGGTTTGCGTTCGCAATAATTGGTGAAACGGGTCCATTGCTTATTAAGGTTAAATGATGCATTGCTCGAGTGGCAATGGTATAGAGTGTTCCAACGTAATCATCATTTGGATAATTATCCTTTGAAACGTTCCAAGCAATGACAGAATCAAATTCCAAACCTTTAGCTAAGTAAATTGGCATGATGACAATTCCCTTTGGAAGTGATCTATCCGTATCTGCTAGCAATGTTGGATTAAGTTGATTATAAGTGTGTTGATGAAGTTGTTTGGCTTCTGTTAGGTTCTTGGTAACAATCGCAACAGTACCTTCATCCTTTAGTTCTTGTTTAGCACATTTAACCAATGCTTCGATACATTCATTTTCGTTATGACGAATAAAGATTTCAGGTGACTTACCTGGACGGTTAAACGCTTCAATTTCATCACCATTAGGTAATAATGATTTGGCGAAATTGGTGATTGGATAAGTTGAACGATATGATCGATTTAAAGTAATCAACCTTGATTTCTTAGTAGCAAATGCTTCGTTTAACTTATTTAGTAATTCTTGAGGTGCTTCAACAGCTTTAAACAATGCCTGTTCACTGTCACCAATTAAGTTAATCTTGGTTTGTGGGAAAGCATGCTTAATGTAAATTAATTGAGCAATTGAGTAGTCTTGCATCTCATCAACGAATAAGTATTGCATTGTTTGGTTTTGACCGCCACCGATCATTAAATCACGCATGTATAAAAGTGGGGCGGCATCGTCTAGACGAACCTGGTGCAATTCGATTGAATCGTCAAAAGAATCAACATCATCATTCCATGCATCAACGTTAACGTATTTGGGTAAGACCACTTGTTGCATAAAACGTTGGTATTGAAGATATGGATCAAAGAATGAACCATTGTATAAAGCATCGTAGACTTTTCTGAAGTGTTCGGTCACGATTTGTTTTGCGATAAAGTATCTTTCATCGTCTTCGTCTTGGAAACTACCAAGTTGATGACCTTCCATAAAGTCATGATATTGTTCTGAGTTAAGTTGATCGATTTCATCGTCAACCCATGGCTTATAAACTTCAACTTCAATGCGTTTCTTTAAGATTTCAATCAAACGATTCTTGGTCTTTAAGAACTTATCAGCCGGTTTCATTTGTTTGGGTTGAGAAGCGTAGATATCCTTAATCACGTCAGCGTCAAAGAATACTTTACCGTCAATTAAAATACTTTGAAAGGCAATGTCATTATTAAAAACGTTGTTGATATAGTTCTCGATAGAGGTCATGTATTGATGACCACGTTTGAATGATTGAATCGTTTTTTCATCATCAGTGTATGCTTGTTCGGTTTCGTATTGATCAAACAAGCTTTGGACCTTTACACCTTCAAGTCGATGATCAATAAATTCTTGTAAGGTTACCTGTCTCATATTACGTTCACCTAAACTAGGTAAAACATCTGAAATGTAATGTGAGAATAAACGGTTAGGGGAGAATAGAATGATTTGGTCGGCTTGAAGAGAACTTCTACTGTGATACAACAAAAATGCAATTCGTTGTAGGATTGCTGAAGTCTTACCGGAACCGGCAACACCTTGAACCACGAGTAAATCACTATAAGTATCTCTAATGATGTCGTTTTGTTCCTTTTGGATTGTCGAAACGATGTTTTGCATCACTTCATCATGTTGTTGTCCTAACACGGATTGTAGCATTTCATCACCAACGGTTTCGTTGGTATCAAACATGTTATTAATCTCTCCGTGACTAATTTGAAACTGACGTTTCTTTTCTAAGTCAGTAGTTTGTTTTCCGGCGGGAGTTTGGTATGAAACTTTTCCTAACGTTCCGTTGTAATAGATACTAGAGATAGGGGCACGCCAATCGTAGACTAAGAAATTTTCGTTATCATCAACGAATGAAGCGGTCCCGATATATAAACTTTCTGTATCGTCATCACCGTCGTCTTTGATATCAATTCGTCCAAAGTATGGTGAATCAGCCAGTTTTTTATATGTTTCAAGTTGGTTCTTAATAATTGCTTCGCTTTGGACTACTTTATTAACTAGTCCTCTTTGTTGTTGGAGGTCGGCAGAAGTTTCAATTCTATCATCGACTTCGACGTAGTTAACAGAAGTATTGTTACCGTAGTTTTGTTGAACACGCTTTGTTTCATTGTGTGCTTTTTGGTATTCAGCTTCTGTCTTATCGATGCGTTTGTGTAATTTGGCGACAACTTTATCGACACGATTTTGTTCATTTGTAAGATCGTTATTAGCCATTTTTACCTCCTAATTTATTGTTAAATCCGTACATTTATGCTCAATAATTCTAATTAGATTTTGCCGTCATGTCAATTAATATCCTTTTTGACATGTCTATTTAAATCCAGTAAAATATAGTTAATATTAAAGTAAGTAGCGATGTCATTTACAGAGAGATTATGTATTACTGAAAGTAATCACGACTAGCGAAATGGATGAAGTTATGGGATTGCACCCTTATCGCAGAGTGGCAAATGATTATACATTTGCAAGTTAGGTGGTACCGCGCTCAAGCGTCCTATTGTTTTTTTAACAATGGGGCGCTTTTTTTGGAAAGGAAGTAACAAAATGGCAGATAAAAAAGTAATTCTAAC
This sequence comes from Apilactobacillus zhangqiuensis, assembly GCF_019656215.1. GTDB lineage: Bacteria > Bacillota > Bacilli > Lactobacillales > Lactobacillaceae > Apilactobacillus > Apilactobacillus zhangqiuensis. The sequence goes on from NZ_BPLK01000006.1 coordinate 6,698, forward strand.
TGGTGATCGACCAACCGGTAAACTACATATCGGACACTACGTTGGATCATTAAAGAATAGAGTTGCACTACAAAACTCAGGTGAATATGACACCAATATCATGATTGCGGACATGCAAGCATTAACTGATAATGCTCGTGACCCAGAAAAAATCAGAAACTCACTATTACAAGTTGCTTTGGATTACTTAGCTGTCGGAATTGATCCAGAAAAATCAACTATCTTGGTTCAATCACAAATTCCCGCACTAAACGAATTAACAATGCACTACTTAAACTTAGTTTCAGTTAACCGTTTGAAGAGAAACCCAACTGTTAAGACTGAAATTCAACAAAAGAAGTTTGGTGAGAGTGTTCCTGCTGGATTCTTCATTTACCCAGTCAGCCAAGCTGCAGATATTACTGCATTTAAAGCCGACACAGTTCCGGTTGGTGAAGATCAAGAACCAATGCTAGAACAAACTAGAGAAATCGTTAGAAGTATCAACGGTATCTATGGTAAGGATGTATTAGTTGAACCAGAAGGCTACTTCCCACCAAAGGGAATGGGTAGAATTCCTGGTCTAGATGGAAACGCTAAGATGAGTAAATCATTGAACAACGCCATCTACTTGGCCGACGATGCTGACACTATTCAAAAGAAAGTAATGTCAATGTACACAGATCCTAACCACATTCACGTGGAAGATCCTGGTCAAGTTGAAGGAAACACTGTTTTCACTTATCTAGACATTTTTGCTGATGATAAACAAAAGGTTAGCGAATTAAAGGAACAATACAGACACGGTGGTCTAGGAGACGTTAAGATTAAGCGTTACTTAAATGAAGTACTACAAGCTGAATTGGCACCAATTAGAGAACGTCGTGAACAATTCGAAAAGGATCCACAAGCAGTTTATGACATTCTAAAGGCTGGTAGTGAAAAAGCGAATAAGGTAGCCAACCAAACCCTAGATGAAGTAAGGGATGCTATTGGTATTAATTACTTTAAATAAAATACTATTTTAGGAGTTTAGGGTGAATCGGATGGAGAACTTAGTAATTGTTGACATCGGTTCGAATTCTGCTCGAATGTCCATCTATCGAATTGAAAATGATGGTTATTGCGTTGAATTAAAACGTAGTAAAAGTGATAGCCGTCTATCCGAGGGAATGGGAAAAGAAAAGATTCTACAACCGGTTGCAATTAATCGGACAATTAATGCTTTAAAGTCTTTCAAAAGAATTTATAGCTCAATGAATAATGCCACTGTGATTACCATTGCAACTGCTGCGGTTCGACAAGCTGAAAACCAAAAAGCTTTTATTCGCAAGGTAAGAAAGAAAGTTGGCTTAGACGTTAGAGTTTTATCAGGTCGTGAAGAAGCTTATTACGATTATTTAGGTGTCGTTAATAAGATTAAGATGAACGACTACATGGTGATGGATATTGGTGGTGCCAGTATCGAATTGGTCCGCGTTCAAGGAAAGAAACGTCGTGATTTAATTAGTTTGCCAATTGGTGCCGTCAATATTTCAGAACGTTTTAAATTGAATAACTCTGTTCACGCAGCTGACCTATTCAACGCACAACGTTTCTTAAAGGAAAACATACATCGAGTTCCTTGGCTTAAAAAAGCGGATCACTATCAATTAGTTGTTTTGGGAGGAGCTGCAAGAAGTTTAGCGAGAATTAATCGTAGTCACCAACACTTCAAAAACTCTGATAACCTAAACGGCTATCATCTAAATCAACGCCAAGTGATGGGAACGTATGAATTACTTTTACGTAAAAACTTACACAATCGAAAAGAAATTCACGGATTAGAAAACGAGCGAGCTGATATTATACTAGGTGGTCTACTACCTCTTATCACAGTTATTGATGAAATTGATTCAAGAAGAATCGTATTTTCTGAAGGCGGTGTAAGGGAAGGACTTATTGCTGAATATATAAAGAAGCACTATCGAAACTATTAAAGAGGTTTTTAATCCAATTAGGGTTAAAAACCTTTTTAAATGCCGAATATTTAAATAATGTTATCATAAATATCAGATATAAATACCGCACATCCGGGGGGACTAATAATGGGAACTTTTAAACATTTTTACCACCGTAATTACGATGATAGAATGAAACTAATCAGTGAATTTGCTGGATTAGACATGAATGAAAAACATGAAATGACTGGCGACTATCATCAATCAAGTGATAGTTTAGTTGAAAATTATGTAACTGATTACTCCGTTCCTGAAGGAGTGGCCGTTAACTTTATGATTAATGGTAAAGAAAAGATTGTTCCAATGGTCACAGAAGAACCATCCGTGATTGCGGCAGCCAGCAATGGTGCCCGTTTATTTGCCAAAGATCAAGGCATTAAGGCTGAAGTGTTAGGTCGTAACTTGATGGGTCAAATTGTCGTAAAAACAAGCGATATAAACCTATTGATTGGAATTGTGAATACACATCAACAACACATTATTGATGTCGCTAACCAATCGCATCCATCAATTTTAGAATATGGTGGCGGTGCTAAGAAGGTGCGTGTTAGAAAACTAGACGACAACTACGCGTCAGTTGATTTGTTTGTAAACGTTGGTGAGGCCATGGGTGCAAACATTATTAATTCCATGCTTGAAGCAACGGCGGAATTCATCGATGAACGTTTTAATGGGGATGTTTTGATGAGCATCCTATCTAACTACGGTGAAGATAACTTGGTGAAGGTTTCAGGAACAGTTCCCGTTAGTCAACTTGGTAATCCTGACACCAATGGAATCGACGTGGCTAAAAGAATTGTGGAAGCATCCCATATTGCCCAAATTGATCCGTATCGTGCTGCCACTCATAACAAGGGCATCATGAATGGAATCGATGCAGTAGTAATGGCAATGGGAAATGATTGGCGTGCCGTCGAAGCCGGCATCCATTCGTTTGCTTGTAGGGATGGTCAATACAAAGGATTATCTAACTGGTCAATTGACGGTGATAAGTTGGTTGGTGAAATGACAATTCCGTTGTCATTAGGTTTTATTGGTGGTGCCGTAAAGGTATTGCCAAAGGTTAAAATCAATCAACACCTATCACAAGTAACGTCAAAAGATGAACTAAGTCAATTGGTTGCCTCAGTTGGTCTAGCTCAAAACCTAGCTGCACTAAATGCTTTAGTCACTGATGGAATTCAAAAGGGTCATATGAACCTACAATTGAATTCATTGGTAATGAGTGCTGGGGCAAAGGGCGAAGAAATAAAACAAGTTGTTTCAGAAATGAGAGCTAATCATTTAAACGACTTAAAGTCAGCCCAAAAAATCTTAAATCAAATTAGAAATAATAATGAAGGTGAATTTTAATGGAAATCGAATTAAATCAAGATACACAAAGTTTAATAAACGTTGTAAATAAATTTTTCCCAGGTAAAATTGAAGTTCAATTTATCGGACAACTTCAATCTGGATACGTTAGACATGATCAAGCTCAAGTAGTACAAGATGGTAAGAACCTATTCGTTCAAATCTCTGACATGTCAGCTCCTAACTACACTGCTTCACATGAACTAATTCACTTGTTGATGACTCTACGTGGTTTTCCACAAGTATTCTTCTCACTATCAACTGGTCAAGACGAATTAGACGAACAACTAGAAGTAATGGGAACTGAACTATTTGATATCGTTGCCCACTTTGTGGTTGTTTCAGAACAAAGAAAACACGGTCTAATCAACGACGACATCGAAAAGATGTACCTAAAGGGTATTCAAAACACTATCGAACCCGAACCAGAAGAACTAGACAATGCGATGGAATTACGTCTACTAACTCTAATTGATGCCCACGTATTCTACGGTGACAAGTTCGATTCATTTGCTCGTCCAACCCTTGAAAAAGATTACCCAGTTGCTCTAAAGGCTGCTGATGAAATTTACAAGATTATCACTGAAAAACCAACTGATTCACCATTTGGTTTCAGAAGAAATGTTGTTAAGTTATTCAAGGCATTCGATGAACAACTAAAGAAGTGGGGATTACCTGCATTGCATAACTCAGAATTTGCAACTATCTCCAGTGTTGTTTCAGAAAGACAACTAAACCTAAACGTAAAACAACAATTTGAAATCTTCCATTCAGAATTACATGATAAAGAAACTGGTCGTCGTGCATACGTTGGTTTCAACAAATCAGATGATCAAAACTCATTCGTGATTCCTGCACCAACTGGTATGGATGACAGCCCAGAATACTTCAAGAAGTTATACGCTATGACTGTTCAAGAATTATTTAAAGAACTAAAAATGCCATATATCATTAGAAAATAAGGCAGGAGGCAATCTGATGGATAAGGAAATTCAATCATTATTTGATAATGCAAAAAATATCGTATTTTTGACAGGAGCCGGGGTATCGACAGCTTCCAACATTCCAGACTATCGTTCTAAGAATGGACTATATGCAACTGATACAACTGGAAAACCAGCGGAATATTATTTAAGCCATGCATGTTTAGTTAATGAACCAGATGTGTTTTACACATTTGTGAAGGAAAATATGTACTATCCAGATGCCAAACCTAATGTAATTCACGAAAAACAAGCTAAGCTTACCAGAGAAGGTAGAGCTAGTGTAATCACTCAAAATGTTGATGGATTATACGGTGCTGCCAACACCAAGAACTTAATTGAATTTCACGGTAATCTATACGACGTATACTGCCAAAAGTGTCATCAAAGAGTTGATTGGCACGAATACATGCAAAGCGATAAGCATGCAGATTGCGGTGGAACCCTTCGCCCAGGAATTGTTTTATACGATGAAGGACTTAACCAAGCCAATGTGGTCAATAGTGTGCAACTAATGGAAAAGGCCGACTTGGTGGTCATCGTTGGAACTTCCATGCGCGTTTACCCATTTGCCGGTTTATTAGATTACCGCAATCCGAATGCAAAAGTGATTGCAGTGAACCAAGAAAAGTTGAACTTAGGAATCGATTTTAAGATGATTCAAGATGATGCAACTAAATTCTTTAGTGAATTGAAATAAGAAGGAAGATGATGGTTTAATGATAACTTTAGGAGTAACGACTTGGAGCGAACATCCAGCATTGATTAATGGTGAAAATCGTGCCGTTAAGTTAAACGAGTACGCTGCCCATTTTCCCGTTGTGGAAGTTGATAACCCGTTTTACGGCATTCCACAGGAAAAAACAGTGCGTCAATGGATGCGTCAAGTCCCAGATTCATTCCAATTTATCTTAAAAGCCAACCAATTAATGACCAAGCATGACATGCGTTCACAGATGGCTGCCGATGATGATCAAAGAAGACAGGCATTTAGTGATTACGTCAAAATGCTTAAACCATTAATGGAAACCAATCAATTGAAGACAGTCTTGTTTCAATTTCCACCATATTTCCAACGTAATAATGACAACATCCGTTATCTAATGACTATCCGTGAGTTGATGGGGAGAAAGGTGCCAATTGCAGTTGAGTTTAGAAATCCGACATGGACGGAAAAATCGATGCAAACATCAATTCAAAATTATTTAAAACGTCTTGGGATGACATTTGTGATTGCCGACGAACCACATAACTTAAACGATGGAATTGAGTTATTACCAATGGTGACCACATCCAAAATGGCGATGCTAAGACTACACGGTCGAAATGCTCAGGGATGGTTTAACCAAGACAAGAATTGGCGTAGCCAAAGAACGTTGTACAAATACAGTGAAGAAGAGTTGCAAGAATTCGCTGACATCGTCACTAAATTAAATAAACAAGTCGATGAGGTGTGTGTAATCTTTAATAACAACTCTGGTAGGGATGCCGCACCAAACGCATTACAATTAAAAGAGATGTTGCACGTGTCATTTAACGATTTGGCACCAATGCAATTAGATTTGTTCTAAGAGCAATATTATTGACAATTCAAGTATGATATACTAATAGTTAATATTAATTACTGGTTGAAAGGATGATTTACATGGCTGATAACAATACTTTTTATGTTACAACGCCTATCTACTACCCATCAGGACGTTTACATATCGGGAACTCATACACTACCATTGCGTGTGATGCTTTAGCCCGTTACAAGCGTGCTGAAGGTTTTGACGTGTTCTTCCTAACAGGAACAGATGAACACGGTCTAAAAATCGAAGAAAAGGCAGAATCATTAAACACCACTCCACAAGAATACGTGGACAAGATGGCTGCACAAATTAAAGACTTATGGAAGAAATTGGACATCTCAAACGACAAGTTCATCAGAACCACTGATGCTCAACACAGAGAAGTTGTTCAAAAGATTTTCCAACAATTATTAGATCAAGGTGACATTTACCTAGGTGAATACTCAGGTTGGTACTCAGTGTCAGACGAAGAATACTTCACCGAATCACAATTAGCAGAAGTATACAAAGATGATAACGGAAACGTTATTGGTGGAAAGGCTCCATCAGGACACGAAGTTGAACTAGTTAACGAAAAGTCATACTTCTTCAAGATGAGTAAGTACGCTGATTGGTTGCTACAATACTACAAAGATCATCCTGATTTTATTCAACCAGAATCAAGAATGAACGAAATGATTAATAACTTCATCAAACCAGGTCTAGAAGATTTGGCTGTTTCTAGAACATCATTTAGTTGGGGAATTCCTGTTAAATCAAATCCAGAACACGTAGTTTACGTATGGATTGATGCGCTATCAAACTATATTAGTGCATTAGGATACGATACTGATGACGATTCACTATTCCAAAAATTCTGGCCTGCTGATGTCCACATGGTTGGTAAGGAAATCGTTAGATTCCACACAATTTACTGGCCAATCATCTTACATGCTTTAGGTTTACCATTACCAAAACATGTTATCGGTCATGGTTGGTTAACCATGAAAGACGGTAAGATGTCTAAGTCAAAGGGTAACGTTATTTACCCAGAAGTCTTAGCTGAAAGATACGGTTTGGATGCAGTAAGATACTACTTACTAAAGGCCGTGCCATTTGGTAACGATGGAGTATTTACTCCAGAAGACTTCGTAGATCGTATCAACTATGATTTAGCAAACGATTTAGGTAACTTATTAAACCGTACCGTTTCAATGATTAACAAGTACGAAGGCGGTGTGATTCCAGAATTTAAGTCAAACTTCTTAGAACCTGACAAGGAACTAGAAGCACTAAGTAAGGATGTTATTGCTGAATACAAGACTAAGATGGATGAATCACGCTTCTCAGATGCTTTAGCTGCTGTTTGGCAATTAGTTTCTCAAACTAACAAGTACATCGACCAAACTACACCATGGATTTTAGCTAAGAATGAAAACGATGGTGATGCTGAAAAGCTTGCTGATGTAATGGCTCATTTAGCTGCCAGCTTACGAGTAATTGGTCTATTAATTAGCCCAATTATGACTAATGCACCAAAACAAATCTTTACTCAATTAGGTTTAGATAATCAAGCAATTGATTTAACTAACATTTCAATCGAAGATTTACCAACTGGTGGTAAAGTTGTTGCTAAAGGAACTCCAATCTTCCCACGTTTAGACAAGGAAGAAGAAGTCGACTTTATCAAGAACCAAATGACTAAGTCAGACAAGAAGAAGGGTCGCGCAGCCAAGGAAGAAGCTAAGAAACAAGCTCAAGTAGATCAAGAGGGCGCTGAAAGTGCTGCTGACAAGAAAGAAATTAAGTTCGACACCTTTGAAAAGGTAGAACTAAAGGTTGCCGAAGTTAAGAACGTTGAACGTGTCGAAGGGGCAGATAAACTATTGAAGTTTACTCTAGACGCAGGTAAGGAAGAAACTACTCAAATCCTTTCAGGAATTGCTAAGTGGTACCCAGACTTCGAAAAACTAATCGGTAAAAAAGTAATCATAGTTTCCAATTTGAAACCTAGAAAGATGCGTGGCCAATTGAGCCAAGGAATGTTACTATCCGTTGAACATGACGATGGCAGCATTGAATTAGTTACAATTGGTAGCCAATTTGAAAATGGTGCCACTTTGGAATAATGGTGAGATAACAAACTAAAAAATAGCCATTAATTCAAAACGAATTGATGGCTATTTTTACGATAGGAGCAAATATGATGCAAATTTTTGATTCACATACGCATTTAAATGATGATGCTTTTAGAGGACAAGTACCGGAATATATTGAACACGCCAAGAAACTTGGTGTTACAAAGATGGCAATTGTTGGATCAAACCGTCAAATGAACGAAGAAGCGATTGAACTAGCTCATCAATACGATAACCTATACGCAATCGTCGGTTGGCATCCCGAAGATGCAATGAACTATAACGATGAAGAAGAAGCCATGTTATACAAGCAACTACAAGACGATAAGGTCGTTGCTTTAGGTGAAATCGGTCTTGATTACAATCAAAGTACCGCACCTAAGAAGGCTCAATTCAACGTTTTCAAACGCCAAATTAAGATTGCTCAAGAACTAGGCATGCCAATCTCAGTGCATAACCGTGATGCCTTTGAAGATACTTACGCCATTTTGAAGGAAATGGGCGTTAACAACGGTATCATTCACAGCTTTAATGGGGATGCTGAATGGTTGAACAAGATTATGGATTTAGGGATGTACGTCTCATACTCTGGTGTTGCCAGTTTTAAAAAGACCAAGGAAATCCATGATGCCGTTTCTAAAACACCAATCGATAGAATGCTAGTGGAAACAGATGCACCTTATTTGGCACCTGAACCATTACGTGGTCATCAAAACGAACCAGGATATACTCTATACACCGTCGAAGCGGTTGCTAGATTCAGAGATACAACCCCAGATAAGATTGCCGATGCAACTTATCAAAACGCACTACGAATTTTTGGATTGGATGAATAATGGAAAAAATCAAAGAAGTAATCGTGGTAGAAGGCCGCGACGATACCAAAAGAATAAAAATGGCTGTAGATTGTGACACCATCGAGACCAGAGGATCAGCAATCGATGATAAGACACTTGCGTTGATTAAGAAACTAGACAAGCAACGTGGAGTGATTGTTTTTACTGATCCAGATTTTTCTGGTGAACGCATCAGAAAAATTATCACGCAAGAAGTGCCGAATGCTAAACACGCATTTGTCGACCGTAAAAAGTCGGTACCAACTAAGAGTGATGGCTCTTTAGGTGTTGAACACGCCAGCGTTGAAACCATCAGAGAAGCATTAAAAAACGTCTATACAGCAGACACTAACCACGAGAGTGAAATCTCAGTGGCTGATTTAACTGCCGCTAGAGTTATTAATGATTCTAAAGCTAAGGTCAGACGCACCCAATTATGTAATGAATTGAAGATTGGATACGTGAACGGTAAACAACTGTTGAAACGACTATCCATGTTTGGAATTACCAAAGAACAGTTTAACGAAGCACTAAGTCATATTAAGGAGTAAACAATGTCAAATAATCCAGAAATTGCTAGCCCAGCTAGAACGCAAGCTATCTTAAATCGTTTCCATTTATCAGCTAAGAAGAGTCTAGGACAAAACTTTTTAACTGATTTAAATGTATTAACTAAGATTGTGGATGCTGCCCACCTAACAGATACCGATAATGTTATCGAAATTGGACCAGGGATTGGTGGTCTAACCGAATTCCTGGCACGTAGTTCAAAACGTGTGCTAGCGTTTGAAATTGACCAAAATTTATTACCTGTATTGGATGAAACACTAAGCCCATACGATAATGTTGAAGTGATTAACCAAGACATCCTACAAGCTAATTTACCCGCTATTATTGAAGAAAAGTTCAATAACGAACGTCCAATTAAGGTGGTTGCCAACCTACCTTACTACATCACAACGCCAATCATTTTGGATTTATTAAAGGGTAATGCCGAATTCGACAACATCACTGTAATGATGCAAAAAGAAGTTGCGCAACGACTAGAAGCTAAACCAGGTAGCAAGGATTATGGATCATTATCCGTAATTATCCAATACCTAAACGACGTTAAATTAGCATTCGAAGTATCTAGAAAATCATTTATTCCCGCACCAAATGTTGATTCAGCAATCGTGACTTTGGAAAGAAAAGAAACCATTGAAAACGAAGTGTTTGATGAAAAGGCATTTGCTAGCTTTGTAAGGGGATGCTTTGCTCACCGTAGAAAGACTTTATGGAACAACTTACAAGGATTATTCGGTAAGGATGCTGAAACCAAAGAAAAGGTCCAAGCTGTCTTAGATGAGTTTGATATTCAACCAAGCATTCGTCCTGAAAAGTTAACTGTTGATCAATACGTCGACTTAACTAATAAATTCCATTCTATAAAATTGGTATAATATTATTTGATTATTAAAAACCTCTGTGATATAATTTTGATTTTTAATATTCTCCGTGGTATAATGAACCTACTAGAGAGGTGAATATTATGCCAACCAGTTTGACTGACATTAAGAGCCACTTGGACACTCGCCTAGGCGAAAAAGTTGTTGTAACTGTTCAAGTAGGAAGAAATAAAACATTAGAACGCCATGGGATGTTAGCAGAAACATTCCCAGCTGTGTTTGTTGTTGAGTTAGAAGAAGATGAAAATCTTAAGAGAGTATCATACAGTTACACCGATATTCTAACCAAGAACATCGAAATGGATTTTACCGACGAAGTAAGTGAAGAAGCTTAAAACTAAGAGCTAATAATGTTTATTAGCTCTTTTTATTTTGCTCTTTTGACAAAATCCGAAAGTTTCACTGACTTTTCATTTTAACTTTAGTATAATGTTAATAAATAATTTAGTTAAATTGGGGGTGTGATACTTGAGAACCGTAGAGAAAGCATGCGCCAAACTTAACCTAGGCTTGGATACGCCGTATCGTCATAAAGACGGCAAAATTGAGTGGAATATGATAATGACCTCGATTGAATTATCAGATTACGTCGAGATTGTTACCGAAAAAGGAAACGGGATTTCCGTTCACTGTAATCGTGTGTTTTTACCACAAGATCATCGCAACTTAGCATATCAAGCAGCATTTCTACTTAAAAAGAAATTTGGAATTCAACAAAAGGTGGATATCCATATCAGAAAGAATATTCCTGTTGCTGCTGGAATGGGTGGAGGATCATCTGATGCTGCCGCTGTCATTCGTGGTCTGAATCGTCTCTGGGATTTACATATGACTGATCAGGAAATGGCAACGTTTGGATTGCAACTTGATTCAGACGTTCCATACTGTGTTTATAGTCAGACAGCGATGGTTACCGGAAAAGGTGACAACATCGAGTTAATGCCAAAGCTGCCAAAGATGTATTTCGTAATTGTGAAACCAAAAGTAAGTGTTTCAACGCCAGAAATCTTAAATAAGATTGATTACGATAAGTTAGAACATGTGAATGTTAACGAATTGGCAGAAGCAGTCGAGACACAAGATTATGATCAAATCGTTTCTCATATGGGAAATGTATTGGAACCATTGTCTGCAAAGCATCACAGTGAAATCAGAAAGATTAAAGAAAAGTTCGAAAAATATGGTGCCGATAGTGCTCAAATGTCAGGAACTGGACCGACTGTATTTGGAATTTGTAAAACAGAAAGCCAGGCAAAACACATTTTTAATAGCATTCGCGGTTTCTGTTCTGAGGTATATATTGTAAGACCTGTATAAAAATATCCGTTTAGGTGAAAGCTTAAACGGATATTTTTTTATTATTTAGTTTAAAAAGTATCTTAAATCCGAACATTATGATAAAATTTAAATGTAGTTTTTACTTAATGAGGTGAAAGAATGAAAGCAAAGCGTAGTGCGCGTCTAGTAGATATGACTCGCTACTTAATGGAGAATCCTAATACGGTAGTACCATTGACTTTTTTTGCAAATCGTTATGATTCTGCTAAGTCATCTATTAGTGAAGACCTAACCATTTTACGAAAAACATTTATGGAAACAGGAACTGGTGTATTAGAAACCATTCCGGGTGCCGCTGGTGGAAGTATGTTCATGCCCGGCATTCAAAAACAAGAAGCTAGTCAATTTATTGACGAAGTTCAATCAGCATTAGCTGACAATTCAAGAGTTTTACCTGGTGGATACGTATATATGAACGACCTACTTAACCGTCCATCAATTTTGAGACAAATTGGTCGAATTATTGCGACATTATACAGCGACAAGAAGATTGATGCTGTGTTAACTGTTGCCACTAAGGGTATTCCGGTTGCACAAAGCGTTGCAACCTTATTAAACGCCCCATTCGTGATTGCTAGACACGATTCTAGAATTACCGATGGTTCAACTATTAGTGTGAACTATATTTCAGGTTCGCAAAAGAGAATCGAAAAGATGGTTCTATCAAAACGTAGTTTACCTGCTAATTCCAACGTCTTAATCGTAGATGATTTCCTACGTGGTGGGGGATCAGCCGATGGACTATGTAGTTTAATCAAAGAATTTGATAGTGAAGTTGCCGGAATTGCGTTCGTTGCTGAACGTGACTATGAGGGTCAACGTAAGATTAGCGAAGACGATTACACTTCATTATTCAAGATTGATACTAATAACGGTGATATTAAAGTTGATTTAGGAAACTTTACCTACGATAACTTTAGCGACTTCACCAAGGAGGAAGAATAATGACGACTAGAAATACAATTATTTTAGCTGCCGGTAAAGGTACGCGAATGAAGTCAAAACTATACAAAGTTTTGCATCAAGTTTGTGGTCGTACAATGGTTGATTGTGTATTAACACAAGTAGAAAAAATTCATATGGATAACATTGTTACTGTAGTTGGTTTTGGTGCCGAAGACGTTAAAACTCAACTAGGTGACAGAAGCCAATATGCATTACAAGAAAAACAACTAGGAACAGGGGACGCAGTTAAAAAGACTGCTGACATTCTAGAAGACGTTGATGGATCAACAATGGTTGTTAGTGGAGACACTCCACTATTCACTGCCGAAACTTTTGATCACTTGTTCACTCAACACGAAGAAAGTGGTGCGGTTGCCACTGTATTAACTTCAAAAGCGCCTAACCCATTTGGTTATGGTCGTATCGTTCGTGATGACAAGGGTAACGTTAACAAGATCGTTGAACAAAAGGACGCCTCAGTTGCCGAACAAAACATCGATGAAATTAACACTGGTGTTTACGTTTTCGATAACCATGAATTATTTGAAGCGCTAAAGAAGGTTAAAAACGATAACGCCCAAGGCGAATACTACCTACCTGACGTTATTGGTATCTTCAAAGAAGAAGGTAAAAACGTTGGTGCTTACCAAATGAAAAACTTTGATGAGTCAATGGGTGTAAACGATAGGATTGCACTTTCAAAGGCTAACCAAGTAATGCAACAACGCATTAATGAATACCACATGTCAAACGGTGTTACCATGCCTAACCCTAATGATACATACATTGACTTTGGTGTTGAAATTGGTCAAGACACAATCGTAGAACCAGGTGTTCATATCAGTGGACACACTAAGATTGGTAACGATTGTAAGATTGGTGCCAACTCAGAAATTAGAGACTGCATCATTCACGACAACGTTACTGTGACATCGTCATTACTTGAAGAATCAGAAATGATGGAAGGCTCAAACATTGGACCTTACTCACATCTTCGCCCAGAAGCTAAGATTGGTGAAAACGTTCATCTTGGAAACTTCGTCGAAGTTAAGAAAGCCCAAATTGATGAAGGTACTAAGGTAGGTCACTTAACTTACGTTGGTAACGCCCATCTAGGCAAGAATATTAACGTTGGTTGTGGTGTTATCTTTGCTAACTACGATGGTAAGAATAAACACAATACTGAAGTGGGTGACAATTCATTTATTGGAAGCAATGCTAACTTAATTGCTCCATTACACATTGATGACCACACATTTATTGCTGCTGGTTCTACCATTACTGATGACGTAAAACAATACGATATGGCGATTGCTAGACAACGTCAAACCAACAAACCAGGATATTTCAAAAAGCTTCCATATGCTGATTAAGAGATAATCCAATGATATTTTATTTATTATTTGTATAATTTTTGCATGAAAAATTATCAATTATAGTGTAAAATTAACTGTGAATTAAGAATATAGTTACGAATTATAGAATTTATTGTTAGGTGGAGGACTTATGGCTGAAAGATATTCTGATCCTAAATTGAAGATTTTCGCTTTAAACTCTAACATTCCTTTGGCAGAAAAAATTGCTGATCGTGTTGGTGTTGATTTAGGTGAAACATCCGTTGACAGATTTAGCGATGGTGAAATTAGAATTAACATTGAAGAAAGTATCCGTGGGGATAACTGTTATATCATTCAATCTACATCAGCTCCCGTTAATGATAATTTAATGGAATTAATGATTATGATTGATGCTCTTAGACGTGCAAGTGCTAAGACAATTAATGTGGTAATCCCATATTATGGTTACGCTAGACAAGACCGTAAGGCTCGTTCTAGAGAACCAATTACTGCAAAGCTAGTTGCTAACATGCTTGAAACTGCTGGAATTGACCGTGTAGTTGCATTGGACTTACATGCTGCTCAAATCCAAGGTTTCTTCGATGTTCCAGTTGATCACATGATGGGTGCACCATTATTAGCTGATCACTTTATTAACCACGGCTGGGACTCAAACGCAGTCGTAGTTTCACCTGACCACGGTGGTGTAGTTCGTGCCCGTGCATTGGCCGAATTCCTAAAGGCACCAATTGCCATTATCGACAAGCGTCGTCCTAAGGCAAACGTTGCTGAAATCATGAACATTATTGGTGATGTTAAAGGTAAGTCATGTTTGATGGTTGATGACATGATTGATACTGCTGGTACTATTACTTTAGGTGCCCAAGCATTAATGGATGCTGGTGCTAAAGAAGTATACGCATGTTGTACACACCCTGTACTATCAGGTCCTGCAATTGATCGTATCCAAAAATCACCAATCAAGAAGCTAGTTGTTACTGATACAATTCGCTTACCTGAAGAAAAACAAATTGATAAGATTGAACAAATCTCAGTTGCTCCATTAATCGGGGACGCAATTAAGCGTATTAACGAAGATCGTGCCGTTAGTCCATTATTCAGCAACCGTTTCAGAAGTAACGCAGAATAATGAATAAACCAAAGAGATTAGGACTGTTAGTAGCGTTAGTTGGAATCGTTATTGCTTTAATAGCAATGGTGTTTAAAATTAGTGCTATTACGATTAGTAACTATCTATTCTTGATAGGACTACTAATCACAGTCACTGGCTTGATTGGAGTATTATCCAAGGGGCATCTTTTCACTGGATGGCGCATTTTTCACCGTAAGGATGATGATGAGCGCTTTGAAAACGAAAAGATTCCAGCCAACAAAATTGGAGGCATGAAGAATGCCAAAATTGTGGTACGACCATTTGCACAGTTAATGTTAATAATTGGAATTATCTGGATTGCATTTGCAATCATTATCACACTATAAAAAAAGAACTCACTTCATTGAAGTGAGTTCTTTTTGTTTGGTATCGATTATTTTAAAGCAAAGTTTCTAATTGCGTATGCAACACCATTTTCTTTGTTTGTCTTAGTAACTTTGTTGGCAACTTCTTTTAAGTCGTCAGCAGCATTACCCATGGCAACACCTGTACCAGCATAGGTAACCATGCTGATATCGTTTCCTTGATCACCAATAGCCATTACGTTTTCAGCGGTTAGGCCTAAACGAGTAGCAAGCTTACTTAAGGCAGCACCCTTAGAAGCTTGTTGGTTCACAAATTCGATAAAGACAGGTTCGCTTCGAACCATTGTTAAGTGGTCTAAGAAACTTTCAGGAACTGCAGGAATAGCCTTGTCGATAATGTCTGGGTCGGCGATAAGCATGGCCTTAACAATTTCGGTTTCTGAAGTGATTTCTTGTGGTTCACGAACACGAATTGGCATTCTAACTAGGTAACTTTCTGCAACACTGTATGGACTTAGGTCACGGTTAGTGGTGTAGATGTAGTCAGTAGTTTCAATTTGGAAGTTGGTGTTTAATTTGTGACTTAGTTTTTCTAGTTCAACGAAGTCTTTGTAATCTAGGTCGAACTTTTCAATGATGTTGGCGTCAGCATCTTGTAGTTGAGCACCATTGAATGTAATAGCGTATTCGTCGCTACCAGAAATATTTAATTTCTTTAGGTATGGTTTAACACCGGTCAAAGGACGTCCTGTACATAGGACCACTTTGATACCATTGTTTCTTGCTTCGGTAACGGCATCGATTGTTTCTTGAGCTAAAATGTTTTCTTCGTTTAAAAGGGTACCATCAATATCAATGGCAATTAATTTGATTTCACTCATGGAGAAATCCTCCTTACTTGATTAATTCATCATTTTTAATGTGTTTTTGAAACTCTTGATAGACTGGTTCGAATAAATCGATATCACTATCTTTAGATAACATTTCCTTAGGGAAGAAGAAGCGTTCATCACCTAAATGCTTACCGGTAACGGCACTAACTAATTGGGAAATCTTTGATAGTTCAATCATTGTACCATCATTTCTTCTAAGTTCAATTTGTGTAGCGTGATGTTTTTTGTTTGGATCGTAAGCATCATATGGTAAGTCGAAACTGTTATTAATGGCGGTGTAGTATTTGGTTTCAAAACCGGCTTCTTGAATCCACTTTTGCATGGTTGGAATCAATGATTCTGTTTCGTTGTTGTATTCGACGGACTTGAATGGCTTTCTATTAATGAATCGGTCTGCTAAATCAGCTAGGATTTGATCATCTGACTCAATCCAGTTGATGAAGTATGTGTTCAATACTCCATCATCTAGTTTCAAATAGTCATCAATAGTGAAGTCATTCTTGAAGAATGGCATTAATAGGTGCGGAGTTAAACGGTCGTTTTGATCTAACTTACCGGATAGTTTCTTGGCTCTTTGAAGTAGGTGACTTAGGATTACTTCCATTGAACGAGATACTGGATGGAAGTACACTTGCATGTACATTTGCAAACGGGAGATGATGTAGTCTTCAACGGCATGCATTCCGTTGATTTCAAAACAGATACCACCTTCGTATGGTCTCATCACACGCAAAATTCTGGTTAAATCAAAGTTACCGTAATTAGCGCCAGTATTGTACGCATCCCTTAGTAGGTAATCCATTCTATCGGCGTCGCATTGACTAGAAATCATTTGAACCACTTGTTGGTTTGGATAAGTGTGATCGATGACACTAGCAACTTCCTTAGGGAAGCTAGGGCTAATCTTACTTAAAACTTGGTTAACTTCTGTTTTTTCGGAAGTGATGATTTCTTGGGTGATTGCCTCGTGATTGGTACCAAAGATATGTTCAAAGGTATGTGAGTAAGCACCGTGGCCGATATCATGAAGTAATGCGGCACATAGCGCAACTAATCTTTGGGAGTCATCCCATAGACCGTCGCCAGCACCTTTGCTAGGATAGTTTCTAAGGAAACCATCACAGATACGACGAGTTATTTCGTACACTCCTAAACTGTGGGTAAATCTTGAATGTTCTGCACCATGGAATGTGTATGAAGCAGGACCTAATTGTTTTATTCTTCTTAATCGTTGGAATTCTTTAGTATTAATCAAATCTAAAATGACTTGGTGTTGTACGTAAATGTAGTTAAGAACCGGATCTCGAAAAACCTTTTCTCGAGGTAGTAGTTTTTCTTGGTATTCCAAATTCTTACCTCCTTACTATTATATATAAGTTATTTATGCTTATTATAACAAAGTTTTAAATGAAATAATTAATTTTCCAACCATTAATTAATGCATTTATGTAGATGTCCGTATATAATATTAGTTTGTGATATATGAAATGAGGGAAGGTGAGTCAGTGTGATGAATAAAAATGAAAATGCTCAAAAGGTTGTTGTGAACTTAAAGACAACTATTTTCCAAGATGCAGAGCGCGAAGACTTTATTTTTGAAGAAGTGGGGAGCCTAGTTCAAATGAACAATGGCCTATACCTTCGCTTTACCGAACATCAAGAAAACCAAGCGGTAGCCAACGTGACTTTAAAGATTACCGATGAACATGTTCAATTGACCCGCCAAGCAAAGGGTGGACATCACTCTAGAATGATTTTTGATGAAAACAAAGATCACGACACAATTTACCAAACTGAGTATGGTCCAATAAAAATTTTGGTCAAAACCAAAGAGCTAAACTACGATTATAATGAAGATATAATGAATGGTAAGCTTGGGATTGACTACGAATTACATTCTGGCGGAATGATTGTGGGAGAGTACAATCTTGCATTGCAATTTTCTGCTTAAAAAGGTATGATATTAATAGTATTTTGAAAGGACGTGCACCGATTTGAAATTACAAGCCTTAGAAGGTAAAGACAAAAAAGAATTATCAATGGTCGAAGTTGCTCACGCAATTCTTTCTGAACGTGGGGAAGTAATGGCCTTTGCTGATATCGCCAACGAAATCCAAAAATATTTGGGTGATTCTGATGAAGAAATTCGTAAACGATTGGTACAGTTCTACACAGATATGAACGTTGATGGTAGTTTTATTTCTTTAGGTGATAATCTTTGGGGACTAAGAACTTGGTATCCATATGATTCAATCGATGAAGCTACAGTTCATCCTGAAGACGAAGATATCGATCGTCCTAGAAAGAAAAAGCGTCGTAAGGTTAACGCATTCTTAGCTGATGCTTCTGACGATGATGACGTTATCGATTACGATGATGATGATCCAGAAGACCAAGACGACGAATTTGAAGATGCCGATGAAGGTATCGACGAAACCGACAAGTATCACAAAGATTTAGATGAAATTGACGAAGAGAACGATGTTGACGACGATAACATTCCTGATGGTATCGAAGGCGAATTGTCAGAATTACATGATGATGACGATGACATCGACGATGATTCTAAAGATTAATTTTTCCTAGAAAATAATAATTATATTTCTTGACTATAAACCTAGAACAATGTAATATTATTTTTGGGCTCCTTACAAAAGAGTTTGTAAGGACAATTGATCGATTATAGTAATCAATGACTCCCTATTCTCAATGAATAGGGAGTTTTTAATTTTTACCCTAATAGATTTTATGAGGAGTTTTTCACATGACTAAATATGTTTTTGTTACTGGTGGGGTTGTTTCTTCACTAGGAAAAGGAATTGTTTCTGCATCACTAGGACGTTTATTAAAAAACCGTGGGATTAACATTACTATTCAAAAGTTTGATCCATACGTTAACGTCGACCCAGGTACTATGAGCCCATACCAACACGGTGAAGTGTTTGTTACTAATGATGGTACTGAAACTGACCTTGATTTAGGTCACTATGAACGTTTCATTGATAATGACTTAAATAAATACTCAAATGTAACTACTGGTAAAATTTATTCAGAAGTATTGAGAAAAGAACGCCGCGGTGACTACTTAGGTGCAACTGTTCAAGTTATTCCTCATATCACTGGTATGATTAAAGAAAAAATCATGCGTGCAGCTAAGGTATCAAACGCTGATATCGTAATTACTGAAATTGGTGGTACTGTTGGTGATATCGAATCACTACCATTCCTAGAAGCTATTCGTCAAATGAAGAGCGAAGTAGGGGATGAAAATGTATTCTACATCCACACCACTTTAATTCCTTACTTACGTGCTGCTGGCGAAATGAAGACTAAGCCAACACAACACTCAGTTAAAGAACTACGTGGTTTAGGTATCCAACCAAACCTATTAGTTGTTAGAACTGAACAAGATGTTACTGATGCAATGAAGAGAAAGATTGCTTTATTCTGTGATGTTAAGCCAGAAGCTGTTGTTGAATCAAAAGATGCTCCAACACTTTACACTATTCCATTGATGCTAGAAGCTCAAGGTATGGATCAACAAGTTGTTGACCACTTTGGTATCGATGCTCCTAAGGCTGACATGACTGAATGGAAGGCTCTAGAACAAAAAGTACAAAACTTAAAGAATGTTGTTAACATTACTTTAGTTGGTAAATACGTAAAACTAAAGGATGCTTACATTTCAATTACTGAATCATTACGTCATGCTGGTTACCCAGTTGATGCAAAGATTAACCTAAAGATGTTAAATTCAGAACTAGTTACTGAAGATAACGTAGAAGAATTACTTGGCGATGCTGATGGTATTATCGTTCCTGGTGGATTCGGTGACCGTGGTATCGAAGGTATGATTACTGCAGTTAAGTATGCTCGTGAAAACGACGTTCCTTACTTAGGTGTATGTTTAGGTATGCAAATTGCAAGTATCGAATTTGCTCGTGACGTATTAGGTTACAAAGACGCAAACACTACTGAAATTGATCCTGAAACTCCACACAAGATTATTGACTTAATGGCTGACCAAGCTGATATCGATGGTATGGGTGGAACTCAACGTTTAGGTGCTTACCCATGTAAGCTAAAACCTGGTACTGTAACTGCTGCAGCATACGGTAACAAGGCTGAAATTTCAGAACGTCACAGACACCGTTACGAATACAACAACGAATACAGAGAAGAAATGGAAGCTCACGGTCTAGTTATTGCCGGTACTTCTCCAGATGATCACTTGGTAGAAGTTGTTGAAATTCCTACTAACAAGTTCTTCGTTGCTGCTCAATATCACCCAGAATTCCTATCACGTCCAACAAGACCTGAAGGATTATTCAAGGCTTTCGTTGCTGCTGCACACGAACAACATGAAGAAAATAACAAATAATATGTTTTAAAGAAAAGGCCGGGAATTTTCCTGGCCTTTTTTATTGTTTTTGTTAAATGTATGTTTAATTTAGCCGAAACTATTGTATTTTTAATATTTATTATTTAATATTGTTATTGTTCACTATTATTTTAGTGAAACTGTAAGCGAGGAATTTAAACAATGAATAAAATGATAATAAAGGGTGGCCATCGCCTATCTGGTAATGTGACCATTGGTGGAGCTAAGAATAGTACTGTTGCATTAATCCCAGCAGCTATCTTAGCCGACACGCCAGTGCAATTTGACATGGTGCCAAACATCTTAGATGTTCACAATCTAATGGTGATTTTGGAATCAATGAATGTCTCATCAGATTTTGCCGATGGAATATTAAACGTCGACCCAACAACAATAAATGAAAGTGCTTTACCAAGTAAGGCAATTAAAAGTTTAAGAGCATCATACTACTTCATGGGGGCATTATTAGGACGCTTCGGTCGTGCTAAGATTACTTTCCCTGGTGGAGATAACATCGGTCCTAGACCAATTGACCAACACATCAAAGCTTTTGAAGCAATGGGAGCAAAGGTTGAAAATGATGGTGATGAAATCATCATCACAACTGACGAAGATGGTTTACATGGAGCACAAATCTTTTTAGATGTTGTGTCAGTGGGGGCAACCATTAACGCCATCCTAGCAGCTGTTAAGGCTAAGGGCTCAACTGTCATCAGAAATGCTGCCAAGGAACCAGAAATTATTGATGTTGTGACATTCTTGAATAACATGGGTGCAAAGATTAGAGGTGCCGGCACAGATGTTATCAGAATCGAAGGGGTAGAATCACTTCGTGCCAAGAATACTCATATCATTATCCCAGATAGAATCGAAGCTGGAACATACCTATCCATGGCAGCTGCATATGGTGACGGTGTGAAAATTCAAAACGTGATTCCAGAACATTTGGAATCATTCATTGCGAAGTTACAAGAAATGGGTATTGATCTACAAATCAATGAAGATAGTATCTATGTTCCAAAGACTGAAGACCTTAAGAACATCGAAATTAAGACAATGCCATACCCAGGCTTTGCCACTGATTTACAACAACCAATCACGCCACTACTACTAATGGCGGCTGGTGACAGTACAATCATTGATACAATTTATCCAAAGAGAACCAAGCACATCGATGAATTAAAGAAGATGGGTGCAAAGATTAGATACGATGAAGGTAACGGTACAATCATCGTTAGTCATACCAACGAACTTGTTGGTTCAAAGATTGAAGCAGGGGAAATTCGTGCTGGGGCATCAGAAATGATTGCCGGTCTTATGGCAGAAGGTACCACTGTAATCGACAATGCTGACAACATCCTACGTGGTTATGACAACATCATTGATAAGCTAACTAACCTAAACGCTGTCGTTGAACTAGTTAACGACGAAAGTTAATTTTCGTGTTGAATTAACTTCTATTTAGTGTTACTATAATCAAGTCGACTAAACGATAATCTCTGAATCAACATATGATGCAGGGCAAAGGAGCGATTTATAATGAAACAAGGAATTCATCCAGAATACCACCAAGTGGTATTCCAAGATACAAGTACTGGTTTTAAATTCATGGCTGGTTCAACTATGAACTCAGCTGAAACTATCACTATGGATGATGGTAATGAATATCCATTAGTACGTCTTGAAATTTCTTCAGATTCTCATCCATTCTACACTGGCCGTGAAAAGTTCACTCAAGCCGATGGTGCTGTGGATCGTTTCAACAAGAAATACGGTTTCAAGTAAAGATAAAAAAAGACATATCCGTTTCGGATATGTCTTTTTTTTACATATTTAACACATAGTCAATCCATTTTGGCATCGCTTCGTTGATTTGATCAAAGGTTAAATCAAAGTTGCCGGTATACCATGGATCTGCGATTTCTGAACCTTGCATTCCATCGATAACATCTAGACATAGATGAATCTTGTGGGCTTGATCCTTAGGCGCCCAATGTAGCAGGTTGTTAATGTTTTCGAAGTCCATTCCAATGATTAAATCATAGTTTTGGAAATCTGATGCTTCGATTTGTCTTGAGTGTTGACCAGCATAGCTAATATGTTTTTGGTTCAACAATTTACGAACTTCTGGGTGTGGCGGATTGCCGATTTCTTCAGTACTGGTTGCAGCTGAATCGACTTGAATTTCGTTTTCTAATCCACGTTCTTTAATGATTTTGCTAAAAATAGCCTGAGCCATTGCAGAACGACAAACGTTTCCATGGCACACAAATAAGACTTTTTTCAAAGTAGTCACGTCCCCATTAATTATTATCCATTAAACATATTAACAGTGTTTTGACAATTAGTTAATAGTTTTTATAAGACCTCATTAAAAATAAAGGATTGTCTCATAAAGGATTGAAAAATCGCATTTAAAATAATTTATCGTTTCATGTTATAATATGCGTAACACTTATCGAACTGATGAAATGGAGATTTATTAGATATGAAAATGTCACTTACAGAAGTTGCTCGTGCGGTTTCTGCGCAAAACGATATTAGCGGATATGAAGATATTGATATTACTAGTGTTGCTTTTGATAGCAGGGAACTAACAGACGGGGCACTATTTGTGCCACTTGTTAGTCAAAATGATGGTCACGACTACATTCAAAGTGCAATTGATAATGGTGCCGTTGCAACTTTCTGGCAAAAAGACCACGAAAATGCTCCAACAGATTTTCCAATTATCGTTGTTGATAATACATTAGAAGCACTACAAAGATTGAGCCAATACTACCTAGCTAAGATTAATCCTAAGGTAGTCGCAATTACAGGAAGTAATGGAAAGACCACTACCAAGGATATGGTGGCTTCAGTATTATCCACTCAATTCAATGTCACAAAGACCCATGCTAATTTCAATAACGAAATTGGTGTACCAATGACTATTTTAGATATGGAACCAAACACCGAGGTGTTGGTTGTTGAAATGGGAATGGATCGTCCAGGCCAATTAGATTTCTTAAGTCATTTAGTTGAACCAGACGTAGCTGCCATCACAATGATTGGTGAAGCTCACATCGAATTCTTTGGCACTCGCGACAAGATTGCTGATGCCAAAATGGAAATCGTTAATGGCCTAAAAGAAGACGGTATCTTCGTTTATAACGGTGACGAACCACTATTAGCAAGTCGCAGTGAATCACTACCGTTCAAACGTACTTTTGGTTTGGCTGAAGATGATGATTTTTATGCATACGACATTGCTGGGAATGAAGTACAAACTACATTCAAGGTTAATAAGTACCCGGATGTTGAATTCAAGATTCCAATGATTGGTGAATACAATGTTAACAACGCATTGGTAGCCATCACCATCGGTGACTTATACAGAATCAGAGAAGAAAACATCCAAAAAGCATTATTGAACGTTAATTTGACTAATAATCGTACTGAATGGATTGAAGGAAGTAAACACGAAATGATCCTTTCAGACGTTTATAATTCAAATCCTACTGCTGTAAAAGAAGTAGTGAACGCATTTACTCGTGAAAAAATTGATGGTCGTAAGATTGCCGTTTTAGGTGATATGCTGGAACTAGGTGATCAATCGATTGAATTACACGAGTCATTGGCTGAAGTATTAGATCCAAAAGAAGTACAAAGCGTTTACTTAATTGGTCCTGACATGAAGTACTTGTACGACAAGTTAAGTTCAGTTTATCCATCAGAAAATCTTTATTATTTTAAGGCAGATCAATTAGATGATTTATATGATCAACTAAATGCTGAAATTTATGAAGGTGACCAAGTATTACTAAAGGCTAGTCATGGAATTCATTTGGAAAAACTATTAGATAAATTAACAAATTAATATAGGTAATTCATTTGCTAATTTGGTCTAAAAGAGTTATATTAGTCTAGTTACATTTTTAGAACACGGAATTTTTATAATCAAGTGATTAGCGCATTAACGGGAACGGATTCTTCCTTAGCTAATGGCGGTATTATATTGAATGTTTCGTTTAGGAGGAAACATATTTGAAGTTTAGAGAATTAGGTCTTTCAGAAGATCTATTAAAAGCGATTGAAGACAAGGGTTTTAAGGAAGCCACTCCAATCCAAGCAGAAACAATTCCTTTATCCCTACAAGGAAAGGATGTTTTAGGACAAGCACAAACAGGTACAGGTAAGACAGCTGCTTTTGCTCTTCCTATCATTGAACACGTTGATTTAGATAATCCAAACGTGCAAGCATTAGTTATTTCACCAACTCGTGAATTAGCTATTCAAACTCAAGGCGAAATTAGTCGTTTTGGAAAAGAAAAGGGCGTTAAGGCTGTATCAGTTTTTGGTGGTTCTGACATCAGAAGACAAATCCAGAGCTTAAAGCGTAAACCACAAGTTGTTGTGGGTACTCCTGGACGTTTATTGGATCACATCAACAGACATACATTAAAATTAGACCATGTTAAGACATTGGTTCTAGATGAAGCCGATGACATGTTGGACATGGGATTCCTAGATGACATTGAAAGCATCGTAAAACAAGTTCCAGAAGAAAGACAAACATTGTTATTCTCTGCAACTATGCCACCACAAATCAAGCGTGTTGGTGTTCAATTCATGAAGGACCCTCAACAAGTTACAATTAAGGCTAAGGAATTAACTACTGATTTAGTTGATCAATACTACATCAGAGTTAAACAATTTGAAAAGTTTGATATCATGACTAGATTCTTTGATATTCAAGCACCTAAGGTAACTATCGTATTCTGTCGTACTAAACGTCGTGTTGACGAAGTTTCTAAGGGACTTCTATTACGCGGTTACCGTGCAGCAGGAATTCACGGTGACTTGACACAAAACCGTCGTTCACAAATCATGAAGGACTTCAAGCATGATAAAGTCGACGTTTTAGTTGCAACCGATGTTGCCGCTAGAGGTATTGATATCTCAAGTGTTACTCACGTATACAACTACGATATTCCTCAAGATTCAGAAAGCTACGTTCACAGAATTGGTCGTACCGGTCGTGCCGGACGTCATGGGGTTTCAATGACTTTTGTTGAACCAAACGAAACTAGTTACTTAAGAGATATTGAAAAGCTAACTAAGGTTAGAATGTTACCTCTTAAGCCACCTTCAGCTGATGAAGCATTGAAGGGTCAACTAGAAGTAGCTACTAAGGAGATTGGTTCATTAATTGAAAAGACTAAGATGGAACCATTCTCAGAAGCTTCTGACGAATTGTTAGAAAAATACGATGCTAAGGAATTAGTATCTGTCCTATTAAGCAAGATGACTAGAAACCAAGTTAAGGTTCACATCACTGCTGAAAAGCCACTTCCTAACAAGAATAAGCGCGGTCATGGTGGTGGATATCACCGTGGCGGTGGTAACCGTCGTGGTGGCTTCAAACGTGGTGGTAACAGAAATGGTGGTGGAAACCGTCGTCGTTACAATGGTAATGGCGGTGGCAAGCACCGTGATGATCACAAGAAGGGCAACCACTCATCAAACCACAAGCGTCCAAACAAGTCATTTACAATTAAAAACAAAGATTAATAAACAAAAAAGCTGTTGATATGAAAATTTGTCAATGGCTTTTTTTTACATAAAGAATTACAATAAAAGGAAATGCCCATTATTAATTGGAGGAAAGATTAATATGGTAGTAGGAACTCATAGAAATGCACAAGTACTAATTAGTAAGAGTGCTTTATATCATAACATTAGTAACGAAAAGAAACGTTTAAAGAAAGACGAATATTTATTCATGGTCGTAAAGGCCAATGGATATGGACACGGAGCAGTCGCAGTAGCACACGAAGCGAAGAAGGCTGGTGCCGATGGCTTTTGTGTGGCCATTTTAGATGAAGCACTACAATTAAGGAATGCTGGTTTTAACGAACCAATTCTAGTGCTAGGAATCACAGATGTTAAACATGCATCATTAATGGCGGAGAAGAACATTTCAGCAACCATATCATCAATTGATTGGTTGAAAGAAGCCGATGAACAATTAGCTAAACAAAATCTACCAAAGCTAAATGTTCATGTTGGTTTGGACACTGGAATGGGAAGAATCGGTTTTCAAGACAAAAATTCACTTAAAGAAGCGGTTGATTACTTGAATCAGTCTAATACATTGAACTTTGAAGGAATTTTTACACACTTCTCAACCGCTGATACACATAACGTAAAGTATTTTAATTTGCAAGTTGAACGATTTAATGATTTAATTTCAGTTATAGATACGTTACCTAAGTATGTACATGTGTCTAATTCAGCTACTAGCTTGTGGCATAGTGAATTTAACTGCAACATGATTAGATTTGGTGTTGCTGGTTACGGTTTGAATCCATCTGGGGGAGAATTAGACCTACCATATGAATTAAAACCAGCACTTAGTTTAACTACTGAAGTCGTTTACTGTAAGAAGATTGATGCAGGTCGTTCGGTTGGATATGGCGCGACTTATACATCCAAGCAACCTGAATGGATTGCCACAGTTCCTGTTGGCTATGCCGATGGAATTGTTCGTGCAATGCAAGGATTCTCACTATTAGTTAATGGTAAATTCTGCCCAATCGTGGGTCGAGTTTGCATGGATCAGCTAATGATTAAACTAGATGAACCAGTAGAGCCAGGCACAAAAGTTACAATTGTGGGTCAAGACGGTAAAGAAAAGATTACTTTACAAGACATTGCGTCATATTGTGATACAATTCATTATGAGGTGGCTTGCTTACTCACTGATAGACTACCACGCATTGTGGTAGAATAACCCGTTTTAAGAGGATTAATCAATGCAATCTAAGAACCGATATGTTTATTCACTTCTAAGCACAGCTACATCAAGTAACACAGCAAAAATATCACATCCTAGAATGAATGTTTCAATGGATACGCATACTAGGATTGTGATTAATCCATGTTTTAACGATTATTTGATAGTCCAGAATTTAATTGCTGGGTACACTGAGATGACCGATATTAATCGTGATATTTCAAAGGAATTCACTTTTTGTGAAGCCTCAAGTGTGCATCACATTACGTTTTAAGAATTCGAAAGAATTCATTATAGATAGGGGATGTTAGAATGGCTAACGTTGAAATCAAACGTGGCGACGTTTTTTATGCTGACCTATCACCAGTTGTTGGTTCCGAACAGGGTGGAATGAGACCGGTGTTAATCATCCAAAACAATATCGGTAATCACTATAGTCCTACCGTGATTGTTGCCGCAATTACTGCTAGAATTTCAAAACCAAAGATGCCTACTCACGTAGCTATTAGTGCTGATAAGACCAGAATCGAGAAAGATTCAGTCATCCTATTAGAACAAATTAGAACGATTGATAAACAACGATTACATGATCGAGTGGATCACTTAAGTGATAAGTTTATGAAACGAGTGGACGAATCATTGAAATTAAGTATTGGTGTACAGTAAAACATACATAAAAAAAGGATGCGAATTTAATTCGCATCCTTTTTGTTTTGATAATGTTATTTCTCGTCCGCTAAATCTTCAATCTCTGCAATTTTAAAACCTTTACGTTCTAACGCAGCTGTGATTCGTTTTAATAATTTCTTATCTACCTCTTCAGGAAGGGTGAACATAACTCTATGTACCAATTCACCTTCTTGACCATCTAGACTGATAACACTGGCGATTGCAGTGTACTTAGTGATGATTCTAGACATTGATTCTAGATCACCACGGTTACCAGGAGCTAGAACAGTTATTACATAACTGCCCACGTTTACGTTCCATGATTGTGAAAGCATGTCCAATAAACGAGTATGGGTCAAGATACCGTAGAAACGATTATTATCATCCAATACAGCGATGTAAGGTAAATCCTTAATCGAAAAGAAAATGTGGAAGAAGGCTGAATTAACATTGATGAACTTAGTGGAGTTCTTTAGTAGGGTGGTAACTGGTTGAGTCATATCACCACCGTTAGCTTTGTGACGGTAGATATGCATCTTGTATATGTTACCTCTAAAGATTGTTCCAGTTTCGTCTAAGATAGGAATACATCTGTAACCAGATTCTTCCAAAGTTTCAAGAGCTTGTTCTAATGAAACGTTTTCTGAAACTGTAACTAGGCTGCCCTTAGGTTTAACCAATGACTTCAATAGCATAACATAACCTCCTTTTTAAATTATTAGAATTTTTCTCATATTCTAATTTTAACATAAATCGATGAATTTGTGGCGATAAATCAACAAATAGTCAAAATAAAAAGCCGAGGAGCAAAGTGCACCTCGACTTTTTATTTTAATCAAGTTGATCGATTATTTTAAAGCTTCCATACCTTTTTCGGCAGTTTCCTTTAAGGTCTTACCTGAAGCTTCCATCTTAGCTTTTTCTTCATCGCTTAGAGGAACTTCGATAACTTGCTTAATACCTGATGCGTTAACAACAGCTGGAGTACCGATGTAGATATCGCTTAAACCATATTCACCGTTAACTGGAGCACCAACAGGTAGTACTGAGTTTTCGTCACGTAAGATAGCACGTGAAATTCTCATTAGGGCAGTTGCAACACCGTAGAAAGTAGCGCCTTTCTTGTTGATGATTGTGTATGCCTTATTTCTAGTTTCTTCTTCTAATTGTAGTAAGTCGTCTTTGCTTACGCCAGCATCTTTAGCTACGTCTAATAGAGGACGTGAACCAACAGTTGCTTCGTCAATAGCAGCAAATTCTGAGTCACCATGTTCACCCATGATGTATGCATTGACGTCAGCAGGGTTAACACCTAACTTCTTAGCAACAGCAACTTGGAAACGGGTAGTGTCCAATGAAGTACCTGAACCTACAACCTTTTCCTTTGGCCAACCTGAAAGTTTTTGAACACCGTAAGTTAAGATGTCAACTGGGTTAGCAGCAACTAAGAAAACACCCTTAAATCCTGACTTAACAACTTCAGGAACGATTGATGAAAGAATCTTTAGGTTCTTTCCAACTAGATCTAGTCTAGTTTCACCTGGTTTTTGAGGTGCACCGGCAGTGATAACAACTAAGTCAGCATCTGCACAGTCACTGTAGTCACCAGCGTAAATGTTCTTAGGAGCAGTAAATACTTGAGCATCTTCTAAGTCAAGTGCGTCTCCTTCGATACGATCTCTAATAATATCAACGATGACGAATTCTTCGCCTAGTCCTTGTTGCATCATAGCAAATGCGTATGAAGAACCAACGGCACCGTCACCAACTAAAACAACTTTTTGATGTTTTAAAGCCACAATAATCATCCCTTCAAAAACATATTTAAATCTACAACTGAATTATATCATTAATTTGGAAATTAGTAATTACAAAGCGCTAAAAAAACGAATAGTTTTCTATATTTCTGTAAGCGACAGGATAAATATCGGATTGCATACTATGATATAATTTACATATTAATTGAGCGAAAAAAGGAGCGGATTTTTTATGAAGATGATTGTGGGATTGGGAAATGTAGGACCACAATATAAGGAAACCAGACACAACACTGGTTTTATGGTAGTAGACGAGTTTGCCGACAAACACGGAGTAGAACTATCAACACAAAAGATGGAAGCAAAGATTGGATCAACCAATATTAATGGGGAAAAGGTTATGTTAGTTGAGCCATTAACATTTATGAACGAATCAGGTCGTTCAGTTGGACCATTAATGAAATTCTTTAAGCTAGATTTAAACGATTTAATAGTAATATATGATGATATGGATTTACCAATCGGTAAGATTAGATTGAGAAACCACGGTTCAGCCGGTGGACATAACGGAATTAAGAGTTTAATTTCCCACTTAGGTACTGATAAGTTTAACCGTATCAAGGTGGGAACTGATCACCCAACCAAGGAAAGCGTTGTTAACTATGTATTAGGTCACTTTACAGATGACCAAAAGCCAGGATTAAACCAAGCAATTGATAACACTGTTTCAGCACTAGAAGAATTTATCGATGGAGAAGAATTCAACAAGCTAGAAAACAAGTATAACTAGTATTTAGAGGGGATAACTATTTTGGAATTAAGTCAATTTTTCACACAATTGCCACAATACGATGATATTGTTAACGATTTAGCACCAAAACATCGTCAGTTAGTGACTGGTTTATCAGGTTCTGCGAAGACAATGATGATTGCAGCTTTGTTTAAATCCACAAAGCGTAACTTTTTAATTGTGACTGATACTTTATCCAGATGTGATGATATTGTTGAAGATTTACAAA
The DNA here is from genome assembly GCF_019656215.1 of Apilactobacillus zhangqiuensis. Taxonomy (GTDB): domain Bacteria; phylum Bacillota; class Bacilli; order Lactobacillales; family Lactobacillaceae; genus Apilactobacillus; species Apilactobacillus zhangqiuensis. The sequence goes on from NZ_BPLK01000006.1 coordinate 37,584, forward strand.
ATGTTGTCTCCGAAGATGATGTATTAGAGTTTCCAGTCGAAGAAGTATTAGCCGCAGAAGTAGCCACCAGTTCGCCAGAATACAAGGCGACTCGTGTGCAAGCTTTATCAAAGCTATTGAGCGATGAGCCTAAAATTATTGTAACGTCTGTTTCCGGTACCAAACGTATTTTGCCGGAGCCAAACGATTTTTCTGATGCTAATTTAACCATCTCAATTGATGATGAAGTTAATTTAGATGAATTAAGAAACAAACTATTTCAAATGGGCTACACACCTGAAAAGATGGTGGCAGCACCGGGTGAATTCTCACTTCGTGGATCAATTATTGATATTTATCCGTTGAACTCAGAATATCCAGTTCGAATTGATTTATTCGATACTGATGTCGATTCATTGAGATATTTTGACGTATCTAACCAAAGAAGTTTGGAAAATATTGAAACCATCTCAGTATTACCAGCGACTGATATTGTATTAAACGAAGCACAAAGACAACAAGCAGTTTCTAATTTGACCCAATTACGTGATAAGCGTTTGGCAAAATTAGATAGCGACGAATTAAAACAACGACTAACTGACGCTGTTCAAACTATGATTGATGATGCCAACGAAGGAGTCATCGATCCTGATTGGATAATGTATACCAAAGCGATGTATGAAAAAGAAACGACTATCTTCGATTACCTAGATGATAACGGGGTAGTCTTATTTGATGACTACAGTCGCATTTTGGAAAACAGTCAACAGTTAGTCGAAGAGGAACAATCATGGGCCGACGACAAATTTGACCACGGTGAGATTGCATCGACTGATTTATTCAGTGTGGACTTTAGGGAACATTTCCACAAAATCAATCAAGCAGAAATTTTAATGTCATTGTTCCAAAAGGGGATTGGGAATCTTAAGTTAACCCAATTAAATGATATTAAGGTGCGTCCAATGCAAAAGTTTTTTGGGCAAATGCCACTTCTAAAGACAGAAATAGACCGTTGGCACAAACAAGATGATACCGTTGTGATTCTGGTTAAGGACAAGGCTAGAATGCAGAAGGTATCACAAACTTTGACCGACTTTGAAATCGAATCTGTTCAAACTACCAGTGACAACATTTTAGAACATCAAGTTCAGGTTGTTAGTGAACGTTTGAAGAGTGGTTTTGAATTGCCAATTAAACAGTTGGCGGTAATTACCGAATCAGAAATGTTTACGACTGTGCATAAGAAACGTCCACGTCGTCAAACATTCTCAAATGCGGAAAGAATTAAGAGCTATGCCGATTTGAAACCGGGCGACTATGTTGTTCACGCTAATCATGGGATTGGTAAGTATGAAGGTATGAAGACCATGGAAGTTGATGGTAAACATCAAGATTACATGACCATTGCTTACCAAAATAACGCCAAGTTGTTTATTCCGGTTACTCAATTAAACTTAATTCAAAAGTACGTTTCATCAGAAGATAAACATCCACGTGTTAATAAGCTGGGTGGAAGTGAATGGCAAAAGACTAAGTCTAAGGTTCAAGGTAAGATTGAAGACATTGCCGATGATTTAATTGACTTATATGCTAAACGTTCTAACCAGGTGGGATACGCATTCCCAGAGGATGATGAATACCAAGAAGAGTTTGAAGGGGCATTTCCATACCAACCAACACCCGATCAGGTAAAGAGTTCAGAAGAAATTAAAAAGGATATGGAACAACCACATCCAATGGATCGTTTGTTAGTTGGGGATGTTGGATATGGTAAGACCGAAGTAGCATTACATGCTGCCTTTAAGGCGGTCGAAGCCGGAAAACAAGTTGCTTTCTTGGTGCCAACCACTGTCTTGGCACAACAACACTATGAAACAATGGTGAACCGTTTCGAAGGTTTCCCGGTATCAGTAGCTGTACTATCTCGTTTCAGAACTAAGAAGCAGGTAGAAGAAACCAAAAAAGGTTTACTGGATGGCTCAATTGATATCGTGGTCGGAACCCATCGTTTGTTATCAGATGACATCAAGTTTGCCGATTTAGGACTGTTAATGGTCGATGAAGAACAACGTTTCGGGGTTAAGCACAAGGAAAAGATTAAACAACTGAAATCTAACGTTGATGTATTAACATTAACCGCGACACCAATTCCTCGAACATTGAACATGTCGATGATGGGTGTTCGTGATTTATCAGTTATCGAAACACCACCAGCAAACCGTTACCCAATTCAAACTTATGTAATGGAAGAAAATGCCGGAGCAATTCGCGAGGGGATTACCCGTGAAATGCATCGTGGTGGACAGGTCTTCTTCATGCATAACCGTGTTTCAGACATTGAAGATACCGTCATGAAGCTACAAAAATTGGTACCGGATGCTAGAATCGCATATATTCACGGTCAAATGACCGAAAATCAATTGGAAACTATCCTGTATGATTTCGTTAACGGTGAATACGATGTATTGGTTACAACTACCATCATCGAAACCGGGGTGGATATTCCAAACGCCAATACTTTATTTGTCGAAGATGCTGATCACATGGGACTATCACAGTTGTATCAAATTCGTGGTCGAATTGGTCGTTCCAACCGTGTCGCTTATGCGTACTTTATGTATAAACCTAACAAGGTTTTGACCGAAGTTTCCGAAAACCGTTTGGAAGCCATCAGAGACTTCACCGAATTAGGTTCTGGTTTTAAAATTGCCATGCGTGATTTATCACTTCGTGGGGCCGGTAACCTATTGGGTAAGCAACAATCAGGTTTCGTCGATTCAGTCGGTTATGATATGTATACTCAAATGCTGGCCGATGCGGTGGCAACTAAGCGTGGTCGTCGTGCTGAACAACGAGTTGATACGACAGTTGAAATGGATGTTGAAGCATACTTGCCAAGCGACTATATTCAAGATGAAAAACAAAAGATTGAATTGTACAAGCGAATTAGACAAATGCAAAACGACGATCAATATCGTGAATTACAATCTGATTTAATTGACCGTTTCGGTGATTATCCAACCGCGGTAGAAAATCTATTAACCATCAGTCGTATTAAAATGTATGCTGATTCATCATTAATTGAAAAGATTAGGCAAACACCAAAACAAATTACAGTCACTCTATCAACGATTGGAACTCAATTCTATGATAGTAAGCAAGTGCTAAAGGCAATCGCTCAAACTGAATTTAGATCAATGGTTGGTACTGCTAATGGCAAAATGCAAATCACCTTAATCATTCAACCTAATATGGATGAACAAAAATGGTTAGGTGAGTTAAGCAAGTTTGTCGAAGCATTAGATAAAGAACACACAGGAAACTTAAAAAATGAAAAATGACAATAAACTATCAGTGATAATGAAAGGGGCAATGATTTTATCTGTTGCATCCTTGATTAGTAAGGTATTGAGTGCCGTTTACCGTGTCCCATTTCAAAACCTAGTTGGCAACATTGGCTTTTATGTTTTCCAACAGGTATATCCAATCTATGGAATCGGGATGGTGTTAGCGCTAAGTGGACTGCCAATTATTATTTCACGTGTTATCGCTGAGCAAGAAACAACATTGCAGAAAAAAGCCCTCTTAAGACAGCTATTCATCATGCTTTCGATTTTTGGGATATTGATATTTATCATCTTTCAAGTTAAAGCAACATCGATTGCAGCTCTAATGGGTGACATCAGATTAGACAGCTTGATTCGCGCAGTTAGCTGGATGTTTTTAATGATGCCAATCTTGGCATGCCTTAGAGGATATTTCCAGGCAACCTTGATTATGAAACCAACTGCTTATTCTCAGGTGGTAGAACAGGTAATTCGTGTCGGATTAATTATCGCTGCTGCGTATGTTGGTGTCAGACATCATGTTGATCCATATACAATTGGAACCTACGCAATGATTGCGACACCAGTTGCTGAAATTTTTTCAGTTGCAATTTTAATTCGCTACTATGCTGTAGATATTAAAGAATTACCACATAAAAAGGTGATGTCTTATCAATCACTATTGAAACGATTGGTGTATGAAGGTGGCACAATCTGCATGCTTTCATCATTAATGGTGTTGATGCAATTAGTCGATTCGTTTACAGTTCGTAAGGGACTGCTGTTAAACGGATTGAACCTAATTGATTCTCAAGCGGTCAAGGGAATCTATGATCGTGGCCAGCCGCTAGTGCAATTAGGACTGGTAATCGCAACATCGTTTGCCTCTGCGATTCTGCCATCATTGAGTTTGGCCTATTCGAAGAAACAAATGAAGTCGTTTCATAACCTAGCATCTGAAATGCTTAGGGTTAGCATGTTTATGACTGTAGGTGTTGCAGTCGGGATGATTAGTTTAATGCCATTGATTAATCGTTTGCTATTTAACAGTGGTCAACAAAACACAACAATCAGTATCTTCATGATTAGTGTCGTGTTGACAACGATGATTATGATTTATAGCAGTATCTTGCAGAGTGCAAATCACTTTAAAATCACAATTATAGCGATTATATTGGGGTTAGTAAGTAAAGTCTTAATCACCAAGGAAATGGTTGCCCACATGGGAATCGTTGGTGCAAGTATTTCTACAGTAATTAGTCTGTTGTTGATGCTAATCATTGAAGTAAAGTTCGCGCCAAGAGACATTGTTAAGATTGAACATAAGTGGAGCTTCCTATGGAAGTTATCCGTAATTGCTTTGATTATGCTAGTCATTGAAATGATTTTGATGAACCTGTTTGGAGCAGTTCATTTGGTTCTTAGTCAAAGACTAAGCGCCGTCATCTCACTATGTTTCTTAGTGCCAATTGGAGCGACCGTCTTTGGTGTACTGGCAATCAAATGGAAACTATTAACCAACCAAGAATGGCAATCAGTGCCAGTAATAAATAAGTTTATAGATAGGTGGATGTCAAAATGAGATTAGATAAGTTTTTAAAAATTTCAAGAATTATTAAGAGAAGAACTGTAGCAAAGGATATTGCTGATCAAGGTCGTATTACCGTTAATGACCGTGTGGCAAAATCATCATCAAATGTTAATTCAAATGATAAGTTAGTGATTAAATTTGGTAACAAGACATTAACTGTTCAAGTAAATCAATTGTTCGAAACTACCAAGAAGGCTGATGCGGACAGAATGTACACCGTTTTGGACGAACAATACGAAAGAGACTTTAACGCTGAATAATTAAAATTTAGTTACAAAATTAATTATCTATTTATTTTTTTTAAGAATCATCTATACTATTAAGTATCAAATTGAGGAGGGGATACCATGGATGTTGATAAGGTTCATCAATTGAATAATCGATACACGAAGATCAAACGATCTCGACATCAAGAAATTTTACGCAGTCGAAAAAAACGTGGAATTATCCTGGTAAGTTTTTTCCTCGTTGTGATCTTAATGTTGGTTGCTCAAATTTTTATAACTAAATCAAAGATTAGCAACGTTTCTGAACAACAAGTTCAAACTAAAAAAGACCTTAAGAAGAGTAAAGTCGATAATCAAAAGTTAAAGCAAAATATAAAACAGTTACATGATAAGGACTATATCCAAAAAGTAATTCGTGAAAAGTATTACTACACCAAGCCGGGCGAGACTGTTTACAGTCTTCCTGGGGATGTCTCAAAGGATGTAACTCAAAATTAAAATGGTATGAAAAAATACCATTTTTTTTATACAATTATCATTTAAATGGTGCTATACTAAAGTTACTAATCATTATTAGGAGGACAAATTTTTTTATGGCAATTGAAGTTGGAGCAAAAGTTTCCGGCAAAGTATCAGGAATCACTAATTTTGGTGCTTTTGTTGATCTAGGCGAACACAAAACAGGATTGGTTCACATTAGTGAAATTTCTGATGGCTATATCAAAGATATCAAAGATGTATTAAAAGTTGGCGATGACGTTAAAGTTAAGGTTCTAAGTGTTGGTGACGATGGTAAGATTGCTTTATCAATTAGAAAAGCAGTTGATAAGCCTGCCAAACCACAAAGAAGAGAACAACCAAAGATGGCCCATGGACATTCAAATCACGGTAAGTTTGGTAATAACCGTCATCACAATGATAACCATAAAAATAACAAGGCTAGTTTCGATGACTTAATGGACAGTTTCCTAAAGGAAAGTGAAAGCAGACTAGCTACAATCAAGAAAAATACTGAAGGTAAGCGTGGAGGCCGTGGCGGTCGCCGTAGTTAACCAAATAAAAAATGATTGGGGTAGGATTACCTTAATCATTTTATTTTTACCAAAATTGTGACTAAAAGGGGACGGTGTTAATGCCGGAACAAAATATTACCCAGCAAAAATTTGATCGGATAGTCGATAGTAACGACTGGTTTAAGCACGATGAAGCGGTGGTTGTTGCTGTATCTGCTGGTGTGGATTCGATGGCGTTGCTTAACTTAATGATGAATCTGCCTAAACAGAATAGACCAACAATAATCGTTGCTCATGTGAACCATCATTTAAGAGAGCAAAGTGCAGAAGAGGAACAATATGTCAGAGACTTCTGTAGCAAGAATGATTTAAAACTGGAAGTTGGTAATTGGGAAGAACAAAATCACCCAAGCAATGGAATTGAGATGGCTGCTAGAAAATACCGCTATGATTTCTTTTCACGGGTAATGAATAAGTATAATTCACGTATATTACTAACGGCACATCATGCCAATGATCAAGCTGAAACCATTTTGATGAGATTGATTCGGGGATCATTTATCAAGGACTTAGTTGGAATTAAGCAAATCCGTCAGTTTAATGGTGGATGCTTAATTAGACCACTACTTGGTTTTAGTAAAAAAGAATTAACTAATTATATGAAGGATTCCACTATTAAATGGTATGAAGACGATACCAACCAAAAGCTAGACGTTACCAGAAATCGCATCAGACATCGTTTAATTCCATTTATTGAAGCCGAAAACAATCGCGGAATTGAGCATATTGATTCTTTTTCACAGCAGCTAGACTTAATGAAAAAACAAAACGATTATTTGATGGGGAAGATATTAAAAAATATTAAGGTTGTAAGAGATGTCTATTCACTAGATAATTTTTTGAAGCTACCGGATTACGTTCAGGTCGGCGTAGTCGATTATTTAATCGATCAAAAAGTGGTAGATGGTCTTAATGTAGACATCGTTAAACAAGCCACTGCACTACTTAATAATGATGAAAAGCCACAAGGTGTTGTCGATTTATCCGATAAATGGGTCTTAAAAAAAGAATATGACAAATTTTTAATTGAAAATATCAATCAAAACGTAATAACTGGATTTAAAAACGAATATTTTGTGGTAACATTGAATAAATGGTATTCAGAAGATAATATTCAGTGGATGATTACGGATAGTTCTGATGTTTCTGATAGTGAGGCAAAACGAATTTCACGTTTTCATCTTTTTGATGCAGAATTCCCATTGATTGTACAAAAGACGCAAAATCGTGATAGAATAACGCTTAAAAATGGTGGACATCAAACAGCTAAACGACTATTTATCAACAAGAAGATACCAGTTGATAAAAGGCATTCGGCCCAAAGTTTGATGACTGATCAGGGAAGGTTATTAGCCATTTTAGGCTACAGTGAATCTGTATCTATTGATAACTCTAGTGCTAGAGTTTATACATTAATCATTAAATAAAGTATGTGGAAGGAGAAACTAATGAACAACGACATTCTAAAAACCTTGTATAGTAAGGAAGACATCACAGATGCTTGTCGCAGATTAGGTCAACAAATTACAACTGATTACAAAGACAGAAAACCAGTGGTAGTTGGTGTATTGAAAGGTGCTATTTTCTTCATGACTGATATTGTCAGGGAAATGGACCTTTACATGGACATCGATTTTATTGACGTTTCAAGCTACCATGGAGGTACTGCATCAAGCGGAACCATTGAATTAATGAAAGATATTGATGTGGATGTTAACGGTAGGGATGTTATTTTCATTGAAGATATTATCGATACTGGTAGAACATTGAAATATTTAGAAGATTTATTAGCTGAACGCGGTGCTAGATCAATTAAGGTATGTACTTTAATGGACAAGCCTGAAGGAAGAGTAGTTGAAGCTAAAGCTGATTACGTTGGTCTAGAAGTACCTAACGAATTCGTAGTTGGTTATGGTTTAGATTACCAAGGTAAGTATCGTAACCTTCCATATGTTGGTGTATTAAAACCAGAAGTTTATTCAGACAAATAAATAGTTAATTCTTCTGAAAAATGATAATATATGCTTTGTGTAATGTGTTGAAAAAATGGCGGGTCTCACCATTTTATTTTTAATACATAACAAAGCATTGAACACAGGAGGCAATTGATGCGTAATAACAATAATAAAGGATTATTCAAGAACAGCCTGTTCTACATAGTGTGCTTCTTGATTGTCTTGGGAGTTACTTTCTTTGTTACATCAAAGAACGGTCAACCTCAAAACAAAGAATTACAATCTAGTCAGTTTGTTCAAGAACTAAAAGATAACAAGATTAAGAGTTTTTCAATTCAACCAGAAAATGGTGTATACACTGTTTCTGGTGAATACAGAAAAGCACAAAGCGTTAAATCAAACAATTCTGGTAGTATTTTATTTAGTAATACCAAGAGTGAAACTAAGGTTTCATCTTTCAAGACTAAGGTTTTGAAGAACAATGGTACTATTAATGAAATTACAAACTATGCTAAGAAGAATAACGTTAAGATGGGTGCCAAAGCCGCTGATACTGACAGTGGCTTCTGGTCAAACCTAATTTTCTCATTACTACCAATGTTAATCATCATCATTTTCTTCTTCGTAATGATGAACCAAATGGGTGGTAAGAATGGCAGCAAAGGCGGCATCATGGGTGTTGGTAAGTCAAAAGCTAAACCAACTAAGAGTGATGTTCGTTTCACAGACGTTGCCGGTGAAGAAGAAGAAAAACAAGAACTTGTTGAAATCGTTGAATTCTTAAAGGATCCAAAGAAGTTCACCAAGTTGGGTGCTAAGATTCCACATGGTGTCTTATTAGAAGGACCACCAGGAACTGGTAAAACTTTACTAGCTAAAGCCGTATCTGGTGAAGCTGGCGTACCATTCTACTCAATCTCAGGTTCTGATTTTGTTGAAATGTTTGTCGGGGTTGGTGCTAGTCGTGTTCGTGACTTGTTCACACAGGCTAAAAAAGAAGCCCCAGCAATCATCTTCATTGATGAAATCGATGCCGTTGGTAGAAAGCGTGGCAACGGCATGGGCGGTGGTCACGATGAAAGAGAACAAACATTGAACCAACTACTGGTTGAAATGGATGGTTTCTCAGGTAACGATGGTGTCATCGTAATTGCCGCAACTAACCGTGCTGACGTATTGGATCCTGCCTTAACTCGTCCAGGTCGTTTTGACCGTAAGGTACTAGTTGGTAGACCAGACGTTAAGGGTAGAGAAGCAATCTTAAAGGTACATGCTAAGAACAAGCCAATCGCTGATAACGTTGACTTACATGAAATCGCTAAACAAACTCCAGGATTCGTTGGTGCTGATTTAGCTAACTTGCTAAACGAAGCTGCTTTATTAGCTGCTAGAAGAAACAAGTCAGAAATCGGTCCATCAGAATTGGATGAAGCTGAAGATCGTGTAATTGCTGGTCCAGCTAAGAAAGATAAAGTTGTTAGTCAAAAAGAACAAAACATTGTTGCCAACCACGAAGCTGGTCATACAATCGTTGGTTTAGTTCTAAACGATGCTCGTGTAGTTCACAAGGTTACTATCGTTCCTCGTGGACGTGCCGGCGGATACGCAATCATGCTTCCAAAAGAAGACCAACAATTGCTATCTAAGAAGAATGCAATGGAACAACTTGCTGGTTTAATGGGTGGTAGAACTGCCGAAGAAATTATCTTTGACTCATTGTCTTCAGGTGCTTCTAATGATTTCGAACAAGCTACTAACTTAGCTCGTGCTATGGTTACTCAATACGGTATGAGTGAAAAGTTAGGTACTGTTCAATTGGAAAGTCCAAACGATGACCCATACGCAAGAAGATATTCTGAAAAGACTGCTTCAGTTATCGATGAAGAAGTTAGAAGATTAATTGATGAAGCTCATGGTCAAGCTCATGATATTATCGAACAACACCGTGAACAACATAAGGTAATCGCTGACGCATTACTTAAGTACGAAACTCTAGATGAAAAAGAAATCTTAAGTCTATACCGTACTGGTAAGATGCCAGAAGAAAACACTTCAAGCGATAACGAAGATGCTTCTTTTGAAGAAAGTAAAGAACAATTAGAACAAAAAGAAAATCAACATCAAGATAATGATGAAGACTAACTAATAGAGCGTGGGTTGAATTTATTTGACTCACGCTTTTTTAGGTAATTACGGAGGAATAAAAATGGCAGACTATTTAACAAAGAGTGTTACCAAAGATGGTATGTTTAGAGCATACGCAATGGAAGCTACCGGAGTGGTAGATGAAGCACAAAAAGATCATAAAACATGGCCTGTATCTTCAGCGGTATTAGGTCGTTCATTGGTAGCTAGTCTATTATTAGCTACATCTGTATTGAAAGGTAAAGAAACAATGACTGTAAAGGTATTGGGTGATGGTCCTGCCGGACCAGTACTAGTCGACGTGGATGCAAATGGTCACGTTAAGGGATACATTCACAATCCACATGTTGATTTACCATTGAACAAGCACCACAAGTTAGATGTTGGTGGCGCAGTTGGACAAGGTAGTCTAGAAGTAATGAAAAACTTAGGTGGGGACGAACCATACGTAAGTAACGTCCAACTAGTTTCAGGTGAAATTGGTGACGACTTTACTTTCTACCTAGCTCAATCAGAACAAATTCCATCAGCTGTTGGTGTTTCAGTATACGTTAACGAAGATGGAACCATTGGTGCTGCCGGTGGATACTTGATTCAAGTGCTACCAGGTGCATCTGATGACGCAATCAGCAAACTAGAAGAACGTTTGAAGTCAATTCCAATGATTTCAGAACTATTCTTATCAAAACAAAAACCAGAAGACATTTTGAAATTAATCTTCGGTGAAGATAACATCGACATCTTACAAAACATGCCGGTTGAATTTAAGTGTGATTGTTCAAAGGAAAAATTTGCTGAAAAGATTGCCGGTCTAAACGATAAGGAAATCCAAGCTATGATTGATGAAGATCACGGGGCAAAGGTTATTTGTAACTTCTGTGAAACTGAATATAATTACAGTGAAGACGACTTAAGAGCCTTATTAACTGACAAGAAAGATTCAAAAGAATAGTAAGTATGCAGTTTTAAATTTAGTATGATATGATGTTTATCATGTTAAACGTGTTTAATATTGAGGTGAATATAAATGGAATGGAAAATCGGAGATGTTACTATCCCCAATCAAGTAGTTGTTGCTCCAATGGCTGGAGTTACTAACACTGCTTTTAGAATGATTTGTAAAGAATCAGGAGCCGGACTTGTTGTCTGTGAAATGATTTCTGATCGTGGTTTAATGTACAAGAACAAGAAGACTCTAAGTATGTTGGATATTGATCCAAAAGAACATCCAATGAGTATTCAAATTTTTGGTGGTACTAAGGAAACCCTTGTAGAAGGGGCTAAGTTTATCGACCAAGAAACTGATGCTGATATTATCGATATCAACATGGGTTGTCCCGTAAACAAAGTTATTAAGACCGATGCCGGTTCAAAATGGCTATTGGATCCAAATAAGGTATACGAAATGGTTTCATACGTTACAGACGCTGTTAAAAAACCAGTTACTGTTAAGATGAGAACTGGTTGGGATGAAGACCACGTATACGCTGTTCAAAATGCATTGATGGCAGAAAAGGCCGGTGCCTCAGCTATCGCAATGCACGGTAGAACTAGAAAACAAATGTACACTGGTAATGCCGACTGGGACGTATTAAAACAAGTTGCTGACGCTTTAACTATTCCATTTATGGGTAATGGGGATGTTAGAACTCCTCAAGAAGCCAAGAGGATGTTAGACGAAGTTGGAGCAGACGCTGTAATGATTGGACGTGCCGCTGAAGGTAACCCATGGATGCTACAACAAACAAAACACTATCTAGAAACCGGTGAATTATTGAAGGAACCTTCAGTCGATGAAAAGATTGCAACTGCTAAGGAACATCTACACCGTTTAGTAGGTGTGAAGGGTGACTTCACAGGTCCACGTGAATTTAGAGGACAAGCTGCTTACTACTTAAAGGGTATTTCTCACTCAGCAAGAACCAAAGTTGCTCTAAACAACGCTGAAACTGAACAAGAAATGGACGATATTTTCGATAATTTCCTTGAAAAGACCCATAAAAGAGAAGCAAAAAAAGCGGATTTAAGTGAAATGTAATTTTTTAAATTATTTTATGGTATTATGTTAATATAAAATAATTTATTCTGATGGAGGTTTTACTGTGGCACAAGAAAAGCAAATGAATGACCAATTGCGAGTTCGTCGCCAAAAGATGAATGAATTACGAGAAGAAGGGGTCGACCCATTCGGTAGCCGTTTTGAACGTACTCATTTAGCTAAACAATTACACGATAAGTACAACGATAGTACTAAAGAAGAACTAGAAGAAGAAAATCTTAAAGTTGTTATCGCTGGACGTATGGTTGCAAAACGTGGAAAAGGTAAGGTAGGTTTTGGTGATTTACAAGATCGTACCGGTAGAATTCAACTATACGTAAGAAAAGATGAAGTAGGTGAAGATAACTACCATTTCTTCAAGCGTGCCGACTTAGGTGATCACTTAGGTATCGAAGGTGAACTAATTAAGACAGACATGGGTGAATTAACTGTTAAGGCTACTCATGTAACTTTCTTATCAAAGGCTTTGCGTCCATTGCCTGACAAGTACCATGGTTTACAAAACAAGGAACAAAAATACCGTCAAAGATATCTTGATTTAATTTCAAATCGTGATAGCTTTGACCGTTTCCAAAAACGTAGCAAGATTATTTCTGCAATCAGAAACTATCTAGATAATGAAATGGACTGTACTGAAGTAGAAACACCAGTACTACACAACCAAGCCGGTGGTGCTAGCGCCCGTCCATTCATTACTCATCACAATGCACTAGACATTGACTTATACCTACGTATCGCACTAGAACTACATCTAAAACGTTTAATCGTTGGTGGCATGGAACGTGTATACGAAATCGGTCGTGTATTCAGAAATGAAGGTATGGATCAAAACCATAACCCAGAATTTACTGAACTAGAATCATACATTGCATACTTCGACTTCCATGATGTTATGGATGAAACTGAAGGTATTTTCAAGGCAGCTGCTAAAGTTGTTACTGACAACGGTATCATTAACTACCGTGGCGAAGACGTAGACTTTAACAAGCCATTTGAACGTTTACACATGGTAGATGCTATCAAAGAATTTACTGGAATTGATTTCTGGAAAGAAATGAGTCTAGAAGAAGCTAGAAAACTTGCTGACAAGAATAACATTGAATACCAAGATTTCTGGACTGTAGGACACATTATTAACGAATTCTTCGAAGAAAAGGTTCAACCAGAAATTAAAAACCCAACATTTATCTATGGACACCCAGTAGAAATTTCACCATTAGCTAAGAAGAATGCTGATGACCCAAGATTTACTGACCGTTTTGAACTATATGTTGAAGGTATGGAATACGCTAACGCATTCTCTGAATTAAACGATCCAATCGATCAAAAAGAAAGATTCCAAGCTCAAGCTGCTGAAAAGGCTAACGGTAACGATGAAGCACAACCTGTCGATTTAGACTACGTTGAAGCTCTAGAATACGGTATGCCACCAACAGGAGGACTAGGTATTGGTATTGATCGTCTAGTTATGTTATTAACTGATGCTGAATCAATTAGAGATGTTCTACTATTCCCAACTATGAGACCAGAAGACAACTCAGAACAAGACTAAGAACTACAATTAAGCGTAGAGAATTGATTAATTTCAATTCTTTACGCTTTTTTTGTCGAAAGTGGTTGACGATGTTACACAAACTTGATAATATATTAAATGTTGTTTGAAAGACGAACAGCTTGAAAAAATAAATATAAAAAGTTGTTGACATAACAACGATTACATGGCATAATATTTATTGTTGTCGTTAAGAGATAACGTTAATAAATTTGATTGCTTGAAAAAAGTTGTTGACATTGTTTCACAGCTTTGATATAATTAAGAAGTCGTAATTTAGACATATAAATGGTAGATCTTTGAAAACTGAACAAGATTGATAATCGATGATGTGTAAGGAACTTACAACTTGGTTGTAAGAATTAA
>NZ_BPLK01000007.1 GCF_019656215.1 Apilactobacillus zhangqiuensis
TACTTGGTTCTTTGAAAACTAGATATTATTTAATTTCTATATTGAATTTGTATAAAAATACAATTTCAACCGAGAACACCGCGTTATTTTGAGTTTTAAAATATTAGTTTATTCGTAAATACTCAACTAACCAAACATCACGTAGTGATGAAATAGGTTAAGTTATGAAGGGCGCATGGTGGATGCCTTGGCACTAGGAGCCGATGAAGGACGGGACTAACACCGATATGCTTCGGGGAGCTGTACGTAAGCTTTGATCCGGAGATTTCCGAATGAGGAAACTCGATAATCTTAATCGATTATCACCAGCTAGAGAATACATATCTAGTTTGGAGGCAGACGTGGGGAACTGAAACATCTAAGTACCCACAGGAAGAGAAAGAAATTTCGATTCCCTAAGTAGCGGCGAGCGAACGGGGAACAGCTCAAACCAAAGAGCTTGCTCTTTGGGGTTGTAGGACTGAACATTTGAGTTACCAAGTTAATTGATAGTCGAATTATCTGGGAAGTTAAGCGATACAGGGTGATAGCCCCGTAGGCGAAATCAATTAACCTCAGTTCAGGATCCTGAGTACGGCGACACACGTGAAACGTCGTCGGAATCCGGGAGGACCATCTCCCAAAGCTAAATACTCCCTAGTGACCGATAGTGAACCAGTACCGTGAGGGAAAGGTGAAAAGCACCCCGGAAGGGGAGTGAAATAGTTCCTGAAACCATGTGCCTACAAGCAGTCAGAGCCCGTTAATGGGTGATGGCGTGCCTCTTGTAGAATGAACCGGCGAGTTATGCTAACATGCAAGGTTAAGGCGAAAAGTCCGGAGCCGTAGCGAAAGCGAGTCTGAATAGGGCGTTACAGTATGTTGGGATAGACCCGAAACCAGGTGATCTACCCATGTTCAGGCTGAAAGTGCGGTAAAACGCACCGGAGGGCCGAACCCGTGTACGTTGAAAAGTGCTGGGATGAAATGTGGGTAGCGGTGAAATTCCAAACGAACTTGGAGATAGCTGGTTCTCTCCGAAATAGCTTTAGGGCTAGCCTCGGACTTAGAATCATGGAGGTAGAGCACTGTTTGGGTGAGGGGCCCGTCATGGGTTACTAAATTCAGATAAACTCCGAATACCATCGATTTATATGTCCGGGAGTCAGACGATGAGTGATAAGATCCATCGTCGAAAGGGGAACAGCCCAGACCACCAATTAAGGTCCCTAAATATATGCTGAGTGGAAAAGGATGTGGAGTTGCATAGACAACTAGGATGTTGGCTCAGAAGCAGCCACCATTTAAAGAGTGCGTAATAGCTCACTAGTCGAGTGATTCTGCGCCGAAAATTTACCGGGGCTAAGCATATTACCGAGATTGTGGACATGACGTAGTCATGTGATAGGAGAGCGTTCTAAGGGCAACGAAGGTAGACTGTAAGGACTGCTGGAGCGCTTAGAAGTGAGAATGCCGGTATGAGTAGCGAAAGAATAGTGAGAATCTATTCCACCGATTGACTAAGGTTTCCTGGGGAAGGCTCGTCCTCCCAGGGTAAGTCGGGACCTAAGCCGAGGCCTAGAGGCGTAGGCGATGGATAACAGGTTGAGATTCCTGTACTAGTTAATTATGTTTGAGCGATGGAGGGACGTAGAAGGCTAACCTGTGCGCACTGTTGGATATGTGCGTTCAAGCAGTAAGTCAGGTAATGAGTGAAATGCTTGTTACCGGGTTGACAAGCTGTGATGAGGATCGAAATAAAGTAGAGAAGTGGGCCATGTCACACTACCGAGAAAAGCTTCTAGTTAGTAATTAACTACCCGTACCGCAAACCGACACAGGTAGTCAAGGAGAGTATCCTAAGGTGAGCGAGTGAACTCTCGTTAAGGAACTCGGCAAAATGACCCCGTAACTTCGGGAGAAGGGGTGCTGCACGCAAGTGCAGCCGCAGTGAAAAGGCTCAGGCGACTGTTTATCAAAAACACAGGTTTCTGCAAAATCGTAAGATGAAGTATAGGGGCTGACGCCTGCCCGGTGCTGGAAGGTTAAGTGGATGAGTTAGCTTCGGCGAAGCCCAGAAACGAAGCCCCAGTAAACGGCGGCCGTAACTATAACGGTCCTAAGGTAGCGAAATTCCTTGTCGGGTAAGTTCCGACCCGCACGAAAGGCGTAACGATCTGAGCACTGTCTCAACGAGAGACTCGGTGAAATTGAGATACCTGTGAAGAAGCAGGTTACCCGCGACAGGACGGAAAGACCCCATGGAGCTTTACTGTAATTTGATATTGGGTGTTGACATAGCTTGTACAGGATAGGTAGGAGCCGTGGAAACCGGAACGCTAGTTTCGGTGGAGGCATTGTTGGGATACTACCCTCGCTGTGCTAACACTCTAACCCGCACCACTCATCGTGGTGGGAGACAGTGTCTGATTGGCAGTTTGACTGGGGCGGTCGCCTCCCAAACAGTAACGGAGGCGCCCAAAGGTTCCCTCAGAATGGTTGGAAATCATTCTTCGAGTGTAAAGGCAAAAGGGAGCTTGACTGCGAGACAGACAGGTCGAGCAGGGACGAAAGTCGGGCTTAGTGATCCGGTGGTTCCGTATGGAAGGGCCATCGCTCAACGGATAAAAGCTACCCTGGGGATAACAGGCTTATCTCCCCCAAGAGTTCACATCGACGGGGAGGTTTGGCACCTCGATGTCGGCTCATCGCATCCTGGGGCTGTAGTTGGTCCCAAGGGTTGGGCTGTTCGCCCATTAAAGCGGTACGCGAGCTGGGTTCAGAACGTCGTGAGACAGTTCGGTCCCTATCCGTCGCGGGCGTAGGAAATTTGAGGGGAGCTGTCTCTAGTACGAGAGGACCGAGATGGACATACCGCTGGTGTACCAGTTGTCCCGCCAGGGGCATCGCTGGGTAGCTATGTATGGATGAGATAAACGCTGAAAGCATCTAAGTGTGAAACCGACCTCAAGATGAAATTTCCCATTCCTTTATGGAAGTAAGACCCCTAAGAGATGATTAGGTAGATAGGCTAGAAGTGGAAGTGCAGTGATGTATGGAGCGGACTAGTACTAATTGGTCGAGGACTTAACCAAGTAAGGTAGTAATCGGCAGAAATAAATAATATCTAGTTTTGAGAGAACGAAGTTCTTTCAGATAAATAGTGTGGTGGCGATAGCTAGAAGGATACACCTGTTCCCATGCCGAACACAGAAGTTAAGCTTCTAAACGCCGAGAGTAGTTGAGGGATCGCCCTCTGCAAGGGTAGGA
>NZ_BPLK01000008.1 GCF_019656215.1 Apilactobacillus zhangqiuensis
CTCAAAACTGAATAAGATTGATGAATCTAATGTAAGTTTCCGAAATTTCCTTAGAAAGGAGGTGATCCAGCCGCAGGTTCTCCTACGGCTACCTTGTTACGACTTCACCCTAATCATCTGTCCCACCTTAGACGACTAGCTCCTAAAAGGTTACCCCATCGTCTTTGGGTGTTACAAACTCTCATGGTGTGACGGGCGGTGTGTACAAGGCCCGGGAACGTATTCACCGTGGCATGCTGATCCACGATTACTAGTGATTCCAACTTCATGCAGGCGAGTTGCAGCCTGCAATCCGAACTGAGAATGGCTTTAAGAGATTAGCTTGACCTCGCGGTTTCGCGACTCGTTGTACCATCCATTGTAGCACGTGTGTAGCCCAGCTCATAAGGGGCATGATGATTTGACGTCGTCCCCACCTTCCTCCGGTTTATCACCGGCAGTCTCACTAGAGTGCCCAACTAAATGCTGGCAACTAATAATAAGGGTTGCGCTCGTTGCGGGACTTAACCCAACATCTCACGACACGAGCTGACGACAACCATGCACCACCTGTCATTCTGTCCCCGAAGGGAACGCCCAATCTCTTGGGTTGGCAGAAGATGTCAAGAGCTGGTAAGGTTCTTCGCGTAGCATCGAATTAAACCACATGCTCCACCACTTGTGCGGGCCCCCGTCAATTCCTTTGAGTTTCAACCTTGCGGTCGTACTCCCCAGGCGGAATACTTAATGCGTTAGCTGCGGCACTGAAGGGCGGAAACCCTCCAACACCTAGTATTCATCGTTTACGGCATGGACTACCAGGGTATCTAATCCTGTTCGCTACCCATGCTTTCGAGCCTCAGCGTCAGTAACAGACCAGAAAGCCGCCTTCGCCACTGGTGTTCTTCCATATATCTACGCATTTCACCGCTACACATGGAGTTCCACTTTCCTCTTCTGTACTCAAGTTTTGTAGTTTCCACTGCACTTCCTCAGTTAAGCTGAGGGCTTTCACAGCAGACTTACAAAACCGCCTGCGCTCGCTTTACGCCCAATAAATCCGGACAACGCTTGCCACCTACGTATTACCGCGGCTGCTGGCACGTAGTTAGCCGTGGCTTTCTGGTTAAATACCGTCAAAGTGTTAACAGTTACTCTAACACTTGTTCTTCTTTAACAACAGAGTTTTACGATCCGAAAACCTTCATCACTCACGCGGCGTTGCTCCATCAGACTTTCGTCCATTGTGGAAGATTCCCTACTGCTGCCTCCCGTAGGAGTCTGGGCCGTGTCTCAGTCCCAATGTGGCCGATTACCCTCTCAGGTCGGCTACGTATCATCGTCTTGGTGGGCTTTTATCTCACCAACTAACTAATACGGCGCGGGTCCATCCCAAAGTGATAGCAGAGCCATCTTTCAAGTTGGAACCATGCGGTTCCAACTAATTATGCGGTATTAGCACTTGTTTCCAAATGTTATCCCCCGCTTTGGGGCAGGTTACCCACGTGTTACTCACCAGTTCGCCACTCGCTCCGAATCCAAAAATCATTTATGCAAGCATAAAATCAATTTGGGAGAGCTCGTTCGACTTGCATGTATTAGGCACGCCGCCAGCGTTCGTCCTGAGCCAGGATCAAACTCTCATCTTAAGATGAAAAGCTTAACTTAGCTCTTCTGAATAAATTGTTATTTTATAAGCGAATTGACTTCGCAATGTTTAATTCTTACAACCAAGTTG